>SAQL01000040.1 GCA_004020645.1 Mesorhizobium sp. | reverse complement strand
TAGGATGACGAAGGCATGGGGCCCTGTGGCTAATCACCAGCGTCAGAGATGGTGGCTGCAGGCCGGCCGGCAGCGCGACCGTCAGTCAAAAAAAGTTCCTGCGCAGAGCAACTAGCGGTCTCCCGTCGGCGCGCTCGAAGCCGCTGCGCAGCGCAGGGTCACGCCCGAGGCATGCTTTTGGGCGTAGCCGGGAAGCCCGCTGGGCCACCTCACCTTACCTAGCGGCAAGGCACTGGACTCGCTGCGCGATGCCGATATTGTGCTTGAGGAGCGTTGGTGCCGTGCTCTGGCGACGGCAGCCGACGGGGAGATACCGGCGGCTTGGTTTTCGCAGAACAAGTCCCGGTCAACACGGGAGGAAGTCTGATGAGAATTGGGGTCTTTCTGGCCGGTTTTTCGGCTTTTGCCGCGCTGGTTGGCGCGCCTGCCTTTGCCCAGGACAAGCCGTTTGCGGGAGTTACCGTGAACGTCATTACGCAGACCGGTGCGATTCAGGAGCCGCTGCAGAGGCGCGCGCCCGAGTTCGAAGCGCTCACCGGCGCCAAAATCAATGTCATCGCAGTGCCCTTCTCGGATCTCTATCAAAAGATCCTCACCGACTGGGCGAGCGGCACCAACTCGGTCGACGCCGGCGTGTTCGCCCCGCAATGGATGGTCGACTACATTGCCGGCGGCTACCTCGAGGACCTGACGCCGCGGGTCGAGGCCGACAAGGACATCCAGCAGGACGATGTGGGCGCGTTCTTCCGGGACTTCTCAGAGAAGTACAGCGGCAAGACCTACATGATCACGCTCGATGGCGACTTCCACATGATGTACTACCGCAAGGACGTGCTGGAAGCGGCCGGCCTGGCGGTGCCGAAAACCTGGGACGAGTATCTCGAGGTCGCCAAGGCCACGCATGGCAAGGACATGAGCGGCGATGGCACGCCGGATTTCGGCTCGTGCATCGCCAAGAAGCGCAACGCGCAGAGCTATTGGTTCGTCACCGATGTGGTCGGCTCGATGACCCAGTCCAAGGGAACCAGCCAGGGCACTTTCTTCAACACCAAGGACATGACACCGCTCGTCAACAACGAAGCCTTCCGCAAGGCGCTCGACTTCCTGGCTGAATCGACCAAGTACGGCCCACCGGACGAGCTGAACCTCGACGTCAGCGATACAAGGCCGCTCTTCGCTTCCGGCCGCTGCGCGCTGAACCTCGACTGGGGTGATGTAGGCACGATCTCGATCGATCCGAAGCAGTCCAAGGTGATTGGCAAATGGGGGGCGGCGATCATGCCCGGATCCAAGGAGGTCCTGAACTGGGACACCGGCAAGCTGGAGGCCTGTACGGCAGAAAACTGCCCGCACGCGATCGACGGCGTGAACCATGCGCCGTTCGCCGCCTTTGGCGGCTGGGGCGGCGGCATCAACGCGGCGGCCGATCCGAAGGTGAAGGACGCCGCCTACGCCTACTTCTCGTTCATGACGCAGCCGGCACAGTCGAATGCCGACGTGACCGTCGGCGGCACCGGCTTTAACCCGTATCGCACCTCGCAGCTCAGCTACAGCGACCTTTGGAAGAAAGCAGGCATGAGCGAGGAGGAGGCTAAAATCTACCTGGGCGCGATCAACGACAGCATGAGCAGCCCGAATATGATCCTCGACCTGCGCATCCCGCAAAATCAGAAGTACCAGCAGGTCGTGCTCGACGAGGCGGTGTCGCGCTTCCTCGCCGGCGAAATCGACAAGGAAGCGACCGTCGCGGCGGTCGAGGAAGGCTGGAATGAGCTGAACGAAGAGATTGGCAAAGACGAGCAGCTCAAACTTTACAAGGCGACTATCGGCGCCAAATAGGCGTCAAGCAAATCGACCCGGCGTGGCATCGGTCCGCGCCGGGTCTCGTGCCTGCCACACTTTCCCGGGTTATGATGACCACAACCGACACGATGCCAGAAGCTGCCGACCGCCGTAGCTGGGCCGAATGGCTGGACGGTCACTCGGGCCGGATCATGGTGCTGCCAGCCGTCATCGTGCTTCTCTGCTTCGCGATTTTTCCGCTCATCATCTCGGCCTATCTCGCGCTTTCGCGCTTTGCGCTCGCGTCGGGCGGATTCACGCTGAAATTCATCGGACTTTTGAACTTCCGCAAGCTGCTGGTCGGCTCACAGCAGTATCACCTGCTCGGCAAGTTCGGCACGTTCGGCTTTGTCCAATGGGCTTTGCTGGCATTTATCGCGGCAGGGCTGCTTTTTCTTCTTGCCCGCTATCTCCGGCGTGGCAGGCCGACCATCGTCGGCACGGCTGGTCGCCTTCTCGCGACGGCAATGGCGATGGGCCTGGCGGTGCTTGCACTGGCCACCATGGCACCGGGCGGCGTGCCAGGGACTGTCGTCAACACGCTTCTCTACGTCTTCGTCGGCGTGTCCGTGCAGTTCGCACTGGGGCTGGGCCTTGCGCTCCTGTGCGGCCAGCCGATCCGCGGCCGGAATTTCTTTCGCGTCCTCTTCTTCATCCCGCTGATGGTGACCCCGGTCGGCATCGCCTACACATTTCGCATGCTCGCCGACATGCAGAAGGGTCCTTTCGCCCCGATCGTGCGCGCTTTCGGCATCAGCGAGTGGTCATGGGCCACAGAGGCCTGGTCGGCGCGGCTCATGGTGTTGGTCGGCGACACCTGGCAGTGGACGCCGTTCATGTTCATCGTGCTGCTGGCGGCCATTGAGAACCAGCCGCGCGATCAGGTCGAGGCGGCGCGGCTCGACGGGGCCAACGGCTTTCAGATTTTTCGCGACATTACCTGGCCTGCAATCGCGCCGATTGCCGCTACCGTCGTGCTGATCCGGCTTATCGAGGCTTTCAAGATCATCGACCTGCCGAACGTGCTCACCGGCGGCGGCCCTGGCCTGGCGACGGAATCGATGACGCTCCATTCCTTCATTTCCTGGCGCACCCAGGATCTCGGCGGCTCGGCCGCTATCGGCTACATGCTGCTCTTCATCTCGACCATCGTATGCGTCTCGTTCTTCAACTTCGTGGTCCGGCCGGCGCGCCGGTTCGAAGCATGAGCGCCGAGCCGCGCTCACTGGCGCGCCGGCTGTTCGAGCCGGCTTCGATCGACAGCCAGGCGCCGGTCGCCAGGGTCGTGACCTATGCGCTGCTGTTCCTGTGGGCGCTGGTTGTGGTGATTCCGCTCTATTGGGTGTTGATCACCTCCTTCAAGGGGCCTGGCGAGGTCGACAATGGGCCGTTCTATCTCCCGTTCGTCGACTTTGCCCCTTCGCTGCAGGCATGGGATTTCATGCTCGTGCAGAATTACACACTGCGCCCTTATATGAATTCCGTCGTCGTCGCGGTGGCCAGCACGCTGCTCGCAGTCCTGATCGGCTCGCTCGCGGCCTACGCGCTCGTGCGTATCCGCTTCCAGGTGAAGCTCGCCGCCGTTGCAATTTTCTTGATCCTGCTCACCGCAATCATTGTGGCGGTGGCCACTTTCGGCGTGCGGTGGGAGATCGCCATTGTCGTGGCAGCCGCTCTCTTCATCATTGCGCTGTTCACGCTCGTTGGACGCACGCAGCTTGCGGTCGGTAACAACGACATTGAGTTCTGGATCATCTCGAACCGCATCATGCCGCCGATCGTCGCCGTGTTGCCGATCTACGTGATGTTCCAGCAGATGCGACTGCTTGACACGCAGGTGGCGCTGATCGCCACCTACACCGCCATCAACCTGCCGATCGTCGTGTGGCTGACGCGCGATTTCTTCGCCGGCATCCCGCTCGACCTTGAGGAGAGTGCACAAATAGATGGAGCCTCCAAGTTCCGCGTGTTCTTCACCATCGCGCTGCCGCTGGTGCGGTCCGGCCTGGTTGCGACCTTCCTGCTGGTTCTGATCCTTGCCTGGAACGAGTATCTGCTGGCCCTGTTCCTTTCCAATGTCGACGCGCAGACCATGCCAGTGCTGGTATCGGCACAGAACACGACCCGCGGCCCGCAATGGTGGAACATGTCGGTCTTGATCACCGTGATGATCGCCCCCGTGATCGTCATCTCCAGCATCCTGCAGAAGCACATCGCGCGCGGGCTTCTGGTCGGCGCAGTGAAGGGCTAGTCAGTATGCGGGTCACGCTGTCCGATATCTACAAGTCCTTCGGCGCGGTCGAGGTGGTCAAAGGGCTCGACCTGGAGATCGAGGACGGCGAGTTCCTGGTGCTGCTCGGCCCTTCGGGCTGCGGCAAGACGACGGCGCTGCGCATGGTCGCCGGGCTTGAATCGGTGAGTTCCGGTCGCGTCCTCATCGGCGACCGCGACGTCACCCACGTGCTGCCCAAGTATCGCGACGTGGCGATGGTGTTCCAGTCTTACGCGCTCTATCCGCACATGACGGTTGCGGAGAACATCGCATATCCGCTGAAGCTGCGGGGCGTGCCGCGCGCCGAACGCGACGCCTCCGTCCGCAGCGCCGCAGTCAAGGTCCACCTTGAGGAGTTTCTCGATCGCTATCCACGGCAGCTTTCCGGCGGTCAGCGGCAGCGCATCGCGCTCGCCCGCGCCATGGTGCGGCGGCCGAGCGTCTTCCTAATGGACGAGCCGCTCTCCAATCTCGACGCCAAGCTGCGCGGCTACATGCGCTCGGAGCTGAAACGCCTGCAGGCCGATCTGGGCGTGACGACGATCTACGTCACCCACGACCAGATCGAGGCCATGACCCTGGCTCACCGTGTTGCCATCATGAATCGCGGCGTCGTGCAGCAGATCGCGACGCCCCGACAGATCTATGACGATCCGGCGAACCTGTTCGTCGCCGGCTTCATCGGCTCGCCGCCGATGAATTTTCTCCAGGGCGAGCTGGTCGAGGGTACCTTCGCCTGCGCGGAAGGACGATTTGCGACCAGCGTCGCCGAAAGCCGGAACAAGGTCACTGCCGGACTCCGGCCGGAGGATTGCCGGGTCACGGGCCCGTCGGAGGGCAAGATCGCGGCGCGGGTCTACGCTGTGGAACTGATCGGCGATCACACCTTGATCACCTGCCAGTTCGGTGGCGCTACCGTGACCGTCAAGGCCGACAAATCGGCGCATTACGATATGGATGAGCCGATCGGCATCACCTTCCAGGACGCCGCCGTCTTCCTGTTCGATTCGGAAACCGGAGCCCGCATCGGCCGCCGCGCCTATAGCCAGGCGGCCGCGTGACTCTCGCTAAAGCGCGTCGCGTTTGACCGGCCTCATGCAACGCGCTTTAGGTGTTGTTTTTATGCATGTCGTTATCGCAAAACCGCTGCGCACTTTTGCGCGACATACATTAATTCTCCTCCACAAACACCTCTTCGCGCTTTTTCTTGACCGCCGGCAGGAAGACGATGACGAGCACGGCGAACGCGATGAAGAGCAGGCCGGCGCTGATCGGCCTGGTGACGAAGGTGGTCGGGTCGCCGCGCGCGAGAATCATGGCGCGGCGCAGGTTTTCCTCGAGCAGCGGCCCGAGCACGAAGCCGAGCAGCAGCGGCGCGGGTTCGCAGCGCAGCTTGGTCAGGAGGTAGCCGAGGAAGCCGAAGAAGGCTACGGCGTAGAGGTCGTAGATGTTGGTGTTGACGCTGTAAACGCCGATCGAGCAGAACGCCATGATGATCGGGAAGAGCACGTAATAGGGGATCGTCAGGAGTTTCACCCAAAGCCCGATCAGCGGCAGATTCAAGATGATCAGCATCAGATTGCCGATCCACATCGAGGCGATTATGCCCCAAAACAGCGCCGGCTGTTCGATCGCGACATTGGGGCCGGGCACGATGCCCTGGATGATCATCGCGCCGATCATCAGCGCCATGACTGGGTTGGCCGGAATGCCGAGCGTCAGCATCGGGATGAAGGAGGTCTGCGCACCGGCATTGTTGGCCGATTCCGGTCCGGCGACGCCTTCGACGGCGCCCTTGCCGAATTCCCCCGGGTTATTCGATATGCGCTTTTCGACCGTGTAGGAGGCAAAGGCTGCAAGGATCGCGCCGCCTCCCGGCAGGATGCCGAGCGCCGAACCGATGATCGTTCCGCGCACGATCGGCGCCGCCATGCGGCGAAAGTCCTCGCGGGTCGGCATCAGGCCGGAGACCCTTCGGATCATCACGGAGCGCTCATGCTCGTTTTCGAGGTTGCGCAATATCTCGGCGACGCCGAAGACGCCGACCGCCACCGCGACGAAATTCAGCCCGTCGGCATATTCGCTGATGCCAAGCGTGAAGCGCGGCGTGCCGGTGTAGATGTCGGTGCCGACAATGCCGAGCAGCAGGCCGAGCACGACCATCGCCAGCGCCTTGACAATCGAGCCGTGGGCGAGCGCGACGGACGAGACGAGGCCGACGATCATCAGCGAAAAATACTCGGCTGCGCCGAATTGCAGCGCGATCGCCGTCAGCGGCGGGGCAAAGATGGCGACGAGGAAGGTCGACACCGTGCCGGCGAAGAACGAGCCTATCGCCGCGATCGCGAGCGCCGCCCCGGCGCGGCCGTTCTTGGCCATCTGGTAGCCGTCGATTGCGGTGACGGCTGACGAGGATTCGCCGGGCATGTTGATGAGGATGGCGGTGGTCGAGCCGCCATATTGCGCGCCGTAATAGATGCCGGCGAGCATGATCAGGGAGGAGACCGGGTCGCCGATCTGGAAGGTGATCGGCAACAGCATGGCGATGGTCGCGGTGGCGCCGATGCCGGGCAGGACGCCGATCAGCGTGCCGAGAAGGACGCCGATCAGGCAGAATCCGAGATTAGCCAGCGACGTGGCCGTCGAAAAGCCGAGCGTGAGGTTGTCGAGGAGTTCCATGTTCATCGCCCTCACATTGCCAACCACGGGCCGAAGCGCCGGAACGGCAGGCCGAGCGCATAGCTGAAGACGAGGAACGCAAACAGCGTCAGGCAAGCGGAGAGCACGAGTGCGGTCAGCGGCCTCATGCGGCCGCTGGCAAAGGATGCGATCAGCGCCGTCAGGAAGATCGAGGGGAGAAAGCCGAGGCCGCGTACGGTCAGGCCGAAGAAGATCGGGGCAGGGAGGATGAACAGCATGCCGCGCCAGGCTATATGGCCGATCGGCTCGCTCTCGAAGCGCACCGCTTCGATGAGGATGACGACGCCAAGCAGGATCAGGACGATTGCCAGCACCAGCGGGAAATAGCCCGGTCCCATCCGGAAGGCGGTGCCGATTTCGAGGTCGAGCGACTGCAGCGCGAAAAATCCACCGAGAAAGATGAACAGCGCGGCGCATATGCCGTTGGTCGTGTCGATTGTGAAAGGTTTCATGACGTCCTCCCAGGCCCGCGCCGCGCGCGCCGGTGCAGTGCGAAAACGGGGCGCTGGTGGCGCCCCGTTCAAAACCTCAGTCGGCGTACTGGCCGGCGGCTTCGATGATCGGCTTCCAGCGCGCGATCTCGCCTTCCAGCTTGGCCTTTAGCGCGGCCGGAGTCGCGTCTGCTTCGGACGACGGCTTGGTGCCGAGCTCGGCGAAGCGGGCGGCGACATTCTGGTCCTTCAGCGCGACCTGAAGCGACTTCGACAGGCGCTCGGTAACCTCGGCCGGCGTGCCCTTGGGCGCGTAGAGGCCGTGCCAGATGCCGACCTGCACCTCAGGGAGACCGGCTTCCGTCGTTGTCGGGACCTCCGGCAGAACATCGAGGCGTTCAGGCGAGGTGACGGCGTAAGCCTTGATCGTGCCGCCCTGGATCTGCTTGGTGGTATTGGTCGTCTGGTCGCACATGATATCGACCTGGCCACCGAGAAGATCGGTCATGGCCGGGCCGGTGCCCTTGTAGGGCACGGTGACCAGCGGCGTGCCGATGGCGCTCATGAACAGCATGCCGCACAGATGCGAGGCCGCGCCTATGCCGGCGTTGGCGACGGTGACGGTATCCTTGTTGGCCTTGGCGTAGTCGACCAGCCCCTTCAGATCTGTCGGCTCGAGGTCCTTGCGGCCGACGATGGTCATCGGCACCTCGGTGACGAGGCCGACATATTCGAAGCTGTTCAGCGTGTCGTATGCGAGCTTTCGGTACAGCGTCGCGCTTGTCGCCATGCCGATGTGATGGAGGAGCAGCGTATAGCCGTCGGGATCGGCTTGCGCGACGCGACCGGCGCCCAGCGTACCGCCGGCGCCGCCGACATTCTCGACGATGATCTGCTGGCCGAGATCCTTCGACATGGCTTCCGCGACCAGGCGCGTGACCGTGTCGGTCGGGCCGCCGGCCGAAAACGGCACCACGACGGTGATGGTGCGTTCGGGATAGGTTTGCGCGCCCGCGGCGAGCGAATACAGCGTAGCGGCGGCGGCCAGAGCGGCGGCGAACTTTCTCATCGTGACTTCCTCCCAGGATATGAATTCCCAACCGCCTCCTGGAGTTCTTCTCAACACCGGCTGCGGATGGATCAACAACGAGCGTAACCCAGCGGATTGAAATCGGACTCAAGCCGCAAGCTGCCATTATACACAAGTCCGCGCAAATGGGTGAAAAGCTGCCATCGAGCCGGAGGCGGGCTGCCGGACGCCCAATGCAGCGGCTCAGGATAAATGCTGATCTGTAGTGATCCTTCGCGCCCCCCTCTGTCCTGCCGGACATCTCCCCCACTTGGGGGGAGATCGGCCGTCATTGCGGCTTTCGCCAATGTCCAACGTTGATGAACAGGCGCTGTCAGCGAAGCTGCTGATCTCCCCCCAAGTGGGGGAGATGTCCGGCAGGACAGAGGGGGGCGCCTCGCTCCGCCATCGAAGGTTCTGCACCGTCGTGACGCTCTATGGCCGACCGGCTGCGCGCTAAGCTGATGTCGATCTGCGAATGGCAAGTTCGACGCCGCGGAGTTCGGCCAATCCCTTGAGCCGACCGATGGCCGGATAGCCGGGCTGCGCCCCGCGCGTCAGGTCATCGAGGATATCCTGGCCATGGTCGGGGCGCATCGGGATGACGGCGTCCTGGCGGCCTTCCGATTTGCGCCGCGCTTCCTCGTGGAGCAGCGCCGCCACCACCGCCACCATGTCGGTGTCGCCGGCAAGATGCTCGTCCTCGTGGAACGAGCAGGGGGTGCCGGCCGCTTCCTTGCGCACATTGCGCAGATGCGCGAAGTGGATTTTTGGTCCCATCCGCCCGATCATGGCAGGCAGATCATTATCCGGTCTTGCGCCGAGCGATCCCGTGCACAGTGTCGCGCCGTTGGCCGGGCTGTCGACCGCGTCCAGAATGTACCTGTAGTCGGCCTCGGTCGACATGACGCGCGGTAGGCCCAGCAGCGGAAACGGCGGATCATCGGGGTGGCAGCAGAGACGCAGGCCGAGGCGTTCGGCCGTGGGCACGACCTCCGCCAGGAAATCGACGAAATGCCGGCGCAGGGTTGTTGCGTCGATGCGGTCATAGTTTGACAGCTGAGCCGCGAGACCGTCGAGAGACGTGTCTTCGGTCGAGCCGGGCAGACCGGAATTGACGCTTCTTGCCAGAATCTTGCGCGCACCGTCATCCATCTGCGCGTATCGGCGCGCCGCCTCGGAGGCGATCTCCGGTGTGTAGTCGCCGAGCGCGCCTTGGCGTTTCAGGATATGAATGTCGAATGCGGCGAAGTCGATCAGATCGAAGCGCATAGTGGTGCCGCCATGCGGCAGGCGCCAGGCAAGATCGGTGCGGGTCCAATCGAGCACCGGCATGAAATTGTAGCAGATGACCGAAATGCCGGCCCGCGCCAGGTTTTCCAGCGATGTAATGTAGTTGGCAATATGGCTGCGCCATTCGCCGACCTGCGTCTTGATCGCTTCGGAAACCGGCAGGCTTTCGACAATCTCCCAGTTCAGATCGCTTGCGCTTCCATCCGGCAAAGACGCGACTTCGCGCTGACGTCTTTCGATTTCGGCGGGCCGCCAGACGGCGCCGTGAGGAACGTGGTGAAGCGCCGAGACGATGCCTTGCGCCCCGGCTTGACGCGCGTCCGCAATGGTCACCTTGTCGACCGGGCCGAACCAACGCCACACATGTCTCATTCGAACACTCCGTTAAAAAGAATCGACGTGCGGCTGCCCGCCCGCGCCTCCTGCCGTGACCGCCTCGCTGCTTCTCTTCATCGGCTGCTATCAGATTCCGGCGTCGGCGCGAATGGCGATAGCGGCTGGCATCGATCGACGCCAGCGCGAAATTCCCTGGCTAAAGCGCGTCGCGTCTGAAGAGATTCATGCGACGCGCTTTAAGTTTCTGTTTTTATGCATGTCGTTGTCCCAAAACCGCTGCGCACTTTTGGGCGACATGCATTAGAGCAGCGCTTCGTATAGATCCCCGATCTTTTCAACTTCGAAATCCGCTGCCCTGCTTTTCAGGATGGCGGCAGAAGTGGGGTGGTCCAGCATATCAGCCATCGCCTTTGCCAGGGCCGCGGCATCGCCGACCGGCACCAAGGCGCCGAAACGCCCGTCACCGAGAATCTCGCGCGGGCCATGTGGCGCATCTGTGGAGATTACCGGGACGCCGGCAGCCATGGCCTCTACCAACACATTGCCAAACCCCTCGCTCGTCGAGGAAAGGACGAACAGATCGGCTGCGGCATAACAGGCCGCGGGGTCGTTGACGTAGCCAGCAAAGAGCACATCGGCGCCAATACCGGATTCCTGGACATAGGCGCGCAGTTCGGCAACCAACGGACCTTCGCCGAAGATGACAAGCCGAGCGCGGCGGCCGGCGCGCAGGATAGCGAACGCCCGCAGCAAGGTCCGATGATCCTTGACCGGCACCAGGCGCCCGGCGGTGGCGATGACCGGGCCATCGCCCATCGTCGCCAGCTTTGCCTGCCATGCATAGGAATCTTGCTGGAGCGCCGCAGCCGGCGGCAGCGGGTTGTTGATGACGACAACCTTGGATTGTGGAAAGCCGCGGGCCGCAATGTCGCGGCCGACACCCACTGAGACGGCGATGGCTTTGGTTGCGCGCGCTGCAACCAGCGCGGAAAGCCAGACCGCTATCCTCGCGCCGAGACTGCTGGAAGGCAGTGAGGCCGCCGCGTGGAAGCTTGGAAAAAACCTCGCTCTGCTTCGCGCCAAGAGCAGCGCCAGCGCTACGACCAGATTGGCAAATTCGGGGGCGCTATAGACCGCATCGGGATCAAGGCGGCTGAACAAACGTGCGCTTCGCACGATGCCTTTCAGCGTCGCCCACTTGCCGTAACCCTCGCCTCGGATGGGAAGGTCGAAATCGACCAGATGCACGGCGGGGGAGCGCAGCGCGGCGTTAGGTCCTTCCGCATTCCAGGTAAAAAGTGTGACATCGTGGCCACGCGATGCCAATTCATTTGCCATGAGGACGAAGACACGCTCGGCGCCGCCGCCCCTGAGACTGGCGATGTGAAAAACAATGCGCTTCGCCATGCCTGGATTTTAGGCTCGGCTGACGTCGATGTCTGATCGGTTCGGCGGTTGACGCACGTCGCGCACTATTCCCATGGCAAGGGCGAGCAGCATGCCTAGAGCAAAGCCAGCGAAAGCTCCCAGGCCTGCCATCAGCGGGGTGCGGGGCGGCCACGAGCGCCCCTTTGGCGGCACCGCGGTGGAAATCACCTGTACATTGGTGGTGTCGATCTGCTCGCGCTCGGTGATTTGGCGCGCGCGAGCCAGGAAGCTTTCATAGATCGTCCTCCTCGAGGCGGCATCACGTTCAAGCTCACGCAGGGCGACCTGGGACTCGCTGTCGGTGAAAACATTGCTCTTCAGATCATTCATTTTGGCGCTGAGAGAAGCCAATGAGGCGTTGGCTTTATCCAGGTTGGCTTTTGCCGTGCCGACCGTGCGGGAGAACTCCGCCCTGAGTTGAGAACTGACGGTTTCGAATTCTGTCCTCAGCCTGACAATCGTCGGGTGGCGCGGACCAAAGGTCATGGACTGCGAATCAATTTGCTGCCGCAAGCTATTTGCCTTGTCGCGCAGTGCTGCGAGTGCTGCCGAAACGGCGGGGTCAGGATTGGCTCCATTGACACCGGAAGCAACCAAGGCGTCGTAGCTTGCCTGCGCAGCGATGACGCGTGATTGTGCCTGTCCAATTTCGCTATTGAGCTGCGTCATCGTCTGTGAACTGACAAGCTGGCCATTGCTGAAGGACAGGTTGTGGCTGCGCCTGTAACTCTCGACCTTCTCTTCGGCGGCCTGCACGTCGCGCTTGAGTTGGCCGAGCCGGCCCTCAAGAGCAGCTGCGGCACGGCTGGCACCAGCAGCTTCGGCCTTGGCCAGTTCGTCCTGGAAAGCCTTGACTATGGCTTGCGAGATCAGGATCGCCTTGCCGGTGGTTTCTGCCGATACTGAGAGGGTTGTGACGAACGAGGTTTCATCTGCAGCGACGCTGACCCGCTCCGCTAGGCTTTTCTGGGCGATAAGCTTCGGATCGGACTTGCCTCCACTCGCTGCAGCACCAGACGTGGCGGCGCTCTGGTCCGGGTCGAAAAACTCCGGATCGTTGGCCAGACCGAGTTCGTCCACTACACGTGCAAGCACGTTGCCCGAGGTCAAGATGCGCTGCTTGCTGCGCGCGTTGAGCAGTTGGCTATCGACCTGGCCCGGTTGCGAGTAGAGATCGTTTTCCACAACCTGCAAATTGGCGGGATTGATGAGGATTTCCGTCGTAACGGTATAACGCTGTTTGCTCAGCAACCCATAGGCGGCGCCGATGACGCCGCCGGCCACTGCCAGCATCAATGCCACGACGAGCCCGGCACGCAGCCAGACAAACAGGCGTCGAAAATCGAGCTCAAGGAAATCGCCGATCTTGTCAAGCGTCACCGTCGGGACAGGCTCGGGCGTGTGCGGAGTGACAGGGGCGGGGGTCCGTGCCATGACTGGGGCATCCTGTTGCAGCCTTGCCCTGCTGGCGCGCCGCGCATTGGCGATCCGCTCGAGTGCGCTGATTTCGGAATCCGCTGCAGAGGGAGGGGTTGTGCCGGAAGCGGCGGACATGGTGCTAACTCTGGTTATTCGCTACGCGGGCCAGCACTACAGAAAGATCGTTAATATCTCATTTTCCAAGTTGGCATATTTTGCCGCTTCGCGCACCGCGTCTGTTCGGCGGTCCTTTGAGTGGATCTCGTTGGCCAGAATGCCGTTTGAATACCCCCGCCTGGATGGGCCATGAGTTATCCCGCTGCCGCATCGGAACGATTGTTGTCCAGCCAGGCGCGCCGCCAGAACGCGCTGTCGCTTCTGTTTTTCCTATGCACTGCGTTCGCGTTCCTGCTCCGCTTCACGGTGTCACCGCAGATTATGAACATGGTCGTCGACTATACCGCCGACGGTGGCTCATTCTACGAGAAACTGCATTTCGGAACCTATGCTATCTTTCTGCTGCTTCCTGTCGTTCTTTTCAGCCGACCGTTTCTGCTGCAGGGCGACGAAATTGGAATATTCAAGGCATTGATGCTCTATTCCGCGCTGATTTTCGCGCTGGTGCCGTATCTGTTCATCACCGGCCGTGCGGGCTCCTCCGGGTTCATCATCGATACCTATCTGGTGGCCGGCGCCGCAGGCCTGTTGATGCTGGCCTTGAACGCGGAAGTGCGGCGGGCGCTGGGCGACCTCGTGCTTGGAATGGTGATCCTCAGCGCCGTGCTCGGCACGATCGAAGCGGTGACTCAACAACGATTTCTGCCTTACGGTCTCAACGAACTGCAGTTCAGGCCAATCGGCCTATCGGCGCACCCGCTGGCACTGGGCGCGCTCTGCGCCACAGCCATCGGCTTCGTGCCGCTGACGCGCTGGCGCATATGGGTGCGGGTGCTGGCGATCTTCGTACTGCTCGTCGGTTGTGCTGCGTCAGGCGCTCGCGCCGCCCTGATGCTCGCTGCCGCAGAAACCCTCATTCTGCTGATGTTCGTGCCTTGGCCGCGCCTGACTCTCAAGCATCAGCGGCAGGCCAAGTCCGTCGTGCTGCTGTTCGCCCTGGCGGGCGGCGCAGTGCTGGTGGCCATACTGTTTTCGGGCGGGCTGCTGAATCGATTCGGCAACACGATCTTTGACGAAAATTTCATGGCGCGGGTGACGATCTATCAGGTGTTCGGACTTGTTAGCTGGAAAGACATCCTGTTTGGCATGAACGTCGACGACCTGCTGGCGATCGTCAACGAGAAGCTGCATCTGCCCTACATCGAGAGCGCGCCGGTGGTCGTCATCATGCTCTTCGGCTTGCCCATAGCCGTGCTCTTCATCGTGTTGGTATTCTGGTTCATTTTTCGGCTGCTGCGCGCGGCGCCGCTGCCGGCATGGATCGGCACCATGACGTTCCTGCTTGCTGCGCTGTCGAACAACGCGCTCTCGTCAAAATCGCCGGAGATCGCGATCATCGTGGTGCTGCTGCTTGCCTATAGAAACGCGCCGTATAGAAAGCAGCCGAAGAGCACATCTTCGGCCGCGCTTGCATCCGAGCCGAAACTGGATCGGCTCGGCTAAGCGCAGACTGCAGACGCGTCAGCCGGCACTATCCACAACCTCGACATTGCCTGCGCGGTTGAGCGTGTGAATGCCCGCGCGGACCCATGCCGGCCCCGGGCCGATCGGGCGGGGCGGCGCAAAACGGACATCTAGTTCGTCAAGCCGGTCCAGCCGCATCAACCCGAGCCCGCCGCCATAGGCTCTCGACCCGTTTTGCACCGGCAGAACTACGGCGTCACCCTGGCGAATAAAGGCGCCGCCGGGCCGAGCGGCCGAGTGATCGACGGCGATGGGATTGAGCGCATGCGCAACCCACGGCCCGCGCAGCGAGGGTGCGGAATAGACCGTCATCGTATCCGACGCGCTGCCATAACCGAACCGCTCAGTCCCCACCAGCCAAAAGCGCCCATCCGATTCGAGCAGCGTGGCGTCATTGAAATCCTTGTCCGTCATCAGCACGGTATCGCGTACCCAGCGATCGGGAAACTGCGCGGCGCGGTAGAGCACAAGCTCGCGCGCCGCCCCGCTTTCAGGAATCATGAAGATCTCGCCGGACTGAGCGAACACCTGCGGATACGACAGGTGGTGCGCTTCCTCCAATACCACCCTCGGTACACCGAAGGTGCCGTCGTCACCCAGTTCGGCGACAGAAATCACGCCGCGACCGGTAGCGTAGGGAAATTCCTCGACAAACAGATAGTGGCGGCCATCCCGCTCGATGACGAATGGATCGGCGTAGAATCGCTGGCCATCGTCCGCGAGGACGGTGAACGGCTTACCGTCAAGTCGCCCGGTTTCGGCGATACCTGGCCCGTCGACCAGCCGATAGGCAACCTGCCAATAGAAGGGACGCCGTCCACGTCCGAGCTTTTGCGCGGCGCGATCGATCAATCCCTTGAAGAAAAAGGGCAGGTAGTGCCGGACAAAACCGCCGTTCCTGAGGATCGGTGCCGGGCTATCAGCAACCGGCACAAGTTCGCCCGCGGAAAAACGGGCGACGCTTTGCGCAACCAGCGAGATGGCCCCGGCGAGCAGGTCGTTGCAGCTGCGAGACAGCCAGAGCCGATCGCTGAGCATCGGTCGCCCCCGAGCGACTGTGACGCCATCGAGGCGAACGGCAAGTTCGGGCAATCGCCCGCTCGCCAGAATCTCGGCCACACCGGCGGGGAAGGTGCTGTGGCCGCAAAATTCGAGCGTCAGAACCGGCGTGCCACGTCGTGCGGCAGTGCCGGTGAGATCGATTACGAGGTCGGCTGGACCAGAACCGCCAGACGGCAACGACTCGGAGCGGCTTGCCAATGAGGGACCGAAACGCCGGCTCTCGATCGCCAGCACAATATCCAGGCCGCGTGCGAGCGGCACAGGCGTTTCCGCGCGGCTGCTCGAAACCACGTGACCAGCTGCGTTCAACCGCACCAGAAGCTCATTTTCCCAGCGCCGAGATCCAGCGATGTGGCCGATGATTAAAATATTAGTCAATCGAATATATTCTTTTTCAAGACTACTCTGCCATGATACCTATCGATCTAGTCTTTCATAAGAGTTACCTCAGGAGATCGTGGGCTTGGCTGTTAATCATATATTAAGATTTGAGGTCACGAGGGCGGCTTCTGCCGCTATTATAGCTCTTGTAGCGAATAATCAGCAGGTCGCGACGCCTTCCGGCGACCAGGATCAGCAATGAACGTCCTTTCACATCCGAAACTGCCATCCAGGCAAAAATTGCTGATCGTGTTCGGCACGAGGCCGGAGGCGCTCAAATGCTTTCCGGTGGTGCGTGCCGCGCTTGCCCATCCGGGCTTTGTTACCGAGACATGTATCACCGGCCAGCATCGCGAGATGGTCGACCAGGTCATCGAATTGACCGGCCTGCCGGTGCATCACGATCTCAACATCATGCAGCCCGGCCAGACATTGTTCGACGTGACCTCGCGTGTGCTGCTGGGCATGGCCGAAGTGCTGGAGAAGGCGAAGCCCGATATCGTCCTCGTGCAAGGCGACACGACCACGGCGATGACTGCGGCTCTGGCTGCTTTCTACAAGCGCATTCCGGTCGCCCATATCGAGGCAGGGCTGCGCAGCCACGACATCAACTCTCCCTTTCCAGAAGAACTGAACCGCAAGATTGCCGGCGACATCGCGACCTGGCATTTCGCACCGACCGTCCAGGCGCGCGACAATCTCATCGCCGAAGGAAAGGCTGCGAGCACCATCTTCGTGACCGGCAACACGGTGATCGACACGCTGTTGCATTTTTCCGGCGCGATCGACGCCGACAAGCTGATGAGCGCAAAACTCGCCGCCCGTTTCCCGTTCCTCGATCCGGCCAAGAAAATGGTCCTCGTCACCGGTCATCGCCGTGAGAATTTCGACGGCGGCATCCATCGTATCTGTACGGCACTGAAGGGGTTGGCGATGCGCGAGGACGTGCAGATCGTCTATCCGGTCCATCCCAACCCCAATGTTCGCTCGGTGGTCAACGCAGAACTGGGCGGCGTGTCGAACATCCATCTCGTCGACCCGCAGGATTATCTGCCATTCCTGTACCTGCAAAAGCAGAGCTATCTGGTGCTGACCGACAGCGGCGGCGTGCAGGAAGAGGCGCCTTCGCTCGGCAAGCCGGTGCTGGTGATGCGTGAGAATACCGAGCGGCCCGAGGGGGTCGCGGCGGGTACCGCCCGTCTCGTCGGCACCGATATCCAAAAAATCCTGTTGAATGCCAACAGCCTGCTCGACGATCAGGCCGCCTATCGCGGCATGGCGGAACAACACAACCCGTATGGCGATGGCCGGGCCGGTAACCGGATCGTTGAGGAACTGCTGCATCATGGCTGAGATTAAGACCGTTTCCGTTATCGGCATGGGCTATATCGGCCTGCCGACCTGTGCCATCTTCGCCAGTCGCGGGCTCGACGTCATTGGCGTCGACGTCAACGAAGCGGTGGTCGAGAAGGTCAATCGCGGCGAAATCCACATCGTCGAGCCGGACCTCGATGGTTTGATCCAGAAGGTTGTCGCCAACGGCAAGCTTAGGGCTTTCAGTACGCCGCAGCCGGCGGACGCCTTTATCATCGCAGTGCCGACCCCGATGACCGAGGACCACAAGCCCGACGTGAGCTATGTGCTCGCGGCGGCACGAAGCATCACCTCGGTGCTGAAGCGGGGCGACCTTGTGGTGCTGGAATCGACATCGCCGGTCGGCACGACGCGCATCATGACGGGACTGCTTGCCGAGTTGCGGCCCGATCTCAAATTTCCTCTGGTCCATGGCGAACAGGCCGATGTCCTGGTCGCCTATTCGCCCGAGCGCGTGTTGCCGGGAAAGGTCCTTACCGAACTGATCAACAACGATCGCTCGATCGGCGGACTGTCGCGCAAGTCGTCGGAACGGACCGCGGCACTCTATTCAACCTTTGTTGCCGGCGACCTGTTCACGACCCAGGCCGAAAGCGCGGAACTGGTGAAGCTGACCGAGAACGCATTCCGCGACGTCAATATCGCCTTTGCCAACGAGCTTGCGGCAGTGTGCCAGGATCTGTCGCTCAACGTCTGGGAGGTGATCGATCTGGCTAACCGGCATCCCCGCGTGAACATCCTGCAGCCGAGCCCGGGCGTCGGCGGCCACTGCATTGCGGTCGATCCGTATTTTATCATCGACGCCGCGCCTAACAGCACGCGGCTGATGGCTTCGGCACGCCGGATCAATTCCGAGCGTCCCTTGTCGGTGGTCAGGGATATACAAGCCTTGCTCGACCCGTCCCGCAAGCAGACGATCGCTTGCCTTGGCCTCAGCTTCAAACCCAATATCGACGATATGCGCGAGAGCCCGGCTGTCGAGGTGGTGAAGCTTTTGTCAGATATTCCCAACCTGAAGATCATTGCGGCTGAACCCAACGCACACAAGCTGCCGCATGAGCTCGAGGGCAAAGGCATCGTCTTCACCGATGCGCTTTCCGCCATCGACCAGTGCGATATCGTCGTCCTGCTGGTCGACCATCGGCAGTTTAATCTGGTTGATCCCGAAGCGCTCAAGGACAAGAAGCTGATCGACACAAGGGGTTTGTGGACTTGGCGCAAAGCACGCAAGCCCGACGCCCGCATCGAAGGCAGGAAATCAGCGCTCGAACACCTGGCGCTTCCCGCAGGTGCAGAGGAGGCCGCATGAACGCGCACGACCCGGCATGGACCCAGCATCGCCTGTTGGCGTCACGGCGCCGGGAATTCCTCGGCGCGCCGATCCATGCGCTGACCATGGTCGAGACGCTGGCCATCGCCGATGAGGCGATGACCTTGCGGCGGCCGCTGCATCATGTGGTGGTGAATGTCGCCAAGCTTGTGAACATGCGCAACAATACCGAGTTGCGGGACGATGTTGCGACGGCGGATGTGATTAACGTCGACGGCATCGGCGTGCTTTGGGGCGCACGTCTTTGCGGGGTGGCGCTGCCGGAGCGGGTAGCCGGCGTCGACATCATGGTCAATCTGCTGAGCCTCTGCGCGAATCGTGGCTTCAGGCCCTTCCTCCTGGGCGCCGAACAATCCGTGCTCGATGCCGTTAAAATGCGACTTGTCAGGGATCATCCGGGTCTCGTCGTCGCGGGCATGCGCAATGGCTATTTCAAGCCGGAAGACGAGGCCGGCATCGTCGAGGCGATCAACGCCTCGGGCGCCGACTGCCTGTTGGTAGCGATGCCGACGCCAAGCAAGGAGCGCTTTCTCAAGCGCTATCGTGACGAACTCACCCCGAGTTTCGTCATGGGCGTGGGCGGCAGTTTCGACGTCTATGGCGGCAAGGTTGCCCGGGCGCCAAAACTGGTTCAAGCGGCCGGTCTGGAGTGGTTGTTTCGCGTGGCACAGGAGCCGCGACGCTTGTGGCGCCGTTACTATGACACCAACACGGCCTACGCAGCGCTGCTGTGCCGGGAGTTATGGGGCCGTCGGGGGCGCCGAAAAGTCGATCTATAACGAGCGATTCCCCAACAAACAAAGCGCCCGGCCTGGGGCTGCAGCATCGGTCCGAAGTCGGAACCGCTTTCCAGGACTACGGCACGGCAAATTCAAAATGCAATTGCCGTTCTATGCGAGCCGCAGCCGCGCCCTCAGCTTGGCTACGAATTGTATCGCGGCGGCAGGGTAGAACAGCCAGGTCAGCCCGAAGAAAACCACTGCGCCAGCGGTGCCGCCGGCGACGAGCGAGAAGATGGCCGGCATATCGCCGAATAGAGCGCTGGCAAGGCTGGCGGCCAGCCCCGTGCTGAGCGAGATGACGACCGAAACGCCAATGTCGCGCCATGGCACCGGAACCGGCGTGAGCCGTTCGCTGATGATGATGCAGGCTAAAAGGCCAGCCAGCGATCCGCCCGCCAGCGCCAACGCAGCGCCGACCTCCGCCATCGGAGGGATCAACAGCACGGACAGTGCGATTGTCGCCACCGAGCCGAAGGAATTGGCGATGATCAGCAGCCATGGACGCTTGTGCGCATGCACCACGGTGCCATAGACGAAGCTCGCGAGATTGGCACACAGCACGCTGAAGGCGATGATCGGAAAGAGCAGGCCGAAACGGCCGTGATATTCGGCGGGTAGCAGGAGCTGCGTGATGTCGCTGCTGAGTGCGACCAGCATCGCTGCGACCGGCAGGCAGAGGCGCATCATCAAGGCCATCAATTGCGACAGCAGCCGGCCCGATGCCGCAGGCCCGTCGTCGTCGAACCGGCTGACCACCTCGGGAAAGGCACCCATGTTGATGGAGTTGGCGACCATATCGATGGGCTGGCGGGCCAGTGCATAGGCTGCGGCGAAGATCGCCACTGCGCCGGCATCGTAGTAGATCTTGAGGAACACACGCTCGGCGCTGTGCAGGCCGAAGCCTACCAGCGCCATGATGACCAGGGGCACGCCGAGGACGAAGAACTCCTTTTGGGTGAAGCGTGGCCGACCGGCAACGACCCGTCGGGATGCCAGTAGGCCCGCCACGATACCGGCGATTAAAACGCCGAGGCTCGAGCCGAGCGATACCGTCAGAAAGGAGTCTTGAAACATGACGATGGCGCCGATCGGCAGCGCGAGTTGCAGCACGGCGCGCAGGAACTCGAGCATCGAATAGACCGAATGACGCTGCTGCATCTGCAGGACCGTCAGCGCGAAGCGGCCGATGGAGCCGGCGATCAAGTAGCTGCAGACGGCGATCGCGAACTCGACCCAGCGCTCCGGCACGATCACTGCGGAGGCGGCCACGGATATAATCAGCGCCAGTGCCGTGCTGGCAAGCAACACCCGCCCGGCCAGCATCAGGCTGCCGCGGCTGACGTCGCCTTTGCCGCCCAACCTGAGCAAAGCGATGCGCAGCCAGTTGGTGACGGCAATGTCGGTCATTTCGCCGACTGTCACCACCAGGGTCAGCAGGCCATACTCGGTCTGGTCGATCAGCCGTGTCACGATGACCAGCAGGAGCAGCGCGGAAATCCGCGTCAGCAGGATCGCCGGGGCATAGATGAGCGTGGAGCGGAGCAGCAAAGGGTTGTCCCCGGGGAATTCATCTTCGATTAACCGTCGACCGGCGGAAAATCCAGCGCGATGACGGCAAAGGGTGAACAGATTCAGTTTGAACTAACGGATTCGTCGTAGACCTTATTTGAAACCTTTGCCTCGTCGTTCCGAAATGGGCTCATGTTGCAGCGTCTGGTTCACAATCGAAAAGTTCATGTGCTTGTCGCGACGCCTTCGGGCGTTTCGGGGCAGGGAGGCATCGACCGCATCATGGGGGCGCTGAAGCAGGAGTTCGAGCGGCAGGAGATCGCCGACATCGATGTACGCTTCCTTGCCAGCCGCGGCCCTGGGCATGTCGGGTTTTCGATCTTCTATATGTTGGACTTTTGCTTGCGGATGCTCGCCGCGCGATTGGCGAAGCGCGCCGATGTCATCCACATCAATATATCAGTCTCCGGCAGCACCTATCGCAAGGTGGTGATCGCCGCCTGCGCACGGCTGCTGTCGATACCCTATGTCCTGCATCTGCACGGGGCGCAGTATGAGACATTCTGGAAAGGCGATCGCAGTTTCATGAGCCGTCGCATCGAAGCTCTGTTCGAGCGTGCCGGTCGGGTGATCGTCTTGGGCGGGCTTTGGCGCGACTTCGTCGCCAGCCGGGCACCTAGGGCGGCCGGTAAAATTGTCATCGTTCCCAACGCCACGGCGGTTCCCTCCTTGGCGCATGTCGGTGGCGGCGACCATGTCCATATCCTGTTCCTTGGCCGCATCGGCGACCGCAAGGGCGTGCCGCAATTGCTGGATGCGCTGCACCGCATGGAGCCGATCAAGAGTTGGCGCGCCACAATCGCCGGCGATGGCGACGTCGAGGCTGCACGGATGAGAACGGCCGAACTGGGCCTTGCCGAGCGCGTTACGCTTCCCGGTTGGGTCGGGCCCGACGAGGTCGCTTCGCTGATCGCTTCGGCGGACATTCTGGTGCTGCCCTCCTTTGCCGAAAACCTGCCCGTCTCGGTCATCGAAGGCATGGCCGCAGGCCTCGCGGTAGTGACGACGCCTGTCGGCGCAGTGGAGGACATCATCACCAACGGGCAATCCGGGTTGCTGGTGCCGCCCGGCGATATTGCGGCGTTGACCGAGGCGCTGACGCGGCTGGTCGAGAATCCGGCATTGAGAGCCAGGCTTGGTGCTGCTGCGATGGCCGTGCATCGGGAACGGCTTGAGCTCGCACCCTTCGTCGGCGCGATCTGCGACGTCTGGAGGTCGGTCGCGTTAAAGGCTCAATCGGTCAAGCGCTGACGCTGTCCTGTAAACGCGGACGCTGAGGTTGCGACGCGCAGCTGCGGGTCGAGCTCGACACCGATCCCATTGGCGTCACTGAGGCGCCCCAAGCTCGAACTCGCGATGGAATATCTCCAAATTCAACAGCGCCCATATCAGCTTTTCGTGGTCTGCGGCGCAGTTGGTGTGCTCCGAGACGATTTGATCAAGGTATTTCGCGCTCAAATAGCTGCGAATGACGGAATGAGAGGAGCAAAGATGGTCGTGCACGTAGTTCCTCATCGACCCGCGGAACCATTCGGCGACGGGCACCTTGAACCCGATCTTGCGGCGGTTGAGAATTTCCTCAGGAAGCATGTTGGCCATGCTGTTGCGCAAGATCAGCTTACCCTTCCGCCAACCCACCTTGTAGCGATCCGGCAATTTGCTGACGAACGCAACCAGATCGCGATCGAGGAACGGCATTCTTCCTTCGATTGAACCGGCCATCATCATCCGGTCGCCTCGTTCCAAGAGATTGTCGGGCAACCACGATGTCTGATCGAAAAACAGCGCCCGGCGAAGATGGGATGCCTTCGCGCTTGAGGAGAACGGGAGGTTGTTACGCTGATTGCGGCAATTGGCCGGCGCACCGGTGAGGCGACCGTGTTGCCGCGCCGTCATGGCTCCAAACCAGGAGATCATCCGGGTGGCAAAGTCCCTTTCGCCCGCGCTTCGGGCAAACGTATCGAACTTGGCCGATGCGCCAGGCATGGCGCGTATTAAAGGGGCGAGGAGGTTGTCGTGGAGCAAGGCTGGAACGAGCGACCGGTAGATTCCAGCCAGCGACTCTGCGCGATGTTTGGGGTACCCGCCGAGGATCTCGTCTGCCCCTTCCCCTGTGAGCACCATCTTGACGTCCTGCGAGGCTCGCTCCGACATCAGGTAAATTGGAATGTCCGAACTTTGTGAGACCGGCGCCCCCAGATGGCGGATCAACTTGGGCAGGTGGTCAATCAGGTCGTCCGCTTCAATGACCAGTTCGCAATGATCAGTCTTGAAATGATCGGCGACGCGTCGGGCGAATGGGAGTTCGCTATAAGCCGGTTCGCTGAAACCGACCGAAAATGTACGAATGGGCTTGTCGCTGTGCTTGGTCATCAGGGCGACGATTGCTGACGAATCAAGGCCTCCGGAGAGAAAGGCGCCAAACGGCGCATCGCTGCGCATTCTGATTTCGACGGAATGGTCGAGCAGTTCCAGGAATCGTTGCCTGGCGGTTTCGTCGTCGATCTCTTCGGTCAGATCCGTTTGATCCGGAGGCGTATAATAGCGCGTTTCCGTCACTGTCCCTTGCGACCAAACAGCATAGCTTCCGGGGTTGAGTTTGCGGATCTGTTTAAAAAGGGTGCCTGGTCCTGGCACGTAACGCCAGTGCAGATACTCGTGCACAGCGTCCAGATCGAGCTGCTGCGCATTTGGCTGCGATGACAGCAACGCATTGATCTCCGAGCCGAAGGACAGCAATTTTTCGCTTTGCATGAGGTAAAGGGGCTTTTTGCCGAAGGGATCCCGGCCGAGGATCAATTCGTGCCTCTGAGCATCCCAGAGCGCAAAAGCGAACATGCCGCTCAATCGGTCAAACATGGACAAGTGCCACTGATCATAAGCTCTGAGCAGCACCTCGGTATCGGAGCGCGTTCGAAAACGATGACCGAGGCCGATCAGTTCCTGGCGCAACTCGACATAGTTGTATATTTCGCCGTTGAAAATAATTCTGAGACGGCCGTCGTCGATATGCATCGGCTGATTTGATTCGGCGTTTAGGTCAATAATCGCCAGCCGGCGGTGCACCAATGCCAATTGGTTCTCGCCGGGGTTCAAGTCCAAGAACTCGATGCCTTCGGCATCGGGACCACGATGCCGCAGTGTGCTGGACATTCTGGCGGCCCGATCTTGTGGATTCTCGACCCTCGGCCCGATCCAGCCGGCAATTCCACACATTATCTCTTCCCTGGGCGCGCGTATGGCGCCGCTATTTACGACGAATGTATTAAACACTTGGTTGCCGACGAAACCGGATCGCGCGGAGAAAGCCGCCAAGGTGATTTCACGCTGGGCTTGACTGGTTCGATCAGGCCCTGCCGGTCTGAATGAAGTGCCACCGACGGTTGCGGCCAGAGACGGCAGATCTTGCCGTTGCGTGACTGATCACTAGCTTGTGGCGGGGCAGGATTGGCGTTGCCGCCCGGATGCTCATCCGCCAAGTGGCGCAATGGCTATGGCAGGCCCAGTGCCCGCAACATCTCCTGGTCCGGGACCGCAGGCCCTTCGGGCCGGATGACGGTCATTCCATAGGGATTGGAGAATTCCCAGACAGACCATGGTATCGCGAAGCGTTCCGCCTGCTGGCGCACCGCCGTGAGATAGCGCAGACGGTCAGCGTCGAACGCGCCCATTCGGCCGTCCGCAGACATGAGGATGGCACCGAATTCACCCATGAAGAGCCGCCGGCTTGGAATGCCATGCGCCTCGGCCCAGTCGACCGCCTGACGGATGCTCGCTTCGAGTTGGCTCGGGCCCCAATTGTGCTCGAAATATCGGGCGATTGCTTCACGCGCCGCGACCATGTTCATTACCTGTTCGACCGGGCTCAAGCCGGCCGCGTCCATCTGCGCCTTAAGGGTTTCGGTCACCTTTTCTGGCGTGCTGCTGTTGGCCGGCCAGGGCAGGCCCGAGGCGAAGGCGCCTGTCCCGTCGGGCCGCTGGTGCGTGAAACTGTGCGGCTCATACATGTGGAAGTTGTAGTAGAGGTTCGGATCGTCAAACCCCGGGGTGAGATTGACCAGTCCGGCAATGCTGCCGCCACAGGCGCCTGTTGCGACGATGGTGAGTTCGCTGCTGACTGCGCGAATATCGCGGACCGTGTCTGCCATGATCCGCTGCCAGTCATCGCTCCCGCTCGAATCACAAGGGTAGTATGCCGGCTCGTTGTAAGGCTCGAGGGCTACCTTGTCGGTGCCAATCTTGACCAGCATGGTGGCGACCGCCACAACCATTTCGCGATAGCCGGCAACGCCCTCGCTGTCGGCACCGTCATAGATCGTCTCCATGCTGTAGGCCGGAACCTGGGTGACGCCGTGCAGGTCGAAAACCACCTTAAGGCCGGTCGACGTGACCCGATCGACCGCGGCGGCAAGTATGTCCAGCGCCTGCTGCCGTTTGACGCCCTCGCTGGCAAGCAGAGGGCCGGGGTCGACGCTCAGCCGGACGAAATCGAAGCCCATCGATCGAATGCGCGCAAACGCGTCGCCATCCGGCCAATCGGTGAGCGGCCTATGTCCAGCGCGCCACTCCTTCTCGCTGCGATAGGGCGGCCAACGGTAGGATCCATCGTCCTCGACCGGCGACCAGTTCAGCCATTCATGCACG
Source organism: Mesorhizobium sp. (assembly GCA_004020645.1). Lineage (GTDB taxonomy): Bacteria > Pseudomonadota > Alphaproteobacteria > Rhizobiales > Rhizobiaceae > Mesorhizobium. The sequence continues at coordinate 23,321 of SAQL01000040.1, read as the reverse complement.
CCAACGCCGCGCCGGAGCTGGATCGGCGCAGCGTTGGCGGCTATCGCCATGCCGAGCACCCACGCTGCAACCCACGCCATCCTTATCATCGCCACTCTCCGCATCATGGTCGGAGATATTAACCGCAGGATCGGAAAAGGAGGATTGCCGTCGCAACGCTTTTCGACAGCATGGTATATAAGAATCGAAACCTTGGCGGAGCGCGTATGAGAATCGGCTGGTACATCAACCGGTTGCGCAGCATGGAGCCGGCCGAGGTGTTGCACCGGCTGGGCGAGCAGCGTCGAAGGATCGCTTCGCGCCGCCGCGACGACGGCTGGGAGCGGTATGCTTCGCCCCAGTTGCACCCGGTGCTGCGTGAATTGCGCGATGCTACGCTGGCTGCGACACCGGAACAACGGCAAGCCATAGCGGCGGCGGCGCAAAACACGCTTGGGGGGCAGTTTTCCGCACTTGGGCAGACATGGCCACGACGCGACTCCGATCGGCTGTTTCCTCCCGAACTTTGGCGCCTTGATCCGGTGACCGGCAGGCTTTGGCCGGGTCCCGAGGCCCATACTTTCGATATCGATTTTCGCCATGTCGGCGAACGCGGCGATGTAAAATACGTTTGGGAGATCAACCGGCTGCAGCAGTTGCCTCCACTGGCCGCACATCTGCTTCTCGCCGGCGACGACCAGTGCCGGATGGCCATAGAGGCGGCGATCGACAGCTGGCATTCAGCCAACCCGCCGTTTCGAGGGGTGTGCTGGGCCTCCGGCATCGAAGTAGCGCTGCGAGCCATCAGCTTGATTGTCACCATAGACCTTGTCGGCGACCGATTAAGTGCGGCGACACGGCAGCAAGTGGGCGAAATACTGGCGGCAAGCGCCTATTGGCTGCCGCGGTTCCCTTCGCAGTTTTCCTCCGCCAACAACCATCTCGTCGCAGAACTGGCTGGCGAGTATCTGACCGGCCTGGCGTTGGGGACCGCACCCGACGCTGCACGCGGCGCCCTCCTGGCTGAGGCGCGCAAGCAGATTCTCGCCGATGGCGCCGGTGCCGAGCAGACCCCGACATACGCGGCCTTCTCCGCCGAACTCATCTTGCTGTGCGCCGCTGCGGCACGCCAGGCCGGAGCGCCGTTTCCCTCGCCCGTCGAAGCGCGTCTGGCCGCATTTGCCAATTTCGTCGCCTGGCTCTCACCAGCCGCCGGCTTTGGCGACAACGATGAAGGTCGCGTGCTGACGCTCGGGGACGACCCGGACTATGTCCGATCCGTCGCCGCCGCCATCCATGGCTTTCTACGGATGCCGGGCAACACGGCGGCGCCAGACGACTTTCGCGCGCTTTGCTTTGGCACGCCGTCGGAACCGGCACTGGCGTCGCATGGGCTGCAAACGTTCACGCAAGGCGGGCTCTCCGTCTGGCGCGGTGAGATGAACGGCCGCAGCATCGATCTGACATTCGACCACGGCCCGCTCGGCTATCTCTCGATAGCGGCTCACGGCCATGCCGACGCGCTGTCGCTCACCTTGTGTGTCGATGGCGAGCCGGTGCTGGTCGACCCCGGCACCTGGCTCTACGGTTCGGGGGGCGTCTGGCGCGACTGGTTCCGCTCAACACCGGCGCATAACACGCTGAATATCGAGGGCAAAAGCCAAAGCATCATCGCCGGGATGTTCAACTGGTCGCACAAGGCGGCTGCGGCATTGGTGGAGAGCGAGCCGGGAACGCACTGGAAGCTGCGCGCCCGGCATGACGGGTATAGAAGCCGCTTCGGCGTCGTGCATCAGCGCACCGTGATGCACCAGGCCGACGGGATCGTCGTGACCGACCAACTGCTCGGCGGCAGGCGCGTGGCCGAGGTCGTCTTTCAACTCGCAGCCGGCCTCGGCACCAACCGGGACGGAAGCACTATCATGGTGCTGCGCGGCGATGAGCCGCTGATGGCCATTCGCTTTCCGGACGCTGCGGTCGAGATCCGCGCCGGCGGCGACGCACCGGGGCAAGGCGGCTGGGTTTCACCGCGTTTTGGCGCCAGGCAGCCAGCCGAACGCATCGCCTGGCACGGCGAAGTGGGCGAAGACGGAATTAAGATCCACCTCGCGGCAATCCCTCCGTCGTAAAGACAGCGCCCGGCGCCGCTGCAGAGCGGCCTATCCGGTGTTCCGGCCGTATTCGAGATTAATTACATCAGGGCATTTAGCGTTTTGTTACGGTTGATCTGCTAGTCTGGCACAAATCCGGCGTGCTTTGCTCGTTGCAGCCGCAATAGCCACCTGGTTGCGGGCAACATGCAGTGGATTTGGCAAGTTTTTTGCTTCGCAATTCGCCGGATCGCCATCTCACGGCCCAGGAGCCACTGCACCGATGTTTTCTGAATTCGCCAGATTGATTGTGGAAAAGCTTGCGAACGTCAATCTGCTGACGCTCGGCCTGCTTTTTTTCACAGCCCTGGGCAGCGCGGTGATCGCTTACTGGCGAACCGTCGAGCATAAATCCCTCAGGGACTTTTTCGATTTCGCTTTTCCGGCGGAAGTCATCCTGCACCCGTCGGCGCGAGCGGATGTTCTATTTTGGGTCACCAAACGGGCGATAATGCCTTTCCTGCTCATCCCTGCCGGCGTCACCTTCGTTGCCGCCGTGGGCTATGGGACACACCAGGCAATCGGCTGGCTCTTTGATATCCAGCCGCCGCTCATCGACGGCCCGGCCGGACCGGTGACGATCGTCATCTTCACCGCAACCATGCTGATCGCCTACGATATTTCGTACTATCTCTACCATGTCGCCCAGCACCACTTCCCGTTCCTGTGGGAATTGCACAAAGTGCATCATTCGGCCGAGGTGATGGTGGGAATCACCAAGGATCGGGTTCATCCGCTGGACGACCTGATGAACCGTATTTGGGATGGCGTCATCCCGGGGATCTGCTTCGGCATCTGGAGCCTGATCGCGCTCGATCCAGTAGAGATCGCAATCTTCGGCATCAACGTCTATGTCATCCGCAACATCCTGATGATGGACTTTGTTCGCCATACCCATTTCAAGATTTCCTTCGGCCCGCTGAACAACATCATCTTGTGTCCGCATTGGCATCAGGTGCACCACAGTATCGACCCTCGCCACTACGACAAGAATTTTGGCCTGCTGTTTTCGTTCTGGGATCGCCTCTTCGGGACGCAGTTTGTCCCGGATCCGGATGAAGACCTCAAATTTGGCCTGATAGATCGCGACGTGCGCGACTATCAGTCGCTCTTTGGGCTTTACATCCTGCCGCTCAAGAAGATGGGAGGACATGTCGTCCGACTGTTCCAGAGGCGTCCCGATGTCATCGCTCAGCCACAGGATCGTTCCCCTTCATGAACACCATTGTTTCGATTGACGTTTCGAGCGCAGAGCGCCTGGAAGTTGTCCGTTCGGCGGATCGCCTGGCTGCGATCGAAGCCGATTGGATGCATCTTTGGCATCGCACCGATGGGCTGATCTTTCAGAGTCATGCCTGGATTTCGGCATGGTGGAGTACCGTAGCGGACCGTGACCAGCGCGCGCTGCGGATCGGCCTGGTCTGGAACGGTGACAGGCTGGTTGCCGTCGTTCCCCTGACGATCGGCAAGCGCAAAGGCCTGCGGTTTCTCGAATGGGCGGCCAGCAGCTATACCGATTACGGGGATATCCTCGTTGCTCCGGAATGCTCGTTATCGGCCCTGCAGGACGTATGGGCCCAGATCTGCGACGCCGGTGGCTTCGATATTGCCTTTCTCAATCATCTCTTGCCGGGCGCGGCGGTCCGCAAAATCTTTACTCCGGATACCTCCGGCGGGATCAGGCTTCGCCCCAATCACAGAGAGGAAGTCAGCTATCGCGTGGCCGGACAGTGGGAGAGCGGAGCCGCGTGGTTCGCGGAGCAATCGAAAAAGACACGGCAGAACTATCGGCGCGGCGTCAAGACGTTGGAAGAAGCGGGAGGAATAAAATTTCGCCTGCTTGCGCCAGACGAGCCACTGCAGCCGGTACTGGACCGGCTCTCTGCCCTGAAGCGCAGATGGCTGGCGGAGCGCAAGCGTGAATCCCAACTTTTTGAAGAGGGAGCGCCAGTACTCGCCGCACTCGTCGAGGCGCTGGCGCGCGCCGGCGTGCTGCATATTTTCGTGCTTGAATGCGATGGCGCGATGGTCGCAGTCTCCATCAACTTCGTCCAGCACCACACCATGATGGCGTTCGTGACCACTTTCGATCCGGACTTCAGCCAGGCGTCGCCGGGCATGGTCCTGATGATGGACTACATACAGTGGTCGATCGATCACGGCTTGGGCACGGTCGATTTCCTGTGCGGCGCAGAGTCGTTCAAGCACAAATTCGCAACGCAGGGCGTTGTCCTGCAATCCGTTCTTGGGACGCGTACGGCGCAAGGCTCGATCGCTTCTCTTGCCGATCGTATGCGTCAGAGGGTCCGGCATGTACGCGGGCGCGGACTGGTGCCGACATCTTGATTCGGCTTGATCGGCGCCGGAACACCCGTGTCCGACAGGCAATGGCAAGCGGTGTCCTATCGCTTCCCTCATCGGGTCGCCGGCAGCACGAACCGTTCAAAGTGCCGATTGCGTCTGAGATGGAACGACCCGCCAGACCTTGTTGCCGACGTCATCCGCCACCAGCAGGGCGCCGCTCCGGTCTATCGCTACCCCCACAGGACGGCCAAAAGCCTTGTGGTCCTCGCTCAGGAAGCCGGTGAGGATGTCTTGAGGCGGACCGGAGGGCCTGCCGCCGGTAAACGGTACGAAAATCACCTTGTAGCCGCTGTGCGGCTTGCGGTTCCACGAGCCATGCTGCCCGACGAAGGCGCCATTCCTGTATTGAGGACCAAACAGGTCGCCCGTGTTGAAGGTCAGGCCCAATGAAGCCGTGTGCGCCCCGAGCGCATAGTCCGGCTTGATCGCCTCGGCGACGAGGTCGGGCCGCTGCGGCTCGACGCGATCGTCGACATGCTGGCCAAAATAGCTGTAGGGCCAGCCGTAGAAGCCGCCATCCCGCACCGAAGTCATGTAGTCCGGCACGAGATCGCTGCCGATCTCGTCACGCTCATTGACGGCGACCCAGAGCTCGCCGCTTTCCGGATTCCAGGACAGGCCGTTCGGATTGCGCAGCCCGGAGGCGAAGAGACGTGTCTCTTTCGAGGCGAGATCGATTTCCAACACGGCGGCGCGGTTCTCCTCTTCCTCCAAGCCGTTCTCGCCGACATTGGAATTGGATCCGACCGTCGCATAGAGCTTTGTCCCGTCCTGCGAGGCGGTCACGTCCTTGGTCCAGTGGTGGTTCCTCCCCGCAGGCAGGTCGACGATCTTCTCCGCCGGTGCGGTGATCTCGGTCGCGCCTTCCTGATAGGGAAAGGCCACAATTGCATTGGCGTTGGCGACATAGAGTTTGCCGTTGAGCAGGGTCATGCCGAATGGCGAGAACAGCCCTGTGAGAAAGGCGGTTTTGGTTTCAGCCACCCCGTCGCCATCCCGATCGCGCAGCAGCGAAATTCGATTGGCGCTGGACGTTTGCGCGCCGGCCTGACTCTGGAAGAAATCTACGAAGAAGCGGTGTATGCTGAAGCCCTCGTCCGGCTTGGGCGGCGCATTGCTCTCGGCCACCAGCACGTCGCCGTTTGGCAGTACGTACAGCCAGCGCGGATGGTCGAGCCCGCCGGCAAACTCGTTGACCGCAAATCCCTGGGCCGCCGTCGGCTTCGTGCCCTGCGGCCACGGCGTGGCCTTGGCGACATGGACGGTCGGCAGCCAGGTCGGATTGGGCTCCGGCAGGGTCGGGTTGGGGCCATAGGTCTCCGCGATCGGAACTGTCGCCTCTTCGCGGGACAGGAAGAAGACGGCTCCGCCGGCGACGACAAGAAGAATGATCAGCACGAGAAGGGCGGTAAGCAAGTTTTTCACCAGCACCTCGGAAGGTCGAATGAACGCAAACGCGCTTATCACGTTCCGGTTGCGGATGGAGCGGCCGATAGGGAGAGGTAGGCCGCAAGCGCACGGACGTCGTCGTCTGTCAGGCCCTTCGCGGCATTGGCCATGAGATGGCCGAAGCGCGTTCCGCCACGCTTTCCCGCCCTGAACAGCCGAAGCTGCACCTCGATATAGCGCTCCGGCTGGCCGGCAATGGAGGGATAGAGCGGGCTGCGGTCGTGTCTCCCGTGACAGCCGAGACAGGCAGGCACGCCGGCGTCCTTCACCCCTTTCTCGGCGATTTCCCTGCCGCGCCGCACAAGTGCGGGATCGCCCCCGACGCCGGGGTGCATCGTCGGCAGGGCGGCGAAATGCTTGGCCAGGTCCGGCCAGAACTGAGGCTTTGCCTCAGTTGCGGGCAGGGTCATCAACCCGCTTGCCCGGCCTCCCTCGGCATAGGCACGCAGGCTTTCAAGGAGATAGGCCTCGCTCTGCCCGGCGAGAACGGGTATCGCGGGGCCGCGCCCGAGCCCGTCCGCACCGTGGCAGCGGGCGCAATCCGCGAGCGCCTGACTTAGGGCTCCGGCAGCGCCTGCAGGAGGCGCAAGCCTTTCTCCATAGGCGAGATCACGATAGATGGCTTCGTCCATCGACGGCAGTTCGCGTAGGAAGGCGACCATCGCCCAGACCTCGTCGTCGCGTTCCTGCGTCGGCCAAGCCGGCATGCCGGTAAAGCGCACGCCGTGCTTGACGATGCGGAAAAGCTCCGCGTCGGACCATTCGCCGACGGTCCCGGCAAGGTCAGGCGGCTGCGGCAGCATCCTCATGACGACAGGAGATCGCAGTTCGCCCGGCGCACCGTGACAGATGGCGCAGCCGCGCGCGAAATGTCCGGCGGCCGGCTGAATCGCATGGCGCGGCAGAGCTTCTGGAACGTCGACCGCCAGGGCATAGGTGCGCACAGCCGATCGCATGGCGAAATGGAGAAACCATTCCGTGATCTTCCAGTGGCCGCTTGAGGCACCGACATTGAAAAAGCCGATCCAGGCCGCCAGCACCACGACAAAGGGCAGAATGGCAAGCGCGATGGCGAGCTTCTTCCAGCTGATATGCATCAGACCGCCTTCCGCGGCGGGGTGGCGAGCATGCGCGCGAAAAGCGTCACGCCGCCGGTCAGGTAGACCGCGGCGCCGAGCAGAAGCATGATTACGCCGCCAAGCTCCTGATCCTGCTGGGCGGAAAGGGCGACGCCGAAGCAGCTTACCTCGCCCGTCCCATAAAGCGGCCTCGGGGTCAGCGCCAGCAGCGCGCCGAGCAACGTCATATGGATGGACGTGAGAAGCAGGGCGAAAGCGCCGGCGGCATTGCCTGCGGTATCCGAGTCGCGGTGCGGCAGGCAGGCCAGCCACAAGAACAGCCCGGCGGCGAGGAACGTGGCCTGCTCGATGGCGGTGGCAAACAGCGAGCTTTCCGCCAGCGTCCGCAAGGCCGGCGCGTGCCAGGACCAGACGACGATGAGTTCGACGAGGGAGGCGGGAAGGGCGAGGGTGAACGCCCGGCTTGCATCTGGTGTCGGGCCGAGCGGGATCCCAATCGCCATCAGCGGCGCAGCGATCGCCACCACTCCCATATGCGCCAGCATGTGCGCCGAAAACGAATCCTGCCAGGCGTCGAGCAGCGGTCCGAGCCAGACCAGGGCAAGGACAAAGAGACCGAGGATGAGGCATGCGCGTCTCACCGGATACACTCCGTCAGGAACAACGCGGGCATCGCGGTGAAGATCACGGCGATGAAGCTGAGGCCCGAGAGCAGCAGCGTCGCAAAACCCTGGAACAGGGTCCGGTCCCGCCTCGTCGGATCGTCATGCGGCGGATCGTCGGTGCCGAAGCCCCATTGCCGCCAAGCGAGCCATGCGGACAGCGCGATGAGTGAAAGGGCGATCACAGTGGCGGCGGCGATGCCCGCGCGCACAGCGCTGAAACTCAGCCCGACAAGCTCGGGCTTAGCGCAATAGATCGCCGCGCCTATGTAGCAAACGAGGAAATGCGCAACCCACACCACGGGCGCGGTAAACAGCGTCCAGAGCGTTTCGATCTCTCTCGGAATGAGCCGCATCGCCGCCTCACATCGCTGCCGGAAAGAGGCCAATAGTGGCGAAGGTGATGGCGGCGGTAATTAGCAGGAAATGCCAGTAGAGCACCACATTGCTTAGATCCATGTCATGCTTCGGCGCCAGTCGGCCGGCCAGCGAGCGTGCCAGGCAGTAGGCCTGCATGACCGTGCCGAGCGCCGCATGGGCGAGCACCCAGATCACGAGGATCCACACGATTGCGGGATAGACGTGGCGCGTCGGGTCCATGCCGGGAGACCACGGCGCGGCCAAGCCTGCGGCGGACGCGGCAACGGTCGTCAGCAGGGACAGCACCAGCAAGCCGCGCATAGCGGCCGTGGCGCCGCGCCTGTTGAACATGCGGGCCGCCACCATCAATCCCCACGCTGCAGCGAACAGGATGGCAGCCGCCAGCGACCAGGCTGCGTCAGGCCCGGCAATCCCCGCGGTGAAGTCGATATGGATCGTCCAGTAGAAAAAATAGCCGAAGACGAGGCCGGCGAAGGCCGTGCCGTCGCCCACCATGGTGATGAACATAGCCCACCAGCCGACCGAATCGGGGCCGGAGGCGTAAAGCGGCAGGCTGAGCCCCAGGCCGACATCCTTTTCCGGCTTCTCTGGGATTTCTCCGGTGCCCGTCCAGAGCCAGTAGATGACGGCGCAAAAGCAGGTGATTGCGGCCAGCGCCGTTGCGATCCACCAGTGGAAGGTAAGCGCGATGAAGGCGGCCCCGAGCGAGAGGGCCGAGACGATGGTGACATGGGACGTGCCGCCGACCCGCAGCACCTGGATGGGCTCGGCGTCGAGCACGGAGGTGACCAGTCCTTCGCGCCATCCCTCTTCCGCGTCGGGCAGGTAATAGCGGCCGCCATTGACCTTGCGCGCAAGATCCTTCTGGTCCCAGAGGGGGTAGCGGCTGCGCACGATGGGTATCGAGCGGACGCCCCAGTTCTCCTCCGGCTCGGAGATCCATTCCAGCGTGCCGGCTTTCCATGGGTTGAATTCGCCGCGCGGCTCCCTGTGCTTCGGCCTGAGCACGTCGAAGATGACCACCAGCACGCCCGCGGCGAAGATGAAGGCTCCGGCCGTCGAGATCAGGTTCAGCCAATCCAAGCCGATTCCGGCCGGATAGGTGAAGACGCGCCGGGGCATGCTGCGCAGCCCGCTCAGATGCATCGGAAAGAAGGCGATGTTGAAGCCGCAGAACATCAGCCAGAAGGCGAGCCGCCCGAGACGGTCGGAGAGCTTCTTCGCGTCGATCAGCGGATAGTAGTAATAGAGCCCGGCCACGACCGGGAAAAGCATGCCGCCGATCAGCACATAATGGAGGTGCGCAACGACGAAATACGTGTCGTGCGCCTGCCAGTCGAAGGGTGCGAGCGCCACCATGACGCCTGTCAGTCCGCCGATGACGAAGATGGCAAGCCCTCCGGTGCCGAACAGCATCGGGGTCGAGAAGATCACCCGGCCGGCCAGCATGGTGGCGATGAAGACGAAGATCTGCACGCCGGTCGGGATCGCCACCGCCTCGGAGGCCGCCGAGAAGAAGGCAAGCGAGATCTGCGGCAGGCCTGTCGCAAACATATGGTGCACCCACAGGCCGAAGGAGAGGAACCCCGTCCCAACTGCCGCGAGCACGATCCAGGAATAACCGACGATCGGACGCTGCGAAAAAGTCGGCACGATCATCGCCATCAGCGCGATGGCCGGGAGGAAGATGATGTAGACCTCGGGATGGCCGAATATCCAGAACAGATGCTGCCACAGCAGCGGGTCGCCGCCGCGCGCTGCGTCGAAGAACGGCCAATCGAACATCCGTTCCATCTCGAACAGGAGGTCGCCGGCGATCAGCGGCGGGAAGGCGAACAGGATCATTCCGGCAACGATCAGCAGGTACCAGGCGAAGAGCGGCATCAGGTTGATGCGCATGCCCGGCGCGCGGCATTTCATGATGCCGACAATGAGCTCGACGGCGGCAGCGATCGAGGCAACTTCGATGAAGGAAAGGCCGAGCAGCCAGATATCGGCGCCAATGCCGGAGAACTCCTTGTCGGTGGCGAGCGGCGGATACATGAACCAGCCTGCCGACGGCGCCGCATTGAAGAAGATCGAGCCGCAGACGAAGATGCCGCCGAGCAAAAAGCTCCAGAAACTGAAGGCTCCGAGGCGCGGAAACGGCATCTCGCGCGCGCCAAGCATCGGCGGCAGCAGGAAAATCGCGACCGCCTCGAAGATCGGCACCGCGAACAGGAACATCATCACCGTGCCGTGCAGGGTAAAAGCCTGGTTGAAGACGTCGGCCGAGAGAAAATCGTTGTCGGGCACGGCGAGCTGCAGCCGCATCAGCAGCGCGAGCACGCCGGCAAACAGCATGAAGGCGAAGGCGGCCGAGCCGTACCAGAGGCCGATCTGGTAATTGTTCACCGAGGTCCAGTAGCGCCAGCCGGCCGGATTGGCCCAGACGGCGCGCAGCCGCTCTTCCTGCGCCTTGTATTCTTCCCGCGAACGCGCCTTGACCGCAGCGCTCATTGCAGGCCCCTCAGCCAGGCGGCTATGGCGCGAATGTCGTCCGGCGCTAACATGTCGAAGGCCGGCATCCTTGAACCAGGCTTGATCAGGTCGGGCCGGGCGATGAAGCGGGCGACGGCGTCTTCGGTGTTGGGCAGGATGCCGGCTGCGACGGTGGCGCGGGAACCGACATGCGAAAGGTCCGGGCCGATCAGGCCGCGCGCATCGGTGCCCGCGACGAAATGGCAGGACCCGCAGCCATGCCGCAGGAACAGCGCGCCGCCGCTCGCGCCGGCGCCTTCCGCGGGAATTGCCTGGGCGGCGAGCCAGGACCGGAATGCTTCGGGCTCCATCGCCACGGCCGAGAACGCCATCAGCGCGTGAGACGTGCCGCAATATTCCGTACAGGGCCCGCGGAAGATACCGGGTTTCGTGGCCATGAGCGAAAGCCTGTTGGTGCGGCCGGGGATCATGTCCATCTTGCCGCCGAGCGGTGGGATCCAGAAGGAATGGATCACATCGGCGCTTTTCAGGGTCAATTCGACCCGCTCGCCGACCGGCAGCCTGATCTCGTTGGCGGACGCGACCGGCGGCCCCTGAGACGGGTGATAGACAACTTCCCACCAGAACTGCCTGCCGGTGATTTCAATCCGCAGGGCGGCGGAACTCGCCTGCGCGAAGGGCCGAAGGCCAGGCATCAGCCACAGAGCATAGGCGAGCAGGGCACAAAGCGTGACCGACGGGAAGACCACGCCGCCCCAAAGGATGATGCTGCTGGCAGACTTTTCGGCCAGCCTGCGGCGATTGAATAGGGCTGAATGAAGAAGCAGGCCGACCACGCCCAGCCAGATGACGGCGCCGCCGCTTAGCATTACCCAGAACAATATAGCTATCTGCTGCGCTTCCGCTCCCGCGGGCTCAAGTACCGACCGGGCGCCGGCATAGCCGCTCGCGAGCAATAATGACGCAGCGGACAGGCTGAAATATTGACCCATTTCCAACCCCTCCGCCGTAAACCGGCGAGAGGGGCGGAAGGTTCCGGGCAACTGAGCTTTCGAACCAAGCTGCATTCGCCGCTGCTCTTTGGGCAATTTTTCAACGCGTGACGAAACAATTGCGCTCGATCCCCGTTTGCCCGTCATAGTGAGTGTTGGGGCGAGTGTTGGGGGCGGGTGCCCATGCCAAAGGAGGCGACGATGAGCGCAACCGGCTTGGAAGTTTTTGACAAAACCCTGCAGACGACAAACATCTGGCTGGACGAGATCATGGCCGACCACGGGCCCGATAGGCGCGTTGCCTGGCATATGCTGGGAGCCGTTTTACGCACCTTGCGGGATTGGCTGCAGATCGAGCTGGCTGCCAATTTGGGAGCGGAACTGCCGCTTCTCGTGCGCGGAGCCTACTATGATCGGTATCGGCCGCGTGATCTGCCGACCACCAGCCGTTCATTGGAGGAATTCCTGCAACGGGTGGCCGAGGAGATGAAATCCACTCGACCCGTGAATCCCGAGGATGCGACGAGATCCGTGTTCAAGGTACTCGCCAGGCATGTCGACCTCGGCCAGTCGGCCAAGGTGCGGGACGCGTTGCCGAAGCAGATCCGGGCGCTTTGGCCCGAAAGTGTTGGGGTCTAGCAGCACGACAAAAGTCCGGCTGCCGATACGGTTCTCAACTGCCTCGGCCCGGCCGGTCTTTCTCCTCGCGATACAGTCGCTCAGTGGCCCGATCGCTCTCTCTACGCTCTGCAGGCCCCCGATGGCGCCACGTGAGGAGTGCGTAGGCGATCAGGATTGCCAGCAGCAGCGGGCCGCCAGCAACGACGATCAACCACATACTGTTCTCGAACATGGAACATCTCCTTTCCCTCGGTTATCGAGAAGGAGCGAAACCGTTGCTCCTGGTGCAGGGTTGGGCACTGCAGTGTAGCTCTCTTCGCCGAATGACCTGTGCGCCGCCAATTCATCTGCTGAGCGCAGGCGACATGGTTTTCCTCCAGAAAAACAGCTTGTTCACGGCGGGCTGTTGCACTCGGCAAGCGCTGGTGGAAGAATGGACATCCCTCGGAAACGTTCCATTGTGCGAGCCATTCGCTGGCTGACTTCCAGGCGTTCACGATATCTGTCTTGACCCCTAACATTAGGTCTCAGACGCACTACGTGATGATAGGGAACCACAAAGGCTTTCCGACAGTTGAATGAAGAGGCGACAGCAACCAGACCGGCCGGGGCGAGGAATATCATGCGCGAGAACCAGTCCGACGTCTTCGATCTGTTTTCGGAGATTTACACGAATGCGGCGCAGGAGGAGATAAGCATCCAGCAATATCTCCTTGCCTGCCGCGAGGATAAATCGATGTACGCCTCGGCGCCCGAACGGATGGTCGAGGCGATCGGCGAGCCCACCCTGGTCGACACCAGCATGGATGAGCGGCTCGGCCGCATTTTCGCGAACAGGACAATCAAGGTTTATCCCACCTTCTCCGAGTTTTATGGCATGGAGGACACGATCGAGCGCATAGCCGGCTATTTCCGCTATGCCTCGCAAGGGCTCGAGGAACGCAAGCAGATTCTCTATCTGCTCGGCCCCGTCGGCGGCGGCAAGTCCTCGCTCGCCGAACGGCTGAAGAAGCTGATGGAGCAGCGTCCGATCTATACGCTGAAGGTGGGCGACCAGATCAGCCCGGTTTTCGAATCGCCGCTCGGGCTTTTCAATCCTGACCGCATGGGCGACCTTTTGGAGGACAAATATGGCATCGCGCGGCGCCGGCTGAACGGCCTGATCTCGCCGTGGGCGGCCAAGCGCCTCGATGAACTGTCCGGCGACATCTCCAAGTTCAGCGTCGTCAAGCTGATGCCTTCGCGGCTGCGCCAGATCGGCATCGCCAAGACCGAGCCAGGCGACGAGAACAACCAGGATGTTTCGGCCCTGGTCGGCAAGGTCGATATAAGACAACTCGAGAATTTCAGCCAATCCGATCCGGACGCCTATTCCTACAGCGGCGGCCTGAACCGGACCACGCAAGGGTTGCTCGAGTTCGTCGAGATGTTCAAGGCGCCGATCAAGGTCCTCCATCCGTTGCTGACCGCTACTCAGGAAGGCAGTTACAACGGTACGGAAAACTTCGGATCTTTCCCTTATCAGGGCATCGTCGTAGCCCATTCCAACGAGTCGGAATGGCTGCAGTTCAAGAACAACAAGAACAACGAGGCCTTCCTCGACCGCATCCTGGTGGTCAAGGTGCCGTACTGCCTGCAGGTCACCGAAGAAAGGCAGATCTACGAAAAGCTGCTGCGCGAAAGCGACTTGGCTTCCAGTCCCTGTGCACCGGAGGTGCTGGACATTCTCAGCCGGTTCACGGTCTCGACCCGTCTGGCCGAGCACGACAATTCGCCGCTTTACACGAAGATGCGCGTTTATGACGGCGAGAACCTCAAGGACATAGATCCCAAGGCGAAGTCGGTTCAGGAATACCGTGATGCCGCCGGGGTCGACGAGGGCATGACCGGCGTCAGCACACGCTTTGCTTTCAAGATCCTGTCGCAGACATTCAACTACGACACCAAGGAAGTGGCCGCCGATCCTGTGCATCTGATGTACATTCTGGAGGAGGCTATCAAGCGCGAGCAGTTCCCGAAGGAAACGGAAGCCGCCTATCTCGACTTCATAAAGTCGGAGCTGGCGACGCGTTATGCCGAGTTCATCGGACACGAGATTCAGAAGGCCTATCTGGAATCCTACAGCGAATACGGCCAGAATCTGTTCGACCGCTACATCGCCTACGCCGATGCCTGGATCGAGGATCAGGACTACAAAGACCCCGATACAGGCCAGATCCTCAACCGCGAGGTGCTGGACAACGAACTGTCGCAAGTCGAAAAGCCGGCCGGGATTGCCAATCCCAAGGATTTCCGCAACGAGGTCGTGAAGTTCACGTTGCGCGCCCGGGCGAGGAACCATGGCCGCAACCCGTCATGGACAAGCTATGAAAAGCTGCGCGAAGTCATCGAGAAGCGGATGTTCGGCCAAGTCGAGGATCTGCTCCCGGTGATCAGCTTCGGCTCCAAGCAGGACAGCGTAACGGAGAAGCGGCATACCGAGTTCGTGCATCGGATGGTCGAACGCGGTTACACCGAACGTCAGGTCCGCCGGCTGGTGGACTGGTACATGCGGGTGAACAAGGCGGGCTGAGTCCGGCCGGGATGGTTCCATGCCGATCTTTGTCGATCGCCGACTGAACCCGAAGGACAAGAGCCTCGGCAACCGCCAGCGCTTCCTGAAGCGTGCGCGCGAAGAACTGAAGCGAAACATCCGGGATCGGATCCGTACCGGCAAGATCGCCGATGTCGACAGCGAGCACGCCGTCTCGATGCCGGCGAGGGGCACAGCAGAGCCGAGCTTCAGCGATGCGAAGGACAGCGGCAGGCGGCAGCACATCCTGCCGGGCAACAAGCATTTCGCCCCGGGCGACCGGGTTCCCAAGCCCGGCCAGGGCGGCGGCGGCTCGTCTCCGGGGAAAACGGTCTCGGAGGACGATTTTCGTTTCGTGCTCTCGCGCGAGGAGGTGCTCGACCTCTTTTTCGAGGATCTCGAACTTCCCGACATGGTCAAGCTCAACCTCAAGGAGATACTTGCCTTCAAGCCGCGCCGGGCCGGATTCGCCGCGACCGGTTCGCCGACCAACATCAATGTCGGGCGCACGATGCGAAACAGCCATGGTCGCCGAATCGCACTCAGGCGCCCCAAGCAGGAGGAGCTTGATGCGATTGCGGAGCAACTCGCAATCCTGGAGGCAGAGCCCCAGAGCACGGCGCCGGTACGCCAGCGCATTGCAGTGTTGCGGGAAGAGTTTGAGCGACTTGAGCGCCGCCGCAAGCGGATCGCCTATGTAGATCCCGTCGACATCCGCTTCAACCGTTTCGACGCCCAGCCCGTGCCGAATGCCAATGCGGTCATGTTCTGTCTCATGGACGTATCCGGCTCGATGGGCGAACGCGAGAAGGATCTGGCCAAGCGCTTTTTCGTGCTGCTGCACCTCTTCCTGAAACGGCGCTACGACCGCACCGAAATCGTCTTTATCCGCCATACGCACGAAGCGCAGGAGGTGGACGAGGAGACCTTCTTCTACAATACGCAAAGCGGCGGTACGGTCGTTTCCACCGCGCTCGAGGAAATGCACCGCATCATCGAGCAACGCTATCCCAGCAACGAGTGGAACATCTATGCCGCACAGGCATCGGACGGCGACAATTTCGTAACCGATTCCGAGCGCTGCATCGGCCTGATGGACGGCCAGATCATGCGCCTGTGCCAGTATTTCGCCTATGTCGAGATCATCGACGAACGCGAGAGCCATATTTTCGGCGCCACCGACAACGGAACCTCGCTCTGGCGCGCCTACAGCGCAGTCAACCAGAGATGGCCGAATTTCCAGATGAGCCGTATCGCCAACGCAGCCGACATCTATCCGGTCTTTCGCCAGCTCTTTGCCAGGCAGCCGGCCTTCCAGAAGAGCGCTTGAGGGGAACCGATGGCGAACCAGACAAGCAAATTCGGCCAGACCGGCAAATCCGGCCAAACCAGCAAATCAGGATTGCTTTTTTCAGGGTCCGACTGGGATTTCAAGACACTGTCGCGCGCCTACGAAGCGATCGAGGCGATCGCGATCGAAGAGCTTCACCTCGACGTCTATCCGGTGCAGATGGAGATCATCTCGTCCCAGCAGATGCTCGACGCCTATTCCTCGGTCGGCATGCCGCTGATGTATCGCCACTGGTCCTTCGGCAAGCATTTCCTCTACCAGGAATTGCTCTATCGCAAAGGCGGACGGGG
This sequence comes from Mesorhizobium sp., assembly GCA_004020645.1. Classification (GTDB taxonomy): domain Bacteria; phylum Pseudomonadota; class Alphaproteobacteria; order Rhizobiales; family Rhizobiaceae; genus Mesorhizobium. The sequence goes on along the minus strand of SAQL01000040.1, from coordinate 6,950 downwards.
GCTCGCCTATGAACTGGTGATCAATTCCAATCCTTGCATCGTCTACCTGATGGAGGAAAACACCATGGCCCTTCAGGCCCTGGTGACAGCTCATGCAGCATTTGGCCATAATCATTTTTTCAAGAACAACCATCTGTTCCGGCAATGGACGGATGCCAGCGCGATCCTGAGCTATCTCGACTTCGCCAAGGGTTACATTGCCCGTTGCGAGGAGCGGCACGGCGTCGCCGCGGTGGAGGCGATCCTCGATGCGGCCCATGCGCTGATGGAACAGGGCGTGTTCAGATATCACCGGCCGCCGAAGCTGTCGTCGGAGCGGCAGCGTGAAGGTGTTCGCGAGCGCCTGGAGTACGAAGAGCGTTCCTACAATGACCTGTGGCGCACGCTCCCGCGTTCGAAGGACGGGACCAAGGCCAGCGAAACGGACCTCGGCATGGCGGAGCGGAAGAAAACGCTCAACCTGCCGGAGGAGAACCTGCTCTACTTCCTGGAAAAAAACAGCCTGGTCCTGGAGCCCTGGCAGCGTGAAATCATCAGGATCGTCCGTGTCGTAGCGCAGTATTTCTACCCGCAGCGGCAAACGCAGGTGATGAACGAAGGTTGTGCCACTTTCGTGCACTACACACTCATGAACATGCTGTTCGATCGCGGCCTGATCAGCGAAGGCGCGATGCTGGAAATCCTGCGCAACCATTCGAACGTGATCTTCCAGCCGGGCTTCGACGACCCGCGCTTTTCCGGCATCAATCCTTATGCCTTGGGCCTCGACATGATGCAGGACATTCAGCGCATATCGACTGAGCCGACCGCCGAGGATCGTGACTGGTTCCCCGATATCGCCGGCAACGGCAATTGGCGCGAAACCCTGCTCGACGCGTGGGCGAATCATCGGGACGAATCTTTCATCCGCCAGTATCTGAGCCCCGCTCTGATGCGGAAATGGCGGTTCTTTATCCTCGCCGATGCCGCTAGCGAACCGCACTACGAAGTCGCGTCGATACACAATGAGCGTGGCTACGAAAAGATACGCGCCGGACTCGCCCACAGCTACGACATCGGCTCGAGCCGGCCGGATATCCAGGTGGTGGATGTGGATCTGCTCGGCGACCGACAGTTGCGACTGGAGCACAAGGTGAAGGACGGCATCATGCTGGAGGAGGCCAATCGCGACGCCACCCTGCGCCATATCCGGACCCTGTGGGGCTATGAGGTCAGCCTAGCGGCGATCGATGCGCAAACGGGCGGGACGCTCAACGAACGGTCGACCAGCCAAATCGGTAAATGACCAGAACCTGAGATGGCCGGCGACGGCGTGGTTCTACAGCCGGTTTCAACTCTTGGGTCTGATGCCGTTGCCGTCGGACCCGGGAAGGTCGGCCCCGGGGGAATTTCGGATGGCGTCTCGGGAGGAATTTCGACGGGCTGCCTTTGGGGGCTGGGAACGGGATCAGGAGAAGGCGGAGGAACGCCCGGAGGCTCATCCGGCGGAGTTTCCGGCGGAGCAGGCGGCCGGGCAGGCTCAGGATTGGGATTATCCGGTATCGGCACGGGATTGTTCGGATCAGGATCAGGATCGGTCATGGAACACTCCCCGAAGCTTGCTTCACATCTCCTCGGCGCCAATGTGTTTCCAATTCAACAGCTCCGAGTAGCTGGTTTTCGCTGTCGACCCCGGCGTAGACATGGGTCGTTCGCAGCGGGATGTCCTACCGTTTCCTCGGAGGAGGATCATCCAGGGTAACAACCATCGCGCCGGACGATGGTTCCCTGCCTTGCGGTGGCGCTCAATGCCAGCGGCGTTGGAAATGGAGCGGCGGCTCCACCTTCGTCGCCTTTACCGTGTCGGCGAGCACGCTATGTACGCCGCGTATTGCGAGGCACGGTTCAGGGAGGAACAGCATGCGCGCGTTCATGATTGTCACCCTTCTTCTGGTCGCAATCACAATGGCGCTCTCGCTCGCGCACGCGTTGGAGTTGCCCGGCAAGTTGCGCCTCAAGGAGGCCACCTACAAATCTGTGCAGGCGATCTACTATCCCGGCTTCACGATCGGCGGGTTTGCAGAGATCGGCGGCATCATTGCACTCGCCACCCTGCTTTACCTCACGCCTTATCCAGGCGCTCGATTCTGGTGGACCTTGGCGGCCCTTGTCTTCTTGGTGGCGGAGCATGCGACCTATTGGCTGGTAACGCATCCCGTCAACAATTTCTGGGTGCAGGATGTCGCTGTGTCGAAACCAGCCGCGACGTTTTTTTCAATGCTCCGTCGGAAGCAAAGCGGCGACTGGAAGGACTTGCGCGATGTTTGGGAAGCCTCGCACGTCGCCAGGGCAGGCCTGGCGACGCTGAGCCTGATCTCGATTGCTGTCGCCGCGACATTTTTTGCTGGGAGCGAATAGCGCGCGGGATGCGCAGCGACGCTACTTGTTCGTCCGCATCTTTTGCCTTGGATTGATCCCGCCAAGGGCGTTCGTGTCGTTCTCGACGTCGCCCTCTATCGTGTTTTCGCCTTCGAGTACGAGTTCGTCGCCTTCCTTGATCGTGCCCTTCGAGGTCCCGATACCGGGATTGTTCCTCAGATCGGCATCGCTCGGCTTTTTCCACTTTGGATGTTTGGTTCCGCTCATGGCACAACTCCTTCGAAAAGGGTCCTGTTCTAGAAACAGAAGGGCGCGATGAATGTTCCGCCGAAACTCACGTTGACGCGGCCTTGCCCGAGAGGCGGCTAAAGCGCGCCGCATTTGACCGGCCTCACGCGACGCGCTTTAGTTTGTTGTTTTATGCATGTCGTTATCGCAAAACCGCTGCACGCTTTTGCGCGACATGCATTAGAGCCCGAACGGATAGGTGTCGGGAACGCCCGTTCCCACATGCTCCGGCCCAAGCGGCGTCACCGCGACGGTTTCGTCAAACCAGACGAACGCGTCAAACTGCTGGGAAAGAGAGGCATCCGCGTAATGGCTGCGCAGTTCGGTTTCCGGCCGATAGATCACGCCGATGAAGCGCTCCAGCCGGCGCTCCAGAAGCCGTTTGCGAAGATCGTCGTCGCGCTTGATGTCGAGCAGGAAACGCGCGACGCCGCAATCGTGGCAAAGCCGCTCGTAGCTATCGCTATGGGAAGGCCGCACCCGCTTGATTTCCATCTCGCTGTCCCAGTCGGAGGCCGCGGCCACTGTTCCGGAATGCGTGCTGAGCCCGATCAAGGCTGCCTCGTCGCCGAAGCGTTGGCGGCAGAACTGGCCGATATTCACTTCGTCCCTGACAATCCCCATTTCGGTATAGCGGGCATCTCCGATATGGGAATTATGCGCCCACACGACCGCCTTGGCGTTGGGCCCGCGAGCGGCCAGCAGATGCTCGAGCGTCTCGAACATATGGGTGTCGCGCAGGTTCCACGACTGCGCGCCGCCATAGTACATGATCCGGTAGTAGCGTTCCGCGGAAGCGATCAGCCGGGCATTCTGGGTGGCATCCAGAAAATCGACGCCGTCCTGCTGCGCATAGTCGAGCTGCCTGGCAAGCAGTTCGCGGCATTGTTCGAGCACGGCCTGCTCGCATTTCTCGTAGCCGGAGGTGAGCGCGACGCGGCCGTAGGTGGATGGTTCATGTTGCCAAGGCGTCAGGCAGCCATAGCGTTCACGTGCGATCTTTGCTGCCTGCGGATCGACCCTGTCGAGATATTGCAGAACCGCGGCGATCGATCCGCTCATATTGTAAATGTCGAGGCCGTAGAACCCCGCCAGTCTGGACGATATCCTGATGCGCTCATTGTGTTGTCGCATCCAATCGACGAACGCCGCGACGTCCGTGTTGCGCCACATCCAGGTGGGAAACCGCTGGAACGGCGGATCGGCGTTGGCCCGCGGCGGCCGATGGCGGACGTAGCGGTCGATCGCCGCTGCATCCGGCCAATCGGCCTCGACTGCGACGATGGTGAAGCCGTGCTTCTCGATGAGCCTGCGGGTGATCGCCGCGCGGGCCCGGTAGAACTCCGACGTGCCGTGGCTCGCTTCACCGAGCAGGACGACGCGCCGGTCGCCAAACCGGTCGAACAATTCGCCGAATGCCGGATCGTCGAAGCCCGGCAGCGGTTCGGCCGCCGCCGCGATCATCTCCGGCAGGCTGCGCATGCGCGCGCGTCCGGACGGACGATCCGCGATACGGTTGCCGCTCTCGGGCCAGCCCTGCTCGCCGATGAGCGGGACAAACCGCACGCCGCCAAAATCCTCCTCGCTGTACGTTGCAGCGCCGGTTCGGGTGACCTTGAGAAGGCGCTGATCATGCGGTTCGTCGCCGACCGGGATGACGAGCCTGCCACCAACGTCGAGCTGTTCCTGAAGGGCAAGCGGCGCACCGGGTCCGCCGGCGGCGACCAGAATGGCGTCGAAGGGCGCTGCGTCCGGCCAGCCTTTGGTGCCATCGCCGGTGCGGACTTCGATGTTGTCATTGCCAAGCTCTTCGAACCGCTGTCTCGCCGTTTCGGCCAACCCGGCGTGGCGTTCGATCGTGTAAACGTGTTCGACGATCCGGCTCATCACGGCAGCCGCGTACCCTGAGCCGGTGCCAACCTCCAGGACATGGTCGCCCGGTCCGATCTCTGCCATCTCGATCATCAAGGCGACGATGTAGGGCTGCGATATCGTCTGACCCTCGGCAATCGGCAGCGGCCCATCCTCGTAGGCGAATTCTTCAAAGCCGGGAGCGACGAAAGCCTCGCGCGGAACCTCACGCATCGCTTCCAGCACCCCGCGGTCATGGATGCCACGGCGGCTGAGATGGACCTCGACCATTCGGTTGCGTGCATCGGAAAGATCGAGCATCTTTTGCTCCTTTTGCGGGCTGGCGGTCCTCCGCACTGATTGTCCCCAATCGTGCCCAACGGCTCCCCGGCGACAATCCCTCGATCTGCGTGCGCTCGGCTCGGCAGCGCTTGATCTTCATTTCGGCGGCTCGTCTCCTTAACCGTTGGCGAGCTTCCAGGTTCCTGCAAAAGAGCGATTGGCGGGCGCAAATGGCGGCCCCAGCCGAACTTATTTCCGTGAAAATCCTTTCTCCGGGGCGATCGCACTCCAGATATCGACGGGCGAACGCATTCTGGAGACGTTTCGATGAACGACGAGGCTCGGACCACCGCGCAGCCAACAGGCCTTGATCAGGTCAATCTCATGGACCGCTATTGGCGCGCCGCGAACTACATTTCGGTTGGCCAGATCTATCTGCTCGACAATCCGCTGCTGCGCGAGCCGCTGAAGGCCGAACACGTCAAGCCGCGGCTGCTCGGCCATTGGGGCACGACACCTGGCCTCAATTTCATCTACGTCCACCTGAACCGCGTCATCCGTAAACGCGGTCTCGACGTTCTGTTTATCTGCGGCCCAGGTCATGGCGGCCCGTCGATGGTCGCAAACACGTGGCTCGAGGGCACCTACAGCGAGATCTATCCCGAAATCGGCCAGGGCGAAGATGGCCTGAGAAAACTCTTCCGGCAATTCTCCTTCCCTGGCGGGGTGCCAAGCCACGCCGCTCCGGAAACGCCCGGCTCGATCCATGAGGGCGGGGAACTGGGATATGCGCTGGTCCATGCTTTCGGCGCGGCCTTCGACAATCCTGATCTGGTGGTCGCCTGCGTCATTGGCGACGGTGAAGCGGAGACCGGTCCGCTCGCGGCGGCATGGCACTCCAACAAGTTCCTCAACCCGGCATCCGACGGCGCCGTGCTGCCGATCCTGCATCTCAACGGCTACAAGATCGCCAACCCGACGATCCTTGCCCGCATGGATGACGTGGAATTGCGAAGCCTGTTCGCCGGCTATGGCTACGAACCATTTTTCGTCGAAGGTCACGAGCCAGTTCCCATGCATCGGATGATGGCCACGAAGCTGGACACCGCGCTCGACAGAATCCGCTCCATCCAGAAGCGAGCTCGTGCTTCGGGCTGGCAGGGAGAGCGTCCGCTGTGGCCGATGATCGTGCTGCGCAGCCCGAAGGGGTGGACCGGACCGAAGGAGGTCGACGGCAAGAAGGTCGAGGATTTCTGGCGCTCGCATCAAGTGCCGGTGTCGAACGCTCGCGGCAACGAAGGACACCGCAAGATCCTCGAAGACTGGATGCGGAGCTACGAACCGGAAAAGCTGTTCGACAAAAGCGGGCATCTGATTCCAGAGCTGGCGGCGCTTGCGCCAACCGGCTCCCAGCGCATGGGCGCAACCCCATACGCCAATGGCGGATTGCTGAAGCGTGATCTCGAGCTTCCCGATTGGAGAAGCCTGGCGCTCGATGTGCCGCGTCCGGGAGGTGCCAAGGCCGAGGCGACGCGGGTTCTCGGAAGCTATCTCCGCGACGTCGTACGCCTGAATGCGCAGGCCAGGAATTTCCGGCTGATGGGGCCGGATGAGACATCCTCCAACCGCCTTGACGACGTCTTCGAGGTCACGAACCGGGTCTGGATGCAGCGGATCGACCCCGATGACGTCCACCTCTTCCGTGACGGCCGCGTCATGGAGGTGCTCAGCGAGCATCTTTGCCAGGGTTGGCTGGAGGGCTACCTGCTGACCGGCCGCCATGGCCTGTTCTCATGCTACGAGGCGTTCATCCACATCGTCGATTCCATGGTCAACCAGCATGCCAAATGGCTGAAGACATCCCGCGGGCTTGCCTGGCGCAAGCCGATCGCCTCACTCAATTACCTGCTGACCTCCCATGTCTGGCGGCAGGATCACAACGGCTTCAGCCACCAGGATCCGGGCTTTGCCGATTTCGTCGCCAACAAGAAGGCCGATACGGTCAGGCTCTATTTCCCGCCGGATGCCAACACGCTGCTCTGGATCACCGAGCATTGCCTGAAAACCTACAACCGCATCAACGTGATCACCGCCGGCAAGCAGCCAGCGCCGCAATGGCTGTCCGTCGAAGACGCAGAAGCGCACTGCAGGGCGGGGGCGGGGACCTGGGA
>SAQL01000003.1 GCA_004020645.1 Mesorhizobium sp. | reverse complement strand
CTGGAGACCCCATCGGATGTCGCGCGGCGTCACCGGCGTATGGATGTAATCACGGAAAGCCATAACACTGCTCCCTGTTGTGGACGCAGATTCCTCCGCAAAATCAATGCCGGGAACGCGTCGGCGGTTCCGGACGTCCGGTACGATTCACGGGGATTTGATTGAAGTTGATGTTTCTCAAGCCTAGCGGGCGCTACATGCAGAGCGTGCGGAGCCAAACGGTATGCCTGCTGAATCGCCCGACCACAGCCTGGTCCGCCTGGGGGTACGGCCGGAAACGATCTATGTGAGCAAAGGCCGAACGGTGCTGGCGACCGGACGCGACGGTTTTTTCGACAACGGTTCCGATCAAGGCCTGTTTGTCCACCAGACGAGGCTCCTTTCTCGCTACCGTTATCTGATCAACGGCCGTCCGCCGTACCCTGTCTCGGTTTCCAACGTGGCTCAGCACTCGTGGCTTGGCTACTACATCGCTCCGGTTCCGAAGGCTGCCAAGCGGCGCCCGACCATTTCCGAGACTGCGCAGGAGTCCATCGAGCTGCGCCTGTCGCGCTATGTCGGCGAGGGCCTGCACGAGGATGTCGATCTGGTGAATTTCACGCAGGAAAAAGTCCAGTTCATGCTTGAGCTTGATCTGGACGCCGATTTCGCCGACCAGGACGAAACGCACGGTAACCGCAGACAGAGCGGCCGGCAGACCTGCAAGTGGATCGAAGGTGAAGAGCTTTCCGAGCTGACCTTCGAATATCACGCGCACCATGGCTATGATCATCAAAATGAGAAGGGGACTGCGTCAATCCGGCGAGGTGTCAGGCTCCGCTTCTCGAACGCCACCAAGCCGCCCCGATACAGGAACGGGCGCATCGCCTTCGATGTCGGCCTTGCTCCTCATGAGCGCTGGCATTGCTGCATCGACATCATTCCGGTGATGGAAGGTCGGGATCTCCTTTCGAGCTATCGGTGCCGGTCCTTTTCGCCGCAGGCCAATGACTATGATCGCCGCACGCAACGTTTTCTGAGCGATGCGCCGCGTTTTTCCAGCCCCGAAAGCACGACACTGGCGAACGTGGTGATCGGAGCGCTCGAGCAGGCCAAGCGGGATTTGGACGCTTTGCGCCTGTACGATCTCGATTGCGCGGAACGAGCATGGACGACGGCAGCGGGGCTGCCGGTCTATATCGCGCTGTTCGGCCGCGATACGCTCACAGTTGCCTGGGAGGCTGCGCCGGTTACGACCGATATCATGCGCGGAACCTTGCCCGTGCTCGCCGGATTGCAGGGGAAAGAGATCAACGACTGGCGCGACGAACAGCCGGGCCGCATGCTGCATGAAGCCCATACCGGCCCGCTCGCCAGTCTCAACTACACGCCCAAAGCACGGTACTACGGATCGATCACGACCTCCGGCTTCTATCCTTTCGTGACGGCGCAGCTATGGCACTGGACAGGCGACAAGAATCTCGTACGCCCATACGTCGACCCTGCGATTGCGGCTCTCAAATGGCTCGATGCGTTCTGCGATCATGACAAGGATGGCTTCTGCGAATACAAAACGCGTTCGGAGCTCGGGCTCGAGAACCAAGCCTGGAAGGACTCGAGCGACGCAATCGTCTACGAAGATGGCTCCCAGGTGCCGAAGCCAATCGCGACCTGCGAGGAGCAGGGAATTGTCTACGCCGCCAAAATGAATCTCGCCGAGGTCTTATGGTGGTTCGATCGCGGAGACGAAGCAAAGTACCTGTACGAAAGCGCGAAGGAACTCAAGAAGCGGTTCAGCGAAGCCTTCTGCATGGAGAGCGAGGGTTTCTTCGCGATGGCGCTCGACCCCGATAGACGCCAGGTCAGCTCGATCGGCTCCAACGCCCTGCACTGCGTCGCAACCGGCATCGCCGACACGGCACTGGTGCCGCGCACGTTGAAGCGGCTGTTTGCCGAAGACATGTTCACCGGCTGGGGCGTGCGAACCCTTTCGTCACAACATCCGGCTTTCAATCCCTACTCCTATCACCGTGGCACCGTCTGGCCCGTCGAGCACGGTCCGTTCGCCATTGGTGCTTATCGATATGGATGCCATGATTATGTCGAGCGGGTGTGCCGTTCGCAGTTCGAAACCGCTGCGCTTTTCGACTTTTTTCGCTTGCCGGAGTGTATTGCCGGGCACCAGCGCGATCAGGATCATCCATTTCCAGCGGTCTATCCGGCCGCCAATTCGCCGCAGGCGTGGTCGACGACCACCGTCTATACGCTCCTTCAGGCGCTGCTGGGCCTGCAGCCCTTCGCGCCGCTCCGGATGCTGTTCGTCGATCCTCATCTGCCGGCCTGGCTGCCCGAGATCACGATCTCGGATCTCCGTGTCGCAAATGCGATCGTCACCATCCGATTTTTTCGCAAATCGAATGGAAGCAGCGATTACAAGGTGCTGGAAAAACGTGGCTGGCTGCACGTGGTTCGCCAACCCAGCCCCTGGTCGCTTACGGCAAGCTATGGCGAGCGCGCCAAAGACATCCTCATGAGTCTGGCACCAGGCCTTTGAAATGGCATTACAATCACCGCCCGGCTCGGGCCTTTCGGGCTTTATCGATCTGCCATGCCGACCAGCCGATCTGATCGGCATGCCGCGCGGCCACCGCTTGTCGCCGCCAATGCTCGACGACAACATGTGACAACCACTCCTCGGTCTGACGTTGCCAGATGTCCAATATCGGTGATGCCAGTTAAACCAGTTAAAAGGTTGCGTCGGCATAGCTCCAACAAAACGAGCGGCCCTCTCGCCTGGGACGGAAAACGCAGATTCAACACGCGAGAGCGACAAGGGCCGCGCAAAGCGCCTCTCCGGTCAGGAACGGCGCCGGACCATGATCGCGCCGGCGAGACCACAGGTTGGAGATCAGCTTGGTTGGCGCCATGCCGATGGGCAGCGTGAAATGCTGCAACAGGAAACCGATCGCCGAAAGCCAGTAGCTGGCGGCGAGCACGGCCAGATAGGGGCGGTGACGCTGATAGAACCACAGCACGAGAAACACCGCGCCGAGCACAAGCGCGATCGTCGGGTTGAGCAACCCTATCGGCAGGACCGGTGTCCAAAGGACCGTGCCCCCACGCTTGCGTCAGGGAAGACCTTAGAGCGGAAGCCCAAACAAGCGGTTAAGCGGGATCGAATATGCGCGAGGGTCGCCCATGAAGCTGCTGCACGGAACTTGAGACCGCGGCCGGCGTTTTCCGGCAGCAATCGATGGAGACGCTTTCATGGCCGATACGATCATGCTGACCGATCACGAGGCAATTCGCTCATGGGCCGCGTCACGTGCCGGATTTCCGGCAATCGTCGATGTATCGCCCGAAGCAGGCACGCAAGCCATGCTGAGGCTGGTTTTCGGCCAGCATGCCTATCAGGACCAGGACCAGGCTGAACGCCCGGCCAACGCCGGCGGCTACGAACTGGTCGAATGGGACGAATGGTTCAAGCTTTTCGACGAACGCCAGCTGGCGCTCGTGGTGGCAAAGGATCAACCCGGCCGCCGTGAGCAATTCCACGAATTCGTCAGGCGCCCCGGCTGAAAGAAAGGGGCCGAATCGCGTTGCGGCTCGGGCCTGGCATGCACTCATATACGGACTGTGGCAGCCCTGAACTATTTCCACTCACGGATGTCGACGAAATGGCCGGCGATCGCCGCCGCCGCCGCCATCGCCGGCGACACCAGATGGGTACGGCCCTTGAAGCCCTGACGGCCCTCGAAATTGCGGTTCGAGGTCGAGGCGCAGCGTTCATGCGGCTTCAGACGGTCGTCGTTCATGGCAAGGCACATCGAGCAGCCCGGCTCACGCCAGTCGAAACCGGCCGCAACAAAGATCTTGTCGAGACCTTCTGCTTCCGCCTGCTCCTTGACCAGACCGGAGCCCGGCACGATCATCGCATCGACATGCGGGCTGACTTTCTTGCCCTCGACCACCTTGGCGGCGGCGCGCAGATCCTCGATGCGGCCGTTGGTGCAGGAGCCGATGAAGACGCGGTCGAGCGCGATATCGGTGATCCTGGTACCCGGCGTCAGCCCCATATAGTCGAGCGCGCGCTGCTTGGAGGTGCGCTTGTTCTCATCGGCGATATCGTCGGGGTTCGGCACGATGCCCTGGACCGAGACGACGTCCTCGGGCGAAGAGCCCCAGGAGACGATCGGCGGCAATTTCGCCGCGTCGAGCACGACCACCTTGTCGAAATGCGCGCCCTCGTCGGACTGCAGCGTCTTCCAATAGGCGAGCGCCGCATCCCACGCCTCGCCCTTGGGGGCCCGCGGCTTGTCCTTGACATAGGTGAAGGTCGTCTCGTCAGGCGCGATCAGGCCGGCACGGGCGCCACCCTCGATCGACATGTTGCAGATGGTCATGCGCCCTTCCATGGACAGCGCGCGGATCGCTTCGCCGGCATATTCGATGACATAGCCGGTGCCGCCGGCAGTGCCGATCTCGCCGATGATCGCCAAAATGATGTCCTTGGCGGTGACGCCTTCCGGCAGTACGCCGTCGACGCGCACCAGCATGTTCTTGGCCTTGCGCTGGATCAGCGTCTGCGTGGCCAGCACATGCTCGACTTCCGAGGTGCCAATGCCATGCGCCAATGCGCCGAAAGCGCCGTGCGTCGAGGTGTGGCTGTCGCCGCAGACGATGGTCATGCCGGGCAGCGTAAAGCCCTGCTCCGGACCGATGATGTGGACGATGCCCTGGCGGATATCCTTCTCGGAATAATATTCGACGCCGAAATCCTTGGCGTTCTTGGCCAGTGCCTCGACCTGGATGCGGCTTTCCTCGTTCTTGATGCCGAACTTGCGCTCCGGCGAGGTCGACACATTGTGGTCGACCACGGCCAGCGTCTTTTCCGGATGCCGGACCTTTCTGCCGGTCATGCGCAGGCCTTCGAAGGCTTGCGGGCTGGTCACTTCATGGACGAGATGACGGTCGATGTAGAGCAGGCAGGTGCCGTCGTCCTGGCGGTCGACGACGTGGTCGTCGAATATCTTATCGTAGAGGGTGCGCGGTGCGCTCATGTGCGTAAATCCGTCGATAAAAAATGGGAAAGGACAAGCGCCGGCTAGCCGGCGAACACGGCCTAGCGAAGTCGGCTGGTCAGAGCGCCGGAAACGCGCGCCGAGAATCGCGACGGCAGGCGTTTTCTGTCCTGCAGCACGAAGCCCTTGTAACCCGGATCGCCAAAAAGCTGTTCCATGGCGTGGCTCATATCAATGTTTTGGGTTTTCGGCAATTGGCTGGTGCCTGGCGCGGTTCTGCCTTCTCCCCTTGTGGGAGAAGGTGTCGCCGAAGGCGACGGATGAGGGGTACTCCAGGGAACGCCGACGCCAGCACCCCTCATCCGTCTCGGCGCTACGCGCACCTTCTCCCACAAGGGAGAAGGAAGAAGGCGCCTCTCAAACCACTTCGAACACAAAAGTCTTCACCAGCGCCTCGGGCTCGGCGATGGCATAGCAGCGGAACCACGGGCTTTCCTCGAGCGGCCGCCATTTTTTGTCCCGCTCCAACTCGGCAAGGACATCACGAAAGCCGCCGCTCTCGAACACTTGGTCGCGAACGGTGAAGATGGCGTGGCCGCCCTTCTTGGTGATCCGCACCAGTTCATGCAGGCCGGAGGCCGGCGCGTGGCTGATGGTGAACACGCCGGTCGAGAAGAAGGCGCGGAAATACCCGTCCGGCCAAGGCAGCGGACCGCCAAGCATCGCCTGTTTCAGCTCGCTGTAGGCCTGGCGGCTGCCGGCGATGTCGAGCATTTCATCCGACAGGTCGAGCCCGGCGATGTCCTGATAGCCGAGCGCTTTGAGCGATGGTCCCGACAGGCCGGTGCCGCAGCCGGCGTCGAGCAGCGGCCCCTCGCCTGATGGCACATGGCGCGCCACCCAGGCGGCGATCAGGAACGGCAGGAGATAACCGAGCGAGGCGGTTTCGCTGTCATAGGTCGCAGCCCATGCGGCATAGGCTTGCGCCAGCGCTTCCGGCGTGTCGGCCGCATAGACGGACTCCAACGCCGCATTGGCTTTGTCGATGTTCATGGAACTGACCCTCCAAAACGTATCGGCTGCAATCGTAGCGCCGCCTTCGCCTGCCGGTTATTGCTCATGCTGGCGGCGCAGCCGCTTCTCCAGCCCCCGCAAGGCCAGCGACAGGCCGACCGTCAGGATAAGATAGATGTAGGCGACGATCGAATAAGTTTCGAAGAAGCGGAACGAGCCGGCGGCGTAGATCTTGCCCATCTGGGTGATGTCAGCGACGCCGAGCACCGAGACCAGCGAAGAATCCTTGACCATGGCGACGAAATCATTGCCGAGCGGCGGCAGGATGGTGCGGATCGCCTGCGGAAAGACGATCAGCCGGAAACGTTGCGTGCGCGTCAGCCCCAGCGCTTTCGCCGCCTCGATCTGGCCCTTCTCGACCGCCTGGATGCCGGCGCGGAAGACCTCCGAGATGAAGGCCGAGTAGCCGATGGTCAGCGCCATGATGGCGCGCCACAGCAACGACACGTCGCGCACCAGCAGTTCTCCGAAGAGACCCGCATTTTGCAATGGCGCGGTCACCGCGTTCCACGCCGCGACGAAGGCCGGCGCCCCGGCAAAGGCGATCCAGAACAACAGCACCAGCATCGGCACGCCGCGGATGATCTCGACGTAGAAGCGAGCAATCTGGCGCAGCCAGCGCGACCCCGACAGCCCCATTAGCGCAATGCCGAGCCCGATTGCCGAGGCCAGCGCGAAGGCGACCATTGTGACGAAGACGGTGATGCCGATGCCCGTGGCGACGGTCGCGAAAACCTGAGCGTAGAGGTCGCTTGCCGCAATGAAGATGGCAGCGGCCACGGCGAACGTCGCCGCTACGGCAAGCCACCACGGGAAGTCGGTTTTGGACGCGGAAGATGCAGGGGTTGCCATCAAGGCGCGCCGACGAAACAACGTCGAGCCAAGTGGCCCCCCTCTGGCCTGCCGGCCATCTCCCCCTCAAGGGGGGAGATTGGCAGCCTTGACGTCGCCGCCCATTCTGCAACGCTGAAAATTGGCGAAAGCCGATGCGAAAGCCGATCTCCCCCCTCGAGGGGGAGATGTCCGGCAGGACAGAGGGGGGTGCACGGGCGCAAAGTCAGCGCGGGCTCCTGTGCATCACCCGGCACTCGCAAGCAAGGAAGCCTACTGCCCCATCTTGTAGTCAAGGAACCATTTCTTGTTGAGCGCGTCGAGCGTGCCGTCGGCCTTCAGTGCGGCGATCGCTGCATTGACCGGTTTCACCAGATCCGAGCCTTTCGGGAAAATAAAGCCGAAATCCTCGGTGCCTAGCGGCCCGCCGATCAGCTTCAGCCCGCCATTGGACGCATCGACATAGCCCTTGCCGGCAGTGCCGTCGGTCAAAACGACGTCGACGTCACCGGTCTTCAACGCCTGCACCGTCGCACCGAACGTCTCGAACAGTTTGATGCGCGGGTTCTGCTCATTGCCGTCGAGCACGTTGTAGACGGCGGTGTAGAAGGGGGTGGTGCCGGCCTGCGCGCCGATCAGCCCATCCTTGAAGGCGCCGAACGTCTTGGCGTCGGTGAAGCGCTTCTCATCGCCGCGCACCAGCATGAACTGTTCCGAGCGCATGTAGGGGTCAGAGAAATCGACCTTCTGCTTGCGGTCGTCCTTGATGGTGATGCCGGTCATGCCGATGTTGTACTGGTTGTCGGAGACCGCCTGGATCATCGCGTCCCAGGAGGTGTTCTGGTACTCGACCTGGAAATTCAGCCGCTTGGCGATCTCGTTCATCGCGTCATATTCCCAGCCGATCTGCTTGCCGGTCTTGGCGTCGATGAACTGCAATGGCGGATAGGCGTTCTCCGTCACCACCACCACCTTCTTGCCGCCGAGATCGGGAAGCGCCTGCGCCAGGGCGGCGACGGGCGCAAGTATCAGAGCCAACAGGCCGGCCAACAGCAGTTTCGCTTTGGTCATGGTACACCCCCGAGAACTTGAACGGCCTCGATATGGTCGAGGCTTGCACGAAAATCCGGCGCCGACTTTAGCTTTCCGCACGCGCCTTGCAAGCCGGCCTGATGCGCCGTACCGCGCGAAACCGGATTCCAATGCTTTCACCAAACGATAACGGAACGATCCGTTTCGATTGCGTCGAATCCATCCAGCGAAACAAAAAGGCGGCCGAGGCCGCCTTTCCGAAACATGGGTTTTGAAGAAGCCTTATTCGGCGACAGCCGCTTCCGCCGCCTTGGCGGCCTCGTCGGCGGCCTTCTTCTCGGCGGCGTCCTGCGCGGCCTTCTCGGCGGCCAGCGCCTGGGCGGCGGCCACCTTCTCGGCCTCGATGCGGGCCTTCTCGGTGTTCAGCAGATCACGCTCTTCGTCGTTGAGCTTGCGGGCGCGCACACCGGTGTTTTCCGAGATACGGGCCGACTTGCCGCGACGATCGCGCAGGTAGTAAAGCTTGGCGCGACGCACCTTGCCGCGGCGCACAATCTCGACGCCCTCGACCATCGGCGAATAGACCGGGAACACACGCTCCACGCCTTCGCCGTAGGAAATCTTGCGAACGGTGAAATTCTCCTGGAAACCGGCGCCGGCGCGGGCGATGACGACGCCCTCATAAGCCTGGACGCGGGTGCGGGTGCCTTCGGTCACGCGGACCTGGACGCGCACGGTGTCGCCGGGCTGGAATTCGGGAAGCTTGCGCTTGGTTTCGATCTTGGCGGCCTGTTCGGCCTCGAGCTGACGGAGAATATCCATCTCTACAAATCCACTTCTTGTTCTTCCGACAGTCAGAGCGTCCGACACTCGCCTTGCAGTTGCATTGACCGCTCGGCTATGCCCTTTGTTCGAGAACATTCGGGTTCGAGAACATCGGGCAGGGGCGACTACACCGTCATTGTTGACGGGCCAGAAGATCGCTCTTGGCAGATTGTTCTTCCGGTTCGGCGCGCACATACAGCTATTTCGACGCTTTGTCACGCCTTCGCCGTGCCTTTTTTGGTCGTTGGCCGACATTGCAATCTTTCAGCGCAGGGGTTGCGTCGAAGGCCCAAGCTTTTTAAGCCGGGTAAAACGTGACTTTCCTCGGGCGGCAACACCCTCCATGCCAGTTCTCGATGCGGCCCTGCTCTTTTTCGCGGGCTTTCTCTCAGGCGCCGTCAACGCCATAGCCGGCGGCGGGACGTTCATAACCTTCGGCGCCATGTCGTTGGTCGGCTTGCCGCCGATCGTCGCCAACGCCACCTCGTCGCTGACACAGTTTCCCGGCTACATCACCTCGACGCTCGCCTACTGGTCCGACATCAAGCATTTCTGGCGCACGGCATTGCTGCTCGGCCTTATCTCGGCTTTCGGTGCACTGGCCGGTGCGCTCATCCTTCTGGCGCTCGACAATCCGTCGTTCCGCGTCCTGGTGCCGTGGCTGCTGCTGGCGGCAACCGCGCTGTTCGCCGCCGGGCCGTGGCTGAGGCCGGCGCCCAAGCCGGGGCATGAGGCCGCGGTGGGTTCGCTGGGCGGTTCCCTGGCGCAATTCGCGACCGCCGTCTATGGCGGCTTCTTCGGCGCCGGCATGGGCGTCATGATGCTGGCGACGCTCGGCCTCACCCAGCCCGGCGATTATCATCGACTGAACGCGCTGAAGAACATGCTGGCCGTGGTCATCGCGGCGGCAGCCATCCTGGTCTTCATCTCCGGCGACGTCATCGCCTGGCCGCAGGCGATCGTCATGATACCGGGCGGCGCGCTGGGCGGCTATGCCGGCGTCTGGATCGCCAAGCGCGTGCCGCAAATTGCCGTGCGCGGCTTCGTCGTCGGGGTCGGCGTGTTCCTGGCCTTTTACTATTTCACCAGGGGGTGAGCAGCTAACAGGTCCGGCCGCCGCTCCTTCGTCAATTTTTCCGACTCGGCGCGCCGCCATGCGGCGATCTTCTTGTGATTGCCCGAGGTGAGAACCTCGGGGATTTGCCGGCCCTCGAATTCCTGCGGCCGCGTGTAGTGCGGATGCTCGAGCAGGCCGTTTTCAAAGCTCTCTTCATCGCCCGACACCGCGTTGCCCATCACGCCCGGCAACAGCCGCACCACGGCATCGAGCAGCACCAGCGCTGCCGGCTCGCCACCGGACAGGATGAAGTCGCCGACCGAGACCTCCTCCAGCCCCCGCGCCTCGATAACCCGCTGGTCGACGCCCTCGAAGCGGCCGCAGACGATCACCACGCCAGGTCCAGCGGCCAGCTCGCGCACGCGCACCTGCGTCAGCGGCCTGCCGCGCGGGCTCATCAGCAGGCGCGGGCGCAGGTCACCCGCCGGCGAAGCGTGGTCGATGGCGCTGGCCAGCACATCGGCGCGCATCACCATGCCGGCGCCGCCGCCGGCCGGCGTGTCGTCGACGGTGCGGTGGCGATCGGTGGCGAAATCGCGGATCTGGATTGCTTCCAGCGACCATGTGCCGGCCTCCAGTGCCCGGCCGGCCAGAGACAGGCCGAGCGCGCCGGGAAACATCTCGGGATAGAGCGTTAGCACCGAGGCGGAAAAACTCACCGGTTGCCCCCGGCGTCCTTCGGCCCGCGCGGCCGGCCCTTCGGGTCGAAGCCGTCGCGGCCGGGAGCATCGCCGTCTTCGTCATCGATCAAGCCCGCCGCCGCCGGATCGATGCGGAGAAAGCCCTCTTTGATCGACACGTCAGGAACGGCGGCCTGCGTGAACGGGATCAGCACGCCTTTGCGCCCCGCCAGCGTCACGTCGAGAATGTCGCCGCCGCCGAAATTATGCACGGCAACGACCTTGCCGATGTCAGCACCGGTATCGTCGCGGACCGCCAGCCCGACGAGATCGGCATGATAGAATTCGTCCTCTTCGCCGTCGTCCGGCAACATCGAGCGATCGACGAACAATTCCGTGCCGGCGAGCGCCTCGGCGGCGTTGCGGTCGCTGATGCCCTTAAAGCGCACCACCACGACGTTATTGGCCGGCCTGATGTCGACGATCTGGAAGGCACGGCCGTCCCTGGCATAGAGCGGCCCGTAGTCGGCCAGCGCCAGAGGATCGCCGGTGAAGGTTTTCACGCGCAATTCGCCCTTGATGCCGTGGGCGGCGCCGATCACGGCCATCTGGACGGGGTTTTGGGGTTTGGTCATCGGTGGAAAATCCTTTGGCCTTGCTCTAGCTCCACCCTCTTGTCATTTCAATGACGCGGCTCTTCACCGCTTCCTAACCCGGCTGCCGGAAGATGGCCCCAGAATTGGAAGAACGGCATCGGAAGAGCAATGCAGGAATTCCTCATCCCGGCCAAATCAGACCTTCAGGCGGCCCGCGAAAGCTGGCTGAAGATGCTGGCGCGCGAACGCCGGCTGTCGCCGGAAACCGTGGAGGCCTATGAGCGCGATACACGCCAGTTCCTGCACTTCCTGACCGGCCATTGCGGCGGCTCGCCCGGCATTTCGGATATCGCCGATCTGCGCCCGGCCGATCTGCGCGGCTTTCTCGCCGCCCGCCGCGCCGGGGGCGCCGGCGCCCGCACGCTCGGACGCGGGCTGGCCGGCATCCGCTCGCTGCTGCGCTTTCTGGAACGGCGCGGCCTCGTCAATGCGGCGGGTGCTGCGGCACTGCGCGCGCCACGGCAGCCGAAATCGCTCCCCAAGCCGCTGACGGCAAGCGATGCGAAACACGTCGTTTCGGTGGAGGGCCAGTTGGCCGAGGAGCCGTGGATCGCAGCCCGCAACGCGGCCGTGCTGACGTTGCTTTACGGATCAGGTCTGCGCATTTCCGAGGCGCTCGGCATGTCCGGCGCCGATCTGTCGGCCGCCGGCGATAAGGTGCTGCGCGTCACCGGCAAGGGCGGTAAGACGCGGCTGGTGCCGGTGCTGCCGGTGGCGCTGCGGGCGATCGCCGAATACCGCCGGCTCTGCCCCTATCATATCGATCCGAAGGGCCTGCTGTTTCGCGGCGCCCGCGGCGGCCCGCTCAACCCGGCCATCGTCCAGCGCGACATGGCCAAGCTGCGCTCGGCGCTCAATCTGCCCGACACCGCCACGCCGCACGCTTTGCGCCATTCTTTCGCCACACATCTGCTTGGGCGCGGCGGCGACCTGCGCACCATCCAGGAACTTTTGGGCCACGCCAGCCTGTCGACGACGCAGATCTATACCGGCGTCGACACCGCAAGGCTGCTCGAAGTCTATGAAGCGGCCCATCCGCGGGCGTAACCGACGCATGATTTCGCAAAGTTGCAGCCAGGATATCAGCCGTGGAACGATGTCCGAGACAATTTTGCTGCGCCAGTTAACCGTTTCGCCGTTCTTTGTCTCTAAAAAGCGGCCATGAAACGCGTCATTACCATCGCCGACCGCACGGCCCTTGCGTCGTTGAAGCTGCTCGTGGCGCTCAACGTCCTGTTTTTTCTCTCTTTCCTCATCCTCGCGCTGCTCGCCGCCGGCAAGGCGCGCGCCGAAACCCCGGTCTGCGCCGGCGCCGACATGCTGTCGGCCTTGCAGAAGGACGACCCCGCCACCTACCGCAAGATCGAGACGGAAGCGGCCGCAACACCGAACGGCAAGGGCCTGTTGTGGAAACTGGAAAAGGCGGGCGAAAGGCCGTCCTTCCTGTTCGGCACCATGCACATGACTGACCCGCGCGTGACCACGCTGCCGCCTGCCGCGCAAAAGGCGTTTGACGCTGCCGACACTATCGTCATCGAGACCACGGAGGTGCTCGATCAGCAGAAGATGATGGCGGCGTTCCTGAAAGAGCCGGAGCTGATGATGTTCACCGACAGCACCACGCTGTCCTCGCTGCTGTCGCCGGACGATGCGGCGGCGGTGAACAAGGCGCTCGACGCGCGCGGCATCCCGCCGGCGAGCGTCGCCAAGATGAAACCGTGGATGCTGTCGACCATGGTCGCGCTCCCGGCCTGTGAACTGGCCCGCCAGGCCGGCGGCGCGCCGGTGCTCGACATCAAGCTCGCGCGGGACGCCAAAGCCTCAGGCAAGGCCGTCGATGGGTTGGAGACCGTCGCCGACCAGCTTCGCGCCATGGCCTCGCTGCCGCTCGCTTTTCACATGAAGGGCCTCGTCGACACATTGAAGCTCGGCAACAGGGTGAACGACGTCAACGAAACCATGATCGTGCTTTACCAGCGCGGCGACATTGGCATGCTCTGGCCGCTGTTTCGTGCCGTCCTTCCCGGCGGCGAAGACGATTCGGCGGGCTATGCCGCCTTCGAGGAAACCATGATCACCCGCCGCAACAAGGTGATGATCGATCATGCCGGGCCGATCCTCGCCAAGGGCAACGCCTTCATGGCGGTCGGCGCCTTGCACCTTCCGGGCGCGGAAGGTCTGGTCGAGGATTTCCGCAAGGCCGGTTACACCGTCACTGCCGTCGACTGAGTTGCACGGCTGAGTTGCAGACCGGCAAGACGTGATTCGGGGCGATGCCTTCCCGAATCACGGAAGGCTTGTCTGAGTACAGGTAGATCGAAAGGTTTGTTTTGGCTCGATCGCTGCGAATTTTGCGAGTAAAGTGCGTGCGCACAATTGATTCCCGGCGAAGATTGCCCTGTTTTCGGCGTTTTCGATCGCTAGCGTGAAACCTGTTCGACGATTGCGCGTTGATGTGTGTTGATTGATACTTTTCATCCCACGGAGGACACTTTTATGGCTAATCCAAACGACCCGTACACCACTCCGACACCCCCTCCCAGGTCGGGTGGCGGCAGCACCGGCTGGCTGATTGCCCTGGTCGTCGTTATTCTGGCCATTGTCGCCTACTATGTTTTTGGAACAACCGGTGAGGCGCCAGAGCCTGGTGAACCGCCGGCTGCAACCACGCCGGCCCCGGCGCCAGCGCCCGCTGAACCGACGCCTGCTCCGGCCCCGGCGCCTGCAGAGCCAGCACCTGCCCCGGCACCTGCAGAACCCGCTCCGGCGCCTGCCCCAGCACCTGCTCCGGCGCCTGCAGAGCCAGCGCCTGCCCCGGCGCCCGCACCAGCCCCGCAGTGATCGGCTGCTGATTCCAAATACGAACGGCCCGCTGAAAAGCGGGCCGTTTTGCTTTGAGCCGTCAGATGACTGCCGGAGTAGCTTGGGAAGGCCTACATGTGGATCGGCTTGAAGAAGGTCGCCAGTGCCGCTTCCTTCACCGCTTCCGACATCGTCGGATGGGCATGGCAGGTGCGGGCAAGATCTTCCGACGAGCCGCCGAACTCCATCAGCACCGCCGCCTCGTGGATCATCTCGCCGGCGCTGAAACCGACGATATGGACGCCGAGCACGCGATCGCTCTGCTTGTCCGCCAGGATCTTCACGAAGCCGTCGGTGTGCAGCATGGCGCGCGCCCGGCCATTGGCGCTGAACGGAAACTTGCCGGCCTTGTAGTCGATGCCGGCTGCCTTCAGCTCTTCCTCAGTCTTGCCGACCGAGGCGATTTCCGGACTGGTGTAGACGACGTTCGGAATCACCTCGTAATTCACATGGCCGGCCTGGCCGGCAATGATCTCGGCCACCGCTACCCCCTCGTCCTCGGCCTTGTGGGCAAGCATCGGCCCGGCGATGACGTCGCCGATGGCGTAGATGCCGGGGACATTGGTCTTGAGATGGCCGTCCGCCTTGACCCGGCCACGCTCATCGACCTCGACGCCGGCCTCCTTCAGCCCGAGACTGTCCGAATAGGCCCGGCGTCCCGTCGCTATCAGCACCGCGTCTGCGTCGATCGTTTCGGCATCACCGCCCTTGACCGGCTCGAAGGTGACGGTGACCCCCTTCTTGGCCTTGGCGACACCGGTCACCTTGGCGCCGAGCCTGAATTCGATGCCTTGCTTGGACAGCATGCGCTGGAATTGTTTGGCGACCTCGCCGTCCATGCCGCCGAGGATGGTGTCGAGGAACTCGACGACGGTCACCTTGGCGCCGAGCCGCGCCCATACCGAGCCGAGCTCCAGACCGATGACGCCGCCGCCGACCACCACCAGATGGCCCGGCACCTTGTCCAGCGACAGCGCGCCGGTCGAGGACATGATCACTTTCTCGTCAAAGTCGACTTTGACGCCCGGAATGCCGGTGACGTCGGAGCCGGTGGCGATGACGATGTTCCTGGTCTCGATCTCCTCGACCTTGCCGTCCTCGCCGGTCACCAACACCTTCCCGGCGGACAGGACCTTCCCCGTGCCGCGAAAGCTGTCGATCTTGTTCTTCTTGAACAGGAAGGCGACGCCGTTGACGTTGGACGCCACCGTCGCGTCCTTGTGCGCCATCATCTTCTCCAGATTGAGCTTCGGCGCGCCGATTTCGACGCCCAGCGTGTCGAAGGAATGGCCGGCCTCGGCGAATATCTCGGACGCATGCAGCAGCGCCTTGGACGGGATGCAGCCGATATTGAGGCAGGTGCCGCCGAAGGTCGGGTTCTTCTCGACCACCGCCGTCTTCAGGCCGAGCTGTGCCGCCTTGATGGCGCAGACATAGCCGCCTGGTCCCGATCCGATGATAACGACGTCATAAGCCATGATTTGTCCTTCTGGTCTGCACTAGCCTTGGCTGGGATTAGCGGCCGCCGCCCACTTCCAAATTCGCGCCTGTCGTATAGGACGCCCCATCCGACAGGAGCCAGAGAATTGCCGCGGCGACCTCTTCGGTAGTCCCCGCCCTTTGCATTGGCACGACGTGACGCATCCTCTCGACGCGATCCGGCTGTCCGCCGGAGGCATGAATTTCGGTATCGACAATCCCTGGACTGACCGCGTTGACGCGAATGCCTTCGCCGGCCACCTCGCGCGCCAGGCCGATCGTGAAGGAATCGATCGCGCCCTTCGAGGCAGCGTAGTCGACATATTCGCCCGGCCCGCCAATTCTCGCTGCAATCGAGGAGACATTCACGATGGCGCCGCCCTTGCCGCCATGGCTGGTCGACATGCGCTTCACCGCTTCGCGGGCACAGAGCATGGAGCCAATGACGTTGATGCGCATCATGCGTTCCAGCCTTGCTCCGCTCATTTCGTCGACACGCGCCCTCTGATCGACGACGCCAGCATTGTTGACGAGCGCATCGAGCGGCCCGAAGACATGATCGACCCTCTCGAACATCGCCTGAATATCGGCCTCGCTGCCGACGTCGCCCTTGATGGCGAGCGCTTCGCCGCCATCCTGCTCGATCGCCTCGACAAGTGCTGCGGCGGCGGCCTCGTTCGAGGCATAGTTGATCGCGACGCGGTATCCAGCCTTGGCTGCAAGCCTGGATGTGGCAGCGCCGATGCCGCGGCTGCCGCCGGTCACCAGCAGCACTTTTTTGGCCGCGCTCATTCCTGACAGCCCTTCAATGAGAAAACATCCCACGGCACCTTCGAAAACCCATTGGCGCCATAGGCGGCCGACATCTGCAGCGACGGTCCGAGGTCGGGAAAGATCAGGGTCTTCGGCGCGTCGACGCCTTCGGCCGGCAGCAGGGCGATGTTGCCCTTGTCGTCAGCACTGTAGACGACCCCCTCCCACAGCGTGCAGGCGGCGAGTTCGTCGCCGGTGACGTCGCCTGTCGGGCATTTGTACATCAGCGAACCATGCGGCCGCGCCACGCCTTCCGTCCACATGACGATGCCGTCGAGCACGACGCCATTATCGAGCACCATCTTGAACGTGTTGGTGACCACAGCCGACCCGCCGGTCGGCCTGAAATCGATCTCTGCCGCACCTTCGGCATCGCCATAGACGGCGAGCTCGAGCGGGCAGGCGGCAAAGGCTGCCGATCCCGTCTGCGCAACGCCGGCCGCGAGCACAGCTGCGAACAACACCTTGGACCGGAAATGCGCGGAACTGGTCATCATTCGGTGGCGCAGATCCATTCTCCGGCTCAACTCTACTGGCCCCTAGAGGTCGAGCACCAGCCGCTCCGGATCCTCCAGGCTTTCCTTGACCCGCACCAGGAAGGTCACCGCTTCCTTGCCGTCGACGATGCGGTGATCGTAGGAGAGCGCCAGATACATCATCGGCCGGATCACGATCTGGCCGCCGACCACCACCGGCCGCTCCTGGATCTTGTGCATGCCCAGAATGCCCGACTGCGGCGCGTTGAGAATCGGCGTCGACATCAGCGACCCGTAAACGCCGCCATTCGAGATGGTGAACGTGCCGCCCTGCATGTCGGCGACCGACAGCTTGCCGTCACGCGCGGCGATGCCCAGCCTGCCGATATCCTTCTCGATCTCGGCGATCGACATCTGGTCGGCGTCGCGCACCACCGGCACGACGAGGCCCTTTTCGGTGCCGACGGCGACGCCGATATGGGCGTAGTTCTTGAAGATGATGTCGGTGCCGTCGATCTCGGCATTGACCGAAGGGATTTCCTTCAGCGCATGGGTGACGGCCTTGGTGAAGAAGCCCATGAAGCCCAGCTTCACGCCGTGCTTCTTCTCGAACACATCCTTGTATTTGGTCCTGAGCGCCATCACCGCGCTCATGTCCACCTCGTTGAAGGTGGTCAGCATGGCGGCGGTCGACTGCGCTTCTTTGAGGCGGCGCGCGATGGTCTGCCGCAGCTTGGTCATGCGCACGCGCTCTTCGCGCGACGCGTCATCGGCCGAGGACGGCGCACGGGCAGCGACCGGTGCAGGCGCCTTCGGCGTCTCGGCCGGTTGCGATGGCGCGCCCCTGGCGATCGCGTCGAGCACGTCGCCCTTCAGCACCTGGCCGCGCTTGCCGGAACCCGAGACCTGGTCGACCGCGAGATTGCTCTCGGCCAGCAGCTTCGCCGCCGCCTGCGCCGGCGGCATCGTGCGGGCCTCGATCGGCCCGGCATCGCCGGCGATCTTGGCGGTCTCGGCCGCGGCTTGCTTGACAGTGGATGCCGCGGTCGGCGCCGAGGCCTGCGAGACCGCGTCCTGCTTTGGTTCGGGAGTTGACGCCTTCGCGGGTGCTGCCGCTTTTGCCCCGTCGCCCGCCGAAATCATTCCGAGCAAAGCGCCGACCTCGACCGTCTCGCCCTCCTTGACCGCGATCTCGCTAAGCGTTCCTGCGGACGCGGCCGGCACTTCCACCGTTACCTTATCGGTCTCGAGTTCGACCAGCGGTTCGTCGGTGGCGATCGCGTCGCCTACCTTCTTGAACCATTTGCCGATGGTCGCCTCGGTGACGGATTCGCCAAGAGTGGGGACGCGGATTTCGGTAGCCATTGTGCCTGTCCGTTTTTCTGTCGGTTCTGTTCTATTCGCCCGGCTCTGTTCTATTCACCGAGCGCGTCTTCGAGCAAGGCGGCAAGCTGGGCGAGATGCTTCGACATCAATCCGGTCGCCGGCGACGCGGCGGCCGGCCGGCCGGTATAGCGCACCCGCTGATGCTTGGCATCGATATGCGCCAGCACCCATTCCAGATACGGATCGATGAACGACCAGGCGCCCATGTTCTTGGGCTCCTCCTGGCACCACACCATCTCGGCATTGCGGAAGCGTGACAGTTCGGTGATCAGCGCCTTGGCCGGGAACGGATAGAGCTGTTCGACGCGCAGCAGATAGATGTCGTTGATGCCGCGCTTCTCACGCTCCTCGTAGAGGTCGTAATAGACCTTGCCCGAGCAGAGCACGACGCGGCGGATCTTCGAATCCTTGGTGAGCTTGATCGCCTGGCCGGGGAGCTGCTGGGCATCGTCCCACAACAGCCGGTGGAACGCGCTTTCGCCCGATATCTCCGGCAGCGTCGACACCGCCCGCTTGTGGCGCAGCAGCGACTTCGGCGTCATCAGGATCAGCGGCTTGCGGAAATCCCGCTTCAACTGCCGGCGCAGGATGTGGAAGTAGTTGGCCGGCGTTGTGCAGTAGGCCACTTGCATGTTGTCTTCGGCGCAAAGCTGCAGGAATCGCTCAAGCCTGGCCGACGAATGCTCCGGCCCCTGGCCTTCATAGCCATGCGGCAGCAGGCAGACGAGACCTGACATTCTGAGCCACTTGCGCTCGCCCGACGAGATGAACTGGTCGAACACCACCTGGGCGCCGTTGGCGAAATCGCCGAACTGCGCTTCCCAAAGCGTCAGCGCCTTCGGCTCGGCCAGGCTGTAGCCGTATTCGAAGCCGAGCACGGCCTCTTCCGACAGCATCGAGTTGATGACCTCGAAACCGGCCTGCGCCGCCGACAGATTGTTGAGCGGAATGTAGCGTGTCTCGTCGCGCTGGTCGTAGAGCACGGAGTGGCGTTGCGAGAACGTGCCGCGCTCCGAATCCTGTCCGGACAGCCGGACCGGGTTGCCGTCGAGCAGGATGGCGCCGAAGGCCAGCGCCTCGGCCGTCGACCAGTCGATGCCTTCGCCCGACTCGATCGCCTGGCGGCGATTCTCGAGAAAGCGCAGGATCGTCTTGTGGGCCTCGAAATCCTTCGGCACCTCGGTCAGCTTCTTGCCGATTTCCTTCAGCGTCTTGACCGGCACGGCGGTCTTGCCGCGCCGCTGTTCGTCCTGGTTGTCGGCCGTGCGCAGGCCCGACCAGGCGCCATCCAGCCAGTCGGCCTTGTTGGGCTTGTAATGCTGGCCGACCTCGAATTCCTGCTCGAGATGTGCCCGCCAGTCGGCCTTCATCTTGTCGAATTCGGCCTGGGTGATGTGCCCTTCGGTGATCAGCCGGTCGGCATAGATCTGCACCGTCGTCTTGTGGCGGCGGATGTTGCTGTACATGATTGGCTGGGTGAAGGCCGGCTCGTCGCCCTCATTGTGGCCGAAGCGGCGATAGCAGAACATGTCGACCACGACAGGCTTGTGGAACTTCATGCGGAATTCAATCGCCACCTTGGTGGCGTGGACCACGGCTTCCGGATCGTCGCCATTGACGTGGAAGATCGGCGCCTCGATCATCTTGGCCACATCCGACGGATAGGGCGACGAGCGCGAGAAGCGCGGATTGGTGGTGAAGCCGATCTGGTTGTTGATGATGAAATGCAGCGTGCCGGCGACGCGGTGGCCGCGCAGCCCCGACAGGCCGAGGATTTCGGCAATCACGCCCTGGCCGGCAAAGGCGGCGTCGCCATGCAGGAGTAGCGGCAGCACCTTGGCGCGCTCTTCCAGCGGCACGATCTCCTCGCGGCTGCGGCCGAACAGGGAGTCCTGCTTGGCCCGCGCCTTGCCCATCACCACCGGATCGACGATTTCCAGATGCGAGGGATTGGCGGTCAGCGACAGGTGCACCTTGTTGCCGTCGAACTCGCGGTCCGACGAAGCACCGAGATGGTACTTCACGTCGCCCGAGCCCTCGACCTCGTCGGGTGCGGCCGAGCCGCCCTTGAACTCGTGGAAGATGGCGCGGTGCGGCTTGGCCATCACCTGGGAGAGCACGTTCAGCCGGCCGCGATGCGCCATGCCGAGCACGATCTCCTTCATGCCAAGCTGGCCGCCGCGCTTGACGATCTGCTCCAGCGCCGGGATCAGCGCCTCTGCGCCGTCGAGGCCGAAGCGCTTGGTGCCCTTGTACTTGACGTCGATGAACTGCTCAAAGCCTTCGGCCTCGACCAGCTTCTGCAGGATCGCCTTCTTGCCGGCGGCGGTGAAGGAGATCTCCTTGTCGGTACCCTCGATGCGCGCCTGGATCCAGGCCTTCTCCTCGGGATCGGAAATATGCATGAACTCGACGCCGAGCGTCGAGCAATAGGTGCGGGTCAATATGTCGAGCATCTGCCGGATGGTGCCGAATTCGAGCCCGAGCACATTGTCGAGGAAGATCGGGCGGTCGTAGTCGGCGGCGGTGAAGCCGTAATTTTCCGGCGACAGCTCGTTGTAATCCTCAAGCTTGGCGATGCCGAGCGGATCGAGATTGGCGTGCAAATGGCCACGCATGCGGTAGGCGCGGATCATCATGATGGCGCGCACGGAATCGCGCGTCGCCTGATGCACGTCGGCGTCGGAAAGGGAGACGCCGTTCATCACCGCCTTGTGCTGGACCTTCTTCTCGATGTGCTTCTCGACGATGCCCCAATTGCCGTCGAGCGCCGACACCAATTCGCCATTGGCCTGCAGCGGCCATGAGGGCTTGGCCCAAGAGGCGCCCTTGGCATTCTTGCGGACATCGCCGGCGTCGTCCTTCAGCGCCGCGAAGAAATCCCGCCATTCGGGATCGACCGAAGAGGGATCGTCCTCATAGGCGGCGTAGAGCGCGTCGATATAATCGGCGTTGCCGCCATAGAGGAAAGAGGTAAGCGAAAATTGGTCGTTGGCCTGATCTTGTCTTGCCATTTTTTCCCGCGGAGCCTGGCTCCGTCTCCTTTTCCGAAGGGGAGTAAGGCAGTAAGGGAGTAGGGCAGTAGGGAGAGCGGCAATTGTCGCAACTCGTCCCGTTCTTCCTATTCCCCTACTCCCATACTGCCCTACTCCCTTACTGCCTTACCCTTTGATCGCTTCGACCAGGGTGGTGCCCAGCCGTGCTGGCGACGGCGATACCTTGATCCCGGCCGATTCCATCGCCGCGATCTTGTCTTCCGCGCCGCCCTTGCCGCCGGAAATCACCGCGCCGGCGTGGCCCATGGTGCGGCCGGCCGGGGCCGTGCGCCCGGCGATAAAACCGGCCATCGGCTTCTTGCGGCCACGCTTGGCTTCGTCCTTGAGGAACTGCGCGGCGTCTTCCTCGGCCGAGCCACCGATCTCGCCGATCATGATGATCGACTGGGTCTCGTCATCGGCGAGGAACATCTCCAGCACGTCGATGAACTCCGTGCCTTTGACGGGGTCGCCACCGATGCCGACGGCGGTGGTTTGGCCGAGGCCGACATTGGTGGTCTGGAACACTGCCTCATAGGTAAGCGTTCCCGAGCGGGAAACAACGCCGACCGAGCCCTTGCGGAAGATGTTGCCGGGCATGATGCCGATCTTGCATTCGTTGGGGGTCAGGACGCCGGGGCAGTTGGGGCCGATGAGCCGCGATGTCGAGCGGTCGAGCCGCGCCTTGACCTTGATCATGTCGATCACCGGAATGCCCTCGGTGATGCAGACGATCAGCGGGATCTCGGCTTCGATTGCTTCCAGGATCGCCTCGGCGGCACCCGCCGGCGGCACATAGACGACAGACGCATTGGCACCGGTCGTTGCCTTGCCTTCGGCAACCGTGGAAAAGATCGGCAAGCTCTCGCCCTTGGCGCCGGTCCACGTCTCGCCACCCTTCTTGGGGTGGATGCCGCCGACCATTTTTGTCCCGTGATAGGCCAGCGCCTGCTCCGTATGGAACGTGCCGGTCTTGCCGGTCAGGCCCTGCACCAGCACCTTGGTGTTCTTGTCGACGAGAATGGACATGGTGGTCCTTTTTACAAACCGTTGATCGGGGAAGGCTGCGCGGTCATCGTCAGAGCCGCCATAGTCAGAGACGCTTGAGATCGGCGACGGTGAGGTCGCTCTTGGCGTTGCCGGTGTTGAGTGTCGTCGCCGGCTCGAACATCAGCACCACCGGCTCCTCGCTCAGCGAGCGTGGCCGGTGCTCTATGGCTCGCGGCACTACGATGAACTCGCCGCTGCCAAGTTCTACCGTACCGTCGCGAAAATCGATGGCGATGCGGCCGCGCAGCACCAGGAACGCTTCGTCCTCATTGTCATGCGCGTGCCAGTCGAAGACATCGCCGAACTTGGCGATCTTGACCTGGGCATCATTGACGTCGCCGGCGATATGGGGATCGAAGACCTGTTTGATCTTCTGATCCGCCGCCTCGATGAGATTTACCTTGTGCGGAGGCACCAGATCAGCCCTTCACGCTTGTGGATGGAGGGATCATAGAGGATTCCCCACTTGAGGCCGAGGAGTTCCAAAACGAAAAACTCCACTGAACCTTTCGTCTACCGGATTGTCGCCGATGGTCCCGATAACGAGGCATGCGGCGCTGCCGTCCCCAGCAGCCTGGCATTCCTTGTTTGCGTAAATCCGGACGTAGTTTTGGTCCGCTAGATCGCCAAGAACCCCCTCCTTTGGCACCTCGATCAAACCCCGCGAGCGAGCGTAGTCATCAAACTCTGCCATTCGAATCGTAGTTCCGAAGATCTCACAGATATCGAGCAAAGACTTATTCCCATTTGACCCTGCCGGCTTGAGTATGACAAACGGCGCCGAGAGAGTTCCAGTGCTCGTTCGATCGAAAGTCTTTCTGCCATGGTCGTCAGAATCGATCGAAAACCCATTCTCGACCGTCAATTGCTCCGCTTTAGTCAAATCGCCGTTTGATGCGATACAGATATTCTTATAGAGCACCATTGCATCCGAAATCTCTTCCGCGTGCGCTGGCAGGGCGAAGCAGCCGAATCCAATTGCACACAGAAGTCGGGTCGAAATCATCGACTGCCCTTTACCCCTTCACCGCCGCCACGATTTTCTTCGCGGCGTCGTCGAGGTCGTCGGCCGACACGACATTTAGCCCGCTGTCGTTGATGATCTTCTTGCCGAGCTCGGCATTGGTGCCTTCCAGCCGCACCACCAGCGGCACCTGCAGCCCGACTTCCTTGACGGCCGCGATGACACCCTCGGCGATGATGTCGCACTTCATGATGCCGCCGAAAATGTTGATCAGGATGCCTTTGACTGCCGGATCCTTGGTGATGATCTTGAACGCCGCCGTCACCTTCTCCTTCGACGCACCACCGCCGACATCGAGGAAGTTGGCGGGTTCGGCGCCATAGAGCTTGATGATGTCCATCGTCGCCATGGCGAGGCCGGCGCCGTTGACCATGCAGCCGATATTGCCGTCGAGCGCGACATAGGCGAGGTCGTGTTTCGACGCCTCGATCTCCTTCTCGTCCTCTTCGGTAATGTCGCGCAGCTCCATCACGTCGGGATGGCGGAACAGCGCGTTGTTGTCGAACGACACTTTTGCGTCGAGCACGCGCAACCGACCATTCTTCATGACGATCAGCGGGTTGACCTCGAGCAGGCTCATGTCCTTCTCGACGAAAGCTTTGTAGAGGATCGGGAACAACGTCTCGCCGTCCTCGGCGGCCTCACCGTCGAGCTTCAGCGCGCCGTTGAGTTCTTTCAGATCATCCGCCGTCACACCTTTTTCCGGGTCGATGGCGACGGTGATGATCTTTTCCGGCGTGTCGTGCGCGACCGCCTCGATGTCCATGCCGCCCTCGGTCGAAACGACGAAAGCGATGCGGCCGACGGAACGGTCGACCAGCAGCGACAGATAGAGCTCGCGCTCGATGTCGGCGCCATCCTCGATGTAGAGTCGGTTGACCTGCTTGCCCGCCGGGCCGGTCTGCTTGGT
Source organism: Mesorhizobium sp. (assembly GCA_004020645.1). Lineage (GTDB taxonomy): Bacteria > Pseudomonadota > Alphaproteobacteria > Rhizobiales > Rhizobiaceae > Mesorhizobium. Next base: position 394,076 of record SAQL01000003.1, on the reverse strand, counting down.
GACCAGAGTGTGGCCAAGCATTTCCTTGGCGTTGGCGACGACCTCGGCCACCGATTTCGCCAGCCGCACGCCGCCCTTGGCGTCGGGGCCGAGCTCCCTAAACTTGCCCTTGCCGCGGCCGCCGGCATGGATCTGGCTTTTTACCACATAGAGCGGGCCGGGCAGCGCCTTGGCGGCGGCTTCCGCCTCGCTTGCCCTAAACACCGGCACGCCTTCGGCCACCGGTGCGCCAAAGCCCTTCAGCAGCGCCTTGCCCTGATATTCATGGATGTTCATGCTAGATATCTCCGGGTTACTTGGCGGCGAGTTGCGGAGCGATCTTGACGCAGGCCTCGCACAGGCCCTGCACCGCCGCCACCGAATTGTCGAACATCTTCTGCTCGGCCTTGCCGAGCTCGATCTCGATGACGCGTTCGACGCCGCCGGCGCCGATCACCACCGGCACGCCGACATAGGTGTTCTTGACACCATACTGGCCGGAGAGATGCGCAGCACAGGGCAGCACGCGCTTCTTGTCCTTGAGATAGGCTTCGGCCATGGCGATCGCCGAGGCGGCCGGTGCGTAGAAGGCCGAGCCGGTCTTGAGCAGGCCGACGATCTCGGCGCCGCCGTCTCGGGTGCGCTGCACGATCTGGTCGAGCTTTTCCTTCGAGGTCCAGCCCATCTTGATGAGGTCGGGCAGCGGGATGCCGGCGACCGTCGAATAGCGGATCATCGGCACCATGGAATCGCCATGGCCCCCGAGCACGAAGGCGGTGACATCCTCGACCGACACCTTGAACTCCTCGGCCAGGAAGTAGCGGAAGCGCGAACTGTCCAGCACGCCGGCCATGCCGACGACATGGCTCTTCGGCAGTCCGGAGAACTTCTGCAGCGCCCAGACCATGGCGTCGAGCGGGTTGGTGATGCAGATGACGAAGGCTTTCGGCGCGTATTTCTTGAGACCCGCGCCAACCTGCTCCATGACCTTCAGATTGATGCCGAGAAGGTCGTCGCGGCTCATGCCGGGCTTCCGCGGCACGCCAGCGGTGACGATGCAGACGTCGGCGCCCTCGATGCCGGCATAATCGTTGACGCCGACCAGCCTGGAGTCGAAGCCATCGACCGGCGACGACTGCGCGATATCCAGCCCCTTGCCTTGCGGGATGCCCTCGGCGATATCGAACAGCACAACGTCGCCGAGATCCTTGAGGCCGATCATGTGGGCGAGCGTGCCGCCGATCATGCCCGAGCCGATAAGCGCTATCTTGTTGCGTGCCATGTGAGGATGTTGTCCCTTTAGACTGTGACGGCGCCCAAATCCTTAACGAATTGGATGACGGCGTCGGAGAAGCGGGCTGGAATGCTGCGGGGCGAATTTCGCCGCCCCCAATAGCCCCAGCGCGCAAGAAATTCAAACGATTATTTTGGAGTGAACAATTTCAATCGGTTAGAAACAACGGGAATTACGTAAGCGTCAAAAGAATTGAGCCGACTTGGGAGGTTACGCAATGAAGATGGAAATAAGAAGGCTGTTTTCCGGCGATGACGCCCTTGTGATGCGGGTCGCCGAAGATGTGTTCGATGAACCGGTCAGGCCGGATCGGCTCGCCGCCTATCTCGCCTCATCAGGTCATTTTATGATTGTGGCATTGGCCGATGGCATAGTCGTCGGCCAATGCGCAGCCGTCATCCACCGCCATCCGGACAAGGTGAGCGAACTCTACATCGACGAAGTCGGCGTGGCGCCGGCCTTCCAGCGCCAGGGCATAGCGACGAAAATGCTCGACGTCATGTTTGAGCTCGGCCGCGAGCATGGCTGCAAGGAGGCATGGGTCGGCACCGAGCCGCGCAATGTCTCGGCGCGCGCGCTTTATGAGGCGCGGAAGGAGCCGCACGGGCCGGCGGAGGATTTCGTCATGCATGTGTATCGACTATAGGCGCCAGCGGGACAGTGCCCCCTCTGTCCTGTCGGAGTACTATCCTCAGGCCCGAGCCTGCTGCGCTTCGGTCAGCGTCGCCTTCTGCCTCTCGATCCAGTCTTCAAGCCATTCATGGCTCTGCATCTCGATCAGCCGTGACGCCGTGCGCTCGAACTCAAACACCTCGGCGCCGCGCTTGGCCGTATACAGCTGCGGTGGCGGTGCAGCGGCGCTCATTACCAGCCGCACATGATGGTCGTATAGAGTGTCGATCAGCAGGATGAAGCGCTTGGCCTCGTTGCGCATGCCTTCGCCGAGCACCGGCACATGATCGATGAAGACGGTCGAGAAGCGGCCGGCGATCGCCAGGAAATCGCGGGCGCCGAGCGGTTTTTCGCACAGATCCCCAAAGGAAAACCGCGCCGCTTCGCCGGCGGCGCGCGGCACCACGACCTGCCGGCCCTTTACCGTCAGCGCCGCCTCGGCCGCCGGCCTGCCATGCGTCATCACTTCCCAGGCCTCGTCGAGAACAGCATCGGCGGCGGCATCGGCGGGGGTGACATAGACCGGCAGGCGGCTGAGCTTGTCCAGCCGATAGTCCTTGTCGGCGTCCAGCGCGAGCACCTGCGCATGCCGCTCCAAGGTGCCGATGAAGGGCAGGAAAAGCTTGCGGTTCAAGCCGTCGCGGTAGAGATCCTGCGGCGCGACATTGGACGTGGCGACCAGCACGGCGCCGTTGGCAAACAGCGCCGAGAACAGCCGGGACAGGATCATCGCATCGGCGATGTCGGTGACGGAAAACTCGTCGAAGCAAAGTACCCATGCTTCCTCGGCCAATGTGCGGGCCACCGGCGCGATCGGGTCGTCTTCCCTGACGGTGCCCTCTTTACGCGCCTGCCGGTGCTTCTGGATACGGTCCTGCACATCGGCCATGAAGTCGTTGAAATGTACACGGCGCTTGCGCCTGACCGGCACCAGCTCGAAGAACATGTCCATCAGCATGGTCTTGCCGCGGCCGACGCCGCCATGGATGTAAAGGCCCTTGACGGCCTCGCGCGTCTCGCGCTTGCGGGCGAACAGCCAGCCCAGCGCGCTCGATTTGTGCGCCAGCCGCTTTGCCGAGATCTCATCGATCAGCCGGTCGAGTGCCGCGACGATCCGCTCCTGCGCCGGATCGCGGTCGATCAGGCCTGACACAACCAGATGGTCGTAGCGCTGCCGGACGGTCGCATGGGTCTGAAGGCCGTCACGCAGATGCATCGGTCACGTCGTTCTAGAGCAATTCCAGGAAAGTGTGTCTCGGTTTTCCGTCCGGAATTGCGTAAAAACAAAAGACAGCAATTCCAGGAAAAGTGTGTAGCGGTTTTCCGTTCGGAATTGCGTAAAACAAATAAGCAGCGGGTCAGCCTCTTGTAAGCGAGATCGGCAGGCCGTTGGAAGTCTGGCCGTCGAATTTCTCTCCCCCCGAGGAATAGAGCCGTGCCAGCGTGCCGCCATTCTCGTCGTACAGCGTCAACTGCTTGCCGGCGACGTTCCAGGATTTAATGCCGTTGATCGGCGCCGGGCAATGCAGCGGCCCGGCCCGGTAGCCGGCACCGAATTTGGTCTGCGGCGTCGCCACCTGGCAGCTCTGGCCGGACACGCTGGCCTTCCACACGCCGGCGACGCTGGAGGCGGTAAGATCCGCAGCTCCGGCCGGAGCCGTCCCGTCCGGTGGCAGCGAAGCCACCTCAGAACCTTGCGGCGCCGTCGGAAATTTCGACGGGTCGGCGGTGCCGGGCGCCGCCGGCGGCGGCAGCTGGTTTGCGGTCACCGTGCCGGAGGGCGCGGCTTGCAGCGGCCCCGGCTGCTCCTGGCCCATCGACGAGAACCGTGACGTTGAACAGCCGCTCGCAACGAGCGCGGCAAGCGATACGGCCAGCAGACCGGTTTTCGAAAAATTCATTTCAAACCTCCGTCGGATCCGGCTGGGGCTGCCGTCCGCACAATATCCCCTTCACCAAGATGGAGAAGGTGGCGAAATTTCAACCCGATATGGTTAAAATTCAATTTGCGTCAGCATTTGTTGCAATTTTACCACAAGATGCGTGCCGCCTGAAAGCCTGCCCTAGGGATCAGACCCGAGACCGCGCAGCGCTTTTGCCTGGACAGGCGTGTCCTGGCGTCGCCCGCCAAATGCTTGCGCCAGCCGGCTCCGGTCCTATCTCTGATGAAACGGAACCCTGCCGAAGGCGAAACCTTGGCTGCGAGAAAAAGAGCCGCCAATCGCTATTATAGCGGCCCACCGAGCGATCATTTCGACGGCACCTTGTTCTTCAATCCCAACGGCAAGCTGCCTGCCCGCTTTTCCGATCTCCTGAAGTGGCAGCTGGGCGGCGAACGCTCGAAATGGCCAGCGGCGAATCCAAGTCCGTTTCATCAGGCCACACCGGCCGAGCGGATCGACGGCTCCGGGCTGAGGCTGACCATGGTCGGCCATTCCTCGCTGCTCATCCAGACAGCCGGCCTGAACATCCTCACCGACCCGGTTTGGTCGCGGCGCGTCTCGCCGCTCTCCTTTGCCGGGCCGAAACGGGTCAATCCGCCGGGCATCGCCTTTTCCAACCTGCCGCCGATCGATCTCGTATTGGTCAGCCACAACCACTACGACCATCTCGACCTCGCCACGATCAAGCGGCTGAAGACGAAGCACGACCCGCTGGTGCTGACGCCGCTCGGCAACGACGCCATCATCGACGATGGCGTTCCCGGCATGCGGCTTTCCGTGCATGACTGGGGCGAGCGGGTCGATATCGGCAAGGATGTCGCCGTCCATGTCGAGCCGGTGCACCACTGGTCGGCGCGCGGCACCCGCGACCGGCGCATGGCGCTGTGGGCGGGTTTTGTGGTCGAGACGCCGGGCGGAAAGGTCTATTTCGCCGGCGACACCGGTTTCCACGACGGCATCAACTACCGGCTGATGGCCGAAAGGCACGCCGGCTTCCGCCTCGCCATCCTGCCGATCGGCGCCTACGAGCCGCGCTGGTTCATGGCGCCTCACCACCAGAACCCGGAGGAGGCGGTGCAAGGCATGCTTTTGTGCAACGCCGCCTATGCCGCCGGCTGCCATTGGGGCACGTTCCGGCTTACCAACGAGCCGATCGACGAGCCGGTCAGAAAGCTGGGCGAGGCCCTCGACGATCAAGGTATCCCGCAAGAATGCTTTCGCGCCCTGCGTCCCGGCGAAGTCTGGGACGTACCGGCGCTCTAGGCAGGCGACCAGCTTAGCGGTGCGGGCGATCCCAAGGCTTCCGATCCCAAGGCTTCCATGTGCCTGGCTATATAGGCGGCATCGCGACCTACGTACGAAAGGAGGCCAGAGCCAAAGGCATGCATCCAATGGAGGCCAAGAAAATACAGGCCAGGAAAAGCTGTCACGCCACGCTGTTGAGCGGGTGCGCCGCGCGCATCGAAAATTGGCAAATCCATCCAGTTGTAGTCGAAGAGATATCCCGTTCCCCAAATAACCGAGCTGACGTTCTCGCCAGCAATATCGACCGAACGGGCATCGCCGATTTCCGCCAGGATTGGAGTCACTGAATGTTCATCGCTGTCGCGAATGTGGTCTGAGTTTTCCGGTTTCTCTGCCCACGTCTCCGCAGCGGAAACAAAATCGTCATAAGACTTGTCGGCTTCAGCCAGGATCTGGGCGGCATCGTCGGCAATCGACAGCATTCCATTAGCGCATCCGAGCACACGTCCCAGCACCGTTCCGCCATCGCGGGCGAAGCGGCGGACGTTCATATCGTAACCGCCGTTAACACCGGTTACGACCGTCGAGGGGGGAAACCGCCGCTCCGGAAAACTGTCGATGGTGATCTCAAAACGTCCCATTTTGTCGAACCACCACAAAACATCCTTGCCGCGATAGCGCCGAGGCACCCGACGATGGGGGCTGACCGAAAGAAAGACATTGCGCCCGGATTGCTGGAGCTCATCCGCTATCTGGCTTCCAGATGCGCCGCTGCCCACGACGAGCACCGCTCCGCGGGGAAGCTCGTCGGGACCGCAGTATTTCGAAGCGTGAACCTGGTAAACGGATCGCGGCAAATCCCTGGCGGCTGCCGGAATCATCGAACGCTGGAACGGGCCCGTCGCCACAACGACATGGCGGGCTGTCATGCTGCCGGCGCTTGTGTCCAATGCATAATCGCCGGCATCCCTGCGCCAGAGCCTTCTGACCTCGACACCCTGGCGAACCGGAGCTGCAATTTTAGCCGCATAGTCCTCGATGAATCGCGAGATGGCGGTGTAATGGGCGAACCCCTCCGGCTCAGGGTCCTGATAAGAAAGCCCAGGAAGCTCTATCGACTGGTTGATGAATTGAAATCGAAGCGAATCCCAACGCTCCGTCCGCCAGCGCTCGGCAATACGAGCGCGTTCCAACACAACATGCTTGCGTTCATGCTGCTGAAGATAATAGCTCATGGCGAGCCCCGCCTGGCCGCCACCAATGATGATCGTATCCCAACGTTCAGCCATTGATCAAAACTTATCGAGCCGTCGAAAACCCAACGCCATGAGCCCCGACTTTCATATTCGCCGGTCATGCCCGCCAACACATCGCCAACTTTCGGTCGCCGCCCCAGCACTGAACGTCACGGGTGAGGCATAACGAACCCAGGGTCGTCTAGCAGCGACCGCATTTGACCTGTCGGAGGGTAGCTTTCATTTACCACTCTGACAACATTGCAGCCGTGGCTGCAGGTCCCGGGGAATGCCTCTTCACCACCGACTTCGAAATCACCAGCTAGGCTTTCGCTGGTTGCCGAATCCAACCTATCGGAACCCAAGCCATTGCAGACGCGTTTGCAGGGCATTCCACAACCGTCGGCTGCGAGGGTTTTCTCATGATCAAATGGATCATCATTCTTCTGATTATCGCGGCCGCGGCCAGCCTGCTCGGCATGCCGGCATTGGCCGGAGCCGCCGCCACCGGCGCCCGTATCCTCATCGGCATCGTGCTGATTATCTTCCTGCTGGTCATGCTTGGCGTCTTCGCGGTGGCGTAATGCATGTCGCGCAAAAGTGCGTAGCGGTTTTGCGATAATGACATGCATAAAAAACAAGACCTAAAGCGCGTCGCATGAATCCGTTCAAACGCGACGCGCTTTAGACGCATCGGCCCGAAAATCGGAACCGATTTTTTGGAAAGCACGATGCGCGGGTCCAAAGTGTCAGGAGCGTGCTTTGTGCGTCCAAGTGGACGCACGTCGCTCTGACGTCCGCACACTGGTAATTTCGGCCGGTATCCGCCATATAGGCGCCAAACCGGCATGAGACCTTTCGATCCATGGCAAGCACTGCCCCCTTCGCCAAGATGAACGGCATTGGCAACGAGATCATCGTTGCCGACATGCGCGGTCGCGCCGATCGGGTGACGTCGGCTGCCGCCCTTGCGCTCAATGCCGATGCCGCGACGAAATTCGATCAGATCATGGCGATCCACGACGCCAGGACGCCGGGCACCGCCTTTTTCATCGACATTTTGAATTCCGACGGAACCGGCGCGCAGGCCTGCGGCAACGGCATGCGTTGCGTGGTGCAGGCACTTGCCGCCGAGACCGGCCAGAAGACATTCGCCTTCGAGACCGTCGCCGGCATCCTCAACGCCGAAGAACATGCCGACGGGCTGATTTCGGTCGACATGGGCAAGCCGCGTTTCGGCTGGCAGGATATTCCGCTCGCCGAGGAATTCCGTGATACCCGCATGATCGAGCTACAGATCGGCCCGATCGACGCGCCTGTGCTGCACTCGCCCTCGGTCGTGTCGATGGGCAATCCGCACGCTATCTTCTGGGTCGACCGCGACGTCTGGTCCTATGAGCTCGACCGCTTCGGCCCGCTGCTCGAAAACCACCCGATCTTCCCCGAACGCGCCAACATCACCATCGCACGGGTGACCTCACCCGAGACAATGGTCATACGCACCTGGGAACGCGGCGCCGGCCTGACCAAGGCTTGCGGTACGGCGGCTTGTGCCGCCGTCGTCGCTGCCGCGCGCACCAGGCGGACCGGACGCACTGTCTCCTTGGTAACGCCCGGCGGCGGCTCCTTGCATGTCGAATGGCGCGGCGACGACCACGTCATCCTCACCGGCGCCGCCGAATGGGAGTTTTCCGGCAGCTTCGATCCGTCGACCGGCGTGTGGGCCCGCGACACCGAAAGCGCCGCCTGATGGCTCCTCTTGCCAAGAAGGGTCCCGCTCTTTCCAGGGACCCCACTCTTCCCAAAGGTCCCACTTTTCCCAAAAGTGTTGACGTCGTCACTTTCGGCTGCCGGCTGAACACCTACGAATCCGAGGTGATGCGGCGAGAGGCGGAAAGCGCCGGCCTTGGCGCGCTGGAAGGCGGCGCCATCATCTTCAACACCTGCGCCGTCACCGGCGAGGCGGTGCGCCAGGCAAAACAGTCGATCCGCAAGGCCCGCCGCGAGAACCCGGCCGCCCGCATCATCGTCACCGGCTGCGCCGCGCAGACCGCGCCGCAGAGTTTCGTCGCCATGGACGAGGTCGATCTCGTCCTCGGTAATGAAGAGAAGCTCAAGGCGCATTCCTATCGCGCGCTGCCGGATTTCGGCGTCAACGATACCGAGAAGGCTCGCGTCAACGATATCTTTTCGGTACGCGAGACGGCCGGCCACATGGTCGACGCCATCGAGGGCCGGGCGCGGGCTTTTGTCCAGGTGCAGAACGGCTGCGACCACCGCTGCACCTTCTGCATCATCCCCTATGGCCGCGGCAATTCGCGTTCTGTGCCGATGGGCGCCGTGGTCGAGCAGGTCGAGCGCCTGAGTGGCAATGGTTATGCCGAGATCGTGCTGACCGGCGTCGACATGACCAGTTTCGGCGCCGACCTGCCGGGCAGCCCGAAACTCGGCAAACTGGTCAAGACAATCCTGAAGCAGGTGCCCGGCGTAAAACGCCTGCGCCTTTCCTCGATCGATTCGATCGAGGCCGATGACGACTTGCTCGACGCCATTGCCACCGAGTCCAGGCTGATGCCGCATCTGCATCTGTCGCTGCAGTCGGGTGACGACATGATCCTGAAGCGGATGAAGCGCCGGCACAACCGGGATCAGTCGATCCGCTTTTGCGAGGATTTGCGCAAATTGCGTCCCGGCATCGTCTTCGGCGCCGACATCATCGCCGGCTTCCCGACCGAGACGGACGCCATGTTCGAAAAATCGCTGGAGATCATCGAGGAATGCGGGCTGACGCATCTCCACGTCTTCCCGTTCTCGCCACGCGAAGGCACGCCCGCCGCGCGCATGCCGCAGCTTCGCCGCGAGGTGGTCAAGCAGCGTGCGGCACGGCTGCGCGCCGCCGGTGACGCCGCTTACCGCGGCCACCTTTCCTCGCTCACCGGAACGCGCCAGTCGATCCTGGTCGAGCGCGACGGGCTCGGCCGCACCGAAGGCTTCACGCTCGCCACAGTGTCCGCGGGCGCGCCGGGCGAAATCGTTGACGCTGATATCATCGGCCATGATGGCGCGCGCCTGATCGCGGCGCCGCTTGCCGCCCGCGCCGCCTGAGACGCAAAAACATGGCTGGTTTTCTCAAGAAGATATTTTCGTTCGGCAAGAAGGAAGTGGTCGAGGAGCGGATCGACGAGTCAGCACCCCTGCCGCCGATCAAATGGGATGCGCTGGAGACGCTGAAACCGGCGACGGAGCAGGCGGTACCGGAATTTTTGAAACGCGAAGAGCCTCGGCCCGAAGCGGAAACCGCACCACCGGTCGAACCAGAGGCACCTTCCGCGCCGCAACCGGCGCCTGTTGAAGAGGCCGAGCCCGCTCCGATCATTTCCCCCAAACCACAAATCCAGCCGGAGCCTGCTCCGGTCGAGGAGCCGAAGCCCGAGCCCGCTCCGATCATTTCCCCCGAGCCAGAAATCCAGACAGAGCCTGCTCCGGTCGAGGAGCTGCGGCCGCCGGAGCCGGAAACGGCTGCTGAGGAGCCGGAGCCCGAAGAAATCCCGGCCGCCCCCGTCATCGCTGAGCCAGTTCCTGCACCAGAGCCGCAGGAAATTCTTGAGCCCGAGCCGCAGCCGCCAGAAATCGCCCCGTTCCAGCCGGAAGATCAGCCGGAGCCCGTCGAAATGCTGGCACCGCCGGCCGAGGCCCCCTCAACTGCGCCTGAGCCTGAGGCGCCGCCGGCCGAAATCCCGCCGCCCATTCGCCAGCCGGCGCCGATCGAGGCGAAGCCGGTCCTTGCCGAGATCGCACCAGAGCCGGAGGCCGTTCCGCAACCACCGCCGGAGCCGAAGCCCGCCCCCGGCAAGGTCACCGTAACCAAAAAGGTCGAGCAGAAAGCCGAGCCGCAGAAGGTGCCGGGACCGGCACCGAAACGCTCCTGGTTCCAGCGTATGAAGGAGGGGCTTGCCCGCTCTTCCCGGGAACTGTCCGGCAACATCGCCGGCGTCTTCACCAAGCGCAAGCTCGACGAGGACACGCTGCAGGATCTGGAGGACGTGCTGATCCGCGCCGATCTCGGCATGGAGACGGCGTCGCGCATCACCGATTCGCTGGCCGCCAGCCGCTACGGCAAGGATGTCTCCGAGACGGAAGTCCGCGCCATCATGGCGAGCGAGGTGGAGAAGGTGCTTACCCATGTCGCCATGCCGCTGGAGCTCGATCTCAGCCACAAGCCGCATGTCGTCCTTGTCGTCGGCGTCAACGGCACCGGCAAGACCACGACCATCGGCAAGTTAGCGGCAAAGCTCACCGACGGCGGCCTGTCGGTGATGCTCGCGGCCGGCGACACGTTCCGTGCCGCCGCGATCGAACAATTGAAGATCTGGGGCGAGCGCACCAAGTCGCCGGTCATCGCCTCCAAACTCGGCGCCGACGCCGCCGGCCTTGCTTACGACGCCTTCGAACAGGCCAAGCAAGCTGGCTCCGACGTGCTGATCATCGACACCGCCGGGCGGCTGCAGAACAAGACCGAGCTGATGGCGGAACTGGAAAAGATCGTCCGGGTGCTGGGCAAGCTCGATCCGGAAGCGCCGCACACCGTGCTGCAGACGGTCGACGCCACCACCGGCCAGAACGCGCTCAACCAGGTCGAGATCTTCCGCAATGTCGCCGGCGTCAACGGCCTGGTGATGACCAAGCTGGACGGCACGGCACGCGGCGGTATTCTGGTGGCGATCGCGGCAAAGCACAAATTGCCGGTCTATTTCATCGGCGTCGGCGAACAGGTCGACGACCTCGAACCTTTCTCCGCAAGCGAGTTCGCCAGGGCGATCGCTGGAGTGGCATAACAAGCATGATCCCAAGAAGTTGCAGACTTCTTGGACAGGATCTTGCGCAAGAAGGAAAGCCTATGAACCCGCGCATCCTCGAACGCGACCCGTCCGACCCGCAGAAACAGAAGAAGGAAGCCGTCAATCCGCTGCTCAAGCTGGTGCTGGAGCTTGGCCCGCTGATGGTGTTCTTCTTCGCCAACGCGCGCGGCGCATGGCTGTCGCAGAAATTTCCGACGCTTGCCGAGTTCGGCGGGCCGATCTTCGTCGCCACCGGCCTGTTCATGGCCGCGACCGCGATCGCGCTGATCGCTTCCTGGCTGCTCACCCGCACCTTGCCGATCATGCCGATGGTATCGGGCGTCGTCGTCTTCGTCTTCGGCGCGCTGACGCTCTACCTGCAGGACGACATCTTCATCAAGATGAAGCCGACCATCGTCAACATGCTGTTCGGCGGCGTGCTGCTCGGCGGCCTGTTCTTCGGCAAGTCGCTGCTCGGCTACGTCTTCGATTCGGCGTTCAGCCTCGATGCCGAGGGCTGGAAGAAACTCACCTTTCGCTGGGGCCTGTTTTTCCTGTTTCTGGCCCTTGTCAACGAAGTGGTCTGGCGGAATTTCTCCACCGACGCCTGGGTTACCTTCAAGGTCTGGGGAATCATGCCGATCACGCTTCTTTTCACCTTCAGCCAGATGCCGCTGATCATGCGCCATTCGCTTGAAGGCAAGACCGGAAACGAAGAGAAGGCCGGCAAGTAACGATTAGGGAGAGGGCATGGAATTTGTCACCACGCGCGAAGAGCTGAGAACGATCTACAAGACGCCTCGGCCGACCGACGGCTCGATCCGCAAGGAACTGAAGGCGCTGGATGGCCACAGCCGTTCCTTCATCGGCAAAAGCCCCTTCGTGCTGATCGGCTCCTCAGACGGCGCCGGCAATGCCGATGTGACGCCGAAGGGCGACAAACCGGGCTTTGCCGCCGTGCTCGACGAGAAGACCATCGCCATCCCCGACCGGCCCGGCAACAACCGGCTCGACACGCTGGAGAACATTCTTCTCAACCCCTCGGTCGGGCTGCTCTTCCTCATCCCGGGCATGAACGAGACGCTGCGCGTCAACGGCGATGCCCGCATCACCGTCGGTGCGGCTTTGCGCGAGCGGCTCGCCGTCGACGGCAAGGAACCGCAAAGCGTCATCCTGGTGACGGTCAAGGCCGCCTACATGCATTGCGCCAAGGCTTTCATGCGCTCCGATCTGTGGAAGCCCGAAACCTGGTACGACCGTGCGACGCTACCGACGCTCGGCCAGATCCTGCGCGACCAGCTGGCGCTCGCTGATTCGGTCGAGGCGACCGACCGCTGGCTGGACGAAAGCTACAAGCAGACGATGTGGTAGGCTTTTCCGGACATGATCCGTCCGAAACATCTCTCGGCCCTCACCGCCTGCTGACCGGCCGCGCCGCACCATCAAAGGTCGCGGCGAAATTCCTTCAACGTTTGCTGCGCATAGTCTCGACATCGGTTTCGCCGACGAACCAGTCGCGCGCAGCGACCTCCTCGAAACCACCCAGACGTCCTTGCTGGTCAGCCCGGTGGCGCCGGTGATGGCCGCCGCACCTGGGCAGCGATCGCGGCCTTTTTGCCGGCCGGGTCATCGGCGATCACTTCCTTGACGAGGCGGATGTTCACGAATGGCATGGCGTCCTCCCTTGGGTATTGCGTGGCGGCCGCTCAGTAGGTCTTTGCGCCGTTGACCATCAGCCGGACCATGTAGAGCGAGGTCGTACCGGCGATGTAGAGGCAGTTCAGCTTGTTGCCGCCGAACACGCAATTGGCGACGACTTCCGGCACCTTGATTTTGCCGATCAGCGTCCCGTCGGGATCGTAGCAATGGATGCCGTCGGCGGCACTGGTCCAGATCCGCCCTTGATCGTCGAGCCTGAAACCATCGAACAGGCCGGCCGTGCAGTCGGCGAAGACCTCTCCGCCGGAGACCTTCTTGCCACCCTCGTCGATATTGAACACCCGCATATGCGCCGGGTTCTGCGTGCCATGCGTGCGGCCGGTATCAACGACATAGAGCTTGCTCTCGTCGAGCGAGAAGGCGAGTCCGTTGGGCCTGACCATGTCGGTGATCACCGCGTCGATCTCGCCGGTGCCGGGATCGGCCCGGTAGACATGGCAGGCGCCGATCTCACTTTCGGCCTTGTCGCCCTCATAATCCGTATCGATGCCGTAGGTCGGGTCGGTGAACCAGATCGAACCGTCGGACTTGACAACCGCATCGTTGGGCGAGTTCAGCCGCTTGCCGCGCCATTTGTCGGCGATGGTGGTGATCGAGCCGTCATGCTCGGTGCGGCTGACCCGGCGGCCCGAATGCTCGCAAGTGACCAGCCGGCCCTGCCGGTCGACGGTGTTGCCGTTGGAATTGCCGGACGGCTGCCGGAACACGCTGACGCTGCCGTCGGTCTCGTCGTAGCGCAGCATGCGGTTGTTGGGGATGTCGGACCACACCACATAACGGCCGGCCGCAAACCAGGCCGGCCCTTCCGCCCACCGGCATCCGGTGAACAGCTTGTCCACCTGCGCATTGCTGTTGAACAGCCGCGCAAAACGCGGATCGAGAATCTCGTAGTCTTCGGTGGCCATGGTTTCCTCCCAGTCATGCAAAATCGCTAGTGCCGGCGCGATCAAGCCAGCCGGCGATCGATATGGCAAGATGGTTGATATCAGTCTCACCGCATCTTGAGACATCGAGGCAAGCTGCGGCAATGTCGCCCTTGCTCGAATGACGGGGCTCAAATGAAGGGCTTTCAGCGCGGTTAACCGGCTATGCGCCCAGCGCAATGGTGCATTGCAACATCTTCTTTTTGCAGCGCATCATAACTATGTCATGCTGCGTATCGATCAGGGAGGAACAACCTGCCGCAACAATGCGGCGCAGAAGGAACCTCGCTATGATTCTCGACAATCTCATGAGCCGCGCTCGCACCAGCATCGCCAAGCGCCGGCAATACAACCGCCTCATCGCCGAAATCGACTCCTTTTCCAGCCGCGATCTGGCCGACATGCGCGCCGACCGCAGCGAAATGCTCTATCAGGTCCACAAGCAGATCTACGGCTGAGGCGAACGCATGATCCCGAACCGAAGGTGAGCGCAGGACTTTTCGGACGAGATCATACCGCAACCAGAACTGTTTGATCGGTTTAGCCGATCCATTCGATCCAGCGGCCGTGGTAATCGCAATGGGCCAGGCGGCGTGTCTCGCCGCCGGGCCATAGAGTGAGGCTGAGTACCGCCCACTCCTTTGTGGGATCGCGCGGCTCCATCCTCAGCCTTGCGATAGGCGCAGCGGCCGTGGCCTGTCTGCCCGCCTGCTCCAGGGTGGCGATGATCGCACCCTTGGTCGCCCGCGGCAGGTATTGCCACATGATCGAATGATAGAGCACGAAGGCGCCGCCCTGCTGTCGTGCGGCCAGTGCCTTCTCGACAAAATCCGCCGCGTCCGCTTCGACAAGCAGCGGTGGAAACTTTTCGGCAAGTGACAGCGCGGCGTCGAGCCGGGCCAGCCGCGCTGCCTGATCGGCCCAGACGTAAGACCGAAGCCGTAAGCGCGCCGCTGCGTCGGCGACATCAACCGGCGCGATGTCACAGCCGGCGCGGTGGCGGACGTCGATCGCTCCATCAAGCGGGACAGCGAGGCCGCGCGCCTCCGGCGCCAACCGCACAGGAGAGGCGGGTCGCCCCACTCGGCATCGCCGTAGCGGTAGTGAAAGCTGTCGAAAAGGAGATTGAGCCCGGCGCTGGCGCCGATCTCGCACAGATCCAGCGGCAGACCGGTTTCCCGCGCCACTGTTAGAAATCCAGGCAGCAGCATCGCCGACCGGGCGATTTCATTGGTCTGCGGCGCGCCGGCGAGGCCGGCGAAGATCTGATCGTCGGATAGCGCGATTGCCTCCGGCAGCACCGCCGCGATCTCGGATTCGCTTGTCTGGTTGGGCGGATAGATCAGTGCCAGTCGCTCACTGGCACTCGTCAGGACCAACGCATGCAGCGCGCCGCAGAGCCGCAATGCGAGGCCGTCGGCGCGCGCGTCGCCCGGCCAGCCGAGCATCGCCTGCCCGGTTCTGGTGTTTGCGTCGAGAACCTTGGCCAGCGCACGGCATAAATTCGCGGTGAAAGGCGAGCCAAGTCCATCGCAGGCTTTCGCCTGAGCCAGAATATGATCGCGGATATCTCGTTCGTCCATCGCGTTTCCGGTGCCTCAGCCCGGCGCGGCCAGCGCCTTCTCGACTTCCGGCAAAAGCAGCGTCTGCGCCGAGCCTGGCGTCAGCGGGCCGACATGCTTGTAGGCGATCTTGCCGTCCTTGCCGACGACGAAGGTTTCCGGCACGCCGTAGACGCCCCAGTCGATCGCCGCGCGCCCCGCCGCGTCGACGCCGATCGCCTGGAACGGATTGCCGAGATCGCCGAGGAATCGGCGGGCGTTTTCCGGCTGGTCCTTGTAGTTGAGCGCGGCGATGACGAAGCGCTTGTCCTGCGACAGCGCCAGCAGCACCGGATGTTCGTCGCGGCATGGCCCGCACCACGACGCGAAGACGTTGACCAGCGTGACTTTGCCGGCGAACTGCTTGGAATCGAGCCCCGGCAAATTCATGCCTTCCAGCGCCGGCAGATTGGTCTGCGGCGCGGGCAGGCCGATCAGCGCCGATGGCACTTCCGAAGTGTCGCGACCGGACAGAAGCTGCGTCAGGAACAGCCCCGCCAGCCCGAGGAAAATCAGCAACGGCAACAGCACGATCAGGCGCCGCCCGCGCGCCGGCGTTTCCGTCTCCATGCTCATGATTTCCCCGCCTTATCGGAGCGCCGCCGCACGCCTGACGCTTCCAGCTCGGCGAGGTCTCGTCTGCGTGCACGCTGGTCGAACAGGATCCAGCCGATCAGCCCGGCCAGAACCACGGCCGTGATGGCATAGGCGGCGGCCACATAGAGCGCATGCCCGCTCATATGGGTCGCTCCGCCGGCACAGAACCCTTCAACCGGACCATTCCGCTTCGTTCGAACATGCCTTCCCTTAACCTTGCGCCATCGGCTTCGCAATCGACAGCAGCGCCGCAGTCTTTGACGTCAGGCGGACGTCTAATTTAGTCCGCCCCATGACGCAGCGCCAGCGCTGCCGCAACCGGCCCCAGCACGGCAAGAAACAAGGTCAGCGCCGCGAGAATGAGGAAAGGCTGCAGGAACGGATCAGGATTCGCCACCGCGCCATAGCTTGCAGAGACGCCGAAGATCAGCACCGGAATGGTCAGCGGGAGCACCAGCACCGAGATCAGCAGCCCGCCACGGGGCAGCGCCACCGCCACCGCCGCGCCGGCGGCGCCGATGAAGGTGATCGCCGGCGTGCCGACCAGAAGGGTCAGCGCCGTGGCGCCGATGCCGATCGGCTCCATGTTCATGAACAGGCCGAGCAAGGGTGCCGCGATGACCAGCGGCAGCACGCTTCCCGCCCAATGCGCCAGGCATTTCGTCAGCACGGTCAGCGCCAGCATCTGCCGGTCGTCGCCGAGCACCAGCAGATCGAGCGAGCCGTCCTCCCGGTCGGCCTGGAACAATCGGTCGAGACCGAGCAGGCAAGCAAGTAAGGCGCCGATCCACAGGATCGCCGGGCCGATTCGGGCGAGCAGATTGAGGTCCGGTCCGACGCCGAAGGGGATTGTGGCGATCACCGCGAGAAAGAAGATCACGCCGGTCAGCGCCCCGCCGCCGGCCCGGATACTCAGGCGGATATCGCGCAGGAAGAGGGACCACATTACGATGCGGTCCCTTGTTGGTGGCAAGGCGAAATGTGGAGTTCCTTCGCGCCCCCTTCTGTCCTGCCGGACATCTCCCCCACAAGGGGGGAGATTGGCAGCTCAGGCGCCCCATTTATCCTTGCAATGTTGGCAATTGGCGAAGGCCGGGCCGACGGCCAATCTCCCCCCAAGTGGGGGAGATGTCCGGCAGGACAGAGGGGGGCGCCATGGAGCACCGACATCAAGCGGCCTCCCCCATCCTCAATTCCTTCGCCTCACCAAGCTCCAGCGGCAGATGCGTGGCCGCCACAACGATCCCCCCGACTTCAAGATGCTTTCGCATCACCCCGCCAAATCGCTCTTCCGAAGCCTTGTCCAGCCCGGCCGTCGGCTCGTCGAGCAGCCACAGCGGTCGCCGGCTGACCAGCAATTTTGCGATCGCCGCGCGGCGGCGTTGCCCGGTAGAGAGATAGCCGAACGGCAGATGGCCGACACCATCAAGCCCGACCGTTTCCAGCGCCTCTTCAGCGCTCAAAAAATCCGCGCCCAAAAAATCGCGCCAGAAGCGCAGATTTTCCGCCACGCTCAGCGCCGTCTTCATCGCGTTCTGGTGGCCGAGATAATGGCAGGCCGAGGCGACCGACGGAAAATCCTCACCGCCACCTTCGAGAAGCAAACGGCCTGCCGCCACCGGCAGCAGCCCGGCAACTACCCTGAGCAGCGTCGATTTCCCCGCGCCGTTCGGCCCGGTGACGATCAGCGCCTGGCCTTTTTCCAGGGCAAAGTTGATGCCGGAAAAAATCATCTCGCCGCCGCGTTCGCCGCCCAGATTTTCGGCGATCAGCCGCATTCCATGCCCGTCCCGAAACATCGCGCCACGGCAGCTGCCGCATCGCACAAAATAGCCTTTCGACTGTCTAGAACTATTCCAGGAAATTCTCTATATCCGGGTCATCCGTGCCAGCGGTCGGTACGGGAAGCGAATTAGCGCCGAACCAGCGCACGCGCCGCCTTGAACGGCTCGGGTTGGCTGGGAACGGACAGCGGAAATGGCCGTACCCGCACCTTTGCGCGTGATTGCATGCCATCGGCGTCCGTTCCCTTTCAGGCTGAACAGACAAGGACGGATCGCACGTGTCAAAATCCCTCGATAGTTTCAATTGCCGCCGCACGCTGACCGCAGGCGGCACCGACTATGTCTATTACGATCTCGTCGAAGCCGAGAAGAACGGCCTCACCGGCATCGCCCAGTTGCCCTATTCGATGAAGGTGCTGCTGGAGAACCTGCTGCGCAACGAGGACGGCCGTTCCGTCACCAAGGAGAGCATCCAGGCGGTCGCCGGCTGGCTGACCGACAGGGGCACCGCCGGCATCGAGATTGCCTATCGCCCGGCCCGTGTGCTGATGCAGGATTTTACCGGCGTTCCGGCCGTCGTCGACCTGGCCGCCATGCGCGACGCCATGGCATCGCTCGGCGGCGACCCGCAAAAGATCAATCCGCTGGTGCCGGTCGACCTGGTCATCGACCACTCGGTCATCGTCGATGAGTTCGGCACGCCGCTGGCTTTCGCCAGGAATGTCGAGCTCGAATACGAGCGCAACGAGGAGCGCTACAAGTTCCTGAAATGGGGCCAGCAGGCCTTCCGCAATTTCCGCGTCGTGCCGCCCGGCACCGGCATCTGCCACCAGGTCAATCTCGAATATCTCGGCCAGGTCGTGTGGACCAACACTGAAGGCGGCGAAACCACAGCCTATCCCGACACCTGCGTCGGCACCGATTCGCACACCACCATGATCAACGGCCTTGGCGTGCTCGGCTGGGGCGTCGGCGGCATCGAGGCCGAGGCCGCGATGCTCGGCCAGCCCGTCTCCATGCTGTTGCCCGAGGTCATCGGCTTCCGCCTCACCGGCAGACTCAGGGAAGGCGTCACCGCCACCGATCTCGTGCTCACCGTCACCCAGATGCTGCGCAAGAAGGGCGTCGTCGGCAAGTTCGTCGAGTTCTTCGGTCCGGGTCTGTCCAACATGACGCTGGCCGACCGCGCCACCATCGGCAACATGGCGCCTGAATATGGCGCCACCTGCGGCTTCTTCCCCGTCGACGGCGAAACCATCCGCTACCTCACCATGTCCGGCCGCGAGGAAAACCGCGTCGCGCTGGTCGAGGCATACGCCAAGGCGCAAGGCATGTGGCGCGATACCGGCTCGGCCGACCCGGTCTTCACCGACCTGCTCGAGCTCGATCTCGGCGATGTCGTGCCGTCGATGGCCGGCCCCAAGCGTCCGGAAGGCCGCGTAGCACTTGAAGACATTCCGGCCGGCTTCGCCAAGGCCATGGAGACCGAATACCGGAAGGCCGCCGAAATCGACAAGCGCTACGCCGTCGAAGGCACCAACTATGATCTCGGCCATGGCGATGTCGTGATCGCCGCCATCACCTCCTGCACCAACACCTCGAACCCGAGCGTGCTGATCGGCGCCGGGCTGCTGGCGCGCAACGCCAACCGGCTCGGGCTCAAGCAGAAGCCGTGGGTCAAGACATCGCTGGCGCCGGGCAGCCAGGTCGTCGCCGAATATCTGGAGAAGTCCGGCCTGCAGAAGGAACTCGACCAGATCGGCTTCAACCTGGTCGGCTTCGGCTGCACCACCTGCATCGGCAACTCCGGCCCGTTGCCGGCGCCGATCTCCAAGACCATCAACGACAAGGGCTTGATTGCTGCCGCGGTGCTGTCCGGCAACCGCAATTTCGAAGGCCGCGTCTCGCCCGACGTGCAGGCGAACTACCTCGCTTCGCCGCCGCTGGTCGTCGCCCACGCGCTGGCCGGGACCGTGACCAAAGATCTGACCACCGAGCCGCTCGGCGAGGACCGTGACGGCAACCCGGTCTACCTCCGGGACATCTGGCCGAGCTCGGTCGAGATCCAGGAGTTCATCGAGAAGAACGTGACGCGCGAACTGTTCGCCCGCAAATATGCCGACGTCTTCAAGGGCGACGAATACTGGCAGAACGTCAAGGCGCCGGAAGGCCAGACCTACGCCTGGGACGACCATTCGACCTATGTGCAGAACCCGCCCTACTTCGCCGGCATGACATCAGGCTTCGGCACAATCGGCGACATCAAGGGCGCCCGCGTGCTCGGCCTGTTCGGCGACAAGATCACGACCGACCACATCTCTCCGGCCGGCTCGATCAAGGCGGCATCTCCGGCCGGCAAGTATCTTACCGACCATGGCGTCGGCGTCGCCGACTTCAACCAGTACGGCACGCGGCGCGGCAATCACGAGGTGATGATGCGCGGCACTTTCGCCAACATCCGCATCCGCAACCACATGCTGGGCGAGAACGGCCGCGAAGGCGGCTACACCATCCACTATCCGTCGAAGGAAGAGAGATCGATCTACGACGCCGCCATGCAGTACAAGAAGGAAGGCGTGCCGCTGGTCATCTTCGCCGGTGTCGAATACGGCAACGGATCGTCGCGCGACTGGGCAGCCAAGGGCACCAACCTATTGGGTGTTCGCGCCGTTATTGCTCAGTCGTTCGAGCGCATCCACCGCTCGAACCTGGTCGGCATGGGGGTCATCCCCTTCGTCTTCGAGGAGGGCACCTCATGGGCCTCGCTCAACCTCAAGGGCGACGAACTGGTCGAGATCGACGGACTGAGCGCCATCAAGCCGCGCCAGAAGATGGTCGCGAAAATCACCTATGGCGACGGCACGGTGAAGAACGTTCCGATCATCTGCCGCATCGATACGCTGGACGAGCTCGACTACTTCAAGAACGGCGGCATCCTGCAATATGTGCTGCGCGATCTAGCCGCATAAAGGGGAGTAAGGGAGTAGGGCAGTAGGGCAGTAGGGGAGTAGGGAAGACAATACCTACTGCCCTACTGCCCTACTGCCCTACTGCCCTACTGCCCTACTGCCCTACTGCCCTACTGCCTTCCCTTGCCGAACCGCGCCGCCGCCGCCAGCAGCACACCGAGCATCAGCCCGTTGAGGATGTGCCACAGGAAATGCGTGCCGAGCGGGAAGCTGCCGCAGACCAGCGGATCGATCATCCTGAAGATGACCGACACGACGAAGATCGCCGAGCCCGCCAGATTGTACCAGCCGGCGCGGTTGCCGCTCGCCGCCACTATGACGCCGAAGAAGGCGAGCGCCAGGAAGGGCGGCAGATAGCCGGTCGTGCCGTTCGATGCCTGGCGCAGCCAGTCCGGCACGGCCCAGGTCAACAACCCGCTGACGGCATAGAAGGCGACGAAGATGGCGACCGCCTTGCCCCATTTCATGCCGAGGAAACGGCGCAGGTTGAACAGCGTGTAGGCCAGCGTGAACCCGGCGATCGGCAGCACGTCGGCCCAGACCGTGCCATGGTTGGCAAAGGTGTGGAACAGCGCCGAGCCGATGCCGATCGCCACCACCCACCAGGCCAGCACTTCGGCGAAGATGCCGGTGCCACGCCGGCGCACCTCCCGGACACCCCACAGCCCGGCGACAAGAAAAGCCAGATTGGTGAGTGCGTTGACCGGCTCGGCCCAGAGCTCCGGCCCGACCCGCTCGCAGTACAGGTCGACTGGCGTCAGGAGAGTTTGCCACATGCAGTGAAGCCCGTCCTATTGCGCCCTTGGTTACAGCCGGTAAAATTTCACCGCAACGTGACTTCCCGTTGACTGCCGCTTCTGCCACATATTTCGCCAATCAGAATAAAGCCGGCCATCAACGGCGGGAGTCGAAACGGCTATGACACCTCGAAGACCATTGCGGCTTGCGGCATTGGCGCTGGCCCTCTCGGTGTTTGCCGGCGCTGGACTTGCCGGCAATGCGCTTGCCGGCGAGGCCGACAAGCCCCAGGCCGACAAAGCTTCGACTGATCAGCCCTTGGGCGTGGTCGAGCTTTTCACCAGCCAAGGTTGCAGTTCCTGCCTGCCGGCCGATGAATTCTTCGCCGAGCTTGCCGCTAAGGAGAACATCGTCGCGCTCGCCTATCATGTCGACTACTGGGATTATCTCGGTTGGAAGGACACGCTGAGCCGCAAGGAGAACACCGAGCGGCAGTATGAGTATATGCGCGCCTTCGGCAGCCGCTCGGTCTATACGCCGCAGGCCGTCATCAATGGCCGCAGCCATGTCAACGGCGCCAGCCGCAAGGAAGTCGACGGCGCGCTCGCCCGCATGGAAGGATCAGGCGAAGGCATGCGGGTCAGCATCAAGGTCAGCCGGGCCAGCGACCGCGTCACCATCGACGCCGGCGATGCCGGGACCGGCCCCAGCGATGCCCATGTCATCATCGTCTATTTCGACCCGCCGCAGACGATCAAGATCGGCAAGGGCGAAAACACCGGCCGCAGCATGACCTACTGGAACGCCGTTTCCGGCATCCAGACCGCCGGCATGTGGCACGGCAAGGCGCAGCGCTACGAATTGCCGATGAGCGTGATTACCAAGAAAGGCGGCTGCGCCGTGCTGCTGCAATCGGTGGGCAAGGACGGCATGCCGGGTCCCATCCTCGGCGCCGCCTTGATCCACAAGCCTTGAACGGGCACCTCTCCTTCTCCCCTTGTGGGGCCTGAAAGGGTGGGCGAGGCCCGCGACTCGCCCCGGGTGGTGGATCGGCGCGCAGCGTCGAGACGGATGAGGGGTGCTGGAAGGAACGAGGCGGCGGCGATTTCAAGTAAATTGCCAACTGGAACACCCCCTCATCCGACCTCGCGGAGCCTGTCCTCGGGCTTGGCGGAGGCAAGACCCGTGGGGCTCCCACAAGGGGAGAAGGGAAGGCCGCGCGCATCACTCGGCCATTAAAAAACCGACGTCAGCTTGCTTCTGACGCCGGTCATTTAGGTTTTGGGATCGTCGCACCCGATTTTTCCCAAGGAAAAACCGAGGTTGGTTCGATCCGACGCAGACCCGTGGGCGGGGGGCTTGGGGTTTACGAGCCAGTGCCGGACCGAACCGTCTCAGGCAACACCCGTAAATTCGTCGGACATTGGGGCATTAGCGCGGATAAAAGAAGGCAGAATTGTGGCGAAGCATCACCAATTCCAACGGGCGTTTTATAAACGTGACTGGACACCGGGAAAACGGTGCGGCGCCGCCTTTGTTCGGCTGGGCTTGCAATTCCACGGCGAAAGCGCCAACTTTGGTTGGCGTAAGATTCATTCGAAGGGATCGAGGCATGGCTGATCACGGCAGTGGGACGGAGGATGGGGACGCATCCGCAATACTGATCCCGCTGCATGAGGCAAGACGCGAACGCCTCGACCAGCCGGTGCGGTTCGACCGGCGTGAATTGGACCAGATCCTGAGGCTTTACGGGCGCATGGTCGCCGCCAATGAATGGCGCGACTACGCCATCGACCATCTCACCGACCGCGCCGTCTTTTCAGTCTTCCGTCGCACCAGCGAAGTGCCGCTGTTCCAGATCGTCAAGGATCCGAAGCTGGCGCGCCGGCAAGGCGCATTCGCCGTCATTGCCGCCGGCGGCCGTATTCTCAAGCGCGGCCAGGAACTTGGCCGCGTGCTCGTCGTTTTCGACCGCACGCTGAAGCTGGTCGAGGCCTAACTGCTTATTGCTGCTGGCGGAATCTCCGTTCCGGCAACGAGTTGGGGTCGGGCGGAAGCAGAGCCCCGCCATTGATCGGCAGTTGCATGAACACCGTGTCGAGCCAGCGTCCGTGCTTGTAGCCGGAGCCTTCCAGGCGGCCCGAATGGCGAAAGCCGAGCTTTTCATGCAGCAGCACTGAGGCACTGTCCGGCCGACCGTCGCCGATTACCGCGATGATCTGGCGGAAGCCCGCCGCCTCGGCCGCCTCGATCAGCCCTTGCATCAGCTTGAGCCCGACGCCTTGGCCCTTGGCCTCGGGCGCAACATAGACGGAATCCTCGACGACAAAGCGGTACGCAGGCCGCGCCCGGAAGGGGCCGGCATAGGCATAGCCGAGCACAATGCCGTCTTTTTCCGCCACCAGATAGGGAAAGCCACCCGCTATCAAACTATCGAAGCGCCCACCCATCTCGGCGCGATCAGGCGGCTCCAGTTCGTAGCTCGCCGAGCCATGGGTCACCGCATCGGCATAGATATCCGTGATCCGATCGAGATCGGCCGAAGTCGCGGCCCGTATCGTGATGCTGCTCATGATTTATGCACGTCAATCATCTGCCGGCCATTTCACAAAGACCGGAGCAGAAGAAAAGGGCGGCTGTTGGGCCGCCCTTTTCAAACTCGCTGGTCCAAGACTTGCCTTAAACCATGATCCCGAAAAGTGGGAACCGGTTTTCGGAAAAAAATCCTGGTCAGACAAAAGATAGAGCTCCATCCCGACTTTATCGGGATGGATCAGGCTCTAGCGGCGGTCGCCCATGAACTGCAGCAGGAACATGAACAGGTTGATGAAGTCGAGATAGAGCCTCAGAGCGCCCATGATCGCCTTGCGGCCGGCGACATCAGTCTCGTCGCCCTCGAAATACATCTCCTTGATGTTCTGCGTGTCGTAGGCGGTGAGACCCGCGAAGATCAGCACGCCGATCGCCGAAACGGCGAAGGAAAGCGCCGACGACTGCAGGAAGATGTTGATCACCATCGCGATGATCAGACCAACCAGGCCCATGACCAGGAACGAACCGAACGCGGAAAGGTCGCGCTTGGTCGTATAGCCGTAGAGCGACAGTCCGCCAAAGGCGGCGGCGGTGGCGAAGAAGGTCTGCGAGATACTGGCGGTGGTGTAGACTAGGAAGATCGACGACAGAGACAGGCCGACGAGGCCGGCATAGACCCAGAACGTCGTCTGCGCGGCCGAAACGCTCATCGACTGGACACGGAACGACAGGAATATCACCGCTGCCAGCGGGGCAAAGATCACCAGCCATTTCAGCGGCGAACCAAAGATCGCGTAGCCGAAGGAGGTCAGCATGTCGCCATTCGGCAGCGTGGCGACCGCCGAAGCCGGATCGGTGGTAGTGGCCAGCATTATCGTTCCGACCGCGGCGAGGCCGGTGATGAGGAGGCCAAGCCCCATCAGATTGTAGACCTTGATCATATAGGCGCGCAGGCCCTGGTCGATAGCAGCATCGACGCCGGCGCCGGGCACGGCACGCGTCTGATAATTGCGAACGGGTTCAGCCATGGAAATCCTCATATTGCTTCTGCCCCGTCCGGTGTCCGGCCCATTTGGACCGCGGCGCCGCTGGCGGGGCTCCAGCATGCCTGCGGCGAAATATGATGTTTATTGGCGTCAAGAACAAGACCGTAACCAGGCGTAATGCTTCGTGAAGACACGAAAATCCGGATTTATCGGCCTTCGGAAGCCCAACATTAACAAGATTTAACCGAATCCTGGTCGCGTTGAGCCTGCAGATGCCTGCAGATCAGAGATTGCGCAGCACCGGCGCCGCCTTGTGGCCCAGCACCCGCCAGGTGCCGGCGAGGCCAATGCCGACCGTGACCACCAGCGCAAAGACGATGGTTGCCACCGCCACATCGGGCATGAAATGCGACGGCAGCGTCATGACGCGCGCGACAACGAACCACGCCGCAATCCCGCCTGCCGCCAGCGCGAAGATCGCGGTGGCGAGGCCGATCAGCATGTATTCCAGCGAAAAGGCCGCGATCAGCGTCTTCCTGGTAGCGCCCAGCGTCTTCAGCACCACTGCATCGTGGATGCGGGCGCGGTTGCCGGCGGCCAGCGCGCCGGCCAGCACCAGCACCGAGGCGATCAGCGCCACGCCGGCCGCGGCCCTGATCGCGGTGCCGAGTTGCGCCACCAGCCGGTTGACGATGTCGAGCGCGTCCTTGACCCTGACTGTCGTCACCGCGGGAAAGGCACGGGTGACGGCGTTGAGAAGACGGGCATCGTCGGCCGGCGACGCGCCCTTGTCGGTCAGCGTCGCCAGCCAGCTATGCGGCGCGCCGGCAAACGTACTGGGCGAGAACACCATGACGAAATTGATGCCCATCGTCTCCCATTCAACCTGGCGGAAATTGGCGATCCTCGCCGTCACGTTGCGGCCAAGCACGTTGACGGTGATGGTGTCGCCGAGCTTCAGCCCGATCTCTGCGCCTTCCTCGGCCGAAAACGACACCAGCGGCTCGCCGGCATAGTTGTCCGGCCACCAAGTGCCTTCGGTCAGCGTCGCATTCGCGGGAATACTGGCCTCGTAGGTCAGCCCGCGATCGCCGCGCAGCACCCATGCCCCTTCCGGCGCAACCCTAGCCTTGTCGACGTCGACGCCGTTCAGCGCCATCACCCGGCCGCGCAGCATCGGCACCTTGACCAGCGTGCCCTTCGGCGCTTGCCTGCCGACCAGCGCAGAGAACGCGTCGACGTCGCTGCTCTGGATGTCGACGAAAAAGAAGTTCGGCGCCCGTTCCGGCAGGCTGCCGGAAATCTGCCGCCTGAGATTGCCGTCGATCAGCGCCAGCGTCACCAGCAGCGTCAATCCCAGCCCCAGCGACAGCACCACCGACGGCGTCAGGGCACCTGGCCGATGGATGTTGCCGATGGCGAGCCTGAGCGCCGTCGAGCCAACGCGCGGGCTCTTTTTGGCGGCCCACTGCACCAGCGCGCCGACGATGCGTAGCACCAGGAAGGCAAAAATGGTGGCGCCGACGAAGATCGAGGCGATATAGCGGTCGCCGGAAAACAGAATGGCCAGCGCCGCCAGGAGCAGCGCGATGCCGAGCGCCGCCGCGGTGTAGAGCGGGCGCGGAAAACCGCGGCCCTCAAAACCCATCTCGCGAAACAGCGCCGTCGCCGGCACGTCGCGCGCACGGCCGAGCGGCAGCAAGGCGAAGGCCAGCGTCACCAGCAGCCCGAACAGCGCCGCCATGCCAAGTGCGCCGGGATAGAACCCACCTTCCGCCGGCACCGGAATGACCGACTGGAGTACCGCGCTCGCCGCAAACGGCATCAGCGCGCCAAGCACAAGGCCGACCATGATGCCGAGCGCGGCGATCATCAGGATCTGCACGAGGTAGACGGTAAAGACGAAACCGCCCGAAGCCCCCAGGCTCTTGAAGGTGGCGATGACGCCGCGCTTGCCGTCGAGATAGGCGCGCACCGCATTGGCGACGCCGACGCCGCCGACCACCAGCGCCGTCAGCCCGACCAGCGTCAGGAACTGCGAAAACCGTTCGATGTTGGAGGACAACGCCGGTGCTGCGTTGCTGCGCGTGCGGATCGACCAGCCGGACACGGGAAAATCCTCCGCCGCCTGATCTTGAATGGCTTTTATGCGCGCCTCGCCGGTGCCGCCGGGCAGGCGGACCTTGTAGGCGTTCTCGACCAGGCTGCCGGGCTGGATCAAACCGGAAGCGGCAAGCCCGCCTGTCGAGATCATCAGCCGCGGCGCAAAGCCGAAGCCGTCGGATACCGCGTCCGGCTCGTTGACGAGCCTGGCGCGCAGTTCGAAGGTGGCGCTGCCCAGCTTCAGCCGGTCGCCGACGCCCAGGTTCAGCCGCTCGAACAAAAGGTCGGGTGCGGCGGCACCGAAAACGCCGGATTTTTCGCCGAACAATTCCTGCTTCGACAGCGCCGGCTCGGTCTCCAGCGCGCCAAAGAGCGGATAGGCTCCATCGACCGCCTTGGCCTCGACCAGCGCCTGATCGGAACCGTCCTCGAGCCGCGCCATCGAACGCATGTTGGCGCTGTGCGAGACCGTGCCCAGCCCGCCAAGAAAGACGTGCTCGGCCTGCGTCGCGGCGCGCTGATTGAGCTGGAAACGAAGATCGCCGCCGAGCAGCGACTGGCCTTCGTTGGCGACACCGGCGGTAATCGCCCGGGCCACCGAATTGACGCCACCGATCGCCGCGACGCCAAGCGCGATGCAGGCAAGGAAGATCAGGAAGCCGGACAGTCCGCCGCGCATCTCCCGCAGTGAAAAGCGGAAGGCGAGTGAAAAGGTGCGCGCCCAAGTGGCCGCTTCATCCGGCCGCGGAGCCGAAGGGCCGGATGAGGGGGCCTTGTCAGCCATTGCGCTACGCCGTCACTTTAAGCAATGGCGCGTCCTCGATCCGGCCCGACCGCATCGATACCTGCCGGGAGCAGCGTGCGGCAAGCGCCGGATCGTGGGTGACCAGCACCAGCGTCATGCCGCGCTCGGCCGCCTTGGCGAACAGAAGATCGGCGACCTGCCGTCCCGTGGTCTGATCGAGATTGCCGGTCGGCTCGTCGGCGATCAGGATGCGCGGCGACGGCGCCAGCGCCCGGGCGATCGCCACACGCTGCTGTTCGCCGCCGGACAATTCGCCGGGATAGTGGGTGATGCGGTCACTCAAGCCCACCGCCTCCAGCTCCCGCGCCGCCACCCCGAACGGATTGGCATGGCCGGCAAGTTCCAGCGGCACTGCGACATTTTCGAGCGCCGTCATATTGGGAATGAGGTGGAAGGACTGGAAGACGATGCCAATATTTCGGCCCCGAAACGATGCTATCTGATCTTCGCTCTTGCCATTCAGCAATTCGCCGCCAATTCGTACCGTACCCGAATCGACTCTTTCCAAGCCGGCCAACACCATCAGCAGCGTCGACTTTCCCGAGCCCGACGGCCCGACGATGCCGGTCGCCTCGCCATCAGCCACATCGAGGCTGACACCTTTCAGCACGTGGACGGAAGACGCTCCTTCGCCGAGCGTCAGCGATACGTCTTTCAGCGCGATGACGGCTTCTGTCAAAATAAATTCGTCCTATATGGGAGAGGGGAGGCTGGAATTCTGCCTGCCGCCAACAAATGTCCTTCGTCATATGGGGCCTGCCGCATGGCTTTCAAACACACACTTGCCGCAGCCTTCATCCTTTTCCTCGGAATTTGCGGCGCCGTTTCGTCGGCGCGCGCCGAGCCCTTCAAGATCGTCGGTTTCGGCGACAGCCTGATGGCGGGCTTTGGCCTCGGACCGGATGAGGGCTTCACCCAAAAGCTTGAGGCAGCACTTCGCGCCAAGGGCCACGATGTGACCGTCGCCAATGCCGGTGTCTCCGGCGATACGTCGAGTGGCGGCCTGTCGCGGCTCGACTGGTCGGTGCCGGACGGCACTCAGCTCGTCATCCTCGAGCTCGGCGCCAACGACATGCTGCGCGGCGTTTCTCCCGCCATCACGCAAAAGAATCTGGACGCCATGCTGGCGAAGCTGAAGCAGCGCAAGATCGCGGTGCTGCTGGCCGGCATGCGCGCCGCACCCAATCTCGGCGCCGACTACCAGAACGGCTTTGACGCGATCTTTCCGGAACTGGCGGAAAAATACGGCGTTCCGCTCTATCCGTTCTTTCTCGACGGCGTCGCCGGCGAGCCCGCCTTGCAGCTCGACGGTCTGCACCCGAATGCGCAAGGCGTCGACCTTATGGTCGAGCGCATCCTGCCGGCCGTCGAAAAGGCCATTGCCGTGGCTAAGGGCAACTCTTGAAGGACTGGCCACGTGTTCTCCAGGGACGATTTGATTTTAGACAAGCCTGCGACCAACAAACCGCTTGCCCCGCTCGATTTTCGATGATTCGCTAGGGACAAGAGTTCGATTCGAGGACAGGAGGCTTACCATGCCGCGTCTTTTCACCGCCCTCGAAATACCGCGTGACGCCGCCCTTTCGCTGTCCCTGCTCCGGGGCGGCCTGCCCGGGGCCCGATGGATCGACGTCGAGAACTACCATTTGACGCTGCGCTTCATCGGCGATGTCGAGGGCCATGTCGCCGACGAGATCGCCAACGCGCTCGACCGTGTCCACCGCCCATCCTTCCCGCTGACGCTGTCCGGAGTCGGCGCCTTCGGCCAGAAGAAACCGCATGCGGTGTGGGCCGGCGTCTCCGCCTCGCCCGACCTTTCAGCACTGCAAGCCGAGATCGAGCGCATCTGCCAGCGCCTCGGCATCCCCGCTGATCCGCGCAAGTTCATGCCGCATGTGACCTTGGCCCGCTTACGCAATTCGAGCCCGCTCGATGTCGCCCAGTATCTTTCGGCACGCGGCAATTTTTCTACGCTGCCCTTCCGTGTCAGCCGCTTCGTCCTGATGTCGTCGCGCGATTCGGTCGGCGGCGGACCCTACATCGTCGAGGAGGTCTGGCCCCTGTCGGGCGCCGACAGCCGTGCCTCGAGCCGCGTCGCCAGCGCCTCCGACGCTTCGCGGATCATGCGGTAGACCGAGGCAAACGCCTCAGGCCCCTCGTGATAGGGGTCCGGCACGTCGCTCACCCTTCCCTGCGCGAACTCCAGGAACAGATGGACACGGTCGCGCATGGCGGCAGGCACCAGCGCTTTCAGATCCCGGAGATTCGATCGGTCCATGGCGAGAATCAGGTCGAAACGCGAAAAATCGTCCGGCGTCAGCTTGCGCGCCCGCTGTCTGGAAATATCGATGCCGTGCCGCTCTGCGATCGACACCGAGCGCGGGTCAGGCGCCGAACCGGCTTCCCAGTCGCTGGTTCCGGCCGAATCAAGCAGGATATCCCGATCGAGACCGCGCTCCGCCAGGACGGCGCGCAACACGCCCTCCGCCAACGGTGAGCGGCAGATATTGCCGAGACAGACGAAAAGAATGGATTTTATCGGCCTTGCGCTCATCGATCCGGCACTATGCTGAAGACTGCGCATCCAGATAGCACGGGAAACGACCATGACGAGAGAGAAACTGAGCAAGGAGGCGGTCGCCGAGGCGCTGGCCGGGCTCGACGGCTGGTCGCTGGCCAGGGACGGCGACTCGATCGCTTGCACCTTCACCTTCAGGAATTTTTCCGAAGCCTTCGCCTTCATGACCCGTGTCGCCCTGGCGGCGGAGAGGATGGACCACCACCCCGACTGGTCGAATGTCTACAAGACCGTGAACGTGACGCTGAACACCCATGATGCCGGCGGCCTGACGGCGCTCGATTTCGAACTGGCCAAGACGATGGACCGCTATTTCGGCGGTTGAGCTCGCTGGTTTCCTTCGACGTTCGCTGCCGGTCCTTTCCAAGCTGTCGGAATCGCTGCGTCGAGTCATCTTGTAGTGGGGCACTGCTTTCACCACATTTTCCGTTGGCAGGCGCGCGTGGAACGACATGCGTAGCCTCGTTAGGAGAGACTGATGGCGCAAAAATCAGGTTTTGATTTCTTCGGCTTGAGCGGCAAGCCGGGCGAGGAGCGCGAAGTGCGCGAGAAATTCTGGCGCACGGCCAAGAGGGCTGCCCGGCAGATCCCGTTCATGGAAGAGCTGGTCGCCGCCTACTACTGCGCCATGGACAAGAACACGCCACTGCGCGCCAAGGGCATCCTGGTGGCGGCGCTCGGCTATTTCGTGCTGCCGACGGACCTCATCCCCGACTTCGTCTTCGGACTGGGCTTTACCGACGACATCGCGGTGCTGACCGCCGCGATCACCACCGTCAAAGCCCACATCACATCAGCGCATCGGCTCGCCGCCAAGCAGGCGATTGCCGACAACAGCTGAGCCGGCGATAAGGCAGAAAAGTCAAACTCTTGCCGTTTTCGTGGCCTCCAAGTCGCGAAAGGGACGTTGCAACTGCCGCTTTTAGAGCGTCGGGCGCAAGGATGGCGGCGGTTTCCTGGGGTGGATGTCCTTTTCCCAAAGGAAATTCACCGTTTGGTAACCCAGATTAAATCAAAATGAAGCGACGGGCAGGACGCCGAGCCGGCCTGCCTCCGCACCATATATGGGAAAAGCGATGCGCGGATTGATTGCTACAATTTCGAGCCTGGCACTGGTGGCCATGACAGCGCCGGCTCTGGCGCAGTCGGCGACCAAGATCGGCCAACACAATGCCTGGGGCACCTACAGCTACCAGGCGTCGGGCGGCAAGGTTTGCTATGTGTTGACCGTGCCGACCGACAAGCAGCCGCCGACGCTTGACCATGGCGACATGTTCTTCTTCGTCAGCCAGCGGCCAGGACAACAGGTGTCCTATGAACCGCAATTCATCGCCGGCTACAATTTCCAGGAAAACTCCAAGGCCACCGTCACCATCGACGGCAAGAGCTTCTCGATGTTCACCCGCGGCAAGTCGGCCTGGGTCGAGAACGCCGCCGAGGAGCCGGTGCTGATCGCCGCGATGAAAACCGGCAGCGACATGAAGGTGCAGGCGAAGTCCGGCCGCGGCAACACCACCACCTATGTCTTTTCGCTGAAAGGCATTTCGGCGGCGCTGTCGTCCATCGCCAAGTGCAAATAGCCATAGGCGGGTTTAAGTGAGGGCCGGGCCGGGCCGGGCGCGGCTCTCCCTTCTCCCCTTGTGGGAGAAGGAAACCGCCGCCACCCATGACTCCGCCGTCAACCTGTGCTATGCGCCGCGCTTCATTTCCAGCACGATGCTGTAATCGGCCGCAAATCGCTTATATTGGCGCAGCAATGACCCTTTCATTCGACCTCACCGCCGAAGGCGCCCGTGACGCGTTGCGGGCTCGCGCCACGCCGGCCGAAAAACCGTCGCTGATCGGCCTGACCCGGGCCGAGCTTGGCGCTGCCCTGGTTGCATCAGGCATCGTGCCGGAGCGCCAGGCCAAGATGCGCGCCCAGCAGCTCTGGCACTGGATGTATGTGCGCGGCGTCTCCGACTTTGCCGGCATGTTCAACATCTCCAAGGACTTGCGCGCCGAGCTCGACAAGCATTTCACCGTCGCCAGACCCGAGATCGTCGAGGAGCAGATTTCCTCCGACGGCACGCGCAAATGGCTGTTTCGTTTTCCGCCGCGCGGCGCCGGCCGGCCGGTCGAGATCGAGACCGTCTACATTCCCGAAGAAGGCCGCGGCACGCTCTGCATTTCGTCGCAGGTCGGCTGCACGCTGACCTGCTCCTTCTGCCACACCGGCACGCAGAAGCTGGTGCGCAACCTGACATCAGAGGAAATCCTCGCCCAGCTTTTGACCGCCCGCGACCGGCTCGGCGATTTCCCCGACCGCGACACGCCGGATGGCGCCATCGTGCCGGCCGAGGGCCGGAAAGTGTCCAACATCGTCATGATGGGCATGGGCGAGCCGCTCTACAATTTCGAGGCGGTGAAGAAGGCGCTGCTGATCGCATCCGACGGCGATGGGCTTTCCCTGTCGAAAAGACGCATCACGCTGTCGACCTCCGGCGTCGTGCCGGAGATCTTCCGCACCGGCGAGGAGATCGGCGTCATGCTGGCGATCTCGCTGCACGCCACCAATGACGATTTGCGCGACCTTTTGGTGCCGATCAACAAAAAATATCCGCTGAAAGAGCTGATCGCCGCCTGCCGCGCCTATCCCGGCCTGTCGAACGCCCGCCGCATCACCTTCGAATATGTGATGCTGAAGGACGTCAACGATTCGATCGATGACGCCAAAGGGCTTATCAAGCTGCTCAAGGGCATTCCGGCCAAGATCAATCTGATCCCGTTCAACCCGTGGCCGGGCACCAACTACCAGTGCTCCGACTGGGAGACGATCGAGAAATTCGCCGACTACATCAACAATGCCGGCTATGCCTCGCCGATCCGCACGCCGCGCGGCCGTGACATCCTCGCAGCCTGCGGCCAGCTCAAGTCGGAGTCCGAGCGCATGCGCAAGGTCGACCGGCTGGCGCTGGAAGCGATGATGATCGCGGGGCACGGCGAGGCGTGACCCGTCTCGTTGCCTATCTCGTCCGCTTCGCCGTCATCCTGATCGGCTATGTCGTCGCCGCGCTGGCGGCCAGCGCCTTCCTCAACATCATGTTCCTGGCCTCTCTTGGGCTGATGACGGACGAGACGCAGCCGGCG
This sequence comes from Mesorhizobium sp., assembly GCA_004020645.1. Taxonomy (GTDB): domain Bacteria; phylum Pseudomonadota; class Alphaproteobacteria; order Rhizobiales; family Rhizobiaceae; genus Mesorhizobium. The sequence continues at coordinate 360,406 of SAQL01000003.1, read as the reverse complement.
GCGCAGGCTTCGCTGTGGTTCTCAATTCCCTTCGTTGCACTGTTCGTCGCCTATTTCGCCTTCATGCCGGCAGCCATCGCCATTCTCGTCTCGGAAATCCTCGGACGGCGCGACTGGCTGTTCTATGCGCTGGCGGGCGCAATGGTCGCGGCGGTCTTCCTCGGCTTCGCCCACCAGACCGCCGATGCCAATTTCGAGATCACCGACCCGCGCGTCGTCGCTGCCGTGATCGGCTGCGGTATGGTCGGCGGCATTTTCTACTGGCTGAGCGCCGGGCGCTCGGCCGGAAGCTGGCGGCAAGCCGGAAGGTCCGCGTCTACTTCGCCTGGGCGGTCAGGATCTTAAGCGCGAAGGCCGAAAACACCCCGGCGAACAGATAGTCGACGACGCGCGTCACCCGCGGGCTGGTCTTCATCGCCGCGGAGAATTTTTCTGCTGCAAAGACCATCGGCGCTGTTACCGGGATCGACAAAACGACGAACATCGCGCCGAGGAAGAACAGTTTTCCGGGCGCGTTCGGATCATGCGCGGAGACGAACTGCGGCAGGAAGGTCATGAAGAACAAGATGATCTTCGGGTTGAGCAGATTGACACCGAGCCCCGCCGCCCAAGCGCGGAACAGCGAAATCTCAGGCCCGGTCTTCTTCTCCGGCGAAAACGCCGACCCCTTGGTGATCGCCTGCCAGGCCAGGAAAACGAGATAGCCGGCGCCGAAAATCTTCAGGGCCAGGAAGGACATCGGCGAGGCAACGATCAGCGCCGAGATGCCGACCACGACCAGCGTGGTGTGGATCAGTGTGCCGCACAGCGCGCCGGCCATTGAGGCAAACCCGGTGGCGCGGCCATGGCTCAGCGTGCGCGACACGAACAGCGTCATGTCAGGCCCAGGTGTGATCGCCAGGATCACGGTGGCGATGGCGAACTGGATCAGCGTCGCGGTATCGGGAATGAAGGACATCTGCAGGGCCCTGGATAAACAGTTGGTGCCTATAGCGCAGGCGCCAAGGCGGCGCCAGCTTCTTGCTAGCAGAGCGTCTGATCCAGCCAGGTCGAAAGTTCGATGTCGGCGCCGCCGCACATCCGACTGCCTCCAGCGTTGGCGAAGGCCCAAGTGACATCCGATCTCCTCCCTTTGCGCCCCTTTGCGGGGGAGATCGGCAACTTCACCGACGGCCTGAGCAGCGTTCGTCCCTTGCGCTAGTCGGAACCGGCGTGATACCTCGCCCGCGAAGAACCCTGTCGCGGAACCGCAAAAATGTCCAAATGGAAAGCCGTCAAGAAGGTCGTGCTCGCCTATTCCGGCGGCCTCGACACTTCCATCATCCTGAAATGGCTGCAGACCGAGCTTGGCGCCGAAGTCGTCACCTTCACCGCCGATCTCGGCCAGGGCGGCGAGTTGGAGCCGGCGCGGCGCAAGGCCGAGATGATGGGCATCAAGGACATCCGCATCATGGATGTGCGCGAGGAATTCGTCTCCGATTTCGTCTTCCCGATGTTCCGCGCCAATGCCGTCTATGAAGGCACGTACTTGCTCGGCACCTCGATCGCGCGGCCGCTAATCTCAAAGCACTTGGTCGAGATCGCCAGGGAGACCGGCGCCGATGCGATTGCGCATGGCGCCACCGGCAAGGGCAACGACCAGGTCCGCTTCGAGCTCTCGGCCTATGCGCTCAACCCCGACATCAAGGTCATCGCGCCATGGCGCGACTGGTCGTTCAAGTCGCGCACCGACCTGATCGACTTCGCCGAGCAGCACCAGATCCCGGTGCCGAAGGACAAGAGGGGCGACGCGCCGTTTTCGGTCGACGCCAACCTGCTGCATTCGTCTTCCGAGGGCAAAGTGCTGGAAGATCCGTGGAGCGAGCCGCCGGAATTCGTCCACCAGCGCACCATCTCGCCGATGGACGCGCCTGATGAGGTCACGGAGATTGAGATCGAATTCCTGAAGGGTGACCCGATCGCGCTCGACGGCAAAAAGCTGTCACCGGCGACGATGCTGGCGGCGCTCAACGATCTCGGCCGCGACAACGGCATCGGCCGGCTCGACCTGGTCGAGAACCGTTTCGTCGGTATGAAATCGCGCGGCGTCTACGAGACCCCCGGCGGCACCATACTGATATCAGCCCACCGGGCCATCGAATCGATCACGCTCGACCGTGGCGCCGCCCACCTCAAGGACGAGTTCATGCCGCGCTATGCCGAGCTGATCTACAATGGCTTCTGGTTCGCGCCCGAGCGCCTGATGCTGCAGGCGATGATCGACAAGAGCCAGGAAGATGTCGAAGGCACGGTGCGGCTAAAACTCTACAAGGGCAACGTCATCGTCACCGGCCGCAAGTCGAAGAAGACGCTCTATTCCGACGCGCTGGTCACCTTCGAGGACGACCGCGGCGCCTACGACCAGAAGGATGCCGAAGGCTTCATCCGCCTCAACGCGCTGAGGCTGAGGACGCTGGCGGCGCGCAGTCGAAAGAACTAACCAGAATAGGACATGTAGAACCCGGTGAAAGCCGGGTTCTTTATTTGTATCCCCTAATATACCGACATCAAAAGACTAGACCAGACGCTTTCTCGCTTGACCTCTTGGCGATCTTGTCCAACTGCTTTCGCAATGGGCAGGGGAATTTGCTATGAGATTGAGGTTTTTGATTTTGCCGGCGATGGTCGGCGCTCTGGCAGGTTGCCAGACTGGACAGGACACCGCGAAGAAGAATCCCGAGGCGGGGTACAACCGCTGCATCGCCGCTGTCGCTGTATGAAGCATTACGCTCAAACATGAGACCTCCGCCTTCATGGGTGTGTCCCAGGAACGCATGCCAAGCCTCTTCTGTCAGCGCTTGCGCGATGCGGTGCTCAGTGGCCGAATTACCGCGTCCGACATCAACAACCTCCAGCTCAACCAACCGACCGAGATTTGGAAGGTCATTAAGGGTAAGTGACGGGTCAGGCGCTGGCTACGCGCATTGCGCTCGATGTCTCTACCGTCGTTTCACATCAAAGGTTTTTTGCACCGTCGATCCGCCCTGTCTGGCCTATGGCGGGAAGGCACCTTCGGCTCAACCTTCCTAAGGAAAATGCGAGGAACCATGCGAAAACTGATCTCCACCGGCTCGCCGTTCGAGAAGGCCGCCGGATATTCGCGCGCCGTGGTACAGGGCGACTGGTGTTTCGTTTCCGGAACGACTGGCTATAACTATGCGACCATGTCGATGCCGGAGACGGTCGAGACGCAGACGCGCAATTGCCTTGCGACGATCGCCAAGGCGCTGCAGGATGGCGGCTTCGAGATGGCCGATGTGGTGCGGGCGCATTACTACATCACCGACGCCACTTTCGTCGACATTGTCTTTCCGATCCTCGGCGAGGCCTTTGGCGAGATCAGGCCGGCGGCGACGATGATCGTCTGCCAGCTCAACAAGCCGGAAATGAAGATCGAGATCGAGGTGACGGCGCTCAAACGCACGGCCTGAGCGCGGCGGCAGTGCAGAAGCTGCACGACGTCGGCGGGACAGCGCCCCTCGCTGTCCGGCAGGACTGATGGGAGCACGAGGATCGCCAAGATGCTCTGAACCAAACGCTTGCGCGTGAGCCGCTTGGCGTTTAGCAAGACCGCGGCTCACGACAGCGCCGCGCGTCCTTTGGGACGCTGTAGAATTTTGGTTCTGCGCATGATCCTTTCCGAAATCGATTCCGATTTCGGGGTCATGCGCCACAATTAGGACGGTTCCGGATGGCTTCGAAAAATCTTCTCCTGCTCGCCGGCGACGGCATCGGCCCCGAGGCGATGGCCGAGGTGAAGAAGCTGATCGCCGCCATGAACGACAAGCTCGGCAGCGGTTTCGTCACCGATGAGGGGCTGGTCGGCGGCTGCGCCTATGACGCACATGGCGCGGCGATTTCCGATGCCGACATGGCCAAGGCGATGGCCGCCGACGCGGTACTGTTCGGCGCCGTCGGCGGGCCGAAATGGGATGCGGTGCCGTATGAAGTGCGCCCGGAAGCCGGACTGCTGCGGCTGCGCAAGGATATGGAGCTGTTCGCCAATCTCAGGCCCGCCATCTGTTATCCGGCTCTGGCGGCATCGTCCTCGCTCAAGCAGGAGGTGGTCGAGGGGCTCGACATTCTGATTGTGCGCGAGCTCACCGGCGGCGTCTATTTCGGCGAGCCGAAGCAGATCATCGATCTCGGCAACGGTCAGAAGCGCGGTATCGACACCCAGGTCTACGACACGTTCGAGATCGAGCGCATCTCGGGCGTCGCCTTCGAATTGGCGCGCACCCGCAAGAACCACGTCACCTCGATGGAAAAACGCAATGTGATGAAGTCGGGCGTGCTGTGGAACGAAGTCGTCACGCAGACGCACAAGGCCAGATATGCCGACGTCAAGCTCGATCACATGCTGGCCGATGCCGGCGGCATGCAGCTGGTGCGCTGGCCGAAACAATTCGACGTCATCGTCACCGACAATCTGTTCGGCGACATGCTGTCCGACATCGCCGCCATGCTGACCGGCTCGATCGGCATGCTGCCCTCGGCGTCGCTCGGCGCGCCGGATGCCAGGACGAAAAAGCGCAAGGCGCTCTATGAGCCGGTGCACGGTTCGGCGCCGGATATCGCCGGCAAGGGCATCGCCAACCCGATCGCCATGATCGCTTCCTTCGCCATGTGCATGCGCTATTCCTTCGGCATGGTGGCCGAGGCCGACCGCCTGGAAAGCGCCATCGCCGCCGTGCTCGACCAGGGCTTGCGCACCAGGGATATTCTTTCCCCTGGAATGACCGAGGTCGGCACCGCTGAGATGGGCGACGCGATCATTGCCAAGTTCCTGGGCTGAGCTTGTGGCGGTCGACGTCCGCCCGCCTTCCAGCCCCTCAAAATCCCGGCTTCCAGCCCCTGAAAATCACTGTGTCGAGCAGCTAGGCCCTGACGCCCGCCGGCACCGGACCCCACTGGTTATCACGGGCCTGCGTTGGGATCAGCGCGAAGACCAAGATGATCAGCCAGCCAATGGTTGGGATGAGCGCCGCCAGAAAAAGCCAGCCGGTCAGGCCGATGTCGTGCAAGCGACGCACGTTCAGTCCGATCCATGGCGGGATCGTCGCCAGCACAAACGTACCGCAAAGACCGACCGTCACTGCCGGCAATTCGTCAATATTGCCCATGGCGTCGTCGATGAAGAGGCCAATGCCTAAGACCACAATCAGCGCGATCGTCCAGAAAAGGCAAAAGCCCCAATATTCCTTGCGGCGGGCACGACCGGCGAAGTTGAAGTAATTTTCAGTCAGGCCCTGCCAGAAATAATCCCACAATCCGGTAGCCGCGGCGGGACGACTTTCAGCGGACCGGCCGAAATGTTGCGGCGCCCCGGGCGCATTGCCGGTTTGAGTCGGGGCGGCGGTTGCGGCAGGCGGACTGGGAGGCTGGGCACGGATCGAAAAAACGTCGCGTGCCCGTCCACCAGCCGGCTGGAACTCGATGGCCGTGCCCCTGCCTATCGTCGCCTCTCGGCGCAGATCCTCGCGCGCGAACGTGTAGCGGTTGCCGTCGGCTCCGGTGATGAAACCGAAGCCGTGATCCTCGTCATAGTGAAGCACTTCGCCGCGCATGTCCTGCCCCTCGTCCCGCTGGCCAGACTGTTCAAAGTTGCGGCAGACCGCAAGGGGTGCGTGCGAAATGGAGCTGTGGGCATGTCGCGCCACCATGCCTTCATCATCCCCGAGGCGGCAGGAGCGAAGCGACGTGCAGAACCTTGCTACAGCTTTCGTTTTCCACGGCGTTCTTTGGCCACCTGTCAAGATCGCACAATTCAGGCCGGCCGCTTCTTCGATTTCTTGTTCTTGGCGGGTCCGGCCTTGTCGAATTTCGGCTTGCCTGCCTTACCGGCCCAGGGCTTTGCCTCGAACGCGGCAGGGCGCTGGTCGGCTGACGGTGCGCGCTTCTCGAATTTGGGCGCGTTCTGGTCGAATGTCCGCTTGCCACGGTGTGGCTTCTTGTCCGGCCGTGGCTCCTGATAGCCGGCCCGCGACAGGTCGGGCGTGCCGTCCAGCCGCTTCACCGCGATGTTGTTCTGCAGCTTGCGGTCGGGCCCGATCGCCTGGAGAAACCGGTCGGCCCAATCGGCCGCGATCTGCACGAAGGTTTCCTCCGGCTGCATCTTGATGGCGCCGATCTCGCGCTTGGAGATGCCGCCGGTCCGGCACAGCATCGGGATCAGCCAGCGCGGCTCGGCATTCTGCCGGCGCCCCACCGACAGCGAGAACCAGACGCTGTCGCCGAAATCGTCGCGGCGGCTTGGCGCCTCGTCGCGACGGGCGGATCGATCGCCAGAGGGCCTGTCGCCTGACGGCGTGAACGGTGCGACGTCAAGGAGATCCTCGGGCGCCGAGCGGCTGGAGCGGCACATCCGCACAAAGGCCGCCGCCACCAGTTCGGCGCCACGTTGGTCGAGAAGCGTGCTGACGAAGCCGCGTTCATCGTCTGTCACAGGCTCGCTGAAGACCGGGTCGGCGAGGATCCGCTCGTCGTCGCGGCGCAGGACGTCGTCGGCCGAAGGCGGGCTTGCCCATGTCGCCGCAAGGCCAGCGCTTTGCAGCAGCCGTTCGGTGCGCCGGCGGGCATTGTTGGGCACGATCAGCGCGCTGACGCCTTTGCGTCCCGCCCGTCCGGTCCGCCCGCTCCGGTGCAGAAGCGTCTCCGGATTGGTCGGCAAGTCGGCGTGGATCACCAGTTCGAGGTTGGGCAGGTCGATGCCGCGCGCCGCCACGTCGGTGGCGATGCAGACTTTTGCGCGGCCGTCGCGCATCGCCTGCAGCGCATGACTGCGCTCGTTCTGGCTCAGCTCGCCCGAAAGCGCGACGACAGAAAAGTTGCGGTTGTTGAAGCGCGCGGTCAGGTGATTCACGGCGGCGCGCGTGTTGCAGAACACCAGTGCGTTCTTCGCCTCGTAATAGCGCAGTACGTTGATGATGGCGTTTTCCCGGTCGGCTTGGGCCACGCTCAGCGCCCGGTATTCAATGTCGAGATGCTGCTTTTCCTCGCCGGAGGCCGAGATACGCACCGCGTCGCGCTGGTAGCCCTTGGCCAGCGTGGCGATGGAGCGCGGCACGGTGGCCGAAAACATCAGCGTGCGACGCTCGGCAGGGGCGGCGTCGAGGATGAATTCCAAATCCTCGCGAAAGCCGAGATCAAGCATCTCGTCGGCCTCGTCGAGGACGACCGCCTTCAGTTCAGACATGTCGAGCGAATTGCGGGTGATGTGGTCGCGAAGCCGGCCGGGCGTGCCGACGACGATGTGGGCGCCGCGTTCCAGCGCGCGTCGCTCGGTGCGCATGTCCATGCCGCCCACACAGGACGCTATCGCTGCACCGGTCAGTTCGTAGAGCCATTCCAGCTCGCGCGTTACCTGCAAAGCGAGCTCGCGCGTCGGCGCGACGGCAAGCGCCAGCGGTGCGGCGGCGTGGGAAAAGCGCTCGGCGCCATCGAGAAGGGTCGGCGCCAGGGCCAGGCCGAAGGCGACGGTCTTGCCGGAGCCGGTCTGCGCCGAAACCAGCGCATCGGCCTGCCCGAGCTCGAGAACCGCCTTCTGCACCGGTGTCAGCTCGACATAACCGCGTTTTTCCAGCGCCTTTGCCAGCGCAGGGACAAGTGCTTCGAAATTGGACATATGCTTCTTTCGGAATTCGGATTCTTTTATGCCCGGCAATGGGTCATCCGTCGGCGAGCGCCAAGAGCGCCACAAGCCAAACGATCCAATCGTTCGTACTTCGCGCCGCCGCCATTGTACAGGGCAAGCCGCCTCGCCGCGTCGCGATTGACTCTTTACGCAAACCGCGTAAAAGCCGGCACCGAACGGGATAGTTTCGATGCGCGGCCTTTTGATGGCGCTTCTTGCATTCGACTTCCCCGGCCGCAATGCAAACCATTGGGCCGGGCGTGTCGGCGCGTCTCCTCGTTCCAGCAAAACCACGGCTAAAACGACCACTAAAACGGTCTGATTCCCTTGGCCTAACCACCCTCTCCCGGGTCCGGCCCGGGGGTTGAAACCCGCTTCGGCCGGCGGGTTTTCTCCAACAACCGAGCGGAGAGGACAGGAGATTTCGATGAGTTTCAAGGTTGCAATCGTCGGCGCCACGGGCAATGTGGGCCGGGAAATGCTCAACATACTGGAAGAGCGCGGCTTTCCGGTGAGCGAGGTGGTGGCGCTGGCCTCGCGGCGCAGCCAGGGCACGGAAGTGTCGTTCGGCGACCGCACGCTGAAGGTCAGGGCGCTCGACCAATATGATTTTTCCGACACCGACATCTGCATCATGTCTGCCGGCGGCAATGTCTCGAAGGAATGGTCGCCGAAGATCGGCAAGCAGGGCTGCGTCGTCATCGATAACTCGTCGGCCTTCCGCTACGACCAGGACGTGCCGCTGATCGTGCCGGAGGTGAACCCGGGCGCGATTTCGCTGTTCACGCGCAAGAACATCATCGCCAACCCGAACTGCTCGACGGCGCAGCTGGTCGTGGCGCTGAAGCCGTTGCACGACTTCGCCACCATCAAGCGCGTCGTCGTCGCCACCTATCAATCGGTCTCCGGCGCCGGCAAGGAAGGCATGGACGAGTTGTTCACGCAGACCCGCGCCGTATTCGTCGCCGACCAGGTCGACGTCAAGAAGTTCACCAAGCGCATCGCCTTCAACGTCATCCCGCATATCGACGTCTTCCTTGATGACGGCTTCACCAAGGAGGAGTGGAAGATGGTCGCCGAGACCAAGAAGATGCTCGACCCCAAGATCAAGCTGACGGCGACCTGCGTGCGCGTGCCGGTGTTCATCGGCCATTCGGAAGCGGTCAACATCGAGTTCGAAAAGCCGATCACCGCCGAGGAAGCACGTGAGATCCTGCGCGAAGCGCCGGGCTGCCAGGTTCTCGACAAGCGCGAGAACGGCGGCTACATCACACCGCTGGACTCGGCCGGCGAGGACGCCACCTTCATCTCGCGCATCCGCGAGGATTCGACCATCGACAACGGCCTGTCGATGTGGATCGTCTCCGACAATCTGCGCAAGGGCGCCGCACTCAACGCGGTGCAGATCGCCGAATTGCTGATCGAGCGCGGGCTGATCCAGCCGAAGAAGAAGGCGGCATAGTTTTCGCTCACGGGCCGTTTCGCCGCTGCCGCGGCGGGCCCTACGCGGGGGCGCCGGACAACCGGCGGCCCGCAGTCGCGGGCTCGACCTTCGGCCGTTAGCCCCCTTCTCCCTGTTCACGGGAAAAGGTCCCGGCAGGGGGCCGTATCGCCGCTGCCGCGGCGGGCCCTCCGCGGGGCGCTGGACAACCGGCGGCCCGCAGTCGCGGGCTCGGCCTTCGGCCGTTAGCCCCCTTCTCCCTGTTCACGGGAGAAGGTCCCGGCAGGGGGATGAGGGGCGGCATGGCGTCTCAAATTCTGCTCAGTTTTGACGCAACGCCTCAATCACGGTTCTCCTCCGCCAGCCTCGTTAGTATCTCCATCGCGTCCTCCGCCCGGTCGGCCGGGACGAACAGATGGTCATGATAGAACGCCGAGACCGGATTTACACCCATGCCGGCGGCGGCAAGACGCGTGGTGATGGCGGCGAGGAAGCCTACCGCCTCCAGCGACGAATGGATGTTCAGCGTCACCATGCGGCAGCGAAACACGATCTCCAGGCCAGTGGCCTCGGCTTCCTCCTCTAGCGCGATCACCGTCGTCCCCTCGCGCTCGCGAAACAGCATCACCGGCTCGAGGCTGTCCGATACGGGCGCATCGCGCGGCAGTGTGGCGAAGACGTGGATGCCGGGACGCAATTCCGGCGTCATCGTTGCCAGCAGTTTGTTCAGATCGGTCTCGCCGGCCATCGATTGCTCCCGAATATCTTGCGGAGTTTCGATAACGTGCTCGGCCCCAGGCCGGCAAGACGACGTCGCCATGTCGCTGGCGGCTGGGCTTGTGCGTGTATTGCATCGCACAATGGAACCGATCAGGATCATTGCCGGTCCGTAAAAGGGGTTTCGATGATCGTTCGCCCGCGCCCGGGATTCTTGCATCTGTTCTTCATCATGCGCGGATCGGTGGTGCCGCGCATCCTGCCGCAGATCTTCGGCTTCGGCGTCTATGGCGCGCTGGTGGTGCTGGCGGTCAGAGCGCTGAAGCTCGACTTCGGCAATGCCGGCCCCGCGCCGTTCGCCTTGCTCGGTGTGGCGCTGTCGATCTATCTCGGTTTCCGCAACAATGCCGCCTATGACCGCTGGTGGGAAGCGCGCAAGCTGTGGGGCCAGCTTGTCTTCGACATTCGCAATCTGGCGCGCGCCAGCACCGGCATGATCGAAAACCGGGCGGAACTGCGCGGCCTGCTGATGGAGGCGATCGCCTTCTGCCACTTCCTGCGCGGCCTGCTTCGGCGGGTGGACGCAACATCGGACGCACGCGCGTTCATCGGCGAAGAGGCCGAAAGTGCCGCCAAGCTGGCCAACCCGCCCGACGCCATGGTGCGGCGGATGGGCGAGCGAGCCGCCGCGCTGTACAGGGCCGGCTCGATCGACGTCATGGGGTACCGCATCCTCGACGAGCGCCTGTCGCAAATCGCCGCAGCGCAGGCCGGCTGCGAGCGCATCATGGGAACACCGCTTCCGTTTGCCTACACGCTGCTCCTGCAGCGCACCGCCTATATCTTCTGCCTGCTGCTGCCGTTTGGGCTCGCCTCGACTGCCGGGTGGGCGACGCCGCTGTTCACGGCGCTGATCGCCTACACCTTCTTCGGCCTCGACGCGCTCTCGGAGGAACTCGAGGACCCGTTCGGCACCGAGGCCAACGACCTCGCCCTCGACGGCCTGTGCCGCGTCTGTGAAATCTCGGTGTTCGAGGCGCTCGGCGAGGCGCCGCCAAAAATGATCCCCGCCGAAAAATACTATTTCTCCTAGGGTTTGTTCCCACGCTCATGGCAGCGCCGTGCGCTCAAAGGCCGTAGGCGTGTCGGATCGCCGCCTCACGCCGCGTCCTTGGTTCGAGCCTCCAAGAGGGCTCGAAACAACCGGAGGACCAATGACCATGTCTCAAACAGCATCCGTCACGCCGGGCGCGCTGTGGACCGGCCGAGGGCTCAGCGCCCTCATCGTGCTGTTCATGATCTTCGACGGCGTCATCAAGCTGCCGCCGCTCGATGTCGTCACCCAGACCATGGTGCAGCTCGGCTGGCCGGCCGATCCCAACGTCTCGCGCATGCTCGGCATCATCGGGCTGGTCTCGACCGCGCTCTATGCGGTGCCGCGCACCTCGGTGCTCGGCGCCATCCTGCTCACCGCCTATCTCGGTGGCGCCATCGCGACGCATATACGTATCGGCAGCCCGCTGTTTTTGCACACACTGTTCGGCGTCTATCTCGGCTTCATCTTGTGGGGCGGCCTTTTCCTGCGCAATCCCAGGGTGCGCGCGCTGATCCTGTTCAACCGATAGCGTCGACTTCAAAAAGCCGTTCGATGGCGGTCGCGTCGCCGGAGAGGACCACGGTCTGCCGCCACCCTTCTTCTTTTGACTTTGGATCAAATCGCCCGTTTGCGAGTTAGAAGATGTGGCGGCGAGGACGGAAAACCCGGTTGAGAGGAACGACAATGAAGAAACTGGTAGTCCTGATGGTACTGGTAACCTCGCTCGCAGCCTGTTCCCGGACAGAACAGGGCGCGGCGGTCGGTGGGCTAGGGGGCGCTGCTATCGGCGCTGCAGTGGCCGATGACGAAGTTGAAGGTGCGGTGGTCGGTGGTGCTGTCGGCGCCCTCGCCGGCGCACTGATCGGTCGTGCTACCGAACCCGGCCGGTGCCGCTATCGCGGTCGCGATGGGCGTGTCTACATCGCCCGCTGCCCTGAAGGCTATTGATCGGGCCGCGTCATAGTCGGACGAAACAACAAAACGGCGGACAAAGGCGCCCGCCGTTTCGTGGGATAAAAGCAGATTAGATTATTCGGCGGTCGCGGCTTCCGCCTCGGTCGGCGCGGCTGCCGCGGCGGCGGCTGCATCGTCCTGCGCCTTCTTCAGAAGTGCGGCGCGTTCCTGCGCCTTCTTGCCGGGCTCGGCCTTCTTCGGGTTGGACCGGGCCTCACGCTTGGCGATGCCGGCCTCGTCGAGGAAGCGCAGCACGCGGTCGGTCGGCTGGGCGCCATGCGAGAGCCAATGCTTGACGCGGTCGGCGTCGACCTTGACCCGCTCGCCGTCCTTGGGCAGCAGCGGGTTCCACGAGCCGAGCGACTCGATGAAACGGCCGTCGCGCGGCGAACGGGCGTCGGCGACGACGACGTGGTAATAGGGACGCTTCTTCGAGCCCGCACGGGCCAGTCGGATTTTCAGTGGCATTTTCTTCTCCTAAAATTCTGATTCGTTGATCGGGGTTATGGCTGTCGTCTTTATGCATGTCGTTGTCCCAAAACCGCTGCGCACTTTTGGGCGACATGCACTGGTCCTCAGCCGGTTTTCGTAACGCCGTTGGATGCGGCGATATGCTCGTGATGCCGGATCACTTCGCGGACGACGAAGTTCAGGAATTTCTCCGCGAAATCCGGGTCGAGATGGGCGTCCTTCGCCAGTTGGCGAAGGCGGGCGATCTGCTGCTGCTCGCGTGCCGGATCGGCCGGTGGCAGGCCATGCGACGCCTTCAGCTCGCCGACCGCCTTGGTGCAGCGGAAACGCTCGGCCAGCATGTGGATGAGCGCTGCGTCGATGTTGTCGATCGAGGCGCGGTAGTCGACCAGCGCCGCACGAGCGTCGGCCATGTCCTTCTCTTCGTTCATGGCGCCCTCACTTCTTCTTGCCGGGGCCGTTCTTGCCGAGCATTGGCAGACCGCCGCCAGATCCCGGCAGACCAGGAAGCTTCATGCCGCCGGGCAGCCCAGGCAGGCCACCGCCACCTGGAAGGCCACCGGGCAGGCCCTTCATGCCCCCGAGACCGGCTGCCTGCGCCTGCTTCTGCAAGGCTTCGAGCTGCTTGGGATCCATCTTGGACAGGTCCGGCATGCCGCCCCCCACCATGCCGCCCGGGCCACCCATGCCCCCTGGCATCATGCCGCCGAGGCCCATCTTCTGGGCCAGGCCGCCCATCATGCCGCGCATCAGGCCACCGCCTTTGCCCTTGCCGCCCATCGCCTTCATCATGTCGGCCATGCCGCGATGCATCTTCAGGAGCTTGTTGATCTCGGCCGCGTCGGTGCCGGAGCCGGCGGCGATGCGCTTCTTGCGCGAGTGCTTCAGAATATCGGGGTTGGCGCGCTCGGCCTTGGTCATTGACGAGATGATGGCGAGCTGGCGGCCGAACATCTTGTCGTCGAGACCGGCGGCGGCCATCTGGTCCTTCATCTTGCCCATGCCCGGCATCATGCCCATGATACCGCCCATGCCGCCCATCTTCGACATCTGCTGAAGCTGGCCGGCAAGGTCGTTCAGGTCGAACTTGCCCGACTGCATTTTCTTGGCCATCGCCGCCGCCTGCTCGGCGTCGATGTTTTCGGCAGCCTTTTCGACCAGGCTGATGATGTCGCCCATGCCGAGGATGCGGTCGGCGATGCGCTTGGGATGGAATTCCTCCAACCCGTCCATTTTCTCGCCGGTGCCGATCAGCTTGATCGGCTTGCCGGTGACGGCGCGCATGGAAAGTGCTGCACCACCACGCCCATCACCATCCATGCGGGTCAGCACCAGCCCGGTGATGCCGACGCGCTCATCGAAGCTTTTCGCCAGATTGACGGCGTCCTGGCCGGTCAGCGAATCGGCAACCAAAAGGATCTCGTGCGGCGACGACACCTTCTTGATGTCGGCCATCTCGGCCATCAGCGGCTCGTCGATATGGGTGCGGCCGGCGGTGTCGAGGATGACGACGTCATGGCCGCCGAGCTTTGCCGCCTGCACAGCGCGGCGGGCGATGTCGACCGGCGTCTGGCCCTCGACGATCGGCAGCGTGGCGACCTTGACCTGCTCGCCGAGCTGACGGAGCTGCTCCTGCGCGGCGGGACGCCGCGTGTCGAGCGAGGCCATCAGAACCTTCTTGTTCTGACGCTCGGTGAGGCGCTTGGCGATCTTGGCCGATGTCGTCGTCTTGCCGGAGCCCTGCAGGCCGACCATCATGATGACGACCGGAGCCGGCGCATTGAGGTCGATGGCGACGCCTTCGGCGCCCAGCATCTCGACCAGCTCGTCATGGACGATCTTGACGACCATCTGGCCGGGCTTGATCGACTTCAGCACGGCGGCGCCGACGGCTTTCTCGCGCACCTTGTCGGTGAAGGAACGCACCACTTCCAGCGCCACGTCGGCCTCGAGCAGCGCACGGCGCACCTCGCGCAGCGCCGCCGAGACATCGGCCTCGGACAGGGCACCGCGGCCGGTAAGGCCGTTCAGGATGGAGCCAAGGCGCTCCTGAAGGGATTCAAACATCTGTCTTCCTTCAATCTCGGTTCGGGTTCGATCCGAGAAGTAATGCGTTCGCGCCCAGTATCCAACTCAAAGCCAGTCCAAACAAAGCCAGCCCGGGCAAAAGCCCAAAGCCAAAAAGCACCCGGGGGCGCACAGCGCTGCCGGATGTTGGCCTCCAGGATCGATTTACAGCACGTCACCTCAAAGAGGCTTCGGCGTCCCGGTCGGCTTGCTCGGAGGGATACTCGTCGCGGAATTCGCGGCGTGTAGACAGGAAATCGGCCGCGGAGTCAAGGTGCGGACAAAGAGCGATGGCCAATCGCTTCAGGTTGCGCTGCCCCTCATCGCCCTGCCGGGCACGTCTCCCCGTACAGTGACATCAGGCGTTTTCTCCCGACTCCGCCTAATCCGGCCCGACCTTCAGCGGCGAGCGCGGATGCAGCAGCAGAAGAACAGTCAACAGGCTGCAGACGATGCCGATCGCCGCGATGAGGACCGCATCAAGCGTCGTCCAGCCGGGGCCTTCGAGCGGCTTGGCATTGAACAGGGCGAAGGAATTATAGCTCTGCTGATGCGAAATCAGCAGGAAGCCGGTCAGATTATTGCCGAGATGGGCGCCGAAGGCCGCGCCGAGATTGCCCGTGGCATAGACCACAAGCGTCAGGAGCAGCGCAAAAGCGGCGATCGAAGCCAGCACGCAAGCGTTGATGGCGGCCGTCGAGCTCGGGCTCCAATGCATCGAAGTGAACAGAAGCGCTGGCAGCAATGCCCAGATGAAAGGGTTTTGAAACCGGTTGGCCAGGCCCCTGAGAAGATAGCCGCGAAACAGCACCTCTTCGGACGAGGTCTGCAGCAGGGTCAGCACAATGATCGGGATCAGGAACAGCAGCCAGGACGACAGGCCGATCGCGCCGCGCACAAGGTCGGGCTGCAAGAGATAGAGCAGGATTTCGGAGAGCAGCGATGTGATCAGCACCGCGGCCAATCCCTTGAGGAATCCGGAGCCCGAGACGCGGCGGCTGGTGCCGATCAGCGCCGTCAGCGGTTCGTGATGGACCCAGCGCATGGCAGCCCACAGGCCAAGCCAGATTCCGGCAAACGAGGCGAGCGCGGCGAGGATCCCGGCGGGCGAGGCCAAGAAATTCTGCACCGCCCCTCCTTCTATCGGGGTGCCAGACAATGCCTGCCAGATAACAAAAAGATAGGCGCCGCCGAACAGCACGGCCATGGTTGTCGCAACCCAGAACAGGCCGACGATCGCCGTTCCGAGCAGGAGCCGCGGCAGGGTCGTCTTGGCGTTGGGAGAGCGCCGATAATGCTCGAAGGCAGCAGGATCTGATATCACGCGGGTTCCTTGCCTGATGCATCGGGTCGCATGATCTAGAGCATCGGACCCAAAAGTGGAACCGGTTTTGGGAAAATCCGATGCTCGAACAAAAGGCTGGAGCGGCGGGCACGCCGCTCCAGCACGAAGGCTCAGGTTAACGATATCGGACAGAGGCGACCGCCGCGGGCTCTTGCCGGGCGGGCGCCTGATTGCTTGCTGATGTCAGCGCTCGACGTACATGATGCGTCGGGTGCCGGGGTCGACCAGTGCCGGCTGACCGTTCACATAGACATAGCGGTAGTCGTAGTCCGGAATCTCACGCAACTCGACGGTGTCGGGCAAGGTCGCGCCGGTAACCACCTCGCCCTCGAGATAGACCGGGTCGACCCGGTTGGTCTCGATGTAGGTGCGGACCTCGGCCGGCGGCCGCCTGATCGGCTCGATCGGCTCGCCAGCGACGATCGCTCCGGTATAGATGTCGGGCTCGTCGACGTCGGCGGGCGCTTCGACGATAGTAATGTCTGCGTCGGCCGGGCGCCGGGTCAGGACGACCTCGTTGCCGCCGAAATCGGCCGTCACGTAGTCGGAATAGATCCAGCCCTTGCCATTGGCCTCGGCTATGGTGCACCATTTGCTGTTTTGAATGCAGCCATCGAGCGTTGCCGACTGGCCGGCGGCGAGCACGCCGATGACCGGGTATTGCGGGCCTGGGCCGGCGCGAATGTTGAGATCGGCGACCGCCGAGACGGCGGTATCGGCCAAGGCTGTGCCGGACATGGCGACAAGCGCTCCGGCGACAGCAGGAAATAGTATGCGCTTCATGGTTTCGCTCCGTGTTGATGGTCCCTCGCGAACGAAAACGAAACAACACCTCATGCGTTCCGGCTAAAACGCCTCGGCCGGCTCACGTTTTGTTCCGGTTTCTTTCACGACACCGGTCAGGAGATCGTGGACGAAGGCCAGCTTCTGTGCCGTCACCTCCGAGATGACGAAGGGATAGAGGTCCGGCAGGCCCATGCAGCGGTTGATCGAGTTCGACGCTTCCGACAGCACCAGCCAGCGGGCCAGGATCTTTTCGAACGGTTCGGGAACAGCGGCAGGTTCCGACGGCGCCGGTTGCAGTTCGCCGCCGGTGTCGCCCCGCGACAGGTCGTTGGCCTCCACGGTTTCCAGCCGGCCGAGCGGGAAATTCAGCGCATGCACCATCTCCAGCGTATCGGTGATGTGCAGATGGTGTGCCCATGTCTCGGCCCAGTCCTCCCAGGGATGAGACGTGGCATAGGCGGAAATGTGGTCCTGCTGCCAATCGGGCGGCGCGCCATTGGCATGGTAGGCCTTCAGCGCCTGCTCGTAATCGGTGCGCTCGTCGCCGAACAATGCACGGAAGGCGGCAAGCCGTTGCGGGTCGTCGCGGATCAGGCGGTCCCAGTAATAGTGGCCGAGCTCGTGGCGGAAATGGCCGAGCAAAGTGCGGTAGTTCTCGCCCATCTCGACGCGCCGTCTTTCGCGCTCGGCCGAGTCCGCCTCGGCGACATTGAGTGTGATCAGGCCGTTGTCATGGCCGGTCAGGATACGCTCGCCGCCCGGACCGCCGATCGGATCGGCAAGGAAGTCGAAGGCGAGGCCGGCCTCATCGCCGGCGTTCTGCTTGGGTGCGACCGGCAGTCCGGCGGCGAGCAGCGAATAGATTGCCCGCTTCTTTGCCGCTTCGACGCGGATCCAGCGACGGCGGTTGCCCTCGACCGAAAGGTCCGGGATCAACTGGTTCAGCACGCAGGCGCGGCAGAAGGCATGGCCAGGTTCAGCCATCCAGTTGCAGGCGCACTCGTCGGTATTGGTGCATTGGAAAACGCCGCCGGCGCCGGACAACACGAAGCGCGCATGCCCGGGATCGTAGAGCACGGAGCTGGCACAGTTCAGGCACTGGGCGTTCTCGAAATAGAGGCGGTGGCCGCAATGCGGACAATCGAAGAGCTTCATCCCAATCTCAAATCATCAGGTCTCAAATTATCAGCCCGGATATAGTGCGGAGCGGCATATCGCCCAAACGCCTGTCGGCGGTCGGCGTTCCTGCCGTTGCTATTTTGCTGCAAGCTGGGCGGCGACCGTTCTCGCCACCGCCTCGCCCGATAGCCTGGCGCCGCCGCAGGTCTGCATCAGCGGACCGGCCAGATGCTCGCCGGCGAAGAAAATTTTTTCCGCCACCGGCTGCATCAGCGTGGCGCGCGCCTGCGAACGGCCAGGTCGGGCCGCCGCATAGGCGCCGCGCACGAACCGCTCGCCGCCCCAATTGGTCATCATGGCGCGCCCGACATGTTTTCGCACGTCGCCGCCGAAGACGGCGCACAGCCGGTCGACGACGAAGTCGACGCCTGCCGCCTCGCCCGCCGCCGACATCTCCCAGGCAAAATCGCCGCCGACGAAGCCGACCATCAGGTCGAGGTCGAAGGGAAAGCAAAGGAAGTAGATGTCGTGCCTGGCCAGCCGCTCGATCAGCAGGTCGTCGAAGGGCGCCAGCCCGAGCCGTGTGCCCCTGATCTCAACCGGCAGCTTGGTCAGCATGCCCATCGGCAGGTCGAAGAAGGCAGCGAAATGCGTGTCGGGCAGCGCCGGCGCGAATTCGATCTCCTCGAAGGCGAGCACCGCCGGCGAGGCGGTGACGATGGCCGCCTTGGCGCGGATGGTGCCGCGATCGGTGACGCAGGCGACGCCGGGCACGTCCCAGAGGATTTTCCGCACCGGTGTCGACAGCTCGACCGGCACGTCGGCGCCGAAACGGGCGACCAGCGCGCCGAACCCCTCCTTGGTGAAATAGTTCGGCTCGAGATCGGCGGCGGCCTGAAAGTCGCGGATCGAGATCTCGTCCTCGTCGGCGCCGAAGTCCATCGGCCCGGCGAAGGTGGCGGCGGCGCGCGGCGCATGGCCTTTGGCGAGCAGGGCCGAAAGACGGTCGTCGTCGCCAACCTTGACCTCATGTGCCGCCAGCAGCTCGAACAGCCTGGTATCGGCCGCTTTCATCGCGGCCTCTTCGTCCTCGCTCGCCTTTCGGTTGCGATAATAGAGATGATCGACATTCATGTCGTGATGATGAAGCGTCCAGCGGGCGGCTTGCGCCTCGGGAAAGTAGGGATTGCGATCGGCCGCGTGCAGCCAGGCGCAGCCGATGTCGAAAGGAACGCCGAAATGCTGATCGCTGGTCCAGGCGCGGCCGCCGATACGATTCATCGCTTCGAACAGCTTGAAGGAAAGGCCGGCCGCACGCAGGGTCTTGGCGGCGGAAAGTCCCGCCGAGCCGGCGCCGATGACCACGACGTCAACGTCTTCCATGAATATTCCAGCCCCCGCCACAATAATTACTTGATCGTAAGCAAGTTCTCCGGCATTCGCCAGCGCTGCGGCGGCGATGCGTAAACGACTTCTTAGCGCGGCGGCTCGAAAATCGGTTTCGATTGTCGGAAAGCACGATGCGCTGATTGTAAAGTGTTGGAGCGTACTGCGTCCAAGCGGGCGCACGTGTGACAAGCGGGCGTTTCGCTGGCAAATTCGTATTTGGGACAAGATCCAGGCAACCAGGAGAGCAACATGGCATTTTTTGCCAAGGGAAAGATTTTAGCGGCGGCAGCATCGATGATGCTTGCGGCGGCAACAGCTGCACAGGCCGCCCAGTGCGGCGACACAGGCGCCGGCTTCGAAGCGTGGAAGGCTGAGTTCGCCGCGGAGGCTAGGGCGAACGGTGTAGGCTCGAAGGGTCTGGCCGCCCTGGCTGGCGCGACCTACGCAAAAAGGACGATCGCCGCCGACCGCGCTATCCACAAGGCTTTCGGCGGCTCGGTGGAAGCTTTCATGAAGCGCCGTGGCGCGTCCACCATCATTTCCAAGGGCCGCTCGCTGAAGAAGTCGAACGCGGCGCTGTTCGACAAGATCGAACGGACCTACGGCGTGACGCCGGGTGTGTTGCTCGCCATCTGGGGGATGGAGACTGGCTTCGGTTCCTTCTTGGGCAAGCAGAATACGGTCTCTGCCATTGTAACGCTTGCCTATGATTGCCGCCGCCCGGAGTTCTTTTACCCGCATGCTGTTGCAGCCCTGAAGCTGGTTGATCGCGGCGCGTTGAGCGCCTCGTCGGTCGGCGCCATGCATGGCGAGATTGGCCATACGCAGTTCCTGCCCGGAAATGTTTTGAAATACGGGGTCGGCAGCGGAAATCTGCGCGACAAGGCCACTGCGTTGGCTTCCACCGCCAACTTCCTCAAGGCTCATGGTTGGCAGGCGGGTGCCAGCGCGCAGGCGAATCTCGATGCAATTGCCGGCTGGAATGACGCGAGCAACTATCAACAGGCCATCGCCCGCATCGCCACGGCGATCGATGGCGATTGATAGAAATTCCTAGTCGACGGAAAGCCCGGCCATGCGCCGGGTTTTTTGTCGATGCTCCAAGGTTACGACCGCCGCCGCTCGGCCCCGCCTCGGGAACGAAGGCGCGAAGCAGAGAAGCTAATTCGGCGAACCGAGCGCCTTGTCCATCGCTTCCCTGACCTCGGCGGGCCACGTGTTCACAGTTGGCCACGCGTCCGGTTCGGGCTTGTCGCCCCGGCGGGCGAAATAGAGCTTGTGGTTGGCCGGATCGACCGCCATGAAGCCGTCATTGCCGCCGCAATCGTGCGGCACGCAGCCGCTGGCATAGAAGGCGCCCGAGGCGGTTTTCTCGGTGCCGCCGCCGACCAGCAGGCTGGTCGCCATCTCGGGCATCTCCTTGCCGAGCAGCGTCTCGGCCAGCCTGTAGACGGCCTCGTTGTGGAAGGCGTCGACGATGTTATCGTATTTCGACGGATCGACGTCTTTCCAGTCAGTGCCGGGCTCCGGCATATAGGTGAGATTGCCGGAAGTCGTCAGCCCGTCCGTCGGCGACCATTGCAGCGCCGGCTTGGAAACGCCCGGCAGCAGATAGGGCACGAAATAGATGGCGCTGTCGGAGATCGCAGCCGGCGGGGCGCCGCATTCATCCTGCTCGACCGTGGTGCTCTGGATGGTGCCGCCTTCCGGCTTCCAGACGATCACCGTGGCCGGGCCGCACTGGTTGCCGCCATCGCCGACATCGACCAGCGCGACGTTGACCCCGCCGACCCTGACGATCCTGTCGAAGGACACCTCGTAATTGCTGGCCAGCTGCTTGCCGTCATAGGCCAGCACCTTCTCGCCGTACTCTTCCTGCTGGGTGATGGTCAGCTGCCCACTCTCGAACGGGACCGGTGCTTGGCTGTCATAGTCGGCTAGGGCCGCATTGCTCGACGCGCCCAGGTCGGCGGCCCCGCCGGACGCATCGTCAGCCGGCACGAGCACCTTATCGGTCTGTGCATGCGCGCCAGCCACCGGCATCAGAATCCACGCCAGCGCGCAGGCGCCGGCAAGAAGCGAACGTGTCATGGCTGTTCCTCCGTTCCAGCCGCCACGAACCCGGCCTGTCGCGGCCGGGTCATCGTACCGCTCAGGCCCAGGGGCGCTCAGCGGCGTTCTTCTTCTCGAACGAGGCGATGGCGTCGGCCTTCTCCATGGTCAGGCCGATGTCGTCGAGCCCATTGAGCAGGCAGTGCCGCTTGAAGTCGTCGAGGTCGAACTTGACCACGCCGCCGTCCGGTCCGCGGATTTCCTTGGCTTCGAGGTCGACCGACACCGTTGCGTTGGAACCGCGCGAGGCGTCGTCCATCAGCTTCTCCAGATCCTCGGGGCTGACGGTGATCGGCAGGATGCCGTTCTTGAAGCAGTTGTTGTAGAAAATGTCGGCGAACGAGGTCGAGATGACGCAACGAATGCCGAAATCGAGCAGCGCCCACGGCGCGTGCTCCCGGCTCGATCCGCAGCCGAAATTGTCGCCGGCGACCAGAATCTGCGCCTTGCGATAAGCCGGCTTGTTGAGCACGAAATCCGGATTTTCCGAACCGTCGTCCTTGTAGCGCATTTCGGCGAACAGCCCGCTGCCGAGCCCGGTGCGCTTGATCGTCTTGAGATAATCCTTGGGGATGATCATGTCGGTATCGACATTGACGATCGGCATCGGCGCGGCAACGCCGGTGAGCTTGGTGAATTTTTCCATGGTCTTTGCCCGTCTTCTTTTCGCTGCGGGGATGTGTCGGCGCCCGGTTTACACAAAGCTGCGGTCAAATAAAAGGCGGCTGTTTTCGGCTGGCCTTGGTCCTGGAGCACAGACCGCTTCAAAACTGCCGCCCTATGGTGCACCTTGGCCGGCATGACAACACGCCCCAAAGTCCTCTACGCCAGCGAACCGACCCTCGACGCAGCCGAGTTCCGCCGCGTGCTGGTGGAATCCGGCCTCGGCGTCACTCGGCCCATCGATGACGACGTCCGTCTGAAGGCGATGCTTGCCAATGCAGATCTGGTGTTGACGGCGCGCCTCGATGCGCCTGGCAAGCCGCTGATTGGCCTAGCCCGAGGCATCACCGACTTCTCGTGGGTGTGCTATATTTCCGAGCTCGCCGTCTGCAAATCGGCGCAAGGGCTCGGCATCGGCAAGGGTCTGCTCGACGAAGCGCGACGGCAGCTCGGGCCATCCGTCGCCATGTCACTGATTTCCGTGCCCGACGCCGTCGGCTTCTACGAACGGATCGGCATGGCGCGCATGCCCGACGCCTTCTGGTTCGGTCGCGAGCGCTGACGGTTCGCCAGGCCTCTGCACCGCGGCATCGGCTGTCGCGATCCTTCGCGCCCCCTCTGTCCCTCCAGCATCTAAAGGGACCGTCGCGGCGCCAGCCCTTCTTGGCTAGATCACATTCAATTCCCTGAAAGCCCGCCCCTCGGCGACGCGCTCATACCCGAACGCCGAGCAGTCCACCGTGCGGTAGCCGCCATGCACGATCAGCTCGGCCAGCGCCTTGCCGACGGCCGGCGCCTGCTGCAGGCCGTGGCCGGAAAAACCGTTGGCGAAGAGAAAATTGCTGACCTGCGGATGCGGGCCGATCACCGCGTTCTGGTCGAGCGTGTTGTAGTCGTAATGCCCGGCCCAGGCGCGCGTCGGCTTGATCGCCTCGAAGGCGGGAATGCGGGTCGCCAGCACCGGCCAGATCACCTCTTCGAACAGCGGCCAGTCGGGCTCGAAATCGCCGGGATCGGCAGGGCCGTCGCCCTCTTCCGGCTCGGCGCCGCCGGTGATGTAGACCGAACCTTCCGGCCTGACATAGATGCCTGAGGGATCGACCAGCAGCGGCATGTCGTCATATTTCTCGCGCGCCTCGAAGATGAAGACGTTGCGCTTGCGCGGTTCCACCGGCAGCGCCAGTCCGGCCATTGCGGAAACCTTGCCGGCATTCGGCCCGGCGGCGTTGACGACGATGCCGGCGTCGAGCCGCTCGCCATTGTCGAGGCTGACGCTGGTGACGCGGTCGCCCTGCCGTTCGATGCCGGTCACACCAGCGGTGACGAAATCGATCTTTTTCTCGCGCAGCGCCTTGCGGAACAGCATCAGCATGGCATGCGCGTCGAACCAGCCTTCGCCCGTGCGGCCATAGGCGCCGGCGGTGATGCCCTCCGCCGACAGCCACGGAAACCGGCGGACAAGCGCCTCCGCATCCTCAAGCACGATGTCGGCGCCCTCGGCCAACTGCGTCTCGTGGTTGGCCTTGAGGATCGGCAACCCGTTCTCGGCGGCAAGGATGAGATAGCCGCCTTCGCGAAAGCCGATATCGGCGTCGGCCCCGAATTCTTCCGTCAGTCGCCGGAACAGTTTCAGCGTGAACTGCGACAGGCGGATGTTCTCGGGAATCGAAAACTGCTGGCGGATCGAAGCGCAGGACAGCGTCGTTGCCGCATGGGCGAATTGCGGGTCGCGCTCGACCAGCGCGATCGAGCCCGAAAAGCCTTCCTCGCGCAGATAATAGGCGATCGAGGAGCCGACGATGGCTCCACCGATGATGACGACGTCGTAGCGCACTCTTTCGCTTCTCCAGTTCCAGAGCATGATCCCGAAAGCCGGTTTTCGGATCAGGCTCCAATTCATACAGCCGGCAGGATGATCTCGAAGCGCGTGCCGCGCTCGGAGTCAACCAGGCGGATCGTGCCATCATGCGCTTTCAGGAGGGCCAGCACGATGCCGAGGCCCATTCCGGTGCCGCCTGAATCGCGGCGCGTGGTGAAGAACGGCTCGAAGATGCGGGCCCGGTTGCTGGGCGAAATGCCGGCGCCGTCGTCGCTCAGCTGGACAATCGCCTTGCCGTCCGTACTCGCCGCCGTAATGGAAACGAGCGTCGCTCCATGCCGCGCCGAATTGTCGATGAGATTGGCGAGCACGATCGCCGCGTTCTCGGCCGACATGCGCAGACCGATATCGCCGCCGGCCTCGACGCGCACCGCCAGCCTGTCCTCGGCCGGCAGCAGTGCCAGCGCGGCGCCAACCGATGTGCTTTCGCCGCTGGGCGCAAGATTTTCGGCGCGCGCCAGGTCGAGCAGACGACGCACCAGCAAATTGAGCCGCCCCGCATCGGTGACGATGTTGTTGGAAAAGCGCCGCCGCTCGGCCTCGTCCATTGCGCTACCCGAATCGCGCAGCAATTCGGCCGCACCCTGGATCGCCGTCAGCGGCGATTTGAGCTCGTGCGAGACATGGGTGGCGAAAGTCTGGATGCTGTCCGACCGCGCATGCAGCTTTTCGGCCATGTCGAGGAAGGCGTCGGAAAGCGCTGCCATCTCGCGCGTGCCGTGATGATCGAGCGGCCTGATGGCTTCGCGGTCGCCGGCGGCGATGCGCTTTGTCCGTTCCATCAGTGCGTAGATCGGCCGGCTGACGGTGCGCAGGAAGATCAGGCCGATGAGCAGCGTGCCGCCGAGGATGGCGATCGCCGCCAGCACCACCTTGCCGCGCTCGCCATAGAGATGTTTGACGATGTTGTTCGGCGTCCGCGACAGATAGACCACGCCGGCGATTTTGCCGTCGACCGCGACCGGCATGGCGACGAAGACGCGGACTCTTGTGCCGCGGCTGACCGAATAGAGCGACGGTGGCGGCTCGTCTGGGATCCTCTGCCGGAGCGCGCTGGCGTAGTGGCCGGCAAGTGCTGCGCGAACCTCGCCGACGGCGCCGAGCGACAGGCCGACTTCTTCGCGCCCGGCGATGACGACGCCTTTCGCGTCGAGCAGACGGAAGCCGGCAAGCGTGGTTTTCTGCGTCTCGGCAAGAATGCCCGACAGGCGAGCGCCGATCGCCGTGAAGGCGGGATCGATGGTGGCGGCGGTCGCCGCAGGCCGTGTCGCCAGAACCCTGTCGGAGGCGAGATCGAGGCTTGGCTCGATCGGCCGGTAGGGAGAGCCCGGATTGTCTCTGTCGGCAGGCACGGCCGCGCCGAGCCTCTCGGCCGGGATGCCGGCGGCGCGGACTTCTTGCGCATAGATGGCGCCAAGGGCGGCACCTTGCGCGATCAGCTCGGCCTCGGTCTGGCGGATCAGCTGGTTCTCGTAGAGCCGGAAGAAGAACAGGCCGACCAGCGGCAGCGCCATCACCATGATCAGGATGGCAACAACAACCGTGGCGAGGCGCGGGCGCCATTTCTGCGCCGTCACGCGCCGCACCGGCCCAGCCGGAAGCCGACGCCATGCACGGTCTCGATCGCATCCGTGCAGCCGGCCGCCGCCAGCTTGGCGCGGATGTTGCGGATATGGCTGTCGACGGTGCGGTCGGCGACATGGATGTTGCCGGCATAGGCATTGGCCATCACCATGTCGCGCCCGAGCACATGCGCCGGGCGTGCCAGAAACCCTTTCAGGATGGCGAATTCGATCGAGGTCAGCACCAGCGGCCTGCCGTCGAAGCTGGCGGCGTGGCTGGCCGGCAGCAAAGCCAGCCTGCCATGCGACAATTGCCTGTCGTCGGCCTGTTCGGCCTTTGTCGGGCGAGCGCGCCGCAAGATGACATTGACGCGTGCGACCAGTTCGCGCGGGCTGAACGGCTTGGTGACATAGTCGTCGCCACCCATTTCGAGCCCGAGGATGCGGTCGATTTCTTCATCACGCGCGGACAGGAACAGCACCGGCACATCGGATGTGTGCCGCAGCCGCCGGCAGACCTCCAGCCCGTCCATCTCCGGCATGCCGATGTCGAGCACGACAAGATCGGGCGCGCGGCGTTCGATCGCCTGCAATGCGGCCGCGCCGTCGGCCACCGCAACCGTTTTCATGCCTGCCTTTTCGAGCGCGAAGCAGATGATTTCGCGGATGTGCGGATCGTCGTCGGCGACAAGGATGTTATGCGGCATCAATCAGGGACCCGGCGCGAAGGTTTCGGAGCCCTGAGGAACCACGAACGGGATATTTGTGTCGAGAGTACGAAGGAGTCGCCAGTCACGAAAGCTCCAGGCGCGCCAGTTTTCTCGGCCGGCGCGGTAGCGGGCCTCGTCCTGCCCAAGCAAACGGGCGAGTTCGCGGTAGGAGGGAACGCTGGCCGCATTCGTCCTGCCCTGATGCTCGAGGAAGCGATCGAGCGCCGGCCAGGCGCTGGGACCAAGCGAACGCAGATACCGGAAATCGAGCTCGGTGCCCTGGCCGGTCATTTCGAAAGAGTGCTCAACATTGTAGTTGGCGATCAGTGCGGCAAAGTTGATGAACGAGCAGGCATAAAGCGTCGCCGAAAGCGTCAGAAGATTGGCGGAAAGCAGCCATTCATTGGATTTTCCGAGCGCGATGCGGGCGATGATCAGGGCGAGGCCCGCCGCCACCAGCCCCATCCAGACGAAGGCGGCGACGCGCCAGTAGGTCAGCGCATAGATGCCGATATAGAGTTCGAGCCGCAGGATCGAGGAGATGACCAGAACGATGTTCTGGCGCCACCCAGACATAGACCAGCCGGCGGATGAACGGATCGCCGGAGGTCGCACTTCCCGGCCTAAGCGCCGCCAGCACGAAACCGGCGGCGAGTAGCGCGGTGACGATCAAGGGATAGGCGCCGCGATGCGCGTAGGCGGCATAGGTCAGCCCGTCGGGAAGGGCGATGCCGCCCCACAGATAGGTGGCGTCGAGTGCGGTCTGCACGGCGAACAGCATGTTGAAGACGACCAGCGCGCGAAGAATGGCGGCCTTGCCGAAGACGATGTCCTCGACCGGCTTGGCGGCGGCTCTTGTGGTCGTCACCCCGAGGGGGATAGGCAACGCAAGATGCGCAATGCGGCGCAAAAAGCGCGGTAGCCGCGGGCGCAGAAAGACCCAGACGCCGGCAAGCGCGAACAGCCAGAAAGCCAGCCGCGGCAGCTCGATGAAGTCGAGCAGTGCGAGGAGATCGATCAGCGACAACCAGTGTTCGATGACCGGATTGGCGGCGCCGAACAGCGCGAGAAACACTGCGCCCAGGGTCAGCGGCATGATCCAGACGGCGATCGGCGCGAGACGGATGCGCCGCCGACCGAACCGCCGTGCCGCCTTGCGCCAGCAGAAGAAATCGTGGACGAACCGGAAGGGTGCTGCGAGAAGGAAGAGCGCGAGCTGGCCGGCAATGCGGGCAGCGCCGCGCCACAGCCGCCCGACCAGCGAAAGCGCAAAGACGGCGATCGCCACCAGCCCGATCGCGACGGACAGCGCACTGACATTTTCGATAAGCGGCAGCAGCCCGACAAGCAAGGCGGCGAATCCGAGCCAAAGGCCGCGGGCGCTGAGCGCCGACGGCTGGATCGCCGCAGCTGCGGCGGCAAGCGTGATGCCGAACAGGAAAAACGTGATGCCAACGGGCTGCCCATAGAAGAAGAAATCCGCCAGCGCGGCAAGCAGGACGGCAACGCCGAATCGCGCGCAATAGCTCGGCGCGGCCGTAAGCAACGATGTCATGATCAGATTTTCTCAGCGGCTTTGATCCGGCCGGGGGGCGGACATTTCAGGATGAAGTGGAAGAGGGTCGCCGAACCGTGCGGCCGGGGTGGATCGACGAGCCACCAACCGTCATTGCGGAGGCGGTACGGCAGGGACCAACGGGGCTTTTCTCGCTCTTGCATGCGGCGTATGTCGCCGATCGAAATGCAGGCGGCGGGGCGGATCCGAGGAGAATTTCCGCAATCTCGTGCAGTTTTTGTGCAGGGTCAGGCAATCACTTCAGGTTTGAAGTCGCCCCGTCACCCTTTCCGGGCGTTTGCGCCGCCCTCACCTGCCTGCCGGCATCCTCTCCCCGTGTAGTGACTGTGAAGTGACGGGGAGAGGAGTGCTCTCATCGCCGGTTTCGCCAATCACCAGCGTTGCAAGAAGGGCGCGCCGAGGCTGCAGCCCCTTCTCCCCGCCACTATACGGGGAGAAGTGCCCGGCAGGGCGATGAGGGGCGGCGCCAACTTCGACGATTGGCTCGTATCCAACACAAGCTATGCCCGAAGCGATTGCCCTGTGTGCTTGCCTCGACTGGCCGCAGACGGCATAGATCAGGCATGACCGAAACCTACCGCCCGCGCCGCTCGGTGCTTTACGTCCCGGCGTCGAACGACAAGGCGCTGAGCAAGATCACGTCGCTGGCCTGCGATGCCGTCATCATCGATCTCGAAGATGCCGTCGCCCCGGCCGACAAAGTTTCTGCGCGGGAAAAACTGGCCGGCATCTTCGCCAGTCGCCCCGGCCGGCGCTGCGAGATGGCCGTTCGCATCAACCCGCTCTCCAGCGAATGGGGCGCCGACGATTTGCTGGCTGCGGCACGCTGCGAGCCCGACGCCATCCTGCTGCCCAAGGTCGACACGCCGCGCGACGTTCTGGAAGCCGGCGACGTGCTCGACGACAATTTGTCACCCGACGAGGTGAAACTATGGGCGATGATCGAAACGCCCAAGGCTCTGCTCAACATCGGACCGATTGCCGAGCTTGGCCGCGATCCGGCCTCGCGGCTGGTCTGTTTCGTTGCCGGAACGAACGATCTGGTCAAGGAGACCGGCATTCTCGCCACGCCCGACCGGCGCTACCTCACACCGTGGCTGATGCAGATGGTGCTCGCCGCGCGCGCCGGCGGCCTCGACCTGCTCGATGGTGTCTTCAACGATTTTCGCGATCTGGAGGCTTTTGCGCGCGAATGCGGGGAAGCGGCCGCCATGGGTTTTGACGGCAAGTCGCTGATTCACCCGGCCCAGATCGATGCCGCGAACCGGGCCTTTGCGCCATCTGCCGAAGCGGTGGCCGAGGCGCGCTCGGTGAAGGAGGCCTTCGCGCTTGCCGAAAATGCCGGCAGGCAAGTGATAGCGCTGAATGGAAAAATGGTCGAACGGCTGCATCTGGCGCAGGCCGAAAAACTGCTGGCGAAGGCGGCCACCATCGGGGCATGATTGGCAACTCACGACAGGAATGAAAAATGAAACTCTACCGCTTTCTGTCCGGTCCGGACGATTCCAGCTTCTGCCACAAGGTGACGGCAGCGCTGAACAAGGGCTGGCACCTGTTCGGCTCGCCGACCTATTCCTACGACATGGAGGCCAAGGCCATGCGCTGCGGCCAGGCCGTGGTGAAGGATATCGAGGGCCAGGAATACGGGCCCGACACCAAGCTCAGCGATTGGTAGGGAGGTTTGCTGAAGCGCTCTTCTTTCGTCATCCTAGGGCGGAGCGACGCGAAGCGGAGTGCAGACCCTAGGATCCATGCCGTTACCTCTGCCGAAGGGCACGGCGGATCAGGATTAGTGCGATCATACCACCGATCGGGACGGCCCCGCTCGCCCATTGCCGCAGAACGGGATGGTGAGCGTTCGGTTCTGCATCGCCGTAGCACTGCACCACCGTAACGGCATGGATCCCAGGGTCTCCGCGACGTCGCTTCGCGACTGCTCCGCCCTGGGATGACGAAGCGTGAGGCCCTTTACTCCGCCGCCTCTTCGATCCGCTCCATATCATCGTCCGACAGGCCGAAATGATGGCCGATCTCGTGGATCAGCACATGGGTGACGATGTCGCCCAGCGTCTCTTCGTTCTCGGCCCAGTAGTCGAGGATGGCGCGGCGGTAGAGCGTGACGCGGTTCGGCCCCTCGCCGGTCTGCGGATTCCAGCGCTCGGCAATGCCGCGCCCCTCGAACAGGCCGAGCAGGTCGAAAGGCGTTTCCAGCGACAGATCGTCCATGATCTCGTCGGTCGGAAATTCGGCGATCTGGATGACGATCTCGCCGGTCAGCTTGTGAAACTCTTCCGGCAGATGGGCGTAAGCCTCCAGCGCCAGGAACTCCATTTCCTCCATCGACGGCGAAAGCTGGTCGTGCCAGGTGCGGGTTTTATAGATGCGGGCCATGCTTTGTCCTTCTGATCCCGGCATATAGGCTTTCGAGCCGGGCTCGGCAAATGGGCGGTTGCCGCCTACGCGCGGGCAGGAATAAATTCCCCATGACTCCGCTTGACTCTTCGGCCGCCCTCTGGAATCCTAGAGAACATAACAGGAACAATTGTGAGTGGAAGCTGACCGTCATGGCGACAAGCGCCGTGGCGCGGGAGACTGTTTTTGCCCTGCGCCGCCAGATCGCGAAGATCGAGGGAACGCTGCCCGAGCGCCTGGAGGCGCCGGCCGGCGCAGCCCCCGTTGATGCGCCCCGGAATCCAACAGCTGATGTCACCCTCCAGAATCCAACAGCGGACATCCCGCCTCAGGATCTAACAATCGTCCGCCGCGGCCTCGCCGTGGCGCCGCCCGATGCGTTTCTGCGCACCGGTGCCGAAGGTCTCGATACTGCGCTCAGCGGCGGCCTGCCGAAGGCGGCGCTGAGCGAGATCCATGGCGCCGCCACCCGCGATGCCGGGGCCGTCGCCGGCTTCGCCCTGTCGCTCGTCAGCCTGATCCTCAAACAGGGGCCGCGACTGCCGGTCCTGTGGATCGGCACCGCGGAGATCTTCCGGGAGGCCGGCTTTCCCTATGCCAGGGGGCTTCACGCTCTTTTCGGCATCGAGCCGGAGCAATTGCTGTTTTCCGAGGCGCCAAGGCTCCTCGATGCGCTGTGGACCGCCGAGGAGGCCGCCCGGATGACGGCACTCGCCGCCGTCATCCTCGAAATCCGCGGCAGTCCGCAGCGGCTGGACCTCACCGCGACGCGGCGGCTGCACGCCCGGGCACAGAATGCCGGCCGGCCGGTGTTCCTGCTGCGCCAGGCCGGCGAACCCGAGCCGACGGCGGCACCCGTCCGCCTCGTCCTGTCGGCGGCGCCGTCGGCACCACGCGAGACGATCGCCGGGCCGCTCGCCGGCTCGATCGGCCGCCCCGCCTTCACCGTCAGCATCGGCAAGAGCCGCACGGCCTTGCCAGGACAATTCACACTGGAGTGGAACCCCGATGAACGCAGTTTTGAGGAAAGAAGGACCGGGGAAGAACGGGCAGCGAATCCTGTCCCTGTGGTTTCCGCATCTCGCCGCGGAAAGGATCCTGCGGCAGCGTCTGGGGCGGTCCTGGCGTTCCCGGCCGTCGGATCACCTGCCCCTGGTGATCAGCCATCGCCAGGGGAACGCGCAGCGCATCGCCGCCCTCGACGAGCGGGCTGAGGCGCTTCACCTGAAGCGCGGCATGGGCATAGCCGACGCGCGCGCCATGCATCCGTCGGTCGACGTGGTGGAAGCCAATCCCGAGGCCGACCGCCGCCTGCTCGAAAGCCTTGCCGACTGGTGCGACCGCTACACCCCGCTGGTGGCGCTCGACGCTGCCGATGGCCTGTTCCTCGACGTCACCGGCTGCACCCATCTTTTCGGCGGCGAACGGTCGATGCTGGACGACATCCTGTCGCGCTTTTTCCATCAGGGTTTCGATGTCCGCGCCGGCCTTGCCGCCACACCAGGTGCTGCCTGGGCGGCGGCACGGTTTGCCAGTGACCGCATCGTTCCCTGCGGCGAAGAGGAAGCGCTTCTCGCACCCTTGCCGCTGGCGGCGCTGCGCATCGAGCCTGATATCCGCGCCAGCCTGGAAAGCGTCGGCCTGCGTACGGCGGGCGCCGTCATGGCAGCACCGCGCGCGCCGCTCGCCCGCCGCTTCGGTGTCTCGCTGCTTTTGCGTCTAGACCAGGCGCTCGGCCGCCTCGACGAGGCGGTGTCGCCGCGCCTGCCGATGGCGCCGCTTTCGGTCGAACGCCATCTCGCAGAACCCATCATGCTGACCGACGAAATAGAGCGGCTGGTGAAAATGCTGGCGACGACTTTGAAAGCGGACCTCGAACGCCGCGGCGAGGGCGCAAGAAGGCTGGCGCTGCTGCTTTTCCGCGTCGACGGCGCCGTCAGCCGCATCGCCGTCGGCACCTCGCGGCCGTTGCGCGAGCCGCTGCTGATCCAGAAATTGTTTCACGAAAGGCTTGCCGCGCTCGAACAGGACATCGATGCCGGCTATGGCTTCGATCTCGTGCGCCTCTCGGTCCTGTCGGCCGCGGCCTTCGACATGCAGCAGGCGGATCTCGCCGGCGAGACGCGCGACGACGGCGCCGACATCGCCCTTTTCGCCGACCGCATCCGCGCCCGGCTCGGCGACAGCGCGGTTTTGAAACCGGTCGCCGTCGAGAGTCATCTGCCGGAGCGCGCCGTCGCCATGCTTCCCTATGCGGAGGCGCCGCAAAGGGTCTCTCCGCCGAAGAAGCCGGGCAAGATGCAAGACACTTCCTCCAAGCCTGTCTTTCGGCCGGAGCGGCCGATCCGGCTGTTCCGTTCGCCCGAACCGATCGAGGTGCCGGCCACCGAAATGCCGGAGGGACCGCCGATGAATTTCCGTTGGCGGCGGGCTCTCTACCGGGTCGCGCGCGCCGAAGGGCCCGAACGCATCGCCCCGGAATGGTGGCGGGAGGCGGCGGGGCAGGAAGACACGCCGACCCGGGATTATTTCCGCATCGAGGATAGCGACGGCCGCCGTTACTGGCTCTACCGCCAGGGTCTCTACGGCGCCTCGCAGGCTGCGCCGCGCTGGTTCATGCATGGGGTCTTCGCATGAACGCGCTGACGGCCGTTCCCTATGCCGAATTCGGCATCCAGTCGAATTTCTCGTTCCTGCGCGGCGCCTCGAAGCCGGAGGAGCTGGTGGTCGCGGCAAAGTTCCTGGGCTTTTCGTCGATCGGGCTTGCCGACCGCAATACGGTGGCCGGCGTCGTGCGCGCCTGGCAGCAGGCCAAGGTGGAAGGTCTTTCCTATCATCCTGGCTGCCGCCTGGTTTTTTGCGACGGCACGCCCGACGTTCTCGCCTATCCGCAGGACCGCAAGGGCTGGGGCCATCTGTGCCGCATGCTGACGCAAGCCAATATGCGCGACGAAAGCGAAAAGGGCGCACCGCTTCTCTATCGCGACGACCTTTTCGAATGGGGCGATCTCATGTCGCTGGCAGTCCTGCCGGATCTGTCGGCGGACGCCAATGATGATCTCACTGTTCTTAGTCGGCTCAAAGATCGCTTCGGCAAGGCTTTGCGGCTTGCCGTTTCGCCAGATTATCACGGCAACGACCGCTTCCGTATCGAGCAGGCCGCTGCCATGGCTGAGGTATCAGGCATTCCGCTGATGGCGACCAACGACGTTCTTTACCATACGTCCGAACGGCGCCGGTTGCAGGACGTGCTGACGGCGATCCGCCTCAACGTACCTGTTGCCGAAGTGGGGCTGGAACTGGTGGCCAATGCCGAGCGCCATTTGAAGCCGCCAATGGAGATGGCGCGGCTTTTCCGCAGGCATCCGCAAGCACTGGCGGAAACGCTGCGCTTTGCCAGCGAATTGAGCTTCTCTCTCAGTGACCTCCAATACAATTATCCCGACGAACCGACGGAATCGGGCCTCGGGCCACAGGCCGAACTGGAACGGCTGGCTCGAGAGGGAGCTGCGATACGCTATCCCTCAGGCGTTCCCGCCGATGTGACGAAGCGCATCCGGGAAGAGCTCGCTTTGATCGAGCGCCTGAATTACGCGCGCTATTTCCTGACTGTCTACGACATCGTCAAATTCGCCCGCAGCCAGGGCATACTCTGCCAGGGACGCGGCTCCGCGGCCAACTCGGTGGTCTGCTATTGCATCGGCATCACCGAAGTGGGCCCCGAGCGGATCGACTCGCTTTTCGAGCGCTTCATTTCCGAGGAAAGAAACGAGCCACCCGATATCGATGTCGATTTCGAACATGAAAAGCGCGAAGAGGTCATCCAGTATATCTATTCCAAATACAGCGCCAAGCGTACCGCGCTTGCCGCGGCCGTCGTCAGCTACCGGGGCCGGTCGGCGATGCGCGAAGTGGCCAAGGCGATGGGCCTGTCGGACGACGTCAGGAGCGCGTTGTCCAGCTCGATCTGGGGCTGGTCGACCTCGGAGCTCGGCGAAAAGGAGACCAGGGCCGGCGGCCTCGATCAGACCGATCCAGCGACAAGGCAGGTGATCGAATGCGCCAACGAGATCATGGGCTTTCCCCGTCATCTGTCGCAGCATGTCGGCGGCTTCGTCATCACCAGGGATCGGCTCGACGAGATCGTGCCCATCATCAAGACGGCGATGGACGAACGCAAGATGGTCGAGTGGGACAAGGACGATCTCGACGCGGTGAAAATCCTCAAGGTCGACGTGTTGGCGCTCGGCATGCTGACCTGCCTGCAGCGCGCCTTCACCCTGCTCCAGGATCATTATCCTGATGCGCGGGATGACTATGGCCAGCCCTATGTGCTGGCCACCCTCCCTGCCGAGGACGAACATGTCTACGACATGATCTGCCGTGCCGACACGATTGGCGTCTTCCAGATCGAATCGCGCGCGCAGATGTCGATGCTGCCGCGGCTCAAGCCGAAAACATTCTATGACCTCGTCATCGAGGTGGCGATCGTGCGGCCGGGCCCGATCCAGGGCGACATGGTCCACCCCTATCTGCGCCGCCGGCAGGGCAAGGAAAAGCCCGAATATCCCAAGCCGGAGCTGGAAGAGATACTCGGCAGGACGCTGGGCGTGCCGCTGTTCCAGGAACAGGCGATGAAGATCGCCATCGTCGCCGGCGGCTTCAGGCCGGGCGAGGCCGATGAACTGCGCCGCGCCATGGCCACTTTCAAGCGCACCGGCACGATCGGCAATTATCGCAAGCGGATGGTCGACGGCATGGTTTTGCGGGGTTACGAAAAGGACTTCGCCGAGCGCTGCTTCAAACAGATCGAGGGGTTTGGTGAATACGGCTTTCCCGAAAGCCATGCCGCCTCCTTCGCCCTGCTGGTCTATGCCTCCTGCTGGTTCAAGACCTTCTATCCCGACGTGTTCTGCGCCGCGATCCTGAATTCCCAGCCGATGGGATTCTATCAGCCGGCTCAGCTTGTCCGCGACGCAAGCGACCATGGCGTCGAAATCCGC
Organism: Mesorhizobium sp.; assembly: GCA_004020645.1. GTDB lineage: Bacteria > Pseudomonadota > Alphaproteobacteria > Rhizobiales > Rhizobiaceae > Mesorhizobium. Next base: position 325,432 of record SAQL01000003.1, on the reverse strand, counting down.
GAGATCGACGTCAATTTTTCCGGTTGGGACTGCGCATTGGAGGAAGCGCCCTTCGACCCGGCCCGCATCCTCGACCGCCATGCCCAGATGCGCGGCGTCATCCGGACCAGCCATGCCGTCCGGCTGGGTTTTCGCCAGGTCAAGGGCCTGTCGAAGGAGCGCATGGAGGTGTTTGTCGCCAGACGCGGCGACGGCTACGCAACCGTTCGCGATGTCTGGCTTCGCTCAGGCCTCTATGTCGACGAGATCGAGAAGCTGGCGCAAGCCGACGCCTTCCGTTCGCTCGGTCTCGACCGCCGCGACGCCCTGTGGGCGGTCCGCGCGCTCGACGGCAGGAGTGCCGCCGAGACCCTGCCGCTATTCGACCAGCCGGGGATCCGCTTGCGCTATCTCGAGCCCGAGACCAGGCTGCCGACAATGCCGCTCGGCGAGCACGTCGTCCACGACTACCGTTCGCTCGGCCTGTCGCTGAAGGCGCATCCGTTGGCCTTTCTGCGCCAGCGGCTGGACCGTTCCGGCGTCACGCCCAATGCGCGCCTCGGCCAGGTTCGGGACGGCAAGCGCGTTTCGGTCGCCGGCCTTGTCCTGGTGCGGCAGCGGCCGGGTAACGCCAAAGCGATTTTCCTGACGCTGGAAGACGAGCAGGCGGTCGCCAACGTCATTTTCTGGGAAAGAACCTTCAACCGCTACCGGCCCATTGTCATGGGGGCGCGGCTGGTCCGTGTCACCGGCAAACTGCAGTCGGAATCGGACGTCATCCATATCGTCGCCGAGAAGGTCGAGGATCTGACGCCTTGGCTGTCCGTGCTTTTGGAGGAGGCCGGTACCGGCCAGCCTGTCAATGAGCGTTCAGCCAGTGGGCGCATGGAGAATGGCAACCGTAAAAAGGGCGCTGCAGATGCGAATGCCCCACAAGCCGCGCCGGTCCAGCAGGATCTCGCGGCGCTGTCGGGAAAGGCGGAGAAGGTGCTGCCCAAGGGGCGCAATTTTCAATAGGCCTTACACGTTCAGGCCGGTCCGCCCAGGCGCGGCGGCAATCCGTCCTCGAAGGGGAGCGAACGCGCCTCCGAAGGCAGCATGATCGGGATGCCATCACGCACCGGATAGGCAAGCCGTGCGACCCTCGAGATGAGCTCGTTGCGCTCCGGATCCCAGGTAAGCGGGCCCTTGGTCAGCGGGCAGGCCAGCAATTCCAGCAGCCTGGGATCGACATTGGCCTTCTTTCCATCACGCCCATCCACCATTCGGTCTGTCCTTCTCCAGGGCAATCACTTCAGCTTTCGCGCGGCTCTCCCTTCTCCCCTTGTGGGAGAAGGTGGCCGAGCGAAGCTCGGTCGGATGAGGGGTGTTCCAGCTTGGCACCGACGGCGATCCGTCCAACCCTCAACCGTCTTGGCGCTGCGCGCCAATCCACCTTCTCCCACAAGGGGAGAAGGAAGAGCCGCCTATTGCAGACTCGAGCCGAAATCCTCGTTTTCGCGTGCCAGCGCCATTTCGGTGATGGCGATCAGCGTTTCGGCGCGTGTCTTCAAATCCGCCGCTTCGAGCAGCGCCTGTTTCTCGGCCGGCCCGTAGGGAGCCATCATCGATAGCGCATTGACCAGCATGGCATTTTCGGCGCGGCTGACGCTTTCCCAGTCGGCTTCAAGATCGTTGGCCTGCAAATAGGCGCGAAACGCCTTGAGCAGTGCCGGCCGGTCGATCCCGGCCTCTGCCTGATCTTCGTCGAGATCGGTGAGAAAGGGCGCAAACCGGCACTGGCGGAAGGGCGTCTTGACCGCGAGTTCCTGCACGATGCGAAACCGGCACACACCTTGCAGCGAAATCAGGTAACGGCCGTCGCCGCTCTCGGAAAGCGCGATAATGCGTCCGGCGCAGCCGACATTGCAAAGCTCCGGCTCGCCGTCGGCACGCCGCGCGCCGTCGAGGCTGGGCTGTATGACGCCGATCAGCCGCGATCCGGCGATCGCCTCATCCACCATCTCAAGATAGCGCGGCTCAAAAATGTTGAGCGGCATGCGGCCACCCGGCAGCAGCAATGCGCCCTCAAGCGGGAAGATCGGCACCGTCGACGGCAAATCCGTATCGAGCCGGTAATGCGCGTTTCCCGCCTGCACTTCGAACCTCCGCTCGCTTCCTCAAGAAGCGCATCAAATCCCGATCCTCCCCGATCGGCACAAGCGAGAGAACCGACGGCCTGATCTCTCGCCCTAATCTGGCGCAGCCGCCGCCGACCGCAAGGCCATTCAGGCAAAAACAGCTTGATGCGCGCTCAGGAAAACAGCAGCGACGACAATTTGCGCCGCGCCGCCAGCGTTGCTTCGTCGGTCATGCCCCATGCCTCGAAGAACTGCAGCAATTGCGTCTTGGCGCCGTCGTCGTTCCACGAGCGATCGGCTTTGACGATCGCCAGCAAATTGTCGGCCGCGGCCATGCGCTCGCCGTTGGCGTTCTGGATCATGGCAAGATCGAACCGTGCCTGGTGGTCCCCGGGGTTCTCAGCCAGGCGCCGCTCGAGCTCGGCCGGATTGCCAAGTGCTTGTGCCTGCGCGGCAAGCGCCATCTTGGCACGCAGCGCGGCAAGCGGCGGCGCATCCTTTTTTGCTTCCGGCGCCCGCGCCAGCACGGCTTCTGCGCCGTCGGCATCGCCGGCCTCGAACAGCAGATCGCCCAGCCCGGCAATCGCCTCGATCGTCTCCGGCGCCTGTTCCAGGATCGCGTCGTAGATATCCGCCGCGGTCTGCACATCGCCGGCGTCGCGCGCCTCCGCGGCCGCGGCAAGCGCCTCGGCCACCTGCGGCGCACCATTATTCTTGCCGCCGACCTTCTGGATGAACGCGGCGATCTGGCTCTCGGGAATGGCGCCCATGAAGCCGTCGACCGGCTGGCCGTCCCTGAAGGCGATGACTGCCGGTATCGACTGGATGCCGAGCTGTCCGGCGATCGAAGGATGGTCGTCGATGTTCATCTTGACCAGCTTGACCTTGCCGCCGGCGGCCGTGACCGCCTTTTCCAGCAGCGGCGTCAGTTGCTTGCAGGGTCCGCACCATGGCGCCCAGAAATCGACCAGCACCGGCTGACGGCGCGATTCCTGGATGACGTCGGCGGCAAATGTGGCGGTCGTCGTATCCTTGATGACGTCGACGGCGACAGGCGGCTCGCCAAGCGCGACTTTCGCGGGGGTGGCGTCAGTGCCGCCATATTGCACCGACGTGGCATACTGCCCGCCACTGCTGCCAAATGGATTGTTGTCGCTCATCTCGTCATCCTTTCGGTCGCGCCGCAGGCCACCGGCCCGGCGCTACGTCCTTATCCCCACTCGCAAGTCGGTTTATCGTCATCCATGTGGCGATCATGCTGTGACTTTCAAGATAACAGCATCATGCCCGGTTGCCTCGACGAATTTAACGAGGTCGGCGGCGGCGATCGATGTCGTTGCCTCATTGGTCAGCGGATGGGCATTGATCACCGCATGGCCCATCAACTCCTGGTCGAGAACGACCTTGACCCGTAACTCCTTGTCGTTGATCAAGCCGAACACCGTGACCGCCCCCGGAACGACGCCGAGAAGCTTCATCAGCATCTCCGGCTTGCCGAAGGACACGCGCCCGGCGGCGCCGATGACATTGTGGATCTGCTTGAGATCGACCACCGCCTCCTCGCCGACGCTGACCAGGAAGAAATTGTCTTTCTTGTCCTTGAGGAAAAGATTCTTGGTGTGCCCGCCGGCAATTTCTCCACGCAGCGCCTGCGAATCGGCGACCGTGAACAGCGGCGGATGACGCAAGGTCGAGACCTCGATCCCGAGATCGGTGAGAAAGGCGAAAAGCTCGGCTTCGGTTTTCGGCATGTTGTTTCTTGTGGGACTTGTTGTTGTCGCGGTTTGGATCATGCCGTTTACGGCCAATGACGCGGCCGAGACAAGACCGTTGCGCGGCGACGCGCTGATTCCGTGCACGATCGACGCTGCGGAAGGCTTGTTTACGTCGCCGGGTGCGGCCAAAAAACCTGCGATTTCCCTGTTGCAATCGCCGCGCCCTTCAGCCATATAGGCGCGGCTTGCGGCCCAAAAGCCGCGCGAGCGGGTGTAGCTCAGGGGTAGAGCACAACCTTGCCAAGGTTGGGGTCGAGCGTTCGAATCGCTTCACCCGCTCCAATTTCCTCTAAGGGAATCAAGCATCGAAAAGCCGCGGTTCGCCGCGGCTTTTTCGTTTTTGGGCTGCACGGCATCACCCAGCAGACGGAACGAGTTTGTCGCTTGCCGGCTGTGGTTGTGGCCTTGCAGCCGCTTTGTTCGCCGCTCGGAATACCAATTAGAGTTAGGACCTTTGCCTTTCAATTCCGGACCAAGGTCCCTTGCGGACAGGTGCATTTGAACCAAACTGGCTAGGTAGTGGACCATCATATTAGTGAGTCCTCATACGCATAGTCCGGATCCATCCTGGCGGGAGGGCGGCTCGAAGGAGGAGTTATGAAAACTCGAACCAGTCTGTTCGCAACGGTCGCCGCTCTCGCCCTTGTCGCGTCTCCAGTCCTCGCCGGACCCGGCGGCAATGGTGGCGGAAAGGGTAACGGCGCAAGCAACGGCAACGGCGGCAACTCGGCCGCAGCCGGATCGCAGGGACACGGAGCCGCAACGTCTGCGGCGGCCAGGGATAAGTCCACTCGGGGAATTGCTCATGCAATGGCTGTCGTTTCGACGACGCCGGCCTCGCCGCAGGCCACCCTGTCCTTGCAAGCGGCCTTGGACAAGTTCCTGGCAAGAACGGCCGCAGATGACCCGGCAGCGACTTCCGGCGACACCTCCGGCGAAATTCCCGACGCTGCCGAATAGAATTGCAAATCGTGCGCTGCGCGCGACGGCGCAGGTACCATCGAGATTCTTGCCGGCTGGCCGGCTCCTTCATCTGTTCGACCGATGCCCCGGATCAAGGAAACGCCGACATTTGAGCCCGATCCTTAGGGATCCCTGGACGGTCCTGCCCCTACAGACTGATCCAGAGAGCGCCACCGGCTTCGGCCGGTGGTGCGTTTTTGCGTGGGCGCTCAACTGGCGTTGGTGGCCATGTGTATTCCTGCCAGAAAAGATGGCTGACCGTAGTGCAAATTACAATATAAGCGACGTTCCTGATCGAGCGCGCGCCGGCATCGACCGCTATGCGCTGTGCATCGACTATCTGACGCCTGCGCCCCTGCGAAAATCGGACGGCGACATGCCGGCCAGTTTGCGGAACGACTTGTTGAAGGCGCTGAGCGAGCCGAAGCCGGAGTCCATGGCGACGCGTAGCACGTTGGCGTCCTGGTGCATCAGCAGCGCCTGCGCGTAGCTGAGCCGCAACAGGTTGACATATTCGTTGAGCGTCATGCCGGTCGATTTCTTAAAAATGCTCATGGCGTATTTGGGATGGATGTCGGCCGCTGCCGCGATGTCCACGCAGTCGATGTCATAGAGGAAATTCTCCGCAATGAAGTCGCACATGCGCCCGACATTGCGCAGGGATTGCTGATCGAAGGGGCTGCCTGCTTCCTGCTCGATCGAAGTTTCGGGTACCAGCCGGTAAGGTTCGAAGCGCACCCGCTCCAGCCGCAGCAGCAGTTCGTTGACGGCGTGCTCGGCCTTGCCCGGATCGCCTGACCGGACGTAGCGGTTCCAGCGCTCGAAATTGTCGCTGTCGGACCGGTCGGTGGCGCCGGTCACCAATGTCGCGCCCGTCATCAGCCGGTTGCGGACGTCCGCGGGAAGATGCAGCCGGAAGAAGTGCACCAGCGGCAGATGCGCGCCGGCATAGACGGCGTCGTCCGACGCATCGTCCATCTGGTGCGGCAGGCCGCCCCAGAACAGGCACATGTCGCCGGCCGAAAGCGAGATCTCGTGCTCATCCATGCGGTAGTGCACGGCGCCGCGGACGATGAAATTCACCTCGACCTGGGCATGCCAATGCGGCTTCAGCATCACCAGAGGCTGAGTGTGAAACATCTGCAGCAGCAGCGGCAGACCCTCCACGCTGCTGGCGCCAGGCTGGTAAAACGGCCTTTCCGGCATCTTACTTTCCGCCAATTTTTTATTCCTTTTGTCGCGGACAAGCCTTCCCCAGTGCCTAGTCTAGGCACGCTCACGATGAGAGAGCAAATGAAATGGGAGGATTTCAATGCGCACCATACTGACCTGCGCCGCGCTCGCGCTTGCCCTGGGCTCTGCCCCGGCCTTTGCGCAATCCGGCGAAATCACGATCTGGAGCTGGAACATCGCCGCTTCGTCGCTGAAGGCCACCATAGAAGGTTTCAACAAGCAGTTCCCCGACATCAAGGTCACGGTCCAGGATCTCGGCAACAACCCGACCTACGACAAGTCGATCGCCGGCTGCGCCGCCGGCGGCGAGGGGCTGCCAGATATCGTGACGATCGAGAACGGCGAAGCCGAGAACTACTGGAGCCAGTTCCCGGACTGCTTCGTTGACCTCCACACGCTGGGCTATACGGCCGAAGACCAGGCGAAATTCCCCGACTTCAAGCGCACCGAGCTCGAAGTGGAAGACAAGGCCTATGCGATGCCATGGGATTCGGGCCCGGTGGCGATGTACTATCGCCGTGACTTCTATGAGAAGGCCGGCGTAGATCCCGCCTCGATCAAGACCTGGGACGATTTCATTGCCGCCGGCAAGAAGATCCAGGAGGCCAATCCTGGTGTGAAGATGACCAACGCCGATTTCAACGGCGACTCCGAATTCTTCCGCATGATCGCCAACGAGCAGGGCTGCGCCTATTTCGCCGCCGATGGCCAGTCGATCACCGTCAATCAGCCGGCCTGTGTGGCGTCGATGACCAAGATCAAGGAGATGAACGACGCCGGCATCATCACCTCGGCCGACTGGAGCACCAAGATCACCAACAACACCGCCGGCACTGTAGCCACCCAGATGTATGGCGGCTGGTATGAGGGCACCATCCGCACCGAATCGCCCGACGGCAGCGGCAAATGGGGCGTCTACCTGATGCCGAGCCTCACCGCCGACGGCCCGCGCGCCGCCAATCTCGGCGGCTCCTCGCTCGCCATCACCTCGGTGTCCAACAACAAGGAGGCCGCCTACGCCTACCTTAAATACTCGCTTGCGACCAATGAGGGCCAGATAGCGATGCTGAAGGGTTTTGGCCTGGTGCCGTCGCTGATCTCGGCGCTCGAAGACCCCTATGTCTCCGAAGGCCAGCCCTATTGGGGCGGCCAGGCGGTGTGGAAGGACATCCTCGGGACCTTGCCCAAAGTCGTCCCCAGCCGCGGCACACCGTTCCAGAGCGACGCGGAAATCATCGTCCGCGCGGTGCAGACCAAATATCTGGGCGGTGGCTACCCCGACGCCAAGGCGGCGCTCGACGATGCCGCAAGCCAGATCGCCTCGGCGACCGGCCTGCCGGTCGAAGAGTGAGCTGAACGCGGCTCCCCCTTCTCCCCTTGTGGGAGAAGGCGTCGCCGAAGCCGACGGATGAGGGGTGTTCCAGCTTGGCACCAACAGCGATCCGTCCAGCACCCCTCAACCGTCTTGGCGCTGCGCCAATCCACCTTCTCCCACAAGGGGAGAAGGTGAAACAGCGGCGCCGCCGACCTCGACAGTAAGCCGGCAAACCTAGAGACAGGAAGGAGAAAGAATGCGCTATCAGAACGCCACGGCGTATCGCTTCCTCGCGCCCTATCTGCTGATCTTCTCGATCTTCTGGCTATGGCCGATCATCAGCTCATTCCTGATCTCCTTCCAGGCGACGCGGACGGTGCCGTGGCGGTTCGCGCCCACCTTCAACTGGGGCCGGCTGATCGGCGACCCGGCTTTCTTCAACGCGTTGAAGAACACTTTGCTCATCCTCGTCATCCAGGTGCCGGTGATGATCACTCTGGCGATCGTGATGGCCGTGCTGCTCAATTCGCCGCTGCTCAAGGCCCGTGGTCTGTTCCGCTTCGCCTTCTTCGCCCCGGTCGTGGTCGGCGAAGTCGCCTATTCGGCGGTGTTTCGACTGATGTTCAATCTCGATTACGGCATCATCAACAAGCTGCTCAACAGTGTCGGCTTGCCGCGTATCGACTGGTTTTCCAACGTCACCCCGGCGATGGCGGTCATCATGATCGCGGTGACCTGGCGATGGGCCGGCTACAACGCCATCATCCTGCTCGCCGGCCTGCAATCCATCCCCCAGGATGTCTACGAGGCGGCGACGCTGGACCGCGTCAGCAAGCTCAAGCAGTTCTTCTACATCACCCTGCCGCTGCTCAAGCCGATCATCGTGTTCTGCGCCGTACTGTCGATCATCGGCACCATGCAGCTGTTCACCGAGCCATTCCTGATCACCGAGCGCGGTGGACCGGGCGGCGGCACCGAAACGCTCGGACTGCTGCTTTACCGCCAGGGTTTTAGATCGCTCAATTTCGGTTACGCCTCGGCCATCGCCTACACCATGGCCGGGCTGGCGATCGCCATCTCGCTGGTGCAACTGTGGCTGACGAGGGAGCCGAAATGAGCTCGCGTTCCTCTTCTCGCCGTTTCTCCGCCAGATTGGGACGCAGCATCGCGCTGCATCTCTTCCTGACGCCGCTGGCGCTGATCTGGCTGTTTCCGCTGTGGATGATGGTTATCTTCTCGACCATGCCCGACAGAGGCATCTTCAGTCCCAGCATCGAGCTTTTGCCGCACGGCAATTTTCTCGACAATGTCAACAATTTGCAGCGCGACACCAATTTCATCGGCGCCATCGGCATCTCGGTCTCGGTGGCAGTGACCTATACATTCCTGTCGGTACTGCTCACCTCGATGGCCGGCTGGGCGCTGGCGCGCTATCAGTTCTTCGGCAAAGGCGTGGTCGTCGCCATCATCCTGGGCACCATCACGCTTCCCTATGCTGTCGTGCTGATCCCGCAATTCATCATGGTGGCGCGCGACTTCAAGCTCGCCAACACCTGGGTGGCGCTGATCGTGCCGCCGCTGTTCAATTCGCTCGGCGTGCTGTTCATGCGGCAGAGCTTCTCGATGATGCCGGGCGACCTGTTCGACGCCGCTCGCGTCGAGGGCGTCAAGGAATGGCGGATCTTCCTGTTCGTAGCACTACCGCTGGCGCGGCCGATGCTGGCGGCGCTCGCCATCATCCTGTTCCTTGCCTCCTGGAACAATTATCTCTGGCCGCTGCTGATCAATTCCAAGCCAGGTGCGATGACGGCGCCGGTGGCGCTCGGCACGCTGATCGGCCTCACCAAAGTGTCGTGGGGCGGCATCATGGCGGGCGCCGTGATGCTCACCGTGCCGATGCTCGTCGTGTTCGTGCTCTTGCAGCGCCATTTCGTCGCCGGCATTGCCGCCGGCGCCATCAAATAGGATCAGCATGGCAGCGGTCACACTCAAGAATGTCGTCAAGCGCTTCGGCGTCTTCGAGATCGTTCACGGCGCGAACATCGACGTCAATGACGGTGAATTCGTCGTCTTCGTCGGCCCTTCCGGCTGCGGAAAATCCACGCTGCTGAGGATGATCGCCGGGCTCGAGGACATCAGCGGCGGCGAGATCGCCATCGCCGGCAAGGTAGTGAACAATGTCGAGCCGGCCGACCGCGGCATCGCCATGGTGTTCCAGTCCTATGCGCTCTACCCGCATATGAGCGTCGAGCAGAATCTGAGCTTCGGACTGAGGATGAACGGCAACCCGAAGGCCGACACCGAGCGGCGGGTGAAGCGGGCCGCCGAAATCCTGCGCATCGCCGAACTGATGAAGCGGCGTCCGCGGCAATTGTCAGGCGGCCAGCGCCAGCGCGTCGCCATCGGCCGCGCCATCGTGCGCGAGCCGCAGGTGTTCCTGTTCGATGAGCCGCTGAGCAATCTCGACGCCGAGCTCAGGGTGCAGATGCGGGTCGAGATCTCGCGCCTGCACAAGGAGCTCGGTGTCACCATGATCTATGTGACGCACGACCAGACCGAAGCGATGACGCTGGCCGACAGGATCGTCGTGCTCAATGCCGGCAATATCGAGCAGATCGGCGCGCCGCTCGATCTCTATGACGACCCGGCCAACCGTTTCGTCGCCGGTTTCGTCGGCTCGCCGAAGATGAATTTCATGGCGGCGAAAGTGGTCGGGAACGACGGCGCAGTAACCGTCGAACTCGCCAACCATTGTGGCGCCAAACTACGGAAGCCGCTTTCGGGTGCTGCGCCTGCGGTCGGCACCGAGGTCGTGCTCGGCGTCCGGCCGGAGCATTTCTTCGAGGCCGGCGAAGGCGACTGCGACATCGCTGTCAAGGCCGATGTCGCCGAGCACCTCGGATCGGTGAGCTACGTCTATGCCAATGCCGGGCCAGAGGAACTGATCATCGAGCGTGAGGCATCGCGGCAGCGGGCGAACGGCGACCACATGGCGGTGTCGATCAAGGCCGACCGGTCGCTTCTCTTCGACAAATCAGGTGCCCGCATTCGCTAATGCATGTCGCCCAAAGCATGCCCTCGGGCGTGAACCGAGGATGCGCAGCGGTTTGGGACAACGACATGCACAAAACTAAGACACGCAATTTTTCTTTTACCAACTCGCTACGCCGAGGCGACCCCAAGGAGATCTAAAAATGACGTCCGAACCACGAAAGATCCGCTGGGGCATTCTCGGGCCCGGCACCATCGCCAAGGCCTTCGCCGGCGGCGTCGCCCATTCGCGCACCGGCACATTGGTCGCCATTGGCGCACGCAATCCCGGCAAATCAGGCCTCGCTGAAAACTTCCCCGGCGCCCGCATCCTCGACGGTTATGAGGCTCTGCTGGCCGACCCGGACGTGGATGCGATCTACATTTCGACGCCGCATCCCAGCCACGCCGAATGGGCGATCAGGGCGGCTGAGGCCGGAAAGCATGTGCTTTGCGAAAAGCCGATGGGGCTGACCGCTTTCGAGGCGGACGCGATGATCCATGCAGCGCGCAAGGCCGGCACCTTTCTCGGCGAAGCCTTCATGTACCGGCTGCATCCGCAGACGGCAAAGCTGGTCGAGCTGATCAGGTCCGGCGCGATCGGCGAGGTGCGGATGCTAAAATCGAGCTTCGGCTTCGCCATGCCTGATTTCATGCCGGAACACCGGCTCTACGCCAACGATCTCGCCGGTGGCGGTATTCTGGATGTCGGCGGCTATCCCGTTTCGATGGCGCGGCTGATTGCCGGGGCAGCGTTGGGAAAGCCTTTCGCCGAGCCGGACAAGGTCGCGGGTGCGGCGCATCTCGGCCAGTCCGGCGTCGACGAATGGGCTTCGGCGCTGCTGCATTTTCCCAGCGGCATCGTCGCCGAAGTCTCCTGCGGCATCTCGCTGGCCCAGGACAATGTCCTGCGCATCCTTGGCACCAAGGGCCGCATCGAGGTCGGGGATTTCTGGTATGCGGGCGGCAGGGAAGGCGGCACCGGCGAAATCCGGATCATCCGTCCGGGCGGTGAGGAGGTGGTCGAGGTCAGGGAAGACCGCTGGCTCTACGCTTTCGAGGTCGACGCCGCCGGCGAGGCCATTCTGGTCGGAAAGCAGGAGTTTGCCTGGCCGGGCATGGGCTGGGCCGACAGTCTCGGCAATCTGCGCGTGCTCGACAAATGGCGTGCCGCCATTGGCCTCGAATACGAGATCGAGAAGCCCGAAAAACGCGTCAACACCATCTCCGGCCGGCGGCTGCGCTCTGGCGGCACCATCATCCCGAAGCGCGAAATTCCAGGTCTGCCGCGGCCGGCCTCGTGCCTGGCGCTCGGCTTCGAGGATTTTCGCACGTTCTCCTCGGGCATGATCCTGCTCGATGCTTATTTCGAAGCCGGCGGCAACGTCTTCGACACGGCCTTCATCTATGGCAGCGGCTACACCGAAACGTTGCTCGGCCAGTGGTTGAAGAACCGCGACGTGCGTGAGCAATCGGTGGTCATCGGCAAAGGCGCGCACACCCCGCTCTGCTATCCCGATGTGATCGGCAAGCAGCTCACCCAGTCGCTCGACCGGCTGCAGACCGATCATGTCGACGTCTATTTCATGCACCGCGACGATCCGGACGTGCCGGTCGACGAATTCGTCGACGCGATGGATCAAGAGGTCAGGGCTGGCCGCATTCGCGGTCCGTTCGGCGGCTCGAACTGGACGAGGGAACGCATGGACGAGGCTATTGCCTATGCCGAGCGGACCGGCAAGCAAAAGCCTGGCGCGCTTTCGAACAATTTTTCGCTGGCCGAAATGCTGGTGCCGATCTGGCCGGGTTGCGTCACATCGTCGAGCGATGAATGGAAGGCTTGGCTGACCGCCCGGCAGATGCCCAATTTCGCCTGGTCGAGCCAGGGCCGGGGTTTCTTCACCGGCCGCGCCGGGCGTGACCAGCGTGACAATGAAGAGCTGGTCCGGGTCTGGTACTCGGAGAAAAATTTCGGCCGCCGCGACCGGGCGATCGAACTCGCCAACAGGCTGGGCAAGAGCCCGATCCATGTCGCGCTGGCCTACGTCCTGGCCCAGCCGTTCCCGTCCGTCCCGCTGATCGGCCCACGCACGCTCGACGAGCTGGACGACAGCCTGCAGGCCCTCGACATTGCGCTTTCGCCAGACGACATCGCGTGGCTGGATGGCGGTTCGGACCAGCATCCCGCCCGACGCACGGGCTGACATCGCTGCCCTTGCCTTCCCGAAGGGCGGGCGAGGCCCGTGACTCGCCCCGGGCGGTGGATCGGCGCGCAGCGCCGAGACGGAAGAGGGGTGTTGGACGGAGTGCGTCGGTGCCAAGCTGGAGCACCCCTCATCCGGCCGCGGAGCCTGTCCTCGGGCTTGCCGGAGGCAAGACCCGTGGGCGGCCACCTTCTCCCACAAGGGGCGCAAGGGGAGAAGGAGAGCCGCGCGAGATCCCGCAGAAATCAGCCTGTAACTCTCCTACTTTGCTGTCAAGCTGCGACCACGGCTCTTGCTGGCATGATCGCTACTCTCAGCCACATGTGTTTGTTTGGACTAGCTTTTCTATTTCTTGAAAAGCTTGTCGCTTTCCTACATACTTCTGAAACCGGCCGCGTGAGGCGAGCAGGCAAGCGGTGCGCGAACATGGTAAAGGTCGAGTTCCACGAACTGCAGGGGATGACTCATGACCGAAGCTGAAGGCCATGTGCGATTGACCTCGGGCGACGAACCCGATGGGCGCGATCATGTCAGGCGCATCCCCGACATCATCTCGCTGGTCAAGGACTCTTACGGTGAATTGCGCCCGGCGGAGCGGCGCGTCGCCGATGTCGTGCTCGACGATGTCAGATTCGCGGTCGACGCTTCCAACGCAGCACTTGCCCAGCGCGCCCAGGTCAGCGAACCCACCGTGACCCGGTTCTGCCGGGCCATCGGCTGCGAGGGCGTGCGCGATTTCAAGCTGAAGCTGGCGCAGAGCCTCGTCGTCGGCGCGCTCTATCTGAGCAAGCCGCCGCCCACCAGCGGCGGCAACGGCATGCCGTTCTGGAATGCCGTGTTCGGCGAAGCACGCCGGGCGCTGCAGGAGGCCGAACGGCAGCTTGATCCGGCACAGCTGGTGAAGGCGGCCGAGCTAATCGCCAAGGCACGCCAGGTCACGGTGTTCGGCCTCGGCGGCAGCTCGTCGGCGCTGGCGCTGGAAGCCCAGTACCGGCTGTTCCGCTACGGCATCACCGTCAGCGCCCAGTGCGACCCGTATCTGATGCGGATGACCGCCTCGACCTTGAAGCCCAGCGATCTGGTGATCGCCATTTCGGCGACCGGACGCACCCGCGAAGTGATCGAGGCCGTCGAACTGGCCAAGCACTACCGCGCCAACGCGATCGGCGTGACCGCGCCCGACACCGACCTGGCGCGCGCCTGCGACGTCAGGCTGACGGTCGCGGTGCCCGAATATCCCGACACGCTGAAGCCGACGGCCTCGCGGTTTGCCTTCCTGGCCGCGATCGACCTGATGGCAGTTGCGGCCGCCTACAAACTCGACGGCTCGGCCCGCGAAACGGTCCGCCGCATCAAATACAACGCCCAGATCCACAGGACGGGCAAAGAGATGGAGCCGCTGGGGGACTGAGGCCTGGTTTAGGGGCGTTTGCGCTGCCCCTCACCCCGACCCTTCTCCCCGTTGTTCACGGGGAGGAGGTGCCGGCAGGCGGATGAGGGGCGGCGCCGAGTTCGACAACTAACGCCCAATCCGGATTGGGTGCCTTGAAGGAGAGAAAAAAGCAGATGCTCGACTTGGGACCATCGAAACAGGCTGCCACCTGGTTTTCCTCCCTCTCCCGGGCGCTCGAGACGGGCGACGCAGCGGCCGCGACCAACCTGTTCGTCGAGGATTGCTACTGGCGCGACCTGCTGACCTTCACCTGGAACATCAGGACGATGGAAGGCCGCGCGGCGATCCGCGACATGCTGGAAGCCACACTGGCTATGACCAGGCCGACTGCCTGGCAGCTCAGTGGCGAGGCGAGCTCGGACGAAGGCATCGTCGAGGCCTGGTTCACCTTCGAGACGTCATCGGCGTGGGGCCGGGGCATCATGCGCCTGCAGGACGGCCGATGCCGGACGCTGTTCACGGCGATGAGCGATCTCAAGGGTTTCGAGGAGCGCAAGGGACCGGCGCGGCCGTTGGGTGTCCGCCACAAGGCCGACCCGGACCGCGAGACCTGGTCGGAGGCGAGGGCACGCGAGACGCGTAATCTCGGCGCCATTGAGCAGCCCTATTGCCTGGTCATCGGCGGCGGCCAGGGCGGCATCATGCTGGGGGCACGGCTGCGGCAGCTCGGCGTGCCGGCCATCGTCATCGAGAAGAATGCGCAAGCCGGCGATTCCTGGCGCAACCGCTATCGCTCGCTCGTGCTGCACGATCCGGTCTGGTACGACCATCTGCCCTACATCCCGTTTCCGGAAAACTGGCCGGTGTTCACTCCCAAGGACAAGATGGGCGACTGGCTGGAAATGTATACGCGCGTCATGGAGCTCAATTACTGGACCTCCACGAGATGCGTCAGCGCCAGCTATGACGAGGCGGAAAAAGTCTGGACGGTCGAGGTCGATCGCGCCAGCGAGCGCATCACGCTGAAGCCCAGGCACATCGTCTTTGCGACCGGCGCCTATGGCCCTCCCAGGCAGATCGACCTGCCCGGCGCGGAGGCGTTCCTGGGCGAGATCCTGCATTCCAGCCAGTATTCCAGCGGCGAGGAATTCCGCGGCAAGGCGGTCGCCGTCATCGGCGCGGCAAGCTCGGGGCACGATGTCGCCGTCGATCTCTGGGAGAGCGGCGCTGAGGTGACCATGATCCAGCGCTCGCCGACGACGGTGGTCAAGTCCGATACGCTGATGGAGGTCGGCTTCGAGATTTTTTCCGAGAAGGCGCTGGCCCGCGGCATCACCACCGAAAAGGCCGACATGATCGTCGCCTCGACGCCGTTCGCGCTGCTGCCGCAAAGCCAGCGGGCGCTCTACGACGTCATCAAGGCACGCGACGCGGCTTTCTACGACCGCTTGCGCGGCACCGGCTTCGCGATCGATTTCGGCGACGACGAGACCGGGCTGCTGATGAAGGCCTACCGCACCGGCTCGGGCTATTACATCGACGTCGGCGCCTCCGATCTGATCATCAACAGAGAGATCGGCGTCCGCAGCGGTGTCGAGGTCAAGTCGCTGACGCCGACAGGGATCCTGTTCGACGACGACACGGAACTGGCGGCCGATGCGATCATCTCCTGCACCGGTTATCAGTCGATGAACGAGACCGTGGCGGCGATCGTCTCGCGCGAGGTCGCCGACAAGGTCGGGCCGTGCTGGGGGATTGGCTCAGGCGTGAAAGGCGACCCGGGACCATGGCGAGGCGAACTGCGCAACATGTGGAAGCCGACGGCGCAGGAAGCGCTATGGTTCCACGGCGGCAATTTGGCGCTGTCGCGTTTCTACTCGAAATACGTCGCGCTGCAGATCAAGGCGCGCATGGAAGGCGTTGCGACGCCGGTTTACGGAGCGCCGGGGTGAAGCTGTAATCTCCCCCCTGAGGGGGGATGCCAAGAGGGCAGGCCAGAGGGGGGGTCGCCGCGCGTCGAGCGCCAACCTCCATCCGTTGCAGGAAGGCGAGCCCGGTCGAACCGACCCCCCTGTCGCCTTCGGCGACAGCTCCCCCTCAAGGCAGGGGAGATCACCCACGCCCGAAATGCCTGGCCACGACATCTACATGCGTCTCGTGCGCATGCGCTTCGCAGCGCTCGGTATCGCCAAAATCGTTAGCCGCCTCGTTCGGCCACCAGGCGCCGCCAATCACGATGCCGTCCGAGACCAGCCGCTGCTCGGCGACCAGCGATGCGCCGACTGCGTCGACAAAGGTGAAACGCCCCGGGCGCAGCCGCAGCACCGCGATGTCGCCGACGGCACCGACCGCCAGTGCGCCAAGCTCGGGCCTTGCGATCGCCTCGGCCGGCCGCTGTGTTGCGGCGCGCAAAACCTCGACCAGCGGCATGCCGAGCGCCAGCAGTTTCGACATGCACACCAGAATGTCGAAGGCGGGACCATCGACGCAGTAGAGATGCACGTCGCTGCTGATCACATCAGGCGCCAGCCCCTCTTTGAGCATCGCTTTGGCGACCTCGAAATCGAACGAGCCCATGCCGTGGCCGATATCGAAGATGACGCCGCGCTCGCGCGCCAGCCGCATGTCGGGCCGCACCGCGCCGGATGCGAAGATCGGCGCATTGGGAAACGGCCGGAAGCAGTGGGTGAGAATATCGCCCTTGCGCAGGCGCGGCAGCACTTCCGAGCGGCCGGGCGGCGGCTCGTCGATATGCGCCATCAGCGGCAGGCCGGCCTGGTCGGCAGCCTCGAGCGCCAGATCGACCGGCGCGATGCCGCTGCTGCCGCCGGCATGGCGACCCGAGCGTACCTTTACGCCGACAATCACGTCTGCGTGCTCGCGCACCGCCGCCACCGTCTCGCGCGGTTCGCAGAGCCGGAGATCGCTGCACTCGCCGACCGAAACGGTCTGCGAGAAGCCGAAAATGCCGGCAAAGGAAATATTGACATAGGCCAGGATGCGCACCTTCGAGCGCTCGATGACGTGGCGGCGAAAGCCGAGGAAGTTGCCGGCGCCCGCACTTCCGGCGTCGATGAAGGTGGTGGTGCCGCTTTTGGCGGCGAGGCGGTCGGCATCGACGCCGAGCGAGGTGCCGCCCCAATAGACGTGGCTGTGCAGGTCGATGAGGCCGGGCGCGACGATGGAGCCTGTGGCATCGATGACGCGCGCGGCACGCTCGAAGGGAATGTCGGCATCGATCGCGGCGATGCGGCCACCGGCGATGGCCAGATCGCGTTGCGCGTCGAGGCCGGACGCCGGATCGATGAGGCGGCCGCCCTTCAGGAGGAGATCAAATTGCATCGGCGTCCGGCTCCGTTATGTTCTCGTCAAACCGGTCTGTAGGCGACAGCCTCGATCTCGATCTTGATGTCGATCATCAGCCGCGACTCGACGGTGGTGCGGGCCGGCGGATCCTTTGGAAAATGCCTGGCATAGACGGCATTGAAGGCGCCGAAGTCGCGTGCGTCCTCGAGCCAGACTGTCGTCTTGACCACGTCGTCCATGGTGCAGCCGGCCAACGCCAGGGCTGCCTTCACATTGGAGAGCACCTGCTCGGTCTGCTCGGCGATGCCGCCCGTCACCACCACGCCGTCGCTGCCGACCGGCACCTGGCCGGAGACATAGACCATATCGCCGGCCCGCACCGCCGGGGACAGCGGCACATGGGATGTTCCAAAACACTGCTTGGGCAAGGACTGTTCTCCTTCAAAAAATTGGCGCCCAAAAAGCATTGGCGCCTTGCCGTGCTTCCGGCAATCGCCGCAGAGTCCGCGAGGTTCGCGCTCTTTCGCTGCGCCGTTTGCCCGTTTCCTGCCGCAAGGTCTACGCCTGCCCGAGCGATTCTCATACAAGCCGTGTTGGAAAGCAACATTTTTTGGAATTGATGTTGCTTTATTACAAGAGCATCGCAGGCGTGAACGGAGCGCCGAAACTGCCCGATCTCCCCCCAGTCCAAACACCCCCAAGTGGGGGAGATGTCCGGCAGGACAGAGGGGGCGCTGTCCCGCCGACGCCCCGAAAGGTTCCGCTCGACAGCAGCATTTGGAAGGAACATGACCCCAAGAGTTTTTGCTCCGCCTTGGGGGGAAGCGGCCCAATGCTCCTGCCAAGCTAGTCACCGGTCGATCCGCGTCGACAGGATGATCGAGGACGACGTCCGCTCGACCCCGTCCATCGCGCCGATCTGGTCGAGGAGCGTGTCGAGATCCTTGATCGACGGCGCGTCGACGATGACGATCATGTCGAAATTGCCGCTCACCGAATGCAGCGTCCGCACCGGCGGCAGCGCCTGCAGGCTGCGCACCACCTTGTCGGCGAGCTTGGGCGTGACGGTGAGCAGGACATGCGCCCGCACCAGTCCCTGTTCGTAATCGGGCGAAAGCCTGACCCCATAGCCGGTGATGATGCCGCGCTGCTCCAGCCGCTCGATCCGGCTCTGCACCGTCGTCCGCGACACGCCCAGCCGCCGCGCCAGCTCGGCCGTCGAGGCGCGCGCATTCACGCGCAGCAGGGAGAGCAGGGCCTGTTCGGCGTTGCTAAGCACTTTCGACGAACCTCATCGGCATTCTGAGCAATATGACACTTCGTTTCGAACAGTTCCACGCTTCCTTTCGACAGGCAAGCTGCGATTCTATCTCTTGAGCAATCCAATGCATGTCGCCTAAAAGTGCGCAGCGGTTTTGGGACAACGACATGCATAGACAAAGGCCTGAAGCGCGACGCGCTTCAGGAGCGAGGGAACTGACATGAAGAAAATCATAGTAGTCGGCGCCGGCAAGATCGGCTCGACCATCGCCGAGATGCTGGCGTCCACCGGCGACTATCGTGTCACCCTCGTCGACCGCTCGGCCGCACAGCTCGGCGCAGCCGAATTGCCTGATACGGCCGAGACGCTCGAACTCGACATCGAAGCCGCCAGCACGCTTGAAGCGGCCCTGGCCGGCAAGTTCGCGGTGCTCAGCGCCGCCCCCTTCCATCTGACCACGCGCATCGCCGAAGCGGCGGCCAGCGCCGGCGTCCACTATCTCGACCTGACCGAGGACGTCGTCGCGACCCGACGCGTCAAGCAACTGGCGCGCTCCGCCAACAGCGCCTTCATCCCGCAATGCGGGCTGGCGCCGGGCTTCATCTCAATCGTCGCCAACGATCTCGCCAGCCGCTTCGACACGCTGGAAAGCGTGCGCATGCGGGTCGGCGCGCTGCCGCAATACCCATCGAATGCGCTGAACTACAATCTGACCTGGAGCACGGATGGCGTCATCAACGAATATTGCGAGCCTTGCGAGGCGATCGTCGAAGGCGAGCTTATCGAAGTGCCGCCGCTGGAGGAGCGCGAGGAATTCTCGCTCGACGGCGTCACTTACGAGGCGTTCAACACGTCGGGAGGGCTCGGCACGCTGGCCGAAACGCTGAAGGGCAAGGTGCGCACGCTGAACTACCGCACCATCCGCTACCCCGGCCACGCCGCGATCATGAAGGCGCTGCTCAACGATCTCGGCCTGCGCCACCGCCGCGACGTGCTGAAAGACATTTTTGAGAGCGCCCTGCCGGCAACGCTGCAGGACGTGGTCATCGTCTTCGTCACCGTCAGCGGCCGCAAGAACGGCCGCCTGCTGCAGGAGACCTACGCCAACAAGATCTACGCCAAGCGTGTCGGCGATACGGTGCGCAGCGCCATCCAGATCACCACGGCCTCCGCCATCTGCGCGGTGCTCGACATGCTGGCCGACGGCACCTTGCCGGCGAAGGGTTTTATCAAGCAGGAAGACATCGCGCTC
The DNA here is from genome assembly GCA_004020645.1 of Mesorhizobium sp. Taxonomy (GTDB): domain Bacteria; phylum Pseudomonadota; class Alphaproteobacteria; order Rhizobiales; family Rhizobiaceae; genus Mesorhizobium. The sequence goes on along the minus strand of SAQL01000003.1, from coordinate 305,601 downwards.
GATGCTTTCCTCGCCAACCGCTTCGGCCGCGCCTATGCGCAGCATGAGATGGTTAGCCGGCTGGCGGGATGAGCTGTGTAATCTCCCCCCTCGAGGGGGAGATGTCGCCGAAGGCGACAGAGGGGGTCGCCTCGCGTAGAGCGCTAACCTCCATCTGTCGCAAGGGAGGTCGCATCCAGTCGAACCGACCCCCTCTGGCCTGCCGGCCATCTCCCCCTCACGGGGGGAGATCACCTGCCCTCAACCATGCAGCGCGTGCCCAAGCGCCTTCAGTGCGGCTTCCTGAAAACCCTCGCCTTGTGTCGGATGTGCATGGATGGTGCCGGCGATGTCCTCCAGCCGCGCGCCCATCTCCAGCGCCAGGCCGAACGCCGTCGACAGTTCCGACACGCCCTGGCCGACCGCCTGGATGCCGAGCACCAGATGGTTGTCCGCGCGGGCAACGACCCGGACAAATCCATCTTCACCCATCTTGGTCATTGCCCGGCCATTGGCAGCAAACGGAAACAGCCCGACCTTGATCTCACCACCGAGCCCCTTTGCCTCCTCCGGCGACAGGCCTGCGGTGACCAGCTCTGGATCGGTGAAGCAGATGGCGGGAATGCAGCGTTTGTCCCAGCTGCGCTTGTGACCGGCGACGATCTCGGCGACCATTTCGCCTTGCCCCATCGCCCGGTGCGCCAGCATCGGCTCGCCGGTGACGTCGCCAATGGCAAAGATGCCGCGCATCGAGGTGCGGCACTGGTCGTCGGTGCGGATGAATTTGCCCGCCATGTCGAGGTCGATCTGCTCCAGCCCCCAGTCTTCGATCACCGGCTTGCGCCCGACGGTGACCAGAATCCTGTCGGCAGCGACCTTGCCATTCTTGCCGGTGGCCGTTTCGACCAGCAGCGCATCGCGCTTGGTCGACAATCCCTTGGCCTTAGCGTTCACGAGCACCTCGATGCCTAGCTCGGCGAGCCGTTTCACCACCGGCCGGGTCAGTTCGGCATCATACTGCGCCAGTACGCGCGGCAAGGCCTCGACCACGGTCACCTTGGCGCCCATCTTGGCGAAGGCCATGCCGAGCTCGAGCCCGATATAGCCGCCACCGACGACGGCAAGCCTTTCCGGCACTTCGCTCAGCCCCAGCGCTTCGGTGGACGAGATCACCGGCCCACCGAACGGCACGAGCGGCAATTCGACCGACGCCGAGCCGGTGGCGATCACCACCGTCTCGGCGCGGACGACCTGTGTGCCGGTCTCGGTCTCGACCTCGACGGTCTTGCCGTCACGGAATTTCGCCCAGCCATGCACGGTCTTGACCCCGGCCTTCTTGAGCAGGCCGGCCACACCGCTATTCAGCCGGCTAATAATGCCGTCCTTCCAGGCGACGGTCGCTTCGAGATCAATGGATGGCGTTGCGATTGAAATGCCAAGCGGGCTCTTGCCGCCGGCCATGTGCGAGATTTTCTCGAACTCCTCGGCCGCATGGATCAGCGCCTTGGACGGAATGCAGCCGACATTGAGGCAGGTGCCGCCCGGCTTGCCGAACTCGACGATAACCGTGTCGATGCCGAGCTGGCCGGCGCGGATGGCGCAGACATAGCCGCCAGGCCCGGCGCCGATGACGAGCAGCTTGCAAGAGATTTCCTTCATCATGGCACCTTAATTGTCGCCGCGTCAGGCCTGGCAAATCTGCAGCCTTGGAGATTAGCCGAAACGTCCCTCCCTTCGTCATTCCAGGGCGAAGCAGGAGCGAAGCGACGTCGCGAAGACCCTGGGATCCATGCCGTTACATCAAAACGTCGCGGCGGTGCAGAATTCTGCCCCGCGGCGCCATTCGGCATTGGTCGCGGCATGGATCCTCGGGTCAAGCCCGAGGATGACGAAGCCCGGGTGGCCCGCAGCCAACCGCCAGTGTTTGAGATTGGCGGCTGGGGGCTGGCCGGCAGCGACCGTTCATAGTCCCGTTCAGACTCAGTCAAAGAGTCAAATCTCCTGGCCACAGCCTCAATCCACAAAAATCAGCGCCGGGGTCTCCAGCAGCGCCTTGATCCGTTGAATAAACACTGCGGCATCCCAGCCGTCGATCACGCGGTGGTCGAAGCTGGAGGACAGGTTCATCATCTTGCGCGGAATAAACTGGGTGCCGTCCCATACCGGCCGCACCATCATCTTGTTGACGCCGAGGATCGCCACTTCCGGATGATTGATCACCGGCGTCGTCGCCACACCGCCCATGGCGCCGAGCGAGGTGATGGTGATGGTCGATCCCGACAGCTCGTCGCGCGTCGCCGTGCCTGATCTGGCCGCCTCAGCGAGCCGGTTGAGCTCGGCGGCGCAATCCCAGATGTCGCGCGCCTCGGCGTGCTTGACCACCGGCACCACCAGCCCAGAATGCGTCTGCGCGGCGATGCCGATATGGACGCCGCCATGCTGGTGGACGATGCCGGCCTCGTCATCGAACAGCGCGTTGATATTGGGCTGGTCGGCGATCGCCTTGACCATCGCCCGCATCAGGAATGGCAGCAGCGTCAGCTTCGGCCTTTCCGCGCCGCTGCGCTTGTCCTTGTTGAGCGCCGCGCGCAAATCCTCAAGCGCGCTGACGTCGATCTCCTCGACATAGGTGATGTGCGGGATGCGCGACTTGGCCAGCGCCATCTTCTCGGCGATCTTGCGCCTGAGCCCGATGATCTTGATGTCTTCGACGGCCTCGTTGCGGGCAAGCCCGGAGACCTTTGCCAGCTGCGGCCCGCGCGCCAGGAAGGCGTCGATATCCTCATGCCGGATGCGTCCGGCCGGGCCGCTTCCCGCAACCTGACGGAGATCGACGCCAGCCTCTTTTGCCCTGAGGCGGATGGCCGGCGACGCCAGCGGCTTTTCGCCTTCGGGGCGCGGCGCGGCGACGGGCGCAGTGCCCCCGCCCCTAGCCCCTCCCCACAAGGGGGAGGGGGATTCCCTATCTGCCTCGCGCACACTCTCAATTGGTGGACGCTTCAGTGCGGGTGATTTGGCATCGGCCTTGGCGGCCGAAGCTCGTCCCCCTCCCCCTTGTGGGGAGGGGCCAGGGGTGGGGGTAGCACCGGTGGAAGTTGCTTCGGAAGCAGCCGCCTCACCTCCCGACGACTCCGCACCTGCCTTCACATTACCCTCGCCGGCCACTTTCAAGCGTACAATGGGCGAGCCGATCGCTACCGTGTCGCCGATCTCGGCGCCCAGCCAGACGATCTCGCCATCGACCGGCGAGGGAATCTCGACGGTCGCCTTGTCGGTCATGACAGCGGCCAGCACCGCGTCCTCGCGCACCAGGTCGCCGACCTTGACCTGCCATTCGACGAGCTCGGCCTCGGCGACGCCTTCGCCGACATCGGGCAGCTTGATCACGTATTCGCCCATCGTCGTCAGGCCTCCATAGTTTCAAGCAAGGCGCGGCCGAGCCTGGCCGGACCGGGAAAATAATCCCACTCCTGCGCGTGCGGATAGGGCGTGTCCCAGCCGGCGACCCGCGCCACCGGCGCTTCCAGATGATAGAAGCAATGTTCCTGCACCAGCGCCGAAAGTTCGGCGCCGAAGCCGGATGTCAGCGTCGCCTCGTGCACGACCACGCAGCGCCCGGTCTTGTTGACCGAGGCGACGATCGTCTCGAGATCGAGCGGCAGCAGCGTTCTCAGATCGATGATCTCGGCATCGATGCCGGTCTCCTCGGCCGCCGCCTGCGCGACATAGACCATCGTGCCGTAGGCAAGCACGGTGACAGCGGCACCCGGCCGGCGGATCACCGCCTTGCCGAGCGGCACCGTGTAATGCCCGTCCGCGACCTCGCCGAGCTCATGCTTCGACCACGGCGTCACCGGGCGCTCGTGATGGCCGTCGAACGGACCGTTGTAGAGCCGCTTCGGTTCCAGGAAGATCACCGGATCGGGATCCTCTATCGCCGCGATCAGCAGACCCTTGGCGTCATGCGGGTTGGACGGCACGACGACCTTCAGGCCGGAGACGTGGGTGAACAGCGCCTCCGGGCTCTGGCTGTGGGTCTGGCCGCCAAAAATGCCGCCGCCGGTCGGCATTCGCACCACGATCGGGCAGGTGAAATCGCCGTTCGAGCGGTAGCGCAGCCGCGCCGCCTCCGAGACGATCTGGTCATAGGCCGGATAGACATAGTCGGCAAACTGCACCTCGACGCAAGGTTTCAGGCCGTAGGCGGCCATGCCGATGGCCGAGCCCACGATGCCGGATTCGCTGATCGGCGTATCGAAGCATCGGCTTTTGCCGTACTTGGCCTGCAACCCTTGCGTGCAGCGGAAGACGCCGCCGAAAAAGCCGACATCCTCGCCGAACACGATGACGCGTTCGTCGCGTGCCATCGACACGTCCATGGCGTCGCGGATCGCTTCGATCATGGTCCGCCTTGGCATGGTCAGACCCCTGCCTGCTGGCGTTGGCGCCTGAGATGCGGCGGCATCTCGGCATAGACGCCTTCGAACATGTCGCGCGCCGAGGGCTTGCCGCCGGCATGCAGCGTGCCGTGGCGCTCGGCCTCCCTTTGCGCCGCGATCACCGTTTCCAGGATCTCCGCCTCGGCCTGGGTGTGGCGCTCATGCGACCAGACGCCGCGCTGGATGAGATGGTTTTTCAGCCTGACGATCGGGTCCCCGAGCGGCCACGCGTCAGACTCTGCCTTCGGCCGGTAGGCCGACGGGTCGTCCGAGCTCGAATGCGCGCCGACGCGGTAGGTGACGTATTCAACCAGCGTCGGCCCGAGGTTTTTCCGCGCCCGCTCGGCTGCCCATTTCGCCACAGCGTGGACGGCGAGATAATCGTTGCCGTCGACCCGCAACGATGGAATGCCGAAGCCGAGACCGCGGGCGGCGAAAGTGCCGGAGCCACCGCGGGCGATGCCCTGGAAAGTCGAGATCGCCCACTGGTTGTTGACGACGTTGAGCACGACCGGCGCCTTGTAGGTCGAGGCGAACACCAGCGCCGAATGGAAGTCGGACTCGGCGGTCGAGCCGTCGCCGATCCAGGCGGCGGCGATCTTCGAATCATTGCTGATCGCCGAAGCCATCGCCCAGCCGACCGCCTGGATATATTGCGTCGCCAGATTGCCGGAGATCGAGAAGAAGCCATGCTCCTTCGACGAATACATGATCGGCAGCTGCCGGCCCTTCAGCGGATCGGATTCATTCGAATAGATCTGGTTCATCATCGTGACCATCGGGTAGCCGTCGGCGATGAGCAGCCCGGCCTGCCGATAGGTCGGAAAGTTCATGTCGCCCGGCGCCAGCGCCTTGCGGAAGGCGCAGCTCACCGCCTCTTCGCCGAGGTGCTGCATATAAAAGGAGGTTTTGCCCTGGCGTTGCGCCATCTGCATGCGCGCATCGAAGCTGCGCAGCGTCATCATGTGGCGCAACCCTTCCAGCAGCTCGTCGTCGGAAAGCAGGCCGGCCCATGGCCCGACGGCTTCGCCGGCGCGGTTGAGTACGCGGATGATCGAGAAAGCCATGTCGCGGATGTCGCGCGGATCGACCTCGACCTCCGGGCGCGGCACCGAGCCGGCCTTGGCGATGGTCACATTGGAGAAATCCGGCGTCCCGCCTGGCCGCACCTCCGGCTCCGGCACATGGAAGCGCAACATTCCTGCATCAGCCATGACCTTCGTCCTCCAGTGTAGCCCGGCGCGATATTTGCACACCGCCAGACCAGTGCCAATTCGTCGGGCAGGGCTTCAGGCCAGCGACGCGCTGGCCAGCACTCGCCAAGATGAAGATATGTCGGCGAAATTTCTTGTCGATCTTCGGCCGCCACGCGCAATTTGCGTATGATTGCACCGGGTTTCCCGCCAGATTGGGCAAATGCGCGGCGTCTCCTTCTCCCCGTGGGGGAGAAGGAAGGAGGAGCGGCGCCGTTCACCCCGCACCCGCATCATGCTAATCAGAACCCATGGCACAGAAGAAAGGTTACGAGGTCGATTCGTGGTTGGCGCGGCCGGACCCGCGCATCTCGATCGTCCTGCTCTATGGTCCCGATCGTGGGCTCGTAGCCGAGCGCGCAAAGGCCTTTGCCGGTAAAACCGGCCTGCCGCTCGACGATCCGTTCTCGGTGGTCAGGCTGGATGGTTCGGAAGTCGATCGCGACGAGGGCCGCCTGCTCGATGAAGCCCGCACCGTGCCGATGTTTTCAGACCGGCGCCTGCTGTGGGTGCGCAATGCCACCGGCCAGAAGGCGCTTGCCGACGACGTCAAGGCACTGACATCGGAGCCCGCGCGCGATGCGATCATTCTGATCGAGGCCAGCGACCTGAAGAAGGGCGTCGGGCTGCGGGCCATTGTCGAAGCGGCCGACATTGCCATGGCCTTGCCGTGCTACGCCGACGAGGCCCGCGACATCGACACGGTCATCGATGACGAATTGCGCAAGGCCGGCATGTCGATGACGCTGGAAGCCCGCCAGGCGCTGCGCCGGAACCTCGGTGGTGACCGGCTGGCCTCGCGCGGCGAGATCGAGAAGCTGGTGCTTTACGCCCACGGCCAGACCGAAATCGGCCTCGACGACGTCAAGGCGACGTCGGGCGACGTTTCCGGCCTCTCCTTCGACGACGCCGTCGATGCGTTGCTCGAAGGCAAGATCGGCGACTTCGACATGGCCTTTACCCGCCACTGCCAGTCCGGCGGCCAGGCCTTTCTGGTGCTTTCGTCGGCGATGCGGCAGCTACAGGCGATCCAGGCGATGCGCGGTCAGATGGACGCCGGCGGCCGCAACGCCGCTTCGATCGTCGCCGCGGCGCGCCCGCCGGTGTTTTTCACCAGGCGCAAGCTGGTGGAGAAAGCCCTCGAACGCTGGAACAGCGAGGCCCTTGGCCGCGCTTTGACTCGATTGCAGACGGCGGTCCTGCAGACCCGGCGCCGGCCGGATCTCTCGGCCGCGCTGGCACGGCAGGCGCTGCTCGGCATTGCCGTGGAAAGCGCCCGGCTGGCGCAGAGGTAGCGGCTAGTAAGGAGGTTTCGTGGACAAGAAGAAACCAAAGCTCAACCTGTCAGAGCGACTCAAGCTCGCGTTCCTTTATGGCGATCTTAATCCGACCACTGATCCCGAAGAACTCAATTCACGGGCTGATTTGGTCGTCAGAATCTCAGGCTTCGCCGTTATTATACTCAAACTGATAGTCGTGGGCTTCGCCATCTTCGCGATTGCCGCCACATTAGTCATTAATCTTCGATGAGAGCGTCAGCCCAGACAGAACTCCAATTTGGAGGCTAGCAGTTGTCGATGTCGGCGCTTCTCGGCATTGCTGTGGAAAGCGCGAGGTTGGCTCAGCGCACCTGATCTCCCCCCTTGAGTGGGAGATGTCGCCGAAGGCGACAGGGCAGCGCGTGGAACGCCGACATCCTCTTCGCTTCCGCAAGGCGCCGGCACTTGATGCTAGGCGGCCTCTTCTGGCCTGCCGGCCATTTCCCCCGCAAGGGGGAGATCGGCAGCCACGGCGATTTCGCCAATCACCAGCGCTGAAAAAGAAGGGCTGGCAATCGCCAGCCCTCGTTATGTTTCCAGGACGAGGACGTCCGCCTAGCCCGTGCTTAATCCTAAGCCAGAAGATTATTTGCCGGCTAAAAACATGAGTACCTCAAGTACCTAGCGCTCCTGCTTCAACCGCCGGCAAAGCTCGTCGAGCTGCTCCAGCGTCCGGTAAGCGACGCTGATCACGCCGCCGCGTTCCTTGTGCTCGATCGTGACGATCATGCCGATAGTGCCGGTCATCAGCTTTTCCAGCGCCAGCGTATCGGCATCCTTCTGTGCCGGTGCTGCAGGCTGTCGCTTTACCGTTGGAGCGCCGGTCGGCATCTGCGCCAGCGCTTCGGCCTGGCGCACCGAAAGCCCGTCCTCGACGATCCGCTTGGCCAGGCCCGCTGGATCCTGCGCCGTCACCAATGTGCGGGCGTGGCCGGCCGACAGCGCGCCATCGACCAGCATGTCGCGAATCACGTCTGGCAGCTTCAGCAGCCTGAGCGTGTTGGCGACATGGCTGCGGCTCTTGCCGATCACCTGGCCGAGATCCGCCTGGGTGTAGCCGTGATCGTCGATCAGCTGCTGGTAGCCCATCGCCTCCTCGACCGGGTTGAGGTCGGTGCGCTGGACGTTTTCGATGATCGCCAGTTCGAGCGCGGTGCGATCGTTGACATCGCGCACGATGATCGGGATCTCGGTCAGCCCGGCGCGCTGCGCCGCGCGCCAGCGCCGCTCGCCGGCGATGATCTCGTAGCGGCCAGCTTGCGTCGGCGACGGCCGCGCCACCACCGGCTGCACCACGCCATGTTCACGGATCGACTGGGCAAGATCGGTCAGGTCGGCGTCGCCAAAATGCCGGCGCGGATTCTTTGGGTTCGGGCTCAGGAACTCGATCGGAACCTTGCCGTCGGCATTCATGCTCTGCTTTTCCGGCGCTGCCGGCCGATCGATTTCGCCGATCAGCGCCGCCAGTCCCCGCCCCAGTCTTTTTCTCGAAAGGTCTTCACTCATCATCTGTCCAGATCGTTTCGGTATCGAATCAGCTTCTGCATGTCGTTATCCCGATCCCAGTTTTGGGCGACTGCATTAAGCGGCGCGCAGTTTGCGCTCGCGGCGGATCACCTCGGAGGCAAGCTGCAGATAGGCCTGGCTGCCGGAGCATTTGAGGTCGTAAAGGATCGCCGGCTTGCCGTAGGACGGCGCCTCGGAGACACGCACATTGCGCGGGATCACGGTTTCATAGACCTTGTCGCCCATATGCGCCCGCACGTCCTGCACCACCTGGTTGGCGAGGTTGTTGCGCCCGTCGAACATGGTTAGCACGATGCCTTGGATCGTCAGCTCGGGATTGATCGAGCGGCGAACCTGCTCGACCGTCTCCAGCAGCTGGCTCAAGCCTTCGAGCGCGAAGAACTCGCATTGCAGCGGCACCAGCACCGAATCGGCGGCCGCCATCGAGTTCAGCGTCAGAAGATTGAGCGACGGCGGGCAATCGATCAGCACATAACCAAAATTGGCCGAGCGCTCGGCCGAGGCGAGTAAGGCGTGGCGCAGCCGCAGCACCCGGTCCGGCGCCGAGGCGATCTCCATCTCGATGCCGAGCAGGTCGAGCGTCGACGGCACGATCGACAGGCCCGGCACCGCCGTCGGGATCGCCGCCGCCTCCAGATCGAGCTCGCCGGTCAGCACGTCATAGGAGGAGACGGTGCGGTCGCGCCGGTCGATGCCGAGGCCGGTGCTGGCATTGCCTTGCGGATCGAGATCGACGATCAGCACCCGCTCGCCGATCGCCGCCAGCGCTGTGGCCAGATTGATGGCCGTCGTCGTCTTGCCGACGCCGCCCTTCTGGTTGGCTACGGTGATGATTCGAGGGCCATTCTTCATCATGGGTCTATGCCAGAAATTCATTCCGAGGTCGCCGATCTAAGTCAGTTGGCGCAAATCAGACAGTTCGAGGATGACGCCATGAGCGTCGGTCGCGCTGGCATGTTCTACCAGATCGAATGACCATCGTTGAGCGCTTTCTGCCACTTCGGCACGGTAATCCCGGCCTTTGTGGAACAGGCCGCGCGCGCCGGCCGTTAGCCACGGCGCCGACAGTTCGAGCAAGACCGGAAGCGACGCCAGCGCTCTGGCAGTGACGATTTGAGGTGTTGAAACAAACGGGTAGGCGTCGTCGATGCGACGCGCGACGACCCTGGCGGGCAGGTTGAATTGGCCGACGACCGCTTGCAGGAACGATGCCTTTTTCCGATTGCTTTCAACCAGATCGATGCTGGCGCCGTCGCGCTCGGCAAGCAGGAAGGCAAGCACAAGGCCGGGAAAACCGCCACCCGAGCCGAGATCGACCCAGCGCTTCGCTTCTGGTTTGATTCGCGCAAGCTGGGCGCTGTCGAGGATGTGGCGGCGCCAGACATCGTCCTGCGTCGACTGCGCCGCCAGGTTTATCCGGCGGTTCCATTTCTGAAAGACCGTCTCGAACTCGACCAGGCGTTCGAATGTTTCACGTGAAACCGGACCGGCAGCCTCTTGCAGGCTCGCCCATGAGGCAGCGCTCACGCAACATTCCTTCGCGCAGCAGCCTCGGCGTTGCGGACATGCGCGACAATGATGGCCAGTGCAGCCGGCGTCATGCCCTCCATACGCTGCGCATCGGCAATCGAGCGCGGCTGGCGCGCCAGCATTTTTTGCTTCAGCTCGTTCGACAGCCCCGGAACAGAAGCAAAGTCGAGTGAAGCCGGGATCAATCGGCTCTCCTCATGCCTGATCTGCGTGACGTCGGCTTGCTGGCGATCAAGATAGACCGAATATTTCGCTTCCGTTTCGAGGCGCTCGGCCGTCTTGGCGTCGATTGCTGCAAATTGCGGAGCGATTCCGGCCAGCCAGGCGACATCGACACCGGGATAGGCCAGCAACTCATAGGCGGACCGGCGCACACCGTCCCTGTTGATCTCGAGCCCATGGCGCGCCGCTTCGTTGGGGGTCATGGTTGTGCCAAGCGCAAGGTCCCTCGCCTTTTCAAGGTCCTGCACGACGTCGCTAAACCGTTGCATCCGCTCCTGCGAGGCAATCCCGAGCTTCATCGCCAGCGGCGTCAGCCGCTCATCGGCGTTGTCGGCCCGCAGCGACAGCCGAAACTCGGCCCGCGAAGTGAACATCCGGTAAGGTTCGGCGATACCGCGGCTGGTAAGGTCGTCGACCATGACCCCGATATAGGCCTCGGTGCGACTGAGCACGATCTGATCGCTTGCCGACGTTTTGCGCGCGGCGTTGAGGCCGGCCAACAACCCTTGCGCCCCGGCCTCCTCGTAACCGGTGGTGCCGTTGATCTGCCCGGCCAGAAAAAGACCGGAGACTCGCTTCGTCTCCAGCGTCGGCTTGAGCTCGCGCGGGTCGACATGGTCATACTCGATGGCATAGCCCGGCTGCAGCATGGTTGCGCGTTCAAGGCCTGGCATGGTCTTCAAAATGTCGAGCTGCACGTCCTCGGGCAGCGAGGTCGAAATACCGTTCGGGTATACGGTGTCATCGTCCAGCCCTTCCGGCTCCAGAAAAATCTGGTGGCCTTCGCGGTCGCCGAACTTGACGATCTTGTCCTCGATCGACGGGCAGTAACGCGGTCCCACGCCTTCGATCGAGCCGGAATACATGGCCGAACGGCCCAGATTGGCGCGGATCAGCTCGTGCGTGGCTCCAGTTGTGCGCGTGATGCCGCAATGGATCTGCGGATTGCCGATGCGGTCGGTCATCAGCGAGAACGGCACGGGATTGTCATCCGCCGCCTGGCTCTCCAGCGACGCCCAATCGATCGTTCGTCCGTCCAGCCGTGGCGGCGTGCCGGTCTTCAGCCGTCCGAGCTTGAATCCCGCACGGCTCATCGTGGCCGACAGGCCGAGGCTGGCCTGCTCGTTCATGCGGCCGGCAACGATCTTCTTCTCGCCGATATGGATCAGCCCGCGCAGGAAAGTGCCGGTCGTCAGCACCACGGCGCCGCAGGCAAGCCGGCGGCCATCCGCCAGCAGCACGGCCGCCAGGCGTCCATTGGCGATTTCGAAATCCAGAACCTCGCCCTCGACCACGTCGAGACCCGCCTGTTCGCGAATCGCCGCTTGCATGGCGAGCCGATAGAGTTTTCTGTCCGCTTGCGTGCGCGGCCCGCGAACTGCCGGGCCCTTGCGGCGGTTGAGCAAACGGAACTGGATGCCGGCCGCATCGGCGACGCGTCCCATCAGCCCGTCCATGGCGTCGATCTCGCGTACAAGATGTCCCTTGCCGAGCCCGCCGATCGCCGGATTGCAGGACATGACGCCGATCGTATCGAAGCGCAGGGTCACCAAAGCCGTTTTCGCGCCAGCGCGCGCGGCAGCGCTGGCCGCCTCGCATCCAGCATGGCCGCCACCCACCACAACCACATCATAGTGATCGGTCATTTTAGAATCCCGAATTCAAGTGGACCGACACATGTCGCCGAGAGCCTGCGCTGTCAAGGACAGCTGGCGATTCGTTTCACGTGAAACTATGCGATGGAAGCGACTACGCCCGTGTTCCACGTGAGTCAGGCCCGGTGAGTCAAACCTTCCGTTCGGCGCTGCCCCTCATCCGCCTGCCGGCACCTTCTCCCCCGTATAGTGACGGGGAGAAGGGGGCTGGCCGCAACACCGGCGCCCCAACGCTGGCGATTGGCGACCCCATCGATGACTGCATATTTCTCCCCGTCACTATACGGGGGAAAAATGCCCGGCAGGGCAATGAGGGGCGGCGCTGACTTCGGAGGTCGATCCCGCCTCGCGCCGGCATCTGAACACCCGCAGAGTCGTTTCACGTGAAACAATGCCTAATGCCGGAGATTCCATCGTGTTTCACGTGAGTCATGTGAAGCCTGGCTCGCAATGTTTGTTTCACGTGAGTCACTTGCCAATGCAGAACTGCGAGAAAATAACGTCCAGCATGTCCTCGACATCGACCGCCCCAACAATGCGGCCAAGCCTATCCGCTGCCAACCGCAATTCCTCGGCCCGCAGTTCCTGCCCACGTTCGCTCCCTGTCACTGCCGCAAGCAGGAAGCGCTTCGTCTCGTTGAGAAGTTCGACGTGCCGCAGCCGCGACGGCAGGATATCGCCAGCCTGGCCGATTTGCGCCGCGGCGCGACGGCCGATCTCCGCCAGCAGCTCCACCAGCCCTGCCCCGTCCCTGGTCGAAATTACCGCGTCGTAGCGCGCCACAAGCGATTCATCCCGCAGCAAATCGACCTTCGTCCCGATCCTCAATGACGGGACATCGGCCGGTATTGCCCCGATAGGGACCGGCTCCACCATATCCTCCAGCACCAGCAACAGATCGGCAGTGCCGGCCTTGCTCCTCGCTCTTTCGATGCCGATCGCCTCTATCCTGCCGGGCGTTTCGCGCAAGCCGGCGGTATCCGTCACTCTTACCCGCATCCCTTCCAGATCCAGCACCACTTCGAGCAGATCGCGGGTCGTGCCGGGCTCTTCGGTGACGATCGCCGCCTCGCGCCGGGCCAGAGCATTGAACAGGCTGGATTTGCCAGCATTCGGCGCGCCGAGGATGACGACATCAAATCCGTCGCGGATGATTTCGGCGGCCCGGGACCCTTGGACATGACGTTCGATCTCGTCGATCATCGCGCGGACGTCTGACCAGACCGTATCTGCGACGGAACCCGGCACATCGTCTTCGTCGGAAAAATCGATCTCGGCCTCGATCATCGCCCGTGCATGAATGAGCCGACGGCGCCAGTTGAGATAGAGCTCGCTCTGCGCCCCTTCGGCATTCTGCACGGCAAAGCGCCGCTGCGCCTCCGTCTCGGCATTGACGAGATCGGCCAGCGCCTCGGTCTCGACCAGATCGACCTTGCCGTTGAGAAACGCACGGCGGGTGAATTCACCCGGCTCGGCATGCCTGACGCCGTCGAAGCCGGCGATCGTCTCCAGCATCCGCGCCACCACGGCGCGCCCGCCATGGACATGGAATTCCGCGATATCCTCACCGGTAAAGCTGTTTGGGCCGGCAAAGAAAACGACCAGGCCGCTGTCGAGCACCGATCCGTCCGGCGCCCTGAACTTGCGATAGGCGGCAACACGGTTCTGAACCATTGAACCGGCAATCGTTTCAACAACCAATCGACTTTGCGGGCCGGAAATGCGGATCACGGCAACACCAGCGGGCAGCCGGCCGCTCGACAGGGCAACTATGGAATCACCTGAAATCATTTGCCGACCCAGCACAACCGCCCTAGCTTCGCTTATTCATCGACAAATCGCCGAGTGCCCGACCGTGACCGCGCAATATCTGCCCGCGCAAAATCTACTTGCCGAAGAGGCCAGCCCCTATCTGCAGCAGCATAGCGGCAACCCGGTGCATTGGCGGGCATGGTCACCAGCCTCGCTCGCCGAGGCAAAGGCGCTGCAGCGGCCAATCCTGCTCTCGGTCGGCTACGCGGCCTGCCATTGGTGCCATGTCATGGCCCACGAAAGCTTCGAGAACGACGACGTCGCCGCCGTCATGAACCGTCTCTTCGTCAATATCAAGGTCGATCGCGAGGAGCGGCCGGACATCGACCAGATCTATATGGCCGCACTGTCCTCGATGGGCGAGCAGGGCGGTTGGCCGCTGACCATGTTCCTGACGCCCGACGGAAAGCCTTTCTGGGGCGGCACCTATTTTCCGCGCGAGGCACGCTACGGCCGCCCGGGCTTCGTCCAGGTGCTGGAGGCGGTTGACAAGGCGTGGCGGGAGAAGAAAGAAAGCGTTAACCAAAGCGCCGACGGCCTGACCACGCATGTCGAGGCGCGGCTGGCGGGCACACATCCCAAGGCGGTGCTCGATCGCGACACGCTCGCGACGCTCGCCAACGGCATCGACGGCATGATCGACAGGGAATTGGGCGGCTTGCGCGGCGCGCCCAAATTCCCCAACGCACCTTTCATGCAGACGCTCTGGCTGTCCTGGCTGCGCGACGGAGCCACAGCCCATCGCGACGCCGTTCTGCTCAGCCTCGAAAAGATGCTGGCGGGCGGCATCTACGACCATATCGGCGGCGGGCTGAGCCGCTACTCCACCGATGCCGAGTGGCTGGTGCCGCATTTCGAAAAGATGCTCTACGACAACGTCCAGCTCATCCGGCTGTGCAACTGGGCTTATGCGGCGACCGGCAATGAATTGTTCCGGGTGCGAATCGAAGAGACGATCGACTGGCTCTTGCGCGAGATGCGCGTCGATGGCGGTGCCTTCGGCGCCAGTCTCGACGCCGACAGCGAGGGTAAGGAGGGGCTGTTCTACACCTGGAGCAGGGATGAGATCGAAACCGCCCTCGGCGACAACTCAGCCTTATTTTTCAAGTACTTCACACTTTCCAGCCCGCAGGGTTGGGAAGGCAAGCCGATCATCCACCAGACCGGAGCCCAGCAAACACAAAGCGTCGCCGATCGCGACCGGCTCATTCCGATGAAAGAAAAATTGCTGGCAGCCCGGGAGCAGCGCGTCAGACCCGGGCGTGATGAAAAAATCCTGACCGACTGGAACGGCCTGGTCATCGTGGCTCTCGCCGAAGCCGGGCGCGCCCTGAAACGGATCGACTGGATCGAGGCGGCGGAACAGGCCTTTGCGGCCATTGCGAGCGCTGGTCGAGACGGCCGGCTGCCGCATTCGATGCTTGGCGCAAAGAAGCTTTTTCCTGCGCTGTCGAGCGACTACGCCGCCATGACCAACGCCGCGATCTCATTGCTCGAGGCTACCGGCACATCGAGTTATGCCGAGGTGGCCGGCCAATTCATCGCGCAGCTCGACCGATGGCATAGCGATGAGAACAACACCGGCTACTATCTCACCGCGTCGGACAGCAGCGACGTGCCGATCCGCATCAGGGGCGATGTCGACGAGGCCATTCCGTCAGCCACCGGCCAGATCATCGAGGCCATGGTCCGATTGTCCTCGCTCTCCGACGATCTCGAATTGCAGGAAAAGACCTGGAAGATCGCCGAACATGCGGCCGGCCGGGCGGCGCAACAAGCCTATGGACAGGCGGGTGTCGTCAACGCCTGCGCGCTGGCAATCGAGCCATTGAAACTGGTGCTAGTGGACAACCCTGAGAATCCCAAGCTTGTTCCGGCTGCGAATCGAAATCCCGACCCGCGCCGGATCGACATTATCGTGCCGGTCGGCTCGGCGACGAACCTGCCGATGCTGCCAGGCGGCGTTCTGCCGCCGACCGACAAGCCTGGTGCCTGGCTGTGCACGGGGCAAGTCTGCCTGCCGGTGATAACGGACGCTGAGGAGCTCGAGCGGCGGTTGCGGCGCGGATAGGTGAGGGGGTGGGCGGTTCTTCCTTCTCCCAAGGGGAGAAGGAAGAGGGGTCGCGCCTTTGCCCTCTTACGTATTCATCGAATCGAAGAAATCCGCATTGGTCTTGGTCTGCTTGAGCTTGTCGATCAGGAACTCGATGGCGTCGGTCGTTCCCATCGGCGCCAGGATGCGGCGCAGCACGAAGATCTTCTGGAGATCCTGGCGGGCGACCAGCAGGTCTTCCTTGCGGGTGCCGGACTTGAGGATGTCCATGGCCGGATAAATGCGCTTGTCCGCCACCTTGCGGTCGAGCACGATTTCCGAGTTGCCGGTGCCCTTGAATTCTTCGAAGATGACCTCGTCCATGCGGCTGCCGGTATCGATCAGCGCAGTGGCGATGATGGTCAGCGAGCCGCCTTCCTCGATGTTGCGGGCGGCACCGAAGAAGCGCTTCGGCCGCTGCAGCGCATTGGCGTCGACACCGCCGGTCAGCACCTTGCCGGATGACGGCACCACGGTGTTGTAGGCGCGGCCGAGGCGGGTGATCGAATCCAGCAGGATGACGACGTCGCGCCCGTGCTCGACAAGGCGCTTGGCTTTCTCGATCACCATTTCGGCGACCTGGACGTGGCGCACCGCCGGCTCGTCGAAGGTCGACGAAACGACCTCGCCCTTCACCGAGCGCTGCATGTCGGTAACTTCTTCCGGCCGCTCGTCGATCAAGAGCACGATCAGGTAGCATTCGGGATGATTGGTGGTGATCGAGTGGGCGATGTTCTGTAGGAGCACCGTCTTACCGGTGCGCGGCTGCGCCACGATCAGGGCGCGCTGGCCTTTACCGAGCGGCGCCACCAGGTCGATGACGCGGGCCGAAATGTCTTTCGAGGTCGGAACATCCATCTCCATCTTCAGCCGCGAGGTCGGGTAAAGCGGCGTCAGATTGTCGAAATGGATCTTGTGGCGAATCTTTTCCGGGTCGTCGAAATTGATCGTGTTGACCTTGAGCAGCGCGAAATAGCGCTCGCCCTCTTTCGGGCTGCGGATCGGGCCTTCGACCGTGTCGCCGGTCTTCAGCGAGAACCGGCGGATCTGCGACGGCGAGATGTAGATATCGTCCGGACCCGGCAGATAATTGGCATTGGCCGAGCGCAGGAAGCCAAAGCCGTCCTGCAGCACTTCGACGACGCCGTCACCGATGATCTCGATATCCTGGGTCGCCAGCCGCTTGAGGATCGCGAACATCAGCTCCTGCTTGCGCATCACACTGGCGTTCTCGACCTCGAGCGATTCGGCATAAGCGATCAGCTCTGGCGGTTTCTTGTTCTTGAACTCGGTGAGTTTCATTTCTTGCATCATTAGACGGACTCTGAGTGAGTAAGTATGGGGAAAATATCGGCGGGATGCGACAAATGCCGGGCGCGGCCGAAGCGATGAATGGGCGGCGCATGACGGGAAGGAAGACCCGTCTTTTATCGTCGGTCGACTAAAAGAGCAAGCCGCCTTTTGTGGCCGCTGCGCGTCTCTCGCGACGCGCAAAGGGACGCTGTAAGACTTTTCGAGTCCCGCATCGTACTTTCCGAAAATCGATTGCGATTTTCTGGCCGATGCGGCGGCGTCAAAACGGCTTCACGATGACCAGCAAGACGATGACGATCATCAGCAATGTGGGGATCTCGTTGACGATCCGCCAGTGCTTCGCGGGCTTTTCGTTGCGGTCCTCGGCGAATTTGCGGACCGCGCCTGCCAGATAGCCGTGAACGGCGGAGAGCCCGAGCACTGCGGCGATCTTGGCATGCAGCCAGCCGCCCTGAAAACCAAAGCCTGTCCAGGCCAGCCAGAGGCCGAATACCCAAGTGATGATCATGGCCGGATTGATGATGCCGCGCAGCAACCGGCGCTCCATCACCTTGAAGGTTTCCGACTGGACGGAGCCTTTCTCGGCGTCGGCATGATAGACCAGCAGCCGCGGCAGATAGAGCATGCCCGCCATCCAGGAGATGACGGCGATGACATGGATCGCCTTCGCCCAGGGATAGAAATCATCCGGCCCGAACAGGAACAGAAGCGCAGCCAGAACGAGGAAGATGACGATCGCGATCGCTGCTCGACGCGTTGCTCCCGCCCCGCGGCTGTCCGCATCACTGTTGGCATCATTCCTATCGGTCATCGACGTGCCCGCACCATCTTCACCATCGCCTCGACATGCGCGATCGGCGTCTCCGGCGTGATGCCATGGCCGAGGTTGAAGATCAGCGGCCCATCGCCCAATGCTTTCAGGATTGCGTCGACGCCGTCGGCTAGCGCCTTGCCGCCGGCCACCAGCCGCAACGGATCGAGATTGCCCTGTACGGCGCCACCGCGCTGCAGTTCCTTCGCCGTCGTCAACGGCACGGTCCAGTCGAGCCCCAGCCCCGTCACGCCGGTTTTTTGGCGATAGCTGCGATAGTGGGCGCCGGCGCCCTTGGGAAAGCCGATGATCGGAACATTGGGATAGACGGCCCGAACCTGCCTGACGATCTCCGCCACCGGCCCGACGCAAAAGGCCTCAAAGGAAACTTCATCGAGCACGCCGGACCACGAGTCAAATATCTGCACCACATCGGCGCCGGCTTCGATCTGGCGGATCAGATAGGCGGCCGAATGGTCGGCAAGCACGTTCAGCAACTGCAGGAAAGCCGCCGGCTCGCGATAGGCAAACAGCCGCGCCGGCGCCTGGTCTGACGTGCCGTGGCCGGCGATCATATAGGTCGCCACCGTCCACGGCGCGCCGCAGAAGCCGATCAGCGTCGTTTCATCAGGCAGTTTTGCCCGCAGCCGTCTGACCGTCTCGTAGACCGGTTCGAGATTCACGTGAAACGTTTCGCCGTCGAGAGCCGCAATCTCCGTTGCCGAGATCGGCGTCAACAGCGGCCCGCGTCCCTCCTCGAAGCGCACGTCACGGCCCAGCGCATGCGGTACGACAAGGATATCGGAGAACAGGATCGATGCGTCGAAGCCGAAGCGTTCGATCGGCTGAAGCGTCACTTCCACGGCAAGATCGGGATCGTAGCAAAGATCGAGGAATGATCCGGCCCGCCTGCGTGTCTCCCGATATTCCGGCAGATAGCGGCCGGCCTGCCGCATCATCCAGAGTGGCGGCGGAAACGCAGCCTTGCCTCTCAACACGTCCAGCATGATCCGGTTTTCAGGCATTCAGCGTTCGCCTCTCCAGTGTGTGGTGACCTTCGTCATCCCAGGGCGAAGCAAGGAGCGAAGCGACGCGGCGCAGACCCTGGGATCCATGCCGTGACATCGGAGCGCCGTGGCAGTGCAGAACTTGGATGCCGGCGGACAGAGCAGCTTTAGTTCTGCGCCGCTGCATCCTTCGATTGATGTCACGGCATGGATCCCAGGGTCTGCGCTCCGCTTCGCGTTCGCTCCGCCCTGGGATGACGAAAGTATGGTGACCTGCAAGCAATCGCGAATGTTGGAGATCGACGGCTGAAGGGCGGTCGGCAGCGAGCTCTCATGATCTCTTCCAGGCCCGGTCAAAGAGTCAAATCCTCCGTCTCTCCAAGCTTCTCTATAATTAAATATTCTATTTCTAGGAATCTTATGATTCTAAGAGTCTGTTGGTATCGGTGGTTGTTTGCTGTCCCGCTTTGCCCCGGAAAAGGCCAGCCAGCATATTGTCGCGTGCTTCTTCTGCCGGATAGGAGGACTTTGGGGACAGTCGAAAATTCTGCTGCTGAGTCAGTGGCTTGGCTTTCCAGATGAATGATCGGCCCTGTGGATGAGGCCGAGTCAGAAAAGCCCGTCCCCGGACTTGTCCCCAGCCGCCCGCCAAAGCCGACAGCGCACCGAATTGTGGACAAGCTGGCATCTGATACAGTCGCCCCGAACCGGCCGATCTTTCCGACCGACCTTATCCACATCGGCCCACAGCTTGGAACGAACCCCTGTGAACAAACCCCAGAGCTTCTTTCATCTTCACCTGATTTCCGATGCCACCGGTGAAACCCTGCTGGCGGCCGGCCGCGCGGCTTCCGCGCAATACAAGGATGCACGCGCCATCGAGCATATCTACCCGCTCATCCGCACCGAAAAGCAGGTGACGAAAGTGTTCGAGGACATCGAGGAGGAGCCAGGCATCATCCTCTATACGGTCGTCGACCAGAAGCTCGCCCGCGGCATCGACGAGCGCTGCGCCGCCATGGGCCTGCCTTGCGTCTCCGTGCTGGAACCGGTGCTGACCGTGTTCCAGTCCTATCTCGGCACGCCGGCCGGCCGCCGCGTTGGCGCCCAGCATGTCCTCGATGCCGAATATTTTCGCCGCATCGACGCGCTCAACTTCACCATGGAGCATGATGACGGCCAGCTGCCGGCCAATATGGACGACGCCGACATCGTGCTCGTCGGCATTTCGCGCACCTCGAAGACGCCGACCAGCATCTATCTCGCCAATCGCGGCATCAAGACCGCCAATATTCCGATCGTGCTCGGCGTGCCGGTGCCGGAAAGCCTGGTCAACGCCACGAAGCCGCTAATCGTTGGGCTGATCGCCACGGCCGAGCGCATCTCGCAGGTTCGCCAGAACCGCATCCTCGGCACCACCAGCGCCTATGAGCCCACCGACTATGTCGACCGCGCCGCGATCGCCGAGGAACTCGCCTACGCTCGCCAGATCTGCACCCGGCATGGCTGGCCGATGATCGACGTCAGCCGCCGCTCGATCGAGGAGACGGCGGCGGCGATCGTTGCCCTGCGGGGAAAGACAAGATAACTGAAGTCAGGAAATGGTGAGGTTTGTCTAACCGTTCAGCGCTGCAAGGCCCGAGAAGCGCAGCGATCCAGCGACTGTCTGCGCGCCCGTCTCCGGATCGGAATCTCAACCAACCTTAGGCGAAAAACCATGACCGAAAAAATCATCCTTGCCTCGGGCAGCCCATTCCGCAAGGCGCTGCTTGTCCATGCCGGCGTGGCGGTCGAGGCGGTTCTGGCGGAAGTCGACGAGCGCGCGCTCGAAGCACCGTTGCAGGGCAGCGGTATCTCGCCCGAGGACGTCGCACTGGTGCTTGCCGAGGCCAAGGCCACCGAGGTCAGCGAGCGAAAGCCCGGCGCCCTTGTGCTCGGCTGCGATCAGACGCTGTCGCTCGGCGACGAAGTGTTCCATAAGCCGGCCGACATGGAAGCCGCGCGCCGCCATCTCCTGGCGCTGTCGGGAAAGACCCATCAGCTCAACAGCGCCGTCGTGCTCGCCCGCGACGGCGCGGTCCTGTGGCGGCATGTCGGCATCGCCAGCCTGACCATGCGAAAGCTCGAGCCCGCCTTCATCGGCCGCCATCTGGCGCGGGTCGGCGCCAAGGCGCTGTCCAGCGTCGGCGCCTATCAGATCGAAGGCGAGGGCATCCAGCTGTTCGAAAGGATAGAGGGCGACTATTTCACCATTGTCGGCCTGCCGCTTCTGCCCGTTCTGGCCAAGCTGCGCGACCTCGGAGCCATCGATGGCTGAGGCCGCGAAAAAGGCCTTCGTCACCGGCCACCCGGTTGCGCATTCCCGGTCGCCGAAGATCCACTCCTATTGGCTAGCGAAATACGGTATCGACGGCAGCTACCGGGCGATCGACGTCACGCCGGAGGCTTTTGCCGAATTTGTCAAAACGCTCGAGGCGAATGGCTACCGTGGCGGCAACGTCACCATCCCGCACAAGGAGGCCGCCTTCGCGCTGGCGGCGCGCCGCGATGACGCGGCCGAACAGATCGGCGCCGTCAACACGCTGTGGTTCGAGGGCGGAAAACTGTGGGGCGGCAACACCGACGCCTATGGCTTTGCCGCCAATCTGGATGAGCATGCGCCGGGCTGGGCAGACAATGGCCCGGCCGTGGTGCTCGGCGCCGGCGGCGCCTCGCGCGCGGTCATACAGGCGCTGAAGCAGCGCGGGGTTGACGATATCCGCGTCGTCAACCGGACGCTCGCCCGAGCCGAGGAGCTGCGCCACCGCTTCGGCGGCGGGGTCTCGGCCCACAGCACGGCCGCGACGGGCGAGCTGCTTGCCGATGCCGGCCTGCTGGTCAACACGTCAGCGCTCGGCATGCATGGCAATGAAGGCCTGTCCGCCGATCCGGCCAGGCTGCCGGACCATGCCATCGTCACCGACATTGTCTATGTGCCGCTGGAAACGCCGCTGCTGGCAGCAGCCAAAGCGCGCGGCCTGAAGACCGTCGACGGGCTCGGCATGCTTTTGCACCAGGCGGTGCCAGGCTTCGAGCGCTGGTTCGGCATCAGGCCGCAGGTCACTGCCGAATTGCGGCAGATGATCGTCGCCGATCTTGGCGCCCAAGCAATGACCAGGGAATGAAAAGCATGATCGTGCTCGGCCTCACCGGATCGATCGGCATGGGCAAGTCGACCACGGCGAAGATGTTTGCCGAAGCCGGCGTACCCGTCCACGATTCGGACGAGACGGTGCATCGCCTCTATGCCGGCAAGGCGGCTCCGCTGGTCGAGGCGGCGTTTCCCGGAACGACAAAATCCGGGTCGGTCGACCGCACCAAGCTGGCCGAGCGGGTGCTCGGCGATGCAGCCGCGCTGAAACGGCTGGAAGCGATCATCCACCCGCTGGTCCGCGCCGACGCCGACGCCTTCCTGGCCAGGAACCGCGCAGCCGGCGTACCGCTTGCCGTTCTCGACATCCCGCTGCTGTTCGAAACCGGCGGCCGCGACCGCGTCGACAAGGTCGTGGTCGTCACCGCCTCGCCCGACATCCAGCGCGCCCGGGTGCTGGCGCGGCCGGGCATGAGCGAAGAGAAACTGGCGTCGATCCTGGCCAGGCAGGTTCCCGACGCCGAAAAGCGTGAGGCCGCCGATTTCGTCATCGACACCGGACAAGGTTTTGATGCGGCGCGCGCGGCGGTCGATGCGATCGTCGCCGAACTGGTCGGGGATAAAGCCGGCAAGCCTGCTTAACGGCGCTTGCGTCCGGCGCAATATGTTGCCAATTTGTTCCCATGATGATTCGGCTGGGATAACGCCGGAACCAACGGACTGATTCGATGCGCGAGATCATCTTCGATACGGAAACCACCGGTCTCGATTTCCGTGATGACCGCGTCATCGAGCTTGGCTGCATCGAGTTGGTCAATCGTTTCCCGACCGGCCGCACTTTCCACCATTACATCAATCCGCAAGGACGACCGATTCATGCGGAGGCGCAGGCCGTTCATGGCATCAGCGCCGCCGACCTCATGGGCAAGCCGACCTTCAGCGACATCGCCGAGGAGTTTCTTGCCTTCATCGACGGCGCCAAGCTGGTCGCCCACAATGCCACTTTCGACATCGCTTTCCTCAATGTCGAGTTTGGACGGCTTGGCCACCCGATCGTTGACCCCGGACTTGTCGTCGACACGCTGGCGCTGGCGCGCCGCAAGCATCCGATGGGCCCCAATTCGCTGGACGCGCTGTGCCGGCGCTATGGCATCGACAATGCCCGTCGCACCAAGCACGGCGCGCTGCTCGATTCGGAATTGCTGGCCGAGGTCTATATCGAGCTCATCGGTGGCAAGCAGGCGGCCCTCATCCTCGACAGTGCCACGGCGCTGGCCGGCGGCAGGAGAAATGTCGACGATATCGACATCAGCATCGGCGTGCGGCCGATAGCGCTGCCGTCTCGCCTGACCGACGCAGAGCGCAGCGCGCACGCAAGCATGGTCGGCACTTTGGGCGAAAAGGCGCTCTGGCTGCGCGTCGCCCCGGAAGCGAGTTCCGCGGCATAGTGATTTTGACGGGAGCGCTGTCCCTCCGGCGTCCCAAAGAAAAAACCCGGCGCGAGGCCGGGTTTTTCAAACGTCACCGAGCACTCGCCTCAGCTCACCTTGACCTTGCCGGCGGCCTGGTCCTCGGCCAGCTTCTGCTGGAACATTTGTGCGAAATCGATTGGGTCGAGCATCAGCGGCGGGAAGCCGCCATTGCGCGTTGCCTCGGCGATGATCTGCCTGGCGAACGGGAACAGCAGTCGCGGGCATTCGATGAACAGCAGCGGCAGCATGTGCTCCTGCGGGAAGCCGCTGATGGCGAACACGCCGCCATAGACCAGCTCGACGTTGAACAGCACTTCCTTGTCGAAGGACGCCTTGGCGTTCAGCGTCAAATTGACGTCGAACTGCTTGTCTGAAAGCGGGTTGGCGTTGACATTGACGTTGATGGCGATGCCGGGGGCCTTGTCGCGGCCGCGCAGCGAGTTAGGCGCGCCGGGGCTTTCGAAGGAAAGGTCTTTCACATATTGGGCAAGCACGTTGAGCGAAGGCTGCGTCGCGTCGCCGTTGCCACTGGCCGCGCCGGTCGGCGCGTCGTCTTTGCTGGCCATAAGCCTTTGTCCTTTTGCCTGGGCAGCGTTGCTGACCGGATTGAAATCGGGCGTTCGCTACCATGGTCGGCATGACAAGACAAGGTTTGCCGGGCCGCGCCTACTCATCCTTGAGGCGGCGCCAGGGGGAATTGTGATCCGGGCCGCGCTCGTCGCCGCGCGAATAATCGCTGTCGTCGAGGTCGATGGTCTTGTCGCGTTGCCGGGCCCGGAATCCGCCGGTGCCGAAACTGGTGGCCAGCACGATGCGGCCTTTCAACAGGCGCCAGGCGAGGTCGCGGACCGGCGGCAGGAACAGCAGAATGCCGAAAATGTCGGTGATGAAGCCGGGAATGATGAGCAGGATCGCGGCCAGAACGATCATGGCGCCGTGCGCTAGCTGGCGGCTTGGATCACGTCCCGCGTCCATTTCGGCACGGACCCGGGTCATGACGCCGAAACCCTGGTATCGCAACAACAGAGCGCCGGCGATGCTCGATGCCAGCACCAGGCCGACTGTCGCCAGCGCGCCGACCTGGCGGCCGACAATGACGAAACCGGCGATCTCCAGCAGCGGAAGCGCGAGGATGAACAGGGGAAGCAGCGAAATGCGCAAATCTTGACCGATCGTTTCGATGTTTTGCCGGCCGGCGGGCAATCGCCGCTGGCACTGAACCTTTTAGATAGGTATGGCTGCCTTTAATTTGAATGATTGCAGCTTGCGTTCTATATGCTTTGGATGTTGAACGCTATGCGACCGCAGCCATTGCCTGGCCGGGCGGTCCGGCCGGAGTAGGGATTGATTGGCGGAAGATATGGGATTCTTCGACTTCGGCACGATTTTCTTTCTGGTTGCGGCGGTTGTGATCTTTTTCCAGCTGCGCAATGTGCTCGGCCGCCGCACCGGCAGCGAACGCCCGCCCTTCGATCCCTATACGGCGGGCCGCACGCGCGAGGACGCTCAGAAGCCCGAGAATGTGGTCTCGCTGCCGCGCAAGCGAGCGCCGGGAGAGCCGGCAATCGACGCCTATGCGGCGATCGACGCCTTCGCCAAGCCTGACACCGATCTCAACAAGGGCCTGCGCACGATCAAGGACAATGATCCGGCATTCGACCCGAAGACCTTCGTCGACGGCGCCAAGATGGCCTATGAGATGATCGTCATGGCCTATGCCGATGGCGATCGCAAGACGCTGAAGAACCTGTTGTCGCGCGAGGTCTATGACGGCTTTGTCGCGGCCATCGGCGACCGCGAGGCGAAATCGGAAAAGATCCAGTCCTCCTTCGTCGGCATCGACAAGGCCGACATCGTTTCCGCCGAGATGAAGGGCAGCGAGGCGCATATCACGCTGCGCATCGTCAGCGAACTGATTTCGGCGACGCGCGATAAGGCCGGCGCCGTCATCGACGGCGATCCCGAAACCGTCGCCGAGGTCAAGGATGTCTGGACCTTTGCCCGCGATACCCGCTCGCGCGACCCGAACTGGAAGCTCGTCGCCACCGAAGAAGAAGACTGAGCCCGGACCACGGCGGGGGTCTGTCGTGTCGCTTTCTCAGGCGTTCAGCGAAAAATCCTTTGACGATCTGCCCGGTTGGGACGAGGACGACCATCTGGCTGCGTTCGCCGCTTTCCGGCGCTCGGCTTTTCATGTCCTGACGAAACCCTATCGCTCCGGCGGGCTCGGCGTCGACTTCAATGCCTTCACCGAAGTCTACGCTGCAGCCCGCACCGTGGCGCCAACCGACCGGCGCGAAGCCCGCGCCTTCTTCGAGCGGCATTTCATCCCGGCGCACATAGGAGCCGAAAGCGGCGGCGCCGGCCTCGTCACCGGCTTCTATGAACCCGTGGTCGACGCCTCGCCGGTGCGAACCGAACGATTTACGGTGCCGCTGCTGTCGCGTCCGGCCGATCTCGTCGACATCGATGACGCCAACCGGCCGCACGGCATGGATCCCTATCTCGCCTTCGGCCGCGCCACGCCGAACGGACCGGTCGAGTATTTCGACCGCGGCGAGATCGAGCGCGGCGCGCTTGCTGGCAAGGGTTTGGCTGGCAAGAGTGTGGCCGGCAAGGGTTTGGAAATCGCCTGGCTCGCCGACAAGGTCGACGCCTTCTTCATCCACGTACAAGGTGCTGCGCGGCTGACCATGACCGATGGCCGGCTTTGCCGCGTCACCTATGCCGCCAAATCCGGCCAGCGCTTTACCGGACCGGGCAAGATCCTGAGCGAGACAGGCGAAATCCCGCTCGAAGCGGTGACCATGCAGTCGGTCCGCGCCTGGTTCCAGGCGCATCCGGATCGCATCGACGAGATCCTGTGGCGCAACCGCTCCTATATTTTTTTTCGCGAGACTTCGGTCAGCGCGGCGGCCGTCGACGACCCGGAACTCGGGCCGATCGCTGCCGCCAAAGTGCCGCTGACACCGGGACGCTCCGTCGCTGTCGACCGTCTGCTGCATACATTCGGGACGCCGTTCTACATCGATGGGCCGTCGCTGACCGCTTTCGACAACAAACCGTTCCGGCGGCTGATGATCGCGCAGGACACGGGCTCGGCCATTACCGGGCCAGCCCGTGGCGACCTGTTCGCCGGAACGGGACATGTGGCCGGCGAGATCGCCGGCGTCATCCGCAACCCTGCCGATTTCTACGCGCTGATACCGCGTCCGTTTGTACCGGGAGCGGGGCGATGACCCGGCGCATCGACAGGCTGAGCGAGGACGACCGGGTCCTGTGGAACCTGGTGGCGCGCACCGCCAAGCCGCTGAAAGGCAAGTCCGCCAACGACAGTCCGGACATCGGCCCGGGCATCGCTGATGACACGAAGCCACCGCCGCGTGTCCAGGCGTTGGCTCCGGCTGCGGCGGCGAAAGCCAAGACGCAGCATGTTTCGCATGCGCTCGACGAACCGACGCTGGAAAAACTGTCGAAGGGCCGGCTGCCGATCGAAGGCCGTGTCGACCTGCATGGCCTGAGCCAGGACGAAGCCTATTCGCTGCTGTTTTCTTTCCTGCACCGGGCGCACGCCGGCGGCATTCGCTACGTGCTGGTCATCACCGGCAAAGGCTCCTCATCGGGCGGCGACGGCATCCTGCGGCGCGCCGTGCCGGCCTGGCTATCGACACCCGCATTCAGGCCGCTCGTCTCCAGCCACGACCATGCTGCCCGCAACCATGGCGGCTCGGGCGCGCTCTATGTCCGCCTGCGGCGCGCGCGCACATGAGAATGCACCCCATGAGGATTCACTTGTGACTCCGTTCGGCGAAAAGCTTCGCGCCCTGCGAAGCGAACGCGGCGTCAGTCAGAAGGCGATGGCTGAGGCGATCGGCGTCAGCGCCGCCTATCTGTCGGCGCTGGAGCATGGTCGCCGCGGCGCGCCGACCTGGACGCTGATCCAGAAGATCATCGGCTATTTCAACGTCATATGGGACGATGCCGAAGAACTCGCGCGCCTGGCCGAGACCTCGCACCCACGGGTAAAGCTCGACACTTCGGGCCTCAGCCCCGCCGCCACCGAGCTTGCCAATGTTTTGGCCGAAAACATCGAAAAACTCGACGAAGCGGCGCTTCGCCGCATCACCGCATCGATCCGCGCCGCGCTGAAGCAGCCGTAGGGCCTTGTCCAACGCGTGCGGAGGCGATCAATTGTCGATGTTGGCACCGCCCCTCATTGCCCTACCGGGCATTTCTCCCCGTAAACGGGGAGAAAGAGGCTGACCGCGAACTTGGCACCCCTCCTGCAACGCCGGCGATGGGGGAAATCGTCGATGACTGCGCCCCTCTCCCCGTCCCTATACGGGGAGAGGGGCGGCAGGCAGGTGAGGGGCAGCGCAAATGCCTGGAACAGGTAACGGCGAAAAGCAGCGATCCAGTGGTTGCTTGCAAAAACCTTACTGGACCGCGCCGACCAGAACCGGCTGGCCATCACGGATCGAGACCCAGCGGCCGGTATTGTCTATCGCTTGTCGCTTGAGGAACCGGTAGCCGGTCCGGTCCCATGAGCGGACCTTTCCGTCCAGATTGTCGAGGATGTAGTCGCCCTTGCTTGTGCGCACCGTCAGCACGGCATGGCCCTCGCCGTCCTGCTTGCGCACGACGGTCATCAGAAGATTGGCGTAGGACACGCCCAAGCGGTTCAATTCGCGGCGCTTTTCCAGGACATAGTCCTCACAGTCGCCAACGCCGTTGACGGGATAGGCCCAGACCTCGTCCCTGCCATAGATGTCGATGTCGCTTATCGGCTTGACGGCGGTGTTGACGGTGGCATTGACGCTGAGGATCTTGCGCCAGAGCGCACCGGTCATGGTGGCGGGGGCTAGATTGCCCGGGTGGATCGAGCATTCGGCCGGACTGGTCTTGCAGAAATCATAGTGGCCGATCGGCTGCGATGTCGGCCCGCCGGTTGCCATTGGTCCGGCCGCCGATGCCGTCGTCGACCAGCCTGCCGCAAGTGCCAGCCCAAACAGTGCGCACACGCGTAGCGTTCTCGCCAGTGGTGAGGAAATCATTGTCCCCCTCGTCCCTTGTTGTTAACGAAAGGTTAAGGGCGATCTACAGTCCCTGTCAATTATACCAACGGCCAGTTTTGCGACATGGTTACCCGCGCGGCCGAAACAGCGGCTATTGTGCAACAGATCGACTGAGCGGACACGAGGCCGCCGTTCCACGGGGCCGCTCCTTTACTTTCTGGCAATGCGAACCAGCTTTGGCTTCACCGTAACGCGGGTCTGGCGGCCATAGCTGGTGATGAAGTCGACGATGCGCGGCACGATTTCGGAGCGGAAGCGCGAGCCGTTGAAGACGCCGTAATGGCCGACCGCCGGCTGCACGTAGTGAGCGTGCCTGTCCGCAGGGATGTTGATGCAGAGGTCGTGCGCGGCCTGGGTCTGGCCGAGGCCGGAAATGTCGTCGTTCTCGCCCTCGACCGTGAACAGGGCGACATTGCGGATATCGGAGGGGTCGATGGCGACGCCGCGATGCGTCATTTCGCCCTTGGGCAAGGCATGGCGGACAAACACGGTGTCGACCGTCTGCAGGTAGAACTCCGCCGTCAGGTCCATCACCGCCAAATATTCGTCGTAGAAATCGCGGTGTTTCTCGGCATTGTCGCCATCATTCTTCACCAGATGCATGAAGAAGTCCTTGTGGGCGATGATGTGGCGGTCGAGATTCATGCTCATGAAGCCCGAAAGCTGCAGGAAGCCGGGATAGACCTCGCGGCCGAAGGCCGGTACCGGCCACGGCGCGTGCATGATAACGTTGTCGCGGAACCAGTCGACGCCCTTTTCCTCGGCCAGAAGGTTGACCGCGGTCGGATTGCGGCGGGTGTCGATCGGCCCGCCCATCAGCGTCATCGTCGAGGGAACGAACGGGTCGCCGCGCGTTTCCATCAGCGCCACCGCCGCCAGGACCGGCACCGAAGGCTGGCACACCGCCATGACATGGGTGTCGGGGCCCAGCGCATGCAGCATGTCGACAATGTAGTCGATATAGTCGTCGAGGTCGAAGCTGCCGTCGCTGAGCGGTACCATACGGGCGTCGACCCAGTCGGTGATGTGGACGTCGGCATGGGGCAGCATCGCCTCGACCGTGCCGCGCAGCAGCGTCGCGTAGTGGCCGGACATCGGCGCCACGATCAGCAGCTTCGGATCAGGCCGGCGGCCGTCGGGAACGGCCCGCTCGAAACGGAGCAGATTGCAGAACGGCCGCGACCACACCGTCTTTTCGGTGACATCGACGCTTTTCCAGTCGACCACGGTCTTGGTCAGTCCGAATTGCGGCTTGCTGTAGCGGCGCGTCGTGCGCTCGAACAATTCGGCAGTTGCCGCGATCGAACGGCCCCAGGAGGTGTGCGTGAACGGATTGAGCGGATTGGTGTAGAACATCCGCATCGCATCGGCATACAGCCGGGCCGGCTGCACGGCGGCGTGGTTCAATTCGTAGAACTGGTAGAACATCGACAACCCCGCTGCTGCGACCGAAGGGACGACGCAGCGCCGAGCCTTGAATCTCTCGCGGGAAGTTAACAACAAACTGCTGCGATGCAATACGTCAAGTGAAGTGATTTATGCTGATACTTTCGTCTAAGGCGTTGAAAACCGGCTTTGAACGGCCGGAGCCGGCTTATTGTGCAACTGCGAAAGTGTAGCGAGGCAGGGCGTGTCCCGGCCGTAGCCGGATCCCGGTCAAACGCGGTCGGTGCACACAGCGGTATGGCCCGAACTGATGAAGCCGAGCCGTCTGGCGGCGCCCTTCGACAGGTCGATCACGCGTCCCTTGATGAACGGGCCGCGGTCGTTGATGCGCACGACGACGCTGCGGCCATTGTTGCGGTTGGTGACCTTCAGCTTGGTGCCAAAAGGCAAGGTGCGGTGCGCCGCGGTCAGTGCCGACGGGTTCATCCGCTCGCCGGAAGCGGTCTTCGAGTGCAGCGCGTACCAGGAGGCGCGGCCGCATTGAGCGGCGGCAGGGGAGGTGGATGCGCCGACCATCAGGCCAGCCGCAATCGTCACCGCGACAAGCGCGGTCTGGTTTGGTTTCTTCATCTGCGGCAAATGGCTCCGTTTGACAAGCCGGCCGTTACGGATCGAATGTGGCACGAAATGCGGCAGTCATCTGGCGGTTCCATGACTACAGTACACGTTTGGAGTCGGCGGGAAACATTTTGTCAGAGGTTTTTACGGCATTGGCGCGCATCCCGATGGTCTTCGTCCCGATATCCGACGTCGATATACAAGCAGAAGCGAATACGATCGGGTCGCTTTTGCCGTCGCGGTCATGGCTGAATTGACGATCGACTTGAGAAGGAAATTCCGACGATGAGATTGATCAAAAATCTGCTGGCGTTGATCGTGCTCGCCATCGGCGCGCTCTGGTCGCTGCAGGGCGTCGGCCTCATCGGCGGCAGCTTCATGACCGGCCAGTCGCAATGGCTCTATATCGGCATCGTCACCGCGCTGGTCGGCCTGGGCGGATTGGTGTGGGCGAACCCGCGCGGCTGAGAGTCACATTCGGGACGGGCAGGCGGCTGCTGGGGTAGGATGTTGAGGTCGGCGCTCTACGGCGCCTCCTCTGTCCTGCCGGACATCTCCCCCACGAGGGGGGAGATCGGATGTCGCAACGGCTTTCGCCAATCTCTAGAGTTGAAAAATGGCGCGGTCGGCGGAGCGACTGATCTCCCCCCTTGTGGGGGAGATGGCCGGCAGGCCAGAGGGGGGCGCTGTCCCGCTGCCCTTCAATTTGAGAGTGCTCTGTTTGGTAACGACGCTCCTCCAGCCGCGGAATCCCATTCCCCGTCTGGCCAACGGATTGGCACGATCTATCTTCTTTCAGACTGCAAACGGCCGGAAAAGTAGATAGGCTGACAGCCTGCCGAAGGCGGTCGCTTGACCATGGAGCATCTGATATGAGCAAGCCCAAGATCGCCGCACCCGACAGTTCCGCCTCGGGCAGTGCCCATTCGGACGGGGCCACATCCTCAGACAGGGCAATGTCCCGCCTGCGTCCGCCCTATGCATCGGTTCTCGACCTGATCGGGCAGACGCCGGTCGTCGAGCTGACCAAATTCGACATCGGCAAGTGCCGGCTGTTCATCAAGCTCGAAAGCCAGAATCCCGGCGGCTCGATCAAGGACCGCATCGCGCTGTCGATGATTGCCGCCGCCGAAAAACAGGGCAAGCTGAAGCGCGGCGGCACCATCGTCGAGGCGACCGCCGGCAATACCGGTCTTGGCCTCGCCCAGGTTGGCATCCCCAAGGGTTACCGCATCATTCTCGTCGTGCCCGACAAGATGTCGCGCGAAAAGATCCAGCACCTGCGCGCGCTCGGCGCGGAAGTGCGCATGACCCGTTCCGACGTCGGCAAGGGCCACGCCGAATACTACCAGGACATGGCCGAAAAGATCGCCGCGGAGCTGCCCGGCGCCTTCTATGCCAACCAATTCGCCAATCCGGCCAATCCGGACGCCCATGAAACCACGACCGGTCCGGAAATCTTTCAACAGCTCGATGGCGACGTCGACGCAGTGGTCGTCGGCGTCGGTTCGGGCGGCACGCTGACCGGGCTTGGCCGCTATTTCGCAAAGGTCTCGCCGAAGACCGAGATGATTCTCGCCGATCCGGTCGGCTCGGTGCTGGCGCCCTTGATCAAGACCGGCAAGATGATAGAGGCCGGAAGTTGGACCGTGGAAGGCATCGGCGAGGATTTCGTCCCGCCCAATGCCGATCTGTCGCTGGTCAAGAAGGCCTACTCCATCACCGACAAGCAGAGCATGCTGGCCGTGCGCGACCTGCTTTCGCGGGAAGGCATCCTCGCCGGCTCGTCGTCCGGCACGCTGCTTTCGACTGCGCTTCGCTATTGCCGCGAGCAGACCGTACCGAAACGGGTCGTCACCTTCGTCTGCGACAGCGGCAATAAGTACCTGTCGAAAGTATTCGACGATTTTTGGCTCGCCGAACAGGGCCTCGCCGAGCAAGAGCAGCATGGCGACCTGCGCGATCTGGTGATGCGCACACTGCGCACCGGCGACATCGTGTCTGTCGGCCCGGACGAAAGCCTGCTCAACGCCTATGGCCGCATGCGCCGTTCGGATGTCTCGCAACTGCCGGTGCTGGACGACGGCAAGCTGGTCGGCATCGTCGACGAAAGCGATATCCTCGCCCACGTCGAAGGCCCCTATGACAGCCGCTGGGACCGTTTTAAGGCCCCGGTGCGCACGGCGATGACCTCCAATTTGCACACGCTGCAGGCCAGCCAGACGCTGGACGCGCTGCTGCCGGTGTTCGACCGCAACGAAGTCGCCATCGTCTTCGATGGCGACGAATTCATTGGCTTGATAACCCGCATCGACCTGATCAACCATCTGAGGCGCGCCCGATGACCATAAGAGAAACCCTATCGGGCAGGAACCGTCTGGCCTTCTCGACGCGCACGATCCATGGCGGCCAGAGCCACGACCCGACGACGGGCGCGGTGATGGTGCCGATCTATGCGACCTCGACCTATGGCCAGCAGAGCCCGGGCGTGCACAAGGGATTTGAATACGCCCGCAGCCAGAACCCGACCCGCTTCGCCTTCGAGCGCGCGGTCGCCGATCTCGAAAGCGGCGCAGCCGCCTTCGCCTTCGCTTCGGGGCTGGCGGCGATCGCCACCATTTTCGAACTGCTCGATTCCGGCGCCCATGTCGTCGCCACCGACGACATCTATGGCGGCACCTTCCGGCTGCTCGAGCGGGTGCGCAAGCGCTCGGCCAATTTGCAGGTCGACTTCGTCGACTTCACCGATCTGGCCGCGGTCGAGGCGGCGATCCGCCCGGAAACCAAAATGCTCTGGGTCGAGACGCCAACCAACCCGCTGCTGCGCGTCGTCGATCTCGAAGCGGTCGCAGCGCTGGCCCGGCGCAAAGGCGTGCTCTCGGTTGCCGACAACACCTTCTGCAGTCCCTATCTGCAGCGGCCGCTGGAGCTCGGCATCGACATATCAGTCCACTCGACGACGAAATACCTCAACGGCCATTCCGACATGGTCGGGGGCGTCGCCGTTGTCGGCGACAACAAGGATCTCGCCGACCGCCTGAAATTCCTGCAGAACGCCATCGGCGCTATTTCCGGCCCATTCGACAGTTTTCTGGCGCTGCGCGGCCTCAAGACGCTGGCACTGAGGATGGAGCGCCATTCATCGAACGGCCAGAAGATCGCGCACTGGCTGGAAAGCCGTCCCGATATCCGCCGCGTCATCTATCCCGGTCTCCCCAGCCACCCGCAGCACGCCATCGCCAGGCGGCAGATGCACGCCTTCGGCGGCATGATCACGGTCGAGCTCGACCGCGACCTCGCCGCCACCAAACGCTTCCTCGAACACACGCAACTGTTCACGCTAGCCGAAAGCCTCGGCGGCGTCGAAAGCCTGATCGAGCACCCGGCGCTGATGACACATGGCTCGATCCCGGCGAAAAAGCGGGCCGAGATCGGGATTTCGGATTCGCTGGTGCGATTGTCGGCCGGGATCGAGGACGGCGATGATTTGATTGCGGATTTGGATCAGGCGCTGGCGAGTTGAAGGGGGTCCGTGCCCTGTTGGATAGTGGCGTCAGTTTGAAATTTCCCGGCTGACTGGCGCATCCAACTGTGAATTGACAAAGGCGACGTACCCTCGCTTTTCTATCGGGGCAACCTGGAGGGAAAGTCATGGCTTACTCGTATCGTTGCAGGGACTATCCGGGAAACGAGGCCTGTCCAGCGACGTTCACGGCAGAGACCGAGGCGGAAGTGATGAAGCATGTCGAGCTTCACGGCGCGATCGCTCACGGGGAAGACCCGAAGCAATGGTCGCCGGAAGACCGTAAACAGGTCATGAAGCTAATTGTAGCTATCTAAATCCGCTGCTTGCACGGGCCGCGCAGCACCCCCATCACTATCTCCAATGCGCGGCAAGCATTTAGGAGTTCGGCCAGATAGGCGACAGCGCCTAGGCGCGATGGAATTTTCAAACTGACCCACCGCCCGTTGACCTGAGTGGCATCCGGCGGAATTGTGGCCTTCCCTGCAATTGCCCACAGGCACGGTTGAAGCCATGACCACTCGAGAGCGAGACCAGCCGACGGCAAACGACGCCCCGCTCAGCTTCGCGGTGCTGGTCTTCCCCGGTTTTCCGATGATGGCGTTCAGTTCGGTGATCGAGCCGCTGCGCGCGGCCAACGTGCTGGCGAAGCGGGACTGCTACCGCTGGATCATCGTCGGTGCCGCCGAAGGCCCGGTCGAGGCCTCGAACGGCGTCGTTATCCAGCCGGGCTTTTTTGCCGGCGATGCGCCGAAGGTCGACCGCATCGTCGTCTGTTCGGGCGGTGATGCCGATCATCTCGTCGCGGAGGACGCGGTGGGCTGGATCCGCAGGAGCCTGCGCGGCGGCGCTCATATCGGCGCGGTGGCGGATGCCGCCTTCTTCCTGGCGCGGGCCGGCCTGCTCGACGGCCATGCCTGCACCTTGCACTGGACCAGCCAGGCAGCGTTCACCGAGGCGTTTCCGGACATCGAGCTGAGGCGCGATCTCTACGTCATCGACCGTAAGCGCTTCACCTCGGCCGGCGGCGTCGGCAGCCTCGACATGATGCTGGAGATCATCACCAACGATTTTGGCGCCGAACTCGCGGCCGGCGTCGCCGAATGGTTCGTGCACAGCCCGCTGCGCTCCAGCGTCGACCGCAAGCTGATGCCGCTGCGGTTACGCACCGGCGTCCAGAACGAACTGGTGCTGTCGGCCATCGCCATTATGGAGGATGCGGTGGAGGAGCGGCTCGGCATGGCGGCGCTGGCGGAAAAGCTCGGCGTCTCCTCCGACAAGCTCGAACGAAACTTCCGCTCCGAGCTCAGCATTTCGCCCAACGGCTATTACCGCCGTCTGCGGCTGAAGCGCGCCGCCGATCTCCTGGCGCATTCGACGCTGATGGTGCGCGACGTGGCGCTCGCCTGCGGTTTTGCTTCGATGTCGAGCTTTGCGCGGGCTTTCAGGGAGGAGCATGGCCATGCGCCGAAGGCGATGCGCAGGCATTAGGCGCCCGCGCGCTGACGCGGCGCAACGACGGCGGGACAGCGCCCCCCTCTGGCCTGCCGGCCATCTCCCCCACTTGGTCCCCACTTGGGGGGAGATCGGCTGTCACCGCTGATTTCGCCAATCGCCAACGTTGCAGGAATGAGCGGAACGCCGAAGCTGCCAATCTCCCCCCAAGTGGGGAGATGTCCGGCAGGACAGAGGGGGGCGCCGTAGAGCGCTACAAGCGGTATTTCGCATAACATCTGCGGTGTTCCGCACAAGCTCATCGCGACGCACAGCTATGTTCAGGGCTTCCAGGAGGCACCCATGAGCATTGTCGTGTTCGACCCCGACAGCACCGAGGACGTCGACTTCAAAGACCGCATGCGCCACCCGGCGGCGGCCGATCCGGCCGGCGGCATGTGGCTGTCCGACACCGAGCCGTCCTTCATTGATGCGGACGCGCTGCGCAAGGGGCGGCTGGCGAAGCTGCGCGCCTGGATGCGCGAGTCCGGTTATGGCGCCGTCGTGCTGTTCGATCCCTATAACCAGCGCTACGCCACCGGCTCACGCAACATGTTCGGTTATTTCCTGCGCAACTCGACCCGCTACTTCTTCATCCCGACCGAAGGGCCGATCGTGCTGTTCGAATATCCGCAGAGCTATCATGTCTCGATGGTGCTCGACACCATCGACGAGGCGCGGCCGTCCAAGCTGGTGTGGTCTTCGGTGTCGGGCCGCGACGACGAAACCGCAGGTTCCTTCGCCGACGAAATCGCCGAACTGCTCAAGGCGCATGGCGGCGGCTCGATGAAGCTCGGCCTCGACCGCTGCGGCCATCTGCAGGCGCTGGCGCTGGAAAAGCGCGGCTGCGAGGTCCGGGATTGTCAAGGCGAGATCCTCGCCGTGCGGGCGGTCAAGACGCCCGAAGAAGTAAAGTGCCTGCAGGTGTCGATGGCCGGCGCCGAGGCCGCCGTCTATGCCGTGCGCGAGGCGATCAAGCCCGGCGTGTCCGAAAACGATCTGTTCGCCATCATGTATCACGAGGTGATCCGGCAGGGCGGTGAGTTCATCGAAACCCGGCTCTTGACCTCGGGCCAGCGCACCAACCCATGGTTCAACGAGGCCAGCGGCCGCAAGATCAGGCCGGGCGAACTTTTGGCGCTGGATACCGATACGATCGGCTGCTACGGCTATTATTCGGACTTCTCGCGCACCTTCCGCTGCGGCCCGGGCAAGCCGACGGATTATCAGAAATCGCTCTACCGCATGGCCCACGACCAGGTTCAGCACAACATCTCGATCGTCAGGCCGGGCATGGCGTTTCGCGAGATTGCCGAAAAGGCCTGGAAGATCCCGGACCGCTTCGTCGACCAGCGCTACACGTCTGTCATGCACGGCGTCGGCATGCATGGCGAGACGCCGTTCATCGCGCACGCCATGGACTACGAGACCTATGGCCGCGACGGTTTTGTCGCGCCCGGCATGGTGGTCAGCGTTGAGAGCTATATCGGCGAAAAAGGCGGACGCGAGGGTGTCAAGCTCGAGGACGAGATCCTGGTCACCGAGACCGGCACCGAGCTTCTGTCGCGCTTTCCCTATGAGGACGATTTTCTGGAGAAACAAGTTTGACCCCAGCATCCACTACTGGTCGCGGTGCGGTATCGCAAACCTTCGGGAGTAGCCGCAGAACCCATGCTCTCGTTATCCTATGGCGGAGCAAGGAGCGCAGCGACGCGGCGCAGACCCTAGGATCCATGCCGTTACCTCTAGGTTTCGAGACGGTGCAGAATTCTGTTCCGCTGCATTCTTCGCTAGAGGTAGCGGCATGGATTCCAGGGTCTTCGCGATGCCGCTTCGCGGCTGCTGCGCCCTGCAATGACGAAGTTCAGGTATCCGAATGAAGGGCCCGGTCTCCATCGAGCGCGGCACGGTGGCCGCGGTGTTCGTCGACCTGCAGGAGGAGCACCGGCAGGACAAGCGTTACCTGGTCGAGGGTTTTGCCGACATCCTCGCCAACGTCCAGCGCCTGCAGGCGGCGGCGCGGGCCAACGATGTGCTGCTCTACCATTCGGCCTATATCGTCGATCTCACCAGGGAGGCGCGGCGGTTCCATCCGGTCGATGCCAATGGCAGGTCGGCCTTCTCCGACAAGGACGATCCGCTGACGGCGATCTGTCCGGAAGTGGCGCCGCTCGCCGGCGAGATGATGCTGGTCAAGACTGAGGCCAGCGCCTTCGGTGCGGGCCCTGCTGCCGGCCGGCTCAAGGCCGAAGGGATCGAGTGGCTGGTCGTTGCCGGCGTATGGACCGAGGCCTGCATCGACGCCACGGTCAGGGATGCGGTGTCATCAGGCTTTCGGGTGCTGCTGGTCAAGGATGCGTGCGGCAGCGGCAGCACGGCGATGCACCAGACCGCCATCCTCAACCTTGCCAACCGGCTCTATGGCGGCGCCGTCACCACCACCGACGGCGCCTGCCGGCTGATGGCAGGCGAGACGGTCGATGCATGGCAGGTCGTGGGCTCGGTGCCTTTGCGCTTTACCTATGAAAACGCCGCCCGGCTATACGACGAACTCTGACGCTTCCAGGGGGGACCCGCATGGCGATGGTCAGTGACGCGGAAAAGCCCGAAAAAGCAAAACGGGAAAAATACGCGACGCTGCTCGACCCGGCGCTGTGGACCTATATCGACCGGGTCAACGCATGGTATCCGCCCGAAATGGATCTGCCGGTCGACAAGCAGCGGGCGGTCTATGACGCGATGTGCCGGGCATTCCACGCAGGCACTCCCGCAGGCGTCGAAGCCAGCGACGGCACGGTTGCCGCCGGCGATCAGGCGATCCCGATCAGGCGCTACCAGCTGGCGGGCAAGGCGCCGCAAGCGGTGGTCGTCTACTATCACGGCGGCGGCTTCGTGCTTGGCGGTCTCGACAGCCATGACGACATCTGCGCCGAGATTTGCGCCGGTACCGGCTTTGCCGTGCTGTCGGCCGACTACCGGCTGGCGCCTGAACATCTGCATCCGGCCGCCTTCGACGATGCGCTGGCGGTGTTCGAATGTGCGGCGTCGACAAGCGGGTTGCCGATCGTGCTGTGCGGCGAGAGCGCCGGCGGCAATCTCGCCGCTGGGGTGGCGCATGCGGCGCGCCGCCACCCTCGCCCCGCGATCGGCCAGGTGCTGATCTGTCCCGAGCTGGGCGGTGACGAGAGCGCCGGCTCCTATGTCGTGCACGCCGAGGCGCCGCTGCTGACGCTCAGCGACATCGAATTCTATCGCCAGGTCCGCTCCGGCAAGGCGCAGTCGCCGGACGACCCGACCTTCTCGCCGCTGCGCGACGGCGACTTCTCCGGCCTGCCGCCGACGGTTATCGTCACAGCGCAATGCGATCCGCTGTCATCGGACGGCGAGGCCTATCGCGACCGCATCCTTGCCGCCGGCGGCCGCGCCTGGTGGTACGAGGAGCCGCGCCTCGTGCACAGTTTCCTGCGCGCCCGCAAAACCGTGCCACGGGCCGGCGAAGCCTTCACCCGCGTCGTCGCCGCCATCGCCACCCTCGGCAAAGGCGACTGGTTGTAGGGGCTGTTCCGCCGCATCTCCGCGTCGGCGGCGGGGAATTGCACCGGCCACTCGGAACCAGGAAGGCTGGTGATCCTTCGCGCCCCCCTCTGTCCTGCAGGACAGAGGGGGCGCTGTCCCGCCGGCGTCTCGAAAGATTCCGCACTGCAGCAGTGCAAGCCACTCTCCACCTCTGCGGAACAGCGCACAACAACTGCGGAAACGCGAACATTTCCTCGCTAAAACCCGAACTATCATTGCCCATGGCAAAGGCGCCCGGCGGCCGCATCCGCCCCCGCGACGCGGTCGACCGGGCGCCGACAGGGAGGATTCGACGATGAAGTTCATGTTGACCGACAGAGCGTTGCATCCGCAGGCCGAGCCCGTCGCCGACGGCTTCAAGAAGGGCAGCATGAACCGGCGCGAATATCTCGCCACCATGGCAGCACTTGGCGTCAGCGCCGCCGGCGGGCTGGCGCTTGGCGGGCTCGCGCCTTCCCCGGCCAGGGCGCAGGAGCCGAAGCGCGGCGGCGTCTTGCGCGTTGCCATGAACGTCAAGGGCTGGAAGGACCCGCGCACCTTCGACGGCGTTGAAATGTCCAATGTCGCCCGCCAGTGCAACGAATATCTGGTGCGCTGGAACCGCGATTTTACGTTCGAGCCGTGGTTGCTCGAGAGCTGGGAGACCAGCGACGACGCGCGCGTGCTCACACTGCACGTCCGCAAGGGTATCACCTGGTCGAACGGCGACACCTTCAACGCCGACGATGTCGTCCACAACCTGACGCGCTGGTGCGATGCCAGCGTCCCCGGCAATTCGGTCGCCGAGCGGATGGGGGCGCTGGTCGACGCCGCCACCAAGAAACCCATCGACGGCGGCATCGAGCGCGTCGACGACTTTACCGTCCGGCTCAATCTGCCGAAGCCCGACATTTCGCTGATTGCCGGCATGACCGACTATCCGGCGCTGATCATGCATCGCAGCTACGATGGCGACGGCGATCCGCTGAAGGCGCTGGCGATCACCACAGGACCTTGCGAACTGGTGACATGGGACGCCGAAGTCGGCGCCGAGGTCCGCCGCAAGGACAGACCGTGGTGGAAAGGCGACTTCTGGCTCGACGGCATCCAATGGGTCGACTACGGCTCCGATCCCAATGCGATGTTTTCGGCATTTGAATCGGGCGAGATCGACACCAACCACGAAACCGCCGCCGATACGGTTTCGCAAACCGACGCCATGGAGCTGAGCAATTCGGAGCTTGCCACCGGCTCGACCATCGTCGCGCGTTTCAATGTCGGCAATCCGCCCTATGACGACATCAGGGTGCGGCGGGCCGCCCAGCTCGCCGTTGACAATGCCGCGATCCTGAAGATCGGCATGGACGACCGCGGCAAGCCGGCCGAGAACCACCATGTCGGCCCGATGCATGCCGAATACGCCGATATTGGCCCGGCCGTCCGCAATATCGATCAAGCCAAGGCGCTGCTTGCCGAGGCCGGCAAATCCGACCACGAATACGACCTCATCTCCGTCGATGTCGACTGGCAGAAGAACACCGGCGACGCCATCGCCGCGCAGATGCGCGACGCCGGGCTGAAGGTCAAGCGAACCGTGCTGCCGGCGGCGACGTTCTGGAACGACTGGAGCAAATATCCCTTCTCCTGCACCGAGTGGCTCGGCCGGCCGCTGGGCGTCCAGGTGCTGGCGCTGGCCTACAGATCCGGCGCCGCCTGGAACGAGACCGCCTACGCCAATCCAGAGTTCGACGCCTTGCTGGACAAGGCGCTGGCCACACCCGACGCCGGCGAGCGCCGCGAGATCATGGCCAAGATCGAACAGAATTTGCGCGACTCCGGCATCATCATCCAGCCTTATTGGCGCTCGGTCTACAGGACGTTCCGCAAGGGCGTGCATGGCTGCGAGCAGCACCAGTCGCTGGAGCAGCATTTCGACAAGGTCTGGCTCGAGGCGTGATAGCGGGTGCCGTCACTCCAGCCTCTCAAGACCTGGGTTCCTCGCCCACGCGAAGCGGGGGAGAAGTGGCCGCGAAGCGGCCGGAGAGGGGGCTTTCGTAGAGCGCGGTTCCCCCTCTCCGTCTCGGCTTCGCCGAGCCACCTCTCCCCCACTTTCGTGGGGGCGAGGAACCCAAGCTGGAATGAAGCCGCCTTTCCCGCCAATCTCGGAGCATTGACGATCATCGCGCCACGCGGGATCAGCGAGCGGCGCCCGATTTTGAAATCTCCTGCCCAAGCCGAACCGTTTCCCGCACCAGCAGGTCCAGGTCCTCACGCCGGGTGCGGTGGTTGTTGATCGCGACCCTGAGGCAATGCTGGCCGTGCACCGTCGTATCCGAAAGGGCGGCGATGCCTTCTTCCTGCAGCCTCAGCATGATCTCGGTGTTGAGCGCCTTCTGCCGCTCCCCCGTCAGCCCGTCGCCGCGGTAGCGAAAACAGACGATGTTGATGCTCGGCGGCGCGACCAGTTCCAGCAGCGGTTCGGCCTCGACCAGCGTGCCGAGCGTGTGGCCCTGTGCGATGTTCTGGTCGATCAGGCGGCCGAACTTCTCGATGCCGTGCTCCTTCAGCGCCATCCACACTTTCAGCGCCCGAAAACCGCGTGACGTCTGCAAACCAAAATCATGCAGCCACTGTCCGGAGGCGAGGCCGCGCGGCGTCGATTCCAGATATTCCGGCGTCACCGCGAACGTATTGCGATGGGCCGAGGCATCTCGGATCAGAGCGCAGCCGACCTCGAACGGAGCGTGCAGCCATTTGTGCGGATCGAGCGCGATGGAGTGGGCCTGCTCGATGCCGGCCACACGATGGGAATTTTCCGGTGCAATGGCGATCAGCGCGCCGATGCAGCCGTCGACATGGAACCAGAGATCCTCTTGCGCCGCCAGCCTTGCAAGCGCCTGCAGATCGTCGACCGCTCCGGTGTTCACCGTGCCCGCCGTGCCGATTACGCAGGCCGGCCGAAAACCCGCCTTGCGATCCTCGGCGATCGCCGACCGCAAAGCGTCTATGTCGATCCGCAATCCGGCATCGGTCGGGATGCGGCGCAGCGCCCGATTGCCGAGGCCAAGCGCCTCCATCGCCTTGCGATGGCAGGAGTGAAGCTGATCCGAGCCATAGAAACGCAGCGGCTTCTCGATGGCGGCAACGCCATGCTCGCGCACGTCGATGCCTGCCCTAGCGTTGCGCGCCACGGTCAGCCCAATGATGTTGGCCATCGAGCCGCCGCTGACCAGCGTCCCGCTGGCCGATTGGGGAAAGCCCATCATCTGCTTGCACCAGTCAACGACCTGGCTGTCCAACAGCGCGGCGGCATGGTTGCCGCCGCCGAGGTTGGAACCCTGGACCGCCGCCAGGAAATCGCCGAGCGCCCCGCTGAAATTGCTCGACCCCATGTACCAGGACCAGAAGCGCGGATGGATGTTGCCCATGGGGTAGGCCATCACGTTCCGCGCCACCTCGCCATAGACTTGGGCAAGCGGTTGAGGCGATTGCGGCAGGGGCGCGGCGAAGAAGGCTTTCACCTCCGCCGGCATGTCCTGCCACACCGGGCGTTCCCGGACATCGCGCAGATAGTCGACGGCATCGTCGACGATCCGGTGCGACAGCGCTTGAACCTCGGTCCAGTCGACCGGATCGAGCGTTTCTTCGGCAACCGTACTGGCAGTGCCGACGGCCTTCAGCATTGCGTCCATCCGCGTTGCTCCCGATGCGCAATTATTCGGCCGGGAACTGGCAGCCCGGCGTCGAGCGCGACAGCGCGATCTCCTCGGCGTCCATCTCGGCTTCGACGCCGTCGAACAGCGGCGTCGTCATGTAGCGTTCGCCGGTGTCGGGAAGCACGCACAAGATCACCGAGCCGGGTGTTGCTTTCTCGGCGATCTGGCGCGCCACGGCAAAGGTGGCCCCGCCGGAGATGCCGGTGAAAATCCCTTCCTTTTGCGCCAGCGCCTTGGCCCATTTGATGCCTTCGGGCCCGGGAACAGGCACGACTTCGTCATAGAGGCTGGCGTCGACCGCCTCCTGCAGGACGTTGGGGATGAAATCCGGGGTCCAGCCCTGGATCGGGTGCGGCTCGAACGCCGGATGGCTGGCGGCGGGCGCGCCGTCGGCGCCGCGCTCCTGTGCCTTGCCGCTGCCGATCAGCTGGGCATTGGCTGGTTCGGCCAGCACGATCCGGGTTTCGGGACGCTCACGGCGCAGCACGCGCCCGACACCGACGACGGTGCCGCCGGTTCCGTAGCCGGTGACGAAGCAGTCGAGCCGCGATCCGGCGAAATCGTTGATGATCTCGCGCGCCGTCGTCGCCTCGTGAATGGCGGCATTGGCCTTGGTCTCGAACTGGCGGGCCAGGAACCAACCATTGGCCTCGGCGAGTTCCACCGCCTTGTTGTACATGCCAAAACCCTTCTGGGCGCGAGGCGTCAGCACCACCTTGGCGCCCAGCATGCGCATCAGCTTGCGGCGCTCGATGGAGAAACTGTCGGCCATCGTCACCACAAGCGGATAGCCCTTCTGCGCGCAGACCATGGCCAGCCCGATGCCGGTGTTGCCGCTGGTTGCCTCGACGACGGTCTGGCCCGGCTTCAGGGCGCCGCTGCGCTCGCCCTCCTCGATGATGTTGAGCGCCAGCCGGTCCTTCACCGACGCCGCCGGATTGAAGAACTCGGCCTTCACATAGATCGTCACACCATCGGGGCCGAGATTGTTGATCCTGATCACCGGCGTATCGCCGACCGTATCGATAATGCTGTCGAACAGGCGGCCGCGCCCGGCCGTGGTCCTGATTTTCCGTTGCTGCAACATGTCTGCTCTCCTCTTTTGTTGTTGTCACGAGTCGTTGTTGTCACGAGCCGGTTACAAACCGGCGGCTTGGGCGGCGAGGTTTCGAGACCTTGCCGCAGTATGGTTGCTTTGCCGGCATGTGGCCCGGAAAAGGGTGATGCCAGCAGCCGGCGCGGAAATTCGTTGCCGGATGCACTCTATCGCTTTCGATGGTAGAACAGAGGACGACTGGCCAGCGTGGGAGCAAGCGTGGAAACGCACGTGGAATCCGCTCGATCGAGCCTGGACGGCGCAATGGCCGGGCTGTCCGTGCGGCTGCTCGGGCCGCTGACGGTCATCCGCGCCGGCGCCACCCTGCAACTGCCGGCATCGCGCAAGCTGCGCGCGCTCTTCGCCTATCTGGCGCTTGCGCCGCATGCCGTCGGCCGCAGCCGTCTGTGCGAGCTTTTGTGGGATGTGCCGAATGATCCGCGGGGCGAGCTTCGCTGGTGCCTCAGCAAGCTCAGGGGCGTCCTCGACGAACCGGATCGCCGCAGGATCGAAACGCCTGGCGACACGATCGCCCTTGATCTGAAAGGCGTTTCCGTCGACGCGATCGACATCGCCTCGGCCGCAGCCAAGGGCATCGAGACGCTCGATCTGCAGCGGCTGCAGGCCCTGTCCGGGCTGTTCGTCGGCGATTTCCTCGACGGGCTGGAGATCGACCGCAGCCCGCATTTCAACAGCTGGCTGATCGCGCAACGCCGCCGTTTCAGCTCCTGGCATGCCGCCATTCTGGAACATCTCGTCAGCAAGCTTCCGACGGATGCCGACGAAATGTCCACGCATCTGGAGAAATG
Organism: Mesorhizobium sp.; assembly: GCA_004020645.1. GTDB lineage: Bacteria > Pseudomonadota > Alphaproteobacteria > Rhizobiales > Rhizobiaceae > Mesorhizobium. The sequence continues at coordinate 260,767 of SAQL01000003.1, read as the reverse complement.
GGTGGAACTCGCTCCGTTCGACGGGCGCGCGCATGTGGCTCTTCTGACAAGGTTGGCGCAGCGCGGCCAGATCGCCGCGTGCGAGGAACATCTCGCTTCCGCGGCGCAGCTGTTTGCTTCGGAGGATCTGGATTTCGAACCCGTTCGTGACGCATGGCGGACGATTCGCAGCGAACGTCCGACCGCGACGCTCTGGGCGCGACCGGCACTCGTGCCCGTGGTCCCGCAAGCGGAAATCAGGCTTCCCGATTCCGGTGTCGCTGCATCGTGCAAGGCCTCGCTCGCGGTAATGCCCTTTGTCGAGGGGGCGGCTATCGGCGGCCCTTCTCGCGGTGGATTGGCCGACGGCCTCACCCACGACATCATCACCCGTTTGGCCAAGCTCAGGGATTTCTTCGTCATCGCCCGCGGCTCGGTCTTTGCGCTGGCGGAAAAAAACATCTCACCCGAAGATGCCGGCCGGCGGCTCAACGTCGACTATGTCGCCACCGGGACGGTGCGCAGCCAGGCAAGCCGCGTCATGGTCAGCGTCGAACTTGTCGAGGTCCGCACCGCCAGGATCGTCTGGGCCGAGACGTTCGAACGCAAGCCCGACGATATCTTTGCCATTCTCGACGATATCGGCAACAGCATCGTCTCGTCGATCTCTGCCGAGATCGAAATGGTCGAGCGCAACCGCGCCATGCTGAAGGCCCCCAACTCGCTGAACGCCTGGGAGGCCTACCATCGTGGCCTCTGGCATATGTATCGCTTCACCCGAACCGAAAACGAACAGGCCCGGCATTTCTTCGGCATGGCCCTGAAGCTCGATCCGACCTTCGCCCGCGCCTATGCCGGCCTGTCCTTCACCCATTGGCAGAACGCCTTTCAGCGCTGGGGAGACCGCGACAGGGAAAGCGCGCTTGCCTTCGAGGCGGCCGGCCAAAGTCTTTTGGTCGACGATCACAATCCGGCCGCCCACTGGGCCATGGGCCGGGCGCTGTGGCTGCGCGGCGAGCAGGACGGCTCCCTCATCGAGCTGGAACGGGCGGTGGATCTCAGCCCGAACTTCGCCCTCGGCCATTACGCGCTTTCGTTTGTGCACTCGCAGTCGGGCGATCCGAACGCGGCGATCGGTTCATCCGATCACTCGCGCCATCTGAGCCCGTTCGATCCGCTGCTGTTCGGCATGCTCGGCGCCAGGGCGATGGCGCATGTCCGGCTGGGTCAGTTCGACGAGGCCGCCGAATGGGCGCTGAAGGCAGCCGCCCGTCCCAATGCACATGCCATCATCCTGGCGATCGCCGCCCACTGCCTTGCGCTGGCGGCGCGGCTTGACGAGGCCCGCACGTTCGCGGCCGCCATCCGCAAGACGCTGCCGAACTACTGCGCCGATGATTTCATCGGCACCTTCCGGTTCGAGCCGGACGCCGAGGCCATGTTCCGGCAAGGCGCAAAGCGCATCGGGCTGGGGTGATCCAACCGGACCTGAGAGTGCGTCAACCGGTCAGCCGGTCAAGAAAGCCGCGTTCGTCGCAACTATATGCCGAGCATCGTCTTGGCTTGGTTGAGCGCAGCCTCTGACCCTGCATGATCGCCGGCGGCGTGCAATTTCTCGCCTTGAGCGCGCAATTCCTTGACTTTGGTCTTATCGGCCTCGGCGATGGTCGCGGTCGGCAACGCCGCGTCGATCTCGGCCATGATGGTCGGGCATGAATTTGCAAAGGCTGTCGCAGGAACGGCCGCCAGGAAAACTGCAAGCGAAATTGATCGTAACATGGACGTTTCTCCCTCGCCGGAACACGCCACGTCGACGACTGGCGTAGGAATGGTACAACTAATGCCCGGACGTGCCAATCACGTTGGTACCACTGGTTGAGGCAGTCGCGGTCGGCCGGGCTTTTTCTCGAGGTTCCTGAGCTTTCCGGCTGGTCGCCAGCAACATCGTTACGTCAAAAGTCGACGCCAGTTTTTAGGGTGTCCGCGGTGGCGGTCAAGGCCGCCGAGAATCCGAGATGGTCAATACCAGTGAAATGATGCAGGTTCTTCTGGACCACCTGGTAAGCAGGCCGCTAAGTAGACGCAGCCTCCTGGTTTCAGCATATGGACCCTGTTGGGTAATACGAATTGAAAATTGCGCCCTCATGTTTCAAAACAGGTCGGTAGACTCGCGAGGATGGTTTCGTGCGGGTCGCCGACTGTCCTCAAGCCGAGAATTCTAAAAGACTTTCAAAAATGACCCAGCACGCACAAAATGCTCGAATTCTCATGTACAGCCACGACACGTTCGGGCTCGGCCACTTGCAGCGCTGCCGGACGATCGCGCATTCGCTGGTCGAGGATTTCCGCGGACTTCAGGTGCTTATCATTTCGGGTGCGACTATCGCTGGCGCCTTCGACTACCGCGCCCGTGTCGACTTCGTGAAGATCCCCAGCGTCATCAAGTTGCGCAACGGCGAATACACCTCGCTGGAAAAGGATATCGATCTGCATGAGACGCTAAGAATGCGCCAGTCGATCATCCGCCACACAGCCGAGACCTTCCGGCCGGATATCTTCATCGTCGACAAGGAACCGCTCGGCCTGCGCGGTGAGATCGAGGATACGCTTTCCTACCTCAAGACGCGGGGCACCACGCTCGTGCTTGGCCTGCGCGAGGTGATGGACGCGCCGCATCTGCTCGAAGCAGAGTGGGCGCGCAGGGATGTGATGCGCAAGATAGGCCTGTTCTACGACAAGATCTGGGCCTATGGTCCGCCGGATTTCTACGATCCGTTGACCGGCCTGGATGTGCCGCCGGCTATCAGAGCAAAGATGAAGTTCGTCGGTTTCCTGCAACGGAGCCTGCAGAAGAACGAGTTGCCCGGCCATCGGCCCGAGGGCGACTATATCCTCGTTACCACCGGTGGCGGCGGTGACGGCGCCGAACTGATCCACAGTGTCATCGATGCTTATCAGCAGGATCCCCAATTGCAGCATAGGGCGCTGATCGTGCTTGGGCCTTACATGCCGGCGCGCAAGCGCAACAAGCTGCTCAAGAAGGGGTCCAAGATCCCCTATATCAAGATCATCGAGTTCGACAACCGCATGGAAGAGCTGATTGCCGGCGCCAAGGCAGTCGTGGCGATGGGCGGTTACAACACCTATTGCGAGATACTGTCTTTCGACAAGCCGGCGCTGATCGTGCCGCGCGTCAAGCCCCGCGAGGAACAACTGATCCGAGCACGGCGCGCAGCCGAACTCGGCCTCATCGAGATGCTTTTGCCGGAAGAAGCCGAGGATTCCCAGCGGTTTGCCAATGCGCTGGAGGTGCTGCCGGACCGGCCCGGCCCATCGCAGAGCCATCCGCACCTGACGCTGGAAGGGCTCCCTCACATTTCCGAAATCGTCGCGGAACTGCTCGACCGGCGGGGCGGCCATCACCTTTCGGTCATTGAAGGCAAGAACTGAGTTGCAACATCGCAAGATCGTCGTGGTTCTGAAGGGCTATCCGCGGCTGTCGGAAACGTTCATCGCGCAGGAACTGCTCGGTCTGGAGCGTGCGGGGTTCGACCTGATACTGGTCTCGCTCAGGCGGCCGACCGACGCAAAACGCCACCCCGTGCATGACGAGATCAAAGCGCCCGTCCATTATCTGCCGGAATATCTGCATGAAGAGCCGCTGCGCGTGATTCGCTCGCTGTTTGCTTGTCTGCTGCGGCCGGGCTTCTGGCGCGCGCTCCGATCGCTGGCTACCGATATCCGCCGCGACTTTACGCGCAATCGCGCGCGCCGCTTCGGGCAAGCGCTCGTGCTGGCGGCCGAATGGCCGGAAGGCGCGCGCTGGCTGCATGCACATTTCGCGCACACACCGGCATCGGTGACGCGCTATGCCAGCCAGCTTCTTGGCCTGCCCTGGAGCTGCTCGGCCCATGCCAAGGACATCTGGACTTCGGCGGACTGGGATCTGGCCGGCAAGCTTTCCTCGGCGCGCTGGACGGTCACTTGCACGAAAGCCGGCTTCGACCGTCTGAAAAAACTCGCTAACGGCAACTCGTCTGTGCATCTGAGCTATCATGGGCTAGACCTTGATCGCTTCGGCGATTTCGGCGAGGCGCGAAAACAGCATGACGGCTCGGCGCCGGACGAACCGGTTAACGTTCTGAGTGTCGGGCGCGCCGTTGAAAAGAAAGGTTACGATACCTTGCTGGAGGCCCTTGCCCTCTTGCCTGGTGATTTGGCGTGGCGTTTCGAGCATATCGGCGGCGGCGAGGAACTGGAACGGTTCAAGGCGCTGGCGCAAAAGCTCGGCCTGGATGGTCGAGTCTCCTGGAAAGGCGCGCTTGCGCAGGAGGAGGTGCTTGAGCACTACCGGTGTGCCGACATCTTCGCCCTGGCCTGCAGGATCGCCGCAAATGGCGACCGGGACGGTCTGCCGAATGTTCTGGTGGAGGCGGCTAGCCAGCGGCTTGCCTGCGTATCGACCGATATTTCCGGCGTGCCGGAGCTTTTATCGCCGGATGAAACCGGGCTGCTGGTTCCGACGGAAAACCCAATTGCCCTGGCACAGGCGCTAGAGCGCCTGATCCGTGATCCCGTGTTGCGCGCCCGCCTCGGCGACGCCGCAGAGCGGCGCGTGCGCGGCAATTTCGATCATATGGCAAGCATTGGACAGCTCAAGGAACTGTTCGAGCGGGAGTGGCGGACCGCCGAATGAAGCGGCTGCGCGCTTTCTTCTATGTCCAGCACCTGCTCGGTATCGGCCATCTCGCGCGCGCCAGCCGCGTTGCGTCGGCTCTGGTCGATGACGGGTTTGACGTAACCGTCGTGACCGGCGGAGCGCCGATCGCCGGATTTCCGGGACTGGGTGTAAAATCTGTAACCCTGCCACCTGTCACCTCCGGTGATGAAGGATTTTCCGGACTTGTCGACCTGCAGGGCAAACCCATCGACGATGATTTCAAGAAATGGCGTTCAGAGATGCTGCTGCAGGCATTCCGGGATTGCAGGCCTGATATCGTCATTGTCGAGGCGTTTCCATTTGGACGCCGGCAGATGCGTTTCGAACTCCTGCCCCTGATCGAGGCCATCGACGCGACGTCGCCCAGACCGCTGCTGGCGACGTCCGTTCGTGATATCCTTCAGGAGCGCGTCAAGCCGGGCCGAAACGAGGAAACGGTCGATCTGATCAACAGGCATTTCGACCTTGTTATGGTCCACGGCGATCCGGCTTTCGCAACCATCGACAAGACATTTCCACTGGCTGGGGCGATCAAGGCCGAGGTCACCTACACAGGGCTCGTTGCCGCGCCGCCATCGCCCGCGGCCTCCGAGCGCTTCGACGTTCTGGTGTCGGTTGGCGGCGGGGCTGCCGGAAAGAGCCTTGTCAGCTCCACCATCGCAGCGGCGCGGAATGCCAACAACGCTTGGAAATGGTGTTTGATCACCGGCCCAAACCTGCCGAAAGACGAGTTTGACGCGATCGCACGCGATGCCTCGCCGGTCCTATCCATCTTCCGGTTCCGCGAGGATTTCGCCAGCCTGCTGGCCGGCGCCCGCCTGTCGGTCTCGCAGGCGGGTTACAACACGGTCTGCGATGTCCTGCGCGCGGGTTGTCGCTCTCTGCTCGTTCCATTTGCAGCCGGCGGGGAAACCGAACAGACGGTTCGCAGCCTGATGCTCGAAGAACTCGGTCTTGCAACGGTGCTGATGGAAAAGGACCTAACGCCTGAAGGTTTGGCACAAGCGATCGAACAGGCGCTTGTGGGACCGACGCCAGCCGCGCATCGTCTCGATCTGGAAGGCGCGCGTCGCTCGGCGCAAATCCTGCGCGAGCGGTATCGAACATGGTCGCTAAAAATGGGGCCCGGTTTCGGAAAAATTCATGATCAAACAGACGATAGATGCTGACGCGTCACGTCTGGTGAGATTCCAGCAACGCGCTTCTGGTCTTTGTTTTATGCACATCGTTGTCCTAAAACCGCTACGCACTGTTGGGCGAAATGCATCAAACAGTTCCAATCAGCATGAAGCGCGTATAATTTTTTGTCGGCAGTTCGCCGGAGAACCGCACCTCCCGTAGCGCCGCCATTGCTTCGAAGGCTGCAAGTGAAGCCACGCAGTTGATGTGCGTCGGCTCGGTGAAATAATCGTTCGATTGCAGCAGTACAGTCGTGCCCCGCGGAAGCAGAGCAAGCCAGGCGCGCAGATCGGCTATGTGTTCGCAGCTCGTATTGACCACCAGGTCGGGCCGCCCGGCCGCATAGTCGAGTGCGTACATATCCGCCGTCAGCGCCCGGAACCGGTCGCCGGCTTCCCGGTTAAGGGTCCGGGCGACCGGCGCGACTTCGGGATCGATGTCGATGCTATCGACCGTCGCGATGTCGAAGCGGGCGTCGTTGAAAAGCATCGCCGGCAACACGCCGTACCATCCACCCAGAACCCAAATGCGCCCGAACCGGCCGCCGCAGCTTTCGAACAGCCTGTCGAGCGCCCACATCTTGCAGGCGACCTGCTTGTGGTTGAAGGCGTTGGCGATATCGGCCCTCGGATGCTTGGTGATGACGCGCGCCAGCCCTGCCGCCAGAGGGCAGTTGAGATAGGCAGCAATTCCCCGCGTGAGGTCAAAGGCTTGCTCGTGCCAGTCCAGGCCGGCATTGCGTGGTTGCGTGACATCCATCATATTCGTCTTGTATGTTGGGATTTCGGGCGACACAACGCAATCTTGCCTCCCGGAAGGCTGTTGATTCGCGGACGTGATTATGCTGCAAGCCGCTTCGCCATTGCCCGGTGCCGGAGAGAGCCTGTCGCATCTGTCCGGACCATCGGCGTCCATCCGCCAGCACCAGCGGCGCAGCGGCCTCGTGCTGCTCGGCTATTCGCCAAAACCCTACGCAAGCCGCGAACCGTTTGGCCAGCTGCTTTCTTCGCTGATCAGCAATGCCTGTGACGTTGTCATCGATTATGCGCCGGAACTGGATCGCGCCGCCTCGCAGGTACCTTCCATCGTTGAGCGCAGCACAATCTCCGTGCGCTGCAGCTTCGAGCTTGTCGTTGGCGACGAAGAAATTGCCGATACGCCATTCGCCAGCAGGTGCTTTTACATCCTGCATCCTTCCAAATGAAGGGTCCACAGCCGCATATGGAACCCAGCATAGCCCGCTATATCTGGACGCACACCAAGAAGCAGCAGCTCTGGATATTGATGATCGTCGTGCTTTCGATGATCCCGTATTTCATGTCCTTCGACCTGCCGAAGCTGATCGTCAACGGCCCAATCCAGGGTAGCGGCTTCGAGCAGCCGGGCGCGACCCAGCCATTCATGAGGCTACATTATAACCTGCCGTTCATCGGAGAGGTCCAGTTCTTCTCCGGTTTTCAGCTCGACCGCAAGGAGACGCTGTTTGCCCTGAGCCTTGTGTTCCTCTTGCTAGTCGTCATCAACGGCCTGTTCAAACTCTACATCAACACCTACAAGGGCCGCCTCGGCGAACGCATGCTGCGGCGTATCCGCTTCGATCTGGTCGATCGTGTGCTGCGGTTTCCGCCATTTTACTTCAAGCGGGTGAAATCCGCCGAAGTGGCGACCATGGTAAAGGACGAGGTGGAGCCGCTGGGCGGCTTCATCGGCGACGCCTTCGTGCAGCCGGTGCTGCTCGGCGGCCAGGCGCTGACGGCCATGCTGTTCATCGTGGTCCAGAACTTCTGGCTCGGAATGATAGCGGCCGTGATCGTGGTGATCCAGATCGCGCTCATCCCGCGAATGCGGCGGCGGCTGATCGTGCTCGGGCGCGAACGGCAGTTGACGGCGCGCGCGCTTTCGGGCCGGGTTGGCGAAATCGTCGACGGCATCGGCGCGGTTCACGTCCACGACACATCAAACTACGAGCGCGCCGACATAGCTGCCCGGCTCGGGCTCATCTTTAAGATCCGCTTCGATCTTTACCAATGGAAATTCATGGTGAAATTCCTCAACAATTTTCTCGCGCAGGTCACGCCCTTTCTGTTCTACATGATCGGTGGGTATCTGGTCATTCAGGGGCGGCTGGACGTCGGTCAGCTCGTGGCCGTGATCGGCGCCTACAAGGACTTGCCCGGACCGATGAAAGAACTGATCGACTGGGATCAGGCGCGGCAGGATATCCAGGTCAAATATCAGCAGGTCGTTGAACAGTTCACCGCCGAGGGTCTCATTGCGCCGAGAATCGGGGCATTGACGATCGACAATCCCGATCCGATGACCAACCCCCTGTCGGCGATCAGTCTCTCCATAGCAGACGATGGCGGTGCAATGCTCCTCGACCGTGTCTCCCTCCAGATCAAGCCGGGTGAGACGGTGGCGCTGGTCAGTACTGCAACAGATGGAGCGGAGGCGCTTGCAGAAGCCTTCGCGCGGCTGAACTGGCCGGCCAGCGGAAGGGTCGCTTCGGGCGCCGACGACCTGCTTGAACTCCCCGAATCAATCACCGGCCGGCGCATGTCCTATGCCTCGTCGGATGTTTTCCTGTTCCAGGCAAGCCTTCGCGATAATCTGCTCTACGGGTTGAAGCATGCGCCGCTGACATCGGTGCCTTATGACGGTGCTGCGGCAGACCAGCGCCGCTGGAACATCGACGAGGCGCGCCGGTCGGGCAATCCGGATCTTGATATCCACAGCGACTGGATCAACTATGCTTCCGCTGGCGCTACCGGCCCGCACGACCTCTTTGAAGCCGTCCGCCGGGTGCTCGACGCGGTTGTTCTATCGCGCGACATTCTGGATCTTGGCTTGCGCTCTTCGGCCGATCTCACGCGTCACACGGAGCTTGCCAGGCGGATCGTCGAACTGCGTGCGGCGCTGCGAACCCGGCTGGAACGCGAAGGGCTGAGCGGACTGGTGGTTCCTTTCGAACCGGGCGCCTATAACAAGGAAGCAACGATCGGCCAAAACTTGCTCTTCGGCGCTGCCGCCGGCCCCGAACTGGCCGACAGGGCTCTAGCGGCCAATCCCTATTTTGCTTCTGTGCTGAGGCAGGCCGGCCTCGACCGCACGCTCTACGAAATGGGCATGGAGATCGCCGAACAGGCGATCGAGCTGTTTGCCGACCTGCCGCCCGATCACCAGTTCTTCCAGCAGCTCGCCTTCATGAGCGCCGAGGAGATACCCACCTACAAAACCTTGCTGCAACGGCTCAAGAACCGTCCCCACGAGGCGGTTTCAGAGGACGACCGCGCCATGATCGTCACCTTGAGCTTTGCCTATATCGAGCCCCGGCACCGCTTCGGCCTGCTAAGCGACGAGCTGATGAGCAAGATCGTCGCTGCACGCAACCGGTTCTATGAAAACCTGCCGCCCGAGCTGCAAAATGCGATCGAACGGTATGATCCTGCCAAATACATTGCCGCGGCCACCGTCATGGATAATGTCCTGTTCGGGCGTGTGGGCAACAACCATCCCGACGCGCCGGACCGCATACGCTCCATCGTCTATGACATTCTTGACGAACTGGGGCTTTATGCCGAACTTCTGGATGTCGGCCTGGACTTCAACGTCGGCTCCGGCGGCAGGCGGCTGACCGGTGGACAGCGACAGAAGCTCGATGTTGCCCGGGTCCTGCTCAAGCGTCCTGATTTTCTCATTCTCAACCGGCCGCTGGCGGCGCTCGACCAGCGCATGCAGGATAAGGTGCTGCGAAACGTGCTCGAGGAAGCCAGGCGCGACGGCCATTCGCCGGCAATTGTGTGGGTCGTGACGAATCCGGCGATGGCGATGATGTTCGATCGCGTTATCGTCTTCGACTCGGGTAAATTGGTGGAAGACGGAACACCCGAGACACTTTTGGCAGGGAACGGTATCTTCAAGGAACTGTTGTCATAGAGCAACGGACATTCAGATGGGATCATTCTGCCGGTGGGAATTTACTGCAGGGTCAAGGGATTCGGCGAAGGGCGTCTCGCCATCCCGGAAACAGAATTCATTTCATCTGGGCGTCCGTTGCTCTAGTCTGGCAAACGCGAATTTGGGAAGGTTTGCGACAATGCTGCTCAAGGATGAAGTTGGAATGCTGCAACGCGTTCCCTTGTTCTCTGCCATCGAGCCGACAAAGCTCAAGCTGCTTGCGTTCACATCCGATCGTGTGAGCTACAGCGCCGGCCAGATCCTTTTCCGGCAGGGCGACGAGGGAGACGCCGCCTATGTCATCCTTTCAGGCAGGGCGGATATTCTGGTCGATTCCGACAGCGGACCGATAAAAGTTGCCGAACTGGAGCCAAATTCGATTGTTGGCGAGATCGCCATATTGTGCAACAGCTCCCGCACTGCCACCGTCAGAGCGGCAAGTCCGCTGGAAGCCTTGAGAATCCGCAAGGATCATTTCCTGAGGCTTATGAGGGAGTTCCCGGAAATGACCATCGAGATATTGCGGGTTCTTGCCGATCGGCTAAGCCATACGACCGCGGATCTGATCGATGCACGAAGCGCCAAATAACGTATGACGTGCGCTCGATCCTCGCCGTCGTGATGGGACTGTCCTCTTGCTGAGAAGGTCACCCGGAGAAAGCCTGTCTCGCCTAGCAGCAGTTGTTTGGCTAAGATGGGCGAAAGGGTAGCATGGACGACGACGTTTTCCTGGTCAGATTTTGGGGTGTGCGCGGCAGCATTTCGGTATCAGGACCAGAATTCTCTCGCTATGGCGGCAACACAATCTGCATTGAGATGCGATGCGGTAAGCATACGCTTCTGTTCGACGCAGGCTCTGGCCTACGGCCTGCCGGCGGGGCGCTTCAGGCGTTGGCCGTGACCGATTTCGACCTGCTTTTCACCCATTGCCATTACGATCACATCATCGGGCTGCCGTCTTTTGCGCCGATCTATGACCAGAGCGTCAAGGTTACGCTTTGGTCCGGGCATCTTGCAGGACACATGACGACCCGGCAGATGGTCGATGAGTTCATGCGGCCGCCGTGGTTTCCGGTGAAACTGGGGATCTGCAAGGCAAGCATCGACTATCGCGATTTCGTATCCGGAGACGTGCTTCGGCCGCGCGAAGGGGTGGTGGTCCGAACCGGCAGTCTTATCCATCCGGGCGGCTGCATAGGCTACCGAGTCGAATGGGGCGGCCGCGTCGTGGCGGTGATCACAGACACTGAGCACGAACCGGACAAACTCGATCAGACGGTGCTCGCGCTGATCGAAGATGCCGACCTCGTCATTTACGATTGCACCTACACCGAGGAGGAAATGGAACGCCGCCGCGGTTACGGGCACTCGACATGGCAACAGGGCGTCAAGCTCTGCGAGGCGGCCGGTGCGCGGGGGCTTGCGCTGTTTCACCACGATCCGACACGGACCGACGCGGAACTGGACGAGATCGAGAAACTGGCCAAAGACAGGTTTACCGGCGCGTTTGCCGCGCGGGATGGCCAGACGCTCAAATTTCCAGTCTCATTGCGAAAAAAGCGCTGAGCTATTTTCCTCGACCGGCGCTGCGGCCGATCAATGTCCTGATCGGAAGCCATGCGCAGGCTTCAGTCTGTGCGGTGACTGTGAACAGCCGTTCGAGGAAGAGCCAGGCCGATTCATCATGTACGAGATGGTGGGTGAGCAGGCCGACCGGTTCGCCGCCGTCGAATGCATGCTGCAATTGCGCGATGATAGCCTGAACCAATAGGCCATGATCGCGGCAGCCGCGCGTGCCATGCCAATCCATGATGTCGACATTGCTGTTGATGACCGCCAGTGGAGCCGGCTTCGGCGGCCCATAGACCGACAAGGCCGCAAATCCTATCGATCCAAGGTCGGATACCAAGCCGGCGTCGATCCTGTTCCAGGGCGGCACCAGCATCGGAACGGCGCGTGCGCCGTGCAGGTCGGTTACGTGCGTCAGCCCGCGAGCCAGATCATCGAGCACCGCCTCGCGTGGCCGATGCGCGCCGAGCTCCTGCTTTTTCTGGTGCTCGGGCGCATGATTTCGGTGCGCCCAGCCATGGATGGCGACCGTGGCATGCGGCGCCTCGCCAAGCCGGGCGACAAGCTTCTCATCAGTCAGGGCCGGAATGACGGCCAGAGTGACCGGAACCGCGAATTCACCGGTGAGGTCGAGCAGCCGATCAAGCGCAGGCGTCGGATCCACGGCGTCGTCGTCGCGCAGCCAAAACTCTGCCTTACGGTCCGCCCGTTGCCGGCACGCCAGTTCTTCCACCAAGGGCCGCCAGATCTGATCGGATGTCATGAAACCGGGATCTTCGCAAGAAGTTCGGCCAGACGCGCCTCTGCAGCACCGAGGGAACGTTCTTCGAGGATGAAACGTCTGGCTTCCGTGGCCATGATGGTTCTTTCGTCGTTACGGGCGAGAAGCCTTTCAATGGCAGAAGCGTACGCCGCCACATCGCCCGGCGGGGTGAGAAACCCGGTCTGGCCATCCCGCACGACCTCCGGCACGCCGGCGATGTCCTGTGCCACCACCGGAAGGCCGGCGGCCTGTGCTTCAAGATAGGCAACGCCATAGGCCTCGCCGTAACCCGGCCAGACGTAAATTCCCCCACTGTAGAGAACATCCGGCACGGCGGCTGGCTCAATCGCGCCAAGCCATTCGATACGGTCGGCGGGCAAGCCGGCGAATTGCGCTTTGACCTCGTCACGTGCAGGCCCATCCCCGACGACCGACATGGTCCAGGTCAGGTGGCCGATCGGACCGAGCGCCTGCGCCAGCATGCGATAGCTTTCGACCTTGTCGCCCGGGCGCATCATGGCGACGGTAACGAGGCGCGTCGGGCAACCCCGTGCCGGCATTTCCCGGAATACCGATGTGTCGATGAAGGGCGAAAGCATACCGAGAGCGGCGTCGGGAATCGCGTTCGTCAGTCCCTGACGATCCCTTTGCGTGAAGCAGATGTTCAGCGCTGCCTGTTCGACGGCTCGCGCCACCAACGCTTGCGTATCGGCCCACAAACCGGCGTTGCGCCGCCTCGAATAGGAGGCTTCCGCTGTCACATAGGGGATAGCAAAGGCCGACGCCAGCTCGGGTCCGATCAGGTCGGGCGCCTTGTAATAGGGATGATAGGAGAACCAGAGATCGGGCTTGCCGTCACGATCCCAAAGCTTTGCCAGCCGCGCGGCTTCCTCTCGGGCCTCGATCTTGAGCGCATCGAAACTTTTCGACTCCGGTTCGCGTAGATAGAATCGCAATTCGGATGCTAGTTCGACGCTATGCCCTCCATGCTCCAGCGCCTTGACCAGCACCCGTGCCATCTGGCGGTCGCCGGAGGCAACGGGATGATTGGGCGACTTCAGCGGCGCGTAGAAGGCAATTCGCATCGCCGGACCCTATCATCGGAAAGCCTGTGCGAGTCAATTTCGAAGCATGATCGACTTCACCTTCAAGCAGTGGAATGTGCTATCTGATGCTTATGGAAACAGCGGCCGCGTCCGACCCGTTTGTCGCTTCTTTGCCGGTTTTCGCAAAATTCGAAAGCGTTGCCGATATCGATAACTATCGGCCTCTCCCGGATGGCTGGGCGCTGGCCACCGCCGACATCGTCGGCTCGACCAAGGCGATCGCGGCTGGGCGCTATAAAACCGTCAATATGGCCGGCGCCAGCGTCATCTCGGCGCTCCTCAATGCGCTGGGTCGGCAAGATCTTCCCTTTGTCTTCGGCGGCGACGGCGCGCTCGTGGCGTTTCCCGGCTCGGCGCTGGAGATCACCCGCAGCGCGCTGGCGGCTGTCCAGAGATGGGTGGCGGACGAACTGGACCTGACCTTGCGTGCCGCAATCGTGCCGATCAAGGATATAAGAGCGCAAGGCCTCGACGTTCGCGTGGCGAGGTTCCGGGCCTCCGAAGCGGTCTTCTATGCCATGTTCGCCGGCGGTGGCGGCAGTTGGGCGGAAGCCGAGATGAAAGCGGGGCGCTACCGCATCGATCCTGCGCCAGCCGGCACACGGCCGGATCTGACCGGCCTCTCCTGCCGCTGGAACCCGATCGACGCCCGGCATGGCGAAATCGTCTCGATCATAGCCATACCGGGGGCGTCGCGCGACTTGCGCGGTTTTCAGTTTCTGGCCTCCGACATCATCGCCCTTGCCGGGGGGCAGGAACGCGATGGCCACCCGTTGCCGGTGAACGGTCCGGCCTACAGTTTTTCGCCCGCCGGCATCGATATCGAGGCGCGGGCCATGGCACCGGCAGGATGGCGGTGGCTGTCGAAGCTGTGGATATTGTTCCAGCTGACGCTTACGGTTGTCACCGATAGATATGGCTGGACGATCGGCAGCTTCGATCCGAAGATCTACAAACGCGACGTAGCCAGCAATTCGGATTTCCGGAAGTTCGACGACGGTTTGAAGATGACTATCGACGTTGACGCGGATGTGTTGCAACGGATCGAGAACCGGCTGAAACAGGCGGAAGAGGCGGGCATCTGCAACTATGGCCTGCACCGCCAGAAATCGGCCTTGATGACATGCCTCGTCGCCTCGCCGCTGCAGCGCGATCACGTTCATTTCATCGATGGCGCTGCCGGCGGCTATGCGATGGCCGCCGCAAGCCTGAAGGCGAAGGTGCCGGCCTGACGGCGGCTTGCGGAAATCGATTTTCCGCAATATGCCTCAGGGTTCTTGGGGAACCAGGTGAGCCTCGCCATAGGAGCGGATGGCCTGTCCGAATTGACGGAAAGCAGATTTTTTGGACGCCTCACGATCGACATATGACCGTCTTCTGAACCGGATTTCGACGCGCGCCGCGCAAGTCGGCGTGATCGGGCTGGGCTATGTCGGGTTGCCGCTGGCGGTTGCGATCGCACGCGCCGGCTTCCCGGTTTCAGGCTTCGACATCGAAGCCCAGAAGGTCGAGAGCCTGAACAACGGCCAATCCTACATTGAGGCGGTGACGTCCACAGCCCTTGCCGGCCAGGTGGCGAGCGGACGGTTCCGCGGCACTGCGGATTTTGCCGAACTGGCCGTCTGCGATGTCATCATCATCTGCGTTCCGACACCGCTGACGAAAAACCGTGAGCCGGACCTCTCCTTTGTCAGGAACACGGCAGGCACCGTCGCGAAACATCTGCGTCGCGGCCAGATGATCGTGCTGGAATCGACCACCTATCCCGGCACCACCGACGACGTGATCAAGCCCATACTGGAAGAAACCGGCTTGCAGTCGAAGATAGACTTCTTCCTCGGCTTTTCGCCCGAACGCGAGGATCCCGGCAACCGCAGCTTTGAAGTCGCAACGATCCCCAAGGTCGTGGCAGGCGACGGCATTGAAGCGGCGACGCTCGTGCAGGCTTTCTACCAGGGCGTGGTCAAGACCGTCGTTCCGGTTTCCACCACGGCGACCGCCGAGGCGGTCAAGCTGACGGAAAACATCTTCCGCTCGGTCAACATAGCTCTGGTCAACGAGTTGAAGGTCGTGCTCGGTGCGATGGGCATCGATATCTGGGAGGTGATCGAGGCGGCAAAGAGCAAGCCCTTCGGCTACATGCCTTTCTATCCTGGCCCCGGGCTTGGCGGCCACTGCGTTCCGATCGATCCCTTCTACCTGACGTGGAAGGCGCGCGAATACGAACTGCCGACCCGCTTCATCGAATTGGCGGCAGAGATCAACACGGCCATGCCGCGTCGTGTGGTCGATGAACTGGCGAAGGCGCTGGACCGGCGCTGCGGCAAGGCACTCAGCCGCTCGCGCATTCTCATCATCGGGCTCGCCTATAAGAAGAATGTGCCCGACATCCGCGAAAGCCCTTCATTGCGGCTCATTGAACTCATCGAGGAATGGGGCGGCAAGGCGGAATTCCACGATCCGCATGTTACCGAGATCCCGATGACACGGGAGCATATGGCGATCAAAGGGCGTCGCTCGGTCGAATTGACCGAGGCGGTCTTGAAGGATTTCGATGCTGTCGTCGTTGCAACCGACCACGACGCGATCGACTATCAGGCGATCGCTGATCACGCTCTTCTGATCGTCGACACACGCAATGTTTTTGGCCGCATCGGGCTAGCCCGGGAGACGGTGGTGAAAGCCTAATGGCGGCGAATTCTTTGCCCGATGGCAGGATCATGATTGCACTCCGCCGGCAGCCTCGCCACATAATGCCCCTTCGCCGGCTTTTACCGCCGAAGCCGGCTTTATTGACTTCGAGGGACTTATCTCTTGGGTCGTTAGCGGACCGTCTCGTGGCGGATCAAAGGAGAATGGCTCGTCTTTGACGGGTCTCGAGATAGCATGAGCACAGCGCAAGCAGAAATTTCCACCATTCTCATGGATAAGGTTGCCGATTGGCTGACCCAATCGGCGTTGGCGGGCAACGACCTGGAAACATTGGTAAAGGGCTTTTGTGAACGGCTGGCTGCTGCCGGCCTGCCGCTGAAGCGGGTGCATTTGAGCTTTTCGATGCTTCATCCGCTTTATGACGCGCTTGGCTTCACCTGGCTTCGCGGCCAGGGCATGGAAGTGGAAGGCTTCCGCAAAGAGGACGGCGTTCATTCTGACAGATTCCTGACCAGCCCATACTACCATCTGCTCAGCAACAAGCTCGACCATCTGCGGCGCCGGCTCGACCCGTCGGTGCCGTCGGAATTTCCTATTTTCGATGATCTCAGGCTTATGGGCGTGACCGATTACATGGCTTTCGTCCATCCCTTCAGCGGCAATACCAGTCAGGGCATGATCGGGTCCTGGTCCACCGACAGTGCTTCAGGCTTCAGCGACAGCATGATTTCGGCGCTGCTGCGCATCCAGAACCATCTCGCTATTGCAACCAAGATGGCGGTGCTCACCAAGCTCGCCGATAACATGATGATCACTTATCTCGGCGGCGACGCCGGCAGGCGCGTGCTGGACGGCCAGATCAAGCGCGGCGAGGGCGACACAATCCGGGCCGCACTGGTCATGGCCGATATGCGCGGGTCGACAAGGCTTGCCGAAACTTCCGGCCGCGAAATCTACATCGATACGCTGAACCAGTTTTTCGATGCCATTGCTGCACCTTTCAATCGCAGAGGCGGGCAGATCATGAGTTTCATAGGGGATGGCTTCATTGCCGTCTATCCTTGCGAAAGGCACCGTGCGCAGTCCGAGACCGCCTGCCAGGCTGCTCTTGCGGCAACGCACAAGGCCACCGCGCGCATGATGGATCTCAATCTGCGCAGAAAGGAGCAGGGATTGGGCGACATAAAATTTGGCATCGGCCTGCATGTCGGCAATGTGATGTTCGGCAATGTCGGACTTACCGACCGGCTCACATTCTCTGTCTTCGGCTCGGCTGTAAACGAGGTCCAGCGCCTCCAGACCCTGACCAAGAAATTTCCGCACAGCGTTCTCGCCAGCAAAGATTTCGCCAGCTATTGCGGCGCCAACAGCTGGCTGACGCTCGGCAACGAGGAACTGGCGGGCATCAAGCAGAAGCTGACGGTGCTTTCACCCGATCTGTCGGGTGCTCTCGCACTCGATGAAGACGGTGCGTTGGAGCCGATTTACGACCGAATATCCGACGCCGAGCAGGTTATGCTGCTTCATCGCGATGCAGCGCGGCTGTCGGCGGGCGACCCGAGGAAGCTCCAGTAACCGCCACGATCTGATCCGAACGCCTTTGGTGTGCAGTCCGGTCGCCGGTTCCGCCAGGAACTGGCGACCGATTCGAATCCAAGTTGCTCTGGGCTGCCAATGCGTTAGTCTCGCTTTCTGGGTCTGCCGCCCGGCAGGCTGCCAGAGTGGGGCTGGTGTGAGAATGAATTCGGGTGTTGATCTGCTGCGGATCGAGGATGTTGGCATCTCTTTTGCCATTATCGGGGGACCGTTGCATGCCGTCAGGCGTGCAAATCTTCGCGTCCTGCCCGGCAAGGTTACCGCTCTTGTGGGCGAGTCCGGTTCCGGAAAATCGGTTATAAGCCAGGCAGTGATGGGCATTTTGCCGAAGACAGCCCATGTTCGCGGCCGTATTCTGTTTTCCGATCCTGAAAAGCCCGGCACGACGCAGGATATCCTGCAGATGCCGCGTGACGGACCCGATATCCGGGCGTTGAGAGGCAGCCGCATCGGCAAGATCTTTCAGGAGCCGATGACATCGCTGTCGCCGCTGCACACGATCGGCAACCAGGTCAGCGAATCCCTGCAGATTCATAAGCCCATGGCTCGGGCAGAGCGCAAGGCGCGGACCGAGGAAATGCTCGGCCTTGTCGGCTTTCCCGATCCCAGGCGCGCCTACGACATGTATCCCTTTGAACTTTCGGGAGGATTGCGTCAACGCGCCATGATCGCCATGGCGCTTATCTGCCGGCCCGCCTTGTTGATCGCCGACGAGCCGACGACGGCGTTGGACGTCACCATCCAGGCGCAAATCCTGCAATTGCTGCGCGAGCTTCAGACCAAGCTGAACATGGCGATGCTGCTGATCACGCACGATCTCGGCGTGGTCGCCAATGTCGCCGACGAGGTGGTGGTCATCTACCAAGGCGAGATCATGGAAGCGGGACCTGTCGAGGCGATATTCCGCCGGCCAGGTCACCCTTACCTGAAGGGCCTGATGGCAGCCGTTCCGCATTTCGACCTGAAGCCTGGCGAAAGGCTAAAGGCGCTCCGCGAGGTGCCGGTGAATGTCGGGATCCTGCTCGGCGAGCAGACGGCGCCGGCATCGAAGGGGCCGGACGACATCCTGCTGTCCGTCAGGGATCTGAAAAAGACCTTCACCACCCGCAAGTCCGGATGGTTCGGCGGGGATCATCAAACCTCTGTTCGCGCCGTGGACAGCGTGAGCTTCGATATCAGGCGGGGTGAGTGCCTGGGTCTGGTCGGCGAAAGCGGCTCCGGCAAAACCACCGTCAGCAAGATCCTCATGCGGGCTGTCACCCCTAGCGGCGGCTCTTTGATCTTCAACGGCCGCGATGGACCGATCAACGTCTTGGAAGCCGAGGGTGACGCCCTGCGCATGCTGCGCGCGAAAATCCAGATGGTCTTCCAGGATCCGGTTTCGTCGCTTTCACCTCGCATGACGGTGGAGAATATCTTGAGCGAGCCGCTGGAAATCCATCAGCGTGGCAATGCCGCGTCCCGACTCGCCACGGTCAAGAGCCTGATGCAGGCAATCGGGCTCGATCCGCGCTTCATCAAGCGTTATCCGCACAGTTTCTCCGGCGGGCAGCGCCAGCGTATCGGCATCGCGCGCGCGTTGGCGCTGGGGCCTGAACTCCTGATCTGCGACGAGCCGGTTTCGGCGCTCGATGTCTCTGTCCAGGCGCAGATCCTGAACCTTCTGAAGGACCTGCAGAAGGAATTGGGCCTGACCTACCTGTTCATATCCCACAACCTGGCGGTGGTGGACTACATGGCAGACCGCATCGCGGTGATGTGCGGCGGGCGTATCGTCGAGCTTGCGCCGCGTGAAATTCTGCTTAGGAAACCGGTCCACCCCTACACGCGCTCACTGGTCGCCGCAGTACCTTTCGCCGATCTCGACAGGCCGATGGATTTCAAGACGCTGAAGCTCAGCGGCGCTTCCGACACCAGCGCATGGGGATCGCAATTCCGCGACGAGGGCGACGAGGATATGCTGTCGCCGCTCGACCTTGGCGGCGGCCACCTCGTGCTGGCCCGGCGTACGGCCGATGTCAGCGAGTTACGCCATTGATCAGCCGGCGCACCGTCCTTGGACTTATGGCTTCGGCATTTCTGCCGGGCACGTCGCGCGCCGGCGATCTGGAGCCGGAATTTCTTCAGCCGCAGCTGAAGGCCAGGGCGCTGCCGGCACTCGCCGAACGCCTGCCCAAGAGCCCGCGCGCGTTGAACCTCGCTGCGATGGGCCGGCAGCCCGGCCAGTATGGCGGCACGCTGCGCACGATCATCGGCAGCCAGAAAGATATCCGAATGATGACGATCTACGGGTATGCTCGCCTGGTCGGCTATGACGAAAAGCTTAACTTGCAACCCGACATTCTCGAAAGTTTCGACGTAGCGGAAGATCGCATCTTCACTTTCAAGATTCGGGAAGGGCATAAATGGTCTGACGGTAGCCTGCTGACGCCGGAGGATTTTCGCTATTGCTGGGAAGATGTCTGGCTGAACGATGAGCTTTCGCAAGGCGGGCTTGCCCCGGCCCTGCTGGCGGACGGCAGGCCGCCACGTTTCGAGATCGTCGATCCGTCGACGGTCCGCTATAGTTGGGATGCGCCCAATCCCGACTTCCTGCCCAAGCTTGCTGCTGCTTCGCCGCTATCGCTTGTTCTGCCGGCCGCATATCTCAAGCAGTTCCACAAGAAATACCAGGATCCATCCCGACTCGCCGGCCTAATGAAGGAGAACCGGGCCCGGAAATGGACGCTCCTGCATATCCGCATGTCGCGGCAGTATCGCCCGGAGAACCCGGAACTGCCGACGCTCGATCCCTGGCGGAACCGGACCAAGCCGCCGGCTGAGCAGTTCGTCTTCGAGCGCAACCCGTTCTTTCATCGAATAGACGAGAATGGCCGGCAACTGCCCTATGTTGACCGGATCGTCATGAATGTCAGCTCGCCGGCGATCATTTCCGCCAAGACCGGTGCGGGCGAGAGCGACCTGCAAAGCATGGGAATTGACTTCACCGACTACTCCTTCCTGAAGGATGCGGAGAAGCGCTACCCGGTGAAGATGCATCTCTGGAAACGCACACAGGGTTCGCGGCTGGCGCTGCTGCCCAATCTGAATTGTGCCGACCAGGTGTGGCGTGGCCTTCTTCGTGACGTGCGCGTGCGCCGCGCCCTTTCGCTCGCTGTGGACAGGCGCGAGATCAATTTGGCCGTGTTCTACGGATTGGCGCAGGAAAGTGCCGATACGGTCCTGCCGGAGAGCCCGCTCTACCGGCCGGAATTCGCGAAAGCCTGGGTCGCCCATGATCCCGACCAGGCCAATGCCCTGCTCGACGAGGTCGGGCTTCAGACGGGTGATGATGACGGTCTGCGGATACTTCCCGATGGACGCCCTGCGCAGATCATAGTGGAAACGGCCGGCGAAAGCACGCTGGAAACCGACGCGCTCGAACTCATCACCGATCACTGGCGCAAGATCGGGATCGCCCTGTTCATCCGGACTTCGCAGCGCGATATCTTCCGCAGCCGCGCGCTTGGCGGCCAGATCATGATGTCGATGTGGTCGGGCATCGACAATGGCGTGCCGACCGCCGACATGAACCCGTACCAGCTGGCCCCCACCATCGACGACCAGCTGCAATGGCCGCTCTGGGGTGCTCACTACTTGTCTCATGGCAAGGTCGGTGAGGCGCCCGATCTTCCGCCTGTGGTCGAGCTGATGGCCTTACTCAAGCGCTGGAAGGCATCGACCGAAGCCACGGAGCGCGCCGAAATCTGGGATTCAATGCTGTCGATCTACACCGATCAGGTGTTTTCGATCGGCACCGTGAACGGAACGCATCAGCCGATTCTGGCGTCCTCGCGGCTGCGCAATCTGCCTGACAAGGCGCTCTACGGCTACGACCCGACCGCCTATTTCGGTGTCTACATGCCGGATACATTCTGGCTTGGAGAGTCCTGAGCGTGTTTCGATATTTTGTCTGGCGCATCGCCGTTATGGTTCCAACGCTGCTGGTCATATCGGCGCTGGTGTTCACGATCATCGAACTTCCCCCAGGCGACTATTTCGACAGCTATGTTGCCGAGCTTCGGGCTCAGGGCGAAGCGGTGGATTCTGATCGCATCGAGATGATGCGCAGGGACTATGGTTTCGACCAGCCACCGGTCATTCGCTACTTCTACTGGGTCGGCGGGATGCTGCACGGCGATTTCGGCTATTCCTTCGAATATGAGATGCCCGTTCGCGACGTCGTCGGGGACCGAATGTGGCTGACCGTGCTGGTTTCCTTCGTCACGATCATCTTCACCTGGCTCATCGCCTTTCCGATCGGCATGTACTCCGCCACGCATCAATACAGCTGGGGCGACTATGGCCTGACTTTCTTCGGCCTTCTCGGCCTTGCCATTCCGAACTTCATGCTGGCGCTGATCCTGATGTATTTCGCCAACATCTGGTTCGGCACATCCATCGGCCATCTCATGGACCAGCAATATCTCGGCGAGCCGATGAGCTGGGCCAAGGCGAAGTCGATCCTCGCCCATCTCTGGATTCCGGTCTTGATCATTGGCACCGGCGGCACGGCAAGCATGATCCGGCGGCTGCGCGCCAATCTTCTCGACGAGCTACACAAGCAATATGTCGTGACCGCGCGCGCCAAAGGACTTCACCCGTTCAAGGCGCTGGTCAAATATCCGCTGCGCATGGCGCTCAATTTCTTCATTTCCGACATCGGCTCTATTCTGCCGGCCATCATCTCCGGCGCCGAAATCACTGCGATCGTGCTGTCTTTGGAAACGACCGGGCCGATGCTGATCAAGGCGCTGCAAAGCCAGGATATGTATCTGGCAGGGTCGTTCCTCATGTTCCTCGCCTTCCTGACCGTCATCGGTGTCCTGATTTCCGACCTGGCGCTGGCGCTGCTTGATCCACGAATTCGTTTGCAGGGCGGCAGCACCAAATGAACACGCATTCACCGCTGCCCGCTCCGGGTGCTCCACTTCAACACTACGTTTCCACAGCGCCCATTGACCTGCAGTCGGTCGAGGCGATGACGCCGGAGCAGTCGAAGGTCTTTCAGGCGTCGCAGTTACGGCTGATGTGGTGGAAATTCCGGATGCACCGGCTTGCCGTTATATCCGGCATATTCCTGGCAGCGCTTTATTTCGGGATACTGATTTGCGAGTTCCTGGCGCCCTACAATCTGCACACGCGCAACATGGACTACATCTATTCGCCGCCGCAGCAGGTGCACCTGTTCCACAACGGCCAGCTCGTCGGGCCGTTCGTCTATGGCCGCCAGATGACGCTGGATATGGACACGCTCAAGCGGAACTACATCGAGAATCAGGATGATGTTCAGCGGATCCGTTTCTTCTGCAAGGGCGACAGTTATCAGTTCTGGGGCCTGATCGAAGGCGACAGGCATTTTGTCTGCCCTGCCGAAAACGGCCAGCTCTTTCTAGCCGGCACTGACAGGCTGGGGCGCGATGTGCTCTCGCGCATCATCTATGGCGCACGCATTTCACTGACAATCGGCCTCGTCGGCATCAGTTTCAGCTTCCTGCTCGGCATTGTTATCGGCGGACTGGCCGGCTATCACGGCGGTATCTTCGACCTGATCGTTCAACGGATAATCGAAGTTCTGCAATCGATCCCCAGCATTCCGCTATGGCTGGCTCTGGCGGCGATCATGCCGATAACCTGGAGTCCGATCCTGATCTATTTCGGCATCACCGTCATCCTCGGGCTGCTCGACTGGACCGGACTGGCGCGGGCCGTGCGTTCAAAGCTTCTAGCCTTGCGCGAGGAGGATTACGTTCTGGCCGCGCAATTGATGGGCGCCAGAAGCAGCCGCATCATCGGGCGGCATCTCATTCCCGGCTTCATGTCGCATCTGATCGCGACGGCGACGATCTCCATACCCGGCATGATCCTGGGCGAGACGGCGCTGAGCTTCCTCGGGCTCGGCCTGAGGGCGCCGATAACCAGCTGGGGCATCCTGCTCACCGAGGCGCGCAGCGTCAGCGTCATCGCGTTCTATCCATGGCTGCTTTTGCCGATGCTGCCCGTCATTCTCGTCATCTTGGCGTTCAACTTCCTCGGCGACGGCTTGCGGGACGCCGCAGACCCCTACAAGTGAGATCGCTATTCCGCCGCGCGCCGGGCCGACCCCACCCAGTATGATCCTTGTCGGCGGCCTGTCCGGTTATTGCAGTGTTCATCGCTCGACTCTATACTTGGCGAGACGCGATCGGGGTTTAACACGTCGCCCTCGGGTTTCACCCGTGAACCGTTCTGGTCGCGGGCATTGCCAATCTCGTGAGCTGGTTCAGGACACACAAACGCATATGACTCGCCTCGAGAATTTCATCAGCAGGATGACCGCACAGCGCGACATTCTCGATCAAGTCTGCGTCGAGGTGGCGAAGATGGAAGGGCTGGTGCTCGAGCTCGGCCTCGGCAATGGCCGGACGTTCCACCATCTGCGCGAGCGCCTGCCCGGGCGCCGGATCGTGGTGTTCGACCGCGCACTTGGCGCACACGCCAGCTCAATTCCCGAAGCTGAAAACCTCGTGCTCGGCGAAATACGCGAGACGGCGAGCAGGTTCATTGGCATCGACGCGGCTCTTGTTCATGCCGACATCGGCACCGGCTATGACGATCGCGATGCAGTGACCTCTACCTGGCTTCCCGATCTGATCGCGCGCCTGCTTCGCGTCGGCGGCTTTGCGGTCAGCGGCACGCCGCTCGATCACCCGCTGTTGCAACGCCTCCCGCCACCGCCTTCGGTGCCCGCCGACCGTTATTTTGTCAGCAGGCGCGTGTGAGGGGCCGAGACGACCCAAATCTTCAGGGGCCAAATCTTTAGGGGATCGTATATACTGCTATCTCCCGCTCAATGCCGCGCAGCGAGACCTCGTGGGGAACGGGCGTCAGCGCATTCCTGTGCAACAGATCGGCGGTGAGGTCGTCGTCGACCACCGCACGAGTGGCGAAGATCGCCTGTGCGTTGGCAAGGTTCTGGACCCGCGAAGCAATGTTGACCGTCTGGCCGAAATAGTCCTGTCGCTCGTTCATGGACACGGCGATGCACGGGCCGGCATGGACTCCGATCTTGAGCAGCAGATCATCGCGCCCGCTTTTGTCATTGAGCGCACGCATGGCATCGCGCATCCTGAGGGCCGCAGCAATCGCCCGATCAGGCGTCGCGAAGGTCGCCATCACCGCATCACCGATCGTCTTCACCACCGCGCCTGCCTCCGCCGCGACGATCTCGTGCAGAACCTGGAAATGCACGCGCACGAGATCGAAGGCTGAAAGATCGCCCACCCGCTCGTAAAGCTCGGTCGATCCGCGCAGGTCGGTGAACAGGAAGGTCAGGCTGGTGATTTTCAGGCGCTGGTTGATGTCGAGCGTATCCGTGCGATAGAGATCGCGGAACGTCTGGTTGGTGAGCAGGCGCTTGGCGGTCAGGAAGGGCCGGCGTTTACCCAGGAAATCATGCAATTCCTGGCCGGCGATGAAGACCGTCGGCAGCACGCGGGTGTCGGTCCTGTTCTCCAGCGAAATGCGCAACGGGCCGGGTTGCATCTCCAGCGTCTGGTTCTGGACATGGTCGCGATCGAAGACCAAAGAGAGGCTTCGGCGCTCTTTTGTTGGTTCGCCCTTCCCGTCGATGAACTGCACTGAATGGGTGACCGGCTCGAAGACGATGATGAATTCAGACGGAAGCTGTATGGGCAGAACCGCCTTTTCACCGGGGGCAAGCTCGATATCCTCCAGCGAGAACGCTTCTATCTTTTTCGCGAAATCCTCTTCCGGCAGATCGACGCCGGACCCCCAGTAGATCTGGCGGAAATATTCCACCAACGGCAGTTCGTGTGGATTGTGGGCGGCAATCCTGCGCACGCGGGGACTGACGGTGAATGTCACCTCGACCATCTCGTCGAGGGTCGGCGAATAGCCCTCGGAGCACAGCGCGCAGGTGTATTCGTCCTTCTGCAGGGTTTTCAGCGTGGCGTTGGTGTCGAGCACGCCGCCACAACCGGGGCATAGAACATTCCAGGAAATGTCGAAGATGCCCACCCGTGCCGCATGGAGAAATGCGCTAATGGCGCGCTCCTCGTCGAGGCCATGCTTGCTGGCGAAGGCTGGCGCATTGATGCGGCAAAGTTCGCGGTCCTTGCCCTCCGCTATGGTGCGCTTGATCGCGTCGATCGCCTGCGGATCGACATCTGTCGATTGCCGCAGAAGCGAGAACAGATCCTGAGCTTCGTTCATCGTGCAGGCTCCGGAAAATGCGACCCGGAGCCGTCTTTGCCCCGAATGCTCCATCTTACTGCGAAACGGATCGTACGGCCATTCGAATGGATAAGCCTGTTGACAGTTCAATTTCCATTCGGCGGATTTTCACCGGCCGCAAGCGGCACTATGATGGTCCATGGGGCATTCATCTTTGGGACTTTCTCCCATGCCGACATCCAACAACCCGCCATTTCACGCGGCCCTGCGCCTTTTCTCTGTGGTGGTCATCATCGTCCTGATCGTAGGCGCCGGCCTGTTTTTCGCGCCTGTGCTGGTCAAGCCGCGCTGGCCTTGGGCCGTCACGCCGTTCAATGCCCGCTTCCTCGGCGCCTTCTACACCGCCGAAATGGTCGTGATGGCGGCGCTGCTGGTCTGGAATCGCTGGTCACCCGGCCGGCTCGTGCTCGTCATGGCCTTTATCTTCACCGCCATCGTATCGGTGGCTTCGTTCATCAATCTTGGCTATTTCAACTTCGAGCGCAAAGCGCCCTGGCTCTGGTTTTTGGTCTATCTCGCTTCGGTCGCGGTATCCGGGCTGTCCCTGTGGCGGGCCAGGGCCCGTCCTTCTTCAAAAGGCGTGACCTTAAACCCCGTGTGGCGCGGCTACATGCCGGTGGAATCGGCGATCCTTGGGCTCTATGGCGTCGGCCTGTTGCTGTTTCCCCTGACATTCGGCAGCTTCTGGCCATGGCCGATCGATGCCTTCCATGCTCAAGTCTACAGCGCCATCTTCCTGGCCGGTGCTGGCGGTATATATCTCGTCTGGAGAAGCGCGCCGCGCGAGGAACTGCTGGTGCTCGGCTTGGCGCAGTTTCTGGTTGGCCTGCTTGCCATCCTTGGCCTCGTCGTCACCGACGCTGCGGTGCACCGGATCGACTGGACGGCGACCGGGACATTGTGCTGGCTTGCCCTTTTCGGCTGGATCGGCATCAGCGGCGTCTTCAAACTCTACGCCGCCTCCTGGTATCTTAGCTCGCAATCGGCATTATAGGTTGGCAGAGACGGCTGGATTTTCAGGTGATGTCCGGTGCATCGTGCCGGGCCAATTGCCTTCGCAAGGAACGCCATGACCAGCACGACCTCGCCATCCTCGGAGAAAATCCAGCCGCAGCTCCGGTCCGTCCGGCTAAGCGATGCGGAGGCGCTTTGCGCTATCTTCAACATGCCGGGCTTCCGCTGGGGCACTCTCAGGATGCCCTTCGAGATGGTGGAGCAGGTGGAGCGGCGCATCGCCAAGTCCGGCCAGGAAACCACCTGGATCGTTGCGGAGTTGGATGGCAAGGTCGTCGGCCATGGCAGCCTGGTCGTGGAGGGTTCGCCGCGCCGTTCGCATGTCGGCGAGATCAATATCGGCCTTGACGATGCCTTTGTCGGCAAGGGCATCGGCTCTGCCATACTTGGGGCGCTGCTTGACGTGGCCGACAACTGGCGCGCCCTGAAGCGGGTCGAATTGACCGTCTATGCCGACAATGAACCGGCCATCCGTCTCTACACAAGCCACGGCTTCAAGGTCGAAGGCCGGCATGCGAAGGCCGGTTTTACCGATGGGCAGTACCACGACCTCCTGAGCATGGCCCGGCTGCGGTTCTGAGATCCGCTGTTTGGCCTTAACTGTTTAGCCAATCTAACAATTCGTGCCGAGTCGGCGACAGCGATTGCTCATGGAGAACACGGGTAGGATACGGTCAATTTCGTCTCACACCATCTTGATCGAGTTGACAATCTATCTGTCTATCTGTGGGCCGGTCGCATCCAGCAAGTCTGGTCTCCCTTGGCGTTTGCACCGCAAGCGGCTAGACGGGACCAATGATCGCCGTCTTTGACCCAACCCCTACGCCTCCGGCGGAAATTCTGGCTGTGCTGTCGCTGCTCTGCCCGGAAGTCGTGCGTGACATCGAGCAGAACTGGAATGCACCGGTTTCCGATTACGCCCGCCATCTGTGGCGGCCGGTGGCAAGGCCTGCATCGGGCCCGGCGATCGCTGCCCGCTCGATCCTGCGAGAAGTCCTGCATCAGCGCCTTGGTGTGATCATGCAGCCTGAAGAGATCGGCAAGGCCCTTGAAGAGTTCGAGCACAGACCGGTGATTCAGTCCGGCCTGCACTGCCTGCTTCTGATGGACCGGATCACCTTCGATGCCCTCCTGCTTGCCTGGCTCGGCGCGGTCGAAAACGGGCTGTCGGCCTTCTTCGGCTTCATGGGAGCGACGATGACCATGGAGACAATTGGCCGGGAGGGGCCGGGATGGCTCGATGTCGGTGACGACAAGGTCAACCTGTTTGGCATGGGGCGCCACAAACTGTGCCGCAAAAGCGCCTGCGTGGCCGGTCCCGTCTCCCTCAACAAGCGCGCGCTCGAGGCGGTGGGCGATGAAACGGATGCCAGCCGCTGGCTGGGCACACTGCTTGCCAGCCAGGACAAGGTGTTTGGAACCGCCGCCGATGCGCTGACAGCCCTCAACGAGGATCTGGTCGCCGATTGGGATCGTTCCGGCATGGCCCTCCCGGTTTTCATCGATGATCGGCTGGCCGCGGCTGCCATGGCGCGGCATCTAGAATATGACAGCAGCCTTCTTTCCAGGCTGCTCATTGAGCCCGCAAGGCGCCAGCGTCTCGAACGTGCTTTGCAAGAGGCCGCATCAAGCCCATTTGGCAGATTCCTGCCCAATGCCACGGCCTATTTCTGGGGCATCCGCGAGGAGCGCGTGCGCAAGCTCGTCCTCGAGAACGGGCACCTGATCGAGCCTGGCAGGCCGCATGGTCTTTCCATCCCGTTCGAGCGGCCGCATCTCAGGCAGGCGCTGCTGGACGGCGTGCTGCTGCCGAACTTGTTCCTGATATTCCTCGTCCTTGCCATATTGCCGCGCGTGCGGGTTGTGGGCGGCCTGAGACAGATTGGTTATGTAGCGCTTTTCCACTCGATCCTGCTGGCTGCGCTAGACGAAAACGCGCCGGAAGAACGCGATCTGGCTGTGGAGCTGCAGGTTCGGGAAAATGCCTGGGGCATGCGGGTCATCGACGAAAAGATCTCGGTCCGCGAGCAGCTTGCCGGCCTGCCGGAAGGGGCGCTCTTCCCGGACCTGCTCCGGCAATACCGTTTGCGGACATTTGCCGAGACGACCGACGACCTGAAGCTGGTTCGCGAAAACGCCCGATGGCGCAAGATCGGCCAGGCCGAGATCAAGGCGACCTGAGCCTCACTTCAGGCCTTATTGCAGGTTGATTTGCGGTGCGGGTCACCGTTTCACGGAAACGCAGAACCGCTCTTCTCTTTGCTTTGACGCAATTCCTGACCTACTTTTCCTGGAATTGCTCTAGTGCGCAACCGCAGCGACGGCGATCTATCGGAGAGCCTCTGGCGTCGGACCGGCCGCATAGGCCTCACCTGTCATTGCACGACACCGGCCTTGCGGAGCCCATCCACCACGTGTTCGAAATCGGCAGGGTTCTTGTAGGGCAAGACTTTGCGACGGTATTCCAGCGAATAGTCGGGATTGACGCGAAGCACCTCCTGCCATGCCGCGCGGGCCTCGGCGAAACGGCCCAGATGGCCGTAGCTGGCGGCCAGAAGTGCGCGCGAGACGTCGGTAACAGCGTTGCGAGCCAGCCGTTGCATCAAGAGGTCAACGGCCTCTTCGTACCTTCCTAGTTGAAACGAGGCCAAAGCCTGGAAGTGCAGAAGCACGTCTGGAAAGTATGGATTCAAGGTCTTCCCCCGGCCGAAACTCTCGAGGGCCTCCTCGGATCTGCCCGAATAGTACAGCGCCTCTCCGAGGGCGACGTGCCCTTCGGCGAAGTTCGGATTGAGGACTATCGCGCGCTCGGCCTCGTTGATGGCCCCATCGTGCCGTCGTGTGTACAGCTTGGTTATCGCCAGCGCCCAGTGCGCCCAGGGATCGCTGCCATCCAGCGTTACCGCTCGCGTTGCGGCCTCTTCCGCTTGCGTCATCGATTCCGGCGGCGACGCACTCCACCTGTTCAGGTAATCGAGTCCGTGCGTGAGGGCGAGGAAAGCGTGGGCAGAGGCAAACTTTGGGTCCAGTTCAATTGCACGTTGCAAGAGGTCGCGGGCTGCGATGTTCGTCTCCTTCGTCAGCCGGTGCCACAGCTCCCGGCCCCGCAGGAAACAATCATATGCCTCCGTGTTGCGCGGGTGCTCGGGCGCCAGCCGCTGACGATCACCCTCAGTCAGATTGAGCGCCAGCGCACTGACGATCTGCTGCGTCACGTCGTCCTGCACGGCGAATATGTCGGTCAAGTCGCGATCGAACCGCTCCGCCCAAAGATGGCCGCCCGAGGCTGCATCGATGAGCTGCGCGGTGATGCGCACCCTGTTCCCCGACTTGCGTACGCTGCCCTCAAGCACATGCCGCACGCCGAGCTTCGTGCCCACCTCCTGCACATGGACGTTCTGGCCCTTGAAGGTGAACGACGAATTGCGTGCGATGACGAAGAGCTGCGACAGTTTGGACAGCGCCGTGATGATATCTTCAGAGATGCCGTCGGCGAAGTAGTCCTGTTCGGCGTCACCGCTTATGTTGGCGAACGGCAAGACGGCGATCGATAGCTTTGGCGGCGCTGCCGTCGCCGGCCGGCTCCTCGCGGTTTCCGTTGTCGCGGCCACCTTGGTCCCGGCGCTGCCGACTTGCAGCGAATAGACCCGGATCGGCTCGGCGATGTTCTTGAGCTGTGTGCTACCGAGATCGCTGACCGAGAGGTCGAGCCTCGCCTTGACCTGGCGATAGGCATCCTCGGACAGGCAGATGGCGCCTGGCGCCGCGACGCCCTCCAAACGCGAGGCGATGTTGACGCCGTCGCCCATCAGGTCGCCGTCGCTTTCTTCGACCACATCCCCCAGATGGATGCCGATCCTGAACTCGATGCGGCGGTCCTGCGGCACGCCGGCATTGCGCTCAACCATAGCATTCTGAAGCTCAACGGCGCAGCGCACGGCATCCACCACACTGCGGAACTCAACCAGCGCCCCATCCCCGGTGCGCTTGATCACCCGCCCGTGGTGCACTGCGATGGTCGGATCGATCAGGTCGCTGCGCAGTGCCCGCAACCTCGCCAAAGTACGATCTTCGTCCGCGCTCGCGAGCCGGCTGTATCCGACCACATCTGCAGCCAGGATTGCGACTAGCTTACGATTCTCGCTCATGGGTCCGTGTCCTCATCTCCATAATAGCAGGAAGACGGAGGGTAAGAGGGAACTTTCGCAAACGACGGCCACGCAGCCGCCCGAATCGGCAGCGCTCTGCCACCGGACCCACACGGATCGCTCGATGCCCATTTGCGCTGCCGCTTGCTGGTCGACGGCTATCGGTGCATCCTTGTGAATAGCCTGGCCGTGAAGTGCTTAGCGATGTTACCCCGTCACGGCCCCTAGTGAGGTCTGGTTCGATGGACTGCTCGGGCTGCGGTTTAGAGGTTGAGGGCGGCTATGCCTTCTGTCCGAGGTGCGGCAGGCGCCAGCCCGTGCCATGCGCCAGTTGCGGCTACCCCTGCGCACCTGATTTCGAGTTCTGTCCGAAATGTGGGGTACGCGTCGGTGCGCCCGCAAAAGCCGTCGAACGGCCTGCTCCGACACCAAGCCGGACCATTGTGCCGCCTTCTGGAACTCCGTCGCTGCTTCCGAACATCGAAAGCGAAGAAGGGCTGCATCCAGTGTCTGACGCCGATCGCCGGACGGTAACGGTCCTGTTCGCCGACCTTTGCGGCTTCACGACACTCAGCGAGCAGCTCGACCCCGAGGTGATGCAAGCGCTGCAGAACCAACTGTTCAAGGAATTGACGGCGGCCGTGCGAAACTTTGGTGGTTTCGTCGACAAATTCATCGGCGATGCACTGCTCGCTTTGTTCGGCGCGCCGGTCGCGCACGAGGACGATCCGGAACGTGCGCTTCGCGCCGCTCTCGACATGATCGCCCGGACGGCGCGGCTCGGCGAAAGCACCCCCCACTCCGGCTCGCCTCTGTTACTCCACATCGGCATAAACACTGGTCCCGTCGTTACTGGTGGATTGGGCATCGGCACCGCCAAATCCTATTCGGTGACCGGCGACACAGTGAATACGGCGCAACGCCTGCAATCGCTGGCCGCACCGGGTGAGGTGCTGGTAGGCGAGCTCACTCACAGGCTGACCCGGCATGCCTTCTCTTACGAGTCGCTGGGTGATGTCGTGTTTCGCGGCAAGGCTGGGAGCGTGCTCGTCCATCGACTGGATGCACCGCTTGCGGTGCCTCGTGCAGCGCGGGGGCTCGAGGCGCTCGGCCTCAGTGCGCCAATAATAGGTCGTAGTGCGGAGCTCAATAGAATGCTGGCGAGCCTTGACCAGGCGTGCGGCGGCTCGGCCCAACTTGTCCGCCTCGTCGGAGAAGCCGGTATCGGGAAATCGCGGCTGGTGAAGGAGTTCGTCGCCCGCGTCGGCGACGAGGATCGTTTTCGCAACGTCGCCGTGCGGCTGGCCACGTGCTCACCGCTGGGCGAACAATCATTTGGCGCCTTGGGCGCCGTGGTGCGCAGCGCTGCCGGGATGATGCAAAACGACAGTGGGGACGAAGTGCGGGGGAAGCTCGCAGGCTTGCTTACAGATCTCGGCCTGCCGGGCGAGGAGGCGAAGCGGCTGATGCCTTTGCTCTACCATGTGCTCGGCCTTGGCGACCCCGATGCCACCTTGCAGCATGTCGAGCCCGAGCAGCTGCGGCGGCAAATTCTCTACGCAGTCCGCACAATCATCGAACGGCGGCTTGCGTTGTCGCCGCTGTTGATTGTCGTCGAAGACCTGCACTGGGCCGACGCCGTGTCGCTTGAGGCACTACGCTTCGTGATGGACAGGTTGGAACGCACGCGGTTGATGTTGCTGGTCACGCATCGTCCGGCACCGGACAACGGCCAGCTCGACTCAAGTCGGGTCAGTCACACAGCGCTCAGGCTTTCGCCGCTCAACAATGATGACGGACGCAGCCTGCTGGCGGCGCTTTTCGGCGAGAGCTGGGTAAACTCCGCAGGAGGGCTTCTCGACCAGATCCTCGAGCGCGCGGGCGGCAACCCCCTTTTTGTAGAGGAGATCGTCCGCGGCCTTATCGATCGCGGTGTACTGATGCGCGAGGGTCAGCGATGGCGGACTGTGGCAGGCGAAGTCGCTACCGACATTCCCGCCACTATCCAGGCAATGTTGCTTGCTCGCGTCGACCGGCTGCCCCAAGAGGTGCGCCGGTTGGCCCAAGAAGCCGCGGTAATCGGCCCGCGCTTCGATGCCACACTTCTGAAAGCCGTGACATCCGATCCCGGCCGGCTAGAAGCCGGCTGCGAACTGCTTTGCGATGCGGAAATCATCGAGGAAGTTGCCGGATCAGGCTCGGTCTCGTCGCAAAGCTACCGCTTTACGCAAACATTGCTGCAGGACGTGATCTATCAGAATATGCTCCTGCAACGTCGGACCGACATCCACGGGCGGGTCGGTGCTGCCTTGGAGCAACTGTGCGGCGACAAGCCGGAACGGCTCGAGGATTTGACCGTGCTCGGTCATCACTTCGCACAGAGCGCCGAGCGGGAGAAGGGCGCGCATTACCTGCAGGCGGCGGGCGATCGCGCTCGCATGATATACGCCAACGACGACGCCCTTCGTTTCTACGAGCGAGCACTGACTGCGTTGGGCGCGATCAGGCAAACACCGCTCAAACTGGCAATTGCAGAGCGCATTGCCGATTTGAGCGGCCCGGTAGGCCGCCGCGAGATCGCGCACCACCACTACGAGACGGTGTTGCAGGCATACCGCGAGTCAGCCAATCGTGTCGCGTCGGCGCGAGTTTTGCGTAAGATCGGTCGGCTGCTCTGGGACGTCGGCAAGCGGGACAACGCAGAATCCCGCTATGCTGAAGCGGCAGCGCTCCTCGATGGAGCGGACGCCCCGATCGAGCAGGCGCATCTCTGGCAAGAACGTGGCAGACAGGCGTTCCGTAGCGGAGATCACGCCCTCGCGGCAAAATGGGCAGACGCGGCGCTGGATTGCGTACGCTCTCTGACACCGGAGCATGTCTCGGAGGTAGGGTGTGATGCCACTCTTGTGACCGCCGAGGCACTTAATACCAAGGCTGTTGCGCTGGCTCGCCTTGGGCGAAACCGTGAAGCGGTGCGTCAGGTTGAGCGTAGCATTGAATTGGCCGAAGCCGCCGGTCTACTGGGCGCGGCCTGCCGCGGCTACACCAATCTCGGCGTGCTTTACACGACCATCGATCCGGCACAGGCGATGGAGGTCTGTCGGCGCGGTCTTGAAGTGGCGCGCCATATTGGTGATTTGGGTCTCCAGGCGCGCCTCCTCGCCAACTTGGCGGTCGCTTGTTGTACTTTCACGGATCGCTGTCCAACGGAGGGCGTGCCTGCTGCCGAGAAGGCCATCGAGATCGACCGGGCGCTCGACCAGCGCGAGCACCTGCCGGTGCCGTTGATCGTGCTTGCGCAGATCCACCAGTGCAACGGCCGTCCGGAACTGGCGGCTGGCTTGTTCCAGGAAGCACTGGACGTGGCCCGCGAAACGGGCGAGCCCCAACTGCTGTTTCCGTGCTATGATGGTCTCGCAACGCTTAATCTCGACCTCGACAATCTGGCCGAGGCCGAACGCTACTTTTCCCTGGCGCAGGATATATGCGCCCAGCACGGGCTCGACCCGGAAGCGCTTGTGGTGCTGCCTTTTCTCGACTAGCCGGGTTGGAGGTTGGAAATGTCCGCGCGTGGTGACTTGGTACCGCTTCAACCGGGCGACCGTGCGCCGAATGTGGTACTCGACGCCATTACCCAGGAAGGCAAGATCGCGCTTGACGACTTTCGCGGACAAAAACCGGTGCTGGTCGGCCTGTTTCGAGGTCTGCATTGTGCTTTTTGCCGGCGCCATATAGCCGCCCAGGCACGGCTTGATCCGGAGTTGCGCGAAAAGGGCGTGGAGAGCCTGACGGTGGTCAACACGCCGATCGAACGGGCGCGTCTCTATTTCCGCTACCACCCGATGCCGAATCTGCTTGCGGCCTCCGATCCTGAACGCGCTTCACATCGTGCTTTTGGACTGCCCAATCTCGAATTCACCGAAAACGAGACGAACTGGCCGTACAAGGTCTCGATGGCAGCGGTAAAGGATATGCGGGTCGACATACCAAGCGAGTTGCCAGGTCCTATGGATCCTGTTGCGGCCAGCGAAGTCCTCAACAAGAGGGACCATTACGAACTGACCGAAGCCGACGAGCAGATGATGGCAACGGGACACGGACAACTGATCGGTCAGTTCCTGCTGGACCGGCAGGGGATCGTCCGCTGGAGCTTCACGGAGGTTCCAGAGGGTGGGCGATACATGTTTAGGGGGCCAAGCCCGCAGGAGTTGATGTCAGCCGTGTCCCAAGTCGCCCAATAGACTTGCGGACGAGGTAAACGGGCTGGACACTGAAATGACACTGACAAGTCCACCGTTCATTCGAGCACGGCTTCGACAGTGGCAACAAAGTCATCGAGCGAGCGATCCCCGCGAATTTCGATGCGCGGAAGGTCGATGGGATCGCAATCGAGGTCCGCCGGCCCGTGTTTGCGGCCGAAGCCGATTCGATAGCCGCACTCCTTGGCCAGCCGGCCAAGCCGTCGGTCGGTGACAGAGAAGGGTGCCGCGAACGCCGTTGTTGGCCGACCGGTCCACCGTTCGATGAACATACGAGATCGCAAGAGCTCGGCGGCCAAGTCGGAGCTTGACAGACCATCGATCGCGCGATGCGTCGCCAGATGACTTCCGAAAAACGCACCTTCGGCGGCGAGACGTCGCACCGTCCCGGCGTCCATAAGCTGTGTCGGCGGACCGCTGTCGGCGTCCCACTGTGCGCTAGCGCCCACTAGGTCCGTCACCAGGAATACTTCCGCGGTCAGGTCGTTCGCGCGCAAGATCGGCCAGGCATGGTCGGCAAAGTTCTGGAACCCGTCGTCGAAGGTGATGAGCACTGGGCGGCCAACGAAAGGTTGACGGTTGGCGATGAACCATTCCAACTGCTCGGACCTAATCGCGTGAAAGCCATTGGCGCGCAGCCATGCCATCTGGCTGTGGAATGCGGCGGGCGTGAGCCGAAAACGGGCGAGCGCGGCCGGACCTTCATCGGAGACGCTGTGATACATGAGGACGGGGATACGCTGCCGCCGCTCGCTACGCGCAACGTCGCGGCGCAAGGCCCGCGCCCCGCCCCAGACGATGTTTCGCGCGACCCCGATTTCGAGGGGCGCGCGGATTGGCGCGTAATCGATCGTCGGTTCTGTCGCCACATCTCCCGGTGAGAGGCGGCGTAAGCGGTCTATGCGATAGAGCTCAGTCTGGATCGATTGATCGAGGACGAGGCCTTCGGTCGCTGCCAGCGTCTCTGAGATCGCTTGTGCACCGAATGTGTTCCAGTCGAAGCCGGTCCTTTCAACATTGTCACGTAGCACGAATGCATGTGCGTTGATGAAACTGCCGCCAGGCGCCAATGCCTCAACGATTTTTTTGGCGATGCGCCGCAACTCGGCGAGATTGTCCAGGTAGTAGAGCACTTCCGAACAGACGATCAGGTCCATCTCACCAGGCAGTGTGTCCGCGCAGAAATCCAGTACGCCGAACTCAACATTCGGCTGATCGCTGCATCGCGCGCGCGCTCGCCCGATGGCTACGGCGGAGATGTCGGTTGCGGTCAAATGGCCCACTCGCGGCGCCAGCTGCCGCGTGAAGTGCCCCTCCGCGCAGGCCAGCTCAAGCGCCCGTCCGATGGGACCGGCAGGCAGAATTTCGAGCTGCCGCTCATATTTTTCCTGCTCATAGGACGAACCGTAGTTCCAGGGATCCTCGGTCGCGAAACGGCGATTCCAGAACGACGTGCGATCATTGTCGTGCCCATCCGCGGCCGATGCACGGCGCGGCGCTGCAAGCGGCTTTGCAGCTTCGGCGCTCGACCGAACCAGCCCCCGCGCTTCCGCGGCCAACCGCGCGAGTTTGCCGAAGTGGCTGTCCCGATCGGACCGGCGTCCCGCGATGGACAACAATGCCTCGGCTGCAAACATGTTTGACTTGTCGGCACCGGCGCCCTGTTGCGGGGCATG
Source organism: Mesorhizobium sp. (assembly GCA_004020645.1). Taxonomy (GTDB): domain Bacteria; phylum Pseudomonadota; class Alphaproteobacteria; order Rhizobiales; family Rhizobiaceae; genus Mesorhizobium. The sequence continues at coordinate 223,875 of SAQL01000003.1, read as the reverse complement.
TACAGGCGATCGCCTCGCAAGCCGCGCGGCACTGTGTATAAGCCGCTCAGGGGGCACGAAATCCCGGGTCAATTCAATCCAATGGCGCCTTGTCACGTTCCCGAGTACGCCGAACTGCACGACAGCCTCGATCTGGCCATCCATCATCAGATGGGCATAGATTTGATCGATTCCTTCCGGAAGTTCGATCGAGGCCGGATTTCGAATATCGACGCGAATTCCAAGTGTCCGCGCCAGCCTGCGCGGCGCGGCAAGATCGTCGACGTCCAGAAGCATTTGCTCAAGGTGATACTGGACGCGGCGACCCGCGACGGGATCGTCCCAGACTTTGCCGAGTTCGGTGATCAACTCGGTGAGGGAGCCGCCGAACCTGTCCCACCTGGCAGCCAGTTGCGCTGGCACCGATAGGCTTCCTACCATAAGGCCATCGAAGGCCACCTTGGCGATCTCACGCGCCCACTTACGTCCTGCCGGGAGCGCGCGCAGGGACTGCGGATTGATTGGGCGCGAGCCGCAGCCGCAATCCGACGCGGCGTTCCACAACGCGAACCACGCGAGTGCTTCGGAAGCGGTGCGGCCGTTCGCCTCGATCGCTCCATTGGCGTGAGCCGATGCTGGCTGTTTGACCCTGGGATCAGGAGAAAAGCCGCGGGCGATCACGATTTCCGCATCGGCCAGCATCTGCGTCGAATTGCGGCTGAGCGAGTTGGGGCTGGTCCGATAGAAAGCGAGCGGCTCGTCGACCATCACCCAACGTTTGCCGAGACGTGCGAGGCGCTGCCACAGGTCCCAGTCCTCGCAGGTGCGCAGCGACACATCGAAACCGCCCAACTCGACAATTGTCTCCCGGTCGACGAGCAGCGCGTGACTGCGGATGGCGCACCGGCGCGCGAATGTTTCGAAGGGTTGGATCGCAACCTCCGTCGGGATGCTCGACGGGGTGAGTTCGCCATCGGGCATCACGCGCCGGGAACCGCAATAGGCGGCGACCGCATCGGGCGCGGCTTCAAGTGCGGCCAGCATTTTCGCAAGGAAGCTGGCGTCCACCCAATCGTCCGCATCCAGGAACATGAGCCAGCGGCCGCGCGCTGTAGAAATCCCGCTGTTGCGCGCGCCGGCGGCGCTATACGCGCAAGAGCTCAACGTCCGAAACCGGGCATCGCACTCCACATAACTGGCGATGATCGCGGGGGTGCGGTCCGTGGAGGCGTCGTCGACGACGATCGCCTCCCAGTCCACTATTTCCTGATCGAGAAGGCAATCGAGTGCGCGCGCCAGCGTTGCCTCCGCGTTGTGCGCAGGAACCACGACTGAAACCAAGGGATCATGCGCCACGCCGTCTTACCCGCGCCTGGTTCGTAGGTAGAACAAGGGTCCCGAAACATAGCCGGCGATTTCCTGCCGAAGGGAACGGTCCTTAAGGACGCTGCGTCCAAGCAGCCTCCTGCGAACTCTTCCGAGCCGCCGCGACGCAGCCATATGGCTGCAGAGCGAGCTTGCTCCTATCGTGCTACCGGTGTTGGAAGCCTGGCGCAGCATTTGCATCCGTGCCGCCGAGCTTGGGCGCCAGCTGTCGCAGATGCCCAAAGCCAAGCATGCCGCATATTCATGTCGATCCCCGGAGTCGGCGCCATGAGCACAAGCTGCGGTCCCTGGCACCGTATGAGTGCAACAGCTACGGCAAACTGACGTCTTTTGCAATCGGCCTTCCTTCTACCGTTGGGCCCGCATCGGAAGCTGATCGTCGCAGTATACAGCCGGGTGCGAGACAGTATGTGCGCCGCCAGACAGGCTAATTTAGATACTTCTAATGAGCCTGCGCTACTTAATCGTGCTCCCAGTAGCTATAGAATGACATTGTATTACTCGTTTCGATAGTAGGTCGCGTCCAATGGTCGATTAGATTAGCCGGTTATGGCTGCTATCACAAAGAGATGCCAGAGCGACACCAATCGGAACTCGTGCATTTGCCTGCTAGTCCAAGAGATAAAAGGGACGCACGAATTGGCTTAAGTCAAGAAGATTCCGGCTTGCGAGCCGGGTATTTTGCTGACATGCTTGGGTGTTTTTACTGTGGTAGGGTGTTCAAATGAAGGGGCATAAGGATGGCTAAGGAATCTTCGAGTACCGCTTCTTCAGCAAATAAAGCGGACGCAAATCTGGTAAGTAATGCAGACGGAAACGGGCTGGCCTTCATGGGGGTCCAGGCTCGCGAGAGCGGGGTCTCCGGCGACGCTGTAGGTGTCGACAAGATACGTGATCTGCTATTCGGCAACCAGATGCAGGACTATGACCGCCGTTTTTCCAAGCTTGAAGAACGGTTCTTGCAGCGCTTCAAGGATGTCGAATCCGAGGCCAAGCGCAATCTTGAAATGTACGAGTCAAATGCAAAGAAGCAGGTCGAATCGCTCGCGGCGCAATTGCGGAACGAAAAAGATGCACGAGCCGAGGCCGACAAGGAGATTGACCGGAACCTTCGCGAGCAAAATCAGGCGCTTGAAAAGCAGGTGCGCGCGTTGTCGGATCAATTGAGCGAGCTTGAGCGCGAAGTTGCGGACCGGATAAATCGAAGCGATCAATTGCTGCGTGAGGAAATCAAGCAAAAGAATGAAAGCATTCAGATGCTAATGGAGAAAATGTTTTCCGATCTCAGCAACGTCAAGACCGACCGAAATCTTTTGGCTGGCCTGTTTGTCGAGGTTGCAAAATGTCTAAATCAGGATCCCGTCGGCAGCAAGAACAACTCGGAACGCAGTTGGAAAGTGAGTTGATCGGAACTTGACGTCGACCGTCGACCCAATCAGCCTTCCTAAAAGAGCAGCTTCGAACGATACAGAGATTGATCGCGAAGCTCTGGCTACTCTTTTGGTCGAAATTGCCCGGAACGTCGATCCGGACTATCGTGCGCGTTTCGAAGGAGTTCCAACCGCCGATCCTCGCATGGAAACGCTGCGCCAGTTGCTGGTCGGCCGCGAAATTTCGGAGCTTTCACGAGTTACCCACCTGCTCGACGAACCTGAGCAGCTTGCGGCTGCAGTCGGGGGTGTTCTCCCCAGCGCAGCCGCACGTGCGCCTCATGCGCAACTCGGCGAGGCCCTTGCGCCGGCTGTCGAGAGGGCCGTGCAACGGTCCATCCAGAAGAGCCCGCGTACGCTTACGGATATATTATACCCGGTGTTTCTGCCGGCAATTCGCAAGTCGATCGGGGAAAAGATCGATCAGACCTTTCAGTCGCTGAATGAAACTTTAAGACATATATTTACCTGGCACGGGCTCAAGTGGAGATTTGAAGCTTGGAGAACGGGTGCAAGCTTCTCAGAAGTTGTTCTTAAGCATTCTCTTGTCTATCGTGTAGAACATGTCTTTCTCATTAACCGCAATTCCGGGCTTTTGATAGCGCATGTAGCTGCCGACAATGCAACGAGCGAAGATCCTCAACTCATTTCTTCAATGCTTAGTGCAATTCAAGATTTCGTGAAAGACTCATTCAACGAGAAAGAACAGAGCGGCCTGGACACTATCCGTTTTGGGGAGCTTCGTCTCTGGTCAGAAGTTGGACCGTTTGCGACCTTGGTTGCGGTGATCCGGGGAAATCCGCCAGAGGAATTACATGAAATAATTCGCGATGTGTTGCTTCGCATCCATGATGAATGCTCACAGGCTTTAGAGCAGTTTGACGGCGACAGTTCGCAGTTGGCCAGCGTAGAGACGCAGTTGCAGACCTGCGTTGAACTGAAGCAGGAGGACTCAAACCAGGGATTTCCGTGGCTGGTGGTGGCTGCAGTCCTGCTGGTTTTGATTCCGGCAGGCGGTTGGTTCTTTCTTTCCTGGCAATCCGGGCAACGCTGGCAGGCCTATGTGTCGCGACTGGAGACCCAGCCGGGCATCATCGTTGCCGAACAAAAGGTGCGCGATGGCCAATTCTATATTGCCGGCCTGAGAGACCCGCTTGCCGCCGACCCTCAGGCTTTGCTGTCCGGAACGGAGATTGATCCTGCCCGCGTTCATTCGCAGTGGCAATTCTATCAGAGCCTTGATCCGAAGTTCGTGTTGCAGCGGCTAACGGCGTCGCTGACCCCGCCGAAATCGGTTCGGCTTTCGATCGTCGAGAATCGCATCGTTGCCGAGGGTGAGGCTCCCGACACCTGGATAGATCGGGCACGCGCGGCGGCCCGACAGCTTTCGGCAGGCGGACCGGTATTCGACATCTCCAGGGTTCGTGATGTGAGCCCCGAAGCACGCGCGGCGGAGCACTGGCAGACTTATGTGTCGCGACTTGAGGCCCAACCGGGAATCATCGTCGCCCAACAAACGGCGAGGGGCGGACATTTCTATATTTCCGGCCTGAGAGACCCGCAGGCCGCCGACCCGCAGGCTCTGCTGTCCGGAACAGGGGTTGATCCTGCTCGCGTTCATTCGCAGTGGCAATTCTATCAGAGCCTTGATCCGAAGTTCGTGCTGAAGCGGCTGGTGGCGTCGCTGACTCCGCCGAAATCGGTTCGGTTTATGATCATCGAGGATCGCATCGTTGTCGTGGGTGAAGCTCCTGCCGCCTGGATAAACCGGGCGCGGGTCGCCTCCCAACAGCTGTCCGCGGACGGACTCTCTCTAGAAATCTCCGAATTGCGTGAGTTGACCCCTCAGGAACTCACTCATTTGAGGGAGGCTATTCAAGCGATCGACATTTTCTTCGATTCTGGCAAGGCTATACCGGGACCAGAGCAACTGCCGGTTCTCGACAAATTGGCAAATCAGTTGAAGGAATTGGCCAAGGAAGCCCGCAAGGCAGGCGTAACAGCACAGTTCATGTTGACCGGCCATTCGGACGCGACGGGCCGTGAAACGGCCAACGTGTCGATCAGCGCCGCCCGCGCGGAGACAGTTCGTGCGCTTCTCAAGAAGCGCGGCGTCGATCCGGAATTGCTCTTGGTTCGCGGCGCGGGCACCTTTGAGCCAGCGGAGACTGAAAATAGCCGAACCGGGAGCTCCGCCAATCGCAGAGTTTCGGTTACGGTAAACTTCCACTAGGGCGGAGCCCAGGATATTGCAAAAGAAGATCTGCATGTTGGGCGGGTTCGCTGTCGGAAAGACGAGTCTGGTTCGCAGGTTTGTGCAGAGCATCTTTTCAGAAACCTACTTGACCACGGTGGGAGTGAAAATCGACAAGAAGAGTGTCGTATTCCCGGACAAAACCGTGGATCTGATTTTGTGGGATTTGGCCGGCGAAGACGATATCGGGTCATTCCGCGTCAGCTATGTGCGAGGTGCGAGCGGGCTCGTGCTTGTCGTCGATGGAACCCGCGCCGCTACTCTTGCCGTGGCGCTCACGCTGCGCGAGCGGGCCGAGGCCGAATTCGGCGCTATGCCGTTCGTATTGCTGTTCAACAAATCCGATCTGGCCGATCGGTGGGCGATATCGGATAGGGAGATTGACGAACTGAGGCAACTTGGATGGCAAATCTATCTAACAAGCGCGCTTTCGGGTGAATATGTTGATGATGCGTTTCGCCAGCTTGCTTCGATGGTCGCCAAATAGACCATGCATGGATTGCCAAGAGAAGTCAGAAACTGGATTTACGATTTCTTCTACAACCAGCACTCTGTCGCATATCTGAAAATTGACGCCCAGCTTTGCATCGCTGCGAAGGGCGGTAGTGTTGAACATTACGGCCTATCATCACTTCGCATTGGCAAGCCCGTTGCCGAGCAGCTTGAATTCATGGAAGGTTTGCTGCCTTGCCCGGAGCTTCCATATCATATGGCTATGGTCGAACTGCCCAGCGGGCGTGTCGCGGACCTTCATCTTTTTGCTGACAATGCCTGCATATGGCTGCTCTTTCTTGACGCCACTGCCGAACGCGACAATAGGCAGCGGCTTCAACAGAAGGCTTATGAAATGACACTCCTGCAAGAGAGGGAGCGTCAACTCAACGAAAAGTTACAATTGACGAACGAGGCGTTGAGGCAGAGCCAAGAGGGATTGTCGCGTGAATACCAGCGCGCCGAAAGCCTACTCCTCAACATTCTTCCGGCGTCGATCGCGGAGCGGTTAAAAGCGGACGAACAAATTGCAGACAACCACGCTGAGGTGAGTGTGCTTTTTGCCGACATCGTCGGCTTTACGGAAAGAGCGCGGAGCGTCGGAGCCGAGACAACGCTCGCTATTTTAAATTACTTCTTCAAGGCGGCGGATCTGCTCTCGGAACGATACGGCTGCGAAAAGATCAAGACAATCGGCGATTGTGTGATGGTGGTCGCTGGCCTGCCCGCCGCGCGATCCGATCATGCAGAAGCCCTTGCGCACTATGCACTTGAACTGCGGAAGGCGGTTAAGCGCGAACGCTTCGCAGGAGAACCGATAAGACTCAGAATTGGAATTCATTCAGGACCAATCGTCGCGGGCGTCATAGGCAAAAGGCGGTTTGCCTATGACCTTTGGGGCGAGACCGTTAATCTCGCCGCACGTATTCAAACGTCAGCGGAGCCCGATGAAATCCGTATTTCGGATGCAACTCGCAAACTGCTTGGACCAAATTTTGCTTGCGACCCACTCGCGGAAACGGAATTGCGTGGTACAGGTCGTGTGCGAATGTGGCGGCTCCCGGCCTGATTTGCCGCTTGGCGGTGCCGACCCTGGGTGCAGACCAGAGACACGGGGAGAGCGCTATGTTGAGGGTGCGCGTGCAGTCAACTGCATCAAGGCTGTGGACGACTGGGACCGCTGTATAGGATTGATCCTGATCCTACTCGCTGGGTGTATTGCCAACAGGCGAGAGGCACAGCCGTTGCTCGCTGCTCAAAGCGGCGTCTTCCGACTTTCGCGGGATATCACCCATGCTCGCAACGGGTCTGCCATAGACTTTCGCATCGCCTGACCGGTGCTTCCGTCCGATGGTGGCGCAGGCCGAGGCGGTGCAACTTCCTCCGTAGACGCCAGGTGGCGGTCCATGGAGGCTCTGCCAAATCCACGGGCGCCAGCGGCGGAGGTGGCCGATACGGCCGTGGTCAGCAGGAGACAAAACATGACCCTGGACAACATTTCACACCCCTCGATCCAGCATTGCGCCGACAGCCTGAACGCCAAGCACAGCAACGGTAGACCGGAGCCCGAATTGGTTCCGTCGCGCTACGCGCTGCGGGTCGGTGACATCGACGTGCTGGTGATCAGCGATGGAGTGCTGCCGATACCAGCCCCGGTTATGGCATACAACGTCGACCCGGCCGTCCGGGCGGCCTGGCTGGACGACATGTTCCTGCCGCCGGACGTACTCGAGTGGCCGCTGAACGTGGTCGTCGTACGCAGCGGCGGCCGGACCATACTCGTGGACGCCGGGCTGGGGATGGACCCGGACTTGCACTTGCCGAGGGCCGGGCGGTTGGTCTCGCGACTGGAGGCAGCCGGCATCGATCTCGCATCCGTCACCGACGTGGTGCTGACCCATATGCATATGGACCATATCGGCGGGCTGCTCATCGACGGGGTGAAGGACCGGCTGCGTCCGGATCTGCGGATTCACGTGGCGGCCGCCGAGCTCAAGTTCTGGGAGTCGCCCGATTTCTCCCGCGCCTCCATGCCAACGGGGTTCCCGGATGCGCTTCGGCGGGCGGCCAAGCGGTTCGTGAACGAGTACCGCAGCCAGTTGCGGCCGTTTGAGACGGAGCACGAGGTGGCGCCCGGGGTGGTTGTCACGCTCACTGGCGGCCATACCCCCGGGCACAGCGTGGTCCGCCTGGCGTCCGGCGGCGATAGGCTGACCTTCGCCGGCGACGCCGTGTTCCAGGTCGGGTTCGACCAACCCGACTGGCACAACGGCTTCGAACACGACCCTGAGGAGGCGGCCCGCGTCCGCATCAATCTTTTGCGGGAGCTGGCCGCGACCCGTGAGCCGCTGGTGGCCACTCACCTGCCATTCCCATCTATCTGCCATGTGGCGATGGACGGCGATGTCTTTCGTTGCGTACCGGCTGTCTGGGACTACTGACCCGCTTGTCGGGTCAGAGCCGCACCAGGTCGGCATCGAGACTTATCGCGCCATGATCGTGTGCTCGTGCAATGTGTTGAGCGATCAGGATGTCCGCTCCGCCGTCAAGGCGGAGCGGACGTGCTCGATCCGCCAGGTCTATGGCTGTCTCGGCTGCAGCGCCCAGTGCGGCCGTTGCGCGCGTACTATCCGCCGCATCATTGACGAGGCGCTCGCCAGCGCCCGTGCGGCATCCTGCAACGGCCGCGCGCAGTCCTGACTTGGCCGCCTCGGCGGTCCGGCGCAGCCTTTCAGTCAGGAACCCATAGACCAACGTATCGGACGCATGCGTCCTCGGCATGATAGTTCGAACATTGGAAAGGCTGGCATGCTTGGGTCCTCCACAACCCAAGCAAGGAGCATCGGAAATGACGCTCGGATTCGTTCTTTCGAGGATGCTGCAGATATTCCTGAGGGTTTGGGCCGTCGACACGACGGCGCAGCCGGTTAGGCGCGGCGGCAACGGGTTTGCTCGCGCGATGGTCCGGCCGATCTACTTACGCTGTCCCGTCGAGGAAGGTTCGTGACCGCGAGTGAACCCGCTTATCCGTGTTAAAGGGCGGCTGGCCAAGGAGCGCCGGCCGATATCGATACCGGCAATTTCAGAACCAGAGGCACCCCGATGAGCGGTGGGCATTCCGCCTATATTCCCAAGACCAGGATCGGACGCTGGTTCGACGCCCGCCTGCCGGTGCCGCGCCTGGTGCATGATCAGTTCATCGTCTACCCGGTTCCGCGCAACCTGAACTACGCCTATTCGTTCGGCGGCATCCTGTCGATGATGCTGGCCGCGCAGATCGTTACCGGCGTCGTGCTGGCCATGCACTACGCGGCCGACACGACACTGGCCTTCAATTCCGTAGACAAGATCATGCGCGACGTGAATTCCGGCTGGCTGTTGCGCTACCTGCACTCCAACGGCGCGTCGTTCTTCTTCATCGCGGTCTACGTCCATGTCTCCCGTGGCCTCTATTACGGCTCCTACAAGGCGCCGCGCGAACTGCTTTGGGTCCTCGGCTGCACCAACCTTCTGTTGATGATGGCTACGGCGTTCATGGGTTACGTGCTGCCCTGGGGACAAATGTCGTTCTGGGGCGCGACCGTCATCACCGGCTTCTTCAGCGCCATTCCGCTGGTCGGCGACTGGGTGCAGCAATTGCTGCTCGGCGGCTTTGCGGTAGACAATCCAACCCTCAACCGCTTCTTTGCGCTGCACTACCTGCTGCCGTTCATGCTGACGGGCGTCGTCATCCTGCACATCTGGGCGCTTCACGTCGCCGGCCAGGCCAATCCGGCAGGCATCGACGTGAAGTCGGAAACCGACGTCGTGGACTTCACGCCCCATGCCACAATGAAGGACGTGCTCGGGGCCGTGGTGTTCCTGCTTGCCTTTGCGTACTTCGTGTTCTACGTGCCGAACTATCTCGGCCATCCAGACAATTACACCGCCGCCGACCCGCTGAAGACGCCGGCGCATATCGTGCCCGAGTGGTACTTCCTGCCCTTCTACGCGATCCTGCGCGCCGTCACCTTCAACATCGGGCCGATCGACTCCAAGCTCGGCGGCGTGCTCGCCATGTTCGGCGCCATCGCCGTGTTGTTCTTCGTGCCCTGGCTGGATAGGTCGAAGGTGCGCTCGGCCGTCTACCGGCCTTGGTACAGGCGGTTCTTCTGGCTGTTTGTCGCCAACGCCCTCTTCCTTGGCTGGCTGGGGTCCAAGCCGGCGGAAGGCTGGTATATCCCCGCCATGCAGGTGTCGACCCTCTACTACTTCGCGTTCTTTCTCGTCGTCATGCCGCTGCTGGGCGTGATCGAGACGCCGCGCCGGCTGCCGAACTCGATAACCGAAGCGATCCTGGAGAAAGGCAAGGATTAACACCGAAGGATCGCTCGTCATGCTCCGAGGCGGGGATTGTGCGAGGATTTTATGGATTCGGATCCGGTCACGAGCTGGTGGAATGCTCCCCATCTCTACATGGTGCTGGTCGGTCTCGCCGGCATAGTCGTTTGGCACGTCATTCCGCGGCGGCTCTCCACCACCAGGCTGGTTGTCCAGATCGCATTCTTCCTTACCATGTCGGTCCTGCTGCTTGACGGAGCCGTGCTCCCCTACGAACCGACACGGGGCACCGAGACAACCGCTAAAGCGGGATGAATTGAGTCTGAATCGAAAGGGGATTCCCGAAGGCGAGCAAATCTGATTCAACCTGCTGGCTGGGTCAGGAGGCCGGCATGGATGGGCAAGCCTTACTCGATGGATCTTCGCACGCGGGTGGTAGCGTCGGTTGAGCAGGAGGGCCTGTCGCGACGTCAGGCGGCAGAGCGCTACGGGGTTGGAATCAGCACGGTCATCCGATGGGTGCGCCGCTTGCGCGAGACGAACAAGCTGACACCCGGCAAGATGGGTGGGCACAGACCGAAGAAGATTGCCGGAGAGCATCGGGAGTGGCTGTTGGTACGCTGCCGGGCGGCGGAGTTCACACTGCGCGGTCTTGTGGCCGAGCTTGGCGATCACGGCCTGAAGGTCGATTACCGCTCGGTATGGGAGTTCGTTCACGCCGAGAAGCTCAGCCACAAAAAAAGACGCTGATCGCCAGTGAGCAGGATCGCCCCGATGTGGCGCGCCGGCGGGTCCAGTGGGCAAAGTATCAGGACCGCATCGATCCTTCCCGCCTGGTGTTCATCGACGAGACCTGGACCAAGACCAATATGGCGCCGCTCAGAGGATGGGCGCCGCGCGGCGAGAGGATCAAGGCCAAGGTGCCGCACGGTCATTGGAAGACCATGACCTTCTTGGCGGCACTGCGCCACGACCGTGTCGATGCACCATGGCTGATCGACGGACCGATCAACGGCGAGCGTTTCCAGCTCTATGTCGACAAGGTTCTCGTCCCAACCCTCAAGCCCGGTGACATCGTCATCATGGACAATCTCGGTTCGCACAAGGGCAAGGCCGTGCGCCGTGCCATCCGCTCGGCCGGCGCCAGGCTGTTCTTGCTGCCCAAATACTCCCCCGACCTCAACCCTATTGAGAAATTCTTCGCCAAGCTCAAGCATTGGCTGCGCAAGGCTGCCAGGCGAACGGTCGAGACCGTCTGTGACGCCATCGGCCAAATCCTCGGCACTGTCACGTCAACCGAATGCAGAAATTACTTCATCGAGGCCGGCTATGCGCCAACCTAAATTCATCCCGCTCTAATCGGTGCGGGCACCAAGCTCCACCCACCGTACCGTACCAAGGGTCATATAGACCAAGGCGCCGCGGCTCGCCCCGGTGGTTCGCAAGTAGTCCCCGAGTTGGCCCGCGTGAATTCGCATGTCCTCCTCCGTCGGCGCGATGTCGCTTTTCCAGTCGAGAACGACCGCGGCGCGGCCGTTGTCCAGTGCGACGGCGTCGATCCGGCCGGCAAGCGCCGTGGGTTCGCTTGCATCGGCGACCAAGGCGTAGATCGGCCATTCTGGAACGAGACGCGGTCGCAGGGCGGCGATCTCCGGAAGATGCAGGGTTCTCCAGGCAGTCGAGGCGATTTCTTCGATCTCGGGAACACCGACCCCGTCTTCGCCAACCACTACCAGCTCTGCGATAAGCGCGCGGGCGCGACTGGCAAACCCGGCGAGGTCTTCATCAAGTTCGCCAGTCAGGACCTCCTCCATCACCTTGTGCAAGACGAGTCCTCGGACGCGTCCTGCGCCGATCGGCAGCTCCGTCTCCGGAGCGTCGCCGGAGTCGATCGCGATCGCTTCAGTCATAGGAACGCGATCCGGATCCTGGCTGCTCGGCTGAAGCCACGTTAGCGGGACGGCGGCAGCGGAGATGGCGGCGCGCTCTGTCTCGAAGATGTCCCACGTCTGTCCGTTTGGCAGATCGGCAGCGGCAGGGCGCGGTGCCCGATCGAAACGCGATAGGTCTAGCAGCGGCAGGTCCTGGTGCGCCAGGTCGACGATCCGCGCCCAGGACCTTTGCTCCGCCTGGGGCAGCTCCGGGACGACGAGGAGCTCCCGAGCGCGAGTGCATGCGACATACCAAAGGCGTTCGCGTTCACGGGCAAGGCTTTCATCATCGGACGCGAGCGCCAGCAGAAGATCGGGCGGGACGACGTCGCCGATGACCCAGTGCAGCGTGTTATCGGATGCGCGATGCACGAACGGCTCGCGCGAGCGGAGCAACGTGGCTGTGTTGACCGGAATCACCATTGGCCATTCCAGCCCCTTCGCGCTGTGAATGGTGATGATCTCGATGGCGTCGCCCTCGGCATCAACCCGGCCCTCGTTGGACGGAACCCCCTGACTCCAATCCCTGGTGATGTCACGGACGAACCGCTTGAGACCGGTGACGCCGTAAGGCCGCGCCCGTTCGAGAAAGGCTTCTACGTTCGCAGCCGCACGGGCGCTGCGATCACCTTCGCGCGCGGCAAGAATGGGTCGAACAGCCAGCCACTCGGCTGCTTCGGCGAGCAGCAGCGCAGGTGTGGTCGCCCTCGATTTCCATCTCAGGTCTTGCAGGATCGAAAGTGTCCGACGCGCAATCGGATGCGTGACGTCGCTCAGCTCGGTCAACAGCGAGAATCGCGGAACCGCGTGCGGGCGTTCGAGATTTTGGGGCAAAGCCGCAGTGATATCGAGAAGCTCTTCCTCGGTCAGCCCGACAAGCGGGCCTCGCATCAGCGCGCCGAGAGCCAGGCTGTCGCCGGCGTCGGCGAGCACGCGAGCCAAGGCGAGCATATCCTGCACCTCCTGACGTCGGAACAGGCCCTTGCCCGCTTGGGACGCGATCGGCAGGCCTCGTTGTTCCAGGGCGCGTTCATAGCGCCAGAGTTCGGTGCCTGTCGGCGCAAGCAGGGCTATTCCGCCGGCGGTGAGCGGAACCATCACGCCGTCGTCGTCGCGAACGTGCAGATTGCCGATGAGCCGCATGCAGAGTTCAGCGACGGCTTCTGCCTCGGCATCGCGGATGTGCTCTGATCGCGAATTGGGCGGCACGTCGACGGTGATCCTGGCCGCACACGGAAGGTCGTGGGTGGGGGGATCGATGGTTGCCGTGAGCGCCACATAGCCAGGTTGCCCGACACCAGAAAGTGGCATCTCGAAACAGCGGTTGACATGGGTGAGAATGTCCGGTCGGGAGCGGAAATTTGCGGTGATCTGGATGATGTTGTCCGGCCACCGCCGTTCGATTGCGGTACGCGCCTGCGCATAAGATCCGACATCGGCGCCGCGGAACCGGTAGATGGCCTGTTTCGGGTCGCCGACCATGAAGAGAGCCCCTGGCCTCAAGACGCTGTCCTGCCATCGCGTCGCGCGATCTTCAGCTGCGATCAGAAACAGGATTTCGGACTGGATGGGATCGGTGTCTTGGAACTCGTCCACGAAGATATGCCGGTAGCGGGTTCCGAGAGCGCGCCGCACGGCATCATGGTCGCGGACCAGAGCCCGCGCTCGTTCCAGAAGATCGTCGAAATCAAGGACGGCCGCGGCGCGTTTGAAGGCGGCGTAGTCGTCAAGCACCTCGTCGAGTTCATCGGACAGACCTGCGACAAGTGCTGTGGCAATGCGGCCGAGCACCACTCGGTAGCAGTGGTCGACCCGGTCGAAGTATTGGCCGGCATCCTCACTGAGCCGGCTACCCAGGTCCTGGCCGGCGACCTTTTCCCAGGCCGATTTCCGTCTTGGCCTGATTAGATCGAACGTGTTCTTCCGCATGCAGGAAAGTCGAATCGGATGGGCGAGCGCCCAGAGCCGGGGGAAATCGGGCGGCGTCTCAAAGCTGCCGGCGTAAAAGTTTGCCAGCGTCTCGAGCTCACCCAGCAGCTCGAGCGTTTTGGGCTCGACGGGCTGAGCGACTATCCAGCGCCGGAAATCCGCGACCGCTTCGGCCAGGTCGATGTCCGGGCGGCCGGTGAGATCGGCAGGCAGCGTCCGCGCATCACGATGCTTGAGACGAAAGCGCGCCAGTTCCTGAAGGGTGGAGACAACGCGGCGGGGGTCTTCGCGGGACAAGACTGCGATCGGATCGATTGGCCGCTCCGGACTGTTGAGCCGCCGTTTGAGCCATTGCTCGAATATGGAGTCGAACGCAGCGGCGGCCTGGACCGCATCGAGCATCTGCGCGCCTGGATCAATATCAGCCTCGACCGCGTAGCTTGAGATGATGGTCTGGCAGAAGGCGTGGATCGTTGCGGTCGTAAGTTCGTCGAGTTTGGCGACGGCGGCGGACATTGCGTGCCGCTGAGCCGCGTCGAGGCCATTGGGCAGAGCTTCCCGCAATGGAGCCGGCACGCGTTCGGCCAGAAGTTCGTTGACGTAGCGATGGACGCGCACTGACAGCTCGCTGGCCGCCAACTCAGTAAAAGTGATGGCCGCGATCTCACCGGGTTGGGCGCCGCGCGCAAGCAGCATCGTCACGCGCCCCGCCATCAGGGCGGTCTTGCCGGTGCCAGCCGCGGCTTCGACGAGCAATGTCGAGTCAAGATCGGTCAGAGCCCGCCGGCGCGCGGACCTGTCTGCCAGTTGGATCATCGGCAGCTCCAGACGCGCGCAAAATCGTTGAAGGCGCGGCTCAGCGCCGCCTGTTTGATTTGAAAGTACGCTGTCGGCGATGCTGGAAGCGCCAGCCGGAAGTCGTTCCAGTTCTCGCGCGCGTCCGGACCGGGCAATGCCCTGCCCTGCCGCAAAAGGACGCCGGCCGCCGTCACATGGTCTGCGATCTCGGCGATGGCGTGATCGATATCGTGCAGTTTGTAGACCCGCGGCTCACCGCCGCCGAGGTAGATGAGGCGGGCGACGACGCGCGGGTTGTCCGGCACTTGTTGGCGCGCCGCCAGCGCATAGATGACGCGCTGGAGCTCGGCGCCGCCCCCGAGCACGATCTGATCGGCCTTCTTTGGCTCTGCACCCGTCTTGTAATCCGAGACGCGAACGGCGTTTCCTGTGGCGGTGATATCGAGCCGGTCGATGCTGCCCTTGACCCGAATATTGGTCCCGGTGATTATGACCGGCGCGGTCGGATCCCAGGGAAGATCGCCCGTCGTTGCAACTGCTTCGTCGACGCGGCCGAACGCCAGCTCAGTCCAGCTGCGAGTGCCCGGCTGGAACGTCTCGTCAAGCGTCAAGGCTTTGAGCGCAAGTTGGGCAGCAGCGTCCACGGTGTGCCGCCACAGCAGCAACGGCGGCACGGATCGCTTCAGCGGCCACTCCCCACTGACCGTCGTCGCCGCCTCTGCCAGGGCGGCCTCGATCTCGTGCCGCGCGGCGCGGGAATAGCCTGGACTGGGCTCGAGCGTATCGACGGTCCGCTTGAGGAGTTCATGCACGAGATCGCCATAGGCACGCGCATCGAGTGTCAGCGGCTGATCGTCTTCGGGGACCGACCGCCAGCCCAACGCATAGCGCCACACGAAAGCCAGCGGATCGCGGAGCATCAAACGCAGCGACGTCGCGGACTTAACCTCATCGATGGCGCGCTCGATGACTGGATGATCGGCCCTCGTCCGACCATCATGGGCGGTGATCGCGGGATTTCGCCAGTCGCGCCAGCACGCGTTAGCCGCCGCCAGCGCCGGCGAGTTCGCGGCCTCGTTCGGTCGGGCGAGCAGCCGATCGGCCTCGCTGAACGCGTGGGTCGGGATTCGCGACCGCTTCAGCACTTGAACACCGTCTCCTTGCGGTGCGAGTGGACTGGCCGCGAGGAGGCCGCCTTGGGCATTCCGGCGGCTTCTCGACAGGATGCAGCCTCCAGATGCCTGGGCAGTGATTGCCTGGAACGCTCGTCGGTCCTGCGCAGTGACAGGATCGGGATCGAGTATGCCACGGGACAAAACATGGCTTGGGATCAGGGGATCTTCCGCTGCGCGGCGTGGCCATGAGCGTGTGGTCATTCCGAGCAGACGAACCCATTGGCGAGGTGCCGCGGCGAGATGACTCGCCGGGCACCACACGGCACAGGCGCCGGGATCGTGGCCGTCGGGTAAGCGAAGCTCCTGCAGAGAGAATTCTAGCGCCTCGGCAGGCGCGCGCCGCAGCGCCTCGCTCCAGAGCGCGCGAGCGGACGCTCCCAGCAGCATCACGCCAGCCTGTTCGGCTGCGTCCGGCCCGTTGGCCAGCATCTCGAGGACGGGTGTCAGGACCGGCCTCGGATCGATGCCGTCGGATCGAACACGGCTCGCCTCGTCCGACGCCCGAAGCCAATGATCGAGATCGAGGAGCGCAGCACCAGGTTGAAGTCCAAGCGACCAATTCTGCGGCAAGTCCTGCAAGGCGCGGCTCCGGCCCGCTGCATGACTGAAGAGCCGGCGCAGGCGGTCCTGACTGAGGCCATTCAACAGAACGTCGGCAAGCGCGCCGCAGGCCTGGCCTTCGCGCGACGCCAGGACCGGCACACCGTGCGAGAAATGCAGCGGTAGGTCGGCGTCCGCTGCCAGGACGAGAAAGTGCTCGTCCCATTCCTCGGTCGAGGTGGCGCAAATCGCAATTTCTTCGGGTCTCGCCCGTCCGGATGCGATGAGCTCGCGCATCCAGCGTAGGGCTTCCACCACTTCAGCAGCAGGATTGGCGCAGGACACCATCTCCATGGCGACAGCTGTTGGGCGCTGGTCAGTCGTGATCTTGCCCGGGAACCAGCTGACGTCCGTGGCGCCGGAACTATGCCAGGAGAGGGGCACCGTCTCATTGAGGGCCTGAAGCAGAGGGTGCCAGACCGGGGCGACGCTGACGACGCGGTCAAGCTCCACCGACCCTAGCACGGACGCCGCATGGACGAGGCGGTTCAGCGCGGCGTCGCGAAGGTCGCGCGTCGTCAGCACGCCTTTGGGTAGGTTTGCGCGGACGCGCTGCTCGATCTGGGCAATATCCGCCAGTCGGGCGCCGCGATCGTCGCCTATCGGCAGCGAAAGATCGGCCTGCCAGATTTTGGCGAGCGTCCTTGCGACGGCCCGGATCATACCTGGAAGCAGCCGGATACTTTCTAACTCGGCTAACCCTCCGGCTTCGAGTGCAGCACGGATAGCTGGATCAAGGTCCTCGGATCGGGCAGGTTGCGTAAAGCCGCCCGCCAAGCGGGCGGCCAGTTGCGGCATAGTCACGATTTGAACGCCGGCTTGGCCGCGTCGCGCGGCGGCGATCCGGCGCATCCGAAAGGCGAGAGGTCCTTCAACGACGACAGTCCGGCGTTTCATTGGCCGCCCCGAAGTTGCAACGCCAAAGCCATTGTTGAGCATATGATTTGATCCAAGGAAGGGCGACCGGCATTTTGCGGCGAACTCGAAAGGCTCGCCATGATGCCAACCAAGCTAGAGCCCGTATTTCTCTCGGCGCAGATTGACCGCTGTTTCACCGCCCTCCATGATCTGCCTTATTGCTTCGCGAACGTCGGGGATGTCTATCGCTCCTGCCCCGGCGATTTTGCCGCCCGACTGGTCTCTCGATCGCGCGCGTTCAATTCAGCGAGTTCCGATTGGTAATAGCAACTGACTCATACGTCGCCTCCATTTCCTAGCTGCTGCTCAAGGGATTGCCGAACCAGACCGACGATGTAAGGTAATTCTTCGATCCTGTTGAACCTGACCTCGACATCACCATTTCCCCAACGGCCCAGGCCTGAAACATCCTTGCAAATACCGCGCGGATCGGTGATGTCCGAGAAGCTCATATTGAGGGACAATCGAAGCTGTTTTGCTTGTGGAACGACATCAACAAAGTTCGTCTCCGCCTTGTACGCCACGTAGAGCTTCAGGAATTCCTCCGTCACGCATGGATCAAGCGTCAGAACCTCTTTCCGAAATGCCTCGAAGAGTTCCCGCGTTGAGGAGCTCAAAAGGTATGGATGGTCCTCGATCGAGTACCCCGCAGTTCTAGCCTCCTGCGGCTGATAGGCCTCCAGGACGTCAACTGGCAGTGCAGGCGCCCGCCAGACATCCGTTGCTTGCGCCGCAAGCTTTGCAGCGCGAGACTTGATCGCATTCTCGTTCCACGACTCCAGCTCTGGGAGCCCTGCGTTGACCTTGAGCGGGCTGTGCTTGAATCCCCCGTCCATATCGCGTTTCTCGTCGAATGAGCGGTCGCTGTATTCCGAGTTGTAGCCAGTGAGCGTCAGGTTGCCGAGCGTGTGCAGATACGTTTGTTGGATACGCGCCCACTCGTCACCGAGAGCGCTTTTCCATGCATCCGACATTGTTTCGTTCTGAGGCATTATGTGTTCGATCGTGTATTCATCGACCGGTACACGTTCTTTTCGTCCATGATTTTCGAAGCGGCGAAGCCAATAGCTCCGGCTTCGGAAGTTATATAAATCCCGGGTCTGCATATCACGCTTGAACTCGTCTTCATTCGGGAACCGGCGATACGACGGCATCAGCAGGAAGTGCGCCTTGATGCTTTCGAGGTACCTGTCCTTTTTCAGAGCCTTGGTAAACGTGGCAAAGGTCTTGTTAAGCGAGTTGGTGGGAATTGCGCAGATGGCGCGACGGAAGACGTAAGCCTCGATCAATCTTACAGCCTCAAGGAATTCCTCCCTCGCCAACAGCCCGCCGACATAGTCTTGGTACAATTCGAGCAGGAATGGATAGGCGACATCGACCTTTAACTCCCGAAGGTCATGGAATGCGACTTTAAGGGCAAGATCGTTTTCCGCGCCGAGCGCCATGGCACAATAGAACTTGGCAATGTCTCGAATATCCTTGACCAATGCCTCAACACCTGCCTCCGAAATTTTCGGCGAACGGGCGTGCCCCTTAAACGCTTCGTAAACGTCGTCGAGGCGCGGAATTTCTCCCGTCTTTACCGTTAGATAATGCCGCATGAAACTGTCAAAGTGCGTGTTGTATGCTTCTTGCCCGAACGATATTTCCATCGGGCGCCAGAACTGCTCATAGAGACTTGTTTGAAGGCCGGGCTCGATCCCCATGAGGATGAAGTTTCTGATCAGATCAGCCTGGCTTAGCTCTCGGCCTGTGGAGTTCATGCTTTCAAATATGAGCTGCGGGTTGTCCTGATCGCGGCTAAGGGCAATGTCGACAACAACGAGTTTAGCCAGCCCGTTGCAGATCGCCGCCAGATGGCTTTGCCGGCCAGCAATCAAGTCTTTGAACAGCGCGCGGTTCTGTACAATACGAAGTGAACGCTCCGCGGTCAGCTCTTGCTGACCGACGATCGAAGTGAGCGTCGCCTTGTCGGTCTGGGAAAGGAGAAGCTTGTAATGGCGATCGCCGGATTCCTCAGGATTCAGAAGATAATAGTTGCGCAGTTTGCGGGCAGAGAAACCATCGATCGGTTCATCGTCGCCAAGCGCTTCAGCTAGCGCAGCAAGTAGAATTGTGACGGTGGTCAGGCGCTGCTGGCCGTCGATGACAAGTAGTGGTGCCTGATGGGAAACCTGTGACAAACCTGCTTCGATATAGACAATGGACCCGATGAAGTGCACGGATATGGCGTCATCGCTACCAGCGCGGACAATATCATCCCACAGTTGACGGCACTCTCTTTCGGTCCAGGAGTACGTCCTCTGATAGATGGGGATGACAAACTGCGGCGATTTCTTGAGAAACGCGAGGAGCTTTGCTTCTGTTGCTTTCATCCTTGGTCCCGATCTTCCCTTTTTGCCCCGCTGCGATGTTCGAAAATTGACCGGATCGGTCGAATACGGTGTGAACCCTCCCCGCAAGCTGCTGACCGGGACACGTCGCGCGTTTTGATCAGCCGAACCAGGGACCCTTGGCCCGGCGGTCCGAGCTCCGCGCCGAGATCGGCCAAGAAGCGGAAGCGGCGAACCTTCCCAAGCAGGTCATCGTGCAAGTCGGCGAGCAGGAACCTGACTACCGTGACGTCCGAAGTTTCCGAGAATAAGTCGCTCTGTATCTTGTCCCGATATCCGTCCCTCATTCCTTACTGTCCTGCCGTTGAAAAGTTGGTGCAGCAAGGCTGGCACAAGAGCATCGACGCTCTCTAGGAAATTTGCCTTAGAGTCTGGAATGAGACGAAGCCCCTCGATCGCCTCCAATGCTTTATTCTGCTTTTCAGGGGACGGCATACGGATACCCATGCCCAACAGCATCTCCGGGCGCAATCGTTCACGACGCGCGCCTTGCCCGCGGGTAAGCTTGCTTAACTCGTACTGAAACCATGGTGTAGGCAGTAGCGCTGACAGATAAGCTGGCTCCAGCTTGCCTGACTTGCAGCGAAAAGTGCGGTATTCGGGCGAAGCGAACCAGCCATCGTAAGTCCCGTCACAAACTGCAACCGCACCTTCCCAGCCCTTCGGCTGGCTCACGACGAATAGCCCCGAGGACAATCGATTGAACGCCTTGTAACTTGTTTCAGAACCCAGCAAGGCTTCCTTGAAGAACAGCCCGCCGGCGAACCCCCGTATTCCAACTTGCGGATAGGCGACGCAAGGTTCAACCGTGATACGCTCTTCCGCCAGTTCGATGAAGTCGCCGAGAACGGTGTCACCCGGTTCCGCGTAAGATTCATGCGCGCTTGACGTGAAGGCATTCACATCGGCGTGGATATCTTCACGGAGTATTCGGCTGAATCCATCCCTCGGATTTTCGCAGAAAGGTTCCAAGGCAGACTTCACGGAATGCCATCACGCCGCCCCCGCGAGCGTTGCCCTGATCTCATCCATGATGGTGAGGATGCGACGTTCCTTCTCGATGATGCCGTCGACTATCTCAGCAGGCGCGCGGTGATCAATGGCATCGGGAGAATGCGGATTCTTCAGGTCGAGATTGCAGGCGACGACGCGGCCGTGCTCGTCACGTTGGATCAGATCCTCAGCGCCGACTTGCCAGGCTCGCTCGTTCTCTTCCCGATTTTCCCACCATGCGAAGCAGTCGCCGAACTCCTCATACATCATGGGAGCTGTCTTCGAATATTTCTTCCGCCCCACCGGCCGAGGCTGTTCGTAGTACCAGATCGTCTGCGTTGGCCCGGTGGTGTCAAAAAAGATCAGGTTAGTGGGAATGTCGGTGTAGGGCGCGAATACGCCCTCGCGAAGCCGCACCACGGTATGCAGATTGAATTGCGTGAGCAGATCGGCCTTAATCCGTGCGGACATACCGTCGCCGAACAAAGTGCCATTCGGCACGACCACAGCGGCCCGGCCACGCCCGCCACGCTTTAACCGGCGCATAATGAGTTGCAGGAATAGAAGCGCCGTTTCGGCCGTGCGGCGATCCTCGGGGAAGTTATTGAGGATGCCGGCTTCTTCTTCGCCGCCGAAGGGCGGATTCGTTAGAATTACCTCGACGCGCTGCTCCTCACCGATCTCGGCGAGGCGAAACCGCAACGCATTGCCAGGATCGATCTGCGGTGCGTCGAGCCCATGCAACAGCAGGTTCATCTGCGCCAGTAGGAAAGGCAGCGACTTGGCCTCCCCTCCGAAGATGCTCTTGCTCTGAAGGAGTTCCCGTGTCTCGACGGTGTTGGCCTGCCTTTCGATGTGCTGGAAAGCCTCGGAAAGAAACCCGCCGGTACCGCATGCAGGGTCAAGGACGGATTCACCAAGCCGTGGATCCGTCACCTCGACCATGAAGCGCACCACGGAGCGAGGCGTGTAAAACTCACCCGAATCGCCAGCAGCGTCACGCATCTCCCGCACCAGCGTCTCATAAAGGCGCCCGAGGGTGTGGATTTCGTCCGACGAGTCGAAATGGATGCCGTCAACCAAGTTGACCACGTCGCGCAGGAGATAGCCGCTTTCCATGCGATTCGTGAGACCCTGGAACACGGTGGCCACCACGTCGCGACGCTCACGCCGACCGTTCTCACCGCGCAGGCTCTTTAGATACGCGAACAGACCCGGCCCGATCGACCCATCGGGCAATTGCGTCCGCTCGGCGGCAAGGAACGCTAGAAGGTCGGGCCCGGTAATTCCGTCGTCCTGGGCAGCCCAGTCCCTCCAGCGATAAGGCGCCTCAATCGCTCCTTTGAAGTCACGCTCGCCAATTTCGGCGCGCTCCTCCTCGAGCCGCTCCATGTCGTCGAGGAACTTCAGGAACATGATCCAAGTGAGCATGGGCAAACGATCGAGATCGCCGTTTAGCCCTTTGTCCTTGCGCATCATCTTGCGCGCGGACTTAACGATGCTGTCCAACCGTTGCGCTGTCGTCTGCGGCTTGGGCTTTGCTCGCGTGCCGGTAGTATTCGCCACGTCTCGTTCTCCCTATGTCAGGCGAAGTAGAGCAGGCGCTGCAATTCGCTAACCGCCCCTCGCAACTGTTTGCCGCCACCGAAGCGGGAGGCGATCTCGATTACGTTTCCCCAGTCATTGAAAGGTGGCACTTCCAGAATGTCTGGCACCCTGAACTGGGCTGCGCCGAATTCGGCGTACTTTTCAATAAGCGCGTCCAGCACTTGCTGCGCCTCGGGAGAGAAGCGGTCGAAGAAGTCCTTCTCCTCGCGCTTCAGCCGATCTGCCCGCTCGCGCCGAGTGCGAAGTGGTCCGTTATAGGCAAGGTGGCAAAGAAGATCAAAAGGGTCGGCCTCAGGCTTTCCGACCGCCTCGGCAAGGGAATCGATATCGATGCCCTTTTCTTCTAGCCTCTCGACGATTTCCGCCCGCCGCTTCGAATCGAGCCAGTCATGTCGGAGTTCCGATGCGTTAGGGTACAATGTCCGGACCTTGTCGCCGGTGTAGTCGGTCAACTGCCGAACGCCGAGTTGCTTACCGTCGGCATCGAGTTCATAGACCATGTGCCGTAAGATCTCGACCGCGCCGCCATCCACATAAAACTTGCGTGGCGGGCCGTCAGATTCCTCGTCCAATTGGCTGGCTTCTACACCATCCCCTGGCGTTTCCCCCGCATCGGGCGTCAGCCCTAAGGTTTCGGTTTCCTCGATGACCTCGCCCTCTTCGTCGATCACCTGCTCCTGCTCGCGAACCGGGTCGCCGTCGAAGTCTCGATCGGCAAATTTTTCTGTCGCCGTGCCCGTGTAATCGATGATGTTGAACGCGAGCTTGCCGTAGTCGGGACGCAAACGGGTTCCGCGTCCAATGATCTGCTTGAACTCCGGCATCGAGCCGACGACCCGAGCGAGCACTACGTTCTTGCAGGTGGGTGCATCCACGCCCGTCGTCAGCATATGCGAAGAGGTGAGGATCACCGGGGTTCGAGTTTCCACATCCTGAAATTTGGCGCGATGCGCGCTACCGATATCACCCTCGTCGGCAGTCACGCGGCACACGTAGTCCGGATACTCCTTGATCAGGTCGGCATTGAGCGCTGCCAGCGCATGACGTATTTCGAGCGCGTGCTCCTGATCGACGCAGAACACAATAGTCTTGGCGAAGCGATCGGTCTCTTTGAGGAAATTCGTAAGGTGGCGAGCAAAGGCCTGGGTCCGAGCTCGAATCGCGACGATCCGTTCAAAATCCTTGGTGCTATACTCGGCATCCGGAATTTCCCGCCCGAAGCGGTCCAACTCCCCTTTTGTCGGGCGCCAGCCGGCGGCGTCGTAGTCGGTGATGATGCGATGCACGCGGTAAGGCGCCAGGAAGCCGTCCGCGATCCCTTGCGCTAGGCTATATTCGTAGATCGAATTGCCGAAGTAGTTGTAGGTGTCGACGTTGTCCTCTCTTCGGGGCGTCGCGGTCATTCCGATCTGATAGGCCGGCGCGAACCATTCGAGGATCTCCCGCCAATTGCTGTCGTCCCGCGCGCTGCCGCGATGGCACTCATCGACGATGATCAGGTCGAAGAAGTCTCTCGCATATTCGCGATAGAGACCCGGACGGTTCTCGTCCTGGGCGATGGCTTGATAGATGGCGAAATAGATGTCGCGGCTTTTGATGACCTGTCCGCCGGCGATCTTCTCGCGCGCATCGCCGAAGGGGCTGAAGTCCTTCGCCATCGGATCGTCGACGAGAACGTTGCGATCGGCAAGGAAAAGGATCTTCGGCCTCCAATTCGTGCCTTTGTTGTTCCACCTCGCTGACCAGAGCTTCCACGAAATCTGAAAGGCAACCGCCGTTTTCCCCGCTCCAGTGCAGAGGGTGAGCAAGGTTCGCTTGCGCCCTTGCAAGACGGCCTGCACCGAACGGTTGACCGCGATCTCCTGATAGTATCGGAGTGGCTTGGCCCTGTCGGGATAGGTGGGAGTCAATAGCTTATCGGCCGCATCATCATCTTTGATGCCCTCGGCTGACCGCAGACGCTGCCAAAGGTCATCCGGCGATGGGTATTCAGTAATAACGCGCTCGACGCCGGTCGTGTAGTCGAATTCGACAATCTCGCCGCCGTTGGTCGAATAAGCGAATCTCAGGCCGAGTATCTCGGCGTAGTTCTTGGCCTGCTGGAGTCCCTCGCCCGCATGCCTGTACGAGGATTTAGCCTCGACAACCGCTATTGGAAAATCTGACCGATATCGAAGCAGATAGTCAGCTCGCTTCTGCTTTCCACGCCGGGCCTTTCCGGCGATGAAGACGATGCGCCCGTCGGTGAATGTCCGCTGCTCGTTTATTGCGTGCGGGCGCGAATCCCATCCGGCAGCCTGCAGCTTGGGCACAACGAATTTCCGACAGGTATCAGCTTCGGTTATCCCCACTTAGCCCCCACTCGCCTGCGTATCACGACTGACTCCTCGTAGCACTCCAGGATGCAGTGTGACGGTGGACAATGATGTCGGGGAAGATGGTAAATGCCTCGGTATCGTCCGGCGCCTCAGGTAGTGGCCGCGATAATGATTTCACATGGGTACCGCGGCGATTGTATTCGCAGTCCACATGCCACTCCGTGAATAAGGGCTGCAGGTGGACCGCAAGCTTGTGCGTCAGGCTTCGCTCGTTGATTCCAACTTCCAGCAGATCCGCTTCCTCGGTCAAAAAATCTTCGACCGCTCGCGCAATCCTACGTAGGATCTCAATCGGATGCGGTCGATCTGTCGCTGCATCGGAAGCGACTTTGCGTTCCAATGGCTTGTGGAAACGCCCCGCTGTTTCCCCAAAAGCTTCGATGTTGTCGGTGGCCTGGGAAGCCTCAAGTTTGGCTTTTTCTGCCCGCGGTTTCGCTAGGTTCGAACTACGCCTGGGCGGCTCATCCCGCTTCATTTATGGTACCTGTTCGTCAATGTTACTCGGTGGTCAACGGTAGAGCATTTCGATTCAGATGGCGGCACTCTCGGGTAGAAGGGTAGAGCATATGGGAAAACTAATTGTCTTCGAAGGTCCCGATGGTGTCGGCAAGACCTCCACACTCGCCCTCGTATCCAAGGCACTCGCTACACGAGACCTCGCGCATGCTGTTATTTCTTTTCCAGGTCGGGAGGCAGGAACTCTTGGGAGGGTCGTGTACGATATTCACCACCAGCCTACCACGTTTGGCATAAAGCGGCTGTCGGCTGCGGCCAAACAGGCACTCCATATTTCAGCACACCTTGATGCGATCGAGACAAATATCCGACCTAAACTCGACGCAGGCGGGTTGGTATTGCTTGATCGATATTGGTGGTCGACCTGGGTTTACGGCATTGTCGACGGAATTCCTGAAGATCTTCTACGCCCCCTGATTGAAGCCGAAAAAGTTCAGTGGGGAGACATTCGGCCGAGACTCGCTCTTCTTATTGATCGACAGGAGCCGATCAATCGAAATGAGGATCCTGAAAAATGGCGGCGATGGCGACACGAATACCAAGTGTTAGCTCGTCGAGAGCAGGAACACTATGCGGTTGAAACAGTTCGAAACACGAGCAGTCAAGAAGAAATCGCGGATACTATTATTACTCTTATTCAGTCATTATAGGCAGTTAGGTGGGAAACCAGGCACCTGCCCGGCATCCCCGTTGAATATGTTAGCAGCAGTTGAAGAAGTAAGGCGCGGTCGGGATGTCCACAGTGGCTGCAAACCATTCCTCCAACATGGCTTGTCATTGAGTGACCAGCCCCACTACGAACGGAACCTCTAGCAGCAGACTGCTGCGAACTTCGAAAAATTGCCTTGTCTGAAAATCAGACATATGCTACACGTTATGTTCGATTAATGGACGGCAGTCCAATGGACATCCATACACGTTTCAGATCCGATCGAGGTTTTCCGTCCAAAGACGTCGAGACCTGCATCCGGGATGCGCTCGACGAACAGCTTGGCGCTCTGGCGGTTCTTCGGCCGCGAGCGCCGAGCGCTTGCGAACCTGAGATCGACTCGCTGGTCGTCGTCGAGATCATCTGCGCGATTGAGGAAATTCTTGGGGTCAGCCTGCCCCCCACCTTCGTGCCGCGGGGCGGCTACGACGATGTCGAAGCCTGCGTCACCGACCTACTCGTCGAAGCACGAGCGGTCTGGGGCGCCCTAGTGAAGGAGAAGGAGCACCATGACCGATAAGCCCGCTGGATTTTCTAAGCCGCCCGCAGAGCCTGACCGGCAGACCTTAAGCGAGCGCCTGCGTGTCGCCCGGGAGTATGTCGGCCTCAAGCAGGAGGACGTTGCGCGGCATCTGTCGATCCCACGCAGTGCGCTTTCCCATATCGAGGCCGGCCAGCGGAAGGTCGATGCTCTCGAGCTCGCGCGCATGGCCAAGCTATACCAGCGTCCGGTTAACTGGTTCACGGGCGAGGACGATACCTCCGCAAACCTTCCCAAGGAGGTCGCGCACGTCGCCCGAGCTGCTGCGTCGCTCTCGTCTCAAGATCGGCAGGAGCTGGCGCGGTTCGCAGATTTCCTGAAATCTCGCGCCAAAGCGAAGGTGGCGAGCGGTGGTTGACAGCCGCGAGGCCATTTTGATTGGGGTGAAGGCGGCGCACGCACTCCATCGCGATCTCGGCGTGCGCGAGCAGTTGGAGCGGAGCGCGGGCGGCCGGATCGACGTTTTCGGGGCCATTAGCAAGCTCGGCGCGACGCTCATGTTTCAGCCGCTCGACAAGCTGCTGGGAGCCTACATCCCTTCCGAAGAGCCAGGCATCCTCATTACGACGAAGCGGACCTTGCCCGTCCAAAGGTTCACCGGCGCCCACGAGCTGGGCCACCTCCACATGCGGCATGAGCCCAGCCTTGACGACGAAGAAATCCTCCGTCGCGCCCCGTTCGCGCCAAATTCTCGCCTCAAGCGGCAGGAACAAGAAGCGGACTCCTTCGCGTCGATGTTTCTAGCCCCGTCGTGGCTGTTGGCGTTGATCGTCCAGCGTCAGCAATGGCCTGCGCAGGCACTCGCAGATCCCGTGACGGCCTATCAACTCTCGCTGCGATTGGGTACGAGCTACAGCGCAACTTGTTACATCTTGGAACGTCATAGGGCGATCTCGCGCGAGCAGCGCGAGCGGTTGCTGTCGTTTGAACCCAAGCAGATCAAGCGTGATCTCCTCGAAGGATATGAGCCGCCGGACTGGCGCTCGGATGTGTGGTTGCTGACGAATCGCGATGAGGGCGTTCTCATCGAAGGCGGCCGGAACGACCTCTTCGTGGTTCGCCTTCGTGAAAACAGCAGCGCCGGCTATCTCTGGGATTTCGACGCGCTGACCTCTGCTGGATTTGCGCTCGTGGCCGACGATCAGGAGGTGGACAACCCGGATCTCGTCGGCGGCGTCCTTACACGACGGGTCACCGCGCGATCGAGCCAACGCGCGCACGGTGAGGTGACGTTGCAGGAAAGCCGGCCCTGGCTCCCAAGCAAGCCGCTGCATGAACTCCATCTGCAATACGACCTACGAGGCCCAGAAGAGCCTGGGATGTGGGAGCCCGAATTGATGCGGGTATTGCAGGCAGCCTAATGTCGATGTGTGTCGCCAAAGACCTCCGCCCTAACTTCGGGCCGGCGAGAGACCAGGACCCACGTCCGACCTGTATGGCGTTCGCCGCGAGCGACGCGCACGCCGGAGCGAGACCCGGGTGGGAGCCGTTATCGGTAGAATGGGTCTATTACTATGCGCTCAAACGGGACGGCGTCGAGCCGCATCAAGGCGTCCACCTCGCGACGATGCTCGCGACCCTTCGGGCCGACGGACAACCCGTCGAGACGCTATGGCCGTATATCGCTGAGCTGTTCACAGACTTTACGGCTTGGCAACCGCCAAGGGCTGCCAATCCGATTTTCCGCCGGGACAGCCAGCCTGCGATCGCAACGGTGGCCAGCATTATCGGTCATCTTGATCGAAATGACCCTGTTCTGTTCACTATGAGCATCTCGCCGGCCTTCTACCGACCGGACCAGGACGGCATCGTCACCTCGGCCGAAT
Organism: Mesorhizobium sp.; assembly: GCA_004020645.1. Taxonomy (GTDB): domain Bacteria; phylum Pseudomonadota; class Alphaproteobacteria; order Rhizobiales; family Rhizobiaceae; genus Mesorhizobium. Next base: position 195,699 of record SAQL01000003.1, on the reverse strand, counting down.
CTCTGATGCCAAAGCGGGTTCACGCGCTTGTCGCCGTCGGCCATGGCACGCGCGGCACCGATCATTTCATCCTCGTTCGCAATTCCTGGGGCGAGGCCTGGGGCCTCTCGGGACATGCGTGGATCCACAGCACCTATCTCGAGCCACGGCTTCTCGTAGCCGCCACCATGACCGGAGAGCGCTGACGATGTATCTGCCCATCGAACCGCAACCCACAGGGGTTCAAGGCTGGCTCGCGGCGGCGACCGCTGTGGAGGCGCAAGGTGGCGAGGCGCACAACGTAGTCATCGACATCGCCGACCCGCTACGGGAATCCGAGAAGGATGCCGAGATCATCCGCGAGGTCGATCGCTTTCTTCGCGATCACCGCCGCAATGCGCTGAGCGGCGTGGCCAACACCATCTTCCCGCAAAGTCTGCGGGACCGCCACGGTCCGGAGCATTTCTATGAAGTCTATCGCGATCGCGTCCTCCCCCGCATGAAAAAGATCACGCGCGATTGGGGTCGATACTTTGACCGCCTGACCCACTGGAAAAAGGTCCAAAACGGACAAGTGACCATCATCAATCCGCTGGACGATCTTGTCCGGTTCATGCGCGAGCAAGTTGCGTCGGATCGGACATATCGCAACGCCTACGAGATGACGATCTACGATCCGGGGCGCGATGCCGGCAAGGTATCCAACCGACAGTGCCTGAGTTTCCTTAGTTTCAAATTGACCGACGACAACCGGCTGCTGCTCACGGTCATGTACCGCAACCATGCGTACATCGCTCGCGGACTCGGCAACTTCATCGGCCTCGGTCGCCTACAGGCGTTCGTCTCCGAGCAGTCGGGTGCGGGAATGGGATCGCTCACTTGCATCTCTACACATGCTGAAATCGACTACGGCAAGAACACGCGAGATGGACAAGTCGAGGGCTGGTCGCGCGCCGAAGCCCTCGTATTGCTTGCTGAGTGCCGGAAGTTGAACTCCTAAGCGATAATTCCGCAGGCTACTCGATCGGCCTCCGTCATTGATTCAACCCAAATACGGCGCGAATCGAGATCGGCCAGAACGACACCGGACCGCGCCACCTGTAATTCCCGAAAGACGGCGTACCCCTGCAGAATCGCCGACTCCCACAGCCACATCGGCAGCTTCTCCGCTTCATAGCCTCGAACAAAGCGCTTCACGTCCTTCAGGAGGTCGAGCCCGAGATTCGGCGTATTGGCGAAGAACCGGTGTTGCTTGGCAGTCTCGAAAATCCAAGTCGTGAGGCCTTCCTCGATTAGGTTCGCCCGTGCGCCATCTTCGTTCTCATCAACTGCCTTCTGGCTCTTGCGCTTGATTTTGAGCAGCGCGCGTGTTGTCGGCGACCAACCAAGTACGGCAGCATAGGCTAAGTGAAACACATCGTGAAACCGGTAGTCATCGTCCGGAAGATGATTGTCGGTAAGGCGATCACCTAACAACATTCCGCCCGATTTTTGGAACACGAACTTGGTGCCGTTGACCTCGCGCTCATAGATCAGCACTCGCATTCGTCTGGGCAGCTGTTCGTCAATGTGAAGCCCTCCGTCGCGAGGCGCTGGAAAGCGGCGTTCTGTCGGCCATCGATCCTCGATCTTATTAAGATTATCGCGGGCCGCTGCCGCAAGCGTGACGTCAGCCGCTCCTGCGGCCCTACTCAGGGGTCGCACGAACTTAACCAAGTCTCGTCGCAAAGCGTCGGCCCCGCCCCGATAAGCGCCATTTGTGAACCGTTTGGCGACAGAGCCAACCTCGCCTGCAAGCTCCAAGAGTGCATGCTCGAACGCGCCGTTGTCGTCAGCCGCGTCTGACGCCATCAGATCATCAAAGCCCACCGGAGGTGATTTCCGATCGCCGCCGGCGGCCTTTTCAATGACCTCGACGAGCGACGAGCCACCCCGCCGCGCGACCGCAGACACATACCAGAGGACATCGCCAAGCTCTTCAACGACTGCCTCATGGTAGCCGAAAAAGCCGTCTGTATCGCGACGCTTCTTCTTAAGGGCGCTCACTAAGCTACCGACCTCGCCTACCAAGCCTAAGATCGGCGTGTCCATCTCGCCTAGGTCGAGCTGATCGGTGGCAGCTGCATGCGCCTCGAATTGCGCTACGGTTAGCCGGTCTTCGTCCGCTGCCGTCATTTCTCCACACTCCATCAGCGCGCCGTTGCTGACCCGACGCCTTGACCACGATATGCTGAAACTCGAAGATTCGGCTCAATCGTCCGAATGGAGCATTCGCACATGTCCATTTTATCTACAACGACTCGCGGTTCGGAATGAAGACGACGGTCGTTTACGACAGCTACTGGAGCTTCGCTGCCGAGCGGCTATCGATGTTTTATCGTCGACTGACGGATCCGCTAGGTCCTTGGACTGACGATCCGATCCTTCGCGCCTTTCGCTTCACCAATGCCTATCGTGCCGCCGATCGGGTCAGCCAATACCTAATAAGCGAGGTGCAATACCGGGCCGATCGATCCCAAACCCCGCGGGAAGTCTTCTTCCGCACCATCCTGTTCAAGATATTTAATAAGATTGAAACGTGGGAAGCTCTAGAGAGGGCGCATGGACCGCTGACCTGGGACTCCGTCGATCTTAACAAGGTCGATCAAACGCTTACCGAACTACATGCGAAAGGCCGGCGGATTTATTCCGGCGCCTACATAATGCCCGCGCCAGCGTTCGGAAAAACGCGAAAACATAGCAATCATATCGCGTTGCTGGCGACGATGATGACGGACCGGCTTCCCGATCGCCTGCGCCAAGCTCCCGATCTCAAGACGGTCTACGAGTCGATCTTGCGCTACCCCGGGCTTGGCCGCTTCCTGGCGTTCCAGTATGCCATCGATCTTAACTATTCATCGATGCTCGACTTCGATGAAGACAATTTTGTCATCGCAGGCCCTGGCGCTTTGGATGGTATCTCCAAATGCTTCCGGAATACCGACGGACGATCCGCTGAGGCGATCATCCATTGGGTTGCAGAAAATCAAACCGAAGAGTTCGCTAAGCGCGGCCTTGTGTTTACCGGGCTCTTCGGCAGAGCCCTCCAACCGATTGACTGCCAGAATCTCTTCTGCGAGATCTCAAAATATTCTCGCGTGGCTCACCCAGACGTTCGCGGCGTTGCAGATCGAACGAGGATCAAACAAACATATCGCCCACTCTCTGCGGCGCTGGCGCGGCCGTCCTTTCCCCCTCGTTGGGGCCTTTCCATCGAAGACAATGCCGCAGTGCGGCCTGAAAGCGCATTCGCGCGACAGCTCGTGTTGATCTGAACCCATGAAGTCTAGGCGCTGTCGTAGGAGGAAGAACGTTCCGTGTTTGGCTGGTCATCTGCGCTGCTGCTGCTTCCGCAGCGACCGGAATGGCGACAGGCGTTGCTGCCGTCGATTCGCGATCTCCGTAGGTTTTGATAGCCTTCTTCGACCCGAATGCATGCAGCGCCTGTGAACAGGCGCCACAGCGTGACCCCACCCGCCACTGAGATTGCAATGGCTCATCGTGTCAATCGGCGCGGAGACCCCACGCCGATTTTGACATTGGGGCGGCATGCCTGGTTCCTGCTAAGCGCATGCCGCCCCGTCTCTTTGACGCAAGCGTCCCTGAAAACCTCAGGCGGCCTGCAGGTGCCGTTCAGCGTCGCGTGCGGCGATTTTGGCAAGCGGCGCGAGGATCGAACTTTCGCCCTTCAGGGCGATATCACCCAGCGAGATGAGGCCCGTCATTCGCTTCTGCCGGTTGAGCACTGGAAGGTGATGCACCTGGCGCTCCTGCATTTGTCCAAGCGCCTGCTCCAGGGTCTGGTCCTCGAAACAGAAGAATATGCCGGGCGACATCACCGCGCGGCATGTCAACGCATCGAGGCGTTCGCCAGCGGCCACGCCGCGGCAGGTGATGTCGCGATCCGTGATCATGCCAACAAGCCGATCGTTCTCGCCGATCGGCACGCAACCGATACCTTCATCACGCATGACGCGCGCGACTTCCTGGATCGGCGTATCGGGGGAGTACCAACGCACTTCGCCCGTCATCGCTTCCTTTACCAGCATGGTAGCCTCCATGTGGCCTGGTCCCATCGGGATCGCGGACGGATGCAGCACAAAGACGGGACCGGGCAGTGGCATTGCTGCGGACAGTACCGCCCGCGAAGTCCCTGACATAACCATGTAGCCGGACGATGCGGTATGGCCAGCCCATTCAGCCGCCAGATCCGAAAAACTGAGCTGGCCGCAGCGCGGCCGAGATCGGTGGCGAGACAAGCACCGCAGCACCGACAGAAGTATTAAAGGATCCCCCACGCCCTGTAGCGCCCCCGGCCCGTCACTTCCCGGATGGCGAGTTCAGCGACCAGGTCGAGCGCGGCGCGCTGGCTGATTTTCAGCTCGGCCGCGATCAATCCGGCCGACACCACCGGCCGCGCCAGCACCAGCTCGATCAACGCCGGCAGGCTCGAGTTATTGCGCCGCTTCCTGAGCCGGCGTTCCATCTGGCCTTTGGCCAGCGCCAGTCGGTCGAGTTCCTTGAGCCCGGCCGCGGCGGCCTCTGCAAAAGCGTCGAAGACCGCCAGCAGCCGGGTGGTCCGGTCGCGCGCCCGCCGCCGTTCCCGCGGAACAATGCGCAATCCGGCATTGAGGCAAAAAAGATGCGAGACGACCTTGCCGTGCTCCCTGAGCAGCGCGGCCACCAGCAACGGACCGAGCCAGTGCTGGTGCTGCAGCGGTTCGATGTCCTGCCACGCCTCCCAGGCGATCGTCGCGGCCAGTACGGCCGGCATGGTTTCGCCGCGCAGTTTGTCGACGACAGCGAGCCAGTCGGCCAGCCGCTGGTCCTCGTCCCAGTCGAGATCGCGGATCAGCGGCCCGAGACTGTCCGGCAAGGCCTCCCGCGCGTTTGCCCCCTGCCCTTCTGCGTCGACCTCCGCGCGCGGCGCGAACTTTTCGCCCGCCAGCAGCCGGCTGGAGCGGGCCAGCAGCGCGTCAATCTCGGCCAGTTCCTCGGCAAGAGCGTCCTCCTGGTCGGTGTCTTCAGCAAGGCTGTCACCGGCGTCGTCGTCCGCCCTGGCGGCCGCCGTCGCGGCATCAGGTCGGGAGCCGGCCCGTCCCGCGCTCAACCCGTCGCCGCCCTGCCCTTCACGGCCGCGCAACGCCAAAATGCCAACGCGAGAAAGCGCCCAATCGGGTGGGTGCAAAAGAATCCGGCGGCGGGCGCGCAGCACGGCATGGGCCCGGGTGAGTTCGTGGGTCGGAGTGCGGATGTCCATGTGGGCATCATGCAGGACGAGGTCTTCTGTGTGGACGAGCTCGCCGTCGAGCCACAGCGCCGACGCCGCGTCGGCAAAATGCTGACGCTGGATAAAACCGTCGCGGACCGGGCTTTTGAGCACGCGCTCGTCGAGCCGGGCCAGAAGGTCTTCGGCGCGGGCGAGCGGCCCGATCAGGCTGTTCAGGGGCAGGCTGGAAAAATCGTAAGCCATTGATTCCGTTGTAACCGATTCGCGTAACGGAAGCTATATTGCCATTCACTTCCGTCACAGGCGATGCTTCTGGCAAGAAATCAGACTAGCGATAATCACCTCATATCGGGACTGTACAGCACCACGCCCTAGGGCCCTCTGGAGCCTGAAAAACGGTGCTTTTCAGGCTCACCGAGGCCTTAGGGCCGATGCAAAGGGTGCCTAAAGACGTTTACAAACGATCGTTTGCTGATATCTTCGGTGTTTGTACAAACGCCCCTTTCCGATGCTGAGAGACGCCGCAAATGGCCCGTGAAGCGCAAGATCGACGCTCCGGACGACCAAAGGGCCGGCAAATCGGCTACGCGCGCGTGTCGACGGACGAACAAGCGACGGAAGCGCAGGAAATTGAGCTTCGATCGGCCGGCTGCGACGTCGTCGTTCAGGAACATGGATCCGGTGCGTCGAGAGCTCGCCCTGCCCTACTGCGGTTGATCAGGGATATCGGCGCCGGCGATGTCCTGGTCGTTGTGCGTCTCGATCGCCTTGCGCGCTCGGTCAGCCATCTTCTTCAGGTAATCGAGGATCTGACTGCGAAGGGCGCGCATTTCCGATCTCTCCGAGATCCAATCGACACGTCGACGCCACAGGGCATGTTTTCGCTGCAGGTCCTCGGCGCCGTTGCCCAGCTCGAGCGTGCGCTGATTTCGGAACGGACCAAGGCCGGCATCATCGCTGCAAGATCGAAGGGGCGGCTGCCAGGCAATCCTGGCATCCGGGAGCGCAAGCCCGAAGCCTTGGCGAAGATGACCGCGGTGCAAAAGGCAGCCTACGGCCGACGGCTACAATCAACGATGAACCAGTGGCTTCCGACGGTCCGCCGGATGCGACCAGACCACAACTGGGACGATATCGCTCGGGTCCTGAAGCAGCGCGGCCTCGACTGGACGCCTGAACGACTGCGGCGGGCCGTGAAGTGGCTCGTCACCGAGCACCTGGCCGAATCCGCACTGCTAAAGCGGGCGCCTCCGCAGACTCCCGAAGATCGCCTGATGACCCTCGTGGCAGGGATTTCGCAATCCAACCCCGAACTATCGCTACGCGACATCGCCGCCCAGCTCGAGCGCCTGCATGAGCGAACCCCACGAGGTAGCGCAAAATGGTCTGCCTCATCAGTCAAGAACCTGCTCGACCGAGCCCGCCGGCTTGGTCTCGCTGCCGAACTACCCGCGAGCTGACCGAGGCACAAGGACGTCATCCCGCTCAGAACAGTCCTCAGTTTACGGTCCGTGGCTGACGCTCAACATTCCCGAGCCGCTTGTACGCCGCCCAGGCATCAGCTGGAACGGCGCTGTCAGCCCGCGCCAGCCAAGCCGCACGATCGGATTCGGCAAGTGAGTTCCACCAAACCATTCCGGCGGTTTCATCGGGCGTCGGTTCCCGGTCGTGTTCGTTTTTCATGCCCTCGATGCTCTCATAAGACGTTCGTCCCGACAAGCGCTGCAAGGACCGTCCAAGCCCTGTAGTGCGTATCAATCCTGCCCGCCTTCTCATGATCTGCGCCCCGGCTTGTCGAGGCTGCGGCGCAACGCATCGCTGATTTCAAGCCGAGATTCGGTGCGCACAATCTTGCCTGCCGTCTCCAAATCGACGGCAGCGGTTTCAGCTCCGGTTCCGATCGTCTTCGACGCATCAAGCTTGGCCCGCAACAAGGCCATCACCATCGGCCAGACCGAGAACTTTCCGGCCTTTGCTCGGTCTGTCAGGCTGCGCAAATAACCGCCGGCGCTGTTGATCTGGTCCTGCCGCTGGTAGATCGCGGCAATGGTAATCCCCGCCTGTTGCTCGCCCATGGCCGTTCGCGCCTCCTCCCAGGCGCTCGGGCTGATGCCCATGGCCGGCCGGGCAATCTCAGCCGCGGCCAGAAATTCACGCCAATTGCGGATTCCGCCGCCGCCCTTCACCAGCCAAAGCATGTTCGGGCAGGCATCCAGCACGATTCCCAAAGGCAGCTCACGCTTTGGCAGGCTCCGTACGTTGTCGGTATCCGCAACGTTGGCGCCCGCTTCATCTTTATCTCCTAAGCCGCTTTCAGATTCAAATTTAGAGTCTGGTTTTGAATTCTGTATGTGGCGTCCATTTCGGGACTCATTGGCGTCCACTTTTTGTGTTTTTACAAATGATTCCAATGCTTCACGCACTTCAGCCCAAAGACCTTCAAGCTCCTCGGCGATCGCCTCGAACGCCTGTCGGGGTGCGGTTCGTGGCATCTGGCCGACAATCGCCTGGTAGGCCTGCTGGATCCTGCCCCAGTTCGCCGGCACGCCTTCCTCAATGCCTGCGTCGATCATCTTGACGATGTCACGCCGGCATATGGTTAGCCGCTCCTTAACGAGACGAAAGGCCTTCTTCTCAGATCTGACCGCATCCGCAAGATCCTTGAACTCCTCGGCGCGCGCGACGATCGGCGAGATGTCGAAGCCATAGGCTTGCTCGATCTCGCCGCCCTGCCCTTTCCGGGCGAACCGCTTGCCGTTCGGGCTGTCGCGACGGATGATCAATCCACACTCGACCAGGACGGCCAAATGCCGGCGTAAGGTCGTCGGGGGCATTCCGTTGGCGCGGCGCATCAGCTGCTCGTTGGATGGCCAGACGATCAGCTCGCTGTCGCCATGAAGGGCCGTGTCAGGATGGAACGACAGAAGCGCGTCAAGAATGGCCAAGGCGCGATCAGTGGCGCCCAGAGCGATCCTGGCGTCCTTGATATCTTGAAAGACATGCCATTTGTGGACGATCACGTCCTTCGGCACCGCCCTTGCGGTGACTTGGCTTGAAATCATGCCAAGCGTCATCGACCGCCGCCCAAAGGGCGTCGTTGAGGTATGCGTTTCCATTTCTTCCTTCGCCTTCAATTAGGCAAAAGAAATCCGCTCGCCGAAACGACGCTCAAAACTCTTGACACTGATTCGCGGAAATGGGATTCTCGATCTGCTACGAAACGAGAAGGGCTTCCGCGACGGTGACGTTCGGGGGCCTTTTTCTTTTGCGGTTTCAGTCTCCTGTTTGCTTCGCTTCCAAATCCCTGAAGGCTCGATAGAGCTGCTCCAGGTTCTCGGAAAGGTACGCACCGAAACGGGAGGCGTCCTTGGCCTTCACAGCCAAGGTGAATGCCTTCCCGGTGTCCTTCGTGGTCACGCTGACCAATTTGCCTGCCATAGCCCAGGATTTGGCATTGGGGGACGCACCTGCCCCCTTCTTGGGTTTTCTGGGTGTCTTTAAAGAATTGAAGAGGAGGTTGAAGCGGTCATCGGTTGCCGCCGACTTGAACTCCTCAGTCTCAACGAATTCCTGTGCCTTCACCAGATTTGACGGCTTCTCGATCAGCAGCGTCAGGTCAAGCCAGCGGTCGCGGCCGATACCTTTTGCGGCTCCGATCGCATGGATGATGGCAGTTGGAATGCGTTTTGTGACCGAAAGCATTCTCGTAAGCATTGGAGCGTCGATCGCCAAAGCTGACTGAATGGTTTCCCTGTCATGGCCGAGATCCGCCAGATTGTGTGCGAACACCGCCCGCTCGATGAAAGACAGATTGGCCCGTGCTGAGTTTTCCTGTCCCTGCGCAACCACATGATCCTTGTCATGAAGCTCCTTGACGACGGCGCGGACGGGTTTCCCAAGTTGTTTTGCCACGCGAGCACGACGGTGACCGAATACGATCTGATAGCGCCCGTTCTTCGCGGGGTGAGGCCGAACCAGAATCGGACTGTCCTGCCCCCTCTCCCTAATTGCGGCCACCAATTCAGCGAACGCTTCGTCGTCGTCTTCCATGCGATCGGAAACGAACGAGCCATCGATGAGATTGGGATCGAGGTCGACCACTGTCTCGCCTTCAAGCAGCCGTTCGGCCTTTGCCGCCTGGGCTGCAAGCTCGCCGATGGATGACAGCATCGATCGTGAGGCCCCACGCGTCGCGTAACCAGCGGTCGCCGGGCGATCCGGCTTAGTCGTCTCCGCTTGCGTAATGCCTAGTAGCACGTCTCGCCTTGCCATCTTCAGCTTCTCCGAAAATGAAACATGTCATTGTCATCGTTGACTAAAACCCGCGATTGTACGGCTGACAACAGAACGGTCATTGCCTGCGTCCCCATGCTTGATGGACGAGAGCGGCAATCTCTCCGTTCACGGCAGTTAAGGATTCCATTGCGCGGTCATATGTCGATCGAGTGAACTGCGACCGTTCGACTTCGTACAGTGTCTGTTTGGTCAGCCCTGCGTCCGAGATCGCGGTCGACTTCAGCATGTGGTTCTTCAGCATCTGCTTCGCGAACATGGACTGCATGAATCCGACCATCTGGGTCTGCGGTATGTCGGTAGGTTCGAACCGGGTGACGAGATAGCGGAACCAGTTCAGGGAAACCTTCACACCGGCCCCCTCGATCGACTTAAGGATTTCGCCGAGCATAAGCAGGAACTGGCTCATGCTCATGATATCGAGCATCTGCGGATGAACAGTGATCAGAACGGAGGTCGCCGCAGTCAGTGCGGTCAGTGTCAGGTATCCGAGTTGCGGCGGGCAATCGACAACAACAACATCGTAACGGTCATCAACCTCGGCCAATGCGTCCCCGATGCGGGTATAGAACATCTTCCCCGCACTGGACCCCTTGTCCTGCATCGCCAGAGGTGTGTCGTATTCGTACTCCTGAAGCTCCAGGTTCGCGGGCACGATGTCGAGGTTCGGAAAATTCGTAGGTCGAATGACCTCGACGATCGACTTCTTCTGTTCGTCGTACCGCAGCGATTCATACAACGAGGGATTTTGATCCAGTTCAGGTTGAATGCCGTGAAGGGCAGTGAGAGAGGCTTGCGGATCGAGGTCAATCGCCAACACGCGATGTCCGGTGAGCGCGAGATACTGCGCTAGATGCGCTGCAGTCGTTGTCTTGCCTGAGCCGCCCTTGAAATTGACGACAGCCAGGACCTGCAGTTTGTCGCCTGCTCGGCGACGTGGTTCACGGTCGAGAAACCTCCTGAGTTCGTTCATCTGCTCCGCAGTGTACGAGCGGCGCCCCGTTGACGATGTGATCGGCTGCACGCCTTTGCCTTCCAGATGCAGCTTCTTCAGGTAGCTCTGGGACACCCCAATGTAATCTGCTACCTCCGCAAGAGAAAATTGCCGAAGCGTCTTCTGGGCATTTGGCGGAAACTTTTCGATACGGAGCATGTCCAGCTTGCGTGAAATCTCGCTGCCTTGGTCGAGAATGGTGTCTGCAAAGCCGATTTCTTCAACTTGAGCGGCTATGTTCATTGCCCGCTGGCCCTTCAGGAACGATATTTTCGGGTTTCCCCCCAAATTATCGTTACTATCGCCCGATTCTATGCGGCCCGGCAAGAAATATTGAGTTAACAAAAGGTTAACGGGAGCGATCGGGCATCACGTCCCACAACTTGCGAGCCGGAATCGAACTTACCCAATTGTTATCATTGACTGAAACGCGGAAAAGTACGGCTGACAATTGGAATTCTCCACGAAGCCCATCCGCCACTTACATCAGCTCCCATCTTGGTCCGCAAACCAACCGTCAAGGCAACCGTGTCGCGGCGGCAAAGCCCGGCGTTGGCCCTCGGTCTGCGTTGCTGGCGGCGTGGGTATGCAAAAGAACAGACCGGAGAACCGCAGGACTACGCGGCTACCTTTCGGGCGACCGGCTGTATGCTGATGCGCCGTGCATGCGAGCATTGTATTTGCGCGACTGCCAGAGCCGCTGGGTCGATGTCTGCTGCGTGGATAACAAGATCCCGTCTCTCGCAGGCTGAAGTGACCCCGCAACGTGAAACGGAGCGGCGGCCGTGGTCGGGGAGGGGAATGCGAGGGGAGGGGCGTAGGGCGCCCCTCGCTCCGGTCCTGGCCCGCTCGATGCGGATAAGGACCGGAGGCCTGCCAAGAAAATCAGTCCGGCTATTTGCGAACGATGCCGCACAATCGACGCTGCGCCGCCGTCTCATTGATCACGCCAGCAATCTTGCGGACAAATGCGGGACTGAACGCGCCGATCGGCGTCGTCGTCACCAGATCATAGGCTTCATCGACCTGGACCCGGTTATATTCGTCCAGGATCAGCCATGACGGATAGTCGAGGCCGCCGCGGCGGCATTCGATTTCGCTGCACACGTCCCCGTGGTCGCGACCGTGATCACATCAAGTAGGCCGTCTTCCATGACTATCGTCCTTGTTTTGGCGGATGGCTTGCCAGGGCGCCACTCGGCCAAAGGGGAGGGGGTGCAAACTCGGCGGCCATTGCCGTTCTTTGCCGAATTGCGGCGCCGCGGTGACCAACCCGCTGACACCGCTCCCGGAAGGAGGGCCGAAGGTGCTGATCCGTCGGACGGGTTCTGTCAGTCGTTCGCATTGGCATTGGTGGCCTGAAAGGCGTTGAAGGTCGTTGCGACCAGATCGGTCGTGTAGACCGTCTCGCCGTCCTTTTCGTAGGATGAGTTGCTGACGCGGCCTTCGGCTATGACCGGCTGGCCTTTGGAAACGTTGTCTTTGATCCAGGCGGCCTGATCATCGAACACGGTGACGGTGACCCAGTCCGTCCTGGTTTCCTTTTTCCCGGCGTCGTTGGTCCAATGGCGGTCGGCAGCGATGCTGACCTTGACCGCCTTATTGAAGCTGGTGACGCTGCCTACGTTCCCGGCAACGGTGAAACGGTTGATGCTGCGCATATTGGGATACCTTCTGTAATTAGGTGGCTCGATTTCCGTTCGCACGTCAATTAGAGTGTCATAATAGAATCGGCGGAAGCAGCAGTCAGATGTTGAGATTGAACCAGGCCCGCTGCCTCGAGCCCTTGGCGTCGGTGTACTCGACGTACCAAGGCTTTGACCGCACCGGCCGCGGCATGCTGATGGTCTTCTGGCAACTGTCGCCGTCACGCCGGTTGGTGACTGGCTTGAAGATTGGCCTGGCGTTGCGATGGTTGAAGCACAGATTCTCGCGCTTCTCGCAGATGTTTGGTTTTGAGCGGTTGCCGTCGTGCCCGACGTCGCTGTAGCCGACGGTCCAACCTTCCGGGCAGTCGTCATAGACGTCTTTCCGCGCCGCAGAGGAACTCGCGGCGGGACACGTCGGCCACGAGAAACCCGGACGCTTCATGGCGGCGAGGAGCCGGTACATTGGCGGGTGGCAGCTTGGGGTGGCTTGCCAGTTCCCGGAAACGCACAGCAGTACCTGACAGCCCCATTCGGATGCCGGCGCGCTGCTGGCGTAAAGGGAGCCAGCCGCAATGGCGGCCGCATAGAGCAGAGATTTGGTCAAAAGGAGCTCCTTTCACGGGTGTCGCAGTTTATACTTTAACTTATTTCTTGCGGCCGCGAAAGGAGGTTTGTATGGGGTTGGACGGCGGTGGAAAAATACGATCCGAGAAACGTTTTGGACAACCCAGAGCGCGATGCGATGCAGGCGCAAATAGCGGCAAAACTCGAAGAAGAACGACAGCGGCGCAATCTCTCGAATCGAGATTTCGTGGCGCTGATCAAGAGCTTGGCCAGCGAAAAGGAGTTCTCCTACCGGACCTACTATTTGACGATGCGCCAGGAGCAGAACCTGACACTCGCGACGGTCGCGTTATTTGCACGGGCCCTTGAAATCAGCGTCGCTGAATTGCTGCTGCCGGCGGCAGTCCTGGAGCCATCGATGAAGCGACTCGACGTCCAACAGATCAAGGACAACATCGCGCGCGCGATAAATGGCTTCCGCAGCCGCAAGGACATGATGAAGAAGGATGTTGCCGACCTGATCGGCATCTCGACCGTCACCTATTACAAGATCGAGCAAGGGCAACAGAACCTGACCCTGGCGATAATCGGCATGATCGCCAAAGGGCTTGGCGTGCCGACGGCCGCTCTGCTCCTCGGCCGCGTCCCCAAGCGCTGATTTTTGCCTTGCCGGGCGCAAGCGGCTCCGGCAGGCTTGTTCAAAAGCCCCCTTTGCGACGGTTCGACTAGGTGCGGACTGATTGGGTTAGGCGTCCGAGCCGTCAGCCGGACGGTGGTTTGCGTCTAGCAAACCGCTGAAAGCGGCCCGAAGGGCCATCCGCCCGGCTGTAAGAAGGCTGTCCGCCCTTCTGTTTATTGCCGAAGGTTCCTGAGGACGCCGCTTTTTTGAACCCAGTCGGATAAAATTTAAGGCCGAGGTTCGGCCGAAATTTTTTGAGCCATGCGAGCCAGCGCCGGCACTGGATTTTTACCAGGTTCGGCAGATGCCTGGCGCGCCATTGCGGGCGGTCTGTGATGTCGAGCAGGCCAAGATGGCGGGCCCGGCGCAGCGCATTGCGGACGGTGGTGGCGCCGACGCCGGCGCGGTGGCCGATCTCCTTGACGCTCGATCCGCAAGAGCCGTGCTGACGGCAATCTGAGGCGACAATATAAAGTACGGCCCGTTCACCCTCCGTGAAGCGATCCCGCACATTTGGAGGTAGGGCGGCCATATCGCCCAAGCGCCGTTTCCTCGCCCATCGGACGGGGCAGCGCGACCCGCTCGCCGCTTGGTGGCGCGACTGCTTGGATTTCGGACGCTGCGGAAAGTAGGTGCGCGCCGGCGGCAACCGGGCTTCGCGCGCCACTTTCAGCAGGGAGCGCCGCGAGTGCGCGGCCTCGCTGAGCTCTTGCGCCTCCTGGTCCCTCAAGGCGCCCTCAGCGTGCCCTCGCCAGACCAGCGCCAGATAGTGGTCGATCTGCTTGACCGTCGTGATGTCGGCAAGCCACTGGGCCATTTCGGTGTGTATAGTCACCACGTCTTTCCCTTGCTTCCGGCAAAGAAAATCCGTGGCGCGAAAGCGCATTTTCCTGTTGCGACTGTCAGGGGAAGCAGCTAGATTTTGCCATCTTGTTTTGGTGGCAATTCGACGGAATTGGCGTTCCGTTCTAGCTACGACCTCTAGGAAATCCGGCCTTCGCGCCGGGTTTTCTTTTTGCCTATCAGTTCTCCTACGATTCGATGATTTGCCACGGTAAGCGGCACGACGCATAAATTAAAGTAAAAACATGATTGCCGACAACCTCGGAATACGCGGTGCCGCCGAGGCGGCTCGGCTTTGCACTGTCGGCGCATCCGTTCCCGGCCGATCGCCTTCGCTGCACAGGGGAGGGCGGCTTTCGCCGCCCCTGTCTTTAACTATTCGTCGCTGTCGTCAGTGTTGTCATTCGCTTCGGAGCGAGGATGGACGCGGGTGAATATCGCCGCGATAACATCGGTCGTGTAGACCGTCTTGCCGTCCTTTTCGTTGGACGAGTTTGCCAACCCGGCCTTCCACGTAAAAGCTGTCGCCAACGTTCACGTTGTTCTTGATCCAGTCGGCGCGCGTGCCGCTCAGGATCGTGACTGTAAGGCGAAAACCGGTAGGGGGACCACTCACCCGAAGGGCCGGCGCAAGATTCTCGCATGCGGATCCGCAGCCGGTCCTGCACGGAGTCGGCGAAGCCGCGGAGGAAGAATGGGGGGATGCCGTTTTTCGCCTTTTTGGGGAGAGGGGGCAGAGCCCGCCTTTCCCCTCTAGCGACAAAGGAGTTGATACTTTAACATCGCTGCATGAGCGACGCCCAACAGATCGCGGACATGTATTTTGAGGAACTGCGCGAACGCGCAGGGCGCGAGGGGATTGACGCTGCGTTGCATGTGGCAGCGATGACGCTGGCGTTCTATCAGAACAGCGCCAGCACTGGATTTCATCGGCGACAAGGGCCGTTGCTGGTCACGCCGACGACTGAGGTAAACGGGCCGGAAGAACGATGAACAATGACAGCGTTTCACTCTTTCGAATGCGTGCGATCGCCCCCGCAGCGATCATCACTCTGCTGGTGCCCGGATTCACGTTTGCGCAGGCAGGCAATCCGATGTGGCAGTCAGGGTATAATTGGACGTGCGAAGCGACGGCCCGCACGATCTGTGAGCGAGACGGGACTTGCAAAAACGGCGATGCAGGCGGTGTGAAGTTCGAGATCGAATATGAAAATAACCGCGCGCTGTTTCCCGACGGGACGGTGAAGATCAAGCGTCACTACCGGCAGACGGTCAATGACAGTCCCCTGCAGGCGGAGGTGAAAGTCGAGCTGGCGGACAACCGCGTCCTGTGGTTGACGGCGGTCGATGCGAGCCGCACTTACTCGCAAGCCTGGACGGGTGCCATTGTCGAACCGAAAGGAGGGGTCGTGCTTTCGATCACGCAAGGCGTTTTTTGCCTTCCCGAATCGGCGGGAATGCCAAAGGGATGACACCGGACAGTTTGACCCGAAGGCAGCGTCGGGAACTCCAATGGTGGGCCGCTGAACTTGGCAAGGATCAGCAAGGCAGCGTGCCTTGCGTATCGTGTCACGGCGTCGGGCTGCAGGCGCTCGAAAATGATCGCGACGCCGCCGTGATCAAGAACGGTGTGGGATACGCAGCTGAGCCTTGCCGCCGTTGCGCCGGCATGAAATTTTTTGGCCGCTAGGGAACTGTTCCCGTCCAATAGATACCAGCCAATCGCCGCGTCCGGACCGGCAAAAAACCGGCCGAATTGTTCACGTCTGCGACGTTGTCGCTCCCCCACTGACCGGCCAACGCCAAATTCATGCTCGCCGGGCCGACTTGTCAGCAGACGACAGAAACCGCTCAACGGCCGCGCCTTAGTAACCGCTTCAAGCTCAAACCGGCCAACAAAATGTAAGGCGGCATGGCGAGCGAATAGTGACCACAGTTTAATTCCAAAATATTTGGCCTAGCCCCGGCGTCCTTCAGCCTCTGCATGAATCTTTCCGATAGCTCTGGCAACACCACTTTGTCTCTCTTAGCCAACTCAACCTGAAGATCGAGATCAGGCCGTGCCAAACTATGCGCGTAATTCTCCAAGTTAAGTGGACCCCAGACCCTTCTGAGATCGGTCAGCTCAATCTCAGGTTCAAGGCTATCGCGTATCGATCGTGTCGCCCGGCCCGTCCAAACCATATCCGCTAGACTCCCGGCCGTCAGAAACAACGAGGCTTTTGACACAGCCAAGTCGTGTGCCGCGACTATGGCCGCAACCCAGGAACCTAAGCTCATTCCGAGAACCGAAATCTCTCGATAGCCTTCGCTTTTCAACCAACGTATGAGTTTTCGCCCATCCAACACTGCCTGCCTTACAGATTGGATCGTTCGACCGAGATTAGGGCTAAGCATATAGTCGGCGTGCACGGAGCCGGGACGGCTGCGTTCGAAGTGATAAGGCATAGCAATCTCGACAACCGTGATGCCACGCTGCGAGAAAAAGTTGGCAATCTGACGATTCCGGGCGCTTGCATTCCAATGGTGAAAAATCACCATCGCCTGATCGAACGACTCGCTTTCTGTGATTTTCGCCGAGACGACATTGTTCTGTTCGATATCAGTAGAAATGTCCGATGGAAATTTGAGCCACCCGTCTTGCCTTTCAAAACCCTGATCACTCACACTCGGCTCATCGAAAAAGGCTGGATCAGCCACGGCTTGGTCCGCAAGGGCACAGAATTCCTCGATACTTGTTATCTTCTTCGCACCTGGAAAGGCGCGTTCCGCGTCAAGGACGAAATCCGTTGGTTTCTTCCCTTCCTCTCCGCGAAGGGCCCGGCGTTCGTCCCAACGATCGAGCCAACTATGAAACACTCTGATTGTTTCCCAACTCGCTCGCTCGCCAGCGGCGGGCTAATCCTGGATCGAACAGGCCGTATAGTGCGACTGGCACTGAAATGGCCAGAAGGGTGGAAAAGCCGGCAAACGCATCGATCAACAAGTAGCTAACAACAAGTAACGCCACGACCGCCGACATCTTCCACAAAGGCGCATGAAATCGACCTCCGACACTTAATCGGATGGAGCCATACAGAAATACAAAACAGGTCGAAATAACGATAAGAAGGCTGCTGTAATGCGTCGGCATACGATAGTGGAACCCGGTGCTCACATCATCGCGACCTTGGAACATCGAAGACATATCGCCGACCAACCACACCACAATATTCTCCCCACTGGATACCAGATAAGAGCTTTGGACCTTCATCCATATGGCGACCAGAACCCCCAAAACAGTACACCGAAAAACCCCACGCATCACTGTGAGGCCGGCTTCATTGAGCTCTTGCTGATAATCAACATGCGGCAGCTTCTTCAATCCAATTCTCCAAAGATCATGAACAACCGTATAGAGCAAAATGAGACCTGCGAAGAAAAGATAAAACACCAGGCACATGTATAGGTAAGCGAGCCCCGTAAAAATGACTGTCTCGGGGACAGATATGACCTCAGGACGCACAAGAGCTATTTTTCCCCAATCCACGGCATAGTTGCCACCGCCCTTCATCAACGGGATCAAGGACACGCCGATCCATTGAAAAAGACCCGCGAACAGCAAGCAAATCAGAAAAACCGACCAATATGTGTACGAGGAAGCGTCAACGTTGCGCAACCAGGCGTCGTCGCTTTCCATATCATCGCCCTGCGCTGCGAGCTTTCTGCGCCCTTCACTTTTCCAGAAGACCAGCAGCTCTATAACGAAGAAGAAAAACAGCGGTAAGAACACCATAAAGTCGAGTGTCCAATTTGCGGCCCAAAGGAATCCAACCTGCTTAACGAGCCCGTCCGCTCGCTCGTAGGTGACGTTGTGGATACCAATGATGTACGACAAAAAGCCGAGGGCGGTCATGCCGGCAAACACCGACGCCGGTAAATTCAGGGGAGATCCGTGACTAAAAAACGCCTCCGATTTCCTCGCCAAACTAAAACTCCGCCTCGGCTCCTTGGCGTCAGTATCCCGTGTCAGCTCTGCCGGCGAATCTGTCTTGTCATCGAAGGTCGCAGTCAGTGCCGTATCTGGAATCTCCTGTGCAACGCTGCTTCCGGCCCTCTTCCATTCTCGTCTCTTGGCCGATAACCGCGATTGCGCCGCACTGAGCTCCATCTGCCATTCGCTAGTTGCGACCGGATCTTCGCATCCAAAAATCCTCGCCAGCCAACGAATGTTGGCAGTGCTAATTCCCTTCTCGTTCTCTTGAAACCAAAGCTGCACCGTTCGCAGATCGACCCCAGCCCGGTTGGAATCAATCCGTGAAATCGCCTCTGCAAGAAGCTCGGGCGTCCATGGGCCCGCAGGAAACCCGTCTTTGCCCAACGGCCGACCCGCACCCGCCGCCGCCAATCGTTTGAATAATTCTTTGAAATCACTCCCGTCTCTCGGCGGAGGGAGAAATAACTTTCCGTTCCTAAACAATGACTTACAGGCTCTAGTTTCGTTCCGTTTCGCTAGGCTTCGTATCCTATCGTGCCTTCGTCCTCAATCAACGTTTTTATCAACTCAATGCAACTACGAAACGCGCTTCCAAGCTTTGGACGTGCGCCCCCGGATGAAGCGTACAACTGATTGATTTTGGGAAGGAACATGGCCGAAATCATTTCCTTGGAGCGGGCGAGGGACGCCCAACGTAGCTTCTCACCCCACAAGGAGGATGCGCGATATGGCTCTGGCTGTAATAACGTTTAATGGTGAACGCATTGAGGATCCTATCACTGAAAGGCCGCTCACAACGATACTTCTACGGCATCGTCAGCTGAGAGAGCAGGTGGAGCGTCTGTGTCGGCGTCTCGTCGAGTGCGAGACGGAAAGTCGGTTTTCAGCGCGGCTCGAGATGCGACTGAACGAGCTCCTTGCCCAGGAAGAGCATGCGCGGGACGAGATGCTTCGATTTGCGGTCGAAAGCATCGAGGATTGCGCTGCCAAGGCCGAGCACCTTCGGTGGTTGCTCAACGAGGGCGACAGCGGATTGGAAGACGCCGATTGGAATCTCCTGTTGCAGTCGTTTGTGAATAGTACCCCGGTGGCCGCCGGCGCTTTCTCCTAAGCTTGCGTGCGGACGCCAAAGGTGCCTGCCAGAAAACGAAGATTTTTCAGAAGGCGCCATCTTCGCCGTCGCGAAAGGGTGGAATCTTGCTGTCTGAGCCGACTGCCGGAATGCACAGGCAGCGCCACAAGCAGGCTTTGCCAACCGGATCAGATGCCGGCTGGTTTCGTCTGGGAAGCTGACCTCTAGCGGGTGGAGCCCTCCCGAAACGATATGCTTTCACATGACGGCCTTGGTGGAATGTCGACGCGGGCCTAGTACCGCTCACCGCCCCAGATCACCCGGCCGCCATATCGGTAAGCCAATCGCTGCGCCTGCCGACAGCTCATCGGAGGAGGCTGATGGCCAGCCGGGCGGTCGTCGAACCATACACGGCAGCGTCCCGGCGGAGGCAAATGCCCGCGGGGAATCCGGTAGGAGTAGCGCCCGTGATCGTCCCAGTCGCGTTCTAGCCAATCGGGGTGCCTGTCGCCGTCACGGCGGTCCCAAATACGGTAGGAGCCCTTGCCGCTCTCGTCCTTATCGGGATCGGCAAGGGCGGACGAGGCGATCAGACCGAAGGCACCAGCAAGGAATAGACATTTCAGCATCAGCAGACCTCACGCGCAGTTCATGACGGCAATCGTTTCATATGCGGCCTGAACAGGTGCTGAATAGCGCGCCGGGCGATCGCTGTGAACTCGCTGTCGTCTTGACTCTATCCTCCCCAGGAGGATAGGTCGAAGCATGTCCGATACGATCATCCATTCTTCCCACCCCGCCATCGTCAAGCGCCTGAAGCGCGCGGAAGGCCATTTGCGCAGCGTTGTCGCCATGATCGAAGCCGGCCGGCCCTGCCTCGAACTCGCCCAGCAGCTTCACGCAGTCGAAAAGGCCATAGCCGAAGCCAAGAAGACGCTCATTCGCGACCACCTCGACCACTGCCTCGGCGACGCCGCACAGTCCTTGCCCGTCGACCAGCAACGCTCGATTAAGGAGTTCAAGGAAATCACGAAATATCTCTGAGGCCGCCCCGTGCTCGGCATTCTCGCAAATCGCACCTACCGCCATCTCTTCGCCGCGCAGGTAATCGCGCTGATCGGCACCGGGCTTGCTACGGTCGCGCTTGGCCTTCTGGCGTTTGAGCTGGCCGGCGGCGAAGCCGGCGCGGTGCTAGGTACGGCGCTGGCCATCAAGATGATCGCCTATGTCGGCGTCGCGCCGGTTGCCGCCGCCTTCGCTGAACAGCTGCCCCGGCGCGCGATGCTGGTCAGCCTCGATCTCGTGCGCGCGGCGGTTGCGGTGCTGCTCCCCTTCGTCACCGAGGTCTGGCAGGTGTATGTGTTGATCTTCGTTCTGCAATCGGCATCGGCGGGGTTCACGCCGACCTTCCAGGCGACCATTCCCGACGTGCTGCCCGACGAGAAGGAGTACACGCGGGCGCTGTCCGTGTCGCGGCTCGCCTACGATCTCGAAAGCCTTCTCAGCCCGGCGCTCGCCGCAGCGCTGCTGACCGTCGTGAGCTTCCACGCCCTCTTTGCCGGCACCGTAATCGGCTTCCTGGTGTCGGCGGCATTTGTTGTCTCGGTCGTGCTTCCAAGTCCAAAGCCATCCGCGCCGCGCGCCATCTACGAGCGAACGACACGCGGCACGCGCATTTACCTCGCCACGCCAAGGCTGCGCGGACTGCTGACGGTGAACATGGCCGTCGCCGCCGCCGGTGCGATGGTGATCGTCAACACGGTCGTCATTGTTCAGGGCGAGTTAGGTCTGCCGCAGCGCGCGACGGCACTGGCGCTGGCCGCGTTCGGCGGCGGGTCCATGGTCGCCGCACTCGCCTTGCCAAGAATACTTGAAGCAGTCTCCGATCGCGCGGCGATGCTGGCTGGCGTAGTCCTGATGATCGTCGGCCTCGCGGTGGGGGCAGCGATCGCTGACTATGCGGCTCTCCTACCGCTCTGGTTTGTCCTCGGGTTGGGTTATTCGGCGGCGCAAACTCCATCGGGTCGGCTGCTGCGGCGCTCCTCGCATCCCGAGGACCGGCCGGCCTTGTTCGCGGCGCAGTTCGCGCTGTCGCATGCCTGCTGGCTGGTAACCTATCCGCTGGCCGGATGGCTGGGCGCCTTCGTTGGGCTCGACGCGACATTCCTGATCCTGGCCGCGATTGCGGCTGCCGCCTTGGTGGCGGCGGTGCTTGTCTGGCCGGCGTCCGATCCAGAGATCCTCGAGCACCGGCATCCCGGCCTGGATGAGGGCGATGCACATTGGGCAGAAGGGCCCCGGCGCGGCGAAGATCGCCATGCCCATGCCTTGGTTGTCGACGACTTGCATCCGCAATGGCCGCGCGAACCCTGAGCGCTGATGGAGGCCCCGTCCGGAATGCTGCAATGGCTCGTTGAAATCCAGCGGGACATCTATCTCACCTTCGCCGGGCACATAAAAGCGTTCGCGGCGGGCGGCGGCTGGACTGCGCTTGCCGCCTTCCTGCCGATGGGCATCGGGTTCGGTGCCGTGCACGCAATGACGCCCGGCCACAGCAAATCTGTGCTTGCAACCTATCTCGCCGGCTCTTCCTCGGGCATGGGCCGCAGCCTGATGGTCTCCCTGGTCCTGTCATTCACCCATGTCGGCATGGCCGTCATGATCGCGGCTCTGTCGCTTCCCTTGTTGTCGGTCGTGCTGGGAAGCGTCGGCCGTGCACCGCTGCTCGAAGACCTCAGCCGCGGGCTGCTGGGCCTCATCGGCCTGTGGATGTTGTGGCGAGGCCTTAAGCGTCCAGCGCATGCGCATCGCACCGGGCAGGACGCCACGGTCGGCTTCATGGCGGGGCTGATCCCGTGTCCGCTGACGCTCTTTGTGATGACCTTCGCAATCAGCCGCGGCGTGCCCGAGGCCGGCATCGCCTTTGCCGTCACGATGATGGCGGGGGTGGCGTTCACGCTCTCGGCGGTCGCGCTCATCACTGTCTTCTTCCGCATTCAACTGGTCAGACTGCTGGAATCGCGCCCCAAGCTCATCGCGGCTTTGACACGCTCGATGGAAGCCGTTGTCGGGGCGATTCTTGTCGCCGTCGCTCTCAATGAAGTCGTGTGAGGCGTTGGCTTCCCGAGGCGGGGAACCCGATCACTCGCAAGTGATCGAACTTCCGTGGCAGCCGAAAACCTGAGGCTGACGAATTGCTCGCGTCTTCGCACCACGCTCCAAATCGAGCACTGCGCCGTGCCTCAACGAAGGCCGAATCGGATTTGTTCCCGCGCCTCAGGCAGCAGACTGGCTGACGCCATGCAGCGTGAAACCTCCGATTCATCCGGGATCAGCGTTCTTCCGGCGGCTTGAGATGCCGGAATTGAATCAGCAGCAGCAGATCGTAGGCGATCTTGAGGGCACCGCAGATGAGGAGCGGCCAGGCGCGAAAGGAGGCGGCGAACAGTGCCCCGGCCAGCGTGGGGCTGACAGCAGCGGCGAGGCTGCGCGGCACCGACGTGAAGCTTGCCGCCGCCGCCCGCTCCGCCTCGGTGACGACCGCCATGACGTAGGACGACCGCGTCGGGACGTCCATCTGCGACAGCCCCGCGCGGATCAACAGCAGGGCGAGTGCGAGAGGCAGCGTCGGCGCAAGCGCCGCCAGCATCAGGGCGATACTGGACGGGATGTGCGTGAACACCATCGTGTTGATGAGCCCGATGCGCCGCGACAGCCAGACGGCAACGGGGAACGAGAATGCCGACAGGATCCCCGACCAGAAAAAGAAGACGCCTGCCTCGGCGAGCGACAATCCGAACTTCTCGAACAGCCACAGCGCAAGCAGCGACTGAACGACGAAGCCTCCGGCAAAGGCGTCGAGGCTGAACAGGGCCGCAAGCTTGAACACGATCTTGCGCGAGGGGCCGAGCGCAGACGCTGTTGTAGGTTCCGCCGAGGCACGACGTCGCGGGATCCGCGCGTAGAGGAAGCCGCCGAGCAGGCCCAGAAATGCATAGAGAACGAACATCGCCTTGATGGCGCTGAGTTGGTCAAAGCCGAGCGGGACCAGCAGATCAGGTGTTGCCGAGGCGAGCGCTCCAACTGCGCCCGCGAGCGCACCCACAAGGCTGTAACTGGCGAACATCCTGGTACGCTCTCCATCGGTGACTTCGCGCGCGAGCACGGCGTGCTCCAATGGCACAAAGACACTGACGCTGCCGGCCGAAGGATTGACCGTGCCGGCGAACGCGACCACGAGCAGCAGCGCGAAGTCATGAACCAGGGCAAAAGCCACACCCGTGGCGACCATCAGACTGGCAGCGGCAAACAGGAGTTGGCGATGATCGTATCGAACGCCGATGATGCCGACGCCGACGGTCAAGAGTGCCGAACCAAGCAGGGACGCGGTCGCGATGACCCCGACCTGAAGAGGCGAGAAACCAAGTGCAAGCAGGTAAGCCGGCAGCAGGACAGCCACGAAGCCATCGCCCATGTCGCGCAAGGCGCGCGCCATAAACAGAAAGGTCGTCGAATGGATCCGCTGCACCTGTGCACCGTCCTCGTGCGCTCCGGCCTTGACGCTCCGGAGGGTCGGAATGATGGCGCAGTCGCCTCAGAGATTCCAGCGGGGGGGGTAGTTTCGGCTCCGATCCCCAGCGTTGCCGCCCATGTGGTCAGACAGTGACGTAAGCTAGTCGCCCGCGGCGAAGGTCGCTTTCGGGTGGCAATCGGCGACATTTCACTCGAACAAGTGTTGGGTCATGGGCGTGAATTCGGCAGGGTCGAACGAACTTCCGCAACGCGTTCTTTCGGGTTCGACGTCAGAGGGGAATTGATCGATCGAACAGGTCCGCGACAAGCCCGCTCCGCGCGGTCGCACTGGCATGCCCTGACTGTAACGCGGACGACAGTGCGAACCATCCTGACAGGAACGCGCCAACTGTCGTGCTACGGTGAGAGCGGTCGGCCGGTGTTTACGACACCGATCTGCCAGCCTGCCATGAAGTGAAGAGGAGAGTTCACCATGTCCAGGATCAACCGCCGCGCCTTGCTTCTCAGCTCCGGCAGCGCCGTCATCGCCTCGATGGGTGCGGCAACGGCTTACGCCACAGAGCCGCGACGCCGGGACCGGGAACCGTCGCGCGACCTGCGGGCGCTGATAAAGGCGCACAAGGCAACATACGCGGCGTTCGGCAAGGCAATCCAAGAAAGGGACGGCAGTAATCGCGAACACGACAGAGCCAGCCGGGCCGAGGAAAGGGCACTGCTGGCTGTCTGCGCCTATCCTGCGGTCAGGGAAGGTGATCGCCGGGCCAAGGCCCGATATCTTTTGAAGACCGAGGCGCGCGGCGAGCTCGACTTGGCAGAACACATGCAGGCTCTTCTCCGTTCGACAATGTGGAAAGGATAGGGGAGGGGGCCATCGTAGCTTGCCCGTCAAACACCTGAGGGATGGAGACGGCCGGGAGGTATCGAGTGCGGCCGTCGAGCAATTGCGGGAGTCTAGCGGCAGCCGGAAATCACACGATGCAAGCGCCCAGCGTCCACGTCGCAACCCCTGTCAATACTCATTTCTTGCGATCGACGGCTCAGCCAGAGTCGAGTTCATTAAGTCTCTGCTGCTGACGAGCTAGGGAGGCCGAGGATCATGATCTGTGTGCTTGCCGGAGAACCGCGAGGATGCTGGCGCGCGGTCTTTGAGCCGGCGATTTTGCACCTCTATGTAGAGTTCGCGCCATCGAACAAGGCCGATTGGATGTCGATCGACGATTTCCTTGCGCGCGTTCCTCGCGACGAGCTTCACAAACAGGCGCTGGAAAGACTGATGGAGCGGATCGCTCGCGCTTTTTCAAGTAGCTGAGGGGGACGATGGTTCCAGCCATCTTTCCCCAACAAGGCAAAAATCGGTCTTCCCCATGCTTCCGGCCTGCGGCCGTTGCAGCACCATCCCTCCGGGCTGCTCGCAGCCCTCCAGGATGCCCCTGCGGGTGGGTGATCCCCCTTCCGATTTTGGCCTTTCCCCTTTCTGCCGGGTCTGACTTGCGACGCTGCGAGGGCAGGGCGGACAGCCCTGCCTTGCGGCAGACCAGGACCGCTACGCGGAAAAGGGAAGATCATGGATATCAAGCTGGTTGTTTCGGACGGCAAGCTCATTGAGCGTGTCGGCCGCATATTGTTGGTGCTGATCGCGAGGCATCGAAGAGCCTGCCGGGCGTTGCAGGAAGTGGTGAAGGAGAGAAGTGGCGACCGTTCGCGTTCTTCCGACACAACAGTGGTTGGAGCGGAGCGGAAAGCGCGATACGCTTTGTTGGCTTTCAGAGCTACGTCAATGATCGATGTAGCCGCCAAGGCGGCCTATGTGCGGACGCTGCTGCGCGACGGTGCGAGCGGTTTGGACGAGAAGGACTGGGAGACGCTTTTGCAGTCGTTTTCAGATCATGACGGCTATTGATAGAGCGAGGCCATCCAGCCGCTCGGGGTTTGAGAAAAGCCGACGATGGATTGTCTCTTCCTTTGGCCGCCGCCGAGACCGTCATAAGTGACGTCAACGGCGCATCGTACACCGGGTCCCAGGGTGTCTTTGTCGCATTGCCCCAACGACAATTGCAGATTCGGCCAGTCATTGGGCTTCGCGGCTTGAAGCGACGCGCGAGCTTCTTCCTCAGTAGGAATTTCCAACTGAAACTTTCCAGACGCAGACGATGTCAGTGCATAGGTCCCGCCGATTCCTATGGCGATTCCGATCACGAGAGCGATGGCAGAGGATGTGATGCTGTTCATGAATACCAAAGACTAAGGAGAAAATCGCCTAGAGCGGGAAATTGATTGCAAAGCCACGTGAGCGCCAGAAGGAAAATGATGGCGGCTACAGCCCAACCGTTACCGCTGTGGAGATCGGCGAGATCCCGTTCAGCTTGCCTTTGCGCTTCTAGCCCTTCCGAGTGCACGATTGTCATAGGGCGATTGTAGTGAGAATCAGGCATTGTCACTGGCCAGCTCCTTTCGTAGCTGCCGGCTGCGAGAACTGCAAAAGCGCCTGGACGGGGTGTGGGAATTTAAAAGCCCACAAGCCCTCGCCGGCGCCTTTTGCGGTCAATTCCGCAATAACATAACTCATGTTGACGGTATTGCCATCGGCATAGGTCGCCGCAAAGGCGAAGCCCGAAGAAATCATCGCTGTGCCAACGTCGATGGTCGAGCCGTCTATCTCAGCGGCGCAAACGGCGAAAATCGCGTTGTCCCGCGCTCGCCCGATCGGTTGGCAAGTCACGGTCGCGGTCTGAAACAAGCCTCCGAGCTGGGCCAGCGAAAGACTTCCGCAGTCGCGCTTATTGCCGGCGGCGTCGATAGCTATGCTGCCGCGAATACAGGACTGGACGCCATACAGGCGGAAGACCTGACCATCGGACTCCCAGGTATCGCCAGTCTGCATCGTGATATTCTTAGGAACGGCGAAGCTCGATGCCACCTGCTGGCCATAGGCCGGAAGCAAGGTTGCGGCGATTGTCGTCGCCGTCAAAAGAATGTCACTGGCTCGTATCGCCAAGGCCCATTTCCTTTCCCATGACAGCCGACTCGAGGAGGTCGGGGCGAAGCGGCTTGCCCTCCTTGTCTACAGCGATCTGAGCAAAGCCCTGGAAGACCATGGAGTCGTCATCGTTTGCGACGAGGAACGGATCGTTGTTCGATCCTTCGCCAACGCGAGCGAAACAGGACACAGGGTCGGGCGTTCCAGGCGTCGATTGCAGGACCAGCGTCTTGCACAGGATTACGCTGGCGCGCTCGTTGTAGATCGTGCCGGCGTCGTCTTTCGCGGCGTCCACGCAATCCCACGTCTGCACCCGATTGTAGATGACCTTCTTGGACGGGCACGACCTGAGGCCGCGCAAGACATATTCGACGTCGTTGATCTTGCGATGGGTCGCGTCAATGATTTCGACGGGAGACGAGATTTCGTCGACCTCGCGAGCTACGAGCTTGCCGGATGCATCGTAGCGTTCAAGAACGAAGACCTTCTTGTGAGGTTCGGCGAACTGGCTGAGATATTCAACACGCGGTTCGGCGAACGGTGACGGCTCGTCCTGGGCGGATGCCGCGCTCATCGAGGCAGCGGCGGCAATCAAAGCGGGAACGATCAATTTCATGACGGTATTCTCCGTTTTGGCTGCATTTGTGCGCGGCTGACCGAAAGCGTCAAGCGGCTGGCGCGGGCAGCGCCGAAGGCGCAACACGGGCGGCTTGGACGCACTGAGGTCGCCCGCGCTATGGTCAGCAGCAAAAGGGGCGAATTACCGACGAGAAAGAAAGCCATGGTTGTAGTCGCTTGTTGACGAGCGGGATCGCCGCGGTTATTACGTAAGTTAAAGTAATAACCGGAGCGACGCAATGGCCAGAGTTTCGTTCGTCGGAATTGTTTCGGCGGGGGTTGCGCTAGCAACACAGGGGCATGCGCAGGATGCCGTCCCTCGGCACCCTCTGCAACCGGTAAATGTAGCAGCCCGCATGGCAGCGGCGTTTCGGAACGAGAAACCTGCCGCGTACACCGTGACGTTGAATTATCAGTCGCCTGAGACGCGGTCGCCAGCGGCAACCGAGTGTCCGGCAGTCGACAGCAAGGCAGTAAGCGACCTCGTGCGCGCGGTGGCCGCAGAGGAAGGTGTCGATGCTGACTTGGCCGATGCGGTGGCTTGGGTCGAAAGCCGGCATGGCGCGGCGCGCAAGCAATCGTCGGCAGGCGCCGTGGGGATCATGCAGCTGATGCCGGGAACGGCGGGCGATCTTGGCGTCCGTGACAGGTGTGATGTCGAGGCGAACGTTCGCGGCGGCATCAAATATCTGAAGCAGCTCTACGGTGAGTTCGGCGACCCACTGTTGATGCTCGCCGCATACAATGCTGGGCCTGCAAACGTTCGTCAGAGCCAGGGCATTCCGGAGTTTCCGGAGACAGCCGGCTACATCATCAAGGTTCTCAACCGCTGGAAGCTGTCAGCCATGGTCGGCTCGTCGCAGCCGGCGAACGTGTCTGAGGTCAACGGAGAAGGGAAACTCGAAAATGCGTGGAAGGACGGACATGTTATTGAAGTGGAGTAAGTTGACGCTGCAGTTCGCCGCTGCCGTCGCAATCGGCACGCTTTTGCAGCCGGTCGCGGCCTACGCCCAGGACGCCGCGCCAATCGAAGGTGTCTTCGATTGGCTGGTCGGCGTCCTGCAGGGCAACATCGCGCGCTCTATTGCGATCATCGCGGTCTGTTTCCTCGGGTTTATGGCAATGACAGGCCGCCTGGCCTGGCCGCTGGCGTTCTCGATCGTCGTCGGCATCGCTTTCGTGTTTGGCGCCTCAACGCTGGTCGACGCAATCCGTGAGACCGCCTCGAGCTAAGACATGAACGACAACGAAGACGACCTGCCGACCGCCGAGCCTGTGAGCCTCGCCTTAACGCGCCCCTTGATGGTGTTGGGGGTGCGTTACGAGATTTTTTGGCTGAACGGTTTGATCGGCGTCGTGTTTTTCATCGCCACCAGCAACATTCTGCTTCCGCCCCTCGTGGCCGTGATCGGCCACGCGGTATCGGCCTATCTGTGTCAACGCGACATTCACATTTTTCATATTTTCGAGCGTCTTTTTCTGACCAAGCGGGCGATGGGAAACACCTCGTTTTGGGGAGCCAGGAGTTATTCTCCGTGAGCATCAACGCTGATCTGAAATACGGCAAGCAGCGCAAAAAAGAGCAGGGCGTAAGTGAGCACGTCCCTTTTTTGCGTCATGTAGATGATAATGTATTGGTTACCAAGGCGGGCTTTCTGGCCTGCACCATCCGCATGGGCGGTCTGCCGTTCCAGACGATGGACCAGTCAGAGCTCAACGCCCGTGTCCTGAACCGCAACACCACATTCCGCAATCTCTCGTCGTCGCGCTTTGCCGTCTATGCGACGATCATCCGTCGTCACATCACGCCGGAGATCGAAGGCAGCTTCGACAACCCGTTTGTCGCGGAGCTGGACGCGCGTTACATGGAGGCGCTGTCCTCCAAAAATCTGTTCATCAACGAAGTTTATATGACGGTCATACGCCGGCCGATGGCCGGGAAGATCGGCTGGGTGGACAAGATTTTTGATCAGTTTCGTTTGCAATCGGCCGGCGAGGAAACCCGCGCCGAAGCACTCAAGGAACTGCACGATGTGACCGACAGCATCGTGCAGGATTTCGGCGCCTATGGGGCGCGCAAACTCGGCGTGGTCGAGCGCAACGGCAGCGTATTTTCGGAACCTGGGGAATTTCTGGCGAAGATCTTGGCGGGCGCCGATGAGGTGGAAGTCCCGCTCCCCCGAATGAGCTTGGCTGAGGCAATTCCAACGCGGCAACTGCTGTTCGGGCGCGAGGCGATCGAAATCAAGGGGGCAGAGCCCTCCAGTTCGAAATTGGCCGCGATGATCTCCATGAAGGAGTATCCCCCGTACACAACGCCGGGCGGCCTCGACGGGCTTCTTCGCCTGCCTCATGAGATCATCATTACACAGTCCTTCGCCCTGGAGGACCGCGTTGCCGCAATGGGCCAAATCCGCAAGATCGGTCGACAGGTTGTCGGGTCTGACGAAGGAGGCACCTCAGTCGAGCAATCCGTTCACGACGGCATGGACAAGCTGGCGCAAGGCGAAGTCGTGTTCGGCGACCATCATCTGACTGTTTGCGTGGTCGCTCGGTCAGTTCCGGAGCTCAACAAGGCAATTTCCGACGTGCAGTCAGAAATGTCGCGTCTGGCGATCATTCCGGTACGAGAGCGCCTGAACATGGAGCCTGCTTTTTGGGCGCAACTGCCCGGGAATTTCAGCTACATCGCGCGCAAGGCAATGATTTCGTCGATGAATTTCGCGGGACTGTTTTCGGGGCACAATTTCCCGTCCGGCCAGAAGGACCGGCTGCATTGGAAACGTCCAATCGCCCTGCTCGAGACGACAAGCCAAACGGCCTACTATTTCAATTTCCATGTCGACGACGTGGGAAATTTCACGGTTTTTGGCCCGACCGGCTGGGGCAAGACCGTGGCGATGTCCTTCCTGCTGGCTCAAAGCATGAGGGTGGAGCCTCGGCCGCGCTGCGTTTACTTTGACAAGGATCGCGGCGCGGAAATCTTCGTACGAGCGCTCGGCGGCCGCTATGAAGTTCTGCAGCCCGGTGTTCAAACCGGGTTCGCGCCCCTGCAGCTGGATGACACGCCGGAAAACCGGTCATTCGTCGACACGCTGCTCCAGTATCTGCTGAAGCCTGACAACGGTACATTGGAGCCCGCCGAGATCCGGGTGATCGGCGATGCGGTCGACCAGATTTTCAGGATTCCAAAAGAGCGGCGCGTCTTTTCGATGCTGCCGGAGGTCCTGCGCGGTCGTTTGCAACCGGGGATGAACGACCTGACACAACGGCTCGAGCCGTGGCTCGACACGAAGAGCAGAGGCTGGCTCTTCAACAATGCGACCGACCAACTCGACTTCTCGTCGGCGGTGATCGGCTTCGACATGACCAAAATCCTGAACGAGCCGAAAATCCGCACGGCGGCACTGCTCTATATGTTCTTCCGCATCGACCAGGAGATAAACGGCGATCCGTTCCTGGTATTCCTCGATGAAGGCTGGAAGCTCCTGGATGACGACGTTTTCGTCGAGTTCATCAAGGACCTGTTGAAGACGATCCGCAAGCGCAACGGCGTGGTCGGCTTCGGCACCCAATCCGCGGACGATGTAGCAAGGTCGGCAATCTCGAACACGCTGATTGAGCAAACCTCCACCAACATTTTCTTTCCAAACCCGAAGGCCGATCAGGAATCCTACCGCAGACGGTTCACCTTAACGTCCAAGGAGTTTCGGTTTGTCAGGGAGACGGCAAAGGAAAGCCGCGCGTTTCTTGTGAAGCATGCGTCGGATTCGATCGTCGCCAAACTCGACCTTTCGACGATGCCAGACCTGGTGAGGGTCCTGTCGGGCAACGAAAAAACCGTTCGTGAGTGTGAGGAGCTACGCAAGCGCTATGGCGAAGAGCCGACGGCGTGGCTCCCCTATTTTTGTGGATGGGAGACGGAAGCGGATGAGCAGGCAGCCTAAAGCCGGCCGGTCGGCCACATTGTTCGCAACGGTCGTGACGGCGCCGATGCTCATCGCCCCGGGCATTGGTCTGGCACAAATCGCTGTTGAAGACGATCCCAACCTCGTCGAGCGGAAAAAGGATGAGTTCCAGAACGACAGTTCCAATGCGGACAAGAAGTCTGAAACCGGACAGCGCAAGGCCGTCGTCTGCACCTACTCGAACAAGTACCGGAACGAAATGTTTCGGCGCTCGCCACAACAGGCGCTCGCCCGCGATGCGGCCAATGTGTCGCTCATCCGGCACTACGCAAAGAAGTATGGCATTTCGGAAGGATTGGCGCTGTCCGTGTCCTATCAGGAAGCGCGCTTCGACACCTGCGCCGGCAGCCATACCGGCGTGAAAGGCGCGATGCAGCTCACCAAGAGGACGGGACGCGGCCTCGGATTCGATCGCGATATCAACGAACAGAATGTCGAGGGCGGGGTGAAGCTGCTGAGCCAGGCGGTCAAGAAATGCGGCGGCACGAACTACGCATGCCTCGCCTCCTATTACAACGGTTCGACGGCGGCCGAACAGGCCAATTGGTCGGCCGGCGTCGGGCGCTGGCATGGATACTTCAATGAGTATGCGGGGTCCGGTAAAGCGCCGGCTGCCGCCCCGCCGCCCTTCAGCATCGAGGTTAGCGGCACCGCCGCTGCCGGTGCCGCACAGACTGGCGGTGTCACTGCCATCAACAAGACGGCTGCGGGGCTCGAAGCAAGCGATGCGCAGCGATCGCAGTATTCCAGCCTCATCGACACGTTGGCGGCGGGTGTCGGGAAGAAGGAAGAATACATGGATGCCTGGGACGAAAACTCCACTGCGCGCAGTTTGAATGCTGACCTGCTCAACCAGCTAATCCAGGGTTCCGCAGCGGTGAACGAGCTGCTGAATGGCCGTCTTCTGCTGCGCAACACCAAGCTCTCTCAGGTGTCAAAATTCGGTACCAGTGAGGGCACGGAAAACCCGTTCTCATGCGACCCCGTCATCCTGGGAAGGCTGGAGGTGCCGGAGCATTTGTGGCCCGGCTGCGCCAAACGAGTCACAGGATCGGGCGGCGCGGAAGACAGCACACTGGTTCCCAATGCCAACGCGGCGGCGGGTGCTTTGGAAATCATGCAACGCAACGCGCAATAGAGTGAAAGGAGCCCCGTTATGAAACGGACTGTTGCAGCATCGCTATTCCTGCTCGCGTCGACTGCGCTCGGCAACGCGCAAATCGCGGTTATCGACGGCGCCAATCTGGATGTCGCGCGAGAAAACGCCGAAAACACCAGCTCAATCATGAAGAGCAACGAGGACATCCTTGAGAAGTCGCAAGAGATCCTGCAGGCACTTTCCGGGACACGAAACGGATCACTTGGCATCGGTCAACAGGGGCTCGGCGGAGGAATGTCGATCGCCTCCGCACCATCATTCGGATCGGTTCTCAACGGCGGGACACTCTCCTTTGGCGGGCTTGGTGGTCAGGCGCAACAGGTCGCCGGCGCCGTGATCAACGGCCTGCAGTTGGTCAAACAGCTGAAGGCCGTCATCCAGGGTGAGGACCCGGGCGCCGTGAACAGCCTTTACAGCGGCAGCGTCAACGCCTCGGCGCTGCTGGCCGCACTGACGCAGCAAGCTTCGCAAGGCGTGACGACCCGGGAACAGTCATTGCAGTCGGCGACCGGCCAAATCGGTCAGGCGGAGAACGTCAAGGGTTCGGTGGACGAAAACACGCGCATGCAGCTGGAAACCGCGCGCTCGATCAACGAGCTGATCGGCGTCCAGAACGGCGCGGTATCGGCCCTGAACGAAGACCTGAAGTTCCGGCTGACGCAACAATCTCAGGTACAAAAGCTGCTGCAATTCAAAGACGTTAACCCGTTCAAGGATGCCGGCGGTTCACAGTAAATCGTTTGCTACGGGGGCGGAGATCGCCGGCATCGATCCGGGGCACGGTGCCGGCGATCGTGACTCTGACGGCGGAGAAAAGCTCATGAATTCTCGGGTGTTTTTGGCGCTGATGATCGTCGCGCTGGCAACTGCCTGCGCGAGACCGGGCCGTGAGCTCAAGGCGCCTTGCGGCCCGATTTCCTCGTACGCGGCCAATGACGCGTGCGGCGAGTTGAAGCCGGCAAACTCGGCATTCGACAAGGTTGCGTCGGAATAAGGCATGAACCCCGTTTCGACCATCATCAGCGACCTTCTGAGCGGTGTCGATCAGGCCGGGGCTCGCTTTGTTGAGGTCCTTTACAAGCGCATCGGCCTTTATAGCGAAAACCTGTTCTTCGCGATGCTGGTCCTCTATGTGGTCATTTGGGGTTACATGCAGATTTTCGGCCGCTCGACGGCCTCGCCGCTGGAGGCCGCATGGCGTCTCGGCCGCGCGATGTTCATCTACTGGATCGTCACGAACTGGGCTCCTTTCTCCGAGACGATCTATACGCTCGTCCAGTCGATCCCGGAAGTTCTGGCCAACCGCATCGTCCAAACGATTTCGTCGACGACCGGCACTCAGGTCTCGTCGGTCGATGCTGTGCCGGCAATGTTCGACGCCCTCTACGAAGCGACATTGCGGGTGGTGCCCGAACTCTACACGTCAGTGTTGACCGACTTCTTCGGCGCCCTTCTGGCGATCATCATCATCATTTTTACGCTGCTATTCATCGGCGTCGCCGTAGCGGCGATTATCGCTGCAAAAGTCCTTCTTTTCATCATCCTGGCTCTTGGGCCGGTGTGGATCATCATGGCCCTCTTCAATTATTCCTTCAAATTCACCGAAGGCTTTTTCTCCGTCACTGCGAATTTGGTGGTGCAGCAGTTGCTGATCTACGGCTTCCTGGGTTTCTACTACTACATGGTTCAGCTCTCGGTTTCCGCGATGGAGGGCGGCGCCGGGACCGACATAACCGGCAAGCTTTCTCACGTGATGCCACTCCTGCTGGTCACGTTGGTCGGGTTCTATGTTCTGTTACAAATACCCATCATCGCCGGCATTTTGACCGGGAGCGGACCGATAGGCACCGCCGGAGCCATTCACGGCATTCGGCGCGCGGCAAGGGGAACAGTGGACAACGCGGTTACGCGGACCACGACGCGGGCTGGCAGTTCGCTTCTTAGGAGATCAGCCGACGGACGCCCCCGACTTGCGGCTGATGTGGGGAAGGCAAGCATTCAACGCGAGACGGCCAAAAACGCGTCCTCGCTATTGGGTCCACGGGAGACGGCAGAAAGCGCCGAATTCGTCATCAATCGCTTGCGATCTGATGACGGCGAGAAGCGAGCTTGAAAGCAAGGCTAAATTAAAGTGTCAAACGCACCGACTGAAACTGGCTTGGTCGACCAGCGCTACTACCAGCAAGGCAAATCGTGGGAAGACGACACCCATCGCCGTTTACGGCGGTCGCGAACATTCGCGTGGCTGCTGACCGGGGTCTTCGGCGTCATAGCGCTTCTCTCATTGGTGGCGCTCGTCCTGCTTTTTCCGCTCAAGCAGTACGAACCCTATATGGTCGCCGTCGACAAGACGACCGGCTACCTGGAAATTGCACGAGCCCTGAAACCGGGTGACCTGTCCCAGGATGAAGCGGTCACGGCGGCGAACATCGTGCGCTACATCAGGGCGCGCGAAACCTATGACCCGCGCATGATCAAATCGAATTTCGATCTGGCCCAGCTTTATTCGACCGGAGCAGCTGCCGACGATCTTGTGCGGGAATTTACGCCCTCAAATCCGAATTCCAGAGATAAGCGTTACGGGATGGACACGACCATCGCCGTAACGGTGAAATCGGTTTCGTTCCTGAATCGGACGACGGCCACGGTCCGCCTTTCGACCGAGGAAAAGCGGCAAAACACAACGCGGCGTGAGCACTGGGTGGCGGTTATCAAATTCCGCTACACCAGCACGCCGCTCAAAAACGAGTATCGGTTCGATAATCCATTAGGCTTCCAGGTTACGGAATACCGGCGCGACCAGGAATCGCTGCCAGACGCCGCGCCGGCCGACAGGACGGTACAATGAGGCGGCGGCTGAAAACGGTGGCGCTGTCGGCCGCACTTTGCTTGGCGTTGTCGGTCCCGGCGCTCTCGCGCGACAGCCGGATTCGCTACGTCACCTTCAACAACGACAATGTCGTGACGGTCCAGGCGGCGATCGGCGTCTCGACGATGATCCAGCTGAGCCCGACGGAAGTTATCGAAACGATTTCCGCCGGCGACACGATCGGTTGGTCGATCGTCCCAAAGAAGGGATCGGGCATCCTGTTCGTCAAGCCGCTGGTCGAAAGCGCCGAGACCAATGTCAACGTCGTCACCAACAAACGGGTCTATTCTCTGCTCCTGGTCGGCTCCCGCGAACCGTCCCTGCGGGCGTCGTTTCATGTTCGCTTCAAATACCCTGACGAGGACGTAAACGCGCGGCTCCTCGCCCAAGCCGAAGAAAGCGCCCGCGATCCATCGCTTAAGAACATCGATCCGTCGATGCTGAACTACGACTATGCCTATCGCGGTGATGACTCGCTCAAGCCGCGCGTCGTGTTCGATGACGGCAAGAAAATGTTCTTGCAATTCACCGGCGACGTGCCGGCGATCTTCGTTGTCGAGGCCAAAGGCCGTGAATCCTTGGTGAACCTGCGCACCGAAGGCGAATACATGATCGTCGACAAGGTTGCGCAGCAATTCACCCTGCGCGCCGGCGACAAGACGTTGTGCCTCTACAACCGTCAATCCCCATCGCAGCGCATGCCGGACCCGATTGAAGACATTTATGGTCCGTCGAAACTCGACAAAAAGAGCAAGCGCCGCCAGTTCGAACACAGGAGCCGCTGATGTCGAACATAGACTTTTCAGAGCTCGACGGTGGTAGCCCGGTTGCCCGGCGAAATGCAGGCTTGGGCACGAAACTCGGTATTGCCGGGATCGGGCTGCTGCTGGCCGGCGGCCTGCTTTATATAAATTGGCCGAGCGGGCCGTCCGACCGGAACACGACATCGAATGAGGACGAAGCTTTCGAGCCCTCGACTTTTCAGCCGCGCGAGCCGGCGACGCCGGCGACGGCATTGCCCCCACAAGACCAGATTGTCATTCCACCACCTCAGACGCCGCCACCGCAACAATCGGCCGACGTCGACCAGACGGTAGCGCCCGGCGTCGATCTCGAGGAGCAGCGCCGATTGCTGGAACAGCAAATGCGCGAAGCCGAAGCCCGCCGGCTAGCGGAAGAGGAGGCCCGTCGCCGGGAGGAAGAGGCACGGTTGGCGGCGGAGGCACGCAAGCGCAAAGAGCAGGAAGAAAAGGAGCTGTGGGAGCGTCTTCGTTCGAACCAGATCGTCACCGACGGCGAACAGGACGCCCCGGCCGGCGAAGCGGCGCCGGCCATTGCGGGCGACGGGCAGCTCGTTCCTGTTCCTGGGGCAGACCTGGACCCCAACAAGGCGTTCCTCGCCCAGGCCGAGGTCAGTCGGAACGCTCAGGCGACGGCGACGAAGAACTACCGCACGGATGCCCTGATCGCAGAGGGCACCATGATCCGCGGTTTTCTTGAAACGGCCATCAACACGGACCTGCCCGGCATGGTCCGTGCGGTGGTTCGCGAGGATGTGTATTCCCTTGATGGCCGACGCGTGTTGATCCCAAAAGGATCCCGACTGACCGGCGAATACAAGTCCGGCATCGCTCGCGGCCAAACGCGCGTTTTTATCGTCTGGAACCGGATGATCCGGTCCGACGGCGTGTCGGTCAACATCGGTTCGCCTGGTGCTGACAGCCTCGGCCGGGGCGGCATGGCCGGTCGTGTCGATCGCCATTGGCTGGAGCGCTTCGGCTCGGCAATTGTGCTGTCGATCGTTGGCGGTGCGGCGGAATACCTTTCGGCGCTCGCCGACCCTAGCGGCGGCCGGCGCCAAGAGACCATTACCCGTGTCGATCCTGTCACCGGCGAGGTGACAACGATCACGATCGATCCGGAGAGGACGGAAGAGGAAGCCCGCCAGATCGCGATCGAACGCTCCGCAAGCACGATGACCGAATTGGCCAAGGAGGCTTTCGAGGATTCGCGCAACATCCCGCCGACGATCTATGTCGACCAAGGTACGTCGGTGATCGTTTTTGTGCGGCGCGATCTCGATTTTTCGGAGCTCTACGCCGATCCGGTCCAGCAAGAGCTGGCGAGGCTGAAACGCGGCGGCAAGCCGCGTGTCGCGATCGACCCTGTTCCCCTCTACACGACGCCGAAGGACAATTGGTTTCCGGCAGCACCCCCGGTGACCAAATGAACATGATCAAACACCCGGCCGCTGCTTCGGCGAGCCCTTATGCCAAGTTCCCCATTCTGGAAATGGAACTGGGACCGCTTCACGAACTGCTACGGCAGGACAACGTTTCCGAGCTTTCCATCAACAGGCCGGGCGAAATCTTTGTCGAGCGGCTTGGCGCCAAAGAAATGGAGCGGATCGTTGACACCAGGCTGACCGAGAAATGGATTCGCAACCTTGCGACACTTGTCGCCAGCTCGACCAATCAACTGGTGAATGAGGAAAAGCCGATCCTGTCGGCAGCGCTCCCCAGCGGCGAGCGCATTCAATTCGTACTGCCGCCGGCTGCACCGGACGGCGGCGCGATTTCGATCCGAAAGCAGGTCATCATGGATATGACCGTCGACGACTACGCCAAGCGCGGCGCCTTCGAAGAAACGCGAATGGGAAATGAGCTTGGCTTGTCGGAAGAGGAAACGGAACTGGTTGAGCTGATCGGCGGCTCCGATCCGATGAAGTTTCTCGAGCATGCTGTCAAGAACCGCGTGTCGATCGTTGTTTCGGGCGGCACGTCGACCGGCAAGACGACCTTCTTAAACGCCTTGCTAAAGCTTATTCCTTCGAGCGAACGGATCATCACGATCGAGGATACTCGCGAGCTGAAGCCCGTCACGCCGAATACGGTCGCCCTGCTCTCCTCCAAAGGCGACCAAGGCCTGGCGAAGGTCGATGCGCAAAGCCTCCTCGAGGCATCGTTACGAATGCGACCGGACCGGCTGCTGCTCGGCGAATTGCGCGGCGCGGAAGCTTTTTCCTTTCTGCAGGCGATCAACACGGGA
Organism: Mesorhizobium sp.; assembly: GCA_004020645.1. Classification (GTDB taxonomy): domain Bacteria; phylum Pseudomonadota; class Alphaproteobacteria; order Rhizobiales; family Rhizobiaceae; genus Mesorhizobium. The sequence continues at coordinate 157,209 of SAQL01000003.1, read as the reverse complement.
CACCCCGGATCGTTGACTACAGTGCATGCCAATTCGGCGCGCGCTGCCTATGAGCGTTTGGCTTTGATGGTCATGCAGGGCGGCGTGAAACTCTTCCGCGACGAGATCATGGATTACCTGAAAGAGGTGATCCCGATCGTGGTCCAGCTCTCGCGCCGGGATGCCGGCCGGCGCGTCGTGAGCGAGATCAAATTCACAAAAGCCGAACGCCTCGGCTGATCTGAGAAGGCGACGTATGAGGGCGTGATGGTGCAGGTCATCAAGGGATTGGTCGTGACGCTCATGGTCGCAGCGGTGGGCGTTGTTTTTTTCGCCATCGCCTATGCCGGCGTCCATTGGTACGAGACGGACTCCTTCGCCCTGATCCAGGATCTCGACCGGGATCCCTTTGCCACGCTGCGCCGCGCCTACGCCGATGTTGCCGATCTAGGTTACTATCAGCAGGCGCTTTATGCGGCCGGCCTGGCGCTCATTGGCATGATGGTGCTGGCTGTCATGACCTTGCTGATGACGCGCAAGGCATCGAATGACGCCAGGTTTCTCAGCTTGGCCGACGTCAATCGGGCCGGCTTGACGAAACGCAGAGGCGTCTTCATCGGCCGCGCAGGCGGCAGCCTCGTGAACGTCATCGGCGCGTTCACCCAGCGCGGTTCTAATAAGAGGCGCTTCACCAAACCAAAGCTCGTCGGCGGAAAAAAACTATGGGTCGATGGCGACGACGTCGGCGGCTTCGTCGTCGGGCCGCCGCGATCGGGCAAGGGTGCCGCGCTGATCATCCCGAATGCCCTGCTCTGGCCGGATTCGCTTGTCGTGCTGGACATGCGAGGCGAGACCTATCAGGCGACAGCGGGTTATCGCTCGACCTTTTCCAAGGTCATTCGGTTTTCGCCTGCCGACGAAAAAGGTGAGACGGAATGTTATAATCCGCTCGATTTCATTAGCCTCGACAGCGACCAGCGCGATATCGACATCCGCAACATCGCCGCCGCGCTCTTTCCGCGACCAACGACAGGCGAAACCTATTGGGTCGACGACGGCCGCATGCTTTTTGCCGGCGTGATTTCCTACGTCATGGAGACGCCCCGCCTCAAGGACAACCAGCGAACGCTGCGCCAGGCGCTTCGCATCATGAATGGCGCCGACCGGCCGTTCCTGGAATGGATTCAGGCACTCCGCGACGAGGAAGCGCGGGAAATTTCAGACTACACGCTACAGATGCTCGCCAGCTACGCCGACATGTCGGACAAGCAGTTTTCCGGCCTGTTCGGTAGCGTGAGAACCGGCCTCAACCCGTTCATGAACGAACGCCTTTTGCGCGCGACCGACAAGAGCACATTCGACATCCGCAATCTCAAGCGTGAAAAGGTCTCGCTCTATCTCGACTTTCGCATCGAGCAAATCCGGTCGATCGGGCCGTTGTTCAACGTCCTGATCACGCAGCTGATGAACTACATGGCCAAAGAGGTGCCTGGACGGGGTGAGCATCGCGTCCTGATCTTGCTCGACGAGTTCCAGAACCTCGGGAAACTCGAAAACGTCATGGAAGCGGCCACCATCCTCGGCGGCTATGGCGTACCGATCTGGTTCTTTGTCCAGTCGCTCAAGTCGGTGGATACCATCTATCGCGAGGAAGGCCGCAAGACGCTGGTCAACTCCGCGCGTGTCCAGGTGTTTTTCGGCGCGCAAGACGCCGAAGACCTGAAATACATTTCTGACACCCTGGGCGAGCGCACCGAAGTCCAGAAGGATGTCAGCAAAACGCAATCGACGATGTTCGACATGCATCACGCGCGCACTGTGCACATGAAGGAGGTCCGTCGGCCCTTGATGCGCCCCGACGAGATCCGCACGATGAGCCGGAACAAATGCATCATCCTTCCTCGCGGCTCGCATGCGATTTTCGGCACGCGTAATTTTTATTTTGCCGACTCTGAGCTGTCGAAATGTGCCTGGATGCCGATCCCGGCCTTCAAAGCGTCGGCCGCCAAGGTGGACACGGAGCCGGATGACGGCCCGAAACCTGCACCAAGACCGAGTGCTAGTTTTGGTGACATGTTGGTTCCGCCGCGGCTTGTGCGCGCCAACGAAGCGCCGCCGGCGTCAACGCTGCCGCGCGGTGCCGTTTTCGCGGCCAAGGCTGGCAGGCGCCCTCCCGCACCAATGCGTCCGGTCACCGTGATGACCTATATTGCAGCGAACCCTAAACCATCAACCAGTCGGCCACCCCTGCCTCGGAACAAGCCTGACCTGGCTGCGATGACGCGCGCCGCCGCGCGCAACCACGCAATATCGACAGAAGCACAGGCAAAGATTGCTGAGGCAATCACCCGGGTCGCCAGGGTCGCCGCGAAGGCGGCCGATAAAGCGGAAGCCGACGCCGGAGTGCGCGACCTCGAGACGGCTTTGCAGGGCGTTGATTAGTCAAGACCCTGCAAAGTCAGTGCGGCGCCGCCTTGAAAAAGATACCGATATCCGGTGGTCTTCATCCAGCGCGCGCCAAGTGGAATTCCCAAGCTCTATGTGTCCGGTTCATGGCCGCCGCAAAAGGAGAGCGAATAGCGGCCCACTACTTCCTGATCGTCAGCGCCGGGTTATGCGCGAAGAAGTTGTGCGGCATGATGTGCACGGTCTTCCACTCCGTCGACATGACCGGCCAGTCCTCCATGCGCGGAATGTGGTGGAAGCCGGCGGAGAACCAGGTGACGATGTCCTTGCCCATCAGGCTCTGGTCCTTCTTCACCCATTCGGCGAGCGTATCGGACCCGTCGCTCTGCATGGCGAACTTGCCGCCGGCATACCGCTGCTCCGGGTCATGCACCGTGTTCCAGACGGAGTACTCGATGTAGGCGTTACGCTTCATCGGCGGGTCGTTCTCGAAAAAATGGGCGTCACCGGCTTTGGTGATACCGCCTGTCACGTCGCGCTCGCCGGACTGCTGCCGTGAAGGGGTGAGGCCAACCCACGGGCCGACTTTCTTCGACGACGAGAACCGAGCCGGATCATCCACGGCCGACTTGAAGGTCAATGCGACCACCGCGCCGACGGCCGGCATGGTCATCAGCAAGCGGCAGGTCGGGTCGTCCTGTGCTAGGCTGCGCACATGCCGCTCCAGTCGCGCCAGTTCATGGCGGAGGGTAGCACGGGCGCGAAGCATCGGCTCGGTTGCCGCCACAAGCGTAGTGTTGCTGGCAACCAGTTCCTGAATGCGAGCATCAAACCGTCCTTTGGAGATGGCGCCGACTTTCAAGCCGAAGTTCCGCAATAGCCCGCGCAAGGACATTTCCAGAGCGATCATGCCCTGCTGGATGGATTTGCGCGCCCCGAGGAGTGCGCGGATCTCCTGGGCAGACACCGACTTGCAATGGACCGGCCGGAACCAGCCCAAATGTAGCAGCCGGGCAATACCTTCAGCATCGCGCCGGTCTGTCTTGATCGGCATGGCTTTCAGAGCACCCTTCACTTGCCGGGTTTCCATCAGAACCACTTCCAGGGCCGGCTTCGGTCAGCCCACGGTGCAGCCATTGCGACAACGGCCCGGCTTCCATCCCGATCATCGCAATTTCGCACTGTTGCTCCAGCGCGAATTGCGTCAGCGCCGCGGGATCGCTGCCGACCTCAGCCTCCTTCACGATCTTGCCGTGCTCGCTGACAACGCAGACCGCAGTCTTGGCGAGTGAGACATCCAACCCAATGAACAGTTTCATCCCGTAATCCTCCTGTCAGAATCAGATACGGGAACGTCGGCGGCGACCGGTCAGCATGCAATCGGTAACGGGCAGCGCACGACGCAGGCCTCGTTACAGCATCTCATTTGATTAGTCGGGCGGTTGCGGCGATGCGAATGGTGGATATGACAATTCGGTGCAACGCGCTGTAGATGCAACGATCATCCCCCGCAACCAGCGAAGTGCCGGATCGCTCCGGCGTCTTTTGTGTGAAATCTGGCTGAAGGGAATGGCCGGAAGCGGGATCGGCGGCGGAAGAACGGCCAGCCCTTTGACCTCCAAGGAGGATTTCAGACTTGTCCGGGCCACGGTCAAAATCAGATCCGTTCCAGCGATCATCTTTGGCGCCACACTCCAATGCGGGATGATAAGTGCAACACGTCGGGCATATCCCGCCGCATGGATAGCTTCATCGATTTCCGTTGACGCCTCGCCATGAACAGCCACGAGCGCATGGGGGCGGGCGAGATAGGTGTCCAGATCGATCGACTGCGCGGATAGGGGAAGTGTAGCCCGGTCGATCAGGCAGGCATAATCATCGTTGAGCAAATGTTCGGGAAGGATCTGCTCGGGCAATAGCGGAAACACACCCAGTCCAAGATCGATGTCTCCGTCCATAGTTCCGGCGATCATTCCCTCTCGGCTCAGTTGGGTGACAGCAAGATCGATATTTGGGGCGGAGCGCCGCAGTGCGCGCAATAGGTTTGGCAAGACGATTTCCGCGCCATAGTCGGACATTGCCAGCCTGAAGGTGTGTCTTGTGCGACCAGGCTCAAAGCTGTCCGGCCCAAACACGGTGCGGATTTGGGCCAGCGCTTCGGCCAGTGGCTTCGATAATTCCATGGCCCGTATCGTCGGCGCCAGCCCGCCGCCGTGCCGGGTAAACAGTGGATCACCGAGCAAAGAACGCAAGCGCGCGAGCGCATGGCTGACGGCTGGCTGGCTCATATTCAGACGCAGCGCCGTGCGTGACACATGCCGTTCAACCAGCAGCGCATCGAGAACGACAAGCAGGTTGAGGTCGGTCCCACGAAGATTATTCATATCGTGCATAATATGCGAGAAAAGATGAATTTCAAATAAGAGAACCAGATGGCTAAGAGAGGGACCCTGCTCTTTGCGAAAGGTCCTCCGATGCAATCTGTCACCTTTTTTGCTGCGCTGATCGCCGGGGTGCTAGTGCCCCTGCAGGCTGGCGCCAATGCGGCCCTCGGCCGAGGCCTGGGGCATCCTCTCTGGGCCACGATGATTTCGCTGGCGGTGAGCGCCATTTGCGTTGTGCCGGTCATGTTGGCGCTTCGGGTTTCAGGCCCGTCAATCGCCGGTCTGGCAGACCAACCCAAATGGATATGGATCGGTGGGATCGTGGGGGTGGTCTACATAACAGCAGCACTTCTGTTGGCGCCGAAACTGGGTGCCGCCATTTTCATGACCGCCGTCATCGCTGGCCAGATCCTGGCTTCGCTGGCCATCGACTATTTTGGCTTGGTGGGGTTTCAGGCCAAGCCCCTAACCCTACCTCGTCTCATTGGAGCCGCTGTCGTCGTCGCGGGCGTCCTCGTCATGCAGGGGCCAAGCCTTTGGCGCCTGACCCAGTCCGGCACGTAAATTTCAAAGAAGGAGAAGTAACATGAATGATCATAACCAACCGCGAGAAACCCAATACGCGCTTGGCGAAAACGCGGTGCCCGTCCAGGTGCGCATCGCCCGGCCAACGGACAAGCTCAGCGATTTGATTGCTTTCTACCGGGATGGGCTTGGCTTGCCGGAACTCGCCCGTTTCCAGTCGCATGCCAACTATGACGGTGTTATGCTTGGGCTGCCCGGAAAGGCCGTGCATCTTGAATTTACCCAGCATGAAGCAGGCAGTCCTTGCCCTGCCCCCAGCCTCGACAACCTCATCGTCCTCTATGTGACCGATACCGCTGCCTATGATCGGTTGAACAACCGTATGCAGCGGATGGGCTATGCACCGGTTGAGCCGGAGAATCCATACTGGCTTGGGCGCAGCTTCACCTACGCGGACCCAGATGGCTGGCGGGTTGTCATCTGCCGTGAAACGGGGATCTGAACGTTCAAAGCGCAAGCGTCAGCAGTCGACGAGCCGAGGGGGCTAGCTGTAGGGTTTTACAGGGCGTTGACGCGAACGAGTTAAAGCACTGCTGCATTGGCAGTGGGTGTTGCGTCGATGGGAGATGTCGATCAGGGCGAGCAAATCGGGCTCACTGCGCCCGCGGCGGTCTGATGCAAAGCAGAGGCGGCGCTCTATCAGGACATGATGAGGCCGCGCTGCGCTGCCTCGGCGACGGCTTGCGCACCGTGGACGCGCTTAGCTTCGACCGGGCATTCTCGATATGGAAGACCACCGTCCGCGTGGTGATACCGAGAATTTTGGCGATCTCTAGCATCTTCGTGCCGCGTGCTGCCCAGAACAGGCACTGCCGCTCTCGTTGGGTGAGCGGCGCGTCGGCAAGACGGGTCAGCCCCAGTTGGAGTTTCGCATAGACATGGGCATAATAGTCGAGCCCGGCAAGTTGCAGGATATCCATCACTTCAGTTGGGCGATGCTCGAGACTTGCGTCCCTATCGCCCGCGACCGTGAACGCGGCGAAGCGGCCAAATCCCCCGCGTATCGGAATAGTCGCGCCACTGTGAATCCTGAATTTAGCGGCCTCTGAGAAAAAACGCTGTTGAGACGTCGATGGCAGTCGCAGCGTCCGACGATCCCATTGAAAACGACCGTTGCGATGATCGCGCCAGTCCGACGACTGGGTCTATGTCCTCGTAGCGGCGCTCGATATATTTGCCGCGCCCATGAACCTGGATATGACGAAAGCACCTTGAGGGCGGGTTCTGAAAATCCGAGATAAGCAAACCATCGGTAACCCAATCGCGCAGCAAAACGATCCGCAGCACCTTTGAAGCCAACCTCGTCATGAGCCGTCTCAAGTGCGTCAACGAAATCTCTGAAGGCAAGATCGAGATGCGTCATGTCCTGGGCTGCGCTTAAGTGTTCCGAACACAAATAGTACGAACCGGGCCGACCTCATGGTGCCGGGGCAGCACAGCTAGTGGCCACTGGGGGCAGGACTCCACCAAACAGAACGTACTTTGTGTCAAGATAGTCCTCGATGCCTTGATACCCGCCTTCCTTACCGAGGCCCGACTCCTTGACGCCGCCGAACGGCGCCTCGACCGTGGTGATCAGGCCCTCGTTGACGCCCACCATGCCGTATTTCAGGCCTTCCATGACGCGGAAGGACCGGCCAAGGCTGCTGGTGTAGAAATAGGAGGCGAGACCGAATTCCGTGTCGTTGGCGAGATTGATCGCCTCTTCCTCGGTCTCAAACTTGAAGACCGGGGCGACAGGCCCGAAAATCTCTTCCTTCATGAAGCGCATCTCGGGGTTGGCGTCGGCAATAACCGTCGGCTCGAAGAAGGAGCCGCCGAGCGCGTGGCGCTTGCCGCCGGTAACGATCCGCGCGCCCTTGGCCTTCGCGTCGGCGACGAACTCCTCGACCTTGACGACTGCCTTGTTGTCGATCAGCGGCCCCTGCTGGGTGCCGTCCTCCAGGCCGGAACCGACCTTGAGCTTGACGCTTGCCGCAGCGAGCTTCTGTACGAACTCCTCATAGATGCCGCCCTGCACGAGAAAACGGTTGGTGCACACACAGGTCTGGCCGGAATTGCGGTATTTCGAGATCATCGCGCCTTCGACCGCGCGATCGACGTCGGCGTCGTCGAAAACGATGAAAGGTGCGTTGCCGCCAAGCTCCATCGACACCTTCTTGACGGTCGCGGCGCATTTCTGGATCAGGATCTTGCCGACCTCGGTGGAGCCGGTAAAGGTCAGCTTGCGCACCAGCGGGTTTGCGCAGATCTCGTCGCCGATCTCGCCGGGCGACCCGGTGACGATGTTGATCACGCCCTTCGGGATGCCGGCTTCCTCGGCCAGCACGCCCCAGGCGAGCGCCGAATAGGGCGTCTGCGTCGCCGGCTTGACCACGGCAGTGCAACCCGCCGCGAGCGCCGGGCCGAGTTTGCGGGCAAGCATCGAGGACGGGAAATTCCACGGCGTGATGGCGGCGATGACGCCTACCGGAGCCTTGGTGGTGATAATGCGGCGGTCGGCCCAGGGCGACGGCACGACGTCGCCATAGGTGCGGCGGCCCTCCTCCGCGAACCAGAGGATATAGGCGGCGGAAATCGCGATCTCGCCCTTGGATTCGAACAGCGACTTGCCCTGCTCCATCGTCAGCAGTTGGGCCAACGAATCCTGATTGTCCATGATCGCGTCATGTAGCTTGCGCAGCAGCTTGTGGCGGTTGAGCGCCGAGGTCCATTTCCACGACTGGAAAGCCGTTTCGGCTGCTTCGATAGCGCGGCGGGTCTCGGCCTTGCCCGACCTCGGCACGGTGCCGATCTTCAGGCCGGTGGCCGGATTGGTCACGTCGACCGTGGCGCCGCTGTCGGCCTGCACCCAATCGCCGCCGATCAGATTGGCCGGGCGCATGAAACCGCTGATTTCCTGGCACATTCGCCACTCCTGCTTTCTTAAGTTGCCATGCCAACCGGACTTACTAACAGCCTATTCCCAAAAAACCCGGCGGCGGCCGAAGCCAGTCGCCGGGCAGTTGGGCCTTGGGAGGCAGGCTGAACAACGTGAGGTCTGCAGGCGAGCATCGGGAAGCATCGCCAGATCGGAATGGGGTTCAGTTCTTCATCATTGAAGAAAGCTTCTGTTCGATCCTTGCTGATGAAATCCCATACTTGTCCATCAGATAACCAGGAGACCCACACTCAATGTACTCGTCAGGGAGCCCCATTCTGACAAGCTTTTGACTGACGCCGGCCTCGAACAGAACCTCCGCAACAAGCGTAGCCAAGCCGCCTGCGACTACGTGGTTCTCCAAGGTCGCCAGCCTTTCGACCGAACGCGCAAATTCAACAACGGCTTTGGCGTCAAAAGGCTTGATGCATGGGGCGTGAAGCACAGCGACCGAAACGCCTTGCTTCTCTAGTGCTGCCGCGGCATCAAGGGCGTGGGCCGTCATCAACCCGGTGCTGATGATCCCGATCTGCGAACCTTGGCGGACGATTTGTGCCTTGCCATGCCGGAACTCATATCCCTCCGGCAGCGCTTTGATCACGTTGCCCCGCTGCAAACGCACATATACCGGCCCCGCGATCTGATAGGACGTGTGCACGACCTGCCCAATCTCAGTTGCGTCACAGGGATCGATCACCGTCAACCCAGGAATGAGCCTCATGAGACCAGTGTCTTCTATGGCCTGATGGGAGCAGCCGTAAGAGGTTGTCAGTCCCGGAAGCGCACCGAATACCTTAACGTTGAGATGACCGTGCGCGCAAAGGACAGCGATAAACTCATAGGCGCGCCGTGTGGCAAAGACGCCGTAAGTAGTCGCAAACGGTACCTTCCCGATCTTCGCAAGACCGGCCGAGATGGCGATCAGATTCTGTTCTGCCATTCCGACATTGAAGTACCTGTCCGGAAATGCCTTCGCGAAAGGCAGAATATCCGTATACTTCCCGAGGTCAGCCGTGAGCCCGACAACGTCTTCGTGCTTCCCTGCCAGTTCGGCGAGCGCCAGACCGAAAGGCGCCTGCACCGTCTGCCGGGTACCAGCCTTCAGCGATTCGGCCATCGAGACCTGAAAACCAGAGTTAGACATAGTTCCGCTCCAGTTCTTGCTCGAGCATTTCCCATTCGGCAGCCTCAACCCGGATGAAATGCGACTTTTCGCGCGCCTCAAGAGTGGGTATTCCCTTGCCGGGCTTGGTGCGCATGACGATAGCCTTCGGTCGCCCATTGCGCGTGCGGGCTCCCACCAGGGCGTTAACGACCTGTTCCAAATCGTTTCCATTGATCTCGGCGACATCCCAACCAAATGCCTGCCATTTTGCTGCAATTGGCTCCATGTCTATGACGATCGCACCGTCGGCCTGGATGCCATTGCAGTCGATGAGGGCGACGAGGTTGTCGAGCCGGAAAGCAGAGGCTGACATCGCAGCCTCCCAGGTCGAGCCCTCTTGCAATTCGCCGTCGGATGTCTCGATGAAGATACGGCAGGTGCGCTTGTCCATCTTGTGGCCAAGAGCCATTCCGACCGCTTGGCCCAGCCCTTGGCCAAGCGAACCACCGGTGATTTCCACACCTAGCACCGCGTCGAAAGTAGTCATGTCGATCGGGCCGGCATCTTTCCCATACAATGGCAAAACGTCTCTGGAAATTAGTCCAATCTCAGCGAAGACCGCCCACAGTGACAGCGCGTAGTGCCCTGTAGACATAAGAAAGCGGTCTCGATCGGGATCATCCATTCGGGCTGCGTCATAACGCATTTCATTGAAATAGAGTGCGGACAGGAATTCGGCTGTTCCCAGGGCCTGGCCGACATATCCCTGACCCTTTCCCCTGGCCTGGACCAACATGTTGCGACGCAGTTGATGGGCTCTTTCCCTGAGCAGTTCGAAAGAAGCAGGAGGTGGTGGCGACTGATTGGTTAACATGTGTCCTCTCGCATCCGATGACTTATATCTTATAAGTCGCGATTCGGACAATGACAAGTGATAACTTACATGTTGACGTTTATCGTCGCGGGAGAATAGGAAGTGAGAATCCATTGGGAATTATCGCCAATGAAAGCCTCAAACGGTGCGTCGGGCGGCGAACACATGGACACCAAATCAAACCTTTTACAGCGAGGACGACGCGTATCGCCCGTCGAGCAAGGCAGCCTGTCTGCACGGTGCTATCTGGCGCTAAGAAATGCTCTGCTCGATGGCAGCTTTCGGCCCGGTGATCGCATCGTCATGCGCGATGTCGCCGACATGCTGGGAACCAGCGTCACCCCAATTCGCGAGGCGTGCCTCAGATTGGTGAGCGAGTTCGCGCTTGAGATCCGTTCCAGACGGTTTATCCATGTGCCCGATGTCACGCTTCGACGTTACGAGCAGTTGAAGGTTTTGCGCACGTCCCTTGAAGGGCTGGCGGCCAAGTTTGCAGCCGAGAAGATAACTAAGTCCAGGATTGCGCAGTTGCGAAAGATTCATGTCGCCTACGTTAGTGCGGAGGCCGAGCGCCGGGTGCAGGAAGCGTTCCGCAGCAATCGAGAATTTCACTTGGGCGTGTGCGAGGCGGCGGGCCTCGACATGCTCTACAATCATATCGAGATGCTGTGGGTGTCCATGAGCCCGATCCTGGTCGTGTATTATGGTGAGATCACCCTGAAGCATCTCGGGGGTGAAGAGCACGTCAACCTGCTCGACGCGTTGGAGCGCAGAGATGGTGCAGCCGCTCAACGGGCTATGCGGCGCGATATCGAGCTGGGAAGCGACAGTATTCTCGACCACCTAGCAGCCCTGGATGCACTATCCGACTGACGCCGCAGCCGGAACGCAACATCAGGTCATTCACACAAATCGCACACGTTCGCTCCAAAACGCCGATTGGCATTTGGCCACTGCTGTTGACATATAAGATATAAGTTGCATATCGTCGCTTGGCATACGCGGTTCAAATCAAACACTGGGGAAAGTCAATGTTGAGGAATTGCTACAACACAGGCGCTGGAGCGCTGGCCTGCGTTATCGCGCTGGCCTTAAGCCTCCCTGCCGCCAGTCAAGAATTGACTATCGTCGGCGCGGGAGGGGCGCTCCAAGACGCCGAGAGGAAGGCGTTTTTTGAACCCTTCGCCGAACAGTTCAAGGTCAAGGTCGTGGAGGATACCTACACGGGAGAAATGGCGAAGGTGCGTGCCATGGTAATGGCCAACCAGGTGACTTGGGACGTCATGCAGATCGACAGCACCGAGATGTTGCGCGGGTGCGAGGAAGGACTGTTTGAAAAGCTCGACTGGTCCAAGATCGCAAACCGAGACGACTTCCTGCCCGGTGCGACGAGTGACTGCGGCGCCGGCGCATTCGCATGGGGGTTCGTCACCTCCTACGACAAGACCAAGATGGCGGAAGGTCCAAAGAGTTGGGCGGACTTCTTCGACCTGAAGAAGTTTCCCGGCAAACGAGGGGTGCGTGCCACAGCGCGTTTAACCCTTGAAACTGCTTTGTTCGCCGATGGTGTTCCCGCTTCCGAGGTCTATCAGGTGCTCGCCACGCCAGAGGGTGTCGATCGCGCCTTCGCTAAGCTTGACGAGATCAAGGCCGAGACGGTTTTCTGGGGCAGCGGCGCTGAGTCTATCGAAAGACTGGTGGCCGGAGATGTCGCGATAACGACGACCTTCAACGGCCGGGTTACCGCGGCCAATCAGAAGGGCAAGGATCTAGCCATACACTGGGATGGGCAAATCTATGGGCAGGACTATTGGGGGATCGTGAAGGGGTCGCCTCGTCTGGAACTGGCGGAGCAATTCATCAAGTTCGCGAGCACACCCGAAATTCAAAAGGAATTTCCCAAGTACATAACCTACGGCATCCTCAATAAGAAGGGCATCGAGTTGGTCGACCCGAGCCTGTTGGCCGATATGCCGACGGCGCCGGAGAACCTGAAATCGGCAACCGCGTTGAGCTCTGAGTTTTGGGCGGACTATGGCGAAGAACTTGAGGAGCGTTTCAAGGCCTGGCAGGCAAAGTAATTGATTGCAACCCCATGGCGCGCTTTCGGCGCGCCATGGGGTTGCAAAAAGCATCCACAACGCTGAGCCACCCGCACAGAGCCTCGTTGCCAGGCAGGTTGTGACGATCCGTTCAACCACGAATGAAAGCGAAGATTGCGAGATGGAGCATGCTGCCGTTATCGAAATGACGAGCATCAGGAAAGCGCAACATGCGGCGGTGATCCGATCATTTCTGCTGGTTTTTCCCCTCGTTGGCTATCTCATAGTCTTCTTTGTCGCGCCTCTTTGCCTTGTACTGCTGTATTCGTTCTACAGTCCCGAGGTCAGCCGCGCTTTCCCTTTGACGAGCCAGCAGATCGATCGTTGGCAAGGACCTGACATCCCGGATTCCGACACCTACCTGGCGTTGGCAGCGGACCTGCTCAATCCGGAGAGCGAGTTTCTGGTCGGCGAAGCGGCGCGCCGTCTTAATTATGAAATCAGCGGCTTTCGCACAGTCATAAGCCGAACGAAGCGAAACTTGGCGGCCGCCGACATCAGCAACCCCGCCGCGTTGAAAGAGGAGGTCATCAGAGCCGATCCTCACTGGGGCGAGGTGCGCTACTGGGCGGCCTTCAAGCGCGCCACGTCGACGGTCACGCCCTACTATTTTTTGGCGGCGCTCGATCTGGAGGTCAATGGCACAGGCGGCATTTCACCCGTTCCGGAAGATCGTCGCATCTTTGTCTCGACTTTCCTGCGCAGCATCTGGATTGCGGCGACGGTGACACTGATCTGTCTCGTGCTCGGCTATCCCCTCGCCTACGCGCTGATATCGCTGCGGCCGGAATTTTCGGCTCTCCTGATGTTCAGCGTGCTCCTGCCTTTCTGGACGTCCCTGCTGGTGCGCACGACCGCGTGGATTGTCGTGCTGTCACAAGAAGGCATCATCAATTCGCTCCTGACCGGCGCGGCAATTGTCGATGCCCCGTTGAACCTGGTGTTCAACCGGACCGGCGTCTTCATCACCATGGTGCATGTTCTCTTGCCCTTCATGGTGTTGCCCATCCTGAGCGTCATGCGCGGTGTTTCGTCCACCTACATGAAGGCGTCGTCCTCGCTGGGAGCGCATCCGGTGCGCGGCTTTCTCAGCGTGTACCTGCCGTTGACGATGCCCGGTATCGGCGCTGGCTGCATGATGACGTTCATCATCGCCGTTGGCTACTACGTGACGCCGCTGCTCGTCGGCGGCGGCGGCGACAACATGATCAGCTACTTCATCGCCTTCTACACCAACGAGACGATCAATTGGGGCATGGCGGCCGCCATCGGCCTGATCCTGCTCGCCACGGTTCTCGTGCTCTACGCCAGCCTCGGAAAGCTGATCGGCGTGTCGAAGATCGTCGGGCTGAATTGACAGGAGATATCGTGAAGCTCCATCATGGACTCTACATATACGGTGCGGCGATGATGGTTTTCCTCGTCGGACCGATCCTGGCGATCGTGCCGATCTCGTTTTCCGGATCGGGCTTCCTTTCCTACCCGATTTCGGACCTGACGCTGCGATGGTATGCGCGCGCGCTCCAGCCGGTGCCGTGGCTGACAGCGCTCAAGAACAGCCTGATCGTGGCTTCGGGAACCACCGTTCTGGCCACGGTCCTCGGCACACTCGCAGCGCTCGGCCTGACCCAGAGCGCGTCGCGCGCCCGATCCGCCCTTCTTGCGTTCATCGTTTCACCTATGATCGTTCCGAGCGTTGTCTCGGGTGTGGGCATGTTCTTTCTCTTTGCCCGGATGGGACTCAATGCGTCCTATGCAGGCCTCATCCTCGCCCACACCGTTCTTGGAACTCCGTTTGTCGTCGTCACGGTGGCCGCAACGCTGCAGAACTTCGATCGGAACCTGCTCAGAGCCGCGTCCAGCCTGGGGGCCAGTCCTGTCGTTGCATTTTTCACGGTCACGCTCCCCATCATCTCGTCGGGCGTCATCGCGGGCGCGCTGTTCGCCTTCGTCATTTCACTCGACGAAATCATTGTCGCGCTGTTCATCGGCGGCCCCGCGCATCGTACATTGCCCAGGCAGATGTTCGACGGCATCCGCGACAACATCGACCCTTCCATCTTGGCAATGTCGACCCTTCTCATTCTTGCCACGGTCGCGCTTGTGCTCGCGCTCGCTTTCATATCGCGCGTGCAGTCCCGGCTTCGCAGCACGGTCCAGGAATAGGCAGTGGGGATCGAACTCTAGTCTCTAGCGCAGGAGATCGCGAAGCTCGAAAGCCAGGTCGGCGATGCGCATCGGATCAATCGGCCTACCACTCTGGATGAGCCGCTCGGCAATCTTGATCTCGCGCGGGGCATCGACGGCGACAACGCCCTTGACCACGTTTTCCTCGTCGAGATACCAGATGGAGAACCTGTCTTCGCTCTCGCTGCCTCGGCGCACGCTTGAGCTTCCCGCGGCGGCGCCGACGACTTGAACCCTCACCCCGGCCTGGTCTGTCCAGAAATAGGGAAATTCGACATAAGGCTCGCGCCGACCCGCCATCGACTTACCCACGGCAATGCCGTGGTTCATCGCGTGGCGCCATGTCTCCCAGCTGAGGTGGGAAGCATGGAGCGGATGCCAGAAGGTCGCGACGTCACCCGCCGCATAGATTCCAGGCGACGATGTCTCGCCGAATGTATCGACCATGATGCCGCGGTCGAGCTTCGCCCCTGCGGATGCCCCGAGTTCGATGTTCGGCACCATGCCCGTGCCTGCAACGACCAGATCGGCGGCGATCCTGTCGCCGGAAGCCTCGACCACCTGTCCAGCCTCGAAGGCGACGAGGGAAAAGCCGGTGATGATCTTGATGCCCTGCGCATCATGACGGCGGCGAAGCCAGCCCGCCGCTTCAGCCGGCAGGCAGCGGCCCATGATCGAAGCGGATTTCTCCAGAACCGTGACGTCGCACCCCAGGGCGCGCGCGGCGGTTGCAACCTCGAGCCCGATCGGTCCGGCTCCTACACATGCGACGCGCAGTCCCTTTTTCAGGCTGGCCCGCAATCGCGCCGCGTCGTCGACGTCGCGCAACTGAACCACGCTCTCGCTGCCGGGAAAATCAAGTGGCCGCGGCCGACCGCCAGTTGCAATGAGCAGCCGGTCGTAGGGAATTGATGCTCCCTCCTCCGTCTTGAGGCGTGCCGATGCCGCATCGATCGCAGTCACCCGCTGGCCAAGCTTGATGGCAATGTTCTTTTCATCGTATCTGGCTTCTGAGAAAAAGAGCGGCGGTTGGCTGTCCTGCCCGGTGAGGACGTCCTTCGACAGCGGCGGTCTTTCGTACGGAAAATGGTTCTCGGCGCCGACGATCGTGATCGCGCCTTCGAAGCCTGCCCGGCGCATAGCAAAGGCGGCGTTGGCTCCACTCTGCCCCGCGCCGACAATTACGTGGTGAGGTCTCGACATCACGGCCTCCTCCCGCTCACGATCGAGCGACCCAGACTTGCACCTGCCCCAGGATCACACGAACTGGATAAGTCGAGAGCGGCTCCTGCGCCGGCTCAGACAACGGCTCGCCGGTTCGGACGTCGAAACGGCCGCCGTGAAGCGGACATTCGATCGAGCAATCTTCGAGCCAACCTTCATGCAACATCGCGTTGCCGTGCGTGCACAAATTGTCGGTGCAGTACCACTCGTCCGCGCAGACACGGTAGAGCGCCAGGTTCAGGTCCCCTAACGTTACGCACATCACTTCCTGTTCGCCAATTGCATCGGCGTCGGCAACTGTGATCCAGTCCCGCTCTGACGCATGGCTAAGGCCCGCTTCGTCTTCCATCAGGCGATCAAACCTCGACGACGATATAATTGTCTTCGGTCCTGACGCTCACGGTCTCCGCCACATAGGGGCCTTCGACTATATCGCGTCCGTCTGCTACCTCGATGTTGAACTGCCGAGCCTTCAAGTCGCCGGGCCGGCAGAAGGATTGACCCGTTCGTATGTCGAACTCCCAGCCATGCCACGGGCAGCGAACCACCTCTCCCCTTCGGCAATACGTATAGGTCCCGGGCTCCGTGGACCTGACGAGACCTGTGACGATGCCGTCAGCCAGGCTGCCGCCATTGTGTGGACAGCGATTGAAAAGGCCGAAGAAGTTGCCGTCGAGATTGAAGATGACGATCGGACGGCCGGCCACCGTCACGAGTTTTCGCGCGCCGGGCGGAATCTCCGCAGTCGATGCGACCACATGCTTTTTCACGCGGCGACCCCGTAGACGTGGTGGGCATTGCCGCGAAAGAACTGCTGGCGCTTCTCGGCACTAGTGCGGAAAGCCAGCACCCGCGCCGGGTCGTCGAAGTCCCAGTGGGGGTAATCGGTCGAAAACATGATGCGGTCCCAGCCCAGCCAGTCGAATATGTCCGACACGTGGGTGGCGTTTTCCGGTTCGTCGATCGGCTGGCTCGTCCACCAGACATTGCGCCTGATGTATTCCCCGGGCGACATCTTCAGATGCGGAACCTCACTACGCAATGTGCGCCAGTTTCGATCCAGGCGCCAGATCAACGACGGCGCCCAACTGAAGCCCGATTCGATCAAGACGAACTTGAGAGCCGGCCACCGTTCGAACACACCCTCGATAACGAGGCTGACCAGGCCCGCCTGGCTGGACTGTGCGTGGGCGACCATGTCTTCCATGTAATAACTTGGCCAGCCCGCGCTCGTTATCGGCAGGCCGCTGTTGCCGAACGCGTGAATACCGACAGGAAGCCCTGCCTCCGCCGCCGCATCGTAAATGGGCCAGTAACGCTTGTTGCCCGTTGGAAACGACGTCCTGCTGAGCATGAGGACCTGGACAAAAGACGCGTTGCCCGCCCAAAAGCGGATCTCGGCCGCCGAGGCTTCTGGGTCCTCGTAGGGCACCACGATGGACGCCCTCAGCCTGGCTTCTTTGCTGGTCCAACACTCGACCTGCCAATGATTGATGGCCCGGCAGAGTGCGGCGCTGTGATCCAGGTTCCGTACGCCTTGCGAGGGCACAAGCGGATTGAGGATGCCCAAGGCGATACCGTGGCTATCGAGAAGCTGTTGTTTCATGAAAGCGAGGCTCGACGCTTGCGGACCGCCTTCCGGCGGATAGGCGTCTCGCCGCGACGCATTGGGCTGGCTCTTGTGATACGCCGCGCCGGTAACATAGTGCTGATTGCGCAGCGACCCGTAGGATTTGAAGTGCTCGATCCATTTCGAGGAAAGCCACGGGTGCAGATCAGCCATGCTCTTGACCGACGGGTGAATGTCACAATCGGCGACGCCGCTGATGACGGGTTGCGCCTCTTGGCGCGCGGCTGATGTCAACACGACTGTCATGATGAGGCACTCCTCAATCTCGGATAGGTTGCGAGGGGCGTATCGCGGGTGAGTTTGCGTATCTCATCGCGCGTAAACGTCTCGTGGAACACGTCGGCGCCGGCGAATTGGTTGTGCGGATAGTCGGAGGAATAGACCAGGAGATCATCCGTCCCGATATGATCCATCAAACGCCGCATCTGGTCGACGTCGCCCGGGCCATCGATGGGCTGGAGCGAGAAGCGTATCTGGTCTTTCACCACTTCCGCGGGCGACCGATCGGCCCAGGGAATTTCCATCCGCAGCCCATGCCAGTATTTTGTCATGCGCCACAGATGCGCGGGCAACCAGGTCCAGCCAGACTCGAGCATAACCACCATGAGTGTGGGGAACTTGTTGAAGACGCCTTCGCAAAACAGGCTCGTCAATTGCGACTGAAATGACTGGGCGTTTACGACATAGTCTTCCAGGTAATAGCTCGGCCAACCCATCGGCGTGGGGGGATTGCGAAATTCGCTCCCGGCGTGAATGCCGATCGGCAGATCATAGCGAACGGCCGCTTCGTAGATTGGCCAAAAATGCCGCTTGCCGAGTGGCTGCGCGGTCGCGACCAGCAGCAGGACCTGAACAAAGCGGCGGTCCGCAGCGCAGCGATGAATTTCCTCGACAGCCATTTCAACGCTGTCGAGGGACACGATAATGGACGCGCGCAAGCGGGCGTCCTTGTCCAGGAACTCGGTGCGAACCCAGTCGTTCAGCGCCTTCGCATAGGCTCCTGCAAGGTCTTCGCTGTAGAGCGTTTGGATTCCGAACAGACAATTGCAGATAGCCAGCGTGCTGCCGCTCGGATCGAGGCATTGACCGGCTATGGCCTCGGCGGATGTTGCGGCGCGGCCATGTGCGGGTTTCCAATCGGGGCGCACCGTCAGCGGCGTGTTGTCGGGGTAATTTGCGGAATGCAGATCGTCTATCCCGCGCACGATGCTCATTTCACGCCAATGGTCGTCGAGATGGGGGAACAGCGCGGCGCAGTTCGGCACCGACGGGTGAATATCGCAGTCGATGCGTTGGGCTGCCGGCTCATTCTGCCGGTCGTCGATCAGTGCCATTCATCTGCTCCATGCATCCGTCGCGGCCGCCACTGACCCTGCTTCTGCGAACCGCAATGCGCGTGTTGCCGCTTCATCAATCGCGTAATGCGGGCCGGGACCGAGGACGACACCATATTGGCTTGCGGCGCTCGCCTCGGAAACGAGCCCATCCCTGACATCGGCCCTGACAAGGACAGGGTCCCGCTCATTGGGATCGCCATAGCCGCCGCCGCCCGAGGACGAGATCACTAGCCGGAGAGGCCCAAGCTTTTCCACGCCATATTGGGGCGGGAGATAGGTCTGCCCGTCGGGGAAGGCGATTACGCAATGGCCTGCATCGCCAGACAAACCCCCGCACGTTCCGAAGCCGGTGGGCACTCCCGTCCCCTCACCGCGATAAGAATATTCCGCGGGGCCAAGGACGTCGACCTCGACACGGGCTCCGGTTCCGCCCCTGAATCTGCCGGCGCCGCCGCCATCGAGGCGCAGCTCGTTGAGCAGGACGCGGAATGGATATTCCGCCTCGAATCCCTCGACATCAGGAAGCGTGAGACCACCCAGCGTGGCGATGTGGCCCATGCTTTCAAAGCCGTCGCGCTCCTTAGCGGCGCCGGCGCCGGCCATGCCAAGCCATTGATAAGCGACGTAATAGCCCCCGCTGTCGCGCCAGCCGGAGGTGTTGCAGTGGGAGGACCGGCCCCAGCCTGCGCAAGCAAGATCGGGGGCCGCCTGTCCCAGCGCCTGCCACACCGCGTGAATGATCTGATGGGCGGGATAGGTCGTGCACATTGTGAGGGGCGCGGGGTGGCGCGGATTGACGATCGTGCCTTCCGGCGCAATTACCTTGATGCGTCGATAAGCTCCCTCGTTTCGCGGGATGTGCGCTCCCAACGTCGCGACGACCGCCAGGTAGACGGCGGAGCAGGTGTTGGGCAGTGAGCTGTTCTTGAAGCCCTTGACCTGCACATCCGTGCGCGAAAAGTCACAGATCAGATGCGAACCGTCATTAGTGATCTCAACAACGATGCGGGCATCTGTGGGTTCGAAGCAATCGGTCCCCATGAAATCGGCGCCCGTCCACCTCCCACACGGGAGGGAAGCGATTGCCGCCGCAATGATTTCTTCACCCCAGTCCAGCATGTCATCCAAAAGCTGTCGAAAGTCGGAAGACCCGAGGGCCGCTGCAAAGGCCCGGATACGCCGGGCGCCCACCTCGGTCGATCCCAGCATAGCGGCGAGATCACCCTCGATGAGATCAGGCGTGCGGCTGTTCAGGCATAGCAGACGGACGATGTCCTCACGCAGCGTTCCCTCGATGACGATCTTGAGGACCGGAATGCGAATGCCTTCATGATAGATCTCGGTCGCTGCAGCGTTGTAGGTGCCCCCTGCGCCGCCGCCGATGTCGGACTGGTGCGCACGATTGGCTACCATCGCCACCCTGGCCCCATTCAGGAACACGGGCTGAATGACCGTCCAGTCCGGCAAGTGATTGCCACCGGCAACGTAGGGATCGCTGAGGATGAAGACGTCCCCGTCGTGGATGTCGTCCCCATAGCTCTCGAGAACCTTCCGGAGCGCAAAACCGCCTGCTCCGGTGTGAATCGGAATGCCGTCCGCTTGGCCGACAACATTCCCTTCAGCGTCGCCGATGAAACACGAGAAATCGTGGCTCTGGCTGAAAATGGGGCTGCGCGCTGTGCGAACCATCACGGTCCCCATAGTTTTTGTGATGTGATCAATCTGCTTCTGGCCGAGAGCCAAGCTGATGGGATCAGTGCGCCGGGTGGTCATGCAATGGCCTCCACTGCACGATCTGATGAAGCGGCGGCCGCAATCGTGCTGACGATGTAGTTGTCGTGGAGATCGATTGTGGCCCGGTCTCCCTTTTCGAGAAGGATCGTTGTTGTTGCTTCCTCGATTACACATGGGCCCTCGATCACGTGGCCCGGCTGAAGCGTCGCTCCATCGAAAACCGGAACGCCCAGCTGCGTACGGTCGCCGATCCAGACATCGCGCCTGAGGCGCGGCGCAGGCGCAAGCGCGGCCGTTGCCCGCCGGATCCTGACCGGCACCGGCGGTGGAGCAAGCAGCCCTGCCACACGAATGGCGCTAAGCTGCGGGTTCGATCCTTTCTGTACGTGACCATAAAGTGCGTTGTGCAACGACAGGAACCGTTCTCGGATTTCCATTGCGGATCCTTCGAAGGCAACGGTGATCGCGGATTGCTGACCGGCATAGTTAAGGTCAATCGCCTTCTCGAAGGTCGCTTTGCTGACGTCCAAGTCCTGGCGGCGCAGGGCCTCGCGGACATCGTCCTGAAGATCGTCCATAGCGCGCAGCAACTGCGGCATCGTGGCTGCTTCGAGTTGCAGGGACAGCGTGCGAACATGGTCGCGCCGGATCGGTGCATGAAGCATGCCGAAAGCACAGAAGACCCCTGCCAATCGGGGGATGATCACTTCCGAGCAGCCGAGCGCGCGTGCCACCGATCCCGCATGCAGCGCCGCCGCACCGCCAACGGCCACGAGCGTAAAATCACGCGGATCAAATCCACGCTCGATGCTGACGCGCTCCACCGCGTGAACGAGGTTCTGCTGTTGGAGCCTTACGATCCCGTCGGCGGATTTGCTCGCATCAATCTTCAGAGCCGCGGCAACCGTGTCGTGAACCACGGCGTACGCGCGGCCGCCGTCAAGGTGGATCGCGCCTCCGGCAAACGGTCCCGGGGCGAGCCGCCCAAGCACAAGCTGCGCATCGGTGTCCGTTGCGAGCCTACCGCCTCGCCCGTAAGCAGCTGGTCCAGGCGTGCTTCCCGCGCCATCAGGACCGAGCGTCAGGACGCCGCCTTGGTCGACGCGGGCTATGGATCCTCCGCCAGCGCTGACGGTGTGTATGTCAACGGACGGGATACTGATGTGATAGCCCGCAACTTCGAGCGCATCAGTCCGGTCGACATGGCCATCGTGGAAGAGAATGAGGTCGCATGATGTGCCACCCATCTCCATTGTGATCAGCCGCTTTCGCTCCGTCGCTTCGGCGATCCAGCGAAGCGCACCAACGCCTCCCGCCGGCCCCGACAAAAGCAGCAAGGCGGGGTTGCGTGCCACTTCGTCCAGGGTGATCAGGCCACCATTGCTCTGCATGACGTGCAGTCTGCCATGCAAACCCGCGCCGGCAAGCGATCTGCTCAAGGACGTGAGATAGGGAACCACCCGCTTCGACACATAGGCTGCGGTCACGGTCGAGGAGGTCCGCACATACTCACCGATGAGGGGCGCAATCTCGGAGGAGATAAATACGGGAAGGTCGGGCGCCAGCGCCGAGACCATTGCTCGGGCCGCGACCTCGTGGGCGTTGTTGGCGTATGCATGAAGAAAGCTGATGGCGAGTGCTTCAATTCCCGTCTCAAGCAGGAAAGTAAGGCCTGCCTCGACATCGCGCATGCCCAGGGGCTCGATCTCAAGACCGCCCGCGTCGATGCGTCCAGCAACGGGCCGGCGCCGATACCGCGGCACCATTGGCTCGGGGTGGGGCGCTCGATGCTCCCAAGGATTGACGCGAATCCCGCGCCGGATCGTGAGAGTATCCCTGAAGCCGCGCGTGCATAGCAGCCCGACAGACGCCCCCTTGCCTTCAAGAACGGTGTTGGTTGCCACCGTCGATCCATGAATCACCGAATCGCATCTGCCCAGCAGTTCGCCCAGCGACAGGTGCTGACCGGCTGCCATGGCCTGCAGCGCGTTCATAATTCCTTCTGCGGGATCGGTGGGATGGGACGGAGATTTGCTAGCGTGGACTGCGCCGTCCGAAGTCACCAGCACGACGTCCGTGAACGTCCCGCCAACATCGATTGCTATACGCCATCCCGCCCTGTCAGTTCGATTGTTCATGATCTTATATTGCATAACTTATATGTCATATCAAGTCGGTCTAAAAAAGAATGGCTTGGGCGCCACTGATTAGTCGATAAGACTGCGCAGCAGCCGCCTTCCGCGCTTTAGATCCTGGCAAAGCCAGCTTCGCAGCTGCGCCGCGTTGCGCCGCTTCAGCGCGTCCATGACACCGCTGTGGATTTCCAGCGCTTCCTTCGGATCGGCGGCCCCCGGATCGGCCTGTCTGAACATGGGCCCGACCATTCGCCACGCTGAACGGATTACATTGAGGACAAACGGCATCTCGGCTGCCTGGTAAATGGCGAAATGGAAGCGGCGGTTCTGCTTGAACGCTGCGCGGTAGTCTTGGCGCTTGTAGGCGTCGGCCATGGCAACCATGGACGCCTCCAGGTTGCTGAATGCTGCCACCGAAATTTTGTCGATCGCCTCCGCGGCGATCATGGGCTCCAAAGCAAGACGCAATTTGTAGATCTCGACAAGTCTTGCAGCGGACAGGATAGGCACGGTCATGGCGCGCGAATTGACCTGGTCTAGCGTTCCTTCTCCAGCGAGCCGCAGCAGCGCTTCCCGAACGGGCGTCAGGCCGATGTCCAGTTCGTTCGCGACGGCGCGCGTGACCAGTCGGTCGCCTGGCTGATAAGCCCCGTCCATCAACAGTTCAGACACACGGTCATACGCCGTCTCGGCCATGGTTTTGCTTGGCGCAAGCCGTTCAAACCGAGCGCTGTAGGCCGCGAGCAAGGGTAGATCGTTTTGCTCCATCATGCACTTCGCCTCGCGTGGAGTTTCGTTGGTCGAATTTACGCTTGCGTCTTGTCGCCAAACAGCCCTGCCGGACGAACAAGCAGCGTGATCAGCATGAAGAGGAACGGCAGCGCTCCTGCCAGCGACGACAGCCTCACCGTCAGGATGCCGCTTTGTCCGGCCCCCTGCGTCATGCCGAACGATCGCAATGCATCGGCGAGCGTCCAGTCCAGTCCGATCGCGAAGCTCGACATGACTCCGATCAGGAGCGAGGCGACGAGCGCGCCGTGGATGGAACCCAGTCCGCCGACAACTACCACTACGAAGATGATCATGCCGAGTTCCTGTGCCATCGTCGGACTCGTCGGATAGAATGCTCCCGCCACCGCACCGGCCAGGCCGGCCATGCCGGCACCCAGCGAAAACACGCCGAGAAACACCATAGGAACATTGTGCCCAAGCGCCTCGACCATTTGCGGACGGTAGACGGACGCGCGCACGATCAGTCCGGCCCGAGTGAACCGCAAAAGAAGGAAGACGACGGCGAACATCAGCACTGCGACGAGCGCGATAAATAGTCGGTAGAAGGGGTAGTTCGTACCGAAGATCGAAAAAGCGGTGAAGGTCAGGCTGTCGGGAGCGCTGTAGCTGACGGGGTAGAAACCGAAGAAGATCTTGACCAGTTCCTCGAAAATGAACAGCAGTCCGAAGGTCAGCAGGAGTTCGTGCGCGTGGCCGTGCCGGTGCGCACGGCGCAACATCACCCTTTCGACCACCGCGCCGATTGCTGCCGCGACCATCGTGGCCAGGACCAGCCCAGCCCAAAAATTGCCGTGCGTCGTCATCCAGTACCCGACATAAGCGCCGATCATATAGAACGCCGCATGCGCGATGTTGAGAACGCCCATCATGCCAAAGACGAGCGTCAGGCCGGCCGAGACCATGAAGATGAGCAGGCCGTAGGAAACGCCGTTGAACAGCGAGACCGCAATGAAATCCATCTGATCGTCTCCGCGACAGGCGGGCGGCCCGGAGGCCGCGCGCTTCGCTTCAATTCTTTAAGGACGCTGCATCTTGCAGCTGGGCTGAACTGGATTGATTGAGGCTGCGCCCTCAACAAGGCTAACCGGCTTCAGGCCGATATCCAGACTTTCTCGTTTGAACTTCGCATCCGCACTGACCTGGGAAACGATCAGCGGGAGCGCACCCTGATGATCTTCCGCGCGAACGGCAATCTTTCCCATGGGCGTATCAATCGAGACCGCTTCCAGAGCCTTGGCCAGATCGGTGACATTCAGCGTGCCGGACACATCCACTTGCTCGAGCGCCGCCTGCAGGGCCCACATGCCGAAGATCGTGCGAACCTCCGAAGAGCTTGGGGTGTGTCCGAGCTTGGCAGCGTAGTCGGCGTAGAGCTTTTCCGTCGCCTCGCCGCCCACCTCGCGATTGGCCGTCTCGACTGCAAAATAGCCGGCCGACGAGGGTCCGGCATTTTCGATCATGCCCGGCAAATCCAGGAACATTGCAGCAAAACTGACGTCGAGGCCGGTCCTGTCGATCTCCTTCATCATCAGGATGAGATCGTTGCCCCAACTGCCAGTAATGACCGTGTCGGCTCCCGCCGACTTCATCCGGGCCACATAGGGTCCGAAATCCTGCGACTTGTTGGTTTCGTGGAGAACGGTGTCGACGACGGCATAGCCGCCGGCGGCGGCGCTTGCCTCGGTCGAGGTTTGCATGTCCGTGCCCCACGAATAATTGGGATTGATGGCGAAGACCTTTTTGCCAAGGGCGCCCTGCTTCTGCATCACAGTGATGAGGGCCTTTACGCGCATTGCGGCATTGGGCGCGAACCTGAAGAAATAGAAATGGCACTTCTCGCCGGTTAGTTCGAGCGCTTCGGCGCCGGCCGTAAGATAGACAACCGGATGCTCCGGATTGCGAAGATTGTGCTTACGGACGTCCTCGGTCAATTGACCAGCGATGCCGGACGAGCCGCTTTGAACAATGATCTGTGCACCATCCGCGATTGCACTGCGAAACTTTTCAGCAGCCGTCGCGGTTGACCCTTGGCTGTCATATTCGAAATATTCGATGTTGTTTCCCTTGATGCCGCCGGCAGCGTTGACTGTATCGGCCCAGTACTTCGCTGCCAGCGCGTATTCGCGGTTGGTCGTGGACCCGGGGCCCGTGAAATTCTCGATGTTTGCGATCTTGATGCCCTCGGCCGCGGCTGGCGACGCAAATGCGACAGCGGTGGCAAAGATGGTAGCCTTGACAGGGTATGCCATTTCCACGTTCCTCCACGAGACGGGCGACGCGCCCTTGCAAAAGATGCCGAATTATGAAACATAACTTATACGATATGTCAAATGAAGAAGGCCGAGCTGAGATGTCCGCCAACCAGATGTCATCGGGACGATTAAGCTACAGCGCCGCATCGGGTGCATCTTGGGTCGGGTGGACGGTTCTTGTCCTGGTGATCGCCGTGGCCGTGCCGCTTCTTATTCCCGGAAGGCTGCTCGCTACCGTCAACCAGATGCTGATCGCCGCGCTGTTTGCGCTGTCGTTCAATGTGGTGTGGCAGCAAATGCGCCTGCTGTCCTTCGGGCATGCGGCGTTCTTTGGCCTCGGCGCCTTTGCCACAATTCACCTGATGCGGGCGGTGGCCGCTGAAGCCATCTTCATCCCCGCGCCGCTCCTGCCGGTCGCCGGAATGCTGGGTGGTTTGGTAGCCGGGCTCATCATCGGCTATTTCGCGACCGTTCGCACCGGCACCTACTTCGCCATGATCACGCTGGCTTTCTCCGAGTTGCTGCATCAGATTGCCCCCCAATGGACAGGGCTGTTCGGCGGGGAAGCTGGCATGTCTTCCATGCGAATGCCTTCGCTTGGCCTGGCCTTTGGGAGCGTCGAAGAGGTCTATGCGTTGGTCGTACTGTGGACGCTCGCAGGCGGTCTTGCGATTTATTACCTCGGCACGACGCCGCTTGGCCGACTCGCATACGCCCTTGGTGACAATGAGATGCGGCTCCAGTTCCTCGGCTACAGGACCCGGCACACCAAGACACTGGTGTTTGCCTTGTCCGCGATGTTTTCCGGGCTCGCCGGCGGGCTCTTCGCCGTGGTTAATGAAAACGTCGACTACACGGTGTTTCGCGCTTCTTATTCCGGGCTTGTCGTCATCCATACTTTCGTCGGTGGGCCGGGCATTTTCCTTGGACCGGCCATTGGCGCTTCCGCCCTCACCTTTTTTGGGAGCGTTACGTCGGACGTGACGCGATTGTGGCCACTGTACCAAGGCATCATTTTTATCGTCGTAGTGATGTTCGTACCGCAGGGGGTCATCGGCTTTGTGAGAGATTATTTCGCCCAGGCGTTATGGCGCACGCACTGGCGCCAGTCGCTCCTTGGCGCCGTCGGGGTTCTTTTCATCGCCGCGGCGATGGTGTTTGCGGCGGAGCTTTTGCTCGCAATCTCGCTGGATCCTCTCCTGGCACAGGGGTTGGGCGACGGGTCAGTTGAATTATGGCACCGTCGCTGGCCGGCGTTTGGCATTACTACCTGGCTTTGGCCTGCGGCAGCAGCGGCGATTGGTGGAGCATTGATCTGGTTTGCTGCCAAGGTGACGGACACGCCGGCCCGCCGGCAGAATGGTGAGGGCGCCTTGTAATGGAACCTGTGCTTTGCCTCACTCAGGTCTTCAAACGGTTTGGCCCCATCGAGATCATCCGGGGTGCCGACCTTAAAGTGTTGCCGGGCGAACGCCACGCCCTGATCGGGCCAAACGGCGCAGGCAAATCCACGCTCTTTAATCTGATTTCCGGGCGTTTCGCGCCGACCTCGGGCGAGATCAGACTGGGTGGACGCCGCATCGACAGGATGCCGCCCGAACAGATCAATCGGCTTGGCCTCGGCCGTTCCTTTCAGATCACCAGCATTTTCCCGAGACTGTCATCTCTCGAAAACATGCGCATCGCGGTCATGTCACGCCACGGTGTCAAATTTTCGGTGCGCAGACCCCTCAGCGCCTACAGCGCGATCTCCGATCGTGCGTCTGCCATCCTAGACGACGTTCGCCTGTCCGATAAACGGCACGTGCCGGCGGGCGAACTGGCCTATTCGGAGCAGCGGGCACTGGAGATCGCCCTGACTCTGGCCACGGACCCAGACGTGATCCTGCTCGACGAACCGACCTCCGGCATGTCACGCAGGGAGTCGGAACATATGGTCGAATTGATCCATCGCATGACAGACGGGAAGACACTGCTGGTAGTCGAACATGACATGTCCGTGGTGTTCCAGTTGTGCGACAGAATTTCCGTTCTGGTCTACGGAACGGTTATCGCTTCGGGCGCACCCGAAACCATCCGCGAGGACGAAGCCGTCCGAACCGCTTATTTGGGGACAACGGAAAGTCATGCTTGAGGTTTCTAACCTTCATGCCCAGTACGGTCAGAGCCGTATTCTTCACGGCGTCGACCTTACCATTCCCGCTGGCGAGATCGTCAGCCTGGTCGGACGCAACGGTGTCGGCCGCTCGACAACACTGAAAGCGATCGTCGGGTTGGTTCAGACCAGCGAGGGTTCGGTTCGTGTGTCCGGTACGGAGCTTCGTGGTAAACGCACCTTCGAAATCATCCGCAACGGCATAGGCTATGTCCCAGAAGAGCGGGACGTCTTTCACAATTTGACCGTCGAGGAGAATCTTCTGCTTGGTGTGCGCAAGCCAAGGACTGGTACGCGCGCATGGACGGTGGGCGAGATGTTCGAGTTTTTCCCGGGCCTGGAGCGCCGCCGCCTTTCGCTTGCGGGGACGCTGTCGGGCGGGGAACAACAAATGCTGACGCTTTGCCGTTCTCTGCTGGGCAATCCGGCAATCTTGCTGATCGACGAACCTACCGAAGGTCTTGCCCCGCTGATCGTCGAAAGACTGGTTGAGGTGATCCGCGAGATACGCAATCGGGGAGTTACGATCTTGCTTGTCGAGCAGAAAATGACAATTGCGCTCAGCATCAGCGACCGGGTCGATGTGATGGGTTACGGACGCATCGTCTTTTCCGGGCCTCCCGCGGAACTTCAGGACAATCGCGACGTTCAGCGACGCTGGCTGGAAGTTTCCGACGCGGCGTGATGATCTGTCCCGACTGTCTTAGTCGGGGCACGCAATCACTAACCGGCAGAGGCAAAGCCAGACGTCTCACCGCCATCGATCGGGAACACGGCCCCATTCACGTAGGCCGACATCTCGGAAAGCAACCAAACTACAGCCAGCGCAACATCGCGCGGATCACCGATGCGCCCGGCTGGAATGCCCTCGAGAAGGCGGGCGACGTTTTGTTCGTCGGAAAGCGCCTTGGTCATCATTCGCGTGCCAATCTGACCCGGACAGACCGTGTTGAATCGGACGTCGCGTCCGCACTCGATCGCCAGCGAACGCATCATGCCGATCAGCGCCGCCTTTGATGCGGTGTAGGCGACCAGGCCTTCGGCCCCGACAAGACCTGCCACCGAGGATACCGCCACGACTGAGCCTTTGGCGCGGATCAGAGCAGGCAGAGCCGCCCGGGTGAAGAGGAACGCGCTGCGGACGTTCACATCGAAGACCTCATCCCATTGTTGCAAGCTCGTCTCGACAAACGCCTTGCGCAGAGTCATGCCGGCGTTGTTGACTAGCCCGTCCAGACTCCCTTCACCGAGGTCGATCGCCTGATTTGCCGCGGCACGGCATGCTTCAGCGTCGGCAATGTCGGCTCGAACGAACGTGCAGCCAGGCAATCTTTCGGCAAGTTGTGATCCCGCCTCCTCATCGCGCCCTATAAACAAGACGCGACCTCCCTGGGCCGCAAGCGCCTCCACACAAGCGCGGCCAATTCCGTGTGTTCCGCCGGTGACCAAATACGTCTTCTTCCTAGGCAGGCTCACCGCTGAATCTCTCCGCTTGCGACAATGCTCGACATGACTGCAATGGTCTCCAGAATGTCGCCCTCGTTATGCGCGGCAGACACCATGAAATTGCCCCTCGCAAATGCCCATATGCCACGAGTCAGCAATGCCCGGTGCAATTTTGCCAGCAGCCGCGCGTTATGTGACAACGTTTCCCGGTAGGTCGTTGGCGGCGTCGGGGCGGCGAACACCGTGATGACTGATCCTGGACCCTCGGCGCACATTGCTACTCCTGATTCGGCGAAAACCCGGTTGAATCCATCTTTGAGCAAGAGACCGAGGTCACGGATACGGTCCAGCACCATTCCGTTGCCCTCCTTGAGTTCGCGCAGGATCGCCAATGCGCCTGCAGCACAGAGCGCATTGGAATTATAGGTCCCCAGATGGGTAACCTGATTGCCATCGAGCAAGCGCATCAAGTCTAGATTTCCAGCGAAGCCTGCGATCGGTAAGCCGCCGGCGAAGGCCTTGCCAAATACACACAGGTCCGGAATGACTCCATAGACCTGTTGAGCGCCTCCAAGTGCAAGGCGAAAACCGCTGACTACTTCATCGAAGATGAGAATCGAGCCATTTTGCGTGGCGAGTTGTCGCGTAAGCTCGAGAAATCCCGCGGCAGCTTCCATGCACCCATTATTGGTCGGGTAAGGTTCGAGAATGATGCATGCAATGTCGTGCCCATAGCTACTCATGAGATCTGTAAAGCCCTTTGGATCATTCCAGGTTGCTACTACAACGTCTTCGACGACGCTCGCCGGCTGGCCCGCCGCCATGCGTGCCGTCCACGGTGCATTGCTCAGTCCCTGCGGCCCCAAAGGCTTGACGCTCAGATAGATGTTGTCCAACCAGCCGTGAAAATGCCCCTCGAACTTCAGAACTTTGGTGCGGCCCGTGGCGGCTCGTGCAAGCCGGATTGCGGCATGAACGGCTTCGCTCCCAGAGTTAGTGAAGCGCACTCTTTCCGCGCAAGGCAGGACTGAAACGACCTCTTCCGATAGCAATAGTTCCGCTTCGCAAGCGGCGCCAAACATCGTTCCCGTGGCGAGCGAGCTATTGATTGCCCGCATGAGACTATCGGGCGCATGTCCAAGAATGAGCGGTCCGAAGGCCAGCATGTAATCGATGTACGAATTGCCATCCAGGTCGGTGACGTGTGCTCCCTTGCCTGCTTGAATAAACAGATCTCGATGTTCGAAGCGACCGCCGCTCCCAATTCCCCCGCCAAGCCTTTGCCGTAGACGTTGAACCGCAGCCTCCGTCTTGGCAGTGCTCGAGTCTGGCGTTCGGCGTGTTGCCTCTCGCGGGTCCGTTTCGATGGCGGCATTGACATTCATGACTGATCCCTTCGAGCAAATTTCGGCTGAACCGCGCTTCGGCTCTTGCAGCTGTCACTTATAAGTTATAAGTAGTGTACACGCAATCCGCATAACGTGAGAAAACCTAGGTTCGGTATGAATAACGCATCGCGATCGCTTGACATCGAGCTTCATCTTCACAGCCAAACCAATCCACGCGTTCACGAGGAAGACGGACCCTTGATGATAGCTAGCGGCGCAGGCGTCAGCGTGACCGACGATGCCGGCAAAGACTACATCGAAGGCATGTCCGGGCTGTGGTGCGCGTCCCTCGGCTTTTCCAATCAACGGCTGGCGTCTGTCGCCCACGAGCAGATGTCACGGCTTGGTTTTTATCACACCGCAAATCACCGCTCCAACGCACCCGTCACCACGCTCGTTGGACTGATGCGCGAGATCTCAAACATCACGCCCTGCAAGATCTACTTCACCGGCAGCGGATCGGAAGCCAACGATACGATGGTCAAGCTCGCTTGGTACTACAACAACGCGCGAGGAAAGCCAGAGAAGCGCAAAATCATCAGCCGGCAAGGCGCCTATCACGGCAGTACGATCATGGCGTCTGCACTGTCTGGGTTGCCGCATATGCACCGCAGTTTCAACTTGCCGACGCAGGATGTGGTCTTCGCGACCAAGCCGAGCCAATTCCATGAAGGCCGCATCGGCGAGACGCCGGAGGCCTTCGGGCGGCGGCTTGCTGCAGAGTTGGAGGCGCTAATTCAAAGTGAAGGGGCAGACACGATCGCCGCGATGATCGCCGAGCCTGTCATGGGTGGGGGCGGTGTTGTGATCCCCCCTCCAAACTACTTTCCTCTCGTGCAGGATATCCTGAAGCGAAATGACATCCTGCTGATGGCGGACGAAATCATTTGCGGATTTGGGCGGACCGGAAACTGGTTCGGCGCGCAGACTTTCGGTTTTCAGCCGGACATGATGTCAGTGGCAAAGGGGCTCTCGGCGGGCCATATGCCAATCGCCGCTGTGATCATGTCCAACGAGATTTACGAAGGTATCGCCGATGAGGCCGCGACCATCGGCGTCTTCGGGCACGGGTTCACCTATTCCGGCCATCCCGTGGCCGCCGCGGTCGCTGCCGAGACGCTGCGTATTTACCGCGAGATGGATATTTTGACGTCCGTGCGCAGGCTCGGCAATCATCTGCGCAATAAGCTTAGATCCGAGTTGGCGGGCCACCCGAATGTGGGAGAAATCCGAAGCGTCGGCCTTCTCGCAGGCATTGAACTGGTCGACAGCGTTTCGCGCCGCCCATTCGACCCGATGACGAAGGCGGGGAGCCAGGTTGAACGATTGTGCCGCAGCAACGGCGTGATCGTGCGCAACATGGGTGACACCATCGCCGTCTGCCCTCCCTTCGTGATCGAGCCCGGTGAAATCGACCTGCTTGTTGAGCGTCTTGCTCGATCCATAGAGCAATTTGCGGCAACGCACGAGCCAGCCAGCGCATGATACGAGCCCGCGGATGGGCCGCACCGCGTGCTGGGATTGAACGGAAGCACGATGGAGGGCTCTTGACCGAAGACACTGCGAACCGTGGAGCGCCATCGGCCGACAAGTCAGTGCTTGTCGAATTCGATGCTGTGAACAAATCCTATGATGGCCAAACGCCGGTGGTGCAAGATCTCAATCTGGTTGTCGCCGATGGCGAGTTCCTGACGCTGCTTGGGCCTTCGGGCTCCGGCAAAACCACCTCGTTGATGATGCTGGCGGGTTTCGAGATGCCATCGAGCGGCCAAATCCGCCTGAATGGGCAGCCGATCCAGAATCTTGCCCCGCACCGCAGAAACATCGGCGTCGTTTTCCAAAACTATGCGCTCTTCCCGCACATGACCGTGGCGGAAAACCTCGCTTACCCGCTCAAAGTCCGCCGACTCCCGAAACATGAAATTAAGGCAAGCGTTACGCGGGCGCTCGACATGGTCCAGATGTCGGCCTTTGCCGAAAGGCGGCCGGTACAGCTTTCAGGGGGCCAGCAGCAGCGGGTCGCACTCGCCAGGGCGCTCGTGTTCGAGCCGGCGCTTGTGTTGATGGACGAACCGCTCGGCGCGCTCGACAAGAATCTTCGCGAGCACATGCAGCTTGAAATCAAGCGCATCCACAGCAATCTCGGCTTTGCGGTAATGTACGTCACGCATGACCAGTCGGAAGCGCTGACGATGTCCGACCGCATAGCCATTTTCAACAATGGCAGGATCGAGCAGATTGCGCCGCCCGAATGTCTCTACGAGCA
Organism: Mesorhizobium sp.; assembly: GCA_004020645.1. Taxonomy (GTDB): domain Bacteria; phylum Pseudomonadota; class Alphaproteobacteria; order Rhizobiales; family Rhizobiaceae; genus Mesorhizobium. The sequence goes on along the minus strand of SAQL01000003.1, from coordinate 124,308 downwards.
GCCCCAAAGCGCGTTCGTTGCAAGTTTCATTGGCGACAACAATGCAATTCGCGGCAGCGTCTCGGATGTAGATGGGACCGAATGCACGGTGACGACATCCGACGGGGCGCTTATCCGGAGCAGATATGCCGGCAACATCTCGCGTGGTGATACCGTTGTTGTGTCAGTGCGGCCGGAGCGGCTATCGCTCTCCGGACCCGAACAACAGGCGGACAACAGCCTGCCTGCGGTCATTTCGGAAGTGATCTATCTGGGCGACCACATTCGGGTCCATGCCGAAACCCAAAGCCGCCAGATCATGAAGATTAAGCTCCAGAACCTTTCAGTACGGCCGTCGCTGACATCCGGGGAAAGCACTCACGTTTCCTGGTCGGCTCGCGATGGCGTGGTCCTCAAGATCTAACCGGAGAAGTGCCCGTGACGACAGACATCGCTCGGATGGACATGCTCGCCCAAGCGGCGTTGGTTCAGACAAACAAAGCCTCACCTCGGGAATTGGTGGATGCGGCTTGGAACCGGATCGACCGCTTGAACCCCGCGATAAACGCAGTGATACGTCATATGCGCCAAGAGGCGGAGGACACCTTGGCGGCAGGCCAGGCCGGCCCGTTCGCTGGAGTGCCGTTTCTCATCAAGGATATTTCACTGGCATATGCGGGAGTGCCCACCAGCGCGGGATCTCCCTTGTTGGCTGACATACCCGAACCCGTCGACTCCGAACTCATGGCACGGTATCGCCGCGCTGGCCTCGTGACACTTGGCAAGACCAATACATGCGAATTCGGAACCCTTGGCACGACGGAGCCAATCCTGTTTGGTCCTTGCAGGAATCCTTGGGACCTTCAGCGCTCGAGTGGTGGATCGAGCGGAGGATCGGCGGCTGCCGTTGCTGCCCGCATGGTCCCGGTTGCACATGCCAATGATGGAGCGGGGTCGATCAGAATACCTGCGTCATGCTGCGGCCTGTTCGGCCTGAAGCCAAGCAAGGGGAGAATCAGTTACGCGCCAAAATTTGGAGAGGGAAGCGTCGGCGCCATCGGCGCGGAGCATTGCGTCTCAATCACAGTGCGCGACAGTGCAGCGCTCCTCGATGCGACAGAAGGCCCAATGCCGGGGGATCCCTATATGGCCCCACGTCCACAGGAATCATTTTTGTCGCAGACGGAACGGCCTCCTCGATCTTTGAGGATCGCCGTGACGGATACCGCATTGTTGGGAACACGGCTCGAGCGGGCTTGTGTGGAGGCCGTCCACAGTACGGCTCGCTTGTGCGAAGAACTGGGGCATACGGTCGAGTTTGTCGAACCGAAATTCGACTATGAGGCGTACGAACGCACTTATCGGCGGTTCTGGACTTTGACAGCCACGCGTACGATTCACCTGATCTCGCAGGCGACGGGCATGGCGATTGATACGGCGGCGGCGCACTGCGAAGCGTTCAATAAGTATCTCTACGAGCATGGCAAGGCGGTTACGGCAGGTCAGTATCTCGTGGACATAGTTTTCTTCAACCGCTTCGCGCGTGAGATGGCCGCGTTCTTGACCAAGTACGACGTGTGGCTGACCCCGACGCTGGGGACTGTGCCGCCTCTGCTTGGCCATTTCGACGCGGCCGTCCATGGCGGCGACAAGGTCATGGACCGCTTCATGGAATTCCTTCCCTTCACACCATTTGCCAACATGACTGGAGAGCCTGCAATGACTGTGCCTCTTTTCTGGGACGAGAATGGAATGCCCGTTGGCAGTCACTTTACCGCCTCATACGGTCAGGAGGGACTTCTGTTTGCTCTCGCGCGGCAGCTGGAGCAAGCACGGCCGTGGGCCGACAGGCTTCCAGAAGTCAGCGCCTAGCCGCGAATGCTGTCGGCCCGAACGCTGACCTGGATGCGGGTCAGGCGGCGGCTTCCTTTTCGTTGAGGTAGCGCAGGATCGGCGCGCCACCCCTGATGATGTCCTGCTGGATGGCTTCGCGTGCTGCGGAGCGGTCGCCGCGGCGGAACGCAGCGATCAGATTGTCATGCTCAGCGGCTCCGATGTAGTCGTTGTCGCGCATGCCGTAAAAGAGGCTGAGGATCGGCCCCATCGACGCCCACAAGCTCTCGATTTGGCTGACGAGCATTTCCATTCCCGACAGCCGATAGACTCGAAAATGAAAAGCCCGATTGCATCGCTTGGCCTCAGCGAAATCCCCGCTTCGTTCTGCCGCGACAAAAGCACGATGTGTTGATGAAAGCTCATCAATGTCGCTTTGAGCAGCGCGCCCACATGCGAGTTCAGCGGCAAGCCCTTCAAGTTCCAGCCGGATTAATCGCAGTTGCATGTACCGCGCGTGTGTCAATTCAGGAACCATTGCAAATCGGCCCGACTTAAATTCCAGCGCCTGTTCGCCAACCAGGCGAATGCAAGCTTCACGAACCGGCGTGATGCTCGTACCAAGCGAATGCGCAATAGGGTCAAGCAGCAAACGCTCACCTGGCGCGAACCTCCCCAGTATGAGAGTTTCACGCAGGGCTTTGTAAGTGCGCAACGAAAGGCTCCACTGATTGTTCTTCGCGACGTCCATCTGCCTCGACCTTTTGCCTTAATCACTTGACTTTCGACCCAGCAACCGACTCGCCGGTCTCTACCCTTCTATGGGACCACAGTTCCCATACAAACCACAAGCGCGGCATTGCTCCACAGTCCCTGTGGTGGGCCGATCAGGCAAGATCGCGGAATCCAAAGAGCGTGAATTTACACCACTGGCAACTTATAATTTGTAATTCGGATGCAATGCGGTACCCGTCACAATGCATTGCGCCAAAAGATCACCGGAGGGCTTCGGACTTCGATGTCGAAGTCTCGACACTGAACGCCACCCTACTGAGTGTGGAGGTGATTGTGCATCGGCATAATCACAATGACAAACGGGCGTCAGAGAAATCATTGTGACTTTGCAGACAGAGTGCCGACCTAAATTGGAAATTGGAAATTCGCTTGACGGCCTCATTTCGTTGGAATCCATTCCGACCATCTTCCGGTTTGGTGCCCTGCAAGAGCTTCGGCGCTCTCTTTCGGCAGCTGGGAGTCAAACGCCTGGCCATCATCGTGAACCCATTCACTGGACAACTGGCCTGAGCCGATCGCGTGCTTCGCGTTGCTTCGCTGCGTGAGTACGAGAGCACAGAGACGGGATCGCAATTCCGATCGGACGCTGCACAAGAACGGGGCCAATATCAAATCCTATTTTGATGGCCCAGAGCGTTCGGTGAGCAGCGTCACGAATATGGCGCCTAACACCGCCCCCGACAAGCTCGGCATGGAAGGCGGCGATGCGCTCGTTCTGAAGCCGCTCGTCACGCCTCATGGAAAAATCCTCTTGCGATCAAGTGCGGTTGCATAAGCCAACGATGTCATATAAGTTATATGTTGGGTAGGTATCCTAAAGAGACTGACCAATGAAGAGCCGTTCTCCCTCATCCGACCTCGCAACGCTACTCGATCCGAGCCGCGTCGCGCTCTTGCGCGAAAAGGCAGAGTTCGTGCGGTTGGAGACGCTACGCCTGATCCAGATCGCCAAGGTTGGCCACTACTCATCAGTGTTCTCCTGTGCGGAAATTTTTGCGACTCTCTATTACGACGCAATGCGCTTGCGGCGCGGCGAGCCGCAATGGCCGGGCCGTGATCGCTTCCTTATGGGCAAAGGTCACGCGGCAGTCGGGCTGTACCCGCTACTAGTCGATTGGGGCTTCTTCTCGAAGGACATCCTCGACGGATACACCAGGCTGGGGAATCCGCTCGGCGACCACCCGGATATGCGCAAGGTTCCCGGCATAGACTTCAGCTCTGGCTCGATCGGCCACGCTTTGTCGGGCGGCCTCGGCATGGTGCTGGGGGGCCGCGCAACCAAACAGCGTTTCGACGTCTATGTTCTGCTCGGCGACGGCGAAATGCAGGAAGGCCAGGTTTGGGAAGCGGCGCTTTCGGCGGCGCATCACAAGGCCGGCAATCTCATCGCGATCGTCGACCGCAATGGCTACCAGCTCGACGGCCAGGTCAACGACATCATCGGCATCGAACCCCTCGCCGGCAAGTGGAGTGCCTTCGGTTGGCAGGTGCATGAGGTTGACGGCCATGACGTGGCGGCCCTTTCGACCCTCCTGCGATCCATCAAGACCGATACGAACCGCACCCAGCCGGTCTGTGTCATCGCCCGAACCTCGAAAGGCAAGGGCGTAAGCTACATGGAAACCGAGCCCGGCTGGCATCTCGGTTACCTGGCGCCTGCAGACGAGGCTCTGGCCGCCGAAGAGATCAAGCGCGGAGGTACGTCGCAATGAACGGTCCGATCGACCCGAATTCCTGGCAGTATCGCCAGATCAACGCACGGGCGCCCGGCCTAAGCTACCTATCCAACGCGCTTATCGAACTGGTTGAAGAAGGCCATCCGGTCGTTGCGGGCACCGCAGACCTGCAATATTCGAACGGGCTAGTTCGGTTCGCGCAGCGCTTCCCTGAGCGCTTCACCCAGTTCGGCATATCCGAACAGAATATGGTTTCGGCCGCAGCCGGCATGGCCACCACCGGCGCCATGCCGTTCGTTGCAACCTTCGCTTCTTTTCTGGCCCTGCTCTGTTGCGAGCAGATCCGCACCGACGTCGCCTACTCGGCATTGCCGGTCCGGTTGATCGGCCATCATGCCGGTATCTCGCTTGGTTTCTACGGCACCTCGCACCACGCGACCGAAGACCTCGCCATCATGCGCAGCATTGCGGACCTGACAGTGGTCGCACCGGCCGATGGACCGCAATTGGCAGCGGCGGTTAGGGCATCGGTAACGCATGCGCAGCCGATCTATTTCCGCATCGGTCGTGGCCAAGAACCAAAAGTTTATGACGATGGGGTGGATTTCAAGTTCGGCCAGGCAGTCGTTCACGCCGAAGGTTCGGAACTCACCATGATTGCCTGCGGCTCGATGGTTCATCCATCCCGCGAGGCCTTTCGAACGCTGCGTGCGGCGGGCAAGTCGGTCGGGCTTATCGACATGCATACGATCAAACCGCTAGACACTAACGCGATACTATCGGCGGCGGCCAAGTCGCGCGTCATCATGACGATCGAGGAGCACAATATTGTCGGCGGACTGGGTGGCGCTGTCGCTGAAGTCCTGGCGGAGGCCGGCAGCCCGGCACGGCTGGTCCGTCATGGCATCCGGGACGAGTACAGCCTGATCGCGCCGCCGACGCATCTCTATCGTCACTACCAGCTGGATGCGGCGGGCATCGAGGCCGCCATTCGCGAAACGATCGGCTGACTCGCGGTACTGGAAGGTTGAGCTGAACCTTAACGGCATGACACATGGTCGACGTCACCGTCCAGGTTCATCCCGAACACGAGCTTGGCCCGGTTCTGGTTGCGCTATGCAATCGGTTGTAAGCTCGATCGACTGATAGCACGGAGGCCTGAAGCTGTGGTCCGAGTGATGCAGGAACTGCGGCACCTCCACCTGGAGGCGCCAGCGCCTAGAGGGTCTTCTCCAGGCTGCAGTCGGTTTACGAAGCCGCCATTACTAAGCCGCTGGTCCGAGCGAAACGACAGGCACTTGTGTCGCTTAAGCTGCCCGACGTAACAGTCTGAAACGGCGTCGCTCTGACTAGCGAGGGACACCCGGCCTCCCGACACACCCACCGCGACGTGAAGATGGGCCGCAAAGCCGTCCTCGCCGGACGCGGTCGGAGCATTCTTTCGGCGATGGGTTCCGCAAACACTACGCTGGCGCACTCCCGCCGGCTCCCGTATATACACGGCAGCAAACGGCGGTATTCGGCGAGCCCGAAGAGATGCAAACTCCTGCCCCCCAGATTCGTAGTCAGATGCTGCCAAACCAACGCCAGTTCGTCTCGGCGGTTCAAGGAGTCGTTCAAGCGTGATTCCGCCATGGCAAGGCCCCCATGGTCGGCACCACGGCGACACTGGCGCCAGAGCGGCGCCATCCCGCGATAACCGTGCGAAGCTCGGCAACGGTGCGCACGATCGGAACGCTCATGCGATATCTCCGGCTTTCTGTGTATCGTCGAAGACATGTTCGGCCGCCGGAAGCGCCCTTCCCGCACATCAGCCGCGTAGGCCGCAATGGCAGCCTCGGCCTCTGAGCCCAGTTTGGCATAGCTCTTGACGAATTTCGGCCGGAACCGGTGAACATGCCTAGCATGTCGTCGACCACCGGGATCTGCCCATCACAGGCGACCGAGCCGCCAATTCCCGATCGTGGGAGCTGCGACTTCTTCAGTTATTCTCCGCGAGTGGTTCGGTGACCTTTTCCAGCACCACGGTTGCCTCGGACTGCTGGCATTCAGCGGTACATTGCCGGCTACACGCCGCGCAGTCCCGGTCTTCGGCCAGACGATCCTGAACTGCAGTCGGATCGAGATTGCGGCTGTTTTGGGAGTCGTCGCTCTGTGCCTCATTCGGGGACGGCATGGCCGCGCGCCGCAGCGAACTTCCTGGCATTCTGTGGACCGTCTCGGCCTGGCGGTCGGATATCCGTTTTTCGTGGCGCTCGCGCTTGAGCGTGTGCCGTCGGGGCATGGCTGCGTCGTTGTCGGACTTGCCCCTGCCGCGACCGCGAACATTTCAACGGGCGAAAGGCCTCCATGACGGTTCTGGATCGGATGCGGGGTCGGAGTTTTGGCTGTGGCCGGTCGCGATCTACCATGGCGGCGGTCGCATCGGGCTCGCTGGCGGTTGGCTCAAGTCCATCGAGAGGCGAATAGTCGATCATCATCGACTAAGGTATGACCTACATGTGGCGTCGGCGTTTACCCGATGATGCTACGAAATGGCTGCAACCGTCCGCTCCCGAAGCGGCAACGGTGGCAGCGTCCCGTCGAGGCTGACCAATCGCCGCACGCCACGCCCGGCAAGCCAGCGGACCAGATTGCTGGTACGGCCGGAAACGCGCGGGCCGCCTCCACCTACGCGGGCGGATCGATCACGATCGGTTGCGACCAGCTCCATGCGGATCGGCTGCCCCGTTTGGTCCAGCTTCCTAAGTTATCCGTCCAGCAACTGATCGACGAAATCCGGCGGGAAATCAAGGAATGATCCTCCATTGTCCAGGTCTATCGCGCGCAGCCACACCTCACTCGCCCTGAGCCAGGGCGTCTCGCGGATTTTCACAATTCGGCCGTCCAAGGCCCGTATTTCGGCCGGCCAGCGATCATCGGGCAGGTCGCGCCATTCTACATTCAAATGAACCGCCGAATGTTTGAACAGATATCGTAAGGCATGAGAGGGGAGAGTAGCGCCAAAGGAAATTTCCTCGTTCTGGTACTCGGGTTCCGCCAAGACCTCTTCGACGGCCCCATGTCGCGCCGCCTCGACAAGACGCGCCAGTGCCCGGGCATTGTAGCCGACATTCGCGATCACGTGCCGCCGCGACCAACCCGCGGCCAAAGAGGGGGCGTCCAGCGCTTCGTCGGGCAGTTCGTTGAGTTTGCGGGCGAAATAGGCTGTTCCCCGCCGTGCCCATGCCAACTCGCATGCTGGGGCGGCCGGGGAATCGTAACGCGCACCCGCTCCGAGCCGCTCACGCAACAGCGCCCGAGCCTCGCGCTCGTCGAGCGTGGTCACGGCGCCGAGCCCGATCCCGTCAACATTCTCATCTATCCCCATTTTCGATGTGAGTGCGCGCAAAATTCAGACGTTCCATGATTGGCGCGTCAGAAAAGCTGAAAAGATCGAACTGCGTCTGGGCCCGCAGCGAGCAGGCGACCCATGACGGCACCACGAACAGATCGCCCGTCTCCAGCATGTGCTCGGCGCCGTTGAGGACCACAGATCCAGCGCCCTCGAACACCTGGAACACGGAGGAGCCCACGTCGCGACGCGACGGCGTAATCGTCCCTGCGCGCAGGCGATGAAACTCGGCTCGGATCGTCGGCATCACGTCGCCACCGGTCGTCGGATTGATGTAGCGCACCGCCGCATGTCCCTGCTCGACTGTTGCTGGTTGGCCTTCGTCCTCGAGCAAAAGCTGCTCTGTCAGAGATCGATCAGTGTGTTCCCAGCGATAGGCGCCGATCGGTGAGCTTACGGTATCCTTTAGTTCCGACAATGGCCGCAGACCTGGATGGCACCAGAGACGCTCCCCGCGCGAGAATCTCGGGGTCGCATAATCGGTCACGCGCTCCGACCCGAATTCGAAAAAGCCGACGTCGTTCTGATAGGAGAATGGGATATCGAGACCGTCGATCCAAGCCATCGGCTGGTCGGTGTCGTTGTGGTGGCCGTGGAAATGCCATCCCGGGGTAAGCAACAAGTCGCCGCGGCTCATTCGCACAGGGTCGCCATTCACCACCGTCCAGACGCCCTCCCCCTCGACAACGAAGCGGAAAGCATTCTGCGCATGCCGATGCTCAGGAGCCGTTTCCTTTGGCCCGAGATACTGGATTGCGGCCCACAGGGTGGGACTGATATAGGCGCGCCCACCCAGGCCAGGATTGGCAAGGCCAATCGCGCGACGTTCGCCACCCCGCCCGACAGGAACAAGGTCGCCTGACCGCTGAGCCAGGGGCAACAGCTTCGACCATTTCCAGACATGCGCCACGGCCTTGGGATTGGGCACGACTGGCATCAGGTCGTCAATTTGCGTCCAAAGGGGCTTGAGATGCTCTGATTCAAAGTCGCTATAGAGTTGGCGCAACTCCGCAGTGTCCTCCGGCTTCATCACATTGCTGACGTTGCTATGATCCATCCTGGTCATATTCGTTCCTCTCTGTTCACTGCCGAAAGGCATGCGCAGACGCGGCGTGATAATGCGCGTTCACCAGACCCCGGATCGTCCTTTCTGCATAATTTGCCGATGCAGCTTTGTTGAAACACGGCACTATTCCGCGTCAGGCTGGCGCATCGGCTCAGCCAATTTGAATGCGCCAAGTTCTGCAGCGTTGTTGGCGACACGGGTCACATTGGCGAACGGCGCCATATCGAACCCGAATCGCTTAGCGCTCAACATTTGCGGCGCAAGGCATGCGTCCGCCATAGTTGGTTCGTCACCATGACAGAAATGGCCGGAACGGCCATCTGAAAGATGAACCTCAAGTGCCTCGAAACTTTCTTTCAGCCACCGTCTGCACCAAGCATTTCTGTCTTCCTCGGGCAGGCCGAGATTTTTCTCAAGATAGCTCAGAATACGCAGATTGTTTAATGGATGCGTATCGGCAGCGATTACGCCAGAAAGTGAGCGGACCCGAGCACGGTCAGCCGCATTTGGCGGAAGCAGTTGGCGCGTCTGCGGGAAAGTCTCGTCCAGATACTCCATAATAGCCAACGACTGGGTAACGACCAGGTTGTCATGCACGAGCGTGGGAACCAGGCCTTGCGGATTCAGGGACAGGTAGTCTTGAGCGCGCTGTTCGCCCCTGCGCAAATGATGGGAAGCCTGTGTGAATTCCAAGTCCTTGAGGTGGAGGGCAATGCGAACGCGATGCGAGGCGCCGCTCCGGAAATAGTCATGCAGTACCAACATCTGGCTTGCCTCTCGAAACGTTCAAAGGTCGGAGGGCCTCCGGCAGTCCACAGAACTACTCCGCCGGACGCAGTGTCAGGCGAACGGGCTCGAGGCCGTCGATTGTGCCCTCGATAATGTCGCCGGCCACGACCGGGCCAACACCCGCGGGCGTGCCGGTGAAGATCAGGTCTCCGGGAACAAGATGGTAGTAGCGTGAAAGATGGGAGATCAGTTCATCGATTTTCCAGACAAGATCATCGAGAACGGCGGATTGTTTGACTTCTCGGTTTACGCGCAGCTGAATCCGGCGGCCATCGAGAGACGGTACATCCGCCGCCCTTGTCATTGTCGCGACGACCGCAGATTGTTCGAACGCTTTGCCAAGATCCCATGGCCGCCCCTTGGAACGCGCCTCAAGCTGCAGGTCGCGCCTGGTCATGTCCAGCCCGGCTCCATACGCGTAGACCAGCGAGGGAGCCTCCTGCCTGGACACCTTGAAGCCCGAAGCTCCGATCGCCACGACAAGTTCCATTTCGTAATGATAATTGGTCGTCCCCGGTGGATAGGGGATGGTCGAACCTGTCGGGACGATCGCCGTGGCCGGCTTCAGAAAGTAAAATGGCGCTTCACGATCGACCTCCACGCCCATCTCCTTCGCGTGCTCGGCGTAGTTTCTTCCGACGCAGAAGATGCGGCTCACGGGATATAGGCGATGTTGCCCAAGAACGGGGACCGACGGCTGATCCGCTATCGGAAATAAATACTGCTCTGCTTTGGACATCTACTGACTTTCCCAGCCTAAAATCGGCTTCTCTGAATTTGCGGTGGTGGCGGTACGAGGCAGAGGTCTTCTAGATCCCCCGGCCTTTAAGTTCCTGCCGGTCTATCTTGCCCGTCCCTGTTTTGGGGAGGACATCGACGTAGTCGATGATCCGCGGGTATTTGTACGGCAGCAGCTTCGATTTGACGTAGCCCTGGAGCGCAGCCGTCATCTCAGCGCAGGCGGTATGCCCGTCTTCAAGCACGACAAACGCCTTGAGCGTCATGCGGCGGTCAGGCATCTCCAGCCCCAGCACCGCGCATTCGCGAACCGCTTCATGTTCAAACAGGGTGAGTTCGATCTCGAGCGGATAGACCCATTGGCCGCTGACCTTGATGAGATCGTCGACCCGTCCGGAGAATGTGTAGAAACCGGCCTCGTCTTCGACCAACAGGTCACCAGTCCATATCCAGCCATCGCGCATGGTCTGCTCGGTCTTGTCGGGCCTGTTCCAATAGGTCGGCGCGTTCGAACCGCCACGCACCCACATGATGCCGCTCTCACCGCGGGGGACCGGCTGCCCATCAGGATAGGTCAGGCGTATGTCGTAGCCGGGCACGCGCTTGCCCGCCGTTCCCACTTTCTTCTGGTCGACTGTGTTGGAAAGATAGATGTGCAGGACTTCGGTCGATCCGAGACCTTCCATGATTTCCAGGCCGAACCGCTCCTTCCAGCCGTCGAAGAGTTCCTGCGACAGGACTTCGGCCGCCGAGAGACAAAGACGCACGCTGCCGAAATCGGCCGAGGCCGCACGTGGATGTCCGAGCAAAGCGTTGTAGAGGGTGGGAAGGCCGAAGAACAAGGTTGGCTTGAACCGTTCCACGCAATCCAGGACGGCAGCCGCATCCGGTCGGCCGGCATGCAGAACGGCGCTCGCGCCCAAGGAAAAGGGGAATGTGATGGAATTGCCGAAACCATAAGCAAAAAAGATCTTCGGCACCGAGAAGCAGATGTCGTCCTCCCGAATGCCGAGAACCCGCCTGCCATAGCTTTCCATTGTATAAGCCATGTCATGCTGGAGATGCACGATGCCCTTGGGTTTGCCCGTGCTGCCGGAGCTGTACATCCAGAAGGCCATGTCGTCGCGGTGGGTGTCCGCCGGCGTCAGATCCGGAGAAAAGCCAGCGAGCCATTTTGCGGCGTCATTCACTTCGACTGCCGCATGAACCGTGCTCGCGCCATTGACCAGCACCAGTGACCGCAAAGATGTGCCTGAAACGACAGCGGCTTCAAACAGGTGAGCGTATTCGCCCTCTACGACAGCGACCGAAGCACCGGAATCCTCGATGTAGAAGCGGACGAGTTCGACGTTGGAGAGAGTATTGCATAGGATCGGCACGAAGCCCGCACGTACGGCGCCAAAATATGCGGCCGGATAGCGCGGCGTGTCATTCAGGAACATGACAACGCGGTCGCCCGGTTTCAGTCCAAGGGACTTCAGTCCGTTGCCGAAACGAGCGGCTTCGATACAAAGCTCGCCATAGGTGACGTTTCCGGACATTGCGTAGATCGCGACCTTGTTCGCGCGCCCGGCATCGAGGTTGCGGAACAATATTTCGCTGGCATTGTAGCGTTCAGGCGCAGAGAAGCCGATCTCCGCCGCACACGACATGTCGTCCGAAACCAGATCGGTCATTGCCGGCAAAGCATTACCTCCTCGCGACCGCCGATGTGGGCTTAGCTGCCCGTACGGCGTCGTTGATTCTTGTTTAGCGCTTCGGCGAATGCCGGAGACATCCGGGAGAGACGGTCCATATCCATCCTGCCTGAGCGCATGATGTAGCTCAGCGCCATATCCCAGGGGTCGAGCCGCATGTGATCGGCAAAGTTCTCGTACCAGTCGGCGCTCGCATTGGCCGCCTGGACGAGCTTGTCGACGATCGGGCGCCGCGCAGCTTCATAAGCCGCGAGAGCCTGCGGAACATCGCCGGGCCACGCGCCGAGGGCACGGACCAGCGCGATGACATCTTCAAGGGCAAGCCGCGTGCCGGAGCCGATCGAAAAGTGCGCCGTCCGCAGCGCATCGCCGACAAGAACCTTGTTTCCCACCGACCAACGTTTGTTGCGCAATTTCGGAAACTGACGCCAGAGCGACTTGTTGGTCACCAGGCCGTGCCCACCGAGTTCGTCGGCGAAGACATTTTCGAGATACGCCTTCGTCTCATCCTCGCTCATCCGATCGAAGCCGATGCCGAAAAATGTCTTTTCGTCGACCTCGGCGATGAATGTGCTCATCTGCGGCGAGAAGCGGTAGTGATGGGCGTTGAAACTGCCGGCGTCCGCCTGCTTGAACGTCTGGGTCAGCGTCTCATAACGCTGCCTGGTGCCGTACCAGACGAACCGGTTGGTCAGAAGTTCTTGGTTCGTGCCGAAATCAGCCGATCGCCGGACCAGCGAGTTGACTCCATCGGACCCGATCAGCAGGTCGTAGTCGCCAAGCTCCGACAAATCGCGGACGACTGCGTTGAACTCAGGGTGAATGCCGACGCTGCGCACCCGTTCCTGCAAGAGCTGCAGCAGATGCAAGCGGCCTATTGCCGAAAAGCCGATCCCGTCGATGCGGGTTGAGGCGCCCCCGTGATTGAGCGTGATGTCCTGCCACGTCTCGAGTTCGGGCTCGACCAGCGCATGAGTCTCTGGGTCGTCGTCGTGCAGGAACTCCAAAGCCCGGTCAGAAAACACCACGCCGAAACCGAAGGTAGCGTCTGGCGCATTTTGCTCGACGATCCGGATGTCGGACGCCAAACCACGCTTTTTCAGCAGATAGGCTGCATAAAGACCGGCCGGCCCTGCGCCAAGGATAGCAACGCGCATATGTCCTTCCCCACTCAACGTGTTGCGCATCGTACAACGCATTGCGTACAATGCAACTGTAAAAATGCTTGCTCGCCGGCTACAGTCGGTATCTCTATGGCAAGAACCGCGACCGTAAGGGCAGAACTGAATGGACGAAAAAGCGACGGCTGAAGAACCCGAGGTGAGTCGAACGGGCATTCAGGCGCTGGATTCGGCGTTGGTCGTATTGCGCATTCTGGCAGCCATCGAAGGTCCCGCCTCCCTCAAGGAAATCGCGCAGCGGGCGAAAATGCCGGCGAGCAAGGTTCACCGGTATCTGGCAAGCTTTGCCAAGGCGGGGCTGGTGCGACAAGTCCAGCGTGCTGGTCTCTACGACCTTGCCAAAGGGGCAACGGAACTGGGCCTGGCGGCAATGGCGAGAATGGATCTCGTCAACGAGGCCGCCGACCACCTCGAGCGCCTCGTTGCTGAAACTGGAGCCGCTGGCCTCGTCGCTATTTGGGGACCGCATGGCCCCACAGTGGTGCGGTGGCAACGCACAGGCAGCTTTGTGATCACATCGCTCGGCCTGGGCACGACCTTACCGCTGCTCAACTCGGCAAGCGGACGTGTGTTTCTCGCCTATTCGCCGCCGATATTGGTAAGGGACCTGCTGAGAGCGGAAATCGATCGGGCTAAAGCCCTCCGTCTGTCATGGCCGGATCTCAATCCCAACAGAGAGAACGAGATTGGGCTCCTGGTCCAGACCGTTCGCAATATGGGATATGCGAGCGTCGACGGCAGGTTTATTCCCGGTCTCAATGCGATAAGCGTTCCAGTCCTCAACTGGCAGGGCGAGGTGGAGGCGGCGGTAACCCTGACCGCGGGCGACCATTCCATTTCGGAACCTGGCTCCCCTGCTCTCGCGTTGCTGAGAAAGGTTTGCGACGCCGTATCGGTAACCGGCCGACCCCAGCTCCCGAAGGTTTAACTTTCGACCTCGAGTGCAGCGTCAAGCAAGCACGACCAGGGCATCAAGGGCAACGGCGTAGTCTTTGTTGACCCGAAGTGGGTTGATCTCCACCTCAGCGATCTCCGGATGCTCTTCCAGCAAACGCCCGATTGCAATAGCCGCTTCGGCGATGGCATCTCGATTACATTCTGGCAGATCCCGGAAGCCGTCCAGAAGCTTCCTGGCCCGCAAGCCGCCCAGCATGGCTGCTACGTCCGACCTTGAAAGCGGCGCCAACCGCACCATCGAATCCGAAAGCGCCTCTGCGAGAACGCCGCCTATGCCGATGACGACCACCGGTCCCCACGATGGATCGCGCACACCTCCCACGATCAGTTCGACGCCACGGAGCGCCATCTCTTCGATAAGCACGCGACCCGGCTGAACTGTTGGAATTTTCGCGATGCGGTCTAGCGCCTTTTCCAGGTCGCTCTCGTTGCGAACGTCGAGTACGACGCCACCGGCCTCAGTCTTGTGGGCGATGTCCGTCGCCGCGATCTTCACCACCACCGGTGAGCGCAGTTGCTGAAAAGCAGCGATGGCCTCGCCTCGGTTTTCACAAAGCGCGCTTCGCGGCGTCGCTATGCCATACGTGCGCAACAGGGCTTTCGCGCGATCCTCGTCAAACGCTCCAGCAAGCCGCTCGCCGGTTGGCACGCCGGCGGGGAGTCGTTGCTGCGCCAGCGACCACTGAGCGCGGGAATCCGCATCCAGCACTATCGCTGCGAGCGCCAGCCTTTCAGGGCCAAGCATCGCCGGCAGATTGCATGTCCGCAGCGCCTTCATTGCGTCATCCATATCTCTTCCGATCCCGAGTGTACCAAACACAACAGGCTTTCCGGTGAGGTCGACGGCAGGCATAAGCGCTTTCACTGGATCGAGCACCGACGGCTCGCTAAGGGCGAAAACGAGGATCGCGTCGATAGCGGAATCCTGTGCCACAAGTTGCACGATCTGGGGAAATGTCGGCCCGGGTCGTCCGGTGTCCACCGGATTCTTGACGAACGTCATCGGCGGCAATAGCGTGCCGATCTTCGTGACGGTCTCGTCCGAAAGAGCCGGCATCTCTACGCCGGAGGACTTCAAGCTGTCGGCGATCAAAAGCCCCGGCCCGGCTTGACCCGTGATCAGCGCCACACCGTTCCGCACCTTAGGGGGCAGCCGCCGGCGTGCGAGAATGGAGGCGGCCTGCGAGAGTTCGTCGGTTGTCTCAACGACGACGGCCCCCGCCTGCATCAATGCCGATACGGTCCGCTGTCGCGAACCCATCAGGTTTCCCGTGTGGGATACCGCGAATTCCTCGATGTCCGCTCGTCCCGCCACCAGGGCGACGACCGGTTTGCGCGGCGTCACCTTGCAAAGCGTGTCATACAATTTTCGACCATCTGCAACTCCTTCCAGATGGAGCGCAATGGCATGGGTGTTCGTGTCGGCGGCGAGCATCTCCAGCACATCGACTGTCGTTACGTCGGCCGCGTTGCCGAGGCCGACCGCGAGGGAAATCCCCTCTCCCAGCCGTTCGATAAGGAAACTCAAGCTGAGATTGACACCTCCGGATTGGGCAACAACCGCGATATTGCCTGCAGGCAGCCGGTCGACGCCGGGGACGAAGCTCGCGACACATCCTGCGCGCGGATTAATGAAACCCGACGTGTTTGGACCGAGCAGTCGGAGACCCGTCGCGCTGCAGATCTCCGCCAGTTGATCCTGCAACTTGGCACCTTCCACGCCGGACTCGCCGAAACCTCCAGATATGATGAAGACGCCGCCGATACCTCGGGTGGCCGCTTCAGCGGCGGCTTTAACGCAGTGCTGCGCCGGTATGGCCAAGATCGCGAGATCGACCGGCTCCGGCAGATCGGCGATGCTCGGAAAGCAGGAAAACCCCTGCACTTCGCGCTCTCGCGGGTGGACGGCCATCAGCTTGCCGAGAAAGCCCGAGAGCGAAGCCAGTGCCTGCGAACCTGCTTTCGAGGGATCGGCCGATGCGCCGACAACTGCGATCGATCTTGGATTTAACAGCCTGACGAGGTTGGTAACCCGGGTTTGTTCCAATGTCGTCTCCATTAAGTGGGTGCCGTGCGGTCAAAGCCGCGCGCAAGGCGGGCGCCGTGCCGCTGACGCCCGAGCGGCAGCCTCAGTCCAGGAAACCCTCAGGCGGGGGCGTGCCCCACATATTCGCAGCCATGCCAATATCTTCCCAGATCTTGCCCTTCTGGGGAAACTCCTGGTGTGTCGGCCGGGGATCATAGATTTCCAGTTCCTCGTTCACCCGGTCGAGTTCACAGAAGAGTTCAATGATTTGGCCGTCGGCGTTGCGGTGATAGGTTGAGATGTTGTGGCCGATGCCGTGTCGCACGGGTCCCCAGACAAGCGGGACACGGTCCCTGGCCAGGAGATCGCAGGCATCGCGAATGTGCGTCCAGTCGCGCAGTTCGAAGGCGATATGGTGCATCTTGCCCGCCGTTCCAGAGACCAGATTGATCGTATGGTGGTCCGGGCCGCAGCGGAGGAAGGCAAAGAAATCGCCCATCCAGTCGCTCACCTTAAACCCGAGTACGCCACAGTAGAAGCCGACGGTAGCCTCTATGTCTGTCACATTGAAAGCGACATGCCCGAGCTTGTTGGGAGCAATGCCGGCGCGTTGGAAGCCGGCGTTGGCTGGCGTCGTTGAGACGAATGTTTCGACCCGCGTTCCCTTTGAATCATCGAACACCAGCGCTTCGCCGATGCTAGGCTGGCTGTCCGACAGGCGTTTTGTCCGGATGCCATGGCCTTCGATCTGCTTGGCGTAATCGCTGAGGCTCGCTCCGGGCGGGAGCTGAAATCCCAGCGCGTCGCAACGCGCCGTCGAACCTTGGCGCAACACAACAGTATGGTGGTCGGCCCCGGTGGAGAGATAGGCGGCGTCGTTGTCGCGGTCGATCAGGGTCAGCCCCATCACTTTCGTGTAATGATCGATCTGGGCGTTCAAATCAGGCGTCTCGAACGCGGCGTAGACGATGCGGTTGACCTTTATCATGGTGTCATTCTTTCATGTTCTGAGGAGCAAGTTCGATTTGGATCAGACGAAGCGGTTTTCGAGCGTCCCCAAGCCGTTGATCGTGACCTTCACCTGATCCCCTCTCCGGATGAATTCCGGCGGAGTGCGACCGAAGCCAACGCCCGCGGGCGTACCGGTGGCGATGATGTCCCCAGGCTCAAGCGTCATGATCGAAGCAAGATGCTTGATGATCTCGCGAACGCCGAAGATCATTTCGCCAGTGCTGGACTTCTGCTTCACCACCCCGTTAACTGTGAGCTCGATGGCGAGCCGCTGCGGCTCGGGCACGAAGCGAGCCGGCGTAACCCAGGGGCCAGTGGGCTGGAACTTATCCCACGCCTTCTGCATCACCCAGTCGATGCCGACCGGCGGTCGGCTGGCGATCCAATCGCGGGCGGAGATGTCGTTCACGACCGTATATCCTGCCACCGCCTCAAGCAGATCCGACCCATGGTCAGGCCCGATGGTCGCTCCCACGATCACGCCGAGCTCGGCCTCCCAATCCACAAATTTTGCGCCCTTCGGCAGGCGAATTTCCTCGCGATGGGCAGCCAGCGACGTATGCGGACGGAAGAAAGAGTAGGGAAACGCCGGAAGGGTGGTGACCTTCATCTCCGCCAGATGGTCGCGGTAGTTGGTGCCGACGCAGATGACCTTGCGCGGCTTGGGGACAGGGGGCAGATAGTCGATCGACTCGGGAGCCCTGCCGCCGGAAATTCGTTCGACGTGCTCCATGATTTCATTCTCCAGTCGGCGCCAGTCGGCGAGGACATCAAGCAGCGTGGCAGGGGCACCCTCCCCCAGCACTTCAGCCAATGTGAGCACTCGGTCTTCTACAAGCACCAGGGGCTGCGGCCTGCCCATGATTAGACCCGTTCCCAACTTGTAGCGCTTCATCATCCATTCTCCGTTTTGTCCGATTCCTCGCCTGGCACGTCGAGGCCCGCCCTTCTGGCGACTATTGCGTAGACAGCTGCCACATCGGTCTCCGCATATCCTCCCGCCATCGCTTCGTCGTAGATGCGGGCGGCTGTCATCAGGATCGGGGTGGGGCACCCAATCTCCCCGCTTTTTTCTTCGATCAAGTGGAGGTCCTTGGCGAGCATGGCCGTAGACCCCATCACCCGCTTCCAGTCGCCGGTAGCCATCCTTGCTGCCCGCACGGTGAACTGCAGCGATCCGCCCGCACCGTCCTTCAGCGCCTCCACCAGACGCAGCGGATCGACGCCGAGCTTTCGGCCGAAAGCCAGCGTCTCGGCGGTCGATGCGATGTTGATGGCAACCAGCATGTTGGCACACAGCTTCGCGTTCAGCGCCGTCCCGAACGCGCCCATGTAGAAAAGCTTCGCGGTGACCACGTCGAGAACTCCCCTCACCCGCTCGAAAGCCGGTTCATCGCCGCTGGCGAAGACGACGCCCTGCCGCTCCGCCACCATCCGGGGAATGCCGCTGATGGCGCAGTCGAGCATCGTCCCGCCCTTTGCCGCCAGCGCGTCGGCCTGTCGCGTCTTAGCGCTGGTGCTCAGAGTGGAAAGCTCGACCACGATCCGGTTCGAGCAGTCGCCGATTGCGATCCCGTGCACGCCGGAGACAACATCCTCCAACGCAGGCTCATTGGGGATGCAGCACAGGATTATGTCGCAGCGCTCCGCCACCTCTCGTGCTGAGGCCGCAGGGATGCCGCCCAGCGCCCTGAAATCCGCGCATTCGCCGCGGCGGTAGCCAACCACGGTATGGTCGGCTTTCATGAGATTCGCGGCCATGGGAAGTCCCATCTGCCCCAGCCCTATCATTCCGATCACACCCATAGCCGGCTCCCTTGACCTGACATGCGCCTCATTTAATCGGCATCTGGCGCGACTCCGCGCGGCGCCGAAGACCTTGCGAGAGGCCCGTGGTGCGTCCGACAATCGTTCATCGCGGCAATTTGGAAATTTTCATCTAATTTCCAAATATGTCACTAGAACTCGCCTTGCACCTGTGTCAAGAACTCGTTTTATGAAAACGTCGATCACAGCCGACTCCGTATCCGGCGCCCATTCAACAGAAGAGGGCGCCCCCCGGACTCTAACCGAGATTATTTATCGGAAACTCAGGTCGGATATTGTGTGGGGCGTGCTCCCTCCGGGGTCGCCACTGCGCTCCGATAACCTGCGGGCTGCCTATGGCATTGGCGTAAGTCCACTCCGTGAGGCGCTTTCGCGGCTTGCCGCGGAGCGGCTCGTGACCTCGGTTGGCCAGCGCGGCTTTCGGGTGGCAACTATCAGCGAAGCCGATGTCATCGATGTGATGGAAACGCGCCTCATAATCGAATGCGCGGCCTTGGCCCGTTCGATCCGTGATGGCGACCTCCAATGGGAGACCAGGCTCGTGGCGGCTTTCCACTCTCTTTCCAGGATCCCTATCCCCCACATGCCAGGCAGCGAGGCGGAAACCTGGGTCAAGCATCACCGCGCCTTTCACATGTCACTCCTCTCGGCTTGTGGCTCGACCTGGCAGATGAACCTCGCCGCCCTTTTTTTTGATCAGGCAGAGCGTTTCCGGATCGTACGGGCCACCAAGGTGCCGACGCAAAAGCTTACGCGTGATACCACGCGTGAGCACAAGCAGATCGTCGATGCCGCCCTCGAACGGAATGTCGATCAAGCGCTCGCGGCGCTGGAAGATCACTACAGGTCCACCACCCGACAGGTACTCGCCGCGATCGAGGATATCGGTGAAGCCGCCGGTGAGTGACTTGCCCCAGGATACGCGCACGGCGGCCGAGCTTCTTTCCGGAATGATGCGGAAGGAGCTTTTTCTCATCAGCAACAGATCTCTGGTGGATCCGCGCGCGCTACAGAGCGAACTCAGAGCACACCTTCTCTATATTATCGGGCTCGAGCAAGCAGGCGTGCTCTTTGCGTCCGGCCCCGTCCTCGACGAAAGCGGCGAGATGACGGGTGACGGCGTCACGATCGTCCGGGCGGCTTCCTTCGAGGAGGCTCGTCTCATCGCCAAAGACGATCCGTTCGTTGCCGCCGGCCTTCGCGAGCCGAGTATCCACAGGTGGGTCGTCAATGAGGGTCGCATTACGGTCAGCGTCGATCTGTCCAATCGTGGCGGCGCTCTTCCCTGAAGGCTTCAGTGAGCGTCCTTCCTGGAGCGCTCGGCTCCCTCCACACCGACCCGGCTCTGCACGGAGACCATAGCCCGTGATCCAGACATCATCGACAGTGGCGGGTGGCGCAACGGGATGATAAGCGCGCACCATGGCCTATTCCAGCGCCCATTCGCAGATGCAATCAGCCGTCAACTCAGCGCTGCGCCCGCCTGCCCGCATCCGCCAAGAAGCTGGCGTCATAGTACTTCGCGGGATCGTCCAGCACTTTGCTCGGCTGCCCGTACTCGCTGCGAAGGGCGACGACATTGGCAATACCCTCCTTGTCTAGGTGGCCATCCCTGAAGAAGCCTTCGTCCTTGTCGAGGAGGATCTCGTATGACTTGCCGGCCATGGCATCGTCCACGCCCGGCACGTTGCGCCTGAATATCTCCAGCGCCTCCTTCTTGTTTGCCGGATCGAAGAGCCAGTCGAGTGCGGCGCGATAGCCGCGAATGAAGGCGAGGATCTTGTGGCCATGATCGCGCGCCCATGGGCGCCGCGCGGCCGCGACGACACCCTGGTAAGCGCCGAGCGCCCGCGAGGCGTCGGCCAGCCGATTGAAACCCTTTTCCTCCGCAATGGCCTCAAAGGGCGTGATCAGAAGCGTCGCCTCAAACTCCCTCCGCAACAGCGCGTCGCACCGGCTCTTGACGCCTCCGGCCTGAACGAAATTGACACCCTCCCGTCCGATCCCGGCCAGGTCCAGAAGCTTGTGGAGCACGAAGGCATAGCCTGTCGTGAGAGCATCGACACCGAGCCTACTGCCGGCAAGCTGCTCGATGCTCGTGACGTCCGGGACCGACACCAATCGAAGAAATCCGCTGTCGCAACCCATGAAGGCAAAGATATCCGGCTCATGTTCCGTCGTCGCGACCCCCTGGCCTTCCGAATAGGCGACGACATTGTCCATCGCGGTGAAGGCAATGTCGAATCGGCCGTCGATCAGCCCTGCCATCTGAAACTTCGAATCCGGCGTCGGCGTGATGTTCACGGCGACACCATTGTCGGCAAAGAAGCCCTTTTCATTGGCGACAAAGAGCGACCAGTTGAAGCCGCCCGGGAAAACGATGAGTTCGAGCGGGTTTTCCCCACCGGCGATCGAGTTGGGCGACATCAAAGTTTGCTCCTCATGCGATTGAAGCCGGGAATGAAGTGCCCGGCTGGATGAGACAGGTGAGCGGACGTGACTGGCCCCTCAAAACAGGCCGGGCCTGTCGAACCCCTCGTCCCGGTTCGGCGCGAATGGAAAACCTGTCCGCCTAACTGCCCCTGGCAGGGAATGTAGGCCCCAAGGCTCCCTGGAACTCAATCTTCCTGGCGGCAGCCTCGATCCGGCTCCAGGCGGCCTGGCATTTGGCAAACTGTTCCTGCCAGGAAAAGCCGATCAGGCTGCCATCCTGCTTGACGCGTTCGCCGCAGACCCAGACGCTGTCGACGTCCTCGATGCTCGAATACCCAAAGACCCTGGAGGCGAGATCGCCTACCTGCGGAAAGAACGTACGGTTGGTGCGGAGCAGGACGAGGTCGGCCTGCTTGTCCGGCGTGATGCTGCCGAGCTGAGACTCCAGACCCAGGGCACGCGCGCCTTCGATCGTCGCGAGCCGCAGATAGTCCTGGGGACGAAGCGAGTGCGCCAACCCAATGTTCTCTTCATCCCGGTACAGGCCATACTTGGCGAGCCTGATGTGCTGGAAATAGTCGTGCGTGTCCCGCCCGGTGCCGTCCGCGCCGATCGACGCCGCACCGCTGGCGCGGTGGAAGCGTGCATGGACTGACGGATACGCATATGCCGTCTCGCCCATGACGGTCGAAGCGATGCTGCCACCGTCATCGGCGATCATCGACAGCTCTTCGTCGGACAGCCCGTTTCCATGCGCAACCAGGAAGCCGGGCCGGATCAATCCGGCCGCGTGGAGATCGGGGATGGTCCGGTAGCTGCGCTCCATGCCGGCGCGCCACGCGCCGCTGACGCCGAGCAGATGCTGTGTCACGAGGCCGGCCTCGAGACGTCGGGCATATTCGAATTCCTGATGGATTTGCGCGCGCGTGCGGTGCGCAAACTCGGTCCCCGTCAGGCAGACGCCGAAGCGCAGGCGGCCGTCCTTCGAGGGGAAATGCCGATCGCGCAGCTCGGCGAGCACGCTGACCCCTTCGGGGTCGGCCGCGGCCATCGTTTCAGCCCATGCAGCTTCAGCATCGATCGGTTTCCCGTGGAGGTAGCTGCGCGGGGGAGGCAACAATTGCGGACAGAAGAAGCCGCCCACGCCCGCAGCAAGCGTTCCGCGCGCCGCGGCGTCAGCCTGTTCGCCGTTCTGCAGCAAATGGCAGAAGTCGACGACGCAGGTGACGCCGGAATCCAGCGCCGTCTTGCCGCCGATATAGTTCGCAAGAAAGAAGTCCTCGGCCGAACACATCGGACCGTAGCGGACATTCGTGTCGAACATGAAGTTGCCGAACGAATAGTTCTTGGCGAGATCCTGCCAGAGATGCCTGTGGGCATCGACCATGCCCGGCATCAGGATCTTGCCGGCAGCCTCCACCACCAACGCATCGTCGACGGGGATGGTCTTCTCGATGGCGATAATCTTGCCATCGCCGATGAGAACGTCGGCGCTATCGAAATCCCCGATTCCGTCGTCCATCGTCATGACGGACGCGCCGCGGATCACAACGCGGCCCTTGCCCGCATAGGTCTTGTCGTCGCTGGTCATATGGCTCTCCTATGAACGCGAGGAAGCTTCAGGCGGCTTTCTCGGCGAGCGAAAAGTAAAGATCGTCGAGGTCGCTGCGGGCCTTCAGGTTGTCGCTGCTCGATTCCAGGGCGATGCTTCCCTTGATCAGAACGCAGGCGCGGCTGGCGATGTTGAGCGCGATGTCGAGCTTTTGCTCGACCAGCAGAAGCGTCAGGCCCTGCTCCTGCAGGATCCGCACTGCCGCCTGGATCTCCTCGATCACCTTCGGAGCCAGGCCGAGAAACGGCTCGTCGAGAAGCAATATGCGCGGGTTCGACATCAGCGCGCGGCCGATGGCGAGCATCTGCTGCTCGCCCCCAGAGAGCGTGCCGCCCAGCTGTGATTCGCGCTGCTTCAGCCTCGGAAACAGCCCGTAGACATAGTCCAGCCTCTCGTCGAAGCCCGGGCGACCTGCCGACAGGCGGATGGATCCCATGCGAAGATTGTCCCGCACGGTGAACGGTGCAAATATCCTCCGCCCCTCCGGGACGAGCGAAAGCCCACGCGTCATGATGCTGTGGGTGGTGTGTCCCGTGACATTCGTCCCATCGACGACGATCCGGCCGCTCCTCGCCTCGATGACGCCCATGATGGCCGCCATCAGGGTGCTTTTTCCGGCGCCGTTCGGACCGATCAGCGCGGCGGCTTCGCCCCTGGCGATTTCCAGCGAGACCTCGTGCAGGACTTTCGCCGCACCGTAGCCCGCAACAAGGTTCTCAACCAGCAGCATGGGCTGCCCCTGCGCCTGTACTATCCTTGGCAATGTTGCCCAAATAGGCCTCGACCACTTCAGGGTCCGCGCGGATTTCGGCCGGCGTGCCCTCCGCTATCTTCCTGCCGAAGTTCAGAACTACGACCCTGTCGGCAAGCGGCATCAGAAAGTGCATGTCGTGCTCGATGAGAAGCACGGCGACACCGCGCGCGGCGATCTCCTTGATGATTGCGAAGAGGCGCACCGACTCGGACGGCGTCAACCCGGCCCCGGGTTCGTCTAGGAGCAGCACCTTGGGCTCTCCGGCGAGGGCCCGGGCGATCTCGAGCAGGCGGCCTTGCCCGAACGACAAGGTTGCAATGTCGGCATCCAGCCAATCTCCCAGGCCGACGAACCGGGCGAGCTCGATCGCGCGCTGCCTCTCAGCCCTTTCTGTGTCTGCGCCAAAGCCGGCGACCACACCGAACAAACTGCCCTTGAACCGCCGGTGCGCGCCGATCAGGACATTGTCGACCAGAGACATGCCCTTGAAGGCCATGTTGTGCTGGAAGGTTCGGAAAACGCCGCGCCTTGCCACCTCGTGCGGCGGCAGGCCGTCCAAACGTGCGCCCTTCAGGATGATTTCGCCGGCGCTGCGCTGGATGGCGCCGCAGACCAGCCCGAAGGTGGTCGACTTTCCGGCGCCGTTGGGCCCGATGACGGCAAGGACTTCGCCAGCACTCAGATCGAAATCCAGTTCGTCCACCGCGAGCAGGCCGCCAAATCTCTTGGTCAGGCCCCGCACCGAGAGCAAGGGAGCGGCGATCATAGCTGCGCCTTTTCGAGGGCCGCCATGCGCCGGCGCTTCAAAATGGGATCGAACATGGAGACCAGGCCGTTCGGCTTGTAGATGATGAGGATGACGACCAGCGCCCCGAACGCCATGAAATGATAATGTCCGATCAGCGGCTCGATGAAGAACGGCGCCATATAAAGGACGACGACGCCAATAATCGCCCCAAGCTGACGGCCCGTGCCGCCCACGATCACCATGAAGAGCAGGATGAACATGCTCTCCAGACTGAAGGCGCCGGGCGCCACCAAATTGTCCACGAAGGCATAGAAGATGCCTGCGAGGCTGGCCAGCACGCTGGTAATCGTGAAAGCGATGACCTTGGTTCGCGGCGCATTGATGCCCATCGCCTGAGCCGCGGTCTGGTTGTCCCGGATGGCACGGCACGCGCGCCCGAACGAAGAGCGGTCGAGCCGGTCCAGAATGACATAGGTCAAGCCGAGCATCAGCACGATGCAGGCCGTATACCACGGTCCCTTAACTGTGAAGCCGAGGATCGGCGGCAGGCTGTAACCACCCAGACCCGAATCGCCGCCCGTCAGGTCGCGGCCCGAGGCGATGCCCAACAGGAAGAGCTGCCCAAGCGCCAGGGTCGCAAGGGCGAGATACGGTCCCTCCAGACGTGTCGAAGGGATGGCGATCATCGCCGCCGCTACCGCAGCAACGAGCAATCCGGAGGCGATCGCCACCGCGAGGGGAAGATCCCAATGAACCAGCGAAATCGCCACCCAATATGCGCCGAAACCGAGAAAGACAAAGTGCGAAAAGGCGACCTGACCCGATATTCCGAACAGGAAGTTGAAGGAGAGCCCAAGCGCGATCCACAGCAGCAGCTTGCGGTAGACGTCGCTCTCGTACGATCCGAGCAGGAAGCCCAAGGCACACAGCGCCAGGAGGGCCGCGAGCAGAGTCAGGAAAGACTTCATCAGTGACCACCCCTGTTGGCGAGAAGGCCGTGGGGGCGAAGGACGAGGAAAGCCAGCAGGACGACGAGCGGCACGGCCAGGGTCATCGATGAGGACACAGGAAGATAGCGCATCACCAGAGCCTCAAGGAGGCCGAGCAGGACGCCGCCCAGCAGCGCGCCATCGACGCGGCCGACGCCGCCGACGACAAGCGCGGTGAAGCCCTGAACGGTGAGCGCCATGCCGACCTGATAATAGGCGCCGGTGGTGCCGCTGATCAGCACCCCGACGAGGCCGGCCACAACAGCGGACGACGCGAACGCCGAGACCGTTACCAGGCGAAGATTGACGCCCATCAACTGAGCGGCGCGGCGGTCGAGCGACACCGCCTCGAAAGCACGCCCCCAAAGCGTCCGCTCGAAAAACAGCCATACCGCGGCAAAGATCACGAGCGTGACGGCGATCGTGAATAAGCTCTGCGGCGTACCGGCGAAGGGCCCGAACTCCACCCTTCGAAACCCGAATGGCGGCTCGGTCGGCAACGCTTCCGTGCCGCCGAAGCGTGCCCCGACCTCGAGGAGCACGATAAGGACGCCGAGGAGACTGAGCATCGAAGCGACCGGCGGCGCGCCCCTGTCGACGAGAGGCTTGACGGCGATCCACTCGACGGCAGCGCCGAGCAGTGCCATCAGGGCAAGGACGACGAGCAGACCGGGAACATACGGCAGGGCGATCGGGGGAATCAGGATCGTCGTCATGACCGCCACGGCCGCGAAGCCGCCCAGCATCGCGTATTGCCCCACGGCGAAGTTCACGACGCCGGTGGGCCGCATGACCAGCAGGAAGGAGAGGCCCATCAGGCTGTACAGACAGCCTGATGCGAACCCGCTGACGATCAGTTCGAAGAAGTCCTGCAACGATGCCCCCGGCCTATGGTCAGTTCTTGGTGCCGCTGAAGACGGCGCCTGTGTAGGCGTTGTTCTCGATTGCCCGGACGACCACGCCTTCCGGGTCGAAACCGCGCCGGTCGCCGCGCGAGAAATCGAAGCCGGTGCCCTTGGCGCCCATGACCCGGGGCAGACCCTTAGTTTCAGCGATGGCCTTGCAGATGGCCGGCCGTTCCGTCGAGTTGGCCCGCTTGATGGCGTCGACGATCAGCACGACGCTGTCGTGCCCGTAAGCCTCGAGCGATGTCGCTTCCTTGTCAAACTTCGCTTTGAACCTCTCGGAGAATGCAATGGCTTCAGGCTTCTCCGGATCGAACGCATCGGTGAATACCGTGCCGTCCATCAGGCCCTTGGCGGTCGTCAGGTAGGACGAGCTCGAGAGATTGAAGGTACCGAGAATCGGCTGCTTCATGCCCAGCTGCTGGTAAGCCTGGAAGAACTGCACCACCTGTGGCCCAATCTGCGCCACCTGATAGATCGCATTCGGCTCGGCAGCGCGGACCTTCTGCAATTGCGGAACCGCAGTCTGGGATCCGACCGGAATCAGTTGTTCCTCGACAATCGGGACACCGGCCTCGCCCAGTCCCATGCGGAACTGGTCGACCGCCGCCGTTGACAGACCGGAATTGTCGCCCACCAAAGCAACTTTGCCGTAGCCCTTGGTCTTAGTGAAGGCGAGCATGGTCTTGACCTGCAGGGACTCGACCGGTCCGAGCTGGAAGAAGCAGGAATTGTCGAGGGTCGTCAGCGTCTCCGCCGAATTGGCCGAAGCCAGCTGCGGCGTCAGCGATTCGGCGGTCACCGAGATCGCCTGGCGTGTCGCGCCGGAATTGGAATTGCTGATGATCGCGACCACTCCGTCATCGACCAGCTTGCGCGCCTTCGTGGCCGACAGGTCCGGACGGCCATTGTCGTCCTCTAGGATCAGTTCGATCTGGCGGCCCAGGACGCCGCCGGCCGCGTTCACCTCCTCCACGGCCATCAAAGTGCCCTCGGTGACCGGTTGGGAATAGAACGAGGTCTTTCCGGTCTGATCGACCAAAACTCCGACCTTAATGGTCTCCTGCGATTGTGCGCCGCCGGCGGCGGCAAGGAGGCCGAGCGCCGCAGTCGATGTAGCGATGGATAGGTTCAGGCTGAACATCATGCTCGTTTTCCCCTCTTGATATAGTTCGGTGTGCCACCGCCGATCATCGACCCCTGAGCCGGCTGAGGCCGGCCCCGATAGCATTGGACATCAGCGGGTCGTCGACGATCTTGCCTTACGGATCCGGTGGCTGTTCGCACCCAAATCTCCGATGCCCCCAGCAGCGCGCGTTCAGAGCGCGGCGCCACTGTTGATGATGATCTGGCGTGGTATGGCCAATCGCCGGCCCATGAGCCGGAAAGAGGCCGGTTGGCGACAGCTTACTTGTCGACGACAGCGATCGCGGTTATCTCCACCATGATCTCGGCGGCGGCGAAGGCGGACGCCGTCAACAGCGTGCTAGCCGGAAAATCCTTGCCGTAGATTTCCTTGCGGATATCGCAGAAGCGCTGCGAATAACGGCCATCGGAAATGGCGACGGTCATCCAGACAATGTCGGTAAGACTGCCACCAGCCCGCTGCAGTGTCTTTTCAAGGTTCTTGAATGCCTGCCGCGACTGGGCTTCGAAATTTCCAGCCAGTGAGGCTCCCGCGTCGTCGACAAAACCTACATGACCGGCCAGCCAGACCGTCTTGCCGCCTTCGGTGATGACGGCAGGCGAATAGGCGTATTTCGCTTCCCACGATGGCTCAAGTGTTGTCTTCTTTATGCTCATGTCGCTACTCCGTTCTTGCTGGATGTGAACTATGTCGGCGCCTCAACGGACACACCTTGGGCGCTGGGCGGCCTGTGCTTCACCGGCGGCAGACCGGCGGGATTAAACTGGAGAGCAAATCTCTCGCGCTAGAGACGCGCTTTAAGAAACCAGAGCAGCCGCGGTGCAAGAAAGTGCGTAAAGCTCTCTGGTTCATCGATCGGGTCCCAGATCCAAAGATGCGGCGCGCCTTCAACGATGAGAGGCTGAGTGGAAATCCGGGCCTGCTTGAGCGCCTGGATGAAGACAACTGACTGCGTCGCGGGATCGACCACATCATCCTGGGTCCCATAAACGACGAGGAACGCCGGCCCTCGCCGCGACTGCTCGGCGTAGCTGATAGGCGACGACTCGAAGTAGATCTTGCGGTTCTCCATCGGCGATACGCCGAGGTAGTTTTGGGAAATCTGGTCGAGAGGGCGGGCAAGCTGATCATGGGTCCATTGAGCGGCCATGTCGAACACGCCATAGACGGTAACGACCGCCTTTACGGCTGTGTTGACGCTGCCGTTGACATCAGAAGGGTAAGCACTACGGAAGTGATCTTCCTGGCCGGCAAGCGCGGCAAGCGCGGCAAGGTGCCCTCCTGACGAGTCGCCGATCAGCGCAATGCGCTCGGGATCTACCTTTAGTGCATCTGCATTGCCGCGGATATACTGGATGGCAGAAAGCACATCTTGCACAGACCCGGGGTAGGTATTCTTTCCGAGCCTGTATTCGATCGCGAACACCGTATAGCCGCGCTCAGCGAGGTAGGGTCCCCAGTATTTGTAGACGCTACGGTCACCAACCTGCCATCCGCCACCATGTACCGCCACGATCGCTGCGGAACGATCTCCGCCGGCGGGAGAATAGAGCGTACCGACGAGCGAGACGCCGTCGTGGACAGCATACTCCACATTATCGCGAACCTGGATATCGGCGGCCTTGGCCTCCGGGGCAAAGGCCAGACATAGTATCAGCGCGCAAGACCAGGCAGCGAATAGGCCGTGAAGTGGCGCGCGTCGGACCATCGTATTTATCATCATGCCCCTCATTTAGGAAATTGACTGCAGCTCCCGCGCAGCGCCTCGTTCAACCCTGATCCTCCCCGCCACGCCGAAATCCCATGAGGGGACGTGGTTTCCAGGTTCAACTTGGCGGTTGTCCGAGGCTTGTTGATAATGTAACGTACATTACATCATTTTTCTGTCAACTGGAAATTTTGGAAATTTTAATGCCTCAGGATTCCATCATGAAAGTATCTGCCACGCCGAAGTCGTCAAAGCGTCGCGAGGAATTCCTGGAAGCCGCAGGCGACCTGTTCCTCCGAAACGGTTTCGACAATGTGAGCATCGACGACATCATCGCGCGAAGCGGTGGGTCAAAGACGAGCATTTACCGCGACTTCGGTGGAAAGGACGCGCTTTTCTTAGAGTCTATCCTCCAGCGGTGCAAAAGAACGCTGCAGCCGATTATGCGTCCGATACCGGCGAGTGAAGATCCTGTTGCTACATTGCTGAACTTTGGTGTCCAGTTCTTGAAATGCGTTCTTTCCGAGGACGGCATCTTATGCCACCGTATCGTCATGGCGGAGGCGAGACGCTTTCCCGAGGTCGGGCAGGCATTCTATGCAGCTGGTCCGCAATCGGTTTATCGGGTGCTGTCCAAGATATTCCTCCAGATCGAGAAGCAATCGCGCATTGCGAAAGGTAGCGCCGACGCGTTGGCTCGGCACTTTCACGGCATGATCCTGACGGAGCTGCAGATGGCGCGTCTGCTTGCCAACATCCCGATGCCAGACGATGCGCAGTTACGCAGTCACGTCGAAAATGCAATCAAGACGCTCCTGCCCGAGCCTTGACTTAAGATCCCATTTGAAACTTGTCGCACGTATACACGAGGGGGACCCGACAATATGCTCGAGCGGCGGTCGAGGGTCGGCAACTGGGATATCAGCTGCTGACAAGCACAAGGAGTCAATCCACCACGGGAGCGCCTCAGAGCCTCACGCGAGAGCTACGTGCAATACGCAGGACTGGCGAGTGCCCTTTCACTCGTGGGGAACGAGGAGCACAGCCGGCTTCCTTCTGTCTGTGCTCACGCACGGTTTTGTCCCACAGACCGCCCATCAGGATATGACCGCGAACAGAAGGCGCTTCAAGACACCTGTCGGCTGCTCCAATCGCAGGAACGAAAATGGAAGAGAAGCAGAACTGAGGCAGGACGCCTCTTTGTGGAGCGGGTATCGGTCGGGTGGATCACCTCGACCATGCGGGTGAAAAACCGCCGGAATGGCTGCATCGGGGGAGTGCGGTCGGCTGCGCATCGGTATTCATGCCCTTATCCCCCGCAACTTCCTTGCGGAGTTGATCGGCCAATATCGCGACGACCATCCCGGTATCAAAGTCGAGATTTCCGAGGGAACCGCCCGCGATACTGTCATGCAGCTTCGCGCCGACCGGCAGGACATCGTGTTCGTGGCCGGCACACCTGAGCTTCCCGACTGCCATTCCCCGCCGCATTTGGACCGAACCACTCGCGGTCGTGCTGCGCGGGCGGCATCGGCTCGCCGGACAGGAGGCCATTATGACCCTATCCTGCTGCGCCTTGCCGGGTGCTGGCCCGTGCCGTCGATCCTGCGCTTCAATGTGGGGCGCGGCACATTGCTGTCGATGGTCGGACAGGGTTTCGGTATCACCTTGCCAGCGCGGCCACGCCGCTGTTGCCAACATCCGGCGTGGTGTTTCTGCCCATCACTGATAAGCCAGAACCAGTGGCGTTCTCGGCTGTCTGGTCGCTCTACAATCAAAGCGCGACGTTGCGCAATCTGCTCGACCTCGCGCACAAGATGTGCCGGTCGGCCTGGACGGCTGATGTTCGGTCCACCTCAAAATGAAAGGCCGCCTTTCGGCGGCCTAAGCGTCTGATCACATTTCGATTTCGAGTGAGTTATGACAGAAGTGGTTGTGGGGGCCCGCAACCACAGAAACATTCGCTTCAGGCCGTGATTTAAGGCAAACGCACGGCAATCAGGCTTGCTGTGCCGGCGGCAAACTCGTGGCATGCTCGCGGCATTTGGTCAGCGAGAAGGGAAGACGACGGTATTCTGAGATTGTCGATGAGCCGCGTTTCGCCGAGCCACGCCGCCACGATGAGGCGTGCCGGTCGATCGATGCTTGCGATCGGTTGCAGATCTGCCTCTCCGCGAACTTCCAGGTATTCGACCTCGCGATAGCCGGCAGTCAGAATTCCTGCGCGCGCTTCAGCAAGCGTTGGTAGGACGGGAGAGCCCCGCGCAAGCCGCTCAGCCGTCTCGACCAAGATCGATGCGAGCCTTGGGGCCACGGCGCGCTCTGCCGGCGAGAGCCGAACATTGCGCGATGATAGAGCGAGACCATCGGTTTCGCGGACTGTCGGACAGGGGACAACGGTAATCGGAATATCCAGGTCCTGGACCATGCGCCTGATAAGCTGAAGCTGCTGGAAGTCCTTTTCGCCAAAAAAGGCGAAGTCGGCCCCGGTCTGCAGGAAGAGCTTGGCGACCACTGTCGCAACCCCGTCGAAATGGCCCGGCCGGAACGCTCCGCACAGGCCTTCGCTGACGCCAGCCACCGAAACGGTCGTAGCGAAGCCAGCGGGATACATCTCAGTCGCGTCTGGAACGTAGAGCAGGTGTGCGCCCAGCGGAGCAAGCTTTGCCGCATCTTGGTTCTCCGTCCGAGGATAGGCGGCGAGGTCGGCGGCACTGTTGAACTGCTTGGGATTGACGAACAGCGTCACGATCACACGGTCGGCTTTCTTCAGTGCGGAACGCACGAGGCTCAAATGTCCTTCGTGCAAGGCTCCCATGGTCGGGACCGCGGCGACACTGGCGCCAGAACGGCGCCATTCCGCAATAACACTGCGAAGCTCGGCAACTGTACGAACGATCGGTACGCTCATGCTATATCTCCGGCTTTATGTGTATCGTCGAAGACATGCTCGGCCGCTGGAAAGCGCCCTTCCCGCACATCGGCCGCATAGGCCGCAATGGCAGTCTCGGCCTCTGAGCCCAGTTCGGCATAGCGCTTGACGAATTTCGGCCGAAAACCGGTGAACTTGCCCAGAATGTCGTCGACGACCAGGATCTGCCCGTCACAGGCGGCCGAGGCGCCGATCCCGATCGTGGGAATTGTGACTTCCTCAGTTATTCTCCGTGCGAGCGGCTCGGTGACCTTTTCCAGCACCACGGCGAACGCGCCCGCTTCGGCAACAGCAATCGCGTCACGGAAAATCCTGTCTGCGTCTCCGCCCCTGCCCTGGACCTTGTAGCCGCCAAACACATTGACGGATTGCGGCGTCAGCCCGACATGAGCCATGACGGGGATGCCGCGAGCAGTGAGAAAGCGGATCGTCTCGGCCATTGTCTCGCCGCCCTCAAGTTTAACAGCGGCGCATCCGGTTTCCGCCATCAGCCGGGCTGCATTGCGAAACGCCTGCTCGCGGCTCCCTTCATAGGACCCGAACGGCATGTCAACGACCATCATCGCGCGCTCAAGGCCGCGGCGCACCGCCTTGCCGTGCATGATCATCATGTCGAGCGTGACACTGAGCGTTGACGGCAGACCGTGAAGTACCATGCCGACGCTGTCACCGACCAGGACAACGTCGCAATGCCGATCGACAAGCTGCGCAACGGGTGTCGTGTAGGCGGTCAGGCAAACGATCCGATCCTTGCCCTTGCGAGCCACGATGTCCGGCAGCGTCAGTGCTTTTGTTTCAACCGCTACACTCATCGGCACACTTCCCTTGCGTCATGTTTAAGCGGTGAACGGTTTTGCACAGTTTTGTGCAGGTGCGAAGGCCAAAACCGGGCAGCATCCGAAAAGTTTGTGCATCGCATGGCGGGAACTTTGTTGCTGATCGATCGAGGCGATGTGAGCACCCGTGTGTGCTTCAGCTCGAACGGTTTGACTGCCGCAACAGCGCGGTTCACGTTCAGAATCGATCTCAGGCTACAAGGCCTACCGAATGCAACGTGGCGAAAAAACAGACAATGGCTGAACACGAAACCAAAGCTATGAGGCGGCCCGTGAAAGCCGGTCAGCGGCATGCAATTGCCGCCGAACTAATTGCGGTTCTGGTCGCGGTGACCGCTGGCCAACCGCGCGTCATGACGATCATGAACGGCAAAGCGTTGCCTTCCGGCCCGTTCGAGCTTGGACATCGGTCGCTGCAATCCGGCCTGAGGGACTGGGTCGAGCAGCAGACTCGCCATCCGCTCGGCTATATCGAGCAGCTCTACACCTTCGCCGACCGCGACCGGGCCGGCGACGCGAGCGAACAGCGCGTTATTTCGATCAGCTATCTCGCCCTGACCCGCGAGGAGCAAGCCGGACCTGCCAACAAGGCCGCATGGCGAAACTGGTACGATTATTTCCCATGGGAAGATCACCGTGCTGGTGTCCCGTCGGCATTGCCAGACGCGATCGGCCCACGCCTGAAGGCGTGGGCCGACGCAGTCGATGATCGCGCCATGAGCCACACCCGCTGGCAGCGGGCGGCGATCGCTTTCGGTTTCGATAATCACGCGTGGAACGAGGAACTGGTGCTGCAGCGCTACGAACTGCTTTACGAGGCGCGGTTTGTGGAGGAAGCGCACCGCGGTCAAAGTGAAGACGACGCACGATCGATGTTCGGCCGAGCCATGCAGGCGGATCACCGCCGCATTCTGGCCACCGGCATCACCAGGCTGCGCGCCAAGATCAAATACCGCCCCGTCGTCTTCGAGTTGATGCCTCCGACATTCACGCTGCTTCAACTGCAGCGCTGCGTCGAGGCGCTCGCCGGCCGGGTTGTCCACAAGCAGAATTTTCGGCGCCTGGTCGAACAGCAGGAACTGGTCGAAGTGACCGGAGCAATGACGGCCGACACGGGCGGCCGACCGGCCAAGCTCTTTCGCTTCCGGTATGGCGTTCTGGCCGAGCGCGCAGCAGCCGCGACGAAATTGCCTCTTTCGCTTGCTTGACATTTCTTATGCTCAACTTAAGCATATGCTCCCGCATATACTCATATTGAGCATTAATCGGGAGACTGGAATGGCCTACAAGCTGGCGCGGAGCCCCGCGCTTTATGATCGTGTGCGGCGGGTGATTCCAGCCATCGAGTGGCCGGCGTTCACCGACGACATCGACGCCATCCTCGATCTGAAGCGGCAGCGAAACGCCGTGATTTTGGCGCACAACTACCAGACGCCGGAGATCTTCCACTGCGTCGCCGACATTGTCGGCGACAGCCTGGCGCTCGCCCGCAAGGCGATGGCGGTCGAAGCGGACGTCATCGTGCTTGCCGGCGTGCACTTCATGGCGGAGACGGCAAAACTGCTCAATCCGGAAAAGACGGTGCTCATCCCGGACCTGAAGGCAGGCTGCTCGCTGGCTGACTCCATTACCGCCGCCGATGTCCGCCTGCTTCGGCAACGATACCCGGGCGTGCCGGTCGTCACCTATGTCAACACATCAGTCGAAGTGAAGGCCGAGTCCGACATCTGCTGCACGTCGGGCAATGCCAAGGCCGTGGCCGAATCTCTCGGTGTTCCCCAGGTGATCATGCTGCCGGACGAATATCTGGCCCAGAACATCGCCGCCCAGACCGACGTCGAGATCATCGCCTGGAAGGGCCATTGCGAGGTGCATGAGCGATTCACGCCAGACGACATCAGACAACTGCGCGAGGATCATCCCGGCGTCACGGTTCTTGCCCATCCCGAATGTCCGCCCGAAGTGGTCGCGGAAGCCGACTTCTCCGGTTCGACGGCCGCCATGTCCGATTATGTCGGAAGCCAAAGACCGCCTCGCGTCGTCCTGATGACGGAATGCTCGATGAGCGACAATGTCGCGGTGGCGCATCCCGACGTCGAGTTCATCCGGCCCTGCAATCTCTGCCCGCATATGAAGCGCATAACGCTTGCCAACATCCGTTCGGCGCTCGAGCAGAACCGGCATGAGGTGACGATCGCGCCCGAGATTGCCGGGCGAGCACGGCTCGCCGTCGAACGGATGCTGGCCGTATGAACATGGAAATCCATAATCTTGGCGGCCGGCCGGTGATAGTCGGCAGCGGCATTGCCGGGCTGATGACGGCGCTGCATCTGGCGCCCGAGCCGGTAATCCTGCTGTCCAGGACACAGCTCGGAGCTGACGCGTCGAGCACATGGGCCCAGGGCGGGCTCGCCGCCAGCCTCGGCTCCGACGACGAACCATCGCTCCATCTCGCCGACACTCTCGCCGCGGGCGACGGACTTTGCGACGCGGACATTGCACGTCGCATCGTACAGGCGGCACCGGCCGCAATCGAGGATCTGGCACGCCGTGGCGTTCGCTTCGACCGGACTCCAGAGGGAATGCTGCTTCTTGGGCTGGAAGCCGCACACAGCCGGCGGCGTATCGTTCATGCCGGCGGCGACGGCAGCGGACGCGAAATCATGCGCGCGCTTGTTGCGGGCGTGCGATCCACTCCTTCGATAACGATCATCGAGGGCGTGGAGGCGCGCCGGCTGGCTGTGGAGGACAATGCGATTGCCGGTGTCCTGGCATGCTGTCCGACAGGTCCCCTGTTCTTCGGTACGGGGCGGGTCGTTCTCGCCACCGGCGGGATTGGCGGACTGTTTCTCGACAGCACCAACCCTTCGGGCAGTTGCGGACAGGGCCTGACGCTCGCGGCGCGCGCAGGTGCTGCCCTTGCCGATCTGGAATTCATCCAGTTTCACCCGACCGCGCTTGACGGGCCGGATCGCCCCATGCCGCTGATCAGCGAAGCCGTTCGCGGTGAAGGCGCGACGATCGTCGATGAAACCGGCCAGCGCTTCCTCGAAGGCGTGCCGGGGGCGGAACTCGCAGCGCGCGACGTCGTGGCGCGAGCCATCTGGAAACATCTTTCGAACGGCCATCGCGCTTTTCTCAATGTGCGAGAAAAGCCCGGCCCGACATTCGCGCGGCAGTTTCCGACGATCGCGTCAGCCTGCCGGAGCGCCGGCGTCGATCCAGCGCGAGGCCTCATTCCGATACGGCCGGCCCAGCATTACCACATGGGCGGCGTCGCCGTGGACGGGGCCGGCCGCACGTCGGTTCAGGGGCTTTGGGCGTGCGGCGAAGTCGCCTCCACCGGGCTGCACGGCGCCAACAGGCTTGCCAGCAACTCGCTGACCGAGGCTGTCGTGTGCGCGCGCTGCGTCGCCGACAGCGTGGCGAGTTCGCCTTGCGGCCAGCGAAAGCCAGCGATTGCGGGCGATCAGCCTTCGCCTGATCCAATGGATTTGCGCCCTCTCCTGTCGCGCGCGCTCGGCGTTGTGCGGGAGGGCGAAGGTTTGAAAGCTTCTATCCGCGGATTACTGCCGCTTGCCGCGGCATCAGACCCCGCGGCCATCGGGCTGATGATCGCAATTGCGGCCATGCAACGCCAGGAAAGCCGCGGTGCTCACTACCGGACGGACTTTCCGCACCGTGCGGCCGTTGCCCGCCGTTCCGAACTCACGCTCGACGCCGCCGTAGTGGCAGCCCAGGACGTTGCCTGCTCTCTACCGCTCGAAGAGGCGATATGATGAACCTCACGCCGCTTCCCGCAATCATGGTTGAGCCCCTGGTGCGAGCGGCCCTTCTGGAAGATCTCGGCCGCGCGGGTGATCTGACGACTGATGCCATCGTGCCGCAGGAGCTTCGGGCAACGACCGTGCTTTCGGCACGCGAGCCCGGAGTTGTCGCTGGCCTCGATCTGGCAATGCTCGCTTTCCGCCTCATCGATCCTGACGTCAAAATCTCGGTGGAACGGGCAGACGGCAGCAAGGTCGGGCAAGGAGAGATCATTGCATCGGTGACGGGCTCAGCCCGCGCCATGCTCACCGCCGAACGGACGGCGCTCAATTTTCTGTGCCACCTGAGCGGAATCGCGACCGCGACCGCCTCGATAGTCGCCGCGGTTCGCGGTCACGGTGCAAAGATCGTTTGCACACGCAAGACGACGCCTGGTTTGCGGACGCTGGAAAAATATGCTGTGCGCGCCGGCGGCGGCTCCAATCACCGTTTCGGCCTCGATGATGCGATCCTCATCAAGGACAACCACATCGCCATTGCCGGCGGTATTCGCCCCGCCATCGAGCGGGCGCGGACTCGTGCCGGCCATCTGGTCAAGGTCGAAGTCGAAGTCGACACGCTGGCCCAGCTTGAGGAGGCGCTGGAACTCGCCCCCGACGCCGTCCTGCTCGACAACATGTCGGTCGCCGATCTGAGGCAAGCGGTTGCCATGGTGGCCGGCCGCGCGATCACCGAGGCATCCGGCAGGATCACGCTCGACACGGCTGCGGAGATTGCCGCGACCGGCGTCGATCTGATTTCCGTCGGCTGGCTGACCCACAGCGCGCCGATCCTGGATATCGGTCTCGACTATGCCGCGCTCGCCTCCGGCGCGTAGCTTGGGCGGGCGCGAGCTCTTCCCACCCGTGTAACGTTGCCGATTGATGTCGGAATGCGCTTGACAAACTGGCCATCGGCCGCTCAATTCGATGCATTCACCAGGGGAGTCCCGGCAAGGGGCTGAGATACTGCTGGCTTTCGCGGCGCAGTGACCCGTTGAACCTGATCCAGTTCATACTGGCGTAGGGACGGTGCAAGCGCTTTGCGGGAATTCATGCCCGAAATCCTGTAAACAGGCAGGCCAGAGCGTCTTTTCATCCTTCCGGCACAGAACTGGGTCTCCAATGCATGAGCAAAGGAGCCTCAAATGAATGCCATCACTCCCACGGTTTCGACGGGACCGCTGCCCGCCTCAAGGAAAATCCACAAACCCGGCTTGATCCACCCGCAGATCAGGGTGCCGATGCGGGAAATCGCCGTCCATCCGACGGCAGGCGAACCGCCTGTCACCGTCTATGATCCGTCCGGCCCCTATACCGATCCGACGGTCGAAACGAGCATCGAGAAAGGCCTCGCCCGGCTTCGGCACGGATGGATCGAGGCGCGCGGCGATGTCGAATTCCAGGAAGGCCGGGGCGTGAGGCCGGAGGACAACGGGTTCGCATCAGGCGAACGGCTGACGCCGGAATTTCCCATCCGCAATCGACCACTCAGGGCCAAAGCGGGCAAGGCGGTGACGCAGCTTGCCTATGCGCGCGCCGGCATAATCACGCCGGAGATGGAATTCGTCGCCATCCGCGAAAATCTCGGCCGCGAGATCGTGCGCGGCAGCGTGCTGCGCGACGGCGAAGCCTTCGGCGCCGCGATCCCCGACTTCGTCACGCCGGAATTCGTGCGCGACGAGGTGGCGCGAGGGCGGGCGATCATTCCTGCCAACATAAACCACCCCGAGAGCGAGCCGATGATCATCGGCCGCAATTTCCTGGTGAAGATCAACGCCAATATCGGCAACTCCGCCGTCACCTCGTCGATGGCCGAAGAGGTCGAAAAAATGGTCTGGGCGATCCGCTGGGGAGCCGACACGGTGATGGACCTGTCGACCGGCCGCAACATCCACAACATCCGCGAATGGATCATCCGCAATTCGCCGGTTCCGATCGGCACCGTACCGCTCTACCAGGCACTCGAAAAGGTCGGCGGCGTCGCCGAGGACCTGACTTGGGAAATCTACCGCGACACGCTGATCGAACAGGCCGAACAGGGCGTCGACTATTTCACGATCCATGCCGGCGTGCGGCTGCATTACATCCCGCTGACGGTTAACCGGGTCACCGGCATCGTTTCGCGCGGCGGCTCCATCATGGCAAAGTGGTGCCTGCATCATCACCGCGAAAGCTTCCTCTACGAGCATTTCGAGGAAATCTGCGACATCGCCAGAGCCTACGACGTGTCCTTCTCGCTCGGCGACGGCCTTCGTCCCGGCTCGATCGCCGACGCCAACGACGCGGCGCAATTCGCCGAACTGGAAGCGCTCGGCGAACTGACAAAGATCGCCTGGGCCAAGGATTGCCAGGTCATGATCGAAGGG
Organism: Mesorhizobium sp.; assembly: GCA_004020645.1. Taxonomy (GTDB): domain Bacteria; phylum Pseudomonadota; class Alphaproteobacteria; order Rhizobiales; family Rhizobiaceae; genus Mesorhizobium. The sequence goes on along the minus strand of SAQL01000003.1, from coordinate 85,100 downwards.
CCGGGCCATGTTCCCATGCACAAGATCAAGCAGAACATGGACAAGCAGCTCGAAGTCTGCGGCGAGGCGCCCTTCTACACGCTCGGACCGCTGACCACCGACATCGCGCCGGGCTACGACCACATCACGTCCGGCATCGGCGCTGCGATGATCGGCTGGTTCGGCACGGCCATGCTCTGCTACGTGACGCCCAAGGAGCATCTCGGTCTCCCCGACCGCAACGACGTCAAGACCGGCGTCATCACCTACAGAATAGCCGCGCATGCCGCCGACCTCGCCAAGGGTCATCCGGCGGCGAAGCTCCGCGACGATGCGCTGTCGCGGGCGCGGTTCGAGTTTCGCTGGGAAGACCAGTTCAACCTGTCGCTCGACCCCGAAACGGCGCGCTCCTTCCACGATCAGACCCTGCCGAAGGAGGCGCACAAGCTGGCGCATTTCTGCTCCATGTGCGGCCCGAAATTCTGCTCGATGCGCATCTCTCACGACATTCGGGCTGAGGCGCAGAAAGAGGGCATGGCGGCGATGGCAGCGAAATACCGCGAGGGCGGCGACCTCTATATGCCGGTGAACGAGGCTAGCGAACCGCCCATGCCGAAGGCGCCGGAGCAGTCATGAGGGTGCTGGTCAAGGGAGCCGGCGTCACCGGCCTCACCGCGGCCTTCGAACTCGCCGCCCGCGGGGCGGCGGTGACCGTCGTTGAGACCCGGCACAGCCTTGGCGGCAACGCATCGTGGATGGCCGGCGGCATGCTGGCGCCCTGGTGCGAGCGCGAAAGCGCGGAGCAGCCGGTGCTGGATCTCGGGCGTGATGCCGCCGACTGGTGGGATGCAGTGCTTCCGGGTCATGTTACACGGGCCGGAACGCTCGTCATGGCGATGCCGCGTGATGCGGGCGAACTCGACCGCTTTGCAAGCCGCACCTCGGGCTACCGGCGGGTCGATGAAGACGAGATCGCGCTCCTGGAGCCCGATCTCGCCGGCCGTTTCGATCGCGGGCTGTTCTTCCCGGGCGAAGCCCATCTCGATCCGCGCCGTGCGATGGCGGCCCTGCATGAAAAGCTCGCCGGAAGCGGCGTCGAATTCCGGTTCGGCGTGGACGCCAAGGACATGGCGGGCTTCGAACGCCAGATCGACTGCACGGGAATGGCGGCAGGCGATGAAAGGCTTCGCGGTGTGCGCGGCGAAATGCTGATCCTGCATGCGCCCGAAATCTCGCTGTCGCGGCCGGTCAGGCTGCTGCACCCGCGCTTTCCGCTCTATCTGGCGCCGCGCGCCGGTCACTATTTCATGGTGGGCGCAACGATGATCGAGAGCCTGTCTTCGGGACCGGTCACGGCGCGCTCGATGATGGAACTCCTAAACGCGGCCTATTCCGTTCACCCGGCCTTCGGCGAAGCGGCGATTGTCGAGACCGGCGTCGGCATTCGCCCGGCCTTTCCCGACAATCTGCCGCGCGTCGAAAGGCAAGGCAAAACCGTCGCGATCAACGGGCTCTACCGCCACGGTTTTCTTCTCGGCCCGGCCATGGCGCGCCGAGCGGCTGCCATGGCTTTCGATCATGGCAAACCAGCGGAGCATGCTGATGAAACTGATTGTCAACGGCGAAGCGCATGAAATCGACGCCGCCACGTTGGCGGAGCTGCTTGCCGCCCTCGACTATGAGGGCAATTGGCTCGCAACAGCCGTGAATAGCGATGTCGTGCATACGGCCGAACGGGCGCAGTTCAAGCTGAGCGACGGCGACCGGATCGAAATCCTCGCACCCATGCAAGGGGGATAGGATCATGCTCGATCTTTACGGAACGAAACTTCCCTCGCGCCTGCTTCTCGGCACCGCGCAATACCCCTCGCCCGCCATACTTGCCGACGCGGTCAACGCGTCCAGGACATCTGTAGTGACCGTGTCGTTACGACGCGAAATGGCAGGCGGCAGAGGCGGGGAGAAATTCTGGTCGCTGATCCAATCGCTACGGCTACGCGTCCTGCCCAACACCGCCGGGTGCCACTCCGTCAAGGAAGCCGTCACGACCGCGAAAATGGCGCGCGAGGTTTTCGGCACGAACTGGATCAAGCTCGAAGTGATCGGCAATCACGATACGCTGCAGCCGGATGTCTTCGGCTTGGTCGAGGCCGCGCGAATCCTGTGCGAAGACGGTTTTGCGGTATTTCCCTACACCACGGACGATCTCGTCGTCGCGGAGCGGCTGCTCGCGGCAGGTTGCAGGGTCTTGATGCCGTGGTGCGCGCCGATCGGTTCGGCGCTCGGGCCGGTGAACGCCACCGCGCTCCGCTCGATGCGCGGCCATTTCCCGGATATCCCGCTGATCGTGGATGCGGGCCTCGGCCGCCCGTCGCACGCTGCACTCGTGATGGAACTCGGCTTCGACGCGGTGCTCCTCAACACGGCGGTGGCCAAGGCCGCCGACCCTATCGGCATGGCGCGGGCGTTTGGCAAGGCAGTCGATGCCGGCCGGGAAGCCTATCGCTCGGGATTGCTCGAGCCGCGCGATGTCGCCGTCCCTTCGACGCCGACAATCGGCCGGGCAGTCTTCCAATGAAACTCGATCCTTTTTATCTGATCGTCGACAGCGCCGCCTGGATCGAAAGGCTGGCGCCGCTTGGCGTCAGGCTGGTGCAGCTTCGAATCAAGGACCTGGACCAGGCCGGGCTGCGCGCGGAGATCCGACAAGCCAAGCCCTTGTGCGCCCGACACAAATGCCAGCTCATCGTCAATGATCATTGGCGGCTGGCGATCGAGGAAGGCTGCGACTTCATCCACCTCGGCCAGGAAGACATGCAGGCGGCGGACCTTTCCCGGATAAGGGCCGCAGGTCTCCGTCTAGGCCTCAGCACGCATGACGATGCCGAACTGGAAACGGCCCTTGCCGCCAGACCGGACTATATCGCGCTCGGCCCGATCTATCCGACCATCCTGAAGAAGATGAAATGGGCGCCGCAGGGGCTCGAGCGAATTGGCGAATGGAAACGCCGGGTTGCGCCGACATCGCTGGTTGCGATTGGCGGCCTCAACCCCGACCGGCTCGAAGGCGTCTTTGCGGCCGGCGCCGACAGCGCCGCGGTGGTGACCGACATAACGTTGAATGCCGATCCGGAGGCGCGAACACGCGAATGGATCGAAAAGACGGATCGATGGCGTTGAGCCGGGAACCGCATGTACTCGTCGTCGGCGGATCGGACTCCAGCGGCGGCGCCGGCATTGCCCGCGATATCGAGACGATCTCCGCTTTCGGCCTGCGCACCTGCCTGGCCGTCACTGCGGTGACCGTGCAGACGCATGAAGCAGTCCTGGAAATTCACGATTTGCCACCCGGCCTGGTCGCCGATCAGATGCGCGCCGCGCTGCAAGCCAATAAGGTGGCGGCCATCAAGATCGGCATGCTCGCGACGGAGCAGATCATCGCCGCCGTTGCGGCTGTGCTGGTCGAAAATCGGGATATACCGGCGGTGCTCGACCCGGTGCTGGCCTCTTCTTCGGGCAGGCCACTTCTAGAAACCGGAGCCATCGGCGTCATGAAGCGGAACCTCATCCCGCTTTGTCGTCTCGTTACACCTAACCTCATCGAACTGGCGGTCCTTGCCGGTTCAGACCTGGCCATGGACGAGGATGGCGCATTGCAACAAGGTCAAGAATTGCTCACCGCCGGGTTGCGGGCCCTGCTGATCAAGGGCGGCCACGCAGCAGGATGTCGATCGACGGACATCCTGCTGCGCTCAGGTCAAGAGCCCATCCGCTTCGAGGCGCCGCGTCTTGCTGGATCGATACGCGGCACGGGTTGTGCGCTGGCCAGCGCCATTGCGGCGCATCTGGCGAATACGCGGTCACTTGAGGACGGCGTGCGCAAAGGCAAGCTGTTCGTGTTTGAGGCGCTTCAGCAAATTCGAGGCACCATGAAGTGATGGCCGAATTGGTTGCAAGCCTTGTTGAGCGCTGAAAGGCTGCAAAGACACGGTTTGGGCCACTCACCATCGCGAGTTGCTACGTGCCGGTGGCACGATCCCGCTTGATCCTGCACCGAAGCTTCCTTCGGCATCGGCCTCCAGCAGGCCCGCGAGAGTGCAGCCTGGCTATCCGCCGGCGCTCTCGCAAACCGAGCAGAGCCACAGACGCCGCGAGCCCCTCTTCGAGGATCTGTGGCCCCACTTGGAGAATTCATGAAGCGGCTGAAGCGACCGGGTCCGACCGCTCAAGGGAACTAGGGGTTGAAGACGGCCGATGCCGAATGTCGAAGGCCATGCCGCCGGAAGAGGCGATCGAAGAGCAAGCCCAGGCGGCCGGGTATCACATCCCCGGCGTCTATCGCGAGAAGTGTCGGGAGCGCGCGCCGGTCGGCCCGGAGTTGCTTGGGGGGATCTTCAGCCGGGCGAGGTCGTGATCGCGGAGAAAGTCGACCGCATCAGCCGGCCTCCGCCCAATGAAGCCGAGACTGGTCGCGACGGTCCGCACCAAGGGGGCGCGGCTTGCCGTGCCCGGCGTCGTGGATCTCTCTCCGACGCCTCGCCGGTTGCAGCCGAGTTTGGGCTAGCACAAGAGGCGGGCGGCGGCCGAACCGGCATCTGCGTCTCCCATCTGAACAGGGCGACCCTTCCCACCACACGACGCGGACCTTGCAACGTCACAATGCGACGGTCAGCAATGGGTCCACGACGTTCCCTTGGCCCCCATCAGGGATTGTCCGTAGGGGTCGACTCCCGTCGTTTGGAAGCCCGCCACCCCGCTCAAGACTTGCGTCCCTATTGCCTGCTATTGTGAACGCGGCGAAGCGACCAAATCCTCCCTGTATCGGAACAGTCGCGCCACTGTGAATGCGAAATTTGGCAGCCTCGGCGAAAAAGCGCTGCTGAGAAGCTGAGGGAAGTCGCAACGTCCGGCGATCCCATTGGAATGCCCGTTGCGATGATCGAGCCAATCCAACGACGGGGTCGATATCCTCGTATCGGTGCTCAATAATACTGCTGTGCCCATGAAGTTGGATATGAAGACAGCACTGTTAGCGCCTGTTCGGAAAACCCGAGATATGCAAACCACCGGTTGCCTAGTCGCGCAGCAAAACGATCTGCAGCACCTTTGAAGCCTAGCTCGTCGTGAGCCGTTTCAAGGGCGTCAACAAAATCTCTGAAGGCAAGATCGAGAGCCGCCATTTTGAGCTTAGGGTTCCGAGTGTTCGGCCGGTATATTTATGAGCGCGGCGCTCGGGCCGTCCGCCTAATACGCCCTGCTGGATCTTCGGGGTGATCCGGCGAACAACTCGACACAGCTCATCAGTAGTCTTAGTCAACTGCTTTCCGATGCGCCCAAAGTTTAGTAAGCAACTTTCACATCTTTAAGCGATCGATCAGATCCCGCAGACATCGATCTGCTTTCGCCAGCTCGCTCGACTCAATAAATTCGTCTTTGGTGTGAGCCTGAGCGATATCTCCAGGTCCGAATACGACAGTGTCCCACCCTTCTTTCTGAAAAAATCCCGCTTCAGTCGCATAACTGACGAAGCGAATTTTTGCATTCGGATTGATGCTACGAACGATCTCTAGTGCGTCGCCCCCCTGTGGCTTCAATGCCGGCACGTTACTGCGATCCCTGATCTTGACTGAGCAGGCCGCGGAAATCGCCCTCATCACCGGCTCAACATTGATTCGAATGTGGGTTTCATATCGGCTGCGGTAGGAACTTGCCTCCTCAGAGGGAATGCAGCGGATGTCCGTCGTAAAGTCGCAAGATTCCGCGATCACATTGGCGGCTGAGCCTCCTTTCACCAGACCACAATGAACGGTGGTATATGCTGGAAAGAAGCGCTCGTCTCGGCTTTCGCCATTTTCGATCTCATCCGCCAGATCACCGAGCCAAGTGATCAGCCTTGCCCCAGCGGTTACGGCGCTGACGCCAAGATCGGTTCGGCTTGAATGGCCAGAAAGGCCACCGAGCGACGTCACGAAAGAATGCGAAGACTTGTGACCGATGACGACATCCATCTGCGTCGGCTCGCCAACTAGGACGGCGCTGGGAGGCGCGATTCGCGGCCGCATGGCGTCGATCAAATAGGGGATGCCGAGGCAGCCAATCTCCTCGTCGCATGAGAATGCCAGGTGGATCGGAGCACGTAACGTCGTCGTTGCCATCAACGGTACCAGTGAAAGTACTACGGCGACGAATCCCTTCATGTCGGCCGTGCCGCGGCCGTAGAGCTTCCCGTTGGTGCGACGCAGACGCCAGGGACTGGAGCCCCACCCCTCGCCTGCCGGCACAACGTCGAGGTGACCAGACAAAAGGATTCCGCCAGGGACATTCGGGCCGATAGTTGCATGGATTCCGCAACGATCCTCGGCTCCGCTCGCGACGACATGCGCCTGTACATTATTTCTCGCAAGCAAGGAGACGACGTAGGCCACCATCGTCAAGTTGGGGGTGCCCGGAAGGCAGTCGAACGCAACCAGGTCTTCTAGGATCTCAATAGCGTTCTGCATGCGACCGCCTATACGTCGGTCTGTGGTTGCAAATCGTTGATGAGATACAGTCGCGTCTTGCAGAGCGAAACGGATTGCGAGCCGACCGTTAGCGGCCGCATCGCCTGATCAAGGAATTCCCGATACGCATCGGATGCCTCCCAGCGCACGATGCTTTCCTGCTTGTCCCAGATGGTAATCGTAAAGATGCTTTCCTCATCCTCGACGTCTTGTGAGACGAAGCGCGCCTTCAGGCCCTCTATAGGTATTTGCATGAGCTTGTTGTAGCGATCTTCAATTGCAGGCCAGGAACCTGGATAGATCTTGCTCCAGTAAATTCTTATATACATCGGATAATCTCCGCTACTATTGTCATTGTCCATTTTGCGGGATTTGCGCTGCAGGGCATTTCCTTCTGCGCAAGGCGAACTCGGTAACCTGATTGCCGACGGTCTCTAGCTGGAATTTCGAGGAAATGTCTGTGCACTCTCCGTCCGTGGCAAACAACGGTGACGAGGTGTTAAGCACAGCGCCCATCGGTGTGGGCCATCCGCGGAGGGCATGCACGATCCCGCGAACGGTGCTCAAGGTGAGGCCAGCGGCCTGCCACCCGCCTGCGCAGACGATCAAGCCGATCGGCAGCCCGTCGAGGTATATTCTCTCATCCGCGCGCAGGTCCTCGACATAGTCGAGCGCGTTCTTCACCAGCCCTGAAATCGAGCCGTGGTAGGCCGGCGTTGCAATAATAACGCCGTCTGCTTCCCTGAAAGCCTTGACAAGGGCCTGCGCCGCCTTGGTTCTTTCACTGGAACCTGGCACGTACATCGGCATCAACAGGTCGGCCCCCCCCAACATCTGCGTCTGCGCGCCAGACCGTTGGGCCGCGCGCAGCGCGATCATCAGTGCCTTTTCTGTCGACGAGTCGGCGCGGGGCGTGCCACCAATTCCGACAATAAGCGGGATCCGGTTCGTCATTTCAACCTCAGCCATTTCTTCGCTCCAAGTCTCGTCGAATGCCATGAAAGTAATGCAGCTGATCAATAGAACCGGTGACGTTTCTCAAGAAACGCTCCGTATCGGCTGATAGATGCTGAAAAAATGAAGTATATCGCAGATACGAATACGAATATTTCCATGAACTGGTCGTTCCAACTGCCTTCCTCGAAGGCGGCATGAGCCGATGCGGTCAGATCAAAAAGCCCGACGATTGCGATAACCGACGTTTCCTTGAACACGGTGACGATCTCGTTGATCGTCGCCGGCAAACTAATGCGGAACGCCTGGGGCAACACCACCAAGTACATTCGTTTCCAGGGCGTCAAGCCGAGTGCTTCCGCAGCCTCGAACTGGCCGCGGGGAATAGACTGCAAGCCGCCTCGCAACACCTCGCTCTGATAGGCCGCATAGTGCAAGGAAAAGCCCGCGATTACATAGGAAAGCCGATCGCCTTCCAGCCAACTCGGTAGCGCGATGGGAAGGACGACTGCGGCGGCATAGATCACCGCCAGAAAAGGGACCGATCGCGTGGCGTCGACGAGTCCCCCCGCGAGCCGCGCCAATGCCGGCAGACGGCTGCGGCGAGCCAAAGTTATCGCTACGCTCAGCGGCATGCCGATGGAAAGGACTGCGGCAAAAATGAACAATGTAAGCGTAAGTCCGCCCCATTGATCGCTGGTGACGAGCGGCAAGCTGAAAAGACCGCCGCGCAAGATCATCATCAAGAGCCCGAAGCCCAGGCACCAGATTGCGGCGATTCGCATCGGCGTCCAGTTTCTCGGAGAAAGCACTAGGATCAACGCACCCAAAAGCAACGCGATGGCCAGGGCTGCCCGCCATTGCTCGTCGTATGGATAAAGCCCGAACAGGATGATGCGGTAGCGGACAGCGATGACTGTCCAGCACGCCCCGCTCACCGATTGACATACGCTGGCGTCACTGCCGCCCCAGACGCTATCGAGAAGCGCCCACCGGACGAGCCAGTATGCTAGGTAGAGGCCGCCCGCCGTTACTGCGAGCATCACGGCGCCGGTCAGCAGTCGACCCGGCGAAATCAGGCCGAGGAATACCGGCCATGTGGCGCCCTGCCTAATATCTCTCCTAACCACGGTGTACCCAATTATCCTACTGTGCATCTTCGCGACCGCTATCGGAACGAGACCGCGCGATTGAGATAATTTATCGCCCCAGTCATCGTTAGGTTCAAAACCAAGAAGGTTGCCATCAGCAGGAACAAGACTTCGATGGATTGCCCGGTTTGATTGATGGTTGTGGACGTTATCATAAAGAATTCGGCATAGCCGACTGCCACGCCGAGCGTCGTTGCCCGCACCAGAAACAAATATTGGTTGCCCAGCGGCGGAACGATGGACGGCAGTGCCTGAGGCATAACAACCAACCAAAAAATCGGCTGCGACCGCAGACCCAGGGACCGGGCCGCTTCGATCTGACCGGGGGGTACGGCTTCGATGCCGCCACGAATGACCTCGCCGATGTAGGCACCGCCAAAGCATGTGATTGCTACGACAAGAGTTGCAAATTCGGCCGGAAAGGTTGTGCCACCACGAAATCTCAACCCCTCCAGCACCGGGACGGAATAGTTTCCAAGCAGAAAGTTGGCTATCAGTACGAGGGCGATTGCACCGCAGCAGAAAAGCCGGACGGTGTTTCTTTGTCTTGGGAAGAGCAGGCGAAAGCTGGCGAGTACCAGCGTCGCGGCAAGCAGAACGAGGAGGACCGCCGACTCGTACGGCAGGACGAGCGTCGGCATGGTCAAACCCCGATTTGAAAGAAAGAAAACGCCGCCCAGTTCGTGAGCGGACCGAGGCGCCGGAAGCCTTATGAATGCCGCGTAGATGAAGAAGATCAGAAGCGGGAGTGGGAGGTTTCGGAACACGCTAGTGAATATTGACGCATATATTTTCAGCGGTCTGCTTCCGATCGACCGGACAAGCCCAATAACAACCCCTAAAATCGTCGAGGAAACGACCACTACCGCGGCTAACGCCAGAGTGTTGATGAAGCCAACGACGAACGTGTACCAGTAGGGATCGCCCGAATTTTGGGAAACAAACGAAACCGACACGTCCCAGCGTGTCGGTTGCGTAAGAAATCCGAAGCCGATGTTGATGCCCTTAGCGCCAAGCTCGCTGTAGATATTGTATGAGAAGTAGGTCAGGCAAGCCGCGACCGCGGCGACCGTAAGTAGGTTCGTCGCAGTACTCTTGCGCCAGGCTGAGCCGGCATTGTCGCGAGCACTCGTTGCATTATACATGCGGGTAGGTTCCGCCTAGGTGAATTGGTTTCGAGCCGTCATTATGACCGTCGCGGATCGGATCGAGAAATGTAAAATTTGCGGCATGGCGCTGAATCCTGTTCAACAGCGCTGGCGGCAGAAGCGCTCTCAATGCGGGGATTGCAAATTTGATAGGGTCACGGCGTTGCGTCCGGCAGGGGCGGTAGAATACCGCTAGGCTGCGGCAAGCGGCCGATCAAAGCCGGCCCTTGGCATTCACCCGGCCGAGGCGATGAAATAAGCCGCCTCCAGCGCCGCCGCGCAGCCCATGCCTGCCGCGTAGACGGCCTGGCGGTAGGTTTTGTCGGCCACATCACCGGCGGCGAATAAGCCGGGAACGCTGGTCCTCACACCGTTGGGCGGCGTGACCGCGATGTAGCCCTCACGATCCAGTTCGACCTGCCCAGCGAGGATATCTGTCGCCGGCGTATGACCGATCGCTACAAATAGCCCTTCGACAGCCAGGGACGCGCACACACCGCTGCGAACGTTCCTCACTCTGAGGCCAGTCATTGCTGGGAACGGAACCGTGCTTCCGTCGATGTCAAACACTTCCGTCGACCAGATCACCTCGATGGCGGGATGGGCAAAAAGGCGATCCTGCAGAATAGCCTCGGCGCGTAGGCTATCTCGGCGATGGATCAGATAGACCTTGCTGGCGTGATTGGTGAGGTACAGGGCCTCCTCCACCGCGGTATTGCCGCCGCCGACAACTGCCACCACCTTGTCTTTGAAGAAGAAGCCGTCGCATGTGGCGCAGGCCGACACCCCAAAGCCTCGAAACCTGGTTTCTGAAGCCAGCCCGAGCCAGCGCGCCGTCGCGCCAGTGGCCACGATGACGGCCTTGGCGCGGAACGTCCTTCCGGAATCGGCACGGGCCAGAAATGGTCGCTTGCTCAGGTTGATGGACGTGATCGTCTCCGCAATGATCTCCGCTCCAACATTCTCGACCTGCTGGCGCATTTGCTCCATTAGCCAAGGACCTTGCACCACCTGCGCAAAGCCGGGGTAGTTTTCCACGTCGGTCGTGACAGTCAACTGCCCGCCAGCCTGGAGTCCGCTTGCGACGACTGTCTTGTATCCGGCGCGAGAAGCGTAAATGGCTGCAGTATAGCCTGCTGGTCCCGCACCTATAATAGCGATGTCTACTTCTGTCGCCTCTGACATTGATGCGGGTCACCGGAAATATAGAACACTAATCAAGGAATACCCTTGCAGAATAGCGACCCCTCGGTACAGAGCCATTGAAATCGCCTCACCCAAATCGGCAAAAACTTGCAATTCCGTCGATAGCGCGCACTGCCTAGAATGCCTGTGAAGTCCGCAGCGTCACCCAGCGACTGGAGACTGGATTTCGCTCGGCAAGCTTTGGGAGGTGAAATGACTGCCGCACGCGCGATTACCATCAACGTCATCGGCGAATTCGATCCCGGTCGACCCACGCAGGTTGCTACAAACCGGGCGATTGAACTTGCGGCCCAAGCTGCAGGCGTTCCAGCGACCATAGAGTGGATCGGCACCCATGCGCTCCATGCTGACGCAGCTTCTGCACTGAGCAGTGCCGACGGCATCTGGAGCGCACCGGGCAATCCGCCAAAAAACCATGAGGGTGCGCTCGCGGGAATCCGCTACGCACGTGAAAACGGCAGACCCTTCATCGGCACATGCATGGGATTCCAGGAGGCCGCGATCGAATACGCCCGCAATGTGCTTGGAATTGCAGACGCAGCTCATGCTGAAATTGAGCCGGACGCCACCAACAAGTTCATCGACTATCTGAGCTGTTCCGTTCGCGGACAAACACTCCCAATCCACGTGAAAACAGACTCCCGGGCCTATGACTGTTACCGATCGGCCAATGCCATCGAGCAGTACTACTGCTCGATGAGTCTTTCCCGCGAGAACCAGCGACGGCTCAATAAGGGCGGGTTCAGGATCGCTGGGGTCGATCCCGACGGCGATGCCAGAATCCTCGAGCTGCCGGATCACCCGTTTTACATGACCACGCTGTTCGTTCCGCAGCTCAATCTCGGCGCAGACAATACGCATCCAATCATCCAGAGATTCATCGCGGCTGCGATCGAACAGAGCGCGGCCCGCTAAGCTTCGACAAAAAACCAAGCAAGGGAAAAATCATGCTGAACTTTCGGGGTGCCGTGAAAATAGGCTTGGCCGGCCTATGCCTGATGTCCTCGGGCATGCCGGCGGGTGCTGATACCATCAAGGCCGTAAGAGATCGCGGCAAACTCCTCTGTCCGGTGGCAGTCGGGGGTTTTTACGGCTTCTCCGAAGTCGACGACAAAGGCCTCTGGAAAGGAATCGACGTCGACCTCTGCAAGGCGATCGCCACGGCGATTCTCGGACCAGGGGATAATGTGACCTTCAGTCCCGTCAGTTGGGCCCAACGCATACCTTCCCTCCAGTCGGGCGCCCTTGATATTCTCACGTCGCAGACCCACACCATGAAGCGCGACACTCAGCTTGGCGTACAATTCAGCCTCCCGTATTTCCATGCAGCCACGCAGCTTCTGGTGGCGAAGGACTTGGGCGCGACGGGCGGGAAAGACCTTGATGGCGCAACCATTTGCGTGACTTCCGGAACAAGCACGGGCGTCCTTGTCTCGAACTATTTGCGCGGCATCGGCGTCGAATATACATCGCTCGCCTTCGAGGCTACCAGCCAGGCCAAGGAAGCATTTCTTGCCGGTCGATGCGACGTCTTCGGCGGATTCGGCCCGGTACTCGCCACCTTGCGGGTACGCGACGCCGGCGATTCCGAAGAATTCGTTATCCTGCCTGATCTGGTCGCCGGCGAGCCCACCTCCGTGGTGGTGCGTCAGAACGACAAGCCAATCCTCGACGTGGCCAATTATGTCATTTCGGCGCTGCTCGAGGCCGAGGCGCTCGGAATTACTCAAGCCAATGTTGAGCAGATGCGCGCTAGCCCCGGCGAGAACCCGCGCATAAAGGTCCTGCTTGGCGTGACCCCTTTCATAGGCGAGAATCTCAAGCTCGACGACGGATGGGCATACAATGTCATTCGCGACGTAGGAAACTATGGCGAAATCTATGATCGCAGCCTTGGTGAGAACTCGCCTTACAAGATGGACCGCAATTTGAATCGTCTCTGGACGAACGGCGGAATGCTCTATCCCATCCCGCTGCTCTAGCGATACCACCTGCAGGGCGGCATACGCCGCCCTGCCCGATGAAAGTGTGGAGAGCTGGGATGCGAAGTACAGTGATCGTTTTCGGAGGTACCGGCGGCATTGGCGCCGCAACGGTCGAGCTCGCTATCGGGCGCGGCTTCGACGTGGTGCTGACCTATGCCGACCAAGCCGAGGACGGCATAGCCGCAGCTCTTTGCGATAGGCTCGGCGGCTGCGGCGCGATGGTGCAGCAACTGCGGGCCGACATCACCCGCGAAGACAACATCGGACTTGTGTTCGACCGAGCGAAATCTTCAAAGTCTCAGCTGGCCGGAGTGGTCAACTGCGTCGGCATCGATTGCACGAAACGGGTCGCCGCCGAGCTCGATGCAGCCGAGCTTCGCCGGCTTTTCGACATCAACACGATCGGAACGATGCTGGTCTGCAAGCACGCGGCGCAGGCGATGCTGCCGCGCCACGGCGGAACCGGAGGCGCGATCGTCAATGTATCGTCGATGGCAGTTACCATCGGGGGGCGATCGGGCAGCGCGGCCTACGCGGCCTCCAAGGCAGCAGTTGACATTTTCACTGTCGGCACCGCGAAGGAATTAGCCAGCCAGGGCATTCGCGTGAATTGTGTGCGCCCTGCCATGACGCTTACCCCAGCGACGCTCCCCTATGCCAAGGATCCCATCAGCTCGGCCGACATCGTGCGCACCATTCCCATGGGACGGATGGCGCGCGCAGAAGAGATCGCTGCCCCGATCCTTTGGCTTTTATCGCCCGAGGCGTCGTTCGTAACAGGTGCCTGCCTGGACGTTTCCGGCGGCGGTTTTCTTGTTGGCATGAACCGGGTCGATGGCATCTCGCCCGGCATCGCTTCCTGAGGTTGTAAGGTCCATGAACGTTCTCCCCCGTAAATCCCCGAACGGAACCGTTGCGGATTTCGTCGGCGAGCTTTCGCTCGACGACGTCCCGGAACCCGTTCTCGACCAGCTCCTGTTGGCAGTTCTGGATTTGAGCGGCACGGCCGCCGCCGCCGTGCGTACCCCCATGTCGGTGCTTGTGCGAGACTACTGCGCGAACGCGTTTCCCGCGGGGGCGAGTCGCAGCCGGCTACTTTTCGACGGCAGGATGTGCTCGGTTCCAGGTGCAGCGCTCGCGAACGGAACGACGCTTGATTCTCTCGATTTGTCAGATGGCCACAACGAGGCGAAGGGGCATGCCGGCGCGCCTGCATTTGCCGCCCTGTTGGCGGTTGCAGATTCCATGCCGGAGAGGGTTTCGGGGCGCGACTTCCTCGCCGCAATGGTCGTCGCCTACGAGATCGGGCTGCGGTCGGGCGTCGCCCTTCATCGGCAGCTCAGCGAGTATCATGGCTCTGGAACCTGGGCATGCATCGGCGTCGCCGCAGCCGCGGCGCGCCTCGTCCGGGAGCCGGTGCCTGTCGACCACGCGCTAGGGATCGCCGAATACAACGCTCCCAGGGCCCCTATCTCGCGATGCACGGAGTATCCGACGATGGTCAAGGACGGACTGGGATGGGCGAGCATGGTCGGCGTCACAGCGCTCGAGATGGCCCGCGCGGGTTTCACCGGCGCTCCGGCTGGCGTCCTTCACGAATCCGGACGCGACATATGGTCGGACCTGGGCAGCCGCTGGTACCTGCTGGAACTCTATTTCCGCATGTGGTCCGCCTGCCGAATGGCACATCCGTCGATCGAGGCCACGGTCGCCCTAGTGAAGAAGCACCGGCTAAGACCGGGGCAGATCCGGACGGTCGAGGTCGTCACCTTCGCCGAAGCCACTAAAATGGCCAAGGCGATACCGGCGAGCATCGAGGAGGCGCAGTACAGCCTGCCATTTTCGGTGTCCTCCTCGATCGTCTTCAACGAAATCGGTATCAATCAGCTCTCGGCTGAGGTTTTCAAGGATCCCGAAATCCAGCGCATCGCCGGGAGCGTTCGATTGGTAGCCGACGAGGAATACAGCAAGTTGTGGCCGATACGCAGAGTAGCTCGCGTCGCGATCTCGCTCGCCGACGGCTCAACCGTGACGTCGGAAGAACACGAATCGAAGGGGGACCCGCGCTCTGCCTATCCACCGGCCACCCTGCGCGCAAAATATGACCGCGCCACGATCCCCTTTCTCGGTGAACAGAGATCGGCGGAGCTCGCCGGCCATCTGCTGGGGCTTGACCGACAGGAACGGATCGACGGCGTGCTCGATAGCCTACTCAGCCCGCGGGTGGCGCAATATTGACGCACGATCGGCAGAAAGCGGCAGCGACGGCGGACCGATTCAATCTGCTGGTCGAGTCGGTTTGCGGCGACTTGAGCGAGGATGAACGAGCATCGCTGCGTGAAGCTTGGATACTGCTTCACCACTGCACGCTAGCTCTGCCAAAGGATCTGTCTGCGGAGGACGAACCGGCGTTTTACCCAAGGCTTCGCAGCCATGGGTGAGGCGGTCTTTTGGCTTTCGATCCGCGAGCTTGCGGCTGCATACCGGACCTTAGAGCTGTCACCGGTAGAACTGACCAACGCGATTCTCTTGCGGATCGACAGGCTCGACGCGCAACTTAGGACGTTTGTCACGATCACCAAGGAACGAGCGCTAGCCGACGCCCGAGAATCTGAGGAACGCTTTGTGCGAAAGCGGCCACTTGGACTGCTCGATGGTATCCCGATTGGGCTCAAGGACATCATCGAGACAGCTGGGATACTGACGACCGGGCAGTCGCGGTTGCGAGGTGACCATGTGCCGAAACGCGATGCGGCGGTGGTGGCCCGTGTCGCCGCGT
Source organism: Mesorhizobium sp. (assembly GCA_004020645.1). Taxonomy (GTDB): domain Bacteria; phylum Pseudomonadota; class Alphaproteobacteria; order Rhizobiales; family Rhizobiaceae; genus Mesorhizobium. Next base: position 69,398 of record SAQL01000003.1, on the reverse strand, counting down.
CAGGAGCAATCCTTGTTGGAAAGCTGAACACCCACGAGTTCGCGATGGGCGGTCCCTCATACGACCTCCCGATTTCCCCAGCGCAGAATCCGTGGCGGCGAGGTTTCTACACTGGCGGCTCATCAAGCGGTGCGGGAGCAGCACTGGCCGCACGCCTCGTTTTCGGGGCAATTGCAACTGACACCGCCGGTTCGATTCGCTTGCCGTCCTCGCTTTGCGGCGTGACCGGGCTAAAGCCCACCTACGATCTGGTCAGTCGGGTCGGCGTCTTTCCGCTCGCCCCTTCTCTGGACCATGTTGGCCCAATCGCCCGTAGCGCAGACGATTGCCGTATCATCCTCGATGCCATCTCTAGCCGCCAATCGCATCAGCCGGAATTTCCGGAGCCGGTGCAGCCGGCATTACGCCATGACACCAGCAAACCGCTCAGTGGCCTCCGCATCGGCGTCGTGAAATGGGAAGACGACATCCACATCGGCCCTGACGTGCAGCGGGCGCACGATGCGGCCGCTGCAATCCTCTCGCAGCTCGGTGCCGCGATGGCGCCGGTTGAATTCAGCTTCCTGCGCGAGTCACACACCGCTGTTATGATCGTCATGTTGTCCGAAGCGGCTGCGATCTACGGCACAGACTTACGCGAAAAACGTCAGCTGTTCGGCAGGTCGTTCGTCAACCGCGTCCTGCCAGGCGCGTTCTTGACAGCCACAGATTATGTCAACGCATCCCGGTTGCGCGGCAGGATCGTTGGCCGCGCGCAAGTCCTTTTCGAACGGTTCGACCTTTTGCTTCTGCCAACGACATCGGCGCCGAGCATCCCCATCGAACAAGTGTCGCCCATCGCTTTCTTTCAATCACCCTCGTTCACAGCCCTGGCTAACCTGATCGGCTATCCTGCCGTCAATGTCTGCTGCGGCTTTTCAGACGGCTTACCGCTGGGATTGCAGTTGGTGGGTAAGCCGTTCCACGATCATCAACTCCTGCTCGCCGCCCAAGCTTATCAGGAGGCAACACCGTGGTTGGACCAGTTTCCTCCGATCGAATGAAGAGCCCCGCAACCGATCATGTCCAAGTCTGATTTTACCGCAGAAGAGTTTTTGTTCCGGCACCGCCAGGTCCGGAGCAGGATGGCGGATTGCGGACTCGATTGCATTGTCGCGTTCCATCCGGTGTCGATTCACTGGCTGACAGGATCCGACGGCAAGAGCTATCAGAACTTTCAATGCCTAGTCGTGCTGCGGGACGGTCCGCTGATCATGCTAACCAGAGAGCCGGAGCGCTACGAATTCGAACAAGACGCCCTTTGTGACCGCCTGGAAACATGGGGAGGGGTCGAGCCTGAAGACCCGCTCATGGCATTCGCGAGCTTGGTCGAGCGCGAGCGGTTAGCCGGTCTCAGAGTTGGCATGGAAGTTCCTGCGTACTACCTCCACCCCCACGCATATGTCCGCGTGAAGGAACTCCTTGGCAAAGCGATCGTCGATGAGCCTTGCAACATCATTTCGGGCCTGAGGTCGGTAAAGTCACCGGCTGAGCTGGCCTATGTGCGGAGCGCCGCCAGGGTGGCCGACGCCGGCATGACGGTTTTCGCCGATCAGCTTTCTGCGGGCCGCACCGAGCTCGATCTTTGCGGCCAAGTTTATCGTGCACTCCTAGCTTCCGGATCGGAGTTGCCGGCGAGCACGATGAACCTGGTGTCTGGGCATCGCTCGGTCTACAGTCACGGCGCCCCAACGCGCAAACCACTGCGCCACGGTGACATCGGCCACATTGAATATGGTGCTGCCCGCTGCCGCTACACAGCGACCATCGGGAGGCAGTTTTCGATTGGTCGCGCCACAGCGAGGCAGCGCCAGATATTTGACGTCGTCAGGCGGGCGGGCGACGCGATGATCGCGACCATTCGCGACGGCGTGCCGGCATCACATCCTCATCGCACTGCTCGAAAAATCATCTCGGAGGCCGGTCTCGGCCAGTATCAGATTCACACGTCGGGATATGGCCTGGCAGCGGGCTTCCCACCTTCCTGGGGCGAATCGATCAGTATGTTCGGCGAGACCGAGGAGCCTTTGCGCACCGGCATGGTGCTCACTATTGAACCGCCCGTGTTCAACGGTCCCGAAGGTATAGGTGTCCGGTTGATCGACAATGTGATCGTGGGCGCGACCGGAGCCGAGTTGCTATCAACGTTTTCACGTGACCTAATCGAGGCATGACGCAAGACGCACCGAATGCACATAAAACCAAGATAGTTTGATTCCAGCTGGGACTTCAGCTGGGCTGCCTCTGCCGCCGTCACTCACTGAGACTGATCTGACATGCGCCTTTATCTCGACTTCAAACACCTTCTCTTGCTAGCCGAACTTGCGGATACGGGAAGCATGGTAGAAACCGCGGAGCGCCTGCATGTCAGCCCCTCTGCGCTTACTCACAGATTAAGAGAGGCGGAGAGCCGCCTAGGCGTCCTACTGGCGGCCAGAGACGGGCGACACCTCATTTTGACACCGGCGGGGCGAAGTCTTGCAAAGGCGGCACGGTCGCTCGTACAGGATCTGTACAACGCCGAACAGGCAGCAAAGAGAATAGGTCAAGGTGTCACGAGCCTAGTTCGCATGGCCTGCGGATACTACAATGATTATCGCTGGTTCCCGGCAGTCGTAAAAAGCGCGGCGGCAATCGATCCTGGCCTTCAACTTGAACTAGTACCGCACGTCTGGGACAGGCCTCTCGCAGCGCTGGAGGCGAACGATGCCGACGTCATCGTGTTCCCCAGTGCGGAACCGCCGGTCGGCTTCTGGAGTGTGCCGGTTCTACAGGATGAACTGGTTTTGGTGATGGCTCCCGGTCATCCACTTGAGGCGACCACAGCTGTTGAGGCGTCGGACCTGATATCACACTCCTACGTAAACTACTGGTTCGCCAACCATCCTGTCAGCGGCTTCGAGTACGACCGTTTCTTTGGTCCGGCAAAAATTATCCCAAACCAGTTCTATATGCTTCATTCGCTGGAGGCCGTCCTTGAGTTGGTGAAGGCACATTTAGCTATCAGCATCCTGTCACGTTGGGCGATCCAGCCGCAATTGGATGCGGGAACGTTGACCGCGCGCCCGCTCACGCGAGACGGAATCCCGATTGTCTGGCACTCAGTGGCACGCGAAACAAGTCGGGACAACCAGGCAGTTGTGCTTGTTCAGCGCGAGATCGCAAGCTCGTTCGCAGTCACAGCGAAATCAAGAAAACCCGGCGAAACCGGGCAAGTGGCCCTCTCGCTCCCTTCGGCAAATCTGCGGACGTGATGCAAATTTCGCCGATGCTTTCTACCGTTGAGGCCAATGCCTGCTTTCACGGAAAAAGTTGCAATAGTGCTTCCACGGTGGATTTGGCTAGTTCGGAAGAAAGGAGGCGCGCATGCGAACTATGGTTTTCGGCGGCTGTGGAAACGTCGGGTCGTTTGTAGCGGCAGAATTAATTGAACAGGGCCACGAAGTCTGCATATTCGACCAGCATCCTCCAAGCGGCGTCCTCGTGCGGTATGTGCGGCGCCTGACCTTTAGGAAGGGAGACCTCACGGATCCCGCCCAAGTCTTGGCGGCGGTTGCCGAACAGGAATCCGAGGCTGTCGTGCTGACTGCGGCAATGCTTGCAGGCGGCATTGCGGAAAATCCTGGTAGCGGAATGAGTTTGAATATTGGAGGCCTTCTGAACGTCCTATCCGCGGCAGCTACGCTGAAAGTTCGTCGCGTCGTTTTCTCAAGCACGGACGCGGTCGCCGGCGAAACCTGTCTGGTTCGTCATGAACAGGCGGCAATCGGTCCAGAACTCTCAGTCTACGCCGCGTCGAAGCTTCTTGGTGAGCGGCTCGGGCTGCTGTTCGCGCACCAACACGACTTCGAATTCATTGCGTTGCGCTACAGCCTTGTCTTCGGGCCGACCCCGACGCGCGGCGCGGGGATCGCGCGGATTTTCAGGGATATTCTGGATACAGTAGACGGACGAGATTTGAAGGTCTCGGCCTTCAGCGGCGGTTGGCGCCAACAGATAACCTATGTCTCGGACGTAGCCGCAGCTACTTGCCGCGCGCTAACACATCCCAAGCCAAGCCACACGATCTACAATGTCGCCGGCCCCTACGAAAATTTCATTAGCATGTCGGAATTCTGCGACGTGCTGAAGAGAATGGTCCCGACTGCGGGGACGGTTGAATTCTCCGGGCCGACCAGAGCTGAAGGGCTCTGCGACACTTCCAGAATACGCGCCGACCTCGGCTTTGTGCCTCAATATGGCATCGAACGCAGCATCCAAGCGTGGCTCGATGAAAGGCATCACCTGTCCGCAGCGTCGGTGTAACCACGGCCTTGGCAGCAGGACTTGCTAAGGGCTCTAGGCAACAGTCTCAAAAGGATATCAGAAAATGATCGTACGGACGCTGGGCGAATTGAAGGGCAGCAAAGTAGATGTCGGTGGCGAGCGCTGGAGGAGCGTGCGCTTCCTGACCCTTAGCGACAATGTCGGCTTCACAGTCACGAGCACCGTACTCGAGGCCGGTCACGAGCTGATTATCGAGTACAAGAACCACATCGAGGCCAATTATTGCATTGATGGCGAGGGCGAAGTCACCGACCTGGCGACTGACACAGTCCACCAGATACGCCCCGGCACGCTATACGCCCTCGACAAGAATGAGAGGCACAAGCTTAGCGTCTTTAAGAGCATGCATCTGATCTGCGTGTTTGCGCCGGCGTTGCTCGGCACGGAAACGCCCGAACCGGACGGATCCTATCGAAACGCGCTCGATCTATCTGCTGCCGTCGCACCGCGCGACTGACGCCGCTGCAGCTAACCCGCGAATTTTGAAGCTTTTCGTCACCTTTTTTTCAATTTTCATTATCGCGTTGACGACTGATCATGCCCGCAACAACAATTTCGATCCGCGAGCAGGACTATGAGATTTGGAATAATGACACAGTTGCAAACTCCTCGCCCATGGTCCGATCAAAGGGATTGGAGCGCTTACCAGAACGCGCTCGAGCAAGGTGAGAGCGCCGAAAAACATGGCTTCGAATATTTCTGGATAACCGAGCAGCACTTTTTCAGCGAAATTGGTCATTGCGCATGCTCAGAAATGTTCCTGGCGGCCCTGAGCCAGAGGACCACGAAGCTCCGAATGGGATTGGGAGTTGTCGTGCTGCCACTCCATCACCCGTTCAACGTCGCCGAGCGGGTGGCCACGCTTGATGTTCTGAGCAGTGGCAGGGTGGAATTTGGAAGTGGCCGTGGAACGACCCCCTATATTGTAGAAGGCTTCGGCCTCGATCCTCAGAAGAGCCGGGCCGCCGGCAACGAATCTCTGCAAGCCGTGTTGCGGATGTTCGAGGAGGACCCGTTCACCGGCTTCGCCGGAGAGCATTTCGAACTGCCCGCCCGGCATGTCATACCGAAACCGGTCCAGCTTCCGCATCCGCCTCTGTGGGTGGCTGCTACCAATCTGGAGACATATGAACACGCTGCAAGACAAGGCGTAGGAGTCATCGGAGTGACACGAAACTCGCACGCGGAGACTAGGAAGGCGATAGAGACGTATCGGTCGATCAGCAGGAGCCAGATCGCGCCGACCGTATCCCGCTGCCGCAACGAAAACGTCGCCGTTTTCGGTATCACCTGCTGCGACAGCGATGATGCAGTGGGCAAGGGCACCGCCTGCGCGGCCGCTCGCTGGTACTACGGCGACAACGATGCTGAGTTGAACCACCTCAGATTTGCGACCGCAGGTGGGGTCGACAAGATCAAGCAGCGCATTTCCGCCATGAGCGACGATGACCTGATCGATGCCGGCATGGCATTGGGTGGCAATCCCGAAACGCTTTGCCGGCAGGTCGAGGGGTGGGCTGCTACAGGCATTGATCAGATGATCTTCATGATTCAGGCTGGGAAGGCCACCCACGCCCAGGTGATGAGGTCGATCGAACTCATCGGCCACGAGGTGATCCCGCGCTTCCAGTAAGCCGCAGAGCCGCAGCTTTTGAGCTGGAGTGAAGCTTGTAATGTCCCGCGACGATTTTCCCCTCTGCGAATTCGAAGCGCGGCGAGACGCAGTGCGCTGGCATATGAGCGGTGCCGGCCTGGACTGGATCATCGTTACGCACCCCGCTTCGATATACTGGCTCACCGGATCGGATGCGAAGAGCTTCATCTCGTTTCAATGTCTGCTGATATCGGTCGCTGACAAAGAGCTTCGCATGATCGTGCGCATTTCGGAGCTTGCTGAACTCCAGGATGATGCTGTGGTCGACGATGTGATCCCTTGGGGATTCCATCAGGCCGACGACTCCGCGGCGGTCTTCCGGGGAACAATACGAATGCTCGGCATGGACCGGCAGCGTGTGGCCTTGGAAGAGTCTGTGCATTACCTTGGCGCGCGCGATCATGGTATGATCGTGGAGTGCCTGGGAGCGGCGCTCGTGCAGACCTCGCCTTCGATTGTCAGCCATTTGAGATTGGCGAAATCGGAGTGCGAGTTGGCTCACGTCCGACGTGCAGCGCGCATAGCCGACGGCGCTCTCTTGGCGGGTCTCGGGTTGATTTCCATTGGCCGCTCTGAGCTTGAGATTGCCGCGGAAATCTATCGGCACATGCTGGCTTCCGGGGGCAGCCAGCCGGTAACGGCGCTCAACTTGGCTTCAGGTCCCCGGTCGAGTTTCAGCCATGGCGCCCCAACAGCCCGGAAGCTTGAGTTTGGGGACACGGGTCACATCGAATTCGGCGTTCCATTCCGCCGCTACCCATCGACGATCGGGCGACAATTCGTGATCGGGACGCCGGGTACGCGCGTTGCAGAGCTTCACCGGTTTGTTCGGGATGCATGCGCTGCCGCGATCTCCACGATTCGTGCCGGCGTCGAGGGTTTTGTCGTCCATGCAGCGGCCAATGCGGTCCTCGAGAAGGCTGGGCTCGAAGCGTTTGCAGTTCACACGCTCGGATATGCGATCGGACCGGGTTTTCCGCCGGCCTATGCGGAGCAATATCGCCTTGCCCGCGATGAGCGGCAGCCGTTGCTGCCGGGGATGGTGCTTTCGATCTGTCCCCACGTCTTCATTCCCTCCGAAAAGCTGGGCGTCAGACTGGTGCAAAACGTCATCGTCAGAAGTGACGGAAATGAAGTTCTGTCGAGGCTACCGGACGAAATAATCTGCTGTTGAGATCACGTATCAGAGGTTTTTTCTTGAACGATTTTGAAAACGATTTGGACGCTTCCCTGCTGAGTGATCGTGTCGCCTTGGTGACAATGTCTCCCACCATTGCGATCTCACAACTGGCCGCATCCTTGAAACGGACAGGACAGGATATCCTGTCGCTTGCAATTGGCGAGCCAGATTTTGACACGCCGGCTCCGATCATTGATGCAGCGCAACGCGCTGCAGAAGCAGGGTTCACCCGATACACCGCTGCCGACGGCGATATTGTTATCAAGTCGGCAGTATGCCGAAAATACAAGTATGAGAACGGAATGGAATTCACGCCGGATGAGGTCCATGTCTCAGGCGGCTGCAAGCAAGTCATCTCAAATGCCTTCGCTGCGACTTTGAACCCGGGAGATGAGGTGATCCTTCTTTCACCTTACTGGGTGTCATATCTGGACGTGGTCGAGTATCTCGGCGGTAAGGCTGTCATCGTACCGTGCGAGGAAGCGGCTGGCTTCCTGCCGAATATTGACCAGTTGCGCAACGCGCTCGGTCCCAAGACCAAATGGGTCGTGGTCAATTCTCCCAACAATCCGACGGGTGCGGTGTATCCACCAGAAGTATTGCGTCAGATCGGGACGCTGGTGGCTCAGGAAAGCCGATCATTAATCCTGTTTGATGAGATCTATGAACATTTGCTTTTTGACGACTGTGTGCATGTCTCCTTGTTGGCCGCAGCGCCTGAATTGCGCTGCCGGACTTTGACCGTCAATGGCGTATCCAAGACCTTCGCGATGACAGGCTGGAGACTGGGCTATGGCGTGGGGCCGGCGTGGCTGATCGAGGCAATGGCGCGGGTCCAATCGCAGTTGGCGGGCAACTGCAGCAGCATAAGCCAAGCAGCCGCCGCATTTGCGCTCGATCATGGTCAGCAGCTTGTCGCTCCGTGGCGTGCGATTATGCAGGAACGCCGAGATACACTCTGCGACGTTTTGAACCGAAATGGTTCGTTGAATTGTTCACGCCCTGGCGGCGCATTTTATGTCTTCGCGGATGTTTCTCGATACTTTGGCACCCGATCCGGAGACGGCGATCTCGTTCAGAGCGATCGGGACATGGCAACATATCTTCTGAGCAAAGCTCGTGTGGCCGTGGTGCCAGGCAGTGCGTTTGGCTGTCCCACACACATCCGGCTCTCGTTCACTGTACCGACCACGTCCCTAAAAATTGGCGTGACCCGAATCTGCGACGCCTTGGCACAACTTGTAAGCGCCTCCCCCAGCCATCAGACGGCTGACTGGCAATGAACCGCGTTCGACAGCTCTGGCAGGAAGGAAAGCCTGTCGTCGCCGGCTGGCTTCAGCTTCCCGGCGCGCTGCACGCGGAAGCCCTCGCGCGCTGCGACTATGACGCGATCGTCGTCGATCTTCAGCATAGCCCGATCGATTTCGGGATGGCTGTTTCGATGATGTCGGCAATAGAATTAGGTGGAGCGGAACCGTTTGTCCGCGTTGCAGCGAATGACGGAAGCGAAATCGGCAAACTGCTCGACAATGGTGCCTACGGGATCATTTCACCTATGATAAACGACGCAGGCGACGCGCAGCATCTTGGCCGAGCGGTCAGTTATCCGCCTCGCGGGGATCGGTCCTTCGGGCCGAGACGTCCAAACCTACGTTTCGGTGCAAACTATCATGCGCAGGCGAGTGAAACGCTCGTCACGCTGGCGATGATAGAGACCGAAGCCGCAATCTCAAACCTCGATGCAATTCTCTCAGTTGAAGGGATTGACGGCGTGTTTGTCGGCCCAACCGATCTTGCGCTTTCGTTGGGCTGTTCTCCTCGGGTCGATAGCACCGAAGGTCCGGTGGTAGAAGCTATTCAGCATATCCGCAGGAAAAGCGCGGAAGCCAGCAAGCGATGCGGCATATTCTGTGGCTCGGCCGCATTTGCACGACAGAAAATTGAAGAAGGATTCGCGTTCGTGACGGTGGCTCCGGATCTCGCGATGCTGACAGAGGCTGCACGGAATATCATCAGCCGGACGCGGTAAGGTCCGGCAACGACGTTCAAGGCAAAGCAAGGTAGACGCTCGAGCTTCGGTTCTGATCGGGAAGTGAATAGAACGGCGCATTGCCGGAAATAAATTCAATTCCTGTTCGGGCGGCACGATTTATGATGCTGCGCTCAAGATGGGGCACTTCAAAGACATTCGAATCAGGCGGCGGTCGCGCAAGTAGCGCGCCAGCCAGCAGGCTACTTACATTTGCGTTTCTGGAGGACATCATGCATTACCGCTTGCCGCAGTACGAAAAATTGCGCCCGAAATCGTCTCTATTTTCGTCTTTTATCTCCCAGTACAGTGCGGAGCTCAGGGAATCGCCACGGTCGACCCAAGCAAGTTGACCTATGCCAACGATCCGGCATTCCCTCCACTGGAATATCTGAAAGACGGTGAGGTTATAGGCCTCGATATCGAATCGGCAACGCTCTTGCGCGCGAATTGGGCTTGGAACCCGTTGTTTTCAAGGTCGCGTTCGACGGCCTCATTCTGGCTGTTCAAGGCGGCCGTGTCGATCTGATCAACTCCGGCTCATATATTTCAGCGGCAAGACAGGAGCCGCGACTGGTCGCGATGGTCCACACCAAGGGGCGCGGCGTGCCGTGCCCGGCGTCGTGGATCTCTCTCCGACGTCTCGCCGGCTGCAGCCGAGTTTGGGCTAGCACAAGAGCCGGGCGGCGGCCGAACCGCATCTGCGTCTCCCATCTGAACAGGGCGACCCCTCCACCACACGGCGCGGACCTTGCAACGTCATAATGCGACGGTCAGCAATGGGTCCACGACGTTCCCTTAGCCCCCATCAGGGATCGTCCGGGGTCGTCTCCCGTCGTTTGGAAACCCGCCACCCCGCCACTCAACCACTCAACACTCCCGGTCATCGTCCAAAGAGCGCTGCGCGTCGCGGTTTTGCCGCTCGGCACGCTCCGCCTGCTGCTCGGCCCTCTTTCCCGGCGCGGAGCCAGGCGCGGCCCGTTTGGCGGGCTGCCGTGGGTTCTGCTCGTTCGCGCGGTCCTGTGTCTTGGCCTGCTGCTCTTTTTCGCGGAGAGAGCGGCCTTCGTCGCGCACCGTGTCAGTGGCCCCGGTACCGCCAGTAGCCGCCTGCACGCGCACATCATTCAACCGTTCGTTCAAGAGGCCGTTCATTTCCTCGCGTATGCCAGCGAGCTCCTGCTTGTCCTCCTTCTTCGTCAAGGAGCCGTCGATCCGGCCGAAAGCCTTGTTCACATCTGCGATTTTCCGGCGGAGTTCCAACGGCGACAGGTCCATGCTCATGATCTCCTGCATACAGTGGGTTAGATCAATTAGAGTATCAACTTTTTCGGCCGACGACGATAGCGATGTCCCCTCCCCGCCTGACGCGGGCGTGGTGCGAAGTCCGGACCTCTGAACGGCGGCGACCTCGGCGATCGCAGCCGAAAACGCCGCGGCGCCGGCGTCCGCTTGCGATCCGGGCATGGCCTCGCGCGTCATGGTGGCAGTCGCCTGCCAGCCACGTGAGATCCCTACCCCATAGGCGGCGATCGTCTTTGCCTCGAAAATGGCCTGCCGCTTCGCCTCGACGCGCTCAGCGATCGTCGGCGACACGGAGTACCGCGTGTCCCGCTTCGCTCGTTCGTACGCACCGGCCTGGCTCATGTTGAACGGCCGCGAGGCGGCGAAGTCCATGCGGCTGGTCGCTACCATGGCAATCCCCTCCTCGCGGGCTTTTTCAGCGTAGGCCGCGCGCCAGTCGTAAAGGGCCGCCTTGCTGAAATGCAGCTGCCGGCCGTTTTCCGAGCGCGCAAGGATCATCGCGTGCACGTGCACGTGCCCGGTCTCCGGATGATGCGCGATCGCCCATTTGTGGTCAGGAATCTTTTCGGCAAGCACGTTCTCGGCCGCACGCAGCAACGCACGCGCATCTGTGCCGGCCCTGGCCGAAAAGACGACGTGATAAACGTTGCGTGGCTCCACCGTCTTGAAATCCGCCTTCCAAGACGCGTAGAGGGCTGCCGCGGCCTTGTCCGCACGCTGGCCGGCCGGCAGCTCGTCGCCGTTAGACTTGATCACGCCGGCGTTGGCGCGAATGAATTTTTGCAAAAAATATTGGCCGCCTCTTTCGGTCGAAACGGCGGCTTTGATCTCTGCCCTGCCGACGATACCGGCGTCCTTCAGCCGGGCCGTGATCCCGTCGTCGGCCCGTTGCAGGACCCCTCCCCTTCCGTTTTCGTGGTCGAGCTTCTGCAATGCCTTGGCCAGCCCTGCCGCTTTCAAGTCCGTGTAGGCATAGACCTTCACGGTGCCGCCGGAGCGCACATAGACGAATGGCTTGCTGCCGAACGCGGCATTCAAGCCATCGTGCAGATCGTCCCGGCCGGGATCGCCAGAGAGCTCGATGTCGACCTCGATGAAATTCGTGTTCTGGAACGGCTCGCGAAAGTCTTCCTGCCACTCCTCAAGAAGCAACCGTCGCTGTTCTCGCGCCTCAACACTGAGCCCCGAACTCGTGAAAACCTGGATATCGTGTTTCTTGCCGTCCTCATCGGCCCTGGTGCCGAGATATTCGAGCAAGGCGCCGGCAGCACCCTTCGTCCCGGCCGTCGAAATGACCTTGAACACCGCCGGCTGCGCACCGGCCGCGATTGCGGCGCGCGCCGCGATCGCCTGCGCGTGGCTTGGTCCGCGCGTGGTCCTTGCGACAGCGGTCGGAACCGGGTGGCCACCACCGCCGCCCCCTCCCCGTCGCCGTCTTTCATCCTCGTCATTGGCGACCGCCAGCGCGGAGACTTTGGTGAATACGGCGATCGGGTCATTTTGCCCGGTAAATGGCCGAAGAGCGGCGGTGATGGTTGCCGAGTCGTTCGGGCCGGTAATCACTGCTGCCGCCGCGAGCGACGCTGCGGGCGCGTTTGGCCTTGAAAGTCCGGTGGTGGCGAATTTCACGGCTGGCGCGGCGACTTTCGCTTTCGACGGGACGGCCGCCGCTGCGGCTGTCCGCTGCGTCGACGTAACTTTCGCGCTGCCTTTCCCTATTCCCGCTGCACGCCCGGACGATCGCGTCGCCAGAGCATTGTCGGTGCCCAGTGTCGCTACCGGTGAGCTCCAGGCTGCCACAGTAGTGGCATAGACCCGTCGCCGCATCTCCTCTGTCTCCGACAGCTCGTCCATTATACCTGCCTCGACGGCCGGCGCGGCGTCGCCAAGCATCGCGTCGATACTGAGCGCCAGCTCGGTGAAATACCCACTCATGGATCCGGGCTCCGTCGTGCCCGGGCTGGCCGCGCCATTTCAGCGAGCCGCTTGTTCATCGGCTGCATCATTCCGAGAAGCGCTGCGAGGCTCTTGGCGAGCGCTGGTTCGTAGCCGACGCGGCCGGCATTCATGGCGCGAACGGCCTGATTGAGGTTGCCACCGATCTTGCGGAATTGCTCCTGAAGTCCCTCGATCGTGGGTCGATCGACATCGGCCACCGGCATGAACAGCCCCGTTTCCGCGCGCAAAAGACGGCGAATGAACTCGGATTCCGGCACGCCTTCGCGCGCGCTGGCGGCGGCGAGCGCCGCCTTTTCGTCGGCGCTGACGCGGAACCTCACAACTTCTCCGTAGCTGGCGGTCCTACGCGGCACGGTCTTGTTTTACCCCATGTTTTCCGACCTAAGCCCGCAAAGCGGGCGCGCAAAAGGATTTGTTCCACAAATCTCGCTATCCTGCCAAAGAAGAAATACCTTAAACATGGGGGAAAAACAAGAGAAACACACGCGTCGCTTCGGGTGCATTCATTTTTATCCTACACGCTGCTGTGCCTTTAGCATTTATAATTGAATGGTGCTTTACCTTTATAGTGGTATTACTCTGTGCCACCACAACGGTGTAGCGACACGCCATCACAATGGCATGGCGTCACGACGGCACAACGCTGCAATTCATGGCGGTATAACGTCATGATGGCATGGCTGTGCAGCGTCATAAATTAAAGTATCAAATTGCTTGAAGATTGCACCGCCGCAACGTTATAAATCAGAACGCTATGTCGCTTTCAGCGAAGGACGGAGCCTGATGATCATCACTGTTGCCGTGGCAAAAGGCGGCGTCGGAAAATCAACGCTCGTGCGTGCTCTGGCCAGTGTCGCCGCGGATCAAGGTCACAATGTTTTTGTCATTGACGCCGACGAGCGAAAGAACATCGACCGCTGGTCGATGCTGCTCGACCGCTTCGGCAACAAGCCCGACAATCTGGAGATCGTGGCGGTGACGACGCCCACCGACATCCTCGCGCTCGCCCAGGAACAGGACAGGAAGGGCAAGCTGGTCATCATCGACACCGAGGGCAAGACCAATGACGAGCTGACTGCAGCACTTTTCGCAGCCGACATCGCCGTTGTGCCGGTGCATCTTGCCATGGACGACATTACCGCCGCTCATCAGCTTGTGAACGGTCACATCCCCCTGGTCGCGGAGAACCGCGGCTTTGCCCTGCCGGTGATGTATGTCTTCACGAACAACACCGTCATCGACAAGCGGGCAAGGGCGCTTGCCGACTTGCGCGAGATCATCCAGCAAGACGGTACACGGATTGCCAGTGAGGAGATGCCATATCGCATGCCTACAAGGACATGCAGACCGGCACGACCCTTTATGCTGGCGGCCGGATGGACCCGAAGGCGATAGTCGAATCCGAGGCGATATTTGCCGAGATTGTCCAGTATGTGATTGAGGCAAACCGGTCGGCGGCAGCGGAGTGATAGATGGACGACAATGCCAAAAAGAGCGCGCTGTTGAGCGTGATGCAGCCGGCTCCGGCTGTGCTTCCCAAGCTCAATCGCCCGACCCTGGAGCTGAGCGGCACCGATATCCGCAAGGTGAAGGAAGAGGGCGAAAAACGCGATCCTGTCGCTGGAAAATCGCTCCGAGAGGACAAGAAGGAGCCGACGACCATCTATGTCGCCGCCAAGGACAAGCGGCGCCTGCGCCTGCTCGCTGCTTCAGAAGGCAGGCGGGTCAACGACTACTATGTTGAAGCGGTCAACGAATTTCTCGAGAAGCATGCCGACCGCCTGCCGAAACTGTGACCACGTTTCGCGCTGTCAAGGCAACCGCTTCGCGGCGCACTGATCTGCGGCGCAGATTCGCGCGACCTTGACAGTGCTCAAGCCACGGTCACCGGGGCTTGGGATCATCGACGGGGCATACTGCCCGCCGATGCGGACGGAACCTTACAGCAGCGCTGATAACCGCCGCATCTTAGCGATTTCGCCCTCCAGGAATCAGCACCTATTTGCCCGCCGGCTCGGCCCAAACGCAATCCTGGTCGGACCACAATTCTTGTAGCGTTGCGCCACCGTTTGCGTATCATTTTCCTAGACAAAGTAGCGGCTAGCTTGTGGCGAGGGGGCGACAATGCAGCAACAGCAAAGGTCGGTTTCAGCGAACTTGGATGCCTATGAGGCTGTTTTCACAGCGTTAGCCAAATATAGGCCCGGGAGCATCCTTTCGACCCGCGACGTTCTCACCGACATTCGGCAGCTCTGCCCCAGTTGCGAGCATACAGATGAGGAGCTCGTCGGCTTCATCGTCGAGACCTTAACTGGTCAGACCATCGGCGTGTGCTTTGATCATCGTGACGCGGCTTAGCGATCCCTATGGGGCTACGGGGGATATGACGAACTGGCGGGCAGAGGCTCCAGGCGCTGAGCTGGCGCAAGCGCGCGGTGGGAAGCGATGCCGCCTGGAAATTTCGGCTGCTGGTTTGCATCCGCCTCTTGTCAGCATGGAATTGGTATCCGCGGCTATTTCCAGCGGCTATTTCCAGTGGATTGCCGAAGAACCCCCCGCTCCGTGAATTCCAGTGGCATGTTGTGATTGCCATAGGTAGGCGAGGATGATGCAACAGAGGATATGCAGATCATGACGACGACAACCGAAATCGCCGACAAGATTGCCGCGGAGCAGAGCCTGAGCAAGGCGCAGGCCAAGGCGATCGTCGAAAGTGTGTTCAAGGAGATTTCGGACGCGGCGCGTTCGGGTACCGAGACCAGCTTTCCCGGCTTCGGCAAGTTCAAGGTGAAGGACACGCCGGCGCGCGAGGGCCGCAATCCTTCGACCGGCGCCGCGATCAAGATCGCGGCCTCCAAGAAGCTCTCCTTCACGCCGGCGAAAGCGGTCAAGGACGCGCTGAACGGCTGACGTTCGCGCCGACCCATCACTATAATGAATCGATCCGAGTTCGGTGATTCAAACCATTCATTGGACGCCGGATCCCGGCTGCGCGATTCTGCTCGCCATGATCGCGCAGCAGTATCGCCTCTATATCGAACGCCGGGACGCGGGCCGGAACATGGCCCGTTTCTACGCGCTGTCGATCGAGGAAACGCTGTTCGGCCAGACCTGCCTGATTCGCAGATGGGGCCGGATCGGAACGACCGGCCGCGTGGTCCAGCACTCCTTCGACGATGAAGGCGAGGCCGTGGGCCTTTTCCTGGAACTGTTGCGCGCCAAGCGGATGCGCGGCTATCGGCCCAGGTCCGCCGGTCGACATGCAGAAGTGGCCCCGCCCAGGTGACGGAGCCACACCAGTCATCGCCGGTTGGCGAGCTCGAGCAGCACGTCGCCGTGGCACG
Source organism: Mesorhizobium sp. (assembly GCA_004020645.1). GTDB lineage: Bacteria > Pseudomonadota > Alphaproteobacteria > Rhizobiales > Rhizobiaceae > Mesorhizobium. The sequence continues at coordinate 53,565 of SAQL01000003.1, read as the reverse complement.
CCTCTGGCGCGCACCAGCACACGAGATCCTGACCACGCAATTCGTCGAGCGTTTCGAGCAGTTCGGGCTGTGATGCAATCCACACCCGATACTTCGCGATAACCTCGGCGCGCGAGCCATCGGGACCGATGACGAAGGGGTTTCCCCATTTGCTCGGCCGCCCGATATAGACGCGCCCGGGCGCGGCCGCTTTGCCCACGCTCCGGGCATTGAGAACTTTGCACATCCTCGGTGCTCCTTCCTGCATGAGGGGTGGCCCCGCCTCGCGACGGGGCCATCATATCCGGGCTCAGAACGGGATGTCGTCCGTGTCCTCGGTCTGGTTGCCGGCGCCGTCGCGCTTGGGCCAGGCGAGGAAGTCGACGGCGTCGGCGATGATCTCGGAGCTGAAGCGCTCGATTTCGTCGTTGTCCGTCCACCTTGTGTAGTGGATGCGCCCGCGCACCGCGACCTTCATGCCCTTGACGCAGTGCTTCTGCACCGTCTCGGCGAGGCCGTTGAAGCACTTGATGCGGTGCCATTCGGTGTCCTGCTCGGCGTAGCCGTTTTCGCCCTTGACCACCTTGCCGTCGGCCCGCTTCGGGCGGGAGGTCGCCAGCCGGAAGTCGGTGATCTTGGTGCCGCCGCGGGTGTTCACCATTTCGGGGTCGTTGCCGATATTGCCGGCGAGAAAAACGATGTTGGTCATTTCCTGTCTCCATCTTGTTCGTCCGGGGGACCGTCCCTCCGAACGAGACCCGGCCAAGACAGCGGGAGACGCCTGCAACCGGAGCGGAACGCGACGGCTCGCCCCCAAGGCAAGGAGTGGTGCGGGCAGGCGCGAAGCGCCAACTCGGTCCGCCGCCGCGCGGGGTTGCGTGCGGAAACCGAATGGACTTAGGGGCTCATTTCGTTTCGGAGGGATAGATCCACCGGCAGCTCAGATGGGGCGGGACTGACACAGCCGTTTCCACTGCCGGCATTCGCGCCGTTCCGGGAATTCTGACCCGCGAGACGCGGCCGATCGCTGAAACCCGGTGACCCCTGCCCCCGGCGGGCTGACATCAAGATGAGGCCTTGGGTGCCGGCGCTGCCGAGCAGCGTCACATGCTCCGCGACATTGGCCCCGGCAACGTCCCCGCGGGGGGATGTGGCCCTGCCTCATGGGCTGATGAGTGCACCGTGCGCGAAGTCACGGACATCATGGCGGTGGACGGCGCCGAGGTCGGAACTGGCCACCAGGCCGATCGCACGACGCCGCCGTCGCTCGCTGGCCTCGTCGCGCCAGCCCCAGACCACCTTACGGCGACCTTTCCTGCCTGAGCGCGGATCGATGCCGCTGCGATGTGGCGGGCTGCACCCAGCCGTCGAACCGATAGAGGTTGCCGGCATGGATCGCGGCATCCTGATAGCTGACCGCCCAGACGAAACCGCATTCCTGGCACAGCGCCGGGAAGACGAAGGCGCGCCGCATGCGCACATTACGCGGCACAGATCGGGCCGGGCTGCGCATAGCCGCGACAGCTCGATGGCTTCGTGGCGGCTGCACGCCCGCTCCGAGCGAGAGGGCGCGCAGGCGAATCGGGGAAGGTGCGTCACCTTCCCCGCCGATGATGGATGGGTGGAACTTCAGGCGGCCTCGCGTTCTTCCGAGGCCGCCGGCTGAAGGCCGTGCAGGAAGGCGACGGCGCGCTGTGCGTGAGCAGCGGCCGAGAAGATCGCCCGCTTGTCGTCGGCGAGCACCTTCAACCAGGAATCGAGATAGCTCGCATGATCCGGACGCGGCTCGAGCTCCGGCACGATACCGAGATCGGCGCAGAGGAAGCAGCTCCCGAGCTCGGCGATCAGTTCTTCGCGTGCCCGCTCGCTGCGATCCTTGGCGTAGCGGCTGAGGTCGCGGTTCACCCGATGCGGCGCCGAAGTCCAATGCGTGGCTTCATGACTCAGGGTCGCCACATATGCCGCGGCGTCGCGGAACGTCTGGAACGGCGGCATCTGAATGTGGTCGGTTGCCGGCGAGAAGTAGGCGCGATCGCCGCCATGCCGGATCATCGCGCCGGTATTGGCGAAGAAGCGATCGGCATGTTCGATGCGCACAATCGGATCGCGAACAGGTTCCGCCTTGTGCCCGTAATAATGGTCCGGCAGGCCGTCGATCTGCGCGACGTTGAAGACCGAGTAGGCTTTGAGGAACGGGATCTCCCGATCGAATTCCTCACCAGCGGAATCCGTTTCGGTCTTGGTGAAGCGGCTGGCGAAAACGACCATCGAGCCGGTCTCGCCCTTGCGCACGGCGCCGCCGAGCTCGAGCGCCTGCTTGAACGTCATCCACATCGGGCTGGCAAAGTCGCGCGCGGTGGCCTCGGACCACAGCAGCAGCACGTTCATACCGCTGTAGGGCAGACCGTTATGCCGTAACGGCCGCGTAACGCGGCCGATGGCATTGGCAGAATGCCATGGCTGCATCCAGGGCCGGACACCCTTCGCGAGCTCCGCGACGATGCGGTCGGTGATCCGCGCGTAGATGTCGATGCGCGGTCCTTTTCCTTCTTTTCTGCTCATTTTATGAACCTCCGGTTCTGGAGGCCGCGCCGATCGCGGCCCCGTCACGGGGTCCGCCGCGGCGGAGCAGGAAGGCTGGCTGCGCACCCGACCGGGGCCCCCGTCGTGCTTGCACGATGGGGTGGTCATGGGCCGCAGCGGGAGCGGAGGACGGCAACGCCGTTGCGCCGACCGCCTGGCTCTGCCAGGACCGCGGGCAGGACGGGGCGGCGAGCGGGCGCCAGAAAGGAAAAAGACGGCGCCGGGGGCGCCGCCTGAGGCAGTCGGGAGAAGGTCGGTTAGTGAACCGACCGGCCGCCGCTATAGGGGTCGTATTCGAAGAGGATTTCGACGTCGGCGTCGTCGAGTTCGTCGGCGGGCAGGACGCCGAATTCGTCGTCGACCTGGAAGAGGACAACGGGCGCCATGAGGGTGCGGGCGAGGTTCCAGGCGTGCTTCTGGGCGAGTTCGAGGTTATGTGACATTTTGAGGGCTCCATGCTGGAGCGGGCCAATCCCGCTCGATGGCTCCTCAAAGGCTCGGCACCCGGGCGCGATCACCGCAGAGGCGAAGCCGGCGCGGACGCACGCTTGCGTAGCGGACCTCCCGCGGGTTGATCGTGGAAGTTCCGGGGCCGGGCCAGGACGCCATCGATAGAGAGCGGGATTGGAGGGCTGGCGCAGGAGCCCGATGCCACGGTGTCTTGTCGCCGATGCTGGCGTCATCGCCGGGCGAGTGCTATATATCTGACTAGCTGACTAGGTGTGAGACGATGCGCAAGCAGACACAAGTGACGAAGAAGGCGCGGACGGCAAGCCGTCCGGCGACAGGACGGTGGAAACTCGAGGACGCGAAGGCGCGATTCAGCGAGGTGGTGCGCCATGCCCGCGAAGAGGGGCCGCAGCGTGTGAGCGTTCGCGGCCATGACGCGGTCGTGGTGATGAGCGTCGAGGAGTTCGATCGTCTCGTGCCGGAGAAACCCCGTCTGCCCTTTTTGCAGTTCATGGAGAGCCTGCATCTCGACGGCCTCAACCTCGAACGCGAGATGGATCGCGGCCGGGACGTGGAACTGTGAGGGGATGGCTGCTCGACACCAATGTCGTGGCCGCTCTGATCAATCCGCAGGGTGCGCCGTCGGTGAAGCGTTGGGCCGAGCGGCAGGACGAGACGAGTTTTCATATCAGCGTTCTGACGCTGGCCGAATACGACAAGGGCATTCACAACCTGCCCGACGATCATCCGGATCGACCGCGCTACATGGCGGCGCGCGATGCGCTGGCGGAGCGGTTCGGTCATCGCGTGCTGTCGCTTGAGGACGAGGTCGTTCGGCGCTGGGGCCGGATTTCCGGGGCAGGCAAGCGCGCCAGTGGCCATGCACCGCCGGTGATCGACACGCTGCTCGCGTCGACGGCGATCGAGCACGATCTCTATCTGGTGACGCGGAACGTCAAGGACACCAGGCCGTCAGGTGCGGTCGTGTTCGATCCATGGAATGACGATGTCGAGAAGTTTCCATTGAGCCCGCGCAGTTGACGGGCGAAATAGCGGCATAATGGAGGCCGGCCCCGGTAGGTCCCCGAATCGCTGAGGTAAAGACAGGCGGGGCCGGAGCCCCGCCGCAGTCAGCGGCTCATCGGAGCGCCGCCATCTGGAGTTCTGCCGCCTTGCGATCGACGCTCTGCCCGGGGTTCTCCACCGGCCGTTCGAAGGGCTTCCAGACCTCGCCGACGACCTGTTCATAGGCATTGACCGCGCCCTCCGCGGCCATACGCAGCGCGTGGGCCTGGAGCGCCATGTCGGCGGCGAACTCCCGCTTGCGCTGGGCGGCGCTGTCGAAGCCGACCGGGCCACCGACATCCTCGTCGCGATCATCGCAGGCGGCCTTGGCCGTCGCATCGCGCGCCTCGGTCACGGAGCGGCTGTAGAATTGGCCGGCGCCATGAGCGGAACCGACATACGCTCCGACGATGCGCTGCAGGTGGATCTGCATGGCGCGTTCGCCAAGTCCCTCGTCGAGGGCTGCGGCCGTGTCGACGATGAGCTTCTCGTGCAGGTCGCGGATGCCGTCGCTGTCGAGGACCGGCAGGCCGAAGCTCTCGGAGATGAGGGAGCATTGTGCGGCATCGGGGCAGGCGAGCCGGACCATCTGGATTGTGGTGCCCTTGCGGAGCGGGACGACGCGGGCGCTGGAGCGGGCGTTGGCAGCTTTCTTGGTCATGTCATTTTCCTTCTTCGGTTTCCCGAAGTTTGGACCGGCCCATGCCGGCCCTCCCTCGGGCGCGGACCGACAGAACCGGCGGTATGACGGGCGCTTCAGGGTCCGGGCGGACCGAGGCGAGCATGGAAGGTTTGCGGCCGAGCAGGGCGCCCTTCCGCCCTCGCGCAGGACGCGGACCTGCCATGTCGAGACCGGTTCGATCCGGCCGCCCCGCGGCGCGGAACGCGGCCTTGAAGCGAACGGCCGCCGGTTCAGGACCGCCTAAAGCCCGAGGGAGGACCGGCACGGGACCTCGATTTCGACACGGGAACCGAAGGACAGGCGGTCATGACCATCTGCCAATCGCCGGTGTCGATCGTGCCGTATCGCGGCCGCAGCCACCATCACGACGATGGGCGCTCGTGTGCTTGCCGCATGCGGCATCATCGGCAACGCCACCGCGTCGCCTGAACAGCGGCGTCGCTAGACCTGCTCGCTCATGTCAGCGGCTTCGCCCTGCCGGTCGAGGAACTTGGCGATCGCCTGCTCCTGCCGCGCAAGCTTGCGCGACAATGCGTCGATCTCCGGTTGGCGCTCTGCGGTCAGGGCTGCGAGCTGGGATCGGTAGCGCTCGAGGAACGCGCCAGGATCGGGTGCCTTGCCGCGTCGATAGTGCGTCCGGCGTGGGAGCAGGCCGGGGATCAGCGCGGTCATGCGGCGCGTGATCTGCCGGTCCACCATGTCCAACTGACGCTGCGTCTGCCGGCGCGCCTCCTCCATGCGGGACAGCTGACGTTGCAGCTCGGGCGCGAGAGTCATGGCGACCCCCTCCCCCGCCTGCCGATAAAGCTCGACGGACCGGCATAGACGGGATGACGATCCGGATCGATGACGAAGCCGAATCGACCGATCTCGTATTCGCCGCTGGGCACGAGGAAGCGACGTTCCTCGGTGCCGGGGCCGCGTTTGCCACCGGGCGTGGCGACGCACTCGACGAACCCTTTCTGCTGGTCCGACGTGATCGCTGAAACGACGATCCAATCGGCGGCATGTTCGAGCTCGAAGGCTCGCTGGTCCTTCCTGCGGGACTCGCCCGGGGCGAGGATGGTGCCGAAGATCGCTTCCCACGCGTCCGGCCAGGAGTCCTTGATGGTCTGCTCGGCGCAGCGGCGCTCGAAGGCGGTGAACAGATGCGGAAAGGAGATGGCGACGATCGCCCAGCATTCGTCCTCTTCGTACCATTCGCCTGTGGCGCGGAGCAGAGGGTGGACTTCTCGGTTTCGGTCCGGGGAGAGATGGAAACCGCCGTGACCGGCAGTCGAATAGAATGTCACACCGTCCGCGTAGATAGTTGCTCCCTGTGACGGTCCCCATGGAGTATGCGCCGGGGACCGGTCCTCGCGCCGGTCGAGCGCCAGCTTCTCGCGCTGATGTTGGGCCTGTTCCAGTACCTTCGCTCGGAAGGCGGATTCGTCGGCAATCTCGCCGGAATGGCCGTAGAAATCCAACCGGATCCATTCCGCCATGGGCCGGCGGATCCGCCAACCGCTGGCGAGATAGTGCCGGCCGTCGCGAGCGGGAACCATCGCGAAAGCATGCTCACCGACGAGAGCGACGAGCATGCCGTCGGCGCTGCGCCCGAAAAAGGCTCCGGACGAATCCGGGGCCTCGATCGAAGGGGGTGCGGTTTCGAGGATCTGGGTCATGCCGCGGTCCTCCCTTCGACGATATCGGCCGCCGCCTCGTCGGCCGTGACATCCTCGAGCACGGCCTTGGGATAGCCGTGCGACAGCCAATGTTGGGCGGCGGCGCGATGGGGAGCGAGGTGGACCAGCTCGGCATGGTCACCAGCACGGTCGAACACGCGCACGGAGCCAACCGGAGGGCGCTCGACGATCGTGAAGTGCAGGCTGGAGCCGAGCGAGAAGGTGCGGTGGACGCGGATGGCGATGACGCCGCCGGCGCCGAAATCGGCCTCGTGCAGAGTGAGGCTTCCGCTGGAGCTAGGCGTGCCCGCCTCGCGACCAGCCTGTTTGCGGATGAGCCGTCCCTGGCTGTTGCTGTTCTCCCAGGCGGCGAGCTTTTTGGAATGGCGTTCCGGCGGCCGCGGCGTGCCGTCGGACCAGGCGATGATCGCGCCGATGGGCGCGTGTTCGAAGATCGTATGTGCGGACATGCTGTCCTCCATTGGGTGAAGTTGAAAACGCAACCGCCGCCGGGCGAACCCGGCGGCGGAGGAGCGATCGAAAGAAGAAGCGGGGCGCTACTCAGCGGCTTCGCGGTAGCCCTCCTCGATCTCGTGGTCCTCGGGCGCCTGGTCCTCGCAGCCGACGTCCTCGGCGTCAGGCACATCATCGTCCTCGACCTCGGTGACGGCGCTCTTGGCGAGCCATTCGGCAAGGCTGGTCGCATCCGGGGCGAACAGCGCCGCCGGGTGGACGAAATGGCCCTCCTTGAAGTGCTCGACGAGCGCGGCGCGCGTGTCCTTCACCCGTGCGCGCGGCAGTACCGGCGTGTCGGCGCACGAGCCTTCGAGCGCCGGACGCGACAGGCAGGAGAGGAAGTCCTCCGTGCCCATATTGGAGAGGAAGCCGTCCGCGCCGATCGTGCCGCCGGCGACGATTGCGACGATGCCGGACTTGCTGATGCCTTCGCGGCATGAGAGCACGTCGATCAGGACGCCGCGGGCAGCGATGCGCAGGGTGTCGGTGTCGAAGGCGAACTTGCCCTCGGCATCGAACAGCGCGGCCGCATGCCGGCCGAAACGACCTCCGAAGCGGAAGGCACCACCGGCACCGGAGTCGACGCGGACGTTCTGGCCGGCGAAGGCGAGAACGAGCAGCGCGAGCAGCGTCTCGTCCTCGATCGGTGCCCGTGACAGCGCCTCGTGCAACGCATCGGTGCGCAGGTCACCAATCATCTCGATACCCTTGCGGGTAACGTCGGGGCGCGGCTTGGAGACGACGATCGTCTCGTCAGCAGCATCGCCCGCTTCCGAACCCTTGGCCTTCTTCTTGGCCTCGGGCATGCGGAAGTGGACCGTCTTCACCTTGCCCTCGCGGTCAAGGTACATCGCAGTGTGGTCCGACGTCTTGGGCGTGCCATAGACGCGCTCGGCCTTGGGCGGCAGCTTGACCTCGCCGTAGTTACTGACCTCGGCGATGACGCCCTTTTTCGGAAGGTTCTGCGTCATCCATTCCTGCTGGGCGCCGAGGAAGGCGTCGACGTCAGTGGTATAGCGGCTGTCCTGATCGGCCGGGGCGAACAGGTCCTCGACCCAGGCGATGCCGTAGGCCTGGGCGAGGTCTTCGCCGAAGCTGGCATCGCGCGCACACATGCGGGTCTTGGCGAGAGCGTTGGCGACACTCCACCACGAGACCTGCGGGTCGCCTTTGGACGGCTTGTTGGCCTTCCAGACTTCCTTCTGATCCTCGAGCGAGGCGGCCGCGATCGTGCGGAGCTGCCGCTCGTCGGGCATGTCGCCCTTGGCCATGTGATCCAGCATCGCCGGCAGCACATTGGCGAGCAGGCGCAGCTTCTTGATCTGGCGCACCGACTGGGCGAGCGCGATGCCGATCGCCTCCTCGGTCCAGCCGAGCGCCACGAGACGTTCGATAGCGCGCCACTGGTCGACGGGATTGAGTTGCTCGTGCGCGATCGTCGTGACGAGCGAGCGCATGGCGCCGCCATCCTCGGCCCGAGGCACGACCAGAACGGCGATCTCCTCGAGGCCGGCGGCGATCGCCTGCTTGACGCGACGATGGCCCTCGTCGATGACGAAGCCATTGCCGCCCTCGGTTTCGGCGGCGACCACAGGCGGCTGCACGATGCCGACGGCCTTGATGGTTGCCAGCAGCAGGGCGTCGGACTGCGGGCTGGACTTGGAACGGCGCGCCTTGTCGGGATTGTCCTTGAGCGAGCGCGGATCGACAAACTTCAGTTCCATGGGAATGCTCCTTGGAGGTTGTGGACGCGGCCCATCGCCGGTCCTTTTCCGTCTTCTTCCCGAAGACATCCCCCGGCCCGCGGAGCGGGCGGGCCGGTGCAATTGCGCCCGAGCATTCCTGCCCGGCTGGCCAAGCGGGGCTTGCAGCCCTGCGCAGGATGACGGGCCGGGATCGCGACGGGGGCGATTGAGCGTCAGCGTCGGCGGATCGCCCGATCTGCGAGCAGTCCTCTCCTTCTTCCTGGTCCTTTCAGGCCGCCCTTGCCTCTTCCGGCCTCACCCCGTCGATATCCTGTGCCAGCGACGTCTCGATTTCGGCCAGCTGCCGGCGCTTGGCCGCGAGTTCATCCGAGAAGGCAAAGGCTCCGCCCTCGCGGGAGCGATAGGCGGCAAGCCGACGTTCAGCCTCCGCAAGTCGATGACGGGTGCGCTCCTGTTCTTCATCCAGGTTGGACAGAACGTGTTCGAGCTTCGCGATCGCACCGAGCGGCGTCGTGGTGACGGGCAGTTCGATTTCCGTCTCGGCTCCCGTGCGCACCAGCATGGTGGCGTAGTGATAGCCGTCCTTGCCGAAGCGCTGGCCGGAATATGCGAGCTCGAATCCGCCGACTGAGGCGATGACGGTCTCGTCTTCGTGCTGAAGCTGCACGAGGGTCAGAATCTCCTTCATCAGCGCCCGTCCGGCGAGCTTGCGCTCATTGAACACCTCTTCGCCGACGCGCATGCGGAAGGCCTCGCCCGTGGTGGGAACGAGGCGCGCGAGGTCCTGGCCGATCTCGCCGATCCGGCGCGTCGAGTACTCCATGTCGCGCTCGGCATCGCGGATCTGCCGGCGGATGGCGAACTGGTCGTCCTGATGCGCGGACCGTAGCCGCTCGAGCCGGGCGATGTCGGCTTCAAGACCCGCCTTTTGCATCAGCCGCGGATCGCCCGAAGCAATAGCCTTGGCCATGGCGAACTGGTTGGCCTGGCCCTCGCCGAGGTCCTCGAGCCGGCGAACCGACGTGTCGCCCGACAACGCGGCGGCGATGAAGCGGGCCTTACGCTCATTGTTCTGCCACATCTGGGCGTCCATGGAGCCTTCCGTGGCGTAAGCGAAGATGTCGACGACATCATGCTGGTTGCCCTGGCGAAGGATGCGACCCTCGCGCTGCTCGATCTGCGAGGGCAGCCAAGGCACGTCGAGATGGTGCAGCGCCTTGAGGCGGAGCTGTGCATTGACGCCGGTGCCCATGGTGTCGGACGAGCCGATCAGAAAACGGACCTTGCCGGCTCGCACGTCACCGAACAGACGCTGCTTGGCCTCGGACTTCTTGAAATCCTGCATGAAGGCGATCTCGGATGCCGGCACGCCCATGCGGATCAGTTCGTCTCTGATCCAGCGATAGGCAGAGAAGCCACGGGTCTTTTCGACCGAGATGGTGCCGAGGTCGGAGAAGATCATCTGCGCGGCGCCGGATAGCTCGAAGGGCTTGCCGTTGGGGCGGATATAGTCGTTGCTGGCGGTTTCCTGCCAGATGCGGAAGGCATTGGAAACAAGGTCGTTGAGTTTGTTGTCCGCCTCATTGTGATTGTCGGCATCGACCAGGCGCAGGTCGATCGCCGCGTGGCGGCCATCTGTGATGACCGACAGCAGAATGTCGTCGCCCGGCTCGGGTGGCCCTTCGCGTTGTTCGATCGCCTTGATCCGGGCATCGAGCAGGACCTGGTAGCGCTTGAAGGCGGCTGACGGCTTCGAGGTCCTGATCTGTCGCGTACCGGTCGAGAGCGCCGGCACCTTCACGTATTCGCGCAAGTTCTCGGGCATCACCACATCCGCGAAGGAGCGGAACATGGCGATCAGCTCGGGGACGTTGACGAAGGTGGCGAAGCGCGTCACCGGCCTGTACTTGCCGTTGGGCTGCAGTTCGAGCTCGGTGGTGACGTCGCCGAAGGTCGAGGCCCAGGCATCGAACTCGTGCAGCCCACGCTCCAGTAGCGCCGCGTAGCCGAGATAGCGCTGCATCGAGAACATCTCGCCCAGGGTGTTGGTGATCGGCGTGCCGGAGGCGAGCACGAGCGCCCGGCCGGGATTCTTCGTCTCGACGAAGCGGGACTTCACATAGAGGTCCCAGGCGCGTTGCGAGCCGTTCGGGTCGATGCCCTTCAATGTCGACATATTGGTTGCGAAGCTGAGCTTGCGGAACTCCTGCGCCTCGTCGACGATGATCTGGTCGACACCAATTTCGGAGATCGTCAGCAGGTCGTCCTTGCGGGTGGCCAGCGACTCCAGGCGCTCCTTGAGGCCCTCCTTCAACCGCTCGAGCCGCTTGCGCGAGACGCGATCGCCGCTCTCGACCTTGGTCAGCAGCGTCTCGTAGAGCTCCAGCTCGTCCTGGATCATCTGCTGCTCGAAGGCGGACGGCACGCTGATGAAGCGGAAGGCGGAATGGGTGATGATGATCGCGTCCCAATTCGCCGTTGCGGCACGGCTGAGGAACCGATGCCGCTTGTCCTTGGTGAAATTTGTCTCGTCGGCGACAAGAATACGAGCGGTCGGATAGAGCGCGAGGAACTCGCGCGCCGCCTGCGCCAGGCAATGTCCGGGCACGACGAGCATGGCTTTGGCGATCAGGCCGAGCCGCTTCTGCTCCATGACGGCGGCGGCCATGGTCATGGTCTTGCCGGCGCCCACTGCATGGGCGAGGTAGGTCGCGCCGGCCGCGATGATGCGCCAGATGCCGCGTTTCTGGTGCCGATAAAGAGAAAGGGCGCCAGAGGCGCCCGGAAGGTTGAGATGGTCCCCGTTGAAATGCCGGGGCGCGATATTGTTGAACCGGTCATTGTAGACTCGCGCCAGCCGGTCGGTGCGGTCGGGATCGGACCAGATCCACGTCCTGAACGCCGTCTTGATCTTGGTGAGCTTCTCCTTGGCCGCCTCGGTATCGACGACATTGAGGACGCGCTTCTCGCTGTCGCCCTCCTTGATGACGTCGAAGATCTGCGGCAGGCGACTATTGAGCGCGTCGGCGATCAGTTCGCCGGCATGGCGGCGGTCGGTGCCCCATTCCGAGGTTCCGGCCGCCATATAACCGAGTTGTCGCGCCTCGACCGTCCATGAGGCGAGCTCGGGCATATGGTGGATGCGGATCTCGGCGCCCATCGTCTCCTTGACGAAAGCGACGACATCGGCGGCGGGAATCCAGGGTGCGCCGAGACGCGCGGTGATATCGGAAGGGCCAAGGTCGGCGGGCTGGACCTCGACGAGCGCCCGGACATTGCGCTCGAAGACGGGATCGAGAGCGGCAGCCGCCTCGGCCGCCTTGAGCTTGTCGCGGACCTGGCCCGAGAGATAGGCATCGGAGGTCTGCCATGATCCCGTTTTGGGATCGAAGAAGATGGCGTCGCCCAACTCGGCAATGACGGCATCCGCGTCGGCATGCAGCAATTCGGCAATGTGATCGATGTCCACATGGCCGCGTTCGTTCAGCACCACGGCCAAGGCATCGGCGGCCGAGGTGATGATGGGCGCCGAGGGTGGCGCGATCACCCGTTCGGTGAAGATCGGACCGGGCCGGGCCGTGTCGGTCTCGAGGTCGTAGTCCTCGATCGAGGCGACCAGCCAGCAATCGGGATCGTCGAGAAACGGTTGCAGGTTCGGACGGCGATGCGTCTCGCGCACCTCACCGGTCTCGGGATCCTCGCTGGTGGAGACGACCGTGGTGTTGATCGGCCCGAAGGCGCGCACGAAGGTCGACCAGGCGATGCGCAGCTTGATCTGCGCCGGCTTCCAGGGCCGGTCGAGCTCCTGGGCCTTGAGAACTTCGCGCACCGCATCGCGGATCGGGATCAGCTTACGGATAATGCGCGCATGCTTGTCGGGCACGCCGTCGGCGCTGCGCCCCTTGCGCAGGGGAAGAGTCACCGGACCCCCGTCGACCATCTGCATCAGCGCCGTATTCGACGCGATGAAGTAGCCGCCCTCACGGATCGCGGGAGCGTTGGGAAGCGACTCCCCTGCCCCGTCGATGTCGTCGCCGTCGCGGTCGATTGCCTCGGGCTCGCCGTCATAGATGGCTTCCGGGAGACGGGAGATCGCCGCAGGGAGCGCCTCCGCGAGATCAACGCCCGGATGCGGCAGGCAGGTGTAGGCCTCGCCGAAAGGACCCGACGTGACGGCATGCGCGCCGAGCACAAAATCGGGATGCCCGGCGAACCAGCGGTTCACGCGGATCGCAATCTCATCGCTATCCGCAGGGCGGACCTCGTCGGTGTCGAGCCAGGTAATGTCGCCCGCGGCCTCTCCCGGCTTGCGCTTCCGGAAGAAAAGGATGTCGACCACCACATCGGTACCGGCATCGGCCTGGAAGCTGCCCTGGGGCAAGCGGATTGCGGCGACGAGATCGGCGAACTTCGCGATATGCTCGCGAGCCGAACAATCCGCCTTGTCCATCGTGCCCGCGCTCGACACGAAGGCCGCGAGGCCGCCCGGCTTCAGAAGGTCGATCGAACGAGCAATGAAGTAGTCGTGCAGACGCAGCCCCATCGAGCGATAGGCGCGGTCCGAGCGGACGGTGCGATCGGAAAAGGGCGGGTTGCCGATAGCGAGGTCGAAGTGGGCCGGCAGATCGGCGCGGGCGAAGTCGGCATTGATGATGCGCGCCCGCGGCTGCAGCAGGCGAGCGATCCGGACGGTCACCGGATCGATCTCGACGCCGGTGACATGCACCCGGTCGCGCAATTCCGCCGGCATCAGCGCGGGGAACAGGCCAGTGCCGATGCCGGGTTCGAGCACCCTGCCGCCACGCCAGCCGAGCCGCCGCAGGCCGGACCACATCGACCGGACGATGAACTCCGGCGTGAAATGGGCGTACTGCGTGCAGCGCGCCAGCGAGGCATAGTCCTGGCCGGACACCGCATTTTCGAGCTCGGCGCCGATCTCGTCCCAGCCGTCCCGAAAAGCGGTTTCGCCCGGACGCCGGAACACGGCATTGGCGAGGTCCGAGGCCCCGAAGCCGGTGAAGCGAATGAGCCGCGCCTGTTCCTCGGTCGTCGCCGGCCGGTCCTCGGCCTCAATTTCCGCGGCGAGCCGAATGGCGGCGAGATTGTCGCGGGCGCGCTGCTTCCAGCCCTTTGCCAGGCCGCGATCGCCTTCGAGAAAGAAGCTCTGGCCGCGAGCCGGGGCTGTATTGACTCGCCCGTGTCCGGCGAGCTGCGGGACGGGCTTTGCGTGAGGGACCGGCGCGGCCGGGGGTGAAGGCCGTTGATCCACAGGATCCTCGGCTCCGAAATCGCTGCCGAAGGCGGTGACGCCGAGACCGAGGCCGGACGAAAGCGCGGTATTGCCGAACAGGTCGAGGGTGAAGGGATCCTCATTGGACATTGGAAAGTCTCCATAAGTGAAGGCGTGCGCGAACCGCCGGCCGAACAGGTCCGGCCGGGCGATCGGCGTCGCGGGTTTGAAAAAGTCAGCGGGTGATCAGCGAGAGCGCGATTTCGGTCTCGGTGAGCTGCACATTGAGGTGGGTGGCCCGCATGTTGCGGTCGAAGAGCGGGATCAACCGCTCGGCCTCGATAAACTCGATACCGTCATCGGCGCCGAAGTGGCGGCGCTTATAGTCCCACCAGTCGATATCGCCCTTGGGATGGCATTGCTCGGCATAGACAACGAGGGCGCGCGATCCTTCGGCCAGTTTGCCGTTGGACATGATGTAGACGCCTTCGTCGCCGACCAGCCAGAGGCCGGGCTTCTCGCCCTCGCCGGGGCGGGTGCCGTAATAGGGATTGCGAAAGCCGCCATTGGCGGCAGCATCGGCAATGCCGCGATCGACGACCTTGCGGACGGCGAGAATGGGAAATGTGAACATCGCCCACACCTCACGCCGCTACGCGAATGGGGAGGTGCCGCAAATGCACCGGCAGCTTGGCCGCGATTTCTTCCTCGGTGAGATCGTCGAGTAGCTTGAGCTCGGTCCGCCCCAGGCCATAGACAAGGATGGTCCGTTTGCCGCGATGCTGGGCTAAGAACCGGTCCCCGGCATAGCCACGATATTCGTCGTGCGTGGCGCTCCAGACATGCTCCAGGCGTTCGTGATGCGTCATGCCCTTCACCGGCCAGGACTCGCGCTCGACGATGGCGTCGCGCATCCCGACCGGGGAACGCGGCTGTGCCAGGTCGCAATAGGCGTGGAAGTAACGGGTCTTGCCGTCGATGCGCAGCGTGTAGAAGACACTGGTGATGCTGTCGGTGAGGAACTCGCCGAGCGCGAACATTTCCCCGCGCATCCAGAGCGGCGGCAGGATGTCGAGCATGTAGTCGTGCTCGGCGCGTGCGATCTCGAACCACTCTCCGGCGAACAGGGCGCTGTCGTCGTTCTGCCAACGATCGGGCCGCTGGGCATGGCGGTCGAACAGACGGAACATCTGCCGCTGATCGGCGACACCGAAGTAGATCTTGCGGATGGAGGATTGGAGGGTCATGGGGAGGCTCCTGGCCACTTGCGGGCCGGAGCGCGGTTCATCCCTCGCGGATCACCATCATCTTCAGCCCTTCCGGACCCCTCCCCCGCGGCCGCCTCTCCGCCCGGGCGGGTCAAGGGCCGGCGCAGCCGGGCGGAGCTTCACCCTTGACGCGCCCGGCGGGCATGCGGCAGTCGGCCTCCTTCCTCCATTCCTCTTGCTTCCGCCCTCACTTTCAGATCGACGTTCCAGTCACTCGCAATGGGGCGCAGTCGCTCGGCGCCGCATCCGACCTCCTCGGCCAGGGCGAGAAGGCGATAGGCATAGATGTCGCCCTGCACATTGTTGTCGGTGGCCGCGACGAGCTCGGTTTCGGGTCTGATGGCGAGGGCGCGGATCGCCGCGTTGGTCGCCGGCGACCAGCCGCCACCGGTGCTGAGATAGAGGGTGTCTGCGCGAAGGCCCTCAAGCGCGCCGAGGCTCATGGCGTCGATCGCCGCCTCGGTCACACAGAGGCGAAGCGCTTCGGGATTGCCGAGTCGGAACAGCACCTTGGCGCCGCCGGTGGCAAAGCCGCGCCAGTCCGGGCCGCGCTCCTCCCATCCGGTGACGGCGTCGCCGGCATCGATATGCGCCGCCCACATGCTGCCATGTGGACCTTCGCGCAGGACGTTAGCACCGATCGCGACGCGGACAATGCGTTCGGGAAGGCGGCGAGCATCGGTGAGATAGCGCCAGGTTGACGATCCTCGCCACGGCTTGCGCCGCGCTTCCCAGCGTTCGGTGATGGAGAGATCGGGCTGTCGGTCCCGCGATCGGCGCTCCCAGGCTGGCTCGGCGGGGACGAAGCCCACAAGGCTGGCCACCGCATTCATCGCCTCGACAAAGGACACGCCCTCGAGATGCTCGACGAGGCGAATGACGTCGCCCTTGCCGTCAGAGAGCGGATCGAACCAGCCCTTGCCGGCATGGATGACGATTATGATCGCCGCGTCGCGGCGATACTTCATCGCATTGCGCGTGCTCTCTTTGACATCGAGGCCGAAACCCGCGCGCTCAAGCACCGCGGCGCACGACACCCCGTCCTTCAGCTCTTCCAGTTCTGCTTTTTCCATATTCGCCTGCACGTGCCCTGACGCGCTCCTTCCTATCCGATTCCCGCCCCAAGCTTATGGGGCATGAAACCGGATGCCGCGAAGAGCAAGGCGGGCAAGGGCGCGGCCGGCAACCCGGCGATAGTGCCGGGTTTCCGGAACTGCAGGCCGCGGCGCAGCTTCCCTTGCCGGCCGCAGCGCGCAAGCGGCAACACCACCTCCATCAGGTACCGCGGCGCTCTTCCTCAGCCAGGATCGCGCGCACCGCGTCGGTATCCATCGCCGCCTGCGGCGCGATCCGGCCGACCTCGGCGGCGACCTTGGCCCAGTGATAGAACTCGCCCGCGTCACCTTGCAGGCGCGCTCGGGCCGCACGGCGCTGTGCCTCGTAATAGGCGTTGACCTCTTCGGCCAAGATGAGCCTACGGGCGTCGGCTTGCCAACGCCGCCGGATCGCCCGTCTGTGTTCGACCCGGATCGCGGTAAACATGGACCCCTCCCTCTTCGCACGACAGCCCCAGGGCGCGTCAGAAGCGTGATGCGGACTGGCCGGCAGAGTGATCGTGACCCGCACGGGCCGAAACCGCTGAGGCGGGTTCGGTCGAAGGCCGTCTTGCGGCCGGAGATAGAGCACGGTCGCGCGCAAGCGCGGCTGCCTGGAATTCATTGCGGAGGTACGGTGTCATTCGGCAGTGTTGCACGTGGTGCAAACGTCTGTCGCACAGCCTCGACTTTTGCGAAACTAGTCCGGTAGTTGGATCAAGTGCCGATCGGTCAGATAGCTGCCCGAAGCTACGGCGTCCCGCACGACGAAGGGGCGAAGATCAACATTTGGCAAATCAGCAAGCGGCAACCAGTGCTGTTTTAGGTGGGCCTCATGGCTGACGACATCATGTCGATCCAGCGACACTAAGAAAAAGTGCTCCGCCTGCTGAACGACATGGCCTTTATAGCGGAAATGATTTTCGACGCAGAAAAGATACCGAGCGGCTACAACGTGGGCATTTGTCTCTTCCTCAAACTCCTTACGAAGCCGGGTCTCAAAGGTATCGCCTACTTCATATTCGCCACCGATAAAGGCGTAACACGAAGACGGATCGTCAGCAGGTTTTTGAACGAGCACCTTTCCATCGTCCACAACGATACCTGCTACTCTTATTCGCGGTATTTGGCGCGAGGCGACGGCCTGGAAGAATTGATCTTGCGTAAGGGCCATAACTTAACTCCCGTCAGGCTTTTGCAAAATTCCCAAAACACACGACAGTTTTGCGGTCGCCTTTTGCAACGCGAGCGCCTTGACGTCCAGGGTCCGATTATAGAAGGGATGGCTGCCCGAACGGGTGAAGACCCCTTTGGGGCTTCAGCTCCGCCAACAGCCCGGCCCGCAGGGCGACGCCAATCACTAAGTTCGGGTTTTGGTTCAAAATGCGAGCGCCGCCTGTGCAGATGCTTTGCGCGGCTGCGAAACCACGAACGTGCCGGCAGGCAACGGCCGAAGCAGCTCTTCCTCCAAGCAGGTCCGGTCGAGCCAAGCCATTCGCTGATCGCGCCGCAGCACCGCCATCTGCCGGTCGTGGAAGGGCGCCACGTCGTCGTTCGCCTCGATCGTCAGGATGGCATAAGCCTCAGGCCAGTCCCGTGTCGCCGGGCGCCAGACTCCAGCGAAATAGAACCAGTCACCGTCGGCGAGCGAGAAGCTATAGGCCTTGCCCCTGCTCCGGCGCCGGAACTCGGATGCCGGAACGAGGCAACGGTGACTGGGAAACGTCCTGCCCTCAGCGCGCACGACGGTGAAGGGCCTGCCTCCAATTTCGCTGGGCTGAAGGCCCCAAGGCAGCTCTGCCATCTCAACATCGCCGCCGCAGCGCCTTATGATGAGGCGGCATTCGTCGAGCGATGCGTCGGAATCGAAAACCTTCGCGCTCATAGCCACGCGAACATAACAAGAACACGATCGCGGTGCAATGCGATCGGAAGGAGGACCGATGTGCAATGATTATCGATTGACGGTGGATGTCGCTTCGATCGTGGAGGACTTCGCCGACCTGAAGATCAAGATCCGCTTCGGAGAAGGAGCGCCGAACATTGAGGCGCGCGAGGACATCAAGATCACGGACGTGGCGCCGATCATCAGGACTGTCGAGGGCGGCCGAGGCGAAGGCGACATGGTGCAACGGCGCTGGAGCTGGCCCGGACCGAACAAGCGGCCCGTCTATAATTTCCGTTCAGAGGGCCGGGAGTTCTCGTCCAACCGGTGCCTCATCGTGGCGGACGGCTTCTACGAGTTCACCGATCCGATAGATCCCAAGAAGAAGCGAAAAGACAAGTGGCTCTTCACAAAGACGGACGAGCCGATCTTCTGCATTGCTGGAATCTGGCGTGACACACCGGAGGTCGGCGAAGCCTTCACCATGCTGACGATGGAGCCTGGGCCCGATATCGCGCCCTATCATGACAGGCAGATTGTTATCCTCGATCGCAGCGCGTGGGCGGATTGGCTCGACCCTGCGGTGTCGGCGAAGTCGTTGATCAAGGCCCTTCCACCCAGCACACTGCAGGTAGAGCAAGTCGGGTGACTTTGAAACGAAACGGCGCCCGATTACGATCAGGGATGGGGCGGGGAACGCACCACCTGCCGGGCTGGCTTGTCCTGACGCTCGCCTTGGTACGAGACCTGGCGCAGGAGATTGTCTTCCGTCCAAGTGAGATAGGTGACCTCGACCACCACTTCAGGCCTGACCCAATGCACGCGTGACAGCTCAAGCGGCGAGCCAAACCGGCTTTCGCGCGGCGGCGGGACGTCGAGGGGCATTCGAGCTGCCTGAAGTGGCGCAAGCCGGCGAGCCAATCGCTTGAGCTCTGTAACCGTGATGCCCGTGCCGGCGCGGCCCGCATACAGCAGACGACCATCGTCGGTGTAGTAGCCGAGAAGCAGCGAGCCGATGTGCGGCCGGCTTCCAGTCGGATCGGTCCAGCCGACGATGATGAATTCCTCTCTGTTGAGACACTTTGATTTGACCCATAGGCCGCGATTGCCCGATGCGTAGGCGCTGTCGATCCGCTTTGAGATAGCGCCCTCGAGTGCAAGCCGGCAGGCGTGCTTGCGGAACGCAGGCCCGTCGCCGATCACGTGGTCGCTGAAGCGCAGGCCGGGCATGTCGGTCGAAAACAGGTCTTCCAGTCGCGCCTTGCGGTCGATGAGCGGCAGCTTCGCAATGCTTTCTCCGTTCAGGAACAGAAGATCGAAAGCAAAGAAGGCAAGATCGCCCGTGCGGCCCTCGTCCATAGCGGCCTGCAGGCGGCTGAAGGAGGTGACGCCGTCTGCCCGAACGGCGCACAGCTCCCCGTCGACATATGCCTCTTTCACCGGGAGCGCGCGGAGGGCCGTTATCGTCGCTGGATAGCGATGCGACCAATCGAGGCCGGTGCGGGTGAGCAAGCGGATGTCGCTGCCGTCGATCCGCGCGTGCATGCGGTATCCGTCGTACTTGATTTCGTGAAGCCAATCGGGGCCGTTGGGCGCTTCGTCGACCAGGCGCGTCAGCTGAGGCTCGATCCATTTCGGCGGATGCGTTTTATTCGGCTTTGTGGGATTCACCGTCTTCGCGCCAATTGAGATAAAGCCGATGTGTGAGCCTCAGGCTGTCGATTTCGAGCGCCGGCACCAGGCCCTGAGGAGCGCAAGATGTTCGGCTGATTTCTGCTCCTTGGCCAGCAGGTCGAACGGAACAGTCTCGTATTCGATGCCGAGCATTTTGAGGGCGATGCGCACGCGGTAGCTCACAGACGAGCGCCAATAGTCGCAGAGTAGGGGTTTGCTCATCTCTCGAAGCGCTCCTTCGCCTTGGCGAGCGCAGCGCGCAGCGCATCGAGGTTCCCGATCTGATTGGCCAGCAGCAATACCATTCTTACATTGAGCCGTGCGCTGTCCTCAGGCGACAGGCCCTCATGAACCTGCAGCAGTTCCGCGTAAAACAGGTCGCCGGAAGGGCCGAGGCGATCGCTGCCGAGATCGATCATCATCGTCACCTCAGGGCCGCGCAAGCGCGCGATCGCGCGCGGCGCAAATGGCGGCGGCGTCGGGAATGCGAAAGGCTGCCGCAACGTGCTGGTCCGGACGGATCAGGTAGGTCATCCCGTCGCCGTAGCGCTCGAAGGCATGGCCGGTGACGTCCTGCAGATCGCCCTCCTCTGGCCGTGCCACGTGGATATACGCGATGTCTGTCACCTCGATGCGCGGCCTGGAACCGAAGGACAGCAGGGCAAAGCCGTCGCCGAGCTGGTTGAGCAGCCAGACGTCCTCTCCGTCTTTTCTCAGCGGCGCGTCCTTGCACGGCGAGCCCGGCTCCAGCACGGCGTCCGCCGACGGCGTCTGCAACGGCAGGCCCGCCAATGAACACGGCACCGACAACCGTCCGGAATTCACCAGCCTGCGCGCGAAGGGCATCTCGCCGGCAAGGTCGAGCACCTCGTCGCGTAGTATCTTCTCCATCGCAGACTTGGGCGTCATGAAGTTGGTGGCGCGCGAGGAGTTGGCAATGTTCTCGTCGGCGCCACGGATGCGCTCGTCGTCGTAGCTCGAAAGCAACGCCTCGGGCGCGTGCCCCTTGAGCACCGCCGCCAGCTTCCAGCCGAGGTTGTCGACGTCCTGGATGCCACCGTTGCCGCCGCGCGCGCCGAATGGTGAGACCACATGCGCACTGTCGCCGACGAAGATCACACGATCGTGGACGAAGCGCTCTAAGCGCCGGCACTGGAAGGTATAGACCGACACCCAGTCGAGCTCGAAATCGGAGCGCCCGAGCACGCGCTCGATGCGCGGCAGGACGTTTTCGGGCTGCCGCTCGACCTCGGGATCGGCATCCCAGCCGAGCTGCAGGTCGATGCGGTAAATGTCGTCGGGCTGCTTGTGCAGGAGCGCCGATTGGCCGGCGTGGAAGGTCGGCTCGAACCAGAAGCGGCGCTCCGACGGGAAGTCCGCTTTGAGCTCGATGTCCGCGATGAGGAACCGCTCCTCGAAGAGCTTGCCGGCGAACTCCAAGCCGAGCTCGGCGCGGACGAGCGATTTGGCGCCGTCGCAAGCGAGCAGATAGTCGGCCGTTAGCTGGTAAGAACCGTCGAGCGTTTCGACTGAAACGGTCACAACGTCTACCAGGTGCCTGACGCCGATCACTTTGTTCTTGAACCGCAGGTCGATCAGGTCAGGGAATTCCCGGGCGCGTTCGACCAGGTACTGCTCGACGTAATACTGCTGCAGGTTGACGAAGGCCGGCATCTTGTGGCCGTCCTCGGGCAAGAGATCAAAATCGTAGACTTCGCGGTCGCCATGAAAGACGCGACCAATCTTCCACGTGACGCCCTTCGCGACGATCCGCTCGCCGACGCCCAGCCGGTCGAAGATCTCCAGCGTTCGCTTAGCCCAGCAGATGGCGCGGCTGCCGACCGAAACGACGTCATTGTCGTCGAGCACGACCGAAGCGATGCCGCGCACGGCAAGATCGATCGCCATGGCGAGCCCGATGGGACCGGCACCGACGATGACGACGGGATAGCGCGACGGCGCCGCGCGGCCGGATAGCTCCGGCGGCGGCACATAGCCGAAATGCTGATATTGGTATCGCCCCATTGTTCCTCCCGATTGCGCGCGCTGCCGCTCAGCCCTGCAATTCCTCCCACATCCTACGGTCGCGCTCCGCCGTCCAGATGCGCGGCGTGTCGATGCCGAGCGCTTCGTCATACGCGCGCGCTACGTTGAACGGCAGGCAATGCTCGTAGATCGCATAGGAGGAGAATTTCAGGTCGCATTCGGCCCGGCAGGCATCCCAGGCTTGCTTCAAGGAACCGCCGCCCTGCGCCACCCGCGCGATCGGCCGATAGGTCGAGCTAACGAAATCGGCCGTGTTGTCCAGCGCCTCGTTGACTTTGGCATCTCCGATGAGTGCGTCGCCGCGGCCGGGCGCGATCGCCGAGGGCTGGAGCGTCCTGATCGCTTCCAGCGTCGCCGGCCAGTCTTCAAAATGTGCATCGCCGCAGTAGCAGGCGGAGTGATATTCGACGATGTCGCCCGTGAACATGACGTTCTCGTCGGGGACGCGGGCGACGATGTCGCCCGCCGTATGCGCCCGCCCGAGGAACATCAGGTCAACACGGCGCCTGCCGAGGTAAAGCGTCATCTGGTCACTAAACGTGAGCGTTGGCCATGTCAGGCCAGGTATCGATTCATGACCTTGGAACAGCCGAGGGAAGCGACCGAATTCGCTGTCCCAGTCCTCCTGCCCGCGTTCGGCAACCATAGCGCGTGACTTTTGCGACATGATAACTTCCGAGGCCTGGTAAGCCGAGGCGCCGAGCACGCGCACCGCGTGATAATGCGTGAGCATCACATATTTGATCGGCTTATCGGTGACGGAGCGAATCTTTTCGATGACCTTTCCGGCCAGCCGCGGGGTCGCCTGCGCATCGACGACCATGACGCTATCGTCCCCAATGATTACGCCGGTGTTCGGATCTCCTTCAGCCGTGAAGGCCCAGAGATCGCGCCCCACTTCCGTGAAGGAGATTTTCTTCTCAGTCAGATCACCGTGCGAGGCGAATGCCTTGGCCATCAGTCATGCTCCCTTTTCGTATTTCTCTACCGCAAATTAGCCGAACACTAGCGTCCCCACATCGACCATCGCGGCGCCACCATCGACAGACAACACAGCGCCATTGACGTAGGACGCCTGCGGCGACAGAAGGAAGACGATGGGCGCCGCAGCTTCCTCAGGCCGTGCGACGCGGCGGGCGGGGACATGCTCGACCGCCCTTCTAAAGAGCTCTTCCTTGTCAGTTCCCGTGGCTTCAGAGTACTCAGACATTTCCATGTCGGACATCTCTGTACGGATCCAGCCGGGGCAAACGACATTTGCGCGAAGCCCTTCCGGCCCATAATCTCGGGCGATGGTCTGCGTCATCACCACAAGTCCTGCCTTTGAAGCAGAGTAGGCTGCAAAACCTTGCGAGGTCCGCAGAGCCGAGAGCGAAGAAACTGATACTATTGCGCCTTTTGTCTTCAAAAGGTGAGGTATAGCGGCCTTGGCAACCAGGAATGCGCTGGTGAGGTTTGTTCGGATCACGAACTCCCATTCATCGAGAGGCATGTCGGCGAGACGAGCTGAACGCGACACACCGGCGTTAAGTACAAGGCCATCAAGTCGGCCAAAGGCCGCGATGGTTTGTTCAACAATTCTTTCGCATTCGGCCGGGTCGGTAATGTCGGCGGCAAGCGGCATTACCCCGGTTTCGCGGGCGATGGACCCAAGTTTCTCCGCCCTGCGACCGACGATTGCTACACGATCGGTGCGTGCCAGCATAGCGGCAGTCGCCGCACCAATTCCCGAACTGGCTCCAGTAATCAGAACGACGGGCTTCTCGGCAACAGCGGAGTTCATTGTCTCTCCTCGTTCGCAATTCAGGCGCTTCTTCGCGTCGTCATGCCAGAATACCTTTGCTTCAGGATCAGTAGAACAGCGTCGGCCGTTCGCGTTTGAAATGACCGGGCGCTGGCTCCTGTCCCAGTAGCTCTCGTGCGTTTCGATGGCCCGAAAAGACGACCGACTGAATTGTCCCAGGCGCGTCAGCGTCGCCGATCACACGGTGTGCGATGCCGCGTGCCGCAAGCGCCTCGCTGAGCGAGGGGTCGGGCATACGGACGGTCACCGACAATAGCGTCGCGCCGCCAATGGCAGGTAATTCCTCTCTGGTGTCCGAGCGCATCACGGACAGGGCGCCATTCGCCCAGCCGGTTGCCGTGGTGTTCGGGTGCATCCGGACCCCGTACGACTTGAGTTCGCCGATCATTCGCGGCTGTTCCAGCGTCTGGGCCATCCAGGGCGCAAGCGTCGGCAGCGGTGTGACGATCTGGACCTCAAGGCCACCGGCAGCCAGGTCGACGGCCAGCGCGTTGGCCATGTAGTAGTGGTCATCGTCATAAATGACGACAGGGCCCCGCATTTCAATTCCGTCGAGGATGTCGTCTGGCGTCACGGCTACGTCCTCAAACCCGTCGATCGGCGTCAGGCGGGAGCGTCCCGCTCCGTCGCGCCGCCAGGTCGCGCCCGTCGCCAGCAACACGTGATCCGCCTCGACTTCGGCGATGGCGTCGGCATCGAGCGCGCTGCCGGAATAGAGGTCGACATTTGCCATCTGACGCAGCTGGTAGAGCCGGTAATCGGCCACGCGTCCCCAGGCCGACAGCCCCTTGATGCGGGCTTCCCGCGTGACCCGACCACCCAGTTCCTCCCGCGCCTCGGTCACGGTGACGTGGTGCCCCGCCCGCGCCAGTACCAGCGCTGCCTCCAGCCCCGCTGGGCCACTGCCCACGATCAGGGCGTGTTCGCGGGTCTTGGCTGCGGGTACCCTTTCAGGATGCCAGTCGCGCCGCCATTCCTCGGAAATCGTCGGGTTCTGAGTGCAGCGCAGTTCGACGCCGATGGTCTCGGCCGCCACGCACATGTTGCAGCCGATGCATTCGCGGATGTCATCAATGCGCCCTTCGCGCAGCTTGCGCGGTAGGAACGGATCGGCAATCGAGGCACGCGCGCTGCCGATCAGGTCCAAAACGCCGCGCCGAATCTGGCTGACCATCGTGTCGGGTGAGGTGAACCGCCCGACGCCAAGGACGGGTTTTCGCGTCACCTGCTTGACGAAACTGACGAATTCCTCCTGAAAGGCTTCTGCATCATATCGAGACGTGCCACTGTCGCGACTCCAGCCCGAGATGTTCACGTCCCAAAGGTCCGGCAGGTCGGCAAGCGCCGCGATGACAGCGCGCCCCTCGCCGTCATGGGTGATCCGTTTCGGACCTGAGGCTTCGTGCACGGCAAAGCGCACGGCCACGGCAATATCGTTGCCTGCCTCTTCCTTGGTCTCTTCGAGTACCTCGCGGAAAAGCCGCAGGCGGTTCTCGAAACTGCCGCCATACTCATCCGTCCGGCGGTTGTAGGCCGGTTGCAGGAAGTGCCACAAGATCGAGGCGTCATGCGCCGCATAGACATAGACGATGTCGTAGCCCGCCTGCTTGGCCCGTCGGGTCGCCGCGCGATAGTTTTCACGCAGGCGGCGGATATCCTCTTTGGTCATCGCCCGCGCCATGAGCGGCATTTCGGGTTTGAGCGTCGGCAATACAGACGGACCTTGAGCCGGATAACCGTTCGAAATCCCCCGCGAGCGGATGCCTGTATGCCCGAGTTCGATCGACGCCAGCGCGCCATGGGCGTGAATTCGCTCGTTCGACTTAGCATGGGTGCGCACATCCCCGTCATCCCAGAGCCGTTCGTAGGGAAGGCCAGAGAGGTCAGAGGTCGGGTCGATCTCGGACAATTGCATCGACACTATGCCCCATCCGCCTTCGGCACGGGTTTCCCGGATGCCGATGGCGCCGTTGGGCATCAGGTAGCTGTGGCCGATCGCATGCGGCATCGACACAAAACGGTTGGGAGCCGTCACCGGCCCAATCTTCACGGTTTCGAACAAGACCTCGTAGCGCGGGTCCATCATGGCTTACCGCTCCATTTGGATCGTGCCGTCGGCGATCCAGCCGTCGATGATCTCGAGCACCTTGTCCGAGAATGCCGCATCGTTGATGTGGCACGCGACTTCAGTGAGTCCGATCGGCGCTTTGATCACGCGGCGCACCTCGTCGATCATCGCGGCAAGTCCTGCTGGATCGTGCGCGGGCCCGTCTTCGCGGTCCCATTCCTCAACCCCCTCGAGCGGCATTAGGAAGGCGACCGGCGCTTTCGCCGCGGCGAGTCGGTCGGCAACGTCGCGAATGAGCGCGCGGCGCTCGTCTGGGCTGAGGGCGGAAGACTTGATTAGCCGGTTGTGGGCGTGGAAGGGACGGTCGGCATAGGTCGCCGGGATTTCCTGCCAACCGGCAAAGTCGATCAAATCCGCGCAGCCCGGCGAAACGATCTGCGGAATGCCCACCGCGCCGGCATTCCGCAGGCGATCTGCCCCGGCATTGACGACCGATCCGACCATCAGGTTGCCGAGTTCAGGCAAGGCAAGGTCGAGAGCCACCGCGAAATAGCCCTGACGCGCCAGCGCCTCAAACGCCATCCCGCCCATGCCGGTTGCGTGGAAGACGGCGATCTCGAAACCTCTCTCTTCAAGGGGGGCGCGCAAAAGCTTCATGTAACTCAGGCAGGACGAGCCAAGGCTGGTCATGCCGACCACTGGGCGGCCGCGCGCCGGCGGGATAACCGCCCGTGCGGCTCCTAATACTGCCCCCGCCGCTTGGCTGAGCGATGACTTGCAGATCGAGTTCAGCCCGTAGAGCCCGCCGGCCCACAGAATCATCTGCACATCCGGCGAAAGCCGCTCGGCAGGAATCAGCGGCGAAAACGAAACGGTCGAAACAACGTATTTTGGCACACCCAGCGGCAGCGACTGGCAGCAGTCGAGCACAAGATCGGTGCCCATCGTGCCGCCAAGGCCGATCATACCGTTGATCCGGCCCTCGGCATAAAGCCCTGCCGTGAGCCTGGCCGCGCCGACAGCCATGATCTGCATCGCATGGTTCTCGTCACCTGCATTGATAGTGTCTTGGATGGTCCTTCCGGCAGCTGCGGCCACATCGTGTTTTGATATATCCGTTGGTTTCGTCGGGTCACCGAGAACGCTGACATCCATTGAAATCACCGCACCGCCGAGGGCCCGGATACGTTCGCACACGAAACTTAGTTCCGCGTTCTTGGTATCGTAAGTTCCAATGACCAGGATCGTTTTGGTATCGTTCACATCGCCTCCCCGCTGACTGCGATCAGCCGCGCATTATTTCGCCTCTTGGATCGTAGAACGGCGCCAATTGTGCCTCGATCGGATAGCGTTTCCCCGCGATCTGGACGTCAAAGCCGCCTTCGCCGATCCAGTCCTTGGACACACCCTCGTCGTTATGCAGCGACGCAAGGCCGACCATCGCCTCCAATCGCCAGCCCCAACCACCCGAGGTGACGTGGCCAACCAGACGCTCACCTTTCCAGACCGGCTCGTTGTGGATCAGGTGTGGGCCGTCTTCAGCGGTTGCGCCAGGCACTCGGATAGCCACGGTGCGAGACTTCGTTGCCGCGCCCTGCTCCGCTTTTTGTTTGACTAGCGCCTCGCGCCCGATGAAATCGCCCTTGTCGAGGTGGACGGCGAAGCCCAGGCCGGTCTCATAGGGAGTATCTTCCTCGCCAATGTCATGGCCAAAATGCCGGAAGCCCTTTTCAAGCCGGCAGGCGTTCATCGCGAACATGCCAGCATGGCGCAGCCCGTGATCAGCGCCCTTTTCCAGAAGCGCCTCATAGACATGGGCTGTGAACTCGACGGGGATCAGCAATTCATATCCAAGCTCACCCAGGAACGATCGCCGGATAGCCCAGACGCGGGCATGGGCCAGGTCGATTTCCTTCGCCGCGCCAAAAGGAAACGCCTCGTTCGACAGGTCGTCGCCCGAAAGCGCCTGAAGAATGGCTCGGGATTTCGGTCCGTGGACCGTCAACAGACCATAGGCCCCGGTCGCATCGAATATCTCGAACCGCAGACTGGGGTCGGCATGGGTGCGAATGTGGAACTGGTCGCGGATTTGACTGGGGTGGCCAGTGACAACCATGTACTGTTCGGGTGCAAGGCGGGTCACAGTGACATCGGCTTCGATCCCGCCAATCCGGTTCAGGAATTGGGTATAGACTGAGGTGCCCACAGCAATGTTCATCGAGGCGCCCGACACGCAGTCGAGGGCCTTGGCAGCATCGGGTCCCTGGATCAGGATCTTGGCATACATGGATTGATCGATAAGAACGGCAGCGTCCCGTGCGGCACGGCATTCCTCGCCCACCAGTGCCGACCAGTCCTGCCAACCGATCGAGGGGCGGCTGGGCCAGCCGTTGCCCGAGGGGTCGTAATACATCGGCACTTCCCAACCGATGCGTTCGGCCATCACTGCGCCCGCAGCCTGCAGGCGGTCATGCACCGGCACCCGGCGGATGCCGCGGGCGGACTCAATCTGGCGGCCGGGCCATTGCAGGCCGTAATGAAAGCCTATGGATTCGGCCGCGCGCTCGGCATTGTAGGCTGCATTGCGCTGGAACGGGTGGGCGCGCGCAGTCAGCATCGAGCCGACGTTGCGTACCGGCATGCCGTCGGTCATCCAGGCGGCCATCGTCAGACCGAAGCCGCCGCCGTTCAAAATCCCGTTCGAGTTCATCCCTGCGGCGATGAAGAGACCGGGCATCTCGGGCGCCGGGCCGATGTAAGGACGCCCATCGGGCGTAAAGCTTTCGGGGCCGTTGAAGAACGTGTGGATGCCGGTCGTTTCCAGGAACGGGAAGCGGGCGAAGGCGCGTTCCAGCATCGGTTCGACATGCTCCATGTCGAAGGGCAGTTCGTCGAACTCGAAACTTTCGGGAATGCCGTTCCGCCCCCAGCTTTTTCCCTGCGCCTCGAATCCACCGATCAAGAGCTTGCCGGCGTCTTCCTTGGTGTAAAGCCGCTCTTCGGCAACGACCAACCCCGGAATGGTGCGGGGCAGACCATCGATGGTTTCGGTCACGATGTAGAAGTGCTCGGTCGCGTGCAGCGGAACGGTGACGCCGTGCTGGGCAGCGAAGCGCGAGGTCCACATGCCGCCGGCCAGCAGCACCCGGTCGGTCGCAATAACACCCTTGTCGGTTTCGACCCCGCTGACCCGACCGTTGCGGGTCAGGATGCGGATGGCCTTCGTATTCTCGAAGATCTGAGCCCCGCGGGCTCGCCCGCCCTTGGCCATGGCCTGCGTCACGTCGAGCGGGTTCACCTGCCCGTTCGAGGGAACGAAGAATCCGCCCAGAAGGTCGGACCTCTCGATATAGGGGTAAAGCTCGGCCACTTCCGAGACGCTCAAGAGGCGGCTTTCAATCTCCATCCGACCTGCATGGTCATGGTTGCGCCGCAACTGTTCCCAGCGAATGTCCGACAGCGCAACGTGGAGTGTGCCGTTCTGCTTGTAACCGGTGGCCTGTCCAGTTTCGAGTTCGAGTTCGGTGAACAGCCGGGCCGTGTATTTCGACAGCTCGGTCTGGGAAGAGCTTTCGCGCAATTGCCCGACGATTCCGGCCGCGTGCCATGTAGTGCCGGAGGCCATCGCCTTGCGCTCGACAAGCACCGCCTTCTCGACACCCTTCTTGGCCAGGTGATAGAGGGTCGAGACGCCGATAATACCGCCGCCAATAACGACAACCGGCGCCGTCTCCGGGAGCGTTTGAGCCTGGTCTTTCTCACTAGCGGACATTGCGGTTTCCTTAGTCTTTTAGGTGTTTGAGCCAGGTTTGCGCCTGGTCTGTGGCCTCAATGATGAAGCGGGTACAGCGGGCGGATGCACTCGGTTCGTCCATGCGCGCAATCACCCAGCCGACATAGGTCAGGCTTCTGAGCAACCTGAAGAGTGGCAGCGGATGCAGGTCGATCGGGCGGACCTGCAAATATCCATCGAGGAAACGGCGACCGGCTGCGCCATCCGGTGCATAGCGGTGCAGGCGGTTCATGGTTGTCGCCAGATCGAACAGCCGAAAGCCATATCCGCCGTCGTCAAAATCAATAAGATGTACCGCGCCATTGCCGATCAGCACGTTCTCGGGGACGGCATCGGCGTGAATGAGGCCGTAGTCGAGTTCCGGCGCGAGCCGCGACAGGACGCGCTGGGCGGCCTTCCGGGTTTTGGTCAGCAGCGCCGCCTGGTCCGCGGTCAGAGCCGGGTTTTCCCAAAACCGCCCCCAAAGTGGATTGTCGCCCAACAGCCCCTCTGCGTCCCACGCCGGGCGGAAGAACCCCGCGGGCGCGTCCCATCCATCGGAAATGTCGTGCAGCCGCGCGAGCGCACCGCCAAGCCTGAGGGCTATCCCGGACAGGTCAGCGTCCTGCGCCAACTGGCCTTCCTTCATCAAAGGCGTGCCGTCGAGATAGGTGAGCACATCAACGGTGGTGTCTCCGACTGTGGCGCAGAGGCTGCCGTCCCGCGCTGGAACCGGGCGCGGCACATTTAGGCCGCCCCCTTCAAGCGCGGCCATCCAGGCCAGTTCCGAGGCCAGCTCCACCTGGCTCCGATACCCTGGTCTGTGCAGGCGCAGCGCCAGCGGCCCCGCGGGCGCTTCGACGCGGAACACCCGGTTCTCCCGTGCCGCGACAAGCGTGACTGAACAGCCCCCGAGCCCCCAAAGCGAGAGCGCATCAACCACGCGCGGGTCATTCATCAGGCGCTCCCAGATCCGCAAGAACGTCGTCCAGAATTCCGAGCATGTATTCGGCGTTCTCTTTCGAGAAAGGCATCGGGGGGCGGATCTTGAGGGTGTTGTAATGGATGCCCAGCCGGTTCATCAGCACGCCGCGGCGGCGCATTTCATTGGCCACGCGCGCCGCGTGAGCCGGCGCGGGCGCCTTGGTCGTGCGATCACCGACGATCTCGGCGCCGAAGAACAGCCCATAGCCGCGGACGTCGCCAATCCACTCGTATTTCCTGGCGAGCTTCGTCAGGCCGTCACGTGCATAGGCCCCGACAATGCGGGCATTTTCCTGCAACCCTTCGGTCTCGATGACGTCCAGCACCGCATTCGCGGCGGCACAGGAAACCGGATTGCCGCCGAACGTGTTGAAATACCGGAACGATTTGCGGAACGCGCCCATGATGTCCGGCGTGGTCACCACGGCGGCGACTGGATGGCCGTTGCCCATTGGCTTGCCCATAGTCACCACATCGGGCTGCGCCCCGATCCGCTGGTGGCCCCAGAACCGTTCGCCGTTGCGGCCAAAGCCGGGCTGCACCTCGTCCGCGATGAAGATGCCGCCCGCCTTGCGGACCTCTGTCAGTGCGGGATTCAGCCAGCCGGGATCGAGATGCGGGAAGCCCTCGTTCAGGAAGGCCGGGCACAGAATAATGCCGGCAAAGCCGTGGCCCGACCGTTCCAGATCGTCGATAGCCTCGGCCACCGTGCGGGCAAAGGCCATGGCATGGGCAGGGCCTGGATCGCCACCCAGCGGCCGGTAGCTGTCCGGCGCGGGAACGTGGCGAACATGGCTGCCGTCGCCCGTAGACGGGATGTTCGTGCGCGACAGGTGGGACACGGCAGTGGTGTTGCCATGATAGGTGTGGTCGGTGGCGATGATCCCATGTTTGCCAGTCACCGCTTCGGCCATGCGCAGGGCGATGTCGTTGGCCTCGGACCCCGTGCAGGTCATGATCGCGGTGGAAAGATCAGGCTCGAAGGTGCCGGTCAGCCGCTCGACATAGTCCAGGATACCTTCGTGCAGGTAACGGGTATGGGTATTGAGCGTTGACGCTTGCCGACAGATCGCCTCGACGACACGCGGATGGCAGTGTCCGACATGCGGCACGTTGTTGTAGCAATCGAGATATTTCCTCCCGTCCGCATCCCAGACCCAGACCCCGTCGCCCCGGACCAGATGGACGGGCTCTTCGTAGAAGGTCGAGACATTGGGGCCGAGCAGTCTGGATCGTCTTTCCAGTATATCTTTAGTTGTCGCCATCACAGTTGAATCCAGGCCGTCTTGAGATCAAGAAACTTGTCCAGCGCGTGCGGGGATTTATCGTAGCCGTTGCCCGACTGCCGGTGGCCGCCCAGCGGCACCGTCAGGTCGGACCCGCCGTAGGTGTTGACGTGGACGACGCCGGCCCGGATATCGCGAACCATCCGGTGCGCGCGGGACAGGTTGGATGTCCAGACCGCCGCGGCAAGGCCGAAATCCGTACCGTTGGCAAGGCGGATCGCATCGGTCTCGTCCGTGAACGGCGTGACCGCCAGGACCGGGCCGAAGACCTCGTTGCGAAACAGGTCCATCGTCGGGGTCACGTCCGCTATTACGGTCGGCTGCATGTACCAGCCGCCTGTCGCTTCGAGCGTGCGCGCGCCGCCCGTCAGCAGCCGAGCGCCTTCGTCGAGCGCGCCGGCGACGAAGCCTTGCGCGCGCTCGAGTTGTGGCAGCGAATTCATCGCGCCTGCCTCTGTCGAAAGGTCCAGGGGGTCGCCCACCCTCACAGCTGCTGCGATTCTCGCTACTTCGGCAGCGAAATCGTCGGCCACCGATGCCTGGACCAGGAGACGTGAGCCCGCGATGCAGACCTGGCCCGAGTTGCGGAAAATTCCATAGACCGCCACTCTGGCTGCGGCGGCCAGATCGGGCGCGTCGGCAAAGACAATATTCGGGCTTTTGCCCCCCAGTTCCAGGTAAACGCGCTTCAGGTTCGACCGTGCTGCATAGTCCAGCAGCCGCCGGCCCACGCCGCCCGAGCCAGTGAAGGCAAGAACGTCCACCTCCATCGAGAGCCCCAGGGCCTGACCCGCGACGGGGCCTTGGCCGGTCACCACGTTGAAGACCCCCGGTGGGACGCCAGCCTCGATGGCCAGTTCCGCCAGCCGCAAAAGTGTCAGCGAGGCGGTTTCGGCCGGCTTCAGGACGACCGAGTTTCCGGCTGCTAGCGCGGGCGCGATTTTCCACGCGCCGATCATCAGTGGAAAGTTCCACGGCACGATCACGCCGACGACCCCGATCGGCTGCTTGTGAACCAGCCCCAGCACGCTTCCATCGGTGGGAGCGATCTCGCCATAGACCTTATCAATCAGTTCGCCGTAATAGCGGAACGTGGCCGCGGCGCTCAGGGGTTCCGCCTTCAACGCCATGCTGATTTCGGTGCCGTTGTCGCGCACGCCCAGAACCGCAAGGTCCAGCGCCCGGGCCTCGATCAGGTCCGCCAGTTTCAGAAGGACCTTCTTGCGTTCCACCGGGGACCGGCGCGACCAGTCACCCCGCTCAAAGGCAGACCGAGCCGAGCGGCAGGCCGCATCGAGGTCTTGGGCCGTGGCATCGGCGATGGTAGTGAGCCGCGACCCGTCGAGCGGCGACAGGACATCCAGCGTCGCTCCGTCTGCCGCCGCGCGGCCCGCGCCATCAATGAAAAGCCCAGCCGCCGGAACGGGCATGGCTCGACGGGCATCGATGTCAGCCTGCTTCATTAAGGTTTTTCCGCTCGTAGTAATGCGACCAGGCGAACGCAGTCACCGCAACGATCGCGAAAACTAGGAAAGTCGCGGCCAGCGGCCGGGTCAGGAAGATCGTCGGATCGCCGCCCGAAATGCTCATCGATTGCTTAAGGCGCTGCTCGAGCATCGGACCCAGCACCAGTCCGACGACCATGGGAAACGCCGGGATGCCGTTCTTGAGCATGAAGCGCCCGAGGATAGCGAAGACCAGGGTGAACAGCGCGTCGCTGACCCGGAAGTTCTGCGTGTAAGTGCCGACAAACCCGAGCACAAGGATGGCGGCCCCGATCGCCCGAGGTGTGATGGAGGACAGCCGCACCACCTGTTTCGTAAACGCCAGAAGCAGGACGACGACGAAGATGTTGAGGATAAACAGTGAGATATAGAGACCAGAGATGAAATCGGCATGCTCTGCGAACAGCTGGGGCCCCGGGATGATGTTGTGGATCATAAAAACGGCCAGGAGCATCGCCATCAGGGGATCGGCCGGAATGCCGAGCGCCAGTAGCGGCACGAGCACTGTCGAGGTGCAGGCGCTTATCGAAACCTCGGACGCGACAAGGCCCTCGGGAGAGCCCTTGCCGAACTCCTCGGGCTTCTTCGAGAAGCGCCGCGCCAGCGAATACGACAGGAACTGCGCGCCGAACTCTCCGACGCCCGGCAGGAGCCCCATCACCACGCCAAGTGCGCTGGAGCGAATAACGGTCGCGCGGTATTTGAAGACCTCCAACAGGCCATGGAACCGCCCGGTCGCGCCCAGATCGGCGGGGGCCGGAGGCGATGTTTTGGTTTCAAGCAGCACGAAGGCCTGGCTCATGGCGAACAGCCCGATCACCATCGGAACCATAGGCACGCCGCCGATCAACCAGGTTTGATCGAAGGTGTAACGCAGGGTGTTGTGCGGGCTTTCGAAGCCCACGGTCGCAAGGAACGCGCCAATGCCGAAGGTCAGGATGGCGCCCGGAATGTTGTGGTGGTGCGCCAGTATCACCGACACCGTGGCCAGGACCATGACCATCGCGTATTCGGGCGGCCCGAACCGTTCGGCCACCTGAGCCATGACCGGAGCGAGGAAGATCAGTGCGACGATCGAGATTATACCGCCGACGAAAGACGAGGAGTAGGCTAGGGATAGGGCGCGCATAGGCTGGCCCTTCTTGGCCAGAGGGTAGCCGTCGTAGGTCGTCAGCACGTTGACCGGCGTTCCCGGCACCCGGATCAGGATGGCCGGGATGGCGCCGCCATACCAGGCGCCTCCATAGCAGCCCAGCAACAGTATGATGCCTGGAAGGGGATCCATCGTCAGGGAGAACGGGAGGGCGATGGCCATGGCCCCGGCCGGTTCCATCCCCGGAACCGCCCCGACCAGAATGCCGGCTATGGCCCCGATGAACAGCGCCAGGATCACCTGCCAATGGGCGATTTCAGAGAAGCCGAGAAGGATCGAGTCGATCATAGATAGCCTCCCATAAAGTTGCCCACTGAAGCCGGAAAGAATTGCAGGAACACCGGAACGGGAAACCAGATGTCGAGGCCGACCCGGAAGGCCAGAACGATGGCGAAGGTCACGGCCAGGGCGACCCAGGGCCACCTGCCGCCACGCAATCCGGACATAAGGTAAAGCGCCTGCATGAACAGGATCGACGAGATGGTAAAGCCGAGATAGTTGACCGCGACGAGGTAGACCAGGAAGGCAGCGCCGTATTGCAGGGATTTACCCATCCCGTCGAAAGCGGCGAGAACGCGCAGACCGAAGCCGGGATCGCGGCTCAGGCGGACCAGAAGGATCGGAAACATCGCTCCCCCGATCAGGCCGAAGCCAAGCGCCGTCATCGGCCAGAACCAGGGCTCCTGGAACATGCCAAGATCGCGCCTTCCCTCGCGTGTAGCGATTGGAAGAAGTAAAAGCGCAACGAGGGCGAACCCCCAGAGAATCGTCCCGCTTGTCGCCGAGGCCGTGACCTCGATCTCCTCTTCGAACCCTGGGTTCTCCGCGTCTGCGATGGACGGGGCATGGTCGATGTGCGTGGTCATTCAGCTCCTCCCAAAGCCCCACATTCAGGCGGCCCGCGGGCTGCCCCTTGTTCATGAGTGCACGGTGGAGATCAGTTGCCCTTCTTGTTCTTTGCGAACAGCGCCTCGATCGCGGCATAGTTGGCGTCGATCCGGGCCTGCGCCTCTTCGGCACCCTGCCAGTAGATCTCCGTGCCGGTCGTTTCAGCAAATTGACGGGCGCGATCGGATTGCAGGGCTTTTTGGGCCATCTCGGCCAGCCGGTCCTTCACCTCTTGCGGAGTGCCGGCGGGAACGAAGAGGCCAGACCACAGCGGAAATGCAGCGCCCTCCACTTGTTCGCTCAGAAGCGGTGCGTTTGGCACCAGAGAAATCGGGTTTTGCGTATAGGCGGCAAGCACCTTGACCTTGTCCATGCAAGCCAGCATCAGCCCCATCGTCGTGTTCATGACATCCGCATCGCCACTGGCCAGGGTCGAGCATTCGGTCAGGTCATAACCGGTCTCGGTGGCGAATTCGAAACCATGCTGGCGGGCTGCTTCGAAAGTCTGCTGCGCCGGAAGGGTTTCAAAGCCAAAATGGGCAAACTTGACGGGGTTCGACTTCGCATATTCGGCGAGTTCGGCGATGTTCGAATAGGGCGCATCAGCCCGCCCGACCAATACGAATGGGAAATTCATGAACAGGCCGACGACCTCGAAGTCATCGCGCTTATAGGGCGCCACTCCCTGAACGATGTAGCTGGTCGGAATGTCGATCAGCAGGTTGCCGACGGTATAGCCGTCCGGAGGCGAGGAGGCCAAGGCCTGCGCTCCTTCGATCCCGAACCCTCCTGAACGGTTGACAACTTTGCCGGGCACCCCAGTCTGCTTGTTGAACTCCTCCACGAGGATGCGAAGCAACTGGTCGTCCACGTCTCCCGGAGCCCAGGGCTCGATGTAGGTCACTGGCCTTTCCGGGTACTCCGCTGCTGCCATGGTCGTGAGGCTGGTCGTCGCAACCAGCACCGCTGCCGTCAATTTCAAGAACTTCTTCATGTCGGCCTCCCTTGCTTGCATGTTGTTTCATTATTATCTACAGTGGTTCAAAATATGTTGACGGGCAGAGGCCGATCTGTCAAGCCTATTCCGCGGGGAGGAAGAAATGACATTACTTGCAACCGAAAAGGTCACTGGCGGGTCGATGAAAACGATCGACAAAGCGCTGTTTCTGTTGGATTTCTTTCTGCCAGACACCCCTGAGTGGAGGCTGAGCGACCTGGCGCGCGCGGCTGGGATGGACAAGGTCACCGTGATGCGAATCTTGAAGTCGCTCGCCATGAAAGGGGTCGTCGAGCAGCACCCGGAGACGAAGAAATACCGTCTTGGAACGGCCGTTCTTCGTCTCGCAAGGATCAGGGAGGCATGCTTCCCTGTGGTAGCGGTTCTTCACCCTGTTCTTGAGTGGCTTGCCGCCGAGACCGGCGAAACTACACACGCCTGCCTGTTCTCCGGCTCTTCCATGACGACCATAGCGATAGCCGAGCCCAACCGCGCGACACGAGTATTCGTGGATCCCGCGCAGCCGCTTCCCGTCTATGCGACCGCGTCTGGGCTCTCCTATCTCGCGCACGCGCGTGACGCGGTCGTGGAGGAGACGCTCGCACGCCTGACCCTGAGGGCCTACTCCGGTCACACTCCCGTGGATATGGGGACGGTCCGTGCCAGCCTGAAAGTCGTGCAAGAGCGGGGTTACGCGATCTCGTCCAGGACCTTCGAAGAAGACACGACTGGGATTGCCGCACCGGTCTTCGACTGGCACGGCAACGTGCTGGCCACCATAGCTGCCGCATGCGTTGCAAGTCGCCTAACCAAGGAAGTCGAAGCGCGGATCGTCGCTGCTGTACGGCGGGCGGCGGCCGACGCGACCAGAGCAATGGGCGGCGACGTCACCCGGACTTCAGGCAAGCGCCAACAGGAGATGAACGCTTGACCCCAAGTGCCCTTGTGCTTGATTTCGGTGGCGTTATCTCGAAAACCCTGTTCGAGACCCACAACCTTAGCGAAGACGCCTTGGGCCTGCCGCGCGGGACCCTGGATTGGAAGGGACCGTTCGATCCGTCGACCGATCCGCTTTGGCGTGAGATGCAGGCCGGCAAGATCAGCGAACGAGACTACTGGTATCGGCGGGCGCGGGAAACGGGTACTCTGGCTGGCGAGACCTGGGACGACCTGCCGCCGTTCCTGGCCGCCATTCGGGGCAACGACCCCGCTGCCGTCATCCGCCCCGAGGCGCTGACGGCCATCGACCGGGCGAAATCAACCGGCTGCAAGTTGGCGATCCTGTCGAACGAGCTGGACCTGTTCTATGGCCCCAAGTTTCGAGCCAAGCTTCCCTTCCTCGCGTCCTTCGACCTAATCGTCGATGCCACCTATACCGGCATTCTGAAGCCAGACCCCCGAGCCTTCGCGTTCGTCACTGAGGGGCTGAGGATACCGGCGGCGAACTGCGTCTTTGTGGACGACCAAAAGCGCAATGTCGACGGCGCCGTCGCCGCCGGCATGCGCGCCGTCCTTTTCGACGTGCGCAACCCCGCACGATCCTACGCAGAGGCGCTGGGCCATCTCGGCCTCGCGCCGGAAACCTGACTCATGGAGCCACCATGCGCGACGCGAACTTCCTGACCGAGAACAACGCCAGGCAGATCTGGCATCCAATGGCGCATCCGGCCGAGATGCAGGCGAGCCCTCCGCGCATCATTATGAAGGGAGAAGGCGTCCACGTCACCGACCTCGATGGCCGAACCGTGCTCGACGCCGTCGGCGGGCTGTGGAACGTCAATCTCGGATACAGCTGTGATCCCATCAAGCAGGCCATCGCCGCCCAGCTCGCCGTCCTGCCCTATTATTCGGGCTTTCGTGGCACCTCGACTGGCCCATCGATCGAACTCGCCTGGGAGTTGGCGCAGTGGTTCGCGCCCGAGGGCATGGTCCGCACCTTCTTCACATCCGGCGGATCAGATTCGGTGGAGAGCGCATTACGGCTTGCCCGCCAGTACTGGAAGATCAGGGGGGAGCGTGACCGCACCAAATTCATCGCGCTGAAGAAGGGTTACCACGGCACCCATTTCGGCGGTGCCTCGGTCAACGGCAACGCCAATTTTCGCCGCAACTACGAGCCGTTGCTGCCAGGAGTCTTCCATACTCCTGTGCCGTGGACTTACCGCAACCCGTTCGGAGAGACGGACCCTGCTAGGCTCGCGGATCTTTGCGCACGCGCGCTGGAGGACGAGATCGCCTTCCAGGGGCCGGACACCGTCGCCGCCTTCATTATGGAGCCGGTTCTTGGTGCGGGCGGCGTCATCGTTCCGCACGAGAGCTTCATGAGGCGGGTGCGCGAAATCTGCGACCGCCATGGCATCCTGCTGATCGCCGACGAAGTGGTGACCGGCTTCGGTCGCGCGGGCGCCTGGTCCGGTTCGCGGCTGTGGGGCGTGAAACCCGATTTCATGACGCTGGCCAAGGCGATTACCAGCGGCTACTACCCGCTTGGTGCGACGATGATCGGCGAGAAGGTCGCGGAGGTGTTCGAGGCCGACAAGACGGCCTTTGGCGCTATCGGCCACGGCTACACCTATTCCGGCCATCCGGTCGGCTGCGCGGCCGGCATCGCCGCACTCGCTGAGACGAAGCGGCTGGGGCTCAACGAAAACGCCGCTGCGCGAGGGGCAGAGCTGACGACCGCCCTCGAAGCGCTCAAGGCAAAGCATCCGCTCGTGGGCGACGTGCGCAGCAAGGGCCTGATGGCGGCGCTGGAGCTGGTCTCCGACAGGGACGCCAAGACGCCGGCCGACAAGAAGACGATGGCAAGGGTCGCGGACGCGGCCTACGAAGCCGGCGTGATGGTCCGAATCTCCAGCAACAACATCATTCTCTCGCCTCCCCTGATCCTGACATCCTCGGACGTTGCGAAGATCGCCGAAGCGCTGGACACGGGGATCGCCTCGGCCTGACTTGGGCAGTTGGTGCCGGCATCGGACAAAGCCGGATTAAGGGCTTCGGAGTTGCGTTCCTGAAAGCCGACCGCTCCCAGCATATCTCGGCAATCTCGTTGACGCGTCGGAACGAGTCTAGTCGCCCCCCAACGATGAGCGTTATAGACTTGAGGTACCAGACAGAGCCAACGTCGGCCGGTCGCCGTGCCCTTCACACACCACAGGCGGGATCCCTTTTGCGCGAAACAAGAAAGCGACTGAGCATGGTGGAGATAACAGTCCGGGAGGCGCTTCCTGCAGACGTTCCATTCCTGCGTGATGCATTGGCCAAGCTTAATGATGAAATGGAGACACTTTCCGGCGCCGCCGGTTTTCGCGCGGAAGGATTTCCGGGCCTCAACATCGAGGGGTGCCTTCAGCGCGATAGTTTTCTCATCGCGGTTGCAGACGAGGAGCCGCGCGGTTTCCTGTCGATCTATTTTCCGTATCCATCACCGGACAGAGCATTGGTTCGGCCCCGACAGATGGCAATGATCAACACTGCCTATGTCTTGCCGCCGTATCGGAGACAGGGCATCGCGTCCCTGCTGCTCGAGTCGACCGAGGCCAAATGCCGTACATGGGGTGCGACCGGCATCCACCTTGGCTTCATCGAGGGAAACGTTGCGGCGGAGGCGGCCTACAGGAAGGCCGGATATGTGACAACGAGGCGGTCCATGCTGAGATCTCTGGACTGAGCGGAGCCGCTGTCGGACGCGCGGCCCAGGTCGTTTTCGCAGGTGCGATATGCAATTTGTGCGTTGCAATATCTGCGGCGCTCGATATGATCCTGTTGTCGGCCATCTACTCCTCCCAGATGCGATGCCGGCGCTGAATGCGGTGCACCTCCTCCCGCGCTGCATTTCAAATCAAGCCCGCTGCCACCTCCTCCCGGCAGTGGGCTTTTTCTTTGGGTGAGGGCAGTTTCGGCCCATGGCCAGCGCATTGGTCTCTAGGCGGGGCGAATGCTCCGGACTTCCAGGCCTTTCTTGCCCTGCCCGCATTCGACAAACACTTTCTGTCCCTCCACCAGCACGCTGAGCCCTGAGCGGGTCAGCGCGGTGGCATGAACGAAGACGTCCTTCTCACCGCTATCGGGTGCAATGAAGCCGAAGCCTTTTTCGGGATTGTACCATTTGACCGTGCCTTCGCTCTCCAGCTGTGCGTCCGTGCTGGCGGAATCCCCTCCGGCGCGGCGCGTATCTGCCGGCGTTTTCGCGATCTGATCGCCGACTTCCAGCACTTGCGCGACTTGATGACCTCTTGGGCTTTCTTCGACGGTGACCTTGAGACGCGTCCCATCGGAAACAGCGCGGCTGCCGGCCGCCTCCAACACTCGGATGTGCAGATACGCCTCCGTGCCGTCCGACAGTTTGACGAAGCCAAAACCCTTGCTGGCATTGAACCAGATCACCTCGGCGTCGACGGGGTCTGCCGTTACGGTCGACGGGCGTTGAAAGTAGCTCGGTTCGGAAGTCCGTTCCGAAAAGGAAACCGGGTCATCGTCATACCGACGCCTACGTGGCTCGCGTTGGTCTCTATACTTGCCCATGATCGTCTCGACTGACACGGCGCGCACTGCGCTAGCTGTTCAGGATAATCTCTATCGGGCGACGCGTTTGTGTCAAATGGCCTGCGACTGAAAAAAGACGCCAACAATGCCTATATTGGCGATGAACCCAAATTCAGGAGGTCAGAGACCATGACGACCGAACGCGCTGTGCTTGCGGGCGGCTGCTTCTGGGGTATGCAGGATCTGATCCGCCGCTATCCCGGCGTGATTTCCACCCGCGTCGGCTACACCGGCGGTGAGGTGCCCAACGCCACTTATCGCAATCATGAAGGCCATGCCGAGGCGATCGAGATCGTGTTCGATCCGGACACGATCAGCTATCGCGATCTGCTGGAATTCTTCTTTCAGATCCATGATCCGACGACGCGCAACCGCCAGGGCAACGATGTCGGCGCGAGCTATCGCTCGGCGATCTTTTACGCGAATGATGAGCAGAAGCGTGTCGCGGAAGACACTATAGCCGACGTGGACGCCTCCGGCCTCTGGCCGGGCAAAGTCGTGACCGAGGTGACGCCGGTCAGCGATTTCTGGGAAGCCGAGCCCGAGCACCAGGATTATCTCGAGCGCTATCCCAACGGCTACACCTGTCATTTCCCGAGACCGAACTGGAAGCTTCCGAAGCGGGAGGAAGCTCGCCGCGCGGGGTAGGCCGCCGCACTTTACAATTCCTTCTCGGCCAGTTCGCGGAAACCGTCGGGGACCGAGCGCGGACCGTCCAGCGCTGTGGCAGCATAGCCGACCGCGTCACGGCCAAAGCGGTCGCGAATAGTGTCGATGGCGCGGTCGGCGGTCCAGCGAGCGATGCCTTTTTTGGCGCCGGGTCTGCGCTTCTCGTCCGGAAGCTCCAGCGGCAGATCAAGCTGGATTTCCGGCTGCTTTCGCAGCTGTGAAACCGATATCGCCAGCAGCGTGATCGTCCGCTCCTGCGGATGATCGGCAAGCGCTACCCGCACCAATTCCTCTGCAATCTCCGCCAGCATAACCGTCGCCGAAATCGGTGCATCCAGCGTCGTCGATCTGGTGACGGCCCGCATGTCCGCGAACCGGACCCGCACCGTGACGGTGCTGCCGGCGAGAGACTTCGCGCGCAGGCGCGAGGCAACGCGATCGGCGAGATGGAGCAAGGCGGGCTTCAGTTCGGTCTTCGGATCGACCAGCACCATGCCATCGGGCTTGGCGACCTGCGAGGCGATCTTGGCCAGGTGTTTTGTCCGCGCCACGCCGACGGAGATCGGCAGACCGAGCTCGGTGCGGACCCGGTGTCGGATCGTCGCTGCAATGTCTGCCGGTGAGCCGAAGAGATGCGTGCAGCCCGCGACATCGGCAAAAGCCTCGTCGATCGAAATCCGTTCGACGAGCGGCGTGTAGTCGCCGAGCATGGCGATCGCAGCGTCACCCAGCCGCTGATAGTCCTTGAAATGACCGTCGACGAAAATCAGCTGCGGACAGAGCTCGCGCGCCCGCCGTCCCGGCATGCCGCCGCGAACGCCAAAAGCCTTTGCCTCGTAAGAGGCGGCAAGCACGACACCACCGCCGACGGCGATCGGCTTGCCGCGGAGGGACGGGTTCAGCAACTGCTCGACCGATGCGTAGAAGGCATCGAGATCCGCATGGAGAATTGTCGCCAGCGTTTCCATGTCTCTACCGGAAATCCCGCGTCTTCACCTTGATGCGGTCGATGTGCTCGTAGGGATCGACGATGTCGCGCGTTTTCGGCATGCCGCGCGGATCGATGCCCGATCCGCCATGGTGGGCCTCGTCGCCGCGGCCGTGCGGCAACGGAAACGGCGCCTCGCGATTTCCGACGCTCGCCAGTTCGGCCGACAGATCAGTCAGCTCGTGGGCGACGAGATGCACCACCTCCCCTTCCCGCTGGATGCGGCCGCGCACGCCCAGCATGGCCGACGAAAGAAGCGCGCGCCGGAATTTCTCGAACACCTTGACCCAGACAACGACGTTGGCGGCGCCCGTCTCGTCCTCCATGGTGAGGAACATGACGCCTTTGGCCGAGCCCGGCCTTTGCCGCACCAACACCAGGCCGGCTGCCTCAAGCCATCGTTTGTCCCGCGCCTGCATGGCTTCCTGACACGTCACGATGCGACGGCGACGAAGATCGGCACGCAGGAACGAGACGGGGTGGCTGCGCAGGGTCAGCCCGACATGGCCATAATCCTCAACCACCTCGCGGCCGGCCGTCATGGGCCTGAGCGCAATAACAGGCTCGTGAATCTCCGGCACCGTTTGCTGTTCCCGGGACGTCGCGGCCGCAAACAGGGGCAAGGGCTCGTCGCGCAGGGCCTTGATCGCCCAGAGTGCATCGCGGCGGGCAAGGTTCAGATCCGGCAAAAAAGCGTCGGCCTCGGCGAGCTGGACCAGTGAAGCCGCCGGCACGCCGGCGCGGCGCCACAGATCGTCGACCGAGGCGAAGGGCTCGTCGGCCCGCGCCGCGACGATCGCGGCCGCGTCAACATTGGCGAGACCTTTCACCATGCGCAGGCCAAGCCGGACAGCGAAGCGATCTTCGGCATCGGTCGGCTCCAGCGTGCAATCCCAGCGGCTGGCATTGACGCAGACGGGGCGGACCTCGACGCCATGATCGCGGGCATCGCGCACGATCTGGGCCGGCAGATAAAAGCCCATCGGCTGCGAATTCAGAAGTGCGGCACAGAAGACATCCGGATGCCAGCATTTCATCCAGGAGGACGCGTAGGCGATCAGCGCGAAGGAGGCGGCGTGGCTTTCAGGAAAGCCGTAGCTGCCGAACCCCTCCAACTGCGAAAAGGTCCTTTCGGCAAACTCTGGCGTGTAGCCGTTGGCAATCATGCCATTGATCAGCTTGTCGCGGAACTTCGAGACGCCGCCGGTGTGCTTGAAGGTGGCCATGGCGCGACGCAGCTGGTCGGCCTCGCCGGCGGAAAAGCCGGCGCAGACCATGGAGACCTGCATCGCCTGCTCTTGAAACAGCGGCACGCCGAGCGTCTTGCCCAGCACGCGCTCGAGCTCCGGCGTCGGGAACGTCACCTCTTCCGTCCCGTCGCGCCGGCGAAGATAGGGATGGACCATGTCGCCCTGAATCGGGCCCGGACGGACGATCGCGACCTCGATGACCAGGTCGTAGAAAGTCCGCGGCTTCATGCGCGGCAGCATCGACATCTGCGCGCGCGATTCGATCTGGAAAACGCCGAGCGTGTCGGCCTTCCTGATCATCGCGTAGGTGCGCGGATCCTCGGCCGGGATCGTCGCCAGGTCGAGGGCGATGCCCTTGTGCTCGGACAGGAGATCGAATGACCGCTTCATGCAGGTGAGCATGCCGAGGGCCAAGACATCCACCTTCATGAATTTGAGGGCGTCGATATCGTCCTTGTCCCATTCCACGACCTGGCGATCCTTCATCGCCGCAGGCTCGATCGGCACGAGGTCGTCAAGCCGATCGTGAGTCAGGACAAAGCCGCCAGGATGCTGCGAGAGGTGGCGAGGCGTGCCGGCAAGCTGCGCCGCCAATTCCAGGGTCAGGCGCAGCCGCCGATCGCCGAGATTGAGGTTGAGCTCTCGCGCGCGCTGTTCATCCACCGCTTCGCCATGGCCCCAGACCTGCGAGGATAGAAGTTTGGTCACGTCCTCGGGCAGGCCGAGTGCCTTGCCGACATCGCGGACAGCGCCCTTGGATCGATAACGGATGACAGTCGAGCAAAGCGCTGCGTGGTCGCGGCCGTATGTCTCATAGACCCACTGCATGACGATCTCGCGCCGTTCATGCTCGAAATCGACATCGATGTCGGGCGGCTCGCGCCGCTCCTGCGA
The DNA here is from genome assembly GCA_004020645.1 of Mesorhizobium sp. Taxonomy (GTDB): domain Bacteria; phylum Pseudomonadota; class Alphaproteobacteria; order Rhizobiales; family Rhizobiaceae; genus Mesorhizobium. Next base: position 8,920 of record SAQL01000003.1, on the reverse strand, counting down.
AACGAATCTTTCGAACAGGAGGTTGTTGCGTTCGGGATCAATCGAAGTGATGCCGAGCACGTAGCAGACCGCTGAATTGGCGGCCGAGCCGCGGCCCTGGCAAAGAATGTCCTGGCTGCGGGCGAAGCGGACGATTGAGTTCACCGTCAGAAAGTACGGCGCGTATTCGAGCGTCTCGATCAGCCATAGCTCGTGTTTAAGGATGCCGACCACCTTGGCGGGAAGGCCCTCGGGATAACGGCGGGCAGCGCCTTCCCAAGTAAGCTTTTCGAGCGCCTGCTGGGCAGTGAGGCCCGGCATCGTCTTTTCCTGGGGGTATTGGTAGGCGAGTTCGTCGAGGGAGAACCGGCAGCGCTCGGCGATTTCAATCGTGCGCGCCAGGGCCTCGGGATAACGGCTGAAGAGACGCGCCATCTCGTCGCCCGGCTTGAGGTAGCGATCGGCATGGCGTTCGCGCAGGAAACCGGCATCGTCGATGGTGACGTTGTGGCGAATGCAGGTGACGACATCCTGCATCATGCGGCGCGCCGGTTCGTGGAAGAGCACATCATTGGTGACGACGGTCGGCACGCGCATTGCGGTTGCCAGGTTTGCCAACTGGTAAAGCCGGAGCTGGTCGTTTGGGCGTCTGTGCAAGGTCAGCGCCATATAGGCGCGGTCGCCGAAAGCGTCGCGCAGCCGCCGCAAACGAACGGCGCAAAGATCATCGGCTTCGTCCGGAACCAGGACCGCGATCAGTCCCTCCCCATAGGCGACGACATCGTCCCATTCGAGATGGCATTTTGCTTTGCCGGCCCTGCCCTTGCCGAGCGACAGCAGCCGGCAAAGGCGCGAATAGGCCGGCCGGTCGGTCGGATAGACCAGCACCGACATGCCGTCGGCGAGATCGAGACGGCAGCCGACAATCAGCCGGACGCCTGTCGTCTTTGCCGCTTCATGCGCGCGCACGATGCCGGCAAGCGAATTGCGATCGACGACAGCGAGCGCTTCGATGCCGAGCAGTGCCGCCTGGGCAAACAGCTCCTCGCAGGACGATGCTCCCCGCAGGAACGAGAAATGCGAGGTCACCTGCAGCTCGGCATATCGTGTTCCGCCGGTCATCCGAATATCCCGTGCATGAACCATTTGTGCGATCCGGTCGCAGCGTCTTCGCCATCGCCGGCACGGTAGACCCAGTAACGTTCGCCGTTCTCGTCCTCGACCTGGAAGTAGTCCCTCACCGCCGCGAGCTCGGCGTCGCGCTTCCACCATTCCCCGAAGACCCGTTCCGGGCCGTCCGCCCGCTTCACGCGCCGGCGAACGCCGCGCCAGGTGAAGGTCACGGGCGGATGGTCGGGAAGAAGTGCGACCGTCTCGATCGGCTCGGGCCGCGGCAGTAGCCGCGATGGGCGCGGCCAATGGCCGGGCCAGCCCCCACCTGTGTCGGGCGCCATCGGCGCTATGCGTTGAACCGACCGTTCGGGAACGTCGCTCTGCACCGGGGCGAAGCGATAGAGGCGATCTTCGCCGACACGGTTGGCGAGAATGTCGATCACATCAGAGACGTCGGGCTCCGGCGCCTCGGCGAGCGAAGAGATTGTCTGTTTTGCGTGCAGTGGTTCGGCCGCCGTCGCGGCAAACCGCATCTGCTCGATCCCGAACCCCGGATCGACGGTCTCGATTCTGTCGGTAAGCAGCCGGGTCAGGCGCTTCGTGTCGCGAACCGGCATTGCTGTGCCGACGCGGATCGCCTCGATGCGATTGTCGACCCGGAAGAACAGAAGATCGAGCCGGCGTGCGCCAAGTCCCCGCTTCTCGAGTTCGGCGCAAAGCTCGGCCACCAGCTTGCCCGTATAGCGGACGATGGTCTCCGCCGCGCCGATCGGTTCGGCGAAATTGCGGCGCACTTCCACAATCTCCTCTGGCCGGATCGGCTCTATCGGTTCACTCACTCGTCCAAATGCCTGGTCGAGGCGGCGGCCGGGTTCCGGTCCAAAACGCAGCGCGAGCGATGCGCGTGGCGTAGCGGCGAGGTCCGCAATTGTATCGAAGCCGAGTCGCCTTAGGCTGTCGACTGTGCTGGCGGGAAGACGAAGTGCAGCGATCGGCAAAGGCGGGATTGCCTGCGCTGTCTCGATGGATGGGACGACGATGGTCGTTCGCCCGCCGAAGCGCGCCAGCGCATGCGCAGCCCCCCAGCTATCGGCCACCGCCGCCCGGGCCGTGATGCGGGCAGCGGCGAGCCGTTGCACCATCTCGCCAAGCATTGCCGCCTCGCCGCCATGCAGATGGTCGGCGCCGGTCGTATCGATGACGATGCCATCCGGCGGATCGGCGGCGACGATCGGCGCATAGCGGCGCAGCGCCCACAGCGCCAACCGCTCGAGTGCCTCGACATCTGCTTCGGGCTCGGCGTCATGAACGATCAGGCCCGGGACGAGCGCCTGCGCCTTGCTCGCCGGCATGCCGATACGCAGGCCAGCACTGTGCGCTGCCGCGTCAGTGGCGAGCACGACACGGCGACGACCATCACGGCCGACAAGGACGAGCGGCGTCTCAGACGGAGGCGCGGCGTCGCCCGATTTCCTTCTGAAGCGGTCTGTCGGCCACATCGGAAGGAAGAGCGATACGACCCTTGGCATCGCAAGCCTCCACTGTAAAATCTGCACTCTCTCCGGCCCGGCATCGGATCAGCTCAACGTGCCAGCGGGCGCGTCCGACGCCCGGCACCGGCAATGACGTCGACGGCAAGACCGACACCCGCCACCGAGTTTCGGCGGCTGTCGGCTGGCCAAAATCCGTGGCCTCCGTCTGGCGCCGCCAGCGGCGAATGGCGATGCCGATAGCGCCGGAGCTTTCTGCGGCAAGCTGCAAGCGCCGTGAGGTCGTCATCGAAAGCCGGGCAATTTCGGCGATGACAGAACCGAAACCGCTGCGAAGCCCTTCTTCGAAACAGGCGAGAACGGATTTTTCGTCGCCGGCCTCGACATAGATCACCCTTCCCGGAGACAGGCCGGCCTGTTCGATCGCCGGCGCGAACAGATCGGGCCGAGTAACGCACCATAGCACCTTGCCCGCTGTGCGCGCGGCAATCCCTGCTGCGAAGAGCGCCGCGGCCGCGGCGTCGACGGCGCCATTTCCACCGCCTGCGACCTCGTGCAGACCGCCAAAAGCCAGTCCCCCTCCCGGCAGAACCCTGTCAATCGCGGCCACTCCGAACGGCAAAACCGTACGGATGCGCGCATTTCCACCTTCGAGACGCGCAATGCGTTCTCGAAGCTCGGAAATGGCAGCAGGGGGCGCCGATACACTCATCTGTCCCTTGAAACGCGGAAAGCCGGTGATATGTTCTACATTTGTTCTCATCCCGACAAAGAGTCAATCGGGCTCCGAAAGGAGGAGGGAGAACGCAAGGAAAGGAAGACCGCGCGGCGGCTGCCGAAAAGCCGATGGAGACATACAAAATGGCCATCACGATTCACATCGAGGGAGCCAAGCCCGATGACATCGTCCGCGGTTTGCTTGCCGCGCAGGCGGTGTTCGACAAGTCCGGCATAACGGCCGATCAGGCGGCAACAGCGCGGTTCATCATTGATGGTTGAAACATTAAGGGGTTTCCTTACCCTGCTCCCGAGGCTGAACTCGCCATCTGCGGCGTATGGGACGAGGCCGACCAAGCGGCCGTGAAGGCATGCTGCATCGGATGGCAGCCAGACAGGATGCCGGATACCGCCGATCTCGAACTTGTACAGGAGCCGCAGCGTTTCTGTTTGACGTCGGATGACAAGGAAAACGAATGCCTTTTTGAAACAGCCGCCGCCGACATTCTCGAGGAGATGTGCGAGGAAGGCTATTTCGATGACGGCCGACCGGTTGATGAGGTCGCTTTCCTGCTTGACGATGGGGATTTCGAGCAGCTGACCGACGAACAGCGGCACCTGTATGACGAGCAGATCTATCCCCTGATGCGCATCTGGTTTTTCGAGCGTAATCGTTTCGAGGAAGAGTATGCTCGTCGCCGCGCTAGTCTAAGTGGTCCTACGACAGGCGACCGGATGATCGCCAGTTTGAATTGTTTGCCGCATGACGTCCGGCGTCGATCACCAGATTTCGTGATTGACTCGCGCTCCTGCTTCACCTGCGCGACCGCTTCCCATCCGGCGCAAGAGAGTGGTGAAATGCCGTCAAAACGGAAATCCCTATACGTCTGCTTGGCGAAACGAAGCGGTGGTTGCCAAAGCCGACCGCCCGAATAACACGTTCGCGGCCGCAGGCGGCCTGTCCGGTTGTGGTCGAGTGTGAAAGGCGGCTGCCCGCCAAATTCGCCTATAGCGCTTGATACATAACGAAGGCGTCAACATAGCCATGTGTCGGGTGCCTGAACGCGCCGGGCAACGTGCCCACGACTTCAAAACCCATCTTCCGCCATAGCGAGATGGCGCGCCGGTTGGTGCTCACCACGAAGTTGAACTGCATTGCCCGATAGCCGTGGGCGCGGGCGGTTCCCATTGAATGTTCGCAAATAAGGCGTGCGACGCTCTGCCCGTCGCATCAGCCGCTGTGACATATCCACAGTTGCAGACATGCCGCCCACCGCCGGCCTGGTTTGGCCGAATGTAGTAGGTGCCGAGGATGGCGCCGGCTTCCTCGGCAACGAAGACTTCCTTGTCTGCTCCCATCCAGTAGGCAATTGCCTCTGCCCGGCTCAGGTTGCGATCAAGCGCATAGGTTTCTCCTGCTCGGATCATGGGCTCGATGATCGACCAGACGGCGGAAGCGTCAGCGGATGAGGCGGGGCGAATATGCATGACGGTGTGATTAGCGTTTGCAGCAGGGGCTGAGAAGCGGATGACACTCCAATCTCGCCCTCGTCGCGTGGATTCGGTCGGCACTGAACCGCGGCCCTGCCACCTGCTCGCCGATATGCGGCGCGCTAGCCCGCGACCTTGATGAGCGCGCGCTCCAGGGATGCCAGGAAGAGGTCAACATGCTCGGCCTGGCAAACGAGCGGCGGGCGTACCTTGAGTGTATCCTCGTTGGCCCCCGTGGTGCTGATAAGGACGCAGTCATCTCGCATCGCGTCGACCACGTCCAAAGCCATAGCACGACGGCCTGCCGCCGGTGTGCCTTCGGGTCCCATGTCGACGCCAAAGAAGAGGCCGGCGTTGCGGATCCCACGAACGCCATCATGTCGCTTTGCGACCTTCTCCACGCCCGCTCGGAGGCGCTGGCCCATGGAAAGAGCATTCTGAGGGATCTGGTCACGTTGCAGGATCGTCAGTACGGCGTCCGCGGTCGCGATGCCAACCGTATTGCCGGCAAACGTGTTCGAGTACCGCGCTGTGCCGCCAAACCGCTCCATCGGGGATTTGCGGCCAACGACGGCGCCGATCGGAAATCCGTTGCCCATCGGCTTGCCGAGGGTAACCAGATCCGGAACGATTTCGTGCTGCTCAAAACCCCACATATGGGTGCCGGTTCGTCCAAAGCCCGGCTGAACCTCGTCGGCAATAACGAGGCCACCTGCCTCCCGCACCGCCGCAACGCCTCGGGCAATGAAGCCAGGTGGATCGACCCATACGCCGTCGCTGGAAAAGATGCTGTCTAAGAGCAGGGCCGCAACGCCAATGCCCCGACGGTTCAGATCCAGGATGGCTGAACGAACCTGCGCTTCGAAATACTCACCAGCCTGGGTGTCGGACACGCCCGCCGGCCCCGGCAGCGATACCATGCGCACGAATGGGCTGAGCTTGACGGCATCGCCCAGGTTCGGCGAAACCGCTGCGACCGCAGCGCTCGTGCCGTGATACGCATAGGAAGAAACGATCACGCCTTCGTTGCCGCTGGCAAATCGCGCGATGCGCAAGGCCAGATCGTTGGATTCACTCCCTGTGCAAGTGAAAACCACCCGGTCGATCTCGTTTGGGAAAGTATCGACCAAGCGCTCGGCATAGTCGACGAGTCTCGGCTCGAGATAGCGCGTGTTGGCGCTGATCCTGCCCGCCTGCTCGGCCATCGCGGCGTTCACTTCCGGGTGGCAATGGCCGAGAGACGGCACGTTGTTGTAGAAGTCGAGATAGGCCCGCCCGTCCGGATCGTAGAGCCACATTCCCTCCGCGCGAACGAAGTGCACAGGCCGGCGGTACTGGAGTCGATAGGAGGCCCCCAGGACTTCGTCTCGGCGGGCAATCAACTCGGCCTCGCGCCTGGGAAGGTCAGATTCCCCGGGTCTGTAGCGATTAGGCATGAGATCTGTGGACATGTGCTGCTGCCTATTAGAGGATTAACTTGGTCGATTCACCTTACTGGCGGCCGCCGACGATATTGCCGCCAGAACCGCCGCCTCGCCCGATGCGACATCAAGAAGCGCCAGGATGGAAAGGCCGTGCTCGGCACGCGCGACGTTCTTTTTGATGTACTGGGCATCGGCAGGAAAAAGGTGGGCGCGCCAGTAATTGACGAGGATCAGCGCGCTTTGCCGCGCCCGCATCAGTCCGACGAGCAGTCTTGCTTCCAGTGCCGAAAGTGCAATGACGGAGGCGTAGCCGGCAACAAGATGCTCGGCTCCACCCAAAGGAAGTGCCGGATCCCTGACGACGTGACTTGCTGCGATCGCCAGGTCCTGGATCCTGGGGCTCCAGCAGCCATCGCCGAAATCGATGAAACCCATTCCCTGGCCAGTCACCATCATATTGAATGGGCTGGGATCATTATGCGTTACCTGCCACGCCACGTCAGAGATTTGTGGCTCAACGTACTCCGCATACTCCGCCATCGCGACGCGTACGCTCTCGGCAATGCTCCCGGATGGCAGGTATTGCTCCAGTTCCATCAACCTCGACCAGCAACCGACATGCCAAAGAACGGGACGATGAGCCGCGGGCACACTGACCAGCTCAAGAGCTCGGTCCAGCCGCGCCAGAGCGCTGCCAGTTCGGAAAAGCAGGGCTGGAGTAGGCGTCTCCCGGTGCAGCGGAACGCCCTCAATCCGGCTCTGCAGGTACCCGGATACCCCCTCTTCCTCGAACATCAGGGCGCCGCTGCTCGTCCGAAACACTTTTGGTGCAACGAAGCCCGCGGCCCCCTGCAAGGCCGCCATGGCGGCGGTTTGGAAACGGAAGCTGTCAATCGCCTCCGGCCTTGTCGACGTCTTCAGGATCCGTCGGCGGCCGTCCGACAGGGTGACCTCGGCGGTGCGCTCGACCTCGGAGGACAATGTCGCGATCAATCCCGTCAATCCGTAATGGCGCTTCAGCAGTGCCGCCGACATGTCCGGCTCCGAGGGGTCCTGACGCACGGCCAAGATGGCGGCCGCTGCGCGAAAATAGGCGTCGGTTGAGGTTGCCGCGCAAGGCAGATGGCCGCGTCCCACAGCCAGGCAGCTACTGTGCCGACCTGCTTCTTCATCGGGGACCAGATCGCCGCAAGCACCCAATTCGTATGATCCTCACCTGTTGGAAATGGTGTTCTTCATTCTGCCAAAGGTCGAGCGCTCCACCCTTGAGGCCGAGCAGTTCTCATTCTCGCGGTGGTTGCGCCAGCTCCGCTGGCAGCGCGCGAAAAACGGATGTGATAGCCTCCGCCCCGTCCTCGCCCTCAGATTCCGAACACGCCTGGTAGCTGCGTCACATCGCGGATTTCGGTGTACTCGTAATAGGAGTTGGCCGGCTCATGGCCGCGATTTACCCAGACCTTGCTCTTGATGCCCAGATCATAGGCGGACATCAGGTCGTGGCGGAATGACGAGGAAACGTGCGTTATGTCCTCCGGGCCGCATCCGAGCATATCGAACATGTATTCGAACGCCTTGAAGTGCGGCTTGTAGGCCCCCGCCTGTTCGGCGGTCAAGACGGCATGAAAGGGCGCACCGAGCTTTGCCACGTTAGACGGAATCTGGGCCATCATGGAGTTCGTCAGGGTAACCAGCGGAATTTCCTTGGCCAGTCTGGCCAATCCCGCGGGCACGTCCGGATGCGGTCCCCACGTGGGTATGCGATTGTAGATCGTTTCGGCGTCGTCGGCACGGAAGGGGACGTTGTTGCGGCGGCATGCGCGCTCGAGCGCATTGTGGACGACATCCGCATAGGGCTTCCAGTCCTGCATCACCTCATCGAGGCGGTAGCCCTGGAAATTCCTGATGAATTCATCCATGCGCGGCCCATCCAGAAGATGACCGAGCAGGTCCCGAGCGGCTTCCGCCATCTGGAAATTGATCAGCGTGCCGTGGCAATCGAAGGTTACGTATTTCGGCCGGAAGCGAGCCATGTCCCTGATCCCTGTAAACTGCCTATAAGTAAAGGATAGCCACAGGCGTTTGGCAGAATGTGCCGGAATGCATAGACTTTCAGCAGAAGGCCCTCCGCTCAACCGCAAACCCAGCACGACCTTCGGCAGCGCCCGTTTCGTTCCCGTCCTGACCCGAAGAGAACGGGGCGCATTCGTCCGGCGTCTGGCAATCTTCCTTGTTGCGAGGAGTTGTGGCAGTATGTGGATGGGCCATAAACGGTCTATTGATGCAATCGCGACGCAGCACAATGTCCCGCTTCGATCCGCTTAGCTCGAGAGTACCGCTATATTTGAGGCCCAACCGGAAAACCGAGGGGGAACACCTAGTAGACGCGATCCGTGGGATTGCACGAATGATGAGAGTGAGATTGCTGCCGTATGTATGGGGTGGGTTCCGTTTGGCATCCCGGCTTGTCCGGCGTTCGCGCAAATAGCACCAATTCGCCGTCACAGGCGAAGTAGTATTTCGTCTTCAACCGCAGTCTTTCTAGCTAGCTTAGCTAGTGCACGATGAGGAGAGCCGGCATCGGTGACGGCTTCACATAGATGGGTGGGTCCAGCCGGGCCCATAGCTCGAAAGCTTTGGACCGAAACTCCTACATCCTAAAGAATCTGGCTCAGGAACTGCCTCGTTCTCGGGTCAGTCGCCTTGGTG
>SAQL01000039.1 GCA_004020645.1 Mesorhizobium sp. | reverse complement strand
TCCTAGGGTCTGCGCCGCGTCGCTTCGCTCCTTGCTTGCCCTAGGATGACGAAGGGAGGGATGTATCAGCCAATCATAGAGGTTTGCGATTCGCCACTGACGGGAATTATCGATGCTGCCGATCGCCGATCTGTCTAAATCACTGTGCCGAGGAACTACTCGCCGTCAGACGCTGGCTCATGGCTGCTTTCCACCTATCTCGGCGATTGGCGGCAGCCGGCTGATCGAGTTTTCAACTTAGAGCGGCGGACCTCAAGTCGAACCGCGCTGCCGGCTCGATCCCAACTCAGGACGCCTGCGCTCAATTCAGGGCGCCGGGCTGAACTGGAGCAATTTGAAGCAATCGCCGCTTCCTGACTTCAACTGCGTCAGGAAGCGTTTTGACCGGTCGATCCATTCCTGGTGCGACCTGGCATCGGCCTCGATCTCGTTGACCGGTCCAAGCTTGACGAAGCTGCGCCCCTGGCTGAAAAGCCAGCACGCACGGCCGAGAAGTCTCCTGCTGCGCTGGCGCAAGAGGTCGGCATCATAAAAGATGTCGAGCACCTCCTGCTTGATCTTTGCCTCCTTTTCAGGATTTGCGATCGCAACCGCAATGGAGTCTCCGCCGATCGCATCCTGCAGGTCCTTGTAGTCGAGGGCGAGCTGAGTGGTGGCATATTTGATCTCGCTCTCATCCCGGACGATGTTGAACCACAGAGCGGGATCGAGTTCGTTGACGACGAACGATGCCTCGAAGTCGCGCGATAGGTTCAGGATCTCGAACCCTTGAACCTCAACATCGCGCTCAACCAAAAGGATCTCGGCGACCCGCTTGCCGAGTTCCGCCCCGTGCGCGCTGATCGCGGCATTCGTTCCACCGAGTTCCGGGCTGATGTAGGGCCCGCCATCATCCAGCAGCGCATCGAATTCGCCAAGGTATTCGACGACGGCGGCGCCGCGAGCAATGCGCGCGGCCAGTTTGGCGAGAACCAGCTGGAGCTCCGTTTCGCGTTTGCGCTGGTCCTGATAATTCTGCTGAAAAAAGAAGATGAACAGGGAAACGCCAATACCAATCAGGATCACGCCAAGCTGGGAAAAAATGTTGCGATAGTATTCCAGCAGTTTTTCACGATGGCGTATATCGTGGCGCACGCTGTGTGCCACACGAAGATTGACGATCAGCGAAAGGATCAGAAGCCCGGCACCGACCAGGATGAGGCCGCCGATGAGGAAATAGCTTTGGCCTGAACTGAAATCCATTCTTTTGCCGCGTCCCTGAAGCTCCAGACCGCGCAGACTAATACCATTCCGCTTCAACACCTACGTTTTCGTAGGGGCGTCAACGACTGGAAACGACCCTTTGGGCCGTTTCGGAACCGGTTGGGGCATCGCAATCACCCTAGGGTCAAAGTCGCAGAAAATGCGGACTGGAACTTGGGGTCGCGACGTGGTCTAAATGTTCCCCGGATCGAAACGAGCCGAGCCTTCATCGGTCGCGGTGATTTCTCGCAACCTCGCCACCTCCCGTAAGCCATCTTGCATCGAACCAGCGGTCCGCCGGCCCGTCATAGGGCAGCCGGGTGACGTCCCAGTGGCTGACGAAGCGCGCGTAGGCGTCCCACACCGGTGGACCGCCGCCGATGAAAACGACACGGCCGGCAAAGCGTTGGAGCGTGTCCTCGGGATCCATGCTGGAGCGAACAACGACAAGTTCCCGATCCGCGCGAGCAAAATCCGGAACGCTCGCGATCGTCTTGGGCCCGGCGAGCAAGACGTGCCCTCTCGTGAGGTCGAAAAATCGTGCAACGTCGGCGACAAACTCCGGCGACCGGTTGCCTTCCCAGGGAAGGCTACCATTGAGGCCGAGTTGCCCCGCCTGGCCGATGGCACAGACAACCCTAACGACAGTCTTCTTCATGAGTCCTCCACCGATAGCCGGTCTGATCCCATTAGCGACGTTTGCACGTCATGCGGCGCAACGTGTTCAGTAAGGCGTTGCGTCCGGCAAGTCTGCGGACGCTTCGGCAATGTGTTGGCACTAGCCCATCTTGAGAAAAGCATTTCGCGGCACTTCGGGCAAATGCGGCATAGCAAGATTGCAGCGGTGCCGAACGATCTCCGAAGCGCCCGCCTAATACTTTAGTTGTAATCTTTCACGTGTTTGATATCGTGACGACGGGAGGAATTCAGATGGCGGTGGAGTGTACATCCGCGCCCCATATGGGCGTCTTTTCAACCATTGAACTGGATCTCTTGAGGGGTGTGGTTCGGGAAATTTTGCGGTCCGGCGAAGCGGAACTTGACAACCAGGACGCCGAAATGATCGCGCGCGTGGTCATCGCAACCTACAAGGACGGCGCCTCGGGTCGCGAGGAATTGCTTGAAGCCGCCCGGATTGCCGCCAGGCGCTGCGCTCTCGACCATTTTTACGATCGAGCAGTCGGCTTGTTCGCATAGGATTTCGCACCTGACGCAATTCAGGGCGGAATTACTTGCTCCGCTGGCATTCCGTTATCGAATGGGCCACAGCCGCATTCAGGCGAGTTGAGGATGTCATCGCGGCGCGGCAAGCGCGCGGCTCTCATGTACGACCGTCAGCCGGTCATCGATCACCTTCGCACGATCAGCGATCAGCACCGTTTGGGCCTCATGGACCTGCGATCCATGCCGCAGTCATTTTCTTCCTGCTCGCTCGCGATCGGGATCATGGCCGGTGCATGCACCGGCCATGCCGCGATTTACCCGTCAGGACCTGTGTTTACCTGCCCTGGTTGTCGGCCGTTGCGTCGGTGCTGCTACGCTGGGCGTTAGCGCCGTCACTCTGTTGCTCGGCCCACCCACCCGGACCGGTCGGAAAGCTCGGCTCTCCTTCCGCCTCCAAGCTCTCGTGGAACTCAGTGGCAGGTCTTCCTGGGTATTGGCGGCCGCTCGACAGGTGCCCTTGATGACCGGGATGGAGGCTTGCGTCATCGTTGCGGGCATGATCCGGCGGTTCGGCATAGGCTGCCGTGGCAAACAGCGGTCCGGCGCCGATGAAGAGTGCCAATGCGAGAACGTGCTTCATTGTGCTGTCCTCCAGTATTTGGACTCAGGATGCAGATAGAGCCCATCCAGGCTGTGTGAAGGGCGGCTTGGAATTGATCGATCAAAGGGGGCAGCACCTGCACATCGCCCGGTGCACAGTATGGCTTGCCCGATTTCGGCAATATCGACGATCCGAGCCTCGAGCCGATGATGCGTTCGGCGAACCGCATCGGCCGTCCGCACAAGGCGACAGGCTGGCGTTTCGATTAGACTCCCTTAGGCGTCGCTTTCGAACACCGGCCTCTCGTGCCGAGTACAGCGTCACGGGATGTCCCGGGGTTGCTTTTCGTCCGCAGGACGGCTTCCCAGGGCAGTTGCCGTTGGACGTGAAGGATTGACCCATAGGTGCCCGTCACATGTTTCATCTTGAAGGACAGCTTTGTGCCCGAGGCGGCCAAATATCAGATGGAAATATTCGACCATGTGCGGGGGCAGTGCTAAAAGATGACGAGCGGGTTTACGGGCCGTGGCGCAATTCTAACGAAGAATTCCCAGCGCTGGCGTCGGCACTTTATAGATGACGTGTGGCTGTTGCTGTCCGCCGGTTTTCTAAGCTTGATGAGGCTGGGGAAGCAAAATGAGCGATGTGGACGAACACCTCGATCTGACGGAGATCAACGCCGTCCGCAGGTTGTTGACGTCAAAGCCACGACCGGTGGACTGGGACGAACGCCGGGCGCGGCTCGACGAAGTTGGTTCGGTGTGGCCGATTGCGGACGACATCCGATGCGAGGATGCGGTTTTTGACGGCCTTGAAGGAGAGTGGTCGCTAGCGCCTGAGAGTGACAGGGATAAGGTTCTGCTCTTTTTCCACGGTGGTGGCTACTGCTCCGGCTCTCTCCAAAGTCATCGTCGAATGGTGACCGAGGCAGGTCGAGCAATGGGAATGCGCACCCTCGCGATCGACTATCGACGCGCACCGGAGCATCCTTTCCCTGCGCAACATGAAGACGCACTCACCGCATGGCGCTTTCTGAGCCGGCAAGGGATCGCGCCGGATCGCATCGTGGTTGGCGGAGACAGTGCGGGCGGCAACCTCACCCTGTGCTTGGTCAGTATATTGTGCGCGGCAGGGGAGCGGTTGCCGCGATGTCTTTGGCTGGTCTCGCCCTGGACGGACCTTTCGATGTCCGGCGCGACACTATCAACTAAGGACGCGATCGACCCTATCATCCACCGGGCGTATTTGGAGGAACTGGCCACCGCCTATGTTCCCCATGGCGTTGCTCGGCGTGATCCCCTGATCTCGCCGTTGTTCGCCGATCTGAGCGGATTTCCCCCAATGCTGATACAAGTCGGTTCGGCCGAGACGCTGTTGTCGGACGCAACCCGGCTCGCGGAAGCCGCCGGCGCGGCTGACGTCAAAGTGCGTCTCGAAATTTGGCCGCGTATGATTCACGCTTGGCCGGTTTGGAATGCAGGGTTGAGTGCCGGTCGCCGCACTCTTCATAGCGCGGGCATTTTTGTCCGCGAATATTTATAACCCTGGGTGAGGCAGCTAGCGCAAAGCGGGCTTCGTCCCAGCGCCGCGCTTTCGGCAGCCCAGCCTTCACCCGCCACCCTTCGCGGACTTCGTCGCCCCAAACCGCAACCCGTCCATCAGCAGCGAGACCAGCCGGCGCGAGCGGTCGCGCCAGTCCTTGGTGTCGGGCGCCGAATAGATGCCGCCCAGCGCGTGCAGAACGTCGGAGGCGTCGACGTCGCTGCGGATCGAGCCGTCGGCCACCGCCGCTTCGATCAGCTGCCGCAAGGCAAGCGTCACCCGGCTGGACATGTCCGAGAACAGGGTTGAATTGGTGTTGAGCAGGATGCGCAGGCTCGTCGCCAGCCCGCGCTTGGTGGCGATGTAGTCGACGAAGCGCTGCATCCACTGTTCGAGCGCAACATCGGGCGGGTGGTGAAGAGCGAGCTCGTCGGCGGCCGCGCACAGGCTTTCCACTTCGCGCCGGTAGACCACCTCGACCAGATGCTCGCGCGTCGGAAAATGCCGGTAGAGCGTGCCGATGCCGACGCCGGCCTGGCGCGCGATCTCCTCCAACGAGGCATCGGCGCCATGCGTGGCAAAGGCCGCTGCTGCTGCCTCGATCAGCGCGTCGCGGTTGCGCTGCGCATCGGCGCGCAGCGGTTTTGCCGCTGTCGCGTCGGGCTCGTCTTTGGCGGTTGCGGGCGGCTGCGAAGCCAAAATTCTCTCCACTGCAAATACGGGGCTTGAACCCGGCGAGTCCACCCCCCACGTAATAAACGGAGGCGCCTCCGATTTAGTGGAGCACCTTTATCATATAACCAGGGGACCGGTATGTCACGTGTCGAGAGCTTGCAAGCCGGCGAGAGCGTGATCTCCCCCCTCGAGGGGGAGATGTCGCCGAAGGCGACAGAGGGGGTCGGTTCGACCGGGCACGACCTCCTGCGGCAGGTGGGGTTGGCGCTCTATGCGAGGCGACCCCCTCTGGCCGCTTCGCGGCCATCTCCCCCTCAAGGGGGGAGATTACGCGCGCCGCCGCTTTCGCCGATCTTCCCCGCCCTTGCCGCTCGCCGGCCGGGCACCAGATCATCCCCCTTCGCGTCAAGCAACTGGAGCCAGACGCCCCATGACAAGCAAAACCCGAATTCCCATCCAACTTCAAATCAACGGACATCGCCATGAACTGAAGGTCGAGCCGCGCGTCACGCTGCTCGACGCCTTGCGCGATCATCTCGGCCTGACCGGCACCAAGAAGGGCTGCGACCAGGGCCAGTGCGGCGCCTGCACCGTCCATATCGACGGCCAGCGCGTGCTGGCCTGCCTGACGCTCGCCGCCCAGGCCGAGGGCAGGGCGATCACATCAATCGAAGGGCTCGCCGACGGCGACGGCACGCTGCACGCGGTGCAAGCCGCTTTCCTCGAACAGGACGCCTTCCAGTGCGGTTACTGCACGCCGGGCCAGATCATGTCGGCTGTCGCCTGCATCCGCGAGGGCCATGCCGGCTCGGATGACGAGATCCGCGAATATATGGCCGGCAATCTCTGCCGTTGTGGCGCCTATCCGCACATCGTCGCCGCCGTGCGCCAGGCGGCACTGGAGATTGCGTCATCCATGGAGACTGCGTCATGAGGGATTTTTACTATCTGCGCGCCAATTCCATCGATGCGGCACGCCAGGCGGCAGCGCTGCCCGGCGCCATGCTGCTCGCAGGCGGCACGACGCTCATCGATCTCGCCAAATGCGGCGTCACCGAACCCGAAACCGTGGTCGACATCACCTATCTCAAGGGACTGGATGGGATCACGGTCGATGACCGGGGCGCCACGATCGGCGCGCTGGCAAGGATGAGCAGCGTCGCCGACCATGCCGAGGTAAAAAGCCGGTTCCCCGCCGTCTCCGATGCGCTGTGGCAGGCGGCCTCGGCGCAGCTCCGCAACATGGCGACCATCGGCGGCAATCTGATGCAGCGCACGCGCTGTCCGTATTTCCGCGATCCGGCGAATTTTCCGGCCTGCAACAAGCGCACGCCCGGCAGCGGCTGCTCGGCGATCGGCGGCGTCACCCGCGGCCATGCCGTGCTCGGCACCAGCGAAGCCTGCATCGCCACCTATCCCGGCGATCTGGCGACAGCGCTGGTCGCCTTCGACGCGGTGGTCCATCTCGGCGACCGCCAGGTCGCCGTCGACGATTTTTTTCTGCTGCCGGGCGCCACGCCGGAGCGCGAACATGCCATCGCGCCAGGCGAGATGATCACCGCGATCAACATTCCTGCTTCCGCGGCCGCCAAACGCTCGACTTATCTGAAGGTCCGTGACCGGCAGTCCTACGAATTCGCCGCCGCGAGCGCCGCCGTCGGCATCGAGTTCGAGGCTGACGGAAGGACGATTCGTGACCTGCGCGTGGCGCTCGGCGGTGTCGCCACCAGGCCGTGGCGCGCACGCGCCGTGGAAGAGGCGCTGAAAGGCAAGCTGCTGGAGGCTGATATCGTCAAGCAAGCCAGCCTGCTCGCCATCGAGGGCGCCGTCGCCCACGGCGCCAACCACTACAAGATCGAACTGGCGCCGCGCGTCGTCGCCCGCGCCATCCTGAAAATGGGAGAAACGGCATGACCGTTCACGACGTCAGATCAAGACATGGTGATTCGAAGAGGGGCGACGCTTCGGACGGCGCCATTTTTGCAGAAGCAGTGGGCGGGCGGCTGTCGCGCGTCGATGGCCCGGCCAAGATCACCGGCGCCGCAAAATACGCGGTCGAGCAGCAGATCGATGGGCTCAGCCACGCGGTCCTCGTCGAGAGCACGATTGCGGCCGGCAAGGTGCGTTCGATCGACACGGCAGCGGCTGAAAGCGCGCCGGGCGTGCTTCTGGTGCTGACGCCGGACAATGCGTTGCGCCTCAACACCGCGACGGACTGGCTGGGCACGCCGCCGCCGGATATTCCCTATTGCCCGCTGGCGGGCGACATCACCTTCAGCGGCCAGCATGTCGCGGCGGTGGTGGCCGAGAGTTTCGAGCAGGCGGTCGCGGCCGCGGCACTGGTCAAGGTCGCCTATGACGAGACGACGGCCATCGTCGATCTCGACGATCCGAAGGCCGGCGACGGCATTCCGATCGACACGATGACCAAGGAATGGGGCGACGCGCAGGCGGCTTTCGCCGCCGCCCCGGTGCGGATCTGCGCTGCCTACAACACGCCGCGCGAATACCAGGCGCCGATGGAGCCGCACGGCCTGATCGCGAAATGGCAGGGCGACCGGCTGACGGTGTGGGAGCCCAGCCAATGGCTCGACGGCATGGCGCGGACCTATGCCGAATGGTTCGGCGTGCCGTTCGAGAATGTGCGCCTGGTCTCGCCCTTTATCGGCGGCGGCTTCGGCTCCAAGGCGTTCGCTTACGGCTACGGCGCAGTGGCGGCGATGGCCGCGAAAATGCTGGGACGGCCGGTAAAGCTCGTGGTCACCAGGCCGCAGACTTTCACCGCCTATGGCGGACGGGCGGCGACGCGCCAGACGGTGGCGCTCGGTGCCAACGCCGAGGGACGGATCCAGTCGATCGTGCATCGCGGCGTCAACGAGACCTCGGTCGACGGCATGTGGGTCGAGCCGCTCGGTTCGGTCACCTCGATCATGTATGCGACGCCGAATTTCTCGTCGCGGCAGAATGTCGTGCGGGTGAATACGGTGGTGCCGGGCGCATTGCGCGCGCCGGGCGAGAACCCGAGCGCCTTCGGCATCGAAAGCGCGATCGACGAACTAGCTTACGAGGTCGGCATCGATCCGTTGGAAATCCGGCTCAGGAACTATGCCGAACAGGATCCGGAGGCGAAAAAGCCGTGGTCGACACGGCAGCTGCGCGAGGCTTTCGCCGCGGGAGCTGAGGCCTTCGGCTGGTCGAAACGTGCACCCGAGCCGCGCTCGATGCGCGACGGCAACCAGCTGATCGGCTGGGGTGTAGCCGCCGGCACCTATCCGGTGCGGCGCGCCTATGGCGAGGCGATGGTGCGCATTCTCGCCGACGGCTCGGTCGAGGTCGAAAGCTCGAGCATCGACATGGGGCAGGGCACCTATACGATCCTGGCGCAGACCGCCGCCGAAGTGGTCGGCGTGCCAGCTGAGGACGTCGTGGTGAAGCTGGGTGACTCCCGCTATGCCCGCGCCGGCGTCACCGGCGGTTCGCGGCTGGCCGGCGTGATGACCGGCGCGGTGCACAAGGCGGCGACCGCCGCGCTCGACCAGCTGGTCGGGCTGGCGATCAGCGATCCAAATTCACCGTTCCATGCGCTGCAGGCCAACACCCTGGTCGTTGCCAATGGCCGCATCGCTTCACCGCGTGGCGACGGCCCTGAGGTCTCGATCGCCGAGCTGCTCGGCAGCGTCGGACGCAGCCAGATCGAGGCGATGGGCGACACCATGCCAGCCAATTCGACGGCTGACGATCGCTACAAGAACTACACCACCATCGCGACGGCGCTGTCGCACACCGAGGGCGACTATTCCCGCCACAGCTGGTGCGCGCATTTCGTCGAGGTGCGCGTCGACGAGGACTTTGGCACGGTTCGCGTGTCGCGCGTGGTGTCAGGGCTGGATTCGGGCCGGCTCTACAATCCCAAGCTCGCCGAAAGCCAGTGGAAGGGCGGCATCATCATGGGCATCGGCCAGGCGCTGCTGGAGGAAGGCATAGTCGACCGCCGCCACGGCCGCATCGTCAACAACAATTTGGCCGACTATCTCATCGCCACCAATGCCGACATTCCCGACATCGAGGTGATCTCGGTCGGCATCCCCGACCCGCAGTCCTCGGCGCTCGGCGGCAAGGGTGTGGGGGAACTGGGGATTGTCGGCGTGGCGCCGGCGATCGCCAACGCGGTGTTCCACGCCACCGGCAAAAGGGTGCGGGATTTGCCGATCACGCTGGAGAAGCTGATCTAGAGGGGAGGGTCGTGCGAAGCGCCCCCCTCTGCCCTGCCGGGCATCTCCCCCTCGAGGGGGAGATTATTCGCTCAACCGCTTTCGCCAACCGCAAACGATGGAAAGCTGACGGAGCGCCGAAGCTGCCAATCTCCCACCTTGAGGGGGAGATGTCCGGCAGGACAGAGGGGGTGCTGTCCCTCCAACTTGAGGAGCCAACTCACTTCTCCCCATCCTGCTTGATGAAATGACCGAGCAGGTCCATCGGCACCGGAAACACCACAGTCGACGAGCGCTCACCAGCGATGTCATGGAGCGCCTCGAAATAGCGCAGCTGCATGGCCTGCGATGTCTCGGCCAGCATCTTGCCGGCCTCGACGAGTTTTGCCGCCGCCTGCTGTTCGCCGTCGGCATTGATCACTTTGGCACGCCGCAGCCGTTCGGCCTCGGCCTGCTTGGCGATGGCGCGGACCATGTTTTCGTTGAGGTCGACATGCTTGATCTCGACGTCGGAGACCTTGATGCCCCAGGCATCGGTCCGCTGATCGAGGATCTCCTGAATATCGCTGTTGAGCTTGTCACGTTCGGCCAGCATTTCATCGAGTTCATGTTTGCCGAGCACCGAGCGCAAGGTGGTCTGTGCCAACTGGTTGGTGGCGGTCATGAAGTCCTCGACCTGGATCACCGCCCGCTCGGCGTCGACGATACGAAAATACAGCACCGCGTTCACCTTCACCGAGACGTTGTCGCGCGAGATCACGTCCTGCGGCGGCACGTCCTGGACCACCACGCGCAAGTCGACCTTCACCATCTGCTGCACGAAGGGGATGAGGATGATCAGGCCGGGGCCCTTGACCCCGGTGAAGCGGCCGAGCGTGAAGACCACGCCGCGCTGATATTCCCTCAGGATGCGAATGGCCGCGGACAGGAACATGACCACGAGGAGCGCTGCTACCAGATAGGCCACATAACCGAAGATCATTGCCCTGCTCCGTCGCTTCCCGCATTGCGGCGCCGGATGGTCAGCACGAGACCCCTGACATCGGCCACCTCAACGCTGTCGCCCACTGCAACGGGTTCGTCGGCTTTCGCTCGCCAACGCTCGCCCCGGGCAAGCACGTGGCCCTCGCTGCCTTGCCAGTCGAGGACCGTGGCCGGCAGCCCTTGCATGGCCTGTGCGCCAACGCGCGGAACGTTCTTGCGGGCCGCCCACAGATAGCTGCCGGTCAGCAGCGCCAGGCCGAGCGTCAGGACGGCGGCGGTGCCGATGACGGCCCACGACATCTCGAAGCCGGGTCCCTCGATCCTGAGCAGCATGGCAGCGCCCAGCAGAAACGCAGCCACGCCTCCCAGTCCAAGCACCACTGTGGGATTAAAGATCTCGACGACGAGGAAGATGATGCCAAGCAGCATCAAGGCAAGGCCGGCATAGCTGATCGGCAGGAGATTGAGCGCATAGAGCCCGAGCAGCAGGCAGATCGTGCCGATCACGCCTGGCGCGACCGCGCCCGGGCTCATGAACTCGAAGACGAGGCCATAAACGCCTATCAGCATCAGGATGACGGCGATGTTCGGGTCGGTGATGACGGCGAGAAGCCGGATGAGCCAGCCGGGCTCCAGCGTTTCAACCGGCAGCCCTTTGGTCGCCAGCACCTCTTTCCTGCCAGCGATCTCGACCGTCCGGCCGTCGGCCAGCTGAAGCAGTTCGGTCGTGTCGCGGGCGACGAAGTCGACGACACGTTCCTGAAGCGCCGCGCTGGCCGACAGGCTGGCCGCCTCGCGCACGGCCTTTTCACCCCAATCGGCATTGCGCCCGCGCAGTTCAGCCAGGCTGCGAATCAGGGCAACCGCGTCATTCGTCGCCTTGGCGATCATCGCATTGCCCGCCGGTGGATTCTTCGGGTCCTTGCCGGCTTCCGGGCCATTGTTCTTGTCGTCGCCGGGAAAGGATGGCAGCGGCCCGCCCATCTCGATTGGCGTTGCCGCGCCCAGATTGGTGCCGGGCGCCATCGCCGCCACATGGGTTGCGTAGAGGATGTAGGTTCCGGCGCTCGCCGCATGCCCGCCGGCGGGCGCGACATAGCCGATGACGGGAACCGGCGAGGCGAGGATGTCGGCGATGATCTCACGCATGCTGGTGACCAACCCGCCGGGCGTGTTCATCTGCAGGACGAAAACCTCGGCGTTCCGTTCTGCGGCCACCGCCAGCGCTTCCTCGAACTGCATGGCGCTCGCCGGACCGATGGCGCCGTCTATCTCGATACGCAGCGCAGTCCTCTCCCGGCCGTTCGCCTCTCCGGTTACGGAAGAGGAACAAACAGCCACAGCGGCTACAAAAGCCGCGGCAATCAGGGCTACACGCGCGAGTTTCACGCTCAAAGCTCCCTACCAGGGATATGGGCTTGATTTTGCCGAAATCCATGCTGCGTCGCACGCAGCTGCGCAATGGCGATTGGCGATCTCCCCTTGCGGGGGCGAGATTTCCGGCAGGACGGAGGGGATGGAAGGATCGCGGCCACATTCCAGCTTGGGTTCCTCGCCCCCACGAGAGTGGGGGAGAGGTGGCTCGGCGAAGCCGAGACGGAGAGAGGGAACCGCGCCCTACGAAAGCCCTCTCCGGCCGCGGAGCCTGTCCTCGGGCTTGCCAAAGGCAAGACCCGTGGGCGGCCACCTCTCCCCCGCTTCGCCGTGGGCGAGGAACCCAGGTCTTGCAACGCCCCTCCGCCCTGCCGGGCATCTCCCCCGCAAAAGTCCGCAAGGGGAGATCGGCAGCTTCAACCCTGTGCCTACCCCATTGACATGAAACGGGTGGTTTGCGTGCGCTGCTTCACCCATCTGATTGCAGAAGCCGATGAAGCCAGAGGAGGCAGAGCCATGACCATACACACGGTTCCAGAAGCAGCGATCCGATCGGCGGAAGCGCGGGTCGCCGGATATGATTGGCAGGCATTGGCCGAGGAGATGAGCGGCTATGGCTGCGCCGTGATGGAAAAGCTGCTGACACCGGAAGAATGCCGGGAGATCGCCGGGCTCTATCCCGACGAAAGCCATTTCCGCAGCCATGTCCAAATGGCGCGGCACGGCTTCGGCAAGGGCGAGTACCGCTATTTCCGCTATCCCTTGCCCGAGCTGATCGGCGCCTTGCGCACCGCGCTCTATCCGCGCCTGGCCGCGGTCGCCAACGACTGGAACGAGCGCATGGGCGTCGCCCAGCGCTACCCGGACGAACACGCCGCGTTCCTCAAGCAATGCCACGAGCAGGGCCAGACGCGGCCGACGCCGCTCCTGCTGCAATATGGTCCCGGCGACTTCAACTGCCTGCATCAGGATCTCTACGGCGATCTTGCCTTCCCGCTGCAGGTGGCGATCTTGCTGTCCGAACCGGATAAGGATTTCACCGGCGGCGAGTTCGTGCTGACCGAACAGCGCCCGCGTATGCAGAGCCGGGCCGAGGTGGTGCCGCTGCGCCAGGGCGACGCCGTCGCCTTCGCGGTCCACAATCGACCGGTCCAGGGCAGCAAAGGCAGCTACCGCGTCAATCTCAGGCACGGCGTCAGCCGGCTTCGCTCCGGCCTGCGCCACACCGTGGGCATCATCTTCCACGACGCGAAGTAAGGTGTCTTCGAGGGCCCGCGTAGAGGCGACGGGCAGCTTCGTGCTAAGGGGCAGTTGTCGGAGTCGGCGCCGCCCCTCATCGCCCCTGCCGGGCACTTCTCCCCTAGAGACGGGAGAAGGGACTGGTCGCAACCTCGGCACCCTTTCTGCAACGCTGGTGATTAGCGAAAGCATCGATGAGAGCGCCCCTCTCCCCGTCACTAGACGGGGAGAGATGCCGGCAGGCAGGTGAGGGGCAGCGCAGAGCTGAAGCGATTGGCCGCCTACAATTCTTCAGGCGACCGCGGCGATCGCAGAAAATCCGAATAAAAAGTTGCACCCACAAAGATCTTTGTCATCTAATCGTTAACCAAGGTTCATACGATGAGTGATGTTGTTTCTCTGCCGGCGTTCGTTCGCGGGCGTATGACTGTTGATATCTGCCAAGACTGAAAAGTAGCTGTTCGTTTGTGCAGTATAGTCGGGGATCGCCATGATGTTTCCAGCAAGCTTTGCGTCACTTCGGCGCAAATGGGCGAAAATAGCGGGATCAAGTGGCGTCCTCACGCTCGCTGTTGCCTTGATGATCGGAGCCGCTGCACAGGCCGAGCCTATTCGCGGCGCCGGATCGACGCTGGCCGCCCCGATCATCGATAAATGGGCAACGGCCTATGAGAGCGCCCGCGCCGACGGCGGCGACTACATCTCGCCCGATTGGAAGGTTGACTATGAAATCGTCGGCTCGCTCGCCGGCGTCCTGCGTCTCGACCAGCCGGACATGGACTTTGCCGCGACGGATGCGCCGATCAATGCCGCCGAACTCAGGAAAGCCGGCCGCCAGCAGTTTCCGATCGTCATGGGCGCCATCGCCGTCGTCGTCAATCTCGACGGCATCGGCCCGGGAAGCCTTCGCCTGACGGGGCCGCTGCTGGCCGACATCTATCTGGGCAAGATCCAGTCGTGGTCCGATCCCGCGATCAAGGCGGTGAATCCGGACCTGACGCTCCACGATCTCAGGATCAGCGTTGTTCATCGCAAGGACGGCTCCGGCTCGACCTTTGTCTTCACGGAGTATCTGTCGGCGGTCAGCGGCGAGTGGAAGGCCAAATACGGCGCCAATACACTGATCTCGTGGCCGCTCGGCACTGACGCGGAAGGCACACAGAACCTCATTCGAGCCGTGCACGACACGAAGGGCGCGATCGCCTATGCCGAATCTGGCCAGGCTCAGCGCGCCAGTCTTTCCTACGCGCTGATCGAGAACAAATCCGGCAAATTCGTCAAGCCGGAGCCGGAGGGCGTGCAGGCTGCCGCGACGTCCATCGACTGGGCAAAAACGACCGATTTCTTCGCTTCGCTGACCGATCGAGACGGCGATGCCGCCTATCCGATCAGCACGGCGGTGTTCGCGGTCGTCCAGGTCTCGGGCCGTTCGGAACATCGCTATCGCCGCGTGCGCGACCTTTTCCGGCTTGCCTTCGCACAAGGCGCGGGTGACGCCGCCGCGCTCGGCTATGTGCCGCTGCCGAAGGCGCTCATCGATCAGGTCGAACAATACTGGGCAAGGCAAGCGCCCGTCGGAAACTGAGCGGAAGAGCCGGGCTGCTGCTTCGCGCAGCACGTGAACTGAACGTCATATCGCGCCGTGGTGACGGCTTGTTGGGGACTGCGTGACATGGACATAGATATCTTCAAGGACATCCTCGTGCCGGTGATCGGCGGGTTGGGCATCTTCATGCTCGGCCTCGACTTCATGGCAAACGGCATCCAGGCGCTGTCGGTCAACCGGATGCGCGCCTTTCTCGCCAAAGCCGCCGGAACACCGATCAAGGGCGTGCTGGCGGGAACGCTGATCACCGGTGTCATTCAGTCGTCGACGGCGATGAGCGTCATGGTCGTCGGCCTGGTCAATGCCGGCGTCATCGCGCTTCGACCGGCTATCAGCGTGATCATGGGCGCCAATATCGGCACCACGCTTGGCAACGGGCTCATTGCTCTGCCGCTCGGTCCGCTCGGATTGATCCTGGCCGGCGTGTTCTCGCTGGTCTACTGCTTCGCCAAAAGCGAAAAGGTCAAGAACATAGCGCTCGCCGGCATGGGCTTCGCGCTGATCTTCTATGGCCTCAACCTGATGACCGGTGGCCTGCGTCCGCTTCGCAACCTGCCCGAAGTCATGGCCCTGCTGCAAACGCTGACGGCCGACTCCTACCTCAACCTGCTCAAATGCGTGTTCATCGCCGCCGGCGTGACCGCCATGATCCATTCGTCCTCGGCGACGATCGGCATTGTCATGGGCCTTGGCGCCGCCGGCATTCTCGACTGGACGACGGCCGTCGCCTTCTCGCTCGGCGCCGATCTCGGCACCACGATCACCTCGTGGATGGCTTCGCTCAATCTCTCGAAGAATGCCAAGCGGACCGCTTACGCGCACATCTCGTTCAACATCATCGGCGTGTGCATCACTATCCCGCTGTTCTTCGTCTCCATACAGGTCCTGGAATGGGCCATGCAGTTCTTCGGCGGCGATCCCGCCATTCCGGTGATCGTTGACGGCAAGGAGACCTTCCCCCTGGTGCCGGTCGCGGTCGGCCTTTACTCGACCTTCTTCAACATCTTCAATACGTTGTTGCTGTTTCCGTTCATCGGTGTGTTCGAGCGGGTTCTGTCGCGTGTCGGTCACACGGAGGCCGAGGACGCCGAGGATTTCTCGACACCGAGATTCCTCGACCGCAAGCTGGCCGGTGATTTTGCCAAGGCCGTTCCCGCCGTTCAGCAGGAGACGGCCCGTCACCTTCAGGCCGGCGCCATGTTCCTCGACATCGCACGCTCGTCCAAGAAGGCGCCGTCGGATCCGGGCGAGCATTATCTCGCAACCGACATCCTCAGCCGCGATATCCGTGCCTACACCGCCGAGCTGATGAAGGAGGATTTGCCCTACGACCAGCTCGACCTGATCGCCAGCCTGATCGAGGAGGCCGACTTCACGGCCGCCCTGACGGAATCGATGCATCAGGTGGCGCGCCGCGTGCGGCGCGAGAAATTCAGCGGTCCGGCGCAGGCCATCGTCGACGTCGCGCTGAGCAAGCTCGATGCCTCGCTGCGGGAGATCTTGCCGACCTACGGCATCTCCGACCCGAAGATGCCGGCCGGGCATGTCAACCTCCCGGAGGTCGAGGAACTGCGTGCCCGCACGCTGGCGCTCGGACCGAATGCAGGCGCCGCCGAACGCGGCACGATCCTGGCGCTGCTCGGTTCAATCGAGCGCGCCGAAATCCTGATCCAACGCATCGATGCCGAGCGCAAATCGGTCAACCGGCAAAGCGTTCTCGCCCGGGCGTCAGCGCGCAGGGAGGCCAAGCCGCACTCGATGGGCGATCCAGGCCTCAGCCCGGTTCCGGCCGAGTAATCGTCGAGGTCGGCGGCGGGGCTGCCCCTTTCCCTTCTCCCACAAGGGGAGAAGGGAGAGCGATGCGCCTTCGGTCAGGCCTGAAACAGCGCCAACTCTTCGGCCGTGAGGTGGCGGGCCTTGCCCTTGGCGAGTTCACCGAGCTGCAACGGGCCGATCGCCACCCGCACCAGGCGAAGCACCTCGACATCGTGCGCGCCGATCAGCCGGCGAATGTGGCGGTTGCGGCCCTCGTCGAGAGTGATTTCCAGCCAGGCGGTGCTGGTGCCGCTGCGCAGGATTTCGATTGACCGCGCCGTCAGAGGCTCACCGTCGACCGTCGCACCGGCGCGCAACCGCGCCAGCATGGCCTCGTCGGGCAGGGCGCCGATCTGCACGTGATAGGTCTTGGCGACGTGCCAAGCGGGGTCGAGCAAGCGCTGGGCGAAGCGCGTGTCGTTGGTCATCAAAAGCAGGCCTTCGCTGGCCTTGTCGAGGCGGCCGACCGGCGACACGAAGGGCAGGTCGAGTTCTGCCAGGCAGTCATAGACGGTGCCGCGATCCTGCGGATCGTCGCGGGTGGTGACCAGCCCGCGCGGCTTGTTGATCATCAGATAGACCTTGCGCTCGGCGACGACACGTCTGCCATCGACCTCGATGCGGTCGCGGCCGGGATCGACGCGCATCGAGCCGTTGCGCACAATTTTGCCGGCGACCCGGACGCGCCCTTCGGCGACCAGAATCTCCGCCTGCTTGCGCGAGCACAGGCCGAGCTTCGACAGCGCACGGCAAAGGCTCACTCCTGGCGGACTGGCTCCGACGCTAGGCGAGGGGCGCTGCCGGCCGGTATTCGGTCGTGGCGTCGCTATGGTTTTGCGAGAGCGCTCCGGCAAGGTCAGGACTTTCCCGCCAGCCCATCTCCAGCCCTGGCGAGCGTTTCCATGCCTTCGCTGAGGTGCCTTTTCAGGACGCGGACGGCTGCCTCGGCGTCACGGTGGCGGCAGGTCGTCAACAGGTCGCGGTGCTCCGACTGCGAGCGGCTGCGATAGTTGAGGTTGGACAGGAGAATGCGAACGTAGCGGTCGGCCGCATTGTGGTGGGCTTCGATCAGGCCGAGCAGCCTTGTGTTGCCGCAGGCGCTGTAAAGGGCCAGATGAAAGGCCCGGTTCAGCGTTCCCCAGCGGCCGACATTCGGCTCGGCATCGATCTGGTTGAGCACATAGCCGGCCTCGTCCAGTTTTTCTTTGCCGAGGTTGGGGATCGAGAGCCGCAGCGCTTCGCCTTCGAGCAGTGCGCGGACCGCAAAGATCTCCCTGATCTCGGTAGCGTCCATCCTGGCGACATGCGCGCCCTTGGTCGGATGGATCGACACGATGCCTTCGGCTTCGAGCTGGCGAAGCGCGTCGCGGACCGGCATGCGGCTGAAACCGAACCGCTCGGCCAGGTCGTCCTGACGCAGCGGCGTGCCGGCCGCCAGGCTGCCCTCGGCAATCGATTCGCGCAGCACATTCGCCACTTGCTCCGCCACCGTCAGCGGCTTCTGCATCAAGCCTTCGCCAAGTCCGCGCAATCGATTCTCCCGTCAGGTGAGCCTTGCTAACAGAAAGCCGCCCGTCTGGATATCTGTACCCTCGTATACGAGTATCCAGAAACGAGGGG
Organism: Mesorhizobium sp.; assembly: GCA_004020645.1. GTDB lineage: Bacteria > Pseudomonadota > Alphaproteobacteria > Rhizobiales > Rhizobiaceae > Mesorhizobium. Next base: position 32,225 of record SAQL01000039.1, on the reverse strand, counting down.
CGACGCAGAGCCTCGATTACGGTGCTGACGATGTCCCGCAGGCCATTGCATGCGCGTTTCAAGCCGGGGCGATGATGCCAAGCCAGCCGGTCTGAGCCCAACATGAAAGTCCTTGTCGTCTATTGCCATCCCTGCACCGACAGCTTCAACGGGGCTGTGCGCGACACGGTGCTGGAGACGCTTGCCGAACGCGGCCATGAGGTTCATCTCCTCGACCTCTACGCGACCGGTTTCGACCCGATCATGCGCGCCGACGAATGGCTCGGCTATCACGACAAGGCGGCGAACCTCGCGCCGGTGCATGACCGGGCGCAGGAACTGCTTTGGGCGGAGGCCGTCATCTTCGTCTACCCGACCTGGTGGTACGGCCTGCCGGCCATGCTCAAGGGCTGGCTGGAGCGGGTGCTGGTGCCGGGCTTCGCCTTCGAGATGCCGACGGCGCAGCGCGGCGCACGCCCCAAATTGCGGCACATACGCCGGGTGCTGGCGATGACCACATGCGGCGCGACGCCGCTGATGTCGTGGATCATGGGCCAGCCCGGCCGGCGCACCCTGCTGCGCGGCTTCCGCTCCGTTTGCCATCCGCTGTGCTCGACAAAATTCCTGGCGCTCTACCGGATGGACACTGTCTCAGCGGTGGAGCGCCAGGCGCATTTGCAGCGTTTCAGGAAAGCGGTTGCCAGCCTCGGACGCGCCGCTTTCCTGGCCTCCGACGTGGTGCCTGGCTGATCGCCGGGGCGCCATGATCGTCAGGTTGTCCTGGGCTCGTCCTCGACAACGAAAGACGCCGCAATCAGGTCGTCGGCATCGAGCCGTAGGGAACCTTCGCCTCCTCCCATGATGGCGGCGACTTTCTGAAAGGTTTTAATTTCGTGTTCGGTAATACGGGCGCTTCGCATCCTGGCTTTGAGATCAGCGACGCGCAGCCCCAATGTGTGGGACGTTCCAATTTCGCGATTCGACATCACAATATGCTCCTCCCCAACCCACGCTTTTGCCTCCCCGCCGGTATTCGCCCGTCACCTATGTTTGCCTAAATATGAGGCATGGCGAATACAGCGCCCCGAACGCGTGGTGCGAGGGAAGGTTCCCGCGCGACACGGTCACGAAATAATACGGTGCAACCGGCGGTCGGCAAAGCTATCCGTAGGAGGGTGGCAGGTCGCCGGGCGCGCCGAGGGTTTTCTTCGGGCTGTTGGACACTCAGCGGCAAAGTAAAGTAAGTCGAAAGATTGACTATATCCCCGGGGGGAGGATACAAAAGAAGCATGCCCGCAAGTATCCATCGTTCGCATCCTGCTATCGTGAAGCGTCTGAAGCGCGCGCAAGGCCACCTTGCGGCGGTGCTGTCGATGTTCGAGGCGCATCGTCCTTGCGTTGATCTGGCGCAGCAACTCCACGCCGTGGAGAGCGCCATCAGCAGCGCAAAGCGCGAACTGATCCACGATCATATCGAGCATTGCCTGACGGACACCGCGGAAGCCGGCGGCAACTCGCTGGCGGAACTCAAGCAACTGGCGAAATACCTGTGAACCGTCAGATACCCGTGAGCCGTCTCGGCGCGCGCATTCTCGACTGGTTCGGGTTCGGGTCGCGCGATCACGCCGCACATGGTCACGACCATGGTAGCGGGCCGCATCGCCACGGGGTCATCGACGCAACCATAGCGACGACCGATCGGGGCATCTGGGCGATAAAATGGTCGTTTGTCATCCTGGCGATCACGGCGGCGCTGCAGATGGTCGTGGTCGCGCTGTCGGGCAGCGTGGCGCTGCTGGCCGACACCATCCACAACATCGGTGACGCCACCACCGCCATTCCGTTGTGGATCGCTTTCATGCTGGCCCGGCGCAAGCCGTCGCCAACCTTCACCTACGGCCTTGGCCGCGTCGAGGACCTGGCCGGGATCATCATCGTCGGGATCATCCTGTTCAGCGCCATCGTCGCCGGTTATCAGGCCATCGACCGGTTGATAAATCCACGAGTGGTGACCCATCTGGGTTGGCTGGCGGCGGCAGGCATCGTCGGCTTTCTCGGCAACGAGGCCGTCGCGGTGTTCCGCATCCGCGTCGGCCGCGAAATCAACAGCGCCGCACTGATTGCCGACGGCTACCACGCCCGCACCGACGGCCTGACCAGCCTTGCCGTGGTCCTCGGGGCGTTCGGCGTCTGGCTCGGTTTTGCGCTGGCCGACCCGATCGTCGGCCTGCTCATCACGCTTGCGATCTTCGGTATCGTCTGGCAGTCGGCCCACTCGGTGCTGACCCGTATGCTCGACGGCGTGGAGCCTGATGTCATCGGCGAAATCCATCATGCCGCCGCGCATGTGCCGGGAGCGCGAATTGTCGAGGCCAAGGCGCGGTGGATCGGTCACAGGCTGCACGCCGACATTGCCATCGCCGTCGAAGAAAGCCTGCCGGTCGCCGAGGCGAAAAAGCTCACGGCAGCGCTGGAAGACGAGCTGTTCGAGCACATGCCGGCGCTTGCGGCGGCCAATATCAGATTGGCGAGTGCGGATGCGGATCATGTTCACGGCGAACACGACAGGTACTAACGATCGCTTCGACCGGCTCGTTTCCGTTAGCCTCGGCATCATCCATCTGCTCAAGGAGCACTGCCCGCAGGCTGCGAACGGACGCTGCCTTCGGACGAGCCGGGCGCGCTGAGTGCGGTTGCGGCGGCGGCGATGCTATGCCGCAACCAGACGTGCCGCGGTTCGTCCTGGTGGCGTGCGTGCCAGAGAAGGCTCATGGTGAAGCTGCCGAGATCAAGCGGCGGGCGCAGCGAGACAAAACGTCCCCCCACCATCTGCGCCAGGCTCGACGGCAGCGTCATGATCAGGTCGGAGCGGGCAGCGATTTCCACTGCGGCAAGGAAGCTCGGTACGCGCACGCTCACCCTTCGTCGGCGGCCCACACCAGCGAGCGCTACGTCGACGAACGCTGGTCCGACGCCGGTGACGCTCACCACGATATGACCCAATTCGAGATATCGGTCGAGCGTAAGCGCATGGCTCGCTGCGGGATGCCCTGTGCGCATCAGCGTAACAAAGCGGTCTTGATAGAGACCGCGCCGGCGGATGCCCGCGGGCGCATCGTCGATCACGCCGACGAGTGCGTCCACGGCGTCCTCCTCCAGTGCTTCGATCGCCGTTGCGCTGGGCGGCAGAATGTCCAGGTCGAGCGCCGGCGCCTCGGCGGCGAGACGAGCAAGCAGATGAGGCGCCAACGCGGCAGTCTCAAGATCCATCATCAGCAGCCGCACATGACCGGTTGCCGTTGCCGGGTCGAACGGGTTCGCCCCCAGCATCGTAGCGATGTCCGCCAGCGTCCTGCGCAGCGCCGGCCGAATCTCGTCGGCGCGGGCAGTGAGCATGTAACCTGTGCGCCCTTCCACCAGAAGGGCGTCCGCGAACAGCTTTCGTAGCCGCGACAGCGCACGGCTCACCGCCGGCTGGCTCATATTGAGACGGACGGCGGCCCGCGTGACGCTTCTTTCGTCAAGCAGCGCCTCGAGCACCACCAGCAGGTTCAGGTCGACGCGACGCAAATTCACTTCGTGCATGCTGGCTATATTATACATGCATTTGTCGCATGCATAGCCATTCCGTAATCTTGGGTTCTCATCAATCGCGAACACCCGAGGAGAACAGATCATGCATGTAGTTTTTGGAGCAAATGGACGGGCCGGCGGGGAAACGGCGCGTGCGCTGATGGCGGACGGTGAGCCCGTGCGTGTGGTCGTGCGCCGTCCGGAACAGGGCAAAGCGTGGGCGGCGCTCGGTGCCGAAGTCGCCGTCGCCAGCCTGGCTAACGCAGAGCAGGTTTCCGCCGCTTTGAAGGGCGCAACGGCGGCGTTTCTCCTCAACCCCCCGCCGGTCGCCGGCGATCCGTTCGCACAGACAGCGGAGATCGGCGCAGCACTTGCCCAGGCGGTCCGCCGCGCCGATCTGTCCAGGAGCGTTATCCTATCGTCGATTGGCGCGCAGCATGATACGGGCACGGGGGTCATCGCCACCTTGCATCAGGTCGAGGCGATGCTAGCCGGCACCGCGCCCGCCACGGCGTTTCTGCGCTCGGGCTATTTTGTCGAAACCTGGTCGGAAGTCGCTGAGGCTTGCGTTGCGGAAGGCGTGCTCCCGTCGTTTCTGAACCCGACCGGAAAATTCCCATGGTGAGCACGACCGATGTCGGGCGCGCCGCCCGGCTGATGTCCCAGAACTGGGCTGGAACGCGCATCGTGGAACTGGCCGGGCCCGAAGACTGGAGCGCCAGCGATGTGGCGGCTGCCTTTGCGAAGGTTCTCGGCCGTCCGGTCGAGCCGGTGCTCGTGCCGCCGGAGCAGCGCGAAGCGGTCCTGGCCGAGGCGGGGCTCTCCGCGGAGGTTACCGCCGCCCTGCTCGGCATGTACGAAGGCATTGCAAACGGCCGCTTCACGCGCCAGGCCGGAACCGAACATTGGCGTGGCACGACATCGGCGACAGCTGCGGTCGAGCGTATCGTGACGAAGCTGCGCTCTGCCGCTTAACCATTCATGCGAACCTTGGTGATGGCGGGAGGACGGCCGCGGGTTCTAGCGGCCGCTTGCCGACCCTTTGCGGAAGTTGGTTCGCCCTCAGTCGAATTCACGCCTATGACCCTTTGCAGTCGTCGGGACTTAGCACAGCGATCGACGGCAGTTCGCCCAAGTCACCCGGATTGAGTGCCGTGCGCGAGTACCGAGAGGGTGGAATACCCGTATCTTTTTCCATGGTGACAGCGGTGCATTTCTCGGCATTTTCCTGCCCACCGGCGAAGCGGCCGGCGATACCATCACGACTTGGCTGACCAGCCTGCATGGCAGCGGGTGTTCCATTTAGGGTTTTCATGACCCTGATGGGCCGAGAGCAAACAAGGACGGAACTGACATGAGTTGCGCAGCCATGCACGCGAAGCGCAGACCCACGTCTCAGAACTGATTGAAGCGGGATCACCAATCTCAAACGCAGGGCGGCGGGAAGGATCTCATGCGCTCTTTGCAACCTCCGGCCTCCCGATCGAAATGACGGTTAGGTCGCCGCGTGCTATCCTGCGCTCGGAGGCGAACAAGGGCGTATCGTTGCACATGATGCGTGCGGGGCGCGCGCCCAAAACGGGAGCAGAACCCATGAAAGGCGAAGATAGGATCATTGAACGTCTTAACGAAGCGCTGTTTCTCGAACTCGGTGCCGTCAATCAATTTTGGCTGCATTATCGCCTGTTGGAGGACTGGGGCTATTTCAAACTGGCGAAGAAGGAACGCGAGGAATCTATCGAGGAAATGCACCATGCGGACCGGATTATCGAACGGACCATCTTCCTCGAAGGGCACCCGAACCTGCAGGCGGTGGCGCCGCTTCGCATCGGGCAGAATGTGAAGGAAGTGCTGGAATCGGACCTCGCCGGCGAATACGACGCGCGCACCTCTTACAAGAAGTCACGCGAGATCTGCCAGGAACTGGGCGACTACGTGACCATGCACCTGTTCGAGGATCTGCTCAAAGACGAGGAGGGCCACATCAACTTTCTCGAGACCCAGCTCGATCTGCTCGCCTCGATCGGCGATGAGAGATACGGCCTCCTCAATGCCGCTTCCGGGGATGAGGCAGAGTAGTCTTGGGAAAGCCACGCGGCGGAAATACTGCGCGACAGGTTTGAGGATTCCGCAGCCATGGCGCACATCAGGTGAACGGCACCAAAGGCTCGACGTGACGCCTCCAAGCTCTGTGCCGTTCGCCGGTATCCTGCTGGCTGCCTATCACCATTCGGTTGCCCTCGCTGTCGCGAAATTCAGCCACCGTGCGGCTGGCTGCCAGGGCGCCTGGCGCGAGTGGCGTGTACGATGCGCGTCAACCGTCTGCAGCAAGTGGCGATACAGATCGCCTTTCTGGGCCCGCTCTTCACGGTGCTCGGTTTCATAACTGACGACTGCTACGCTCTCGCCGCCGGCACGGCCGGCAACTGCCCGCAGCGTATCCACCCGCCGGAATCGAGCTTCCAGACCTCCAGTTCGCCATTGGCGAGATCTGCTGCGTGAAAGATGTTGAGACCGCCGCGTCTTAGTCCATTATCTCTAGGCTCGTGCACCGCTTGACCGGAGCGCCAAGCGTGGCCGGAAACCGGATTGGGAAGATGCCTCAGGCGCCACTTATCGCAACCCTTGTCGCCGGCCTCGGACTCGCCTTCATCCTCGGCACGTTGGCGAACCGACTTCGCCTGTCACCGCTGGTCGGCTACCTCGTTGCCGGTGTCTTGATTGGCCCGTTCACGCCCGGCTTCGTTGCCGACCAAGCGCTGGCGCGCCAACTCGCCGAGCTCGGCGTGATTCTGCTGATGTTTGGCATAGGGCTGCATTTTTCGCTGAATGATCTGCTCTCGGTAAGAAAGATCGCGATTCCGGGCGCTGTCGGTCAAATGGCTCTGGTGACAATGCTCGGGCTCATCGTGACGCAGGCGATCGGCTGGCCGATCGGAGCCGGAGTGGTGTTTGGGTTGGCCCTGTCGGTTGCAAGTACAGTCGTGGTTTTACGGGCGCTGCAGGAAATGCGGCAACTCGAAACCGATGGCGGACGTATCGCAGTCGGCTGGCTGGTCGTAGAGGACCTCGCCATGATCCTCGCGCTGGTACTGTTGCCGGCCTTCGCCGGCGTGCTCGGTGGCAATGTCAACGGGGCAAACCTTAACGGCAATGACCTGTTCACGTTGTTTGAGCCGCAGACCATCTGGAGTGCCCTTGGGCTTACCTTGGCCAAATTGGCGGCCTTCTTCGCGATCATGGTTGTCGTCGGCCGGCGTGTCATTCCGCCGATACTCCACTACGTCGCTCACACCGGCTCGCGAGAGCTTTTCCGTTTGGCCGTGCTGGCGATTGCGCTTGGTGTCGCTTTCGGGGCAGCCGAGCTCTTCGGCGTCTCGTTCGCCCTTGGGGCTTTCTTCGCTGGAATGATCCTTGCCGAATCCCAGTTGAGCCAAAGGGCCGCTCAGGAAACGCTGCCGCTGCGCGACGCATTTGCCGTGCTTTTCTTCGTCTCCGTAGGCATGCTGTTCAACCCCATGATCCTGGTTGAGCAGCCGCTGCTCGTCGGCGTGACATTGCTGATAATCGTCATTGGCAATGCCACGGCCGCATCAGCCATCGCATTCATGTTCGGCTATCCGTCCTACGTGTCCCTGACGCTCGGCCTAAGCCTGGCACAAATCGGCGAGTTCTCCTTCATCCTTGCGGGATTGGGCGTCGACCTCGCGCTTCTTCCCGAGGCGGGACGTGACCTGGTGCTTGCCGGAGCAATCCTTTCGATCCTCATCAACCCGCTGCTATTTGCGGCTTTGGATCGGCTGACGCCGTGGCTCAAGGCACGAGAGCTAACCTTTGCCACGCAAGAAGGTAGAGCCGAACCGCCCGAACTCGCGGCTACCAGCCTGACAGACCACGCTGTGCTTGTCGGCCATGGACGGGTCGGAAGTCTGGTCGCGGAGACGTTGCAAAAGGCAAGGCAGCCTTACCTGGTGATCGAGGAACGACAAGTGGTAGTAGATCAGCTGCGCGCCCGCGGCGTTGATGTCATTGCGGGAAATGCCGCTCAGCCGGGACTGCTTGAGGCTGCCAACGTTGCCTCAGCCCGGTGGTTGATCAGCGCCATTCCCAATCCGTTCGAGAGCGGCAACCTCATCGAGCACGCCCATGCCATCAATCCAAAGCTCGAGATCATCGCCCGCGCCCATTCCGATGCCGAAGTGGATTACCTGAAGAAGTTCGGGGCGGACCTGATCATCATGGGCGAGCGGGAGATCGCGCGCGGCATCTCCGATCACATTCTGAGCCGGATCGATGCGCCAACCGCCCCCGCCGCCGACCAGGGCCAAAACGCGCGCCAGGTCGGCTCAAAACCGATGGCCGGGTGAGCGCTCCTCGTCAACGAGCGCCGCAACTTTTAGGCCCGTCAATGGCAGCTTTGTCCGCTTCCGAGAGCCGAAGGGAAGTTCCAGCGCTGGCGCTAGCGACGCTAGACAAACGAGCAACCGTCACCATTGTGATCGGTGCTCCAGCGCCGCTCGCGTCCAGGCCGTTGCTGAGCCGCCAGAACGCTATAGTTAAGACACAATGGCTTTGCCGCTCGCCACGGCTTTGATCCGCATCAATGCCAACCGCAGAGGAGGCTCGATTGCTCTGACAGCACGCGCGTCAACGTCCAATTGCCTGCAGCGTTAACATTGGCGTGGGAAACGAGCATGAAGATGGTTCCTACGACCGATGACAGGAGATCGCGCGAGGGCGACCTGATCGCCGTTGTGCGCGAGTTCGTGCACGAGCTTCAGCCGCAACGTGCAAATGCGATCGACATCTCGCCGTCAAGCCGGATCGAAAGGGATCTCGGCATCGACAGCCTTGGTCGGACGGAGCTGATTCTGCGGATTGAGCGCGCGTTCCGGGTGCGGCTGCCTACTCAAATAGTTGGCGAGGCGGACACAATCGGCGATCTGATCAATGCTCTCGAACACGCCGGCGCCCGACCGGGCTCGGTCCGCACGGTACAGCCGACCATTGCCCTTCCTCCCGTTCCGGCTGCCACCGAGGCCGGGACGCTCGTCGAGGTCCTCGACTGGCACGTCACGCAGCATCCTGATCGCCTGCACCTGACGGTCCTGCAGGACGACACAACGGCATTGGGGGCAATGACCTACGCAGAACTGGCGGAATCAGCTCGTGCCGTCGCGGCCGGATTGATCCGCCGCAATGTCGAGCCGGGCGATCGTGTCGCTTTGATGCTGCCCACGAGTCTCGATTTCTTCTCCGCATTCTTCGGCATTCTCTACGCCGGAGCCGTGCCGGTGCCGATCTATCCGCCGATGCGGCTGTCGCAGATCGAGGACCATCTGCGTCGCCAGGCCGGCATCTTGAGCAATGCCGGAGCCCGCATACTCGTCACGATGCAGGAAGGAATGGGTCCTGCAGCGCTGCTGCGCGGACAGGTCGAATCCCTGCACAGCGTCGAGAACGTCGCAAGTCTCAGCACCGAGCCCGCTGCCACACAGCTGCCGCCGGTCACGGACGCTCACTCGACTGCGCTGATACAATACACGTCAGGCAGCACCGGAGATCCGAAAGGCGTCGTGCTGAGCCACGCCAACCTGCTTGCCAATGTTCGGGCCATGGGCGCGGTGATGGAGGCGAGCTCGGCTGACATCTTTGTCAGCTGGCTGCCGCTCTATCACGACATGGGCCTGATCGGCGCTTGGTTGGGATGCCTTCATTTTGGCGCGCCGCTCTATGCGATGTCGCCATTGAGCTTTCTCGTGCGCCCGGAGAGCTGGCTCTGGGCCATGCACCGTTTTCGCGCCACCTTGTCCGCTTCCCCGAACTTCGGATTTGAGTTCTGTCTGAACAAGACAGACGACGCCGATCTCGAAGGACTTGATCTAAGCTCGCTCCGCATGGTCGCAAACGGGGCGGAGCCGGTCAGTGTTCAGACGCTGCGTCGGTTCATTGAAAGATTTGAGCATCATGGCTTCAAGCCGGGAGCCATGGCGCCGGTCTACGGCCTGGCTGAGAACACGGTGGGGTTGGCCTTTCCCCCGCCGGGCCGCTCGCCGATCATCGATCGCGTGGATCGTACTGCGCTGACCGGCCGTGGCGCGGCCGTGCCCGCCGGCCCCGACAATCCGAAGCCGCTTGAAATCGTCGCCTGCGGACATCCTCTGCCAGGTCATGAAGTCCGCATCGTCGATGGCGCCGGCTACGAGCTTGGTGAACGCCAGGAAGGCCGGCTCGAATTCCGCGGCCCGTCGGCGACCTCCGGCTATTTCGAGAACGACGCCAAGACACGCGAGCTGTTCCGCGATGGCTGGCTCGACAGCGGAGACAGGGCATACGTGGCGAGCGGTGATGTCTACATCACCGGCCGGGTAAAGGACATCATCATCCGCGCCGGGCGTCACATCTATCCGCAAGAGATCGAAGAGGCCGTCGCGGGCATCCCCGGCGTGCGCAAGGGAGGCGTCGTCGTGTTCGGCGCCACCGATCGATCCACGGGAACGGAGCGTGTAGTCGTCGTGGCGGAAACGCGCGAGACCGACGAACCCGCCCGCGCGGAGTTGCAAAAGCGCGCTTATGAGGTCGCAACGGATATCGCCGGGACACCTCCCGACGATATGGTCCTCGCGCCGCCGCGAGCCGTGCCGAAAACATCCAGCGGGAAGATTCGCCGCAGCGCGGCCAAGGAGCTTTACGAGAGCGGGACAATTGGAGCGCCGCAACGCTCTCTCTGGTGGCAAGTCTTGCGGCTGTCGTTTGCGGGAGCAGGCCCGCAGCTGAAGCGGCTGCGCCGGCTTCTCGCCGACGTTCTCTACGCCGGATGGTGGTGGACCGTCGTGGCCTGCAGCTTCTTCTTGGCATGGCTGGCGGTGATGCTTCTGCCGCGACTCGGCTGGCGCTGGGCCGCGGCGAGGACGATCGCCCGTGCCGCGCTCGCCCTTGCCGGCGTGACAATCACGGCGAGCGGCATCGAGCACATTCCCCGCCGCAACGCGATACTCGCATTCAACCATTCGAGCTATATGGACGCCTTGGTGTTGGCGGCGGTTCTGCCGGGAGAACCAGCTTTCGTGGCCAAGAAGGAGCTGGCGGGGCAGGTCTTTGCCGGCCCCTTCCTGCGCCGGTTGGACATACCGTTCGTCGAGCGCCATGACGTCACAGGCAGCCTTTCCGACGCCGAGTCCCTGACCAAGATCGCCCGGCAAGAACGCATTCTCGTGTTCTTTCCCGAAGGCACGTTCACGCGCAGACCAGGTCTCTCCGCCTTCCATCTCGGGGCTTTCAAGGTTGCGGTGGATGCCAACCTGCCGGCACTGCCCGGCATCATCCGTGGAACGCGATCCATGCTGCGCGGTGACCAATGGTTTCCACGATGGACGCCGGTCACAATCGAGATCGGCGCTGCCATTGCGCCGTCCGGAACTGATTTTGCATCGGTATTGCGTCTCCGCGACGCAGTACGCGAAGCGATCTTGGCGCGCTGCGGCGAGCCGGACCTCGGCGAGATGGTAAAGCCGACACGGCCCGAGGCCAGGGCCTGACGGCGTCACGGTCGCAAGGTATCCTCAACAGGCGCTGGCTAGACGCTACGCGTGATGTGGCCGGCGATCATGAGAAGCATCAGGACGCCAAGCCGGAACTCATCGCGGCGCGCACCGTTGTCGCGCTCCGATCGAGAGGACTACGAGCGGCTAAGCTGTGGGTGCCGGTCGATTTTCGCGGACGTCGAGGTCTTGGAAAGATCGCGGCTGCTTCCAGCCGCCAGCGACAAAATTGCAAACGGTAAAGTTCGACCCCTTCTCTGCACTTCCTACTGAGCAGCCATACGGCAATCCGTGACCCAACCAGCCTCTGCCACGCCGATTTGGCCGCTCGTAAGCGGACCTTCGCCGAAACCGGCATCTCTGACCCATTCCGGTCATCGCCTCGTTCCACCTGAAGGTCGCGAAAAGGATGCGAACCCGGGCTTCACACAAACGCCCATCGTCTCAGCGTTTAAAGGTTTGGCGATCTCCTTGAGACGTTCGCAGGGCGCGTTTCCCGATGCGGCCGGCTTTGCAATGCGCTACACTTCCAGACCGCCGCGTCCGCGACGACGGCACCGCCTGCTGCGGTGATGATACCGACGATTGGTCGCCCCCTGAAGGAGCTTCGCCCATGAAGCGCAGAATGGCCGCCCTGATGGTAGCCGATATCGTCGGCTATTCCGGAATGATGGAGCGAGCCGAGGAGCAAACCGCGGAACGGTTGGCTAGCTGTCAGGCCCTTATTTCGGAAAAGGTCGATCTGCTCGACGGCCGGGTTTTCAAGACGACGGGTGATGGAGCCCTCGCCGAATTTCCGAGCGCCGTAAACGCCGTGCGCAGTGCATTCGAGATCCGCAGCGCGCTTGCAGGCGCGCAAGAGCCCGACACCGAACCTTTTAGGATGCGGTTCGGTCTCCATATTGCGGATGTCGTGGTGCAAGGCGATGATCTGGTCGGAGACGGCATCAACCTCGCGGCGCGCATACAGGCGGCAGCCGAACCAGACTCGATCTATGTGAGCGGAGCGCTCTTCGATCATGTCCGCCGCAATTCCGCGTTCATATTCGACGATTTGGGCGAGCGGGCGTTCAAGAACATTACGGAACCGGTGCACCTCTATCGGGTCCGCGGCGAGATCGGGGCGCATCGGCTGCAGTCGGCGCCAACACAACTGGTCATCACGACGGAACGGCGGCCGGCATCGGTCGCGGTGCTCCCTTTCCGGGTTTCAGGCGACGACGAGAACCAGCGCTATCTCGCCGAGGGCCTCACGGAGGAGCTTATTGTCGAACTGGGGCGGTTTCGGCGTCTTTCGGTCAGTTCGCGCAGCGCGACCTTCGCGATTGCCGACTCCCACCCGGATCCGGTGAGGGTCGGTGAGGCTCTGGGCGTTCGATATGTGCTTGATGGACAGGTGCGGAAGATCGGAGAGCGGGTTTTAATCAGCCTCACGCTGTCGGAAACCTACCAGGGGACGGTGGTCTGGAGCGACAAGATCCAACATCCGTTCGAGGAAATCCTCGCTTTGGTTGACGGAACCGTCGCGAGGATCGCGGCAACCGTGTTCGGACGGATGGAGGAAGCGGCCATGGTGGCGGCACGGCGAAAGCCGCCAGAAAACATGACCGCCTTCGACTGCCTCCTGCGCGGGCTTGATCATCACCGCCTGGGCGGCGTCACCGACGACAATCTCCGCCAGGCCGTCGACTGGCTTTCAAGGGCAATCGAGGCCGATCCGCACTACGCGGCCGCCTATGCGTGGAGGGTCTGCGCTGCGTCAGGGCTGCCGGGGTTCGATCCCGAGCAAGGTCGACGGGACATTTGCCGCGCGCTTGAGCTTGACCCCTGCGATGCCGAGGCAAACCGGATCATGGGCGCGCTTGAACTTATGGGTGGCAACTTCGACGAGGCCCTGGCACACAGCCGCAGAGCCATGGAATTGAATCCGACGGATGCCTACATCAAGGCAAGATGCGCCGCGGTCTTTACCTTCGTGGGCGAAGCAGAGCGTTCACTGTCCTTGCTCGATGAAGCCGAGATGCTCGACCCGTTCCTTCCTGTGTGGTGCGTCGAGGAACGGGGCGTGGCTCTTTATGCGCTGGGCCGCTATGCCGAGGCTGTTAAATCCCTCCGCAAACTCACGTTTCAGACCACCCGATCGCGCCTCTATCAAGCGGCCGCGCTGGTGGAGCTCGATCGATCCGACGAAGCCGGCCGGATGGTCAGGGAAGCTGTCGGCAGCGAGGCAGCTCTAACGGCCTCCAACTTCACCAGCCGCGAGTATTACCGCGATCCTGAGAAGGCTCGGGAGCTTGGCCGCTTGCTGAGGGAAGCAGGTTTGCCGCCATAAGATCGGTGGCGACGGTCTGCCGCTAACGACAACCCGTTCAGCACACACACTGTCGAAGTCTGCAACGGGTCGACTCCGGTCGCTTGCGATCGAAAAGGGAATGGCCGCTCATGGCGCTACTTGCTCGTTCCCATCGAGGCCAGGGCCTGACGGCGTCACGGTCGCAAAGGTATCCTCAACAGGCGCTGGCTAGACGCTACGCGTGATGTGGCCGCGATCATGAGAAGCATGAGGACGCCAAGCCGGACCTCATCGCGGCGCGCACCATTGTCGTGCTCCGATCGAGAGGACTGCGAGCGGCTAAGATGTGGGTGCCGGTCGATTTTCGCGGCCGTCGAGGTCTGGGAAAGATCGCGGCTGCTTCCAGCCGCCAGCGACAAAATTGCAAACGGTAAAGTTCGACCCCGTCTCTGCCCTTCCTTCTGAGCAGCCATACGGCAATCCGTGACCCAAACCAGCCTCTGCCACGCCGATTTGGCCGCTCGTAAGCGGACCTTCGCCGGAACCGGCATCTCTGACCCTGAGCCGCCCTCCATCAACCCGTTTCTCTTCCCGATAGCCGACGTTCGCAGGAACCGGTGCTGTGACGGAAAGCGGACATTGCAGGGTCACTCGAGCGCGGTCCTGACGAAGGGCATTCGCTTTGGCGGCTTTGCTTGTGGAGTGGCGCGACCTGCTAGTCCCACGCGCCTCGTCGGCGTTAGTCACTGGCGGAGCGAGCGCAATCGGCAAGGTCTACGCTCCCGCGGCTCGGCACTCCATCAATAGTACGACCGGATGTCACGCGACTGTGAACTGGGAGTATTGGTTTACGCCTCGCGCTGTGCATCATACCCTCTTCGCAAAATCGGTGCGAAGAGCAGACCCGCTGATAATTCAGCCTGCTGGCCGGAATCACCGGGTCATGATGGAGGCCAACTGATGAATTTCGACAAGATTTCGGCCTGGGCTCCGCAGTGGTTAAGCGTCGTGAGGATCATGTCGGCGCTGCTGTTTCTGGAGCACGGAACTCAAAAGTTCTTCAATTTTCCGCCCGCTCCCGAGCCGATGCAACTGTCGGGGCCTTTTGTGATTCAGGGATTGATCGAGGTGATCGGAGGCGTGCTGCTTGCCCTCGGACTCTTCACCCGGCCCGTCGCGTTCATTCTGTCCGGCAACATGGCGGTCGCCTATTTCATGGCGCACGCGCCGCAAAACTTCTTTCCGGTTGTCAACCAGGGCGACGCGGCGATCCTCTACTGCTTCATTTTCCTGTACTTCTTTTTCGCGGGAGGCGGCGCGTGGAGCGTCGATGCGGCCCGTCGCGGAACCGGCCTCGCGACGCCCTGATCGCGAGGGAACCTCCTGGGCCGCTTCCAGCGGAGCACGTCCTGCAAGGGTGTCGAAGAGCATATGCTGTTGCCCTAGGTGGAAGTTTCGGCTCCGTTGATCGTCGCTTTCGGGGCGCCAGACGGTCTCAAGAATGGCCGCGTTGGGCGGATCGAGACCTTCGTCGTGGTCTGCGCAAATGTCCGGATCCGCCTCCGCGACACGCCGACGGATGGCTCCTCGCCTACCCCGAACGGGATTCCGGCGTCGACCACTTGTCGCGCGTGGCGGCTGGCCGCGCCTTCTACGCCGCATCGAAGCTGGCGAACCTGCTCACCGCCCGCCGGCTGGCGCGGTTGGCCGAGGAAGAGGGACGTGGATGGACGATCTTCGCCTTTGCCCCGGGCAGGTGCCGGGCACGGGCCTCGTTCGTGATTACCCGGCGCCGATGCGCCTGGGCTGGTGGCTGGCCGGCACACTGGCGGGCGCTCCGTTCGTGGCCCGCCTGATAGGAGTGGACACGGCACGGGCAGCGGCCGCAGCACTCACCGGCCCGGCGCAGGACGACGTACGCCCGCCGCCGGGTCGTCTCTACGCCGCCGAGCGGCGAGGGAATATCACCTGGCCGGACCTCTCGGAGCTGGCCCGCCGCGACGACGTCGCCGTCGCGATGTGCGCATCAGCGAAGTGCTGGTGGGCATGTCGGACGCCCCGTGCCCGGATCAGCGCACGCGGCGACCTGACGTTGCTGGGCGGCGAGAGGGATTTTCTGCACCTCCTGCCGCGGAGCATTCTTACTCGTTGGAACAGACGAGACCGACAGCAGCAATCCACCGATAGTGTTGAAAAAGTCCGGCAGAGCAGGATGATTTGCCTTCGAATCTCCATCCCGCTTCAAGTCTTTACTTGGTCGCGCGTCCGGACGGAAAACCGGCATTTAAGCAGCCCCGGCTTTGTGCGCCAAAGGATGCCTCGGCTGGTAGAGGCCAAGCGAGCCGCCACTGGGAAGCGAGACATGCGTGAGCAGGCCCCAGCCTTCATCGGTGACCGAAGTGCATTCAACATCGTGCGATTTCAGCTCTTGGATTGTGGCATTGATGTCTTCGCACATGAGATAGACTTCGTGGCTGTCGTTTTCGGCGACCGGGTGAACGGCAATCTCGGCCGGCGGCAATGCGAAGATCAACCAGCCTTCGCCAGCATCGATTGCTGGAAAACGCAGAACATTGCGAAAAAATGCGCGGTCTGCCTCGGCATCCGTGCTGTAGATGATCATGTGTGCGCCGGAAATCATGGATCCTTACCTCCCTGAAAGTGATGCGAACAAGCTATTGCCGTTGCAAACGACGTTTCGGCGCTACCGCCGTCCACACAGCCGCTCGATATCGACAAGCTTCAGTTAGATATAGGTCGGTCGGCCGTGATTGCAGGTGCCGGAACCCGGCGTTGCTTCCATCTGGCGGAGCAGTGCGTTCATTTCTTCCGGCCGAAGCTGCCGGCCGAGCGCACCGAGCCGTGGCACGCATGGTAGCGGCGATTTTGTCGAAACGCTGCTTCAGCGTATCGGCGGTGTCAGTCTCGGCGATCTCGTCGGCAAGATCGCCGAGCCTTGGCCGCCGCGCCGTTTTATCGAAAAGTGAGGCGACTGGGTATCACTCGGCCGGCGCAGAGAGCATTTCCGACGATATTCAACCTCTTGCCCCGGGGGAAACTTCAAGGGCAAATCGTGGCGCTGAGCTGCCCCTTTCATCAGTCTATTTCGCTGCCCGGTAGTTGACAGTCGCAGCAACCAGTGCTGACGACACCTTCTCCAGCCGTTCATGGGCTCGTCAAAATTGAAATGCCCGCTCTCCGGCTGCACCCGCTCATTGGCTGCCGATCACCATGCGGTTGCCCTCGCTGTCGCGAAATTCCGCCACCGTGCGGCCTGGCTGCCAGGGCGCCTCCTGCGGTTCGGTGATGATCTCGACGCCGCCCGCCTTCAAAGCGGCGATCGTGGCCTCGACATCGTCGTCGACCAGCACCAGCACTGGGTCCGCGCCTGGCGTGTCGTCGGCGCGCCTCACGAAATGCAGGTTGGTGACAGCGCCGGGAAATTTCAGCTCGATCCAGCGCCAGCCGCTATGGCCCATCTTCTCGTCGGTCGCGACCTGGCAGGCAAAATGCCTGGTGTAGAACGCCTTGGCGCGGTCCTGGTCGAATACCGGCAGTTCGGCAAACTGGATGTGCATGGTCGTCTCTCCTGCTCCTCGATAGCTGCTGCGTAGCCGTCCCCAGGTGGAAGACGATCCGGACGGCCGAAAAGATTCATAGCCTGCGAGAATCTTTTTAGGAACGCAAAACGTCTTCTGCTCAGACCAACCATTCAGGAGACGAACCATGGGCTACAAACTCATTCGCTACAGCGTGAAAGACACCGGGCTGGAAGAGAACCGCGCGCTGGTGGCAAAGGTGTTCGAGGCGCTGGACGAGGCGGCGCCGCAGACCGTGCGCTATCTCGTGCTCGAACTCGACGACGGCGAGTTCGTCCACGTCGTCGGCGAGGGAAATGACACATCCGCGCTGACCGGGCTTGCGGCCTTCGAGGCGTTCACGCAAAACCATGCGGAGCGGCGTTCGACCCCGGTCAAGCGATCGCCTGCCAAAATCATCGGCAACTACCATGTGCTTGAAGACGGCAAAGCCGGATAGAATGGACGCCATGATCCCACGGAAGTTCGACCGGCCGGCGCTGGAGGCGATGCTGTCCGGCTTGCGCCCCAAACTGCATCGCTACTGCGCCCGCATGGCCGGCTCGGTGATCGACGGCGAGGACATCGTCCAGGAGACGCTGATCAAGGCGCTGCAGGCGGTCGACGGCAGCATGACCGTCGAGCGGCCCGAGCAATGGCTGTTTCGCATCGCGCATAATGCCGCGCAGGACCATCTGCGCCGGCGCCATCGGGAAAGGTCGCGGATGACCGAGACCGACATGACCACGATCGAGGATCCTTCCGGCAGCGCCGACGCACGGCTCGCCGCGGCGGCCGGCCTGCGCAGCTTCATGCAGCTTTCGGTGGCGCAGCGCGGCGCCGTGATCCTGGTCGACGTGCTAGGCCTTTCGCTGCACGAAACCTGCGAGGTGATCGGTGCGACGCTGGCCGCCACCAAGGCGGCGCTGCATCGCGGGCGGGCGCAACTGCGCTTATTGGCAGCCGAGCCCGAACAGGCTGCCGCGCCACGGCTCGACGCCCATGACGAGCGACGGCTGCGCCGCTACGTCGATCTGTTCAACGCGCGCGACTTCGACGCGGTCAGGGCGCTGATCGCCGAGGATGTCCAGCTCGAAGTCGTCAACCGCCTCCGCCTGCGCGGCAAGGCCGAAGTGTCGACCTATTTCGGCAATTACGACCGCATAAGTGACTGGACGCTGTCGCTGGGTTTTGTCGATGGCCGGCCGGCGATCCTGATCCGCAACCCGCAGGAGCCGGACGGCGCCGTCCGCGGCTTCATGCTGGTCGAATGGCGGGACGAGCGGGTCGTCCAGATCCGCGATTTTCGCTATGCGCCCTGGTGCCTGGTCGATGCCGAGATCAGCACGGTGGAGGGACCAGCAAGCCTCGAACCTGCGCCCTCCCGCGCGAGCGGGTTCGTTCCCTGACCCGAACCAGTCATTGCCGCTGCACGGCGGCATCGTCGACCAGCGGTGGAACTTTGCCGTACGGCGCGGCTTTCGGAACGACTTGGTTGCACCAAATATCTGACATTCCTGGCTGGTCGTTGGATGTGCTGCCCGTCGGCTATTTGTTGGCGATGCCTGAGTTTGCAAGCTGAGCAATCAGTGGTGGCGTTCGGCAAACTCACTGATGCTGCGGAGGAGCGGGTTCTGGTCGCCGACCCAGAACCAGTGGTCATCGCCGGCGACCTCCACGAACCGTCCTCCGGGTATCTTCGCAGCAAGGAAACGACCCGCCTCGGAGTGGACCGCGCGGTCGCCCGAGCGATGCAGCACCAGTGTCGGGACCGAGACCCTTGCGAGCAGATGGCGGACGTCGGTGTCGCGCAGCGCATCGATCACGCCTGCAACGGCGCCTGGACTGGACGCCGCCCGCAGCAGCCCGGCCCACCAGGCTTCCGCTTGGCGGTCGCCGACCAGGCTCGGGGCAAAGGTTTCGAACTCGGCCGGTCCACCCCAGTTGGCGATCAGGCGTCGCTTCCAGAGGTCGTATTGCTCGGAGGTCAAGGCGAAAGCGTAGTCGGGCGTCCGGCTGCCTTTGGCCAGGGAGCCCCACAGAACGAGCCCGACGAGGCGATCGGGATGATCGACCGCAAAGCGGATGCAGCCGGGACCGCCTTCCGACGAACCGATGAGGAGCGCACGGCGGCTTCCGGCCGCGTTCATGACCGCCACTATGTCCTGCGCCGTCGCGTCGACGGTTGGACGCGCTCCGACGCGGTCGGAAAGGCCCACACCGCGCCGGTCGAAGAGGATCAGGCGACCGATACGCGAAACCGCCGCAATCCACGCGCGGCAGCGGCTGTCTTCCCAGATACGCTCCACATGCGACACGAACCCGGGAACGAGCACGATGTCCGGCGGACCACGGCCGACGGTCTGGAACGCGAGGTGGATACCATCCACCTCGACATAGCGCGTTCGCGGCGCTTCCGGAGCAGTGGTCTTGCTTGGCTCTTGCAACAAGGCAACGGTGGCAGGGTCAGGGGTCACGCCAAGCTCTTCTTGCAAGTGCCGGGCGCATGCTTCGAGCTGGCGCTCGGCTGCCGCCCTGTTCCCGGCCGCCAGGTGGGCACGGATCAGATGGCGGTGCGCATTTTCGCTCAGCGGATCCAGTCCCACCAGACGCGTCGCATTCACAACTGCGGTGAGAGGCTCTCCAGCGGCGATCTGCGTTTCGACCAGGCGCTCCAACGCCTGCGTCAGGCGGCTGCGCAAGGCCTCGCGCCTGAAGAACGCCCATTCCTCGAATTCCTGACAATCCGGCAGGGAGAAACCCGCAAGAAAATCGCCCGTGTGTATGTCGGCCGCCGTTTCAAGAGAGCCGTGGTCGCAGGCGTGCTCAAAAATTCTGGAGTCAATCTCGACGCAAAGCGCCGGGTGCAGGCTGAGAGAAGTTCCGCTCACGGCGACGAGCTCGCTGCGAAAGGCGATTCGGATCTTGTAAAGGATACGCCGAAGGCGCGCCCGAGCAGTCTCTTCGTCGGCTTCGGGCCACAGCAGCGTGGCCGCAGTTTCACGCGCGACGGGCCGACCGGCCTCGGCAAGAAAGATGAGGAGCGCGGCTGCCTTGCGCAGGGCAAGTGGCATCCGCTGCCCGTTCATGCGGAACTCTGGAAAGCCCAAAAGCCGAAATTCCAATCGCTCCATCGATCCGCTCGCGACAAATCGCACCACGCAGGGGACGTTGAGGGGACGCCTACCGTCTATCGTTCCCCTGCGACTTTCGGGCCAACCGCGCGCCCCGAACTTTGGAGCGATAAATGTCACTGGTCAATTCTATCATCCCTCACCGCCTATCCGAGGCTGTTGCCGCGGATGGCGTCTCGATTGCTTATGAAGACATTGGCTACGGCGATCCGCTCATGCTGCTTCACGGCCTAACCGAAAGCCGTGAGTCCTGGCATGAGGCTGGATATGTCGAGCAATTCCTGCAGCGCGAACGGCGGCTGATCCTTGTCGATTGCCGCGGCCATGGCCGCAGCGGCAAGCCGCACGATCCGGCCGCCTATTCGGGTCGCAGGCGGGCGGCCGATATCATCGCCGTCCTCGACCATGCCGGCATTCGCCGCGCTGCTCTCATGGGTCATTCGATGGGCGGCGTCATCGCACTCGCCACCGCCGCCCACCATCCGGATCGCGTCGTTGCACTGATCGTCAATGGCGCGCATCCGTTCGCGGAAGACCTGACCCCCTTGCGAGCCGCACTGGAGGATAATTTCGAGGCGTGGCTCGCCTTCGTGAAGCAATTGGCCCCCGACATTTCGCCGGACAGCTGCCGACGCATCCGGGGCAACGATCTCGCCGCCGTTCAGGCAAGCCTTGCCAGGGATCGCCCCGATTTCTCAGCTGCTTTTGCCGAACTTGGCATACCGGTGCTGGCAATCAGCGGCACGCTCGATCCCCGATGCGATGCCGCCCGAAAGTTCGCAGAACTGGCAAACGGTGAATTCCTGCCGCTTGAGGGCAAGAACCATGTGACGGCCTTTCTCGATGTCGAGACGATCGGGCCGGTTGTCGACGAATTCCTCGGCCGCGTCGGCACCCGCAATAACGGGCGAGGAGGCTGAACCATGTGCCGGTCCTGTCTCTCCTGGTACGGGCGACGCATAGCCCCGTATGTCGTCCATGCCGGCTGTTCGGCGGATGTTTTCTCGCGCATGCGGCAGCGCATGGTGCCGCTGGCTGAGGGCGTCGTGGTCGAAGTCGGCTTCGGCTCCGGCCTGAACCTGCCCTACTACGATGCAGCCAAGGTGAGGCGGCTCGTCGGCGTCGATCCCGACGGCACCATGCTCGCTTTGGCGAAACGGCAGAACCGCGCCTTGCCCTTCGAACTCGAATACCTGCAGGCCTGCGGCGAAAGCTTGCCACTTGTGGCTGGATTCGCCGACACGGTGATCGTCGCCTACGCCTTATGCACCATTGCGCAGCCGGCGGCCGCGCTGGCGGAGATCCGACGCGTCTTGAAGCCCGGCGGGCGGTTGATCTTCATCGAACACGGGCAGGCGAATGCCGGCTGGCGCAGAAGGCTGCAGAACCGGTTCAACTGCATCTGGGGCGTTCTTGCCGGTGGATGCAATCTCAACCGCAACCCGTTTCAGCTCGTCGCGAGTGCCCGCTTCGACGTTCGGGACGCATGGCAGGAGGGGCTTCCGCCCACCTTCTGGCTGTTGGGCAGCCATTACGCGGGCGTCGCCATAAGGCAGCCGGGCTAGCCGGCCGTCGCCCTCTCGCATGCGCTGACCGTGCAGGAGCGCCGGCTGGTCTTGCCGTTTATGCGAATTACGTCGGCCGTTATCCGCGCCGGCCGCCGCGCCAGCCAGCCGGCGAGACGCCCGCGAGCCTCTTGAAGCTCCGGCTGAAGGCCGCTTCAGATTCGTAGCCGACATCACGCCCGACCGCCGAGACTTTGGCCAGCCCATCAGTGAGCAGTCGTGCGGCCAGTTGTACGCGCCATCGCGTGAGATACTGCATCGGTGGGCAGCCGACGAGACGCGTGAAGCGGGCCGCGAGGACGGACCGCGAGACGCCGGTTTCGCGTGCGAGTTCTTCAATTGTCCAGCCACGCGCCGGATTCTCGTGGACAAGCGCAACGGCCCGTCCGACGGCGGGGTCGCGCAAGCCGGCCAGCCAGCCGGTCTGCTCCGGCGGCAGTGCCTCAAGATAGCGGCGAACGACCTCAACGAACATCAGCTCGCTGAGGCGCAGGCGGATGCATTCAGCGCCAGGCCGCTGAGCGGACACCTCTGCCAGCGTTAGCTCGATCAGACGGTCGAGCAGATCGCTTGGCGCGCCGGCCGCGCGCCGGATGCGTATCAGCGGAGGAAGGGCCCCGAGCAGAGGATTGAACGGCCGTGCATCGCAGCCAAGGAAACCGCAGACATATCTGGTCAGAAGGGGGCCGCCGCCGCCTTCGTTGACCACGAAGGGCAGTTGTCCGGCCGCCATGGCGCGAAAGAATTCGAGCGAATCTTCCTGGCTCAAACCTGACCGCACTCCGGGCGCACTGCACATCGCGTACGAATCCTCATGCGGGATCACAAGTATGTCGCCTTCGGCAAATTCCATCGGCGGACCGTCACCGATGCTGACCGAGCCCGATCCTTGGGTGATGATGTGGTAGGAAATCACATGTTGGGCGCGCGGCAGGATGAGATGGGCAAATGAATTCGCCCGCGGCACTTCCACACTCCAGGGCGAAGAGGCATCGACCCAGAAGAAAAGCGCGCCGGTGAGCTTTACCACGCGCAGCACATCCGAAAGCACATCCTTGTCCGGCGCGGCCGAAGGTGCGGCATCGGCAACGACCTCTTCCGGTGGCCGCCCAGGCGATGGCGCAAGAACGGACGCTGCGGCAAGCGATTGAGACGCTGGGTCATGGAGCGTGCCCATGGCCAAGTCTACTATGCGCCGAACAGCATATCCACCGCGCATCCCGTGCAGTCCATGCGATCAACGGAGGTCGGCCATGTCTACTTATTGCTTCTTCGACGTGCGTGAAATCACAGACCAAACCAAAGTCGAGCAGTATCTGGCAGGGGTCTTTGCAACGGTTGAACAATATGGAGGGCGCTATTTGGTGCCGGGCGGGAAATCCGACCTTGTCGAAGGAGACTGGCAGCCGGTCTATCCGGTCATCGTCGAATTTGCCGACGCCGAGCGTGCCCAGCGCTGGTATTCATCGCCTGAATACGAGCCGCTGAAGGCGCTTCGCGTCGCCGGAACCCGATCCAACGCAGTGTTCCTTGAAGGTGCAACGCCGGGATCGGAGCAAACGGCGGTCCAGACCCGCCAGGGTGAGACATCGAAAACTCCGGCTGAAATCTACGACTCGCTGTTCGTTCCAGCGCTGTTCCGACAATGGGGGCCTATCGTCGCCGCCGAGGCGCGAATAGGGAGGGGCGACCGCGTGATCGACATCGCCTGCGGTACGGGTGTGCTGGCGCTCGCGGCCCTCAACTGCGTTGGCGCGGAGGGCGAGGTGGTCGGGCTTGACCCCAATCCCGATATGCTTTGCGTTGCCCGCCGCAAAAGCACTCGCATCGAGTGGCGAGAAGGGCGCGCCGAGCAGATTCCTTTCGCGGATGAAAGCTTCGACGCCGCAGTCAGCCAGTTCGGCCTGATGTTCTTCGACGATCGAGCAGCCGGACTGCGGGAAATGATGCGCGTGGTCAAGTCCGGTGGCCGGCTCGCCGTCGCGGTCTGCGACTCGCTCGACCAGTCGCCCGGCTATGCCGCAGTGGCGGATATGCTTGAACGGCTGTTTGGAAGCGACGTTGCGAATGCGTTCCGCGCGCCCTTTGTGCTCGGCAATGCGGAGTTACTGCGCTCGCTCTGCGCGAAGGCAGGCATAGAGCGTGCCGAGGTGAAGCGGCACCGCGGAACGGTCCGTTTTGCCTCGATCGAGTCGCTGATTTCGACTGAAAGAGCCTGCATCTGGACGTTGGGCGGGCTTTTGGACAACGAGCAGTTCAAGCGGCTTCTGGAGGAGGCCGAGCGAGCACTTATGCCTTTCGTGACAGCGGCCGGCACCGTCGCTTTCGACATGCCAGCGCTCGTCATCACGGCATCCAAGGACTGACGCTGGGGACCGATTTCCAGTTATTCCGGCCGTCCCATGTCCCCATGGACGAGACGAATCGCAACAGTCCACCCGAAGCGGTCGTTCCGGGCATCTACGATGCGCGTCTATTTTGCCTGCCGAAGCGGACCTAAAGATTGCTTGGACAACCAGTCTGCGATCAGGCGCTGCCTGCTTCACCTTCCCGCGTAGTTCTTAGTCGACACGCACGCGGCGCGTCACCTGGCCATTGCTTTCCCAGTATGTGTGTTTCTTGGCAATCAAGGGATCGTCCATTGCCGGTTGAACTTGTCCGGTGGTGCTGACCGCGCGCGAGGTCACCGTGTGTTCTCCTGGCGACGGATTTGCCCAATCCATGGACCAAATCTTCCAGGCGTGTTCGGCCTCCTCACTGCGGTCGATGGTCGCCGGTGCCCATGGCGCTTGATCGATTTGCACTTCGACCCGATCGATCGGTGCCCCCCAAGCTGCCCCAATGACGCGGTAATTCGAGTCTTTCCGGGTGATCTTTGCAGGCGCGGACTTTATCCGTGCCCGGCCGACTGAGTTCTCGGTCCACACGGTCTCGCCGTTGTGCTCTTCCTCCCGGATGGTGACATAGTCACGGGCCATCAGAAGGCCCATGAAGCGGGTGTCGCGAACCTCGATGCGCTCCAGCCACTTGACGTTGGCGATCCCGTACCAGCCGGGAGCAATCAGCCGCAGCGGAAAACCATTGGCCGGCGGCAAGGCGGTTCCGTTCATTTCATAGCAGAGCAGATTGTCAGGGTTCTTCGCGTCGGCGAGCGACATGCTGCGAGCGAAGTTCTGCTGCATCTTGATGTCGCGTATTGCGACCTCGCCCTTGTCAGTACCGAAAAAGACGACCTCGATGCCATTTTCCAGAACGCCGGCTTCCTCGAGGATCGGGGCGAGCGGCGTCCCAGCCCAGCGGGCATTGCCGATGCCGCCGGTGAAAAAGGGGAACCCGTGGTTGCCCGAGCATTCCACTGTGAAAACGACCTCCTGCCGGGGCCGCGCCTTGATGTCGGCGAGTGTCAATTTCAAGGGCTTCTTGACCAGGCCTCCGATCTCCATGGACCATGTCTTCTCGTCGATCGTTGGCCGGTTGAAATGCGAGATGCTGAAGAACTTGTGGTTTGGAGTTATCCAGCTATCCAAATCCTCCCAGACAAGCTGCTTCTGGATACCGACCGGATCGGGATTTTCGGTCGGCTGGTCCAGCCACGCAATAACCTCCTCGCTCGGCCGTGTTGGAAAAGCGTAAGCCCGACGCGAAGTATAGAGAGCAGCAATTGCGGCAAGAGCCGCGCTTCCTTGAACAAGAAGTTCTCTGCGCTGAAAATCTGGCATGTTGTTTACCTCCCAGTTGATCCGGAACGGGCTGCAACGTGCCTTAGGCCGTAGCCTGATCACGGATAGGCGACACTATGTGAGGTCTGCCCAGCCGGAAGTATCCGGATAGGTCAGGCAATCACCGACGCACGTCAAGCATGTGAAGCATTGGACGAAACACTAGCTCGCGTTTCGCACGCCAAGAGTGCGCCTTTGAGAAGGAAGTGTCCACAACCTGGACGGGACATGATGATGATTGCAGCATTCGAGACCGATTTCCGCTCGGATCGCTATAGGAAACGACCGCTTTTTGGGTCGTTTCCGGACATTCGCAGGTGCGGTCGGAAGGGCCCGTTCCAAACCGATCTCTGCCGTTCCGATATCGGCCTCGCCATCTCTCCAGGGCAGATGTTCACCCAATTTTCGGCGAGAAACCGCCTTGGCCTGCCGTCTCTTGTCGCGATCACTCTTGGCGCGACAGGATGGCGGTGCGGCCGGCGCAGGTGTATGATGATGGTCTAATATTTCGAGATCAGGGAGGACAGCATGACGTCTTGGGAAATCAAGGGACGGGAGCTCGTCAATTGCACCTGCGAATATGGCTGCAACTGTCAATTCAATGCGTTGCCCGACAAAGGCCATTGCCATGCCGTGGCGGGCATTCAGATCGATGAGGGTCATCATGGCGAGACCGCCCTCGATGGCCTGCGGATCGCCGCGATCTTCAAATGGCCCGGCGCGATCCACGAAGGCAATGGCGAAGCCATCGCTTTCGTCGACGAGAATGCAACCGAGCGGCAGCGTAACGCGCTGCTGCGCATCATGACCGGCCAGGACACCGACCCGTTCGCGACAATGTTCGCCGTCTACGCCTCAACCGTGACAAAAATGAATGAGCCGGTTTTCACCAGGATCGATCTCGACCTCGATATTGATGGCCGCAGGGGCCGCATCTTCGTCAAGGATTACATTGAAACGGTCGGCGAACCGATCCGCAACAAGGTGACGGGCGCGGACTCGCGCGCGCAGATCGTGTTGCCGAACGGCTTCGAATATGCCGTCGCCGAGATCGGCAGCGCTTCGAGCACAACCAGCGGGCCGGTTCAGGTGAGCACGAAGGACAGTTACGGCCAGTTCGCGCGGCTGCATCTCAACAACCACGGGGTGGTGCGAGCCTGACGCCTCGCATGAACGGCGCGTCGCCACTGGAACGCCTGCTCAGACGCGACCGCGTCATCACGATTGCGGGCGTGGTGGCGCTGTGCCTGCTGGCCTGGCTTTATATCGTCGCCGGTGCAGGGCTCGGCATGAATGCGTGGGAGATGTCGAGGCTCGCGCTCTTCCCCCACCAACAAACTGCCGGCGTGACCCCCGATATGTCTGGCATGGATATGCCCGGCATGGACATGAGCGCGATGGCCACGGAGACGGAACCGCGGGTCTGGGGGGCCGCAAACTGGGCGCTGATGATCGCCATGTGGTGGGTCATGATGGTTGCCATGATGTCGCCGAGCGCGGCGCCGACTATCCTGCTCTATGCGCGCGTGCATCGCCATGCGCTCGCACAGGGCCAGATCCAGGACAAGCTCGCGCCGACCGGCGTATTCATGGCAGGCTACCTCCTGGTCTGGCTGGGGTTCTCCGTCGCGGCGACCGCACTGCATTGGCTGCTCGAACGCGAAGCCTTCGTTTCCGCGACGCTGATGAGCTCACAGAGCCGCTGGCTTTCAGCCATCGTCCTGATCGCCGCGGGCCTCTATCAGCTCTCGCCGCTCAAGAACGCCTGCCTGTCGCATTGCCGGGCACCGACGGCGTTCCTTGCCCGACACTGGCGTCCCCACGCAGTTGGCGCGCTGCGTTTGGGCGCATTGCACGGGGCGTTTTGTGTCGGATGCTGCTGGATGCTGATGGCGTTGTTGTTTGTGGGCGGCATAATGAACCTGGTGTGGATTGCCGCGCTCGCTATTCTGGTGCTGGTTGAAAAGGCGTTTCCTGCCGGCCAGTGGGTTGGCCGGGCGGCCGGCATCGCCCTGATCGCCTGGGGCGGCGCAACGCTTTTGGTCTGACGACCACGGCCGCCTATGCCGGCACTCAAACGCCTGGAGGAACTTGAATCCTCGCGCCCGTTTACCGAGCATCGCGTGTGGAGAATTCGGCCATGAATGTCGGCGACGAAAGGATCCCTCTGGGCGGCGACCCTCCGCAATCTGTCGAAGAATGGCATTAAAAGCTTTCTTCCTCGCGCGCCAGAGCGTGTATAGGTCGGAAGTCCTGATCGCGACGCTGGGCGGCAGCCTGAGCTTTGAAGCCGATATTCGCCTCGCTGGAATGTCTAACGTGACTCCGTCATGATCTTCCGGCCCTGTCGAGCGACGCTGCCAAAGCCAGTGACGCCGATGCAGGTGATGGTACAGGCTTGATCAGTGCAGCAGATCCGCCCGGCGACATTTCTTTTTGCAGCACGCGCCTTACGCGACATGGGCGACGGCTTCGTGGCCGTTCTGTTGCCGGTCTATTTCCTCGCATTGGGCTTCGAGCCTCTGCAGGTCGGCATTATAGCGACCGCGTCGCTTCTCGGTTCCGCGCTGCTGACCATAGGTGTCGGGCTTCTTGGCGCACGATACGATCACCGCCAACTCCTGCTTGCCGCCGCCAGTCTGATGATCGCCACGGGTGTGGCCTTTGCCGTGGTCCACGATTACGCGCTGCTTTTGGTGATCGCGTTCGCAGGCACCATCAACCCGTCGGCCGGCAGCGTCAGCATCTTCGTGCCGTTGGAGCATGCCGTGCTCACACGTGAAGTCACTGATGCCGGGCGGACCAAGATGTTCGCGCGCTATAGCCTGGTGGGTGCGCTGGCAGCCGCGGTTGGCGCGCTCGCTTCGGCGACACCTGATCTTCTGGCTCCAGTCGGCCTCGACCAACTCACCGGAATCAAGGCGATGTTCGTGCTCTACGCGTTGCTCGGCCTGCTCGGCGGCCTCCTCTACGCGCGGATCCCGCAGCGCCCTCCTACAGTGGTCTCCGGCACCGCGTCCGCGCTCGGCCCCTCGCGCAACATTGTTTTCAAGCTTGCGTTCTGGTCAGACAATTTTCATCCACCGGCCCGATGCATGATTTTGTAGATCACGCCGTTTGTGTCCTCCGAGACGAGCAGCGAGCCGTCCGGCGCGATCGCCAGCCCGGCGAGGCGTCCAAGCTCGGACTTGCCGTCCTCGCTCAAGAATCCGGTCAAGAAATCTTCCTTTCCGGTCGGCTCGCCGTTCTCGAAGGTTACCCGCACGATCTTGTAGCCGGCCGGATCAGCCCGGTTTGCCGAACCGCGCAACGTGACGAAGGCATCGCCCCGGTAGTCCGCTGGGAACTGGTCCGCATCGTAGAACCGGATGTTGATCACCGAGGCATGGGCGTCGAAAGTCAGTGCCGGGCCGACGGTCTTGGTTTGGCAGAATTCCTCCTTCGGCACGCCTTCCGGCATCGTGAAGCTGACCCAATCGGGCTGGCGGTCGCCATAGCAAAACGGCCAGCCGTAGTGCGCGTCCTGCTCGATCTTGTTCAACTCCTCACCCGGCAAGTCATCGCCAAGATGATCGACGCCATGGTCGACGCCCCACATGACGTCGGTCTCGGGATGCCAATCGAATCCAAGCATGTTCCTGAGCCCATGTGCGAACACCGTGCGCGTCTTGTCCTTTATATCGAGCCGGAGGTTGGCTGCCTTCTCTTCGGTGCTCTCGAAGCAGGCATCGCAGGAACTGCCCACGTTGATGTGCAGCCCGCTGTCAGGCGCGAAACCCAAGGTTCGCCGGCCATGCTGGCCGCCGTCGGGCAGGTCGTCGATGATCGTCTCCAGTTCGCCGATGGTTCCGTTTTCCTTCAGGTCGGCCGCCATCACATCGTGTACGGTTGCAAGGAAGATGCGGCCTTCCCGGATCGCAATGCCATGAATACCGTCGAGATCGGCTACAACAACCCGCGGCTCAGAAGAGCCCTCGGTCAGGGCGATGACATCCTTTTCGTTCGGTCGCGTGACGTAGACCGTGCCGTCTTCTGCGACCGCCATCATGCGGGCATTACCGAGGTCGCGGGCGAAGACGCTTACCTCAAAACCTTCCGGCACCTTCAGCCGCGTCACGATATCCTCGCTGAAGGGCTGATGCGCAGGCCTGAAGACGTTTGTCTCGACCTTATGGAGCACGCCTTCCTGCTGCGCCGACGCTGACGCGGGAACAAGCGCGATGCTCAAGAGCAGAACGGCTTTTGAGACCATATCCGAATCTCCTATCCAGGGCTCTGACTGCGGACGGGTCGAATGCCTATTGTGCTGCGATATCCTCGTCGCTCACACCGACGCGATGCCCGCAGACCATCCCTGCAGCGCACACAACGAAGTCTCCACTCGGCTCGACCGATCAGGCCGGCCGCGCCTCATAAAAGCGGCACCAGCCATGATTTCACCAGCGACAATCTCGCATGCGTTCGGCTCAAGGAAATGCTTGCAGCCGCCGCACCGGCGACCCTTGTTTGGAGAATCCTGATAAAGCGCCACAGGCTTTGGCGTTGTTCCCGCGCCTCGCGCCGTAGGCCGGCCCGTCATGCAGGAAGCAAGCCCACCTGCACCGGCAATCGCCGCGCCGGTCATCGATACCTTCAGAAATTTCCGGCGAGACAGCGTTTGGCTTGGCTCACCGTGTGCCGACCCGCCGTTTGCCTCACCACGATCGTCTTTCATGATCTTTCCTCCCTTAGCAACCCAAAGAAGCGCCGGTGCCGTCAAGTGCCGGGTCAGATCGATTTGAGGTACTCGATCAGATCACTCTTTTCCTGATCGGTCAGATCAAGGCCCAGATGGCCGGCGGCATGTCACGTCCCTCCCAAGGACGATCTCCTATCGGCGGTCAGTAGTTTGCGGGGCCTATTTCGACGCGAAACGGAATGCAGTCGAATTTATTAGAAACTTCTACATCAGCAAAGGTTCCGTTCATCTCTACTGATCATTGGAAGCGTCCCGACGGGCTCGCCGAACCAAGCCAGTCACCGATTGAATGAGCGCGTTGGCAGTGGTGGACCGGCATTCTCGCTTTTGACCGATAAGCGATGGTCGGCGAATTGCCGGCTACCGCTACGATCTCTCAACATGAAACGAGTTGGCGAGGACCAGGCACCGAACTTTCCCAACCTGCACTGTCCCGTGGAGCCTTGACACCATGGCAACGCCTCAAGGACGGGAACTTTGAATCCTCGCGTCCGTTTACCCGAATATCGGGTATGGAAAGCGCCGCCGATGAATGTCAGCGACGAAAAGACTGTATCGCTCTGGGCGGCGACCGAAGTAACGCCCGATTCGGTGCCGCTCGGGCAGGGCGAACAAGTCGACGTCGTGGTCGTCGGGTCTGGAATTGCCGGACTGTCGGTCGCCTACGAACTGGCCGTCGCCGGGCAAAAGGTGGCTGTCCTCGATCGCGGCCGGATCGGAAGCGGCATGACGGCTCGCACCACTGCGCACCTGTCATCCGTCTGCGACGACTATTTCTCGGAACTGATCAAATTGCGCGGTGAGGGCCTGGCGCGGATTTTTTATCAAAGCCAGTCGGCCGCTATCGACCGCATCCAATCAATCCAGGAGACGGAGCGTATCGCGTGCGATTTCCGGCGCCTCGACGGCTTTCTCTTCCCGGCTTCCGGCAGGCAGGAATCCGATATCAAGCGCGAACTGGACGCCGCTCTGAAAATCGGGGTCGACGTCAAGGAGACCAAAGCCGTGCCGTTTGCAGGCTTTTCGGATGCGCAGGCCCTTCGATACGCCAATCAGGCGACCTTCCACCCGCTCAAATATCTCCGCGGGCTGGCCGCAGGCATCCGCGCGCGCGGCGGCGTGCTTTATGCCGATACCATCGTCGAAAAAGTCGAGGAGACTGACGGCGGCGTGCGCGTAACTACGGTTTCGGGCTTAGCCGTGTCTGCCAAATCGGCCGTTGTCGCCACCAATTCGCCGATCAACGATCGGGTCGCGCTCCATACCAAGCAAGCCCCCTATCGGACCTACGCGATGTCGTTCGAGATCGCGCGCGATACCATACCGGATGCGCTGTATTGGGATACTGAAGACCCTTATCACTATGTTCGGCTTCAGCCTGGCGAGAGTCGGACCGACTTCCTGATCGTCGGTGGCGAAGACCACAAAACAGGACAGGCCGATGATGCCGGTGATCGTTTCGCGGCCCTGGCGGCCTGGACCAAAAGGCTGCTGCCCGATGTCGGCGTGGAAACCAACCGATGGTCCGGGCAGGTGATGGAGACCGTCGATTATGCGGGCTTTATCGGCCGCAATCCTGGCAACCAGCGTGTTTTTGTGGCGACGGGGGATTCCGGCCAGGGCATTACCCATGGCGTCGTCGCCGGCCTGTTGATTTCCGACCTGATTCTGAAGGGGGAAAGCCCTTGGCGCGAACTTTACGAGCCGTCTCGCAAGACGGCCAGGGCGATCGGCGAATACCTGTCGGAGAATGCGACAGCGATCAAGAGTTTTGCCCAGTATATCGCGCCTGGCGAAATCGATTCCGTCGACAAGCTGCGACCGGGAGAAGGCGCCATCGTTCGCGAAGGGCTCACCAAAATCGCCGCATTTCGCGATGACGACGGCACGCTCTACAAGCGTTCGGCCGCATGCACGCATGTCGGCTGCCATGTCCACTGGAACTCCCTCGAGCGCTGCTGGGACTGCCCCTGCCACGGCTCGCATTTTGCTATCGATGGCACGGCTTTGAACGGACCGGCGGTGTCGCCACTTGCAAGTGAGTAGGGGAGTAGGGGAGTAGGGGAGTAGGGGAGTAGGGCAGTAGGGCAGTAGGGCAGTAGGGC
>SAQL01000038.1 GCA_004020645.1 Mesorhizobium sp. | reverse complement strand
GAGGGTGGGGACTCGACCGGGTTTTTGCGTCGCGTCCTTAGCGGACGCTGGCGACCGCGTCAGAGCGGCCGTCGTTGATCGTTACCCAAGCGCCCGAATTCTGGCTCGATTGGCGCTTCAGGTAGGTGTACTCGGTGGCGGTCCAGGACAACACCCTGGTTTCGAGGTTGTCGAGGATGAACTCTCCGAGGCTGGTGCGCACGGTCAGCACCGCGTGGCCGTCTCCGTTCGGCTGGCGCGCAACCGTCATCAGCAGGTCGCCGGCCGGAACGCCAATGTTCATCAACGCGCGGCGCTTTTCCAGCGCATAGTCCTCGCAGTCGCCGAAGCCGCTGTTGGGATAGGACCAGATTTCTTCCTTGCCCCACAGTTCCATATCGGTGCGTGGCGCGATCCTGCTGTTGATGGAATTGTTGATGCTCACGATCTTCGCCCACAGCTTGCGGGTCAGCTCAACCGGCGCCTGCTTCTGCGTCCGCTGATTGCATTCCCTCGGAATCTTCTGGCAGAACTCGTAGTGGCCGACCGGCTGTGTGGTGCGGCTGCCGGTGTGCATGAAGGCAGGTCCCGCTGCATACGCCGTTCCCCAGGCGGTAAGCTGCATCGCCATTGCCAAGAGCAACAGCTTGCCCCTCGTCTTCTTCATCGTCCAGTCTCCCCGTTTGAGGAGACAATGACACGATTGGATTTATTCGACGCAAAGGCTCGAAGTAGACATTAAGTAAAACGCCTATAGAATAAACATAAAATTTGACTCATTTCAGTATAAAATTATTGAGGCGTTTTTCGCGGGATCACATCGTCGCGGCGCGGCGCCTTGGCGCGGCATCGGTTGGCGGACCGCGACGGCCGGCGCGGATCAACAAAAAACCGGCCGAAATGGGCCGGTCGATTGCGGCAATGTGCGCTGTTTGTCAGGTGCCGGATGCGTTGAATTCGGAATCGAGTGTTTCTGGCCGCTGGATGACCGCGAACTCGATGGCGACGCCGTCCTCGAAGTGGCGCACCACCTGGCCGCGCATGGTGCCGAGCATGACCTGGATGCCGATTGCCGGCTTGACGTCGATCTCGACCGCGGCGCCCGAAAGCGACAGGTCGATGATGCGGCACTGGTACTGGCGCCCGTCACTGAGCTGAAGCACGCTGGTTGGATTGCGCGGCGCCACGCGTTCGTGACGACGGTCTTCCGGCAGATCGAGCTCGTGCTTGTTGGCAAGCCAGGTCAATTGCGCGGCAAGCTTGTCCTTCTTGCGTTCGGACGCAATGACCGTCATCGCGAAACCGTCCTGAAAAATGCGGGTGACGACGCCCTCGATGCGGCCGATGTGATCGATGTAGGCGATGACTTTCTCGCCC
The DNA here is from genome assembly GCA_004020645.1 of Mesorhizobium sp. Classification (GTDB taxonomy): domain Bacteria; phylum Pseudomonadota; class Alphaproteobacteria; order Rhizobiales; family Rhizobiaceae; genus Mesorhizobium. The sequence continues at coordinate 54,923 of SAQL01000038.1, read as the reverse complement.
GGCATACCGATGCGCTCGGTGCGAAGCGCTACATTGCCCGGAGACATGTCGACCACCTGGCACGGATGTTCGGTGCGATCCTCCAGCATGAAGCGTCCGTAGATCTTCACGCGGACGCGCTGAAAGTTACGCCTTTCAGCTCGGGACGGCGCGGTGTCGACCGCCGCTGACCTCATGACTGCCTACACCCCGTTTGGCATTCCGCGCGTTGATGCGAGGAACTTCGTCGGAAAGTTACAGCAAAGCAGGTTAACAAAGGGGAAAGCCTGACCCCGCTACTTTAGCGTTTTGGACTATTCACCGCGCCCGCCGTCGAACACGACCAGATGGCGGATGCGGCGCGCCTGGCCGAGCGCCGAAATCGTCTGGGGCGGATCGAGTTCCGACGGGACAAGCGAAGGAACGTCGATGGCCGGCCGGTTGCTGGGGAATTTCGGTTCCTTCTCCGGATCGACGACACGGATTGAATCGATCAGGGCGTCGGCGATCGGATCCGCGCCCAGCCAGAAGGGTTTTTCAGCAGCGCTTATCACGCCGAGGCAGCGCGGATTTTCGACGCCGCCGTCGAGCGGCAGGGCGAGCAGCTCGAACTTGCTGGAGCGGTCGGTGCGGCTGAAACCTTCATAGGTGATGAGCACTACGGATTTCTGATCGAAGACGCCGTGGATCAGTTTTGAGACAAGCCGCTGGTCCTTCTCGCGCCATAGCGAGGGAAAGGAAAACCCCTTGAGCTCACGGCCATAGACCGCGCAAAGCCTGGTGCCGGCGAGCCGGAAGACCGCTTCGCCGCGCGTATCCTTTTCCAGGATGAAGGTGTCGGCCAGCAGCGACTTGATGTCGGCTGGCTCGACTTCCGAACGCTTCGGGGCAGGGCGCCCGTCACGCAGCCGGTTCCAATAATGGAACAGCGTGATCGATCCGTTCTGGTTCATGCTATGCTGCTCCGCGCAATCTGTCGTCTGATGTCCCATCGGTGAACAGAAGGGCGCCCTCCGAGGACCTACATGCGTTGCGGAGCAGGATGCGTGCCAGCATCGTTAACACTTGTTCACGGGTCGGGGCCGTTAAGGTTAACAAGTGGTTTACGTTGCGCCCCGCCCACCGCCGTGGCACGCTAAAACCACTCCAGAAGCGGTCGTTTTGCAGCGATCGGCAGCAGTTCAGTCAAGAGTTTGGGGGAGCACGGGGGCTCGACCAGCCGTTCAAGGGCAACCTTGGACGGCTTCTTTTTGATTCGCGCCAATTTTGATTCGCGCCAATTTTGATTCGCGCCAATTTTGACTTGCGTGGGGCGATTCGCCCCTTTGTGAATCGGGTGACCGTGATCTACATGCTCGCGAAGTCGAATCCAGCGACTGAGTGCGAGCGATATGAGCGAACCAGCAAGCCCATCGCAAATCGAACAGGGCGAGGGCGGACCTGTCGGCCGCGAGCCGGAGCCGCGCCGCGAGCCGGTATTCAACATGCCGCCCGTTGTGCTGGCGCTGATCGGCATCTGCGTCGTCGTTCACTTGATCCGGCTCTACTGGCTCACCGAGGACCAGGATTTCTCCCTGCTGATCCGGACCGCCTTCATTCCGATCCGCTATTCCGGTCGCTTCGACCTCGATTTCTACGCGTTTTCGAGCCCCTTCACCTATGCCTTCCTGCATGGCGGCTTTGCTCATCTTGCCGTCAACATGGTGTGGCTGGCGGCTTTCGGCTCGCCGCTGGCGAACCGCTTCGGTGCGCTTCGTTTCAGCCTGTTCTTCGCGGCGACGGGGCTGGCGGCGGTGCTGCTGTTCTGGGCCGTGCATCCGCTCGGCCAAGCGCCGCTGGTCGGCGCATCGGGAGCGATTTCCGGCATGATGGGGGCCGCCGCCCGCTTTGGCTTCCGCACCGAACGCTCGTCCGGCAAAGCCGCCTTCGCCGGCGCGCCGCTGCCGATGGCGGCGGTGTTCCGCTCGCGCGGCGTTGTGACTTTTCTTGCCATCTGGATGGTGATCAATCTCGCCACCGGTCTCGTGGCCTTCGCGCCCGGCATCGACAGCCAGATCGCCTGGGAGGCTCATATCGGCGGTTTCGTCGCCGGCTTCTTCGGCCTGCGCGCTTTCGATCGGCGGCAGCAGGTGGATGAGTTCAAGGTCTGAGCCTCGCCGCACTTGAAAAGCAATCGATCGCGGCGCACGATGTCTGGCACTATCGAAAGCCGGTCAGGGCAGGAAACCGGCAAGTAAAACTGAGGAGGACGCCATGACTGTTAAGGCAATTCTCGAGCAGAAGGGCCACGACGTGTTGACGCTCGGGCCGAACGAAAAGCTGAGCGAGGCCATTCGCATCCTGGCCGAACACAGGATCGGTGCGCTGGTCATCACCAATGGCGATCACAAGATCGTCGGCATTCTTTCCGAGCGCGACGTCGTGCGGGTCCTCGCCAGGGAAGGAGCCGCCGCACTGGATATCGCGGTGCGCTCGGCAATGACGCCCAAGGTGAAGATCTGCAATGAGAACCACACCGTCAACGAGGTCATGGAGATCATGACCAGTGGCCGTTTCCGCCATCTGCCGGTGGAAAAGGACGGCCTGCTCGACGGCATCGTATCGATAGGCGACGTGGTCAAGCGGCGCATCGAGGATGTCGAGCGCGAGGCCGCGGAGATCAGGGCCTACATCGCGACGGCGTGACGCCTTGTTTCTTCAGCCGGCCGGCCGGCTGGATTCGATGTGAAGCGCCGGCTTTGGCTTTGCGCTTGTCTCTTTTTGTGGTTTGCACTAGCGAGTGACTTTCACGCCCGACGTGACGGAATTCACGTTGAGAAGTGAATTCCGTCACCGATAACTCGCAGGCCACTATGACCCTCATCGACACCCGCACGCCCGACGCCAAACGCCTGATATCAGGCGCCACCGGCGACTGGGAGATCATCATCGGCCTCGAGGTGCACGCGCAGGTGACCTCGCAAGCAAAGCTGTTCTCCGGCGCCTCGACGGCTTTCGGCGCGCCGCCAAACGCCAATGTCAGCCTCGTCGATGCGGCGATGCCGGGCATGCTGCCGGTCATCAACGAGGAATGCGTCAAGCAGGCGATCCGCACCGGCCTCGGATTGAAGGCCGAGATCAACCACAAGTCGGTCTTCGACCGGAAAAACTATTTTTATCCCGACCTGCCGCAGGGCTACCAGATCTCGCAGTTCAAGCAGCCGATCGTCGGCGAGGGCAAGGTGATCGTCTCCGTCGGCCCGGACCGGCAGGGCGAGTTCGAGGATATCGAGGTCGGCATCGAGCGCCTGCACCTGGAGCAGGATGCCGGCAAGTCGATGCACGACCAGCATGCGACCATGTCCTATGTCGACCTCAACCGCTCCGGCGTGGCGCTGATGGAGATCGTCTCCAAGCCCGACATGCGCTCCGCCGACGAGGCCAAGGCCTATGTCACCAAGCTGCGCACCATCGTGCGCTATCTCGGCACTTGCGACGGCAATATGGACGAAGGCTCGCTGCGCGCCGACGTCAACGTCTCGGTGCGCCGGCCCGGCGGCGAATTCGGCACGCGTTGCGAGATCAAGAACGTCAACTCGATCCGCTTCATCGGCCAGGCCATCGACTACGAGGCGCGTCGCCAGATTGCCATCATCGAGGACGGCGGCAAGATCGACCAGGAAACGCGGCTGTTCGATCCCAACAAGGGCGAGACGCGCTCGATGCGTTCCAAGGAAGAAGCGCACGACTACCGCTATTTCCCGGATCCCGATCTTCTGCCGCTGGAATTCGACCAGGCCTATGTCGATGCGCTGGCAAAGGATCTGCCTGAACTGCCCGACGCCAAGAAGGCGCGGCTGATCTCCTCGCTCGGCCTGTCGACTTACGACGCCTCGATCCTGGTGTCGGAAAAGGCGGTCGCCGAATATTTCGAGAAGGTCGCCGCTGGTCGCGACGGCAAGCTCGCCGCCAATTGGGTCATCAACGATCTGCTGGGTGCGTTGAACAGAGCCGGAAAGGGTATTGAAAATGCTCCGGTTTCGCCCGATCAGCTCGGCGCGGTCATCGACCTGATCAAGGAGGGCACCATCTCCGGCAAGATCGCCAAGGATCTGTTCGAGATCGTCTGGAGCGAAGGCGGCGATCCGCGCCAGCTGGTCGAAAGCCGCGGCATGAAGCAGGTCACCGATACCGGCGCCATCGAAACGGCGGTCGATGAGGTGATATCGGCCAATCCGGACAAGGTCGAGCAGGCGCGCGCCAAGCCGAGCATGGCCGGCTGGTTCGTCGGCCAGGTGATGAAGGCGACGGGCGGCAAGGCCAACCCGCAAGCGGTTAACGACCTCGTCAAGGCCAAGCTCGGGATCGAATAGGATGATGTTCGTTCGCACCGCTGGCGAGCGCGATCTTGCCGCGGTACGCGCGCTGCTGGTCGAAACCTGGCACGCAACCTACGATAGTATTTATGGTGCTGCCAAAGTCACCGAGATCACTGATGAATGGCATTCGATCGCCTCGCTCAAGGCGCGGCTGACGCGACCGAATTCCGAATTCCTGGTCGCAGACGACGGCAAGCGCATCGGCGGCATGACTTTCGCCGCAGCCACCACCGATGCGAAGATCGTCATGCTGAACCAGCTCTACGTGCATCCGGCCTGCCAGAGGCAGGGGATCGGCCAGGCGTTGCTGGAAGAGGTCGAAGCCAGCTTTCCGGAGGCGCGGACGCTGCGTGTCGAGGTTGAAGAGGCAAACGCTCAGGCCGTCGCCTTCTACCGCTCGAAAGGGTTCTTGCCCGCCGGCAACACCGCCGACTGCGGTGGTGGTTCAGGGCTGCCGGCGTTGATTTTCGAAAAGGCAATCGGATAGATGTCTGCCCGGATATGTCGCAGTCGGTTGCGTTTTACGGGCTGGCCGGTCGGCAGCGGCATCCTCAATGTTGTCCCTTGAGGACGACAAGATAGCCTCGTTCGACGTGAAGGCGAAAAGCGACTTGCCCCGACGTCTCAGGGTCTTTGAAAGATTTGTCGATGACATAGCCGCCGGGATGGGAGCGCAGCCATCCCTCGGGATTGTCGGTGCTTTCGAACGGCTTCTGCAACCGGGCAAGGAAGCCGACTTCATCCTGATAGTCGAAGTCGACAGCCCAGGCCGCGTCCTTCCGTTCGTCGATGAAATTCGCCAGCGGCGTGAGATCGTAAAGTTTGAAGGCCGTAGCGGACGCGATTGCATGTCCGGTGCAGAACATGGCAAGCATGCAAAGGGCGGCGGCCTTGATCCTGGCGGGCGGCACCTCGGCCATGAAATACCCGAACACGATCGTCGCCAGAGGCAGCACCGGAACGAGGTAATGTGGCTGTTTGCCGGATATGGCGCTGAAGACCAGCACGATGGCCACGAACGACATCGTCAGCATACGCAGTGCCGAAAGATCGCTTGACCGTGTTTGTATCAAGCCGCGTATCCGCGCCGTCAGGTGCAACCGCCAGACATGCGGCACGAAAATCCACGGGATGAACAAAAGCGGCAGCAGCACGACATGGAAATAGAACGGCCGGCCGTGGGAGTTGTGCATATTGCCGGTGATGCGCCCTGCCGACTGGTTCCAGACGAGGTCGTAGACGAAATCGCCTTTCGTCAGGATGGTCGCAGGCACCAGCCAGATCGCCACCGGGATCAATGCGGCGAGAATTGCCAGGCCCGCCCCGGCGAAGAATTTCGGCGTCGCCAGCCCGCCCTGCCGATCGCGCCAGAACGGATAGAGCAAGACGGGAGCGCCGACATGGATGAGCACCACCGGACCTTTCGTCAAAATACCCAGTCCGATGAACAATCCCGCCAGCACGGCGTGCCAACGGTTGCCGCTCCTGGCAAAGGCAAGCAACGACAAAAGCGCGGCAAGCACGAAGACCGTCAGCAGCATGTCGAACAGGATCAGCGTCGAATAAATGACGAAGATGGTGCTTCCGGCGACGAGCCAGGGGATACGGCTTGCGATGTCGTCGCGTCCGGGAAAGAGGGTTTTTGCCAGACGCGTCGTCAGCCAGATGACGAGCGACGATGCGGCGAAGATGACGAGCATCGCGGCAACCCGGCTTGCGCCGAAAATGTCCCAGGCCAGATCGATAAGCCAGAACAGCAGCGGCGGCTTTTGCAGATAGGGCGCGAAATTCATCATCGGGACGAAGATCTGTCTACTCAGATACATTTCCCAGGTCACGCCGAGATATCGCGTTTCATCGACAGGCAGGAGCGGTCGGAAAGCGACCGCGATGCAGATCAACGCAAGCAGGAACAGATAGGGGAGCAGCCGCTCGACATGTGACGGTATCAAGATTGGGATCCGCGCCAGGAATCGTTCTCATTCCAGCCGAGCATCGATGCTGCGCTCCTGGAGCGCGCAGGACCGCACCATGATTCTGGCCGAATTGTAGCCGAGCCGGCCCGGTAGCTTGGATTCTGAAGATGTCGTCTACAAAGCTCTGAAAAATATGCGGATTGCCTGAACTAGAATTGAGGGAATTACGGGAAGTCCGCAAAACTCGCCGCAGGTAAGAATTCGGCAGTGGCTAACGCTGACGCAAAAAAGGCATGGTGCGACGCACAAAAATATTGCAATGCACTTCAGATGCCGTAACGTCATGGTCCTAGATGAACGAGACGGCTTTTCAAAAAGGCCGCCCACCGCAAAGGATGGAAACTATGACCAAGACCGCCGATAAAACTGCTGAAATCACCGAGAACGCAAAAGTCCCGACCGAGGCAACCGATCAGATCCTCGCTGTCGCCGAAAAGGGCGTCGAGCAGTCGAAAGAAGCCTTGTCGAAATTGGCGACCGGCGCCGAAGCGACCCAGAAGGCTCTTGAGTCGTCGTTCGAAACAGCCAAGACCGCCAGTAATGAGCTGTCGCTGAAGACGATCGCCGCGCTGCGCGCAAATGCTGAGGCCAGCTTTGCTCACCTCGAAGCCCTGGTAGCCGTGAAATCGCCCTCCGAGTTCATCGAACTGCAGACTGACTTCTTGCGCAAGCAGGTGGAAAAGACCGTCGAGCAGGGCAAGGAGTTTCAGGCGGCTGCAACGAAAGCCGCCGAAGACGTATCCAAGCCGATCAAAGATGTCTACGAGAAGGCGATAAAGGAACTCAAGGTCGCCTGATTGGCCTAATGCATGTCGTTCAAAACTGCGCAGCGGTTTTGCGATAGCGACATGCATAACAACAAGAACTTGAAGCGCGTCGCATGAATCCATCCAAACGCGTCGCGCTTTAAGCGGAGGGAACTTCCACATTGTCGATCAGCCGGGTCTTGCCCAGCCAGGCGGCTGCGAGCAGGCGTCCGTCACGGTTTCGCCGCCACGGGGCGAGCGCCAGGCTATCGCGCGCCGCGACATAGTCGACTTTGTCGAAACCAGCCTTGACGAGTGCGCGGCTGGCCTCGGCGGTCGCGCTGCCTTCATCCGCGCCTGCCGCTAGTGCCGCTGCCGCCCGGCGCAATATGGCGTTGAGCTGGCGCGCCACCTCGAGCTCGGCTGCGCCGAGAAAAGCATTGCGTGACGACATGGCGAGGCCATGTGCGTCGCGTACCGTTGGTGCGCCGATAATTTCCACCGGCAGATCGAGGTCGCGGCAGAGCTGCCTGACGACGCAAAGCTGCTGGTAGTCCTTTTCACCGAAGACCGCACAGTCGGGCAACGTCTGCAGGAAGAGCTTTGCCACGACCGTCGCGACGCCGTCGAAGAAGGTCGGCCGGAAATCGGATTCCAGCCCGGCGGCTGGCCCGCCGACGGAGATCCTGGTGGCGAAGCCGGCCGGGTACATCTCCGGGATATCAGGGATGAAGGCGAGCTGCGCGCCGGCCTCGGCCAGCCGGTCGAGGTCGCGGGCGAGCTGTCGCGGATATTTGTCGAGGTCTTCGCTCGGCGCGAACTGCGTCGGGTTGACGAAGATCGAGACAACGCAGCGTTCGGCCTTTTCCAGCGCGATCTTGATCAGCGAGATATGGCCGTCATGCAGCGCACCCATGGTCGGCACCATGGCAACGCTGAGGCCATCGCGACGCCAGTCGCGGATTTGCGCGCGAAGAGCGGCGACGCTGTCGATGACGAGAGGCCGGCTCATGCTTTGTCCCGGCTCATTCTTTGTCCCCACTCATCTTTGTCCCCACTCATTTTTGTCCCCACTCATTCTTTGTCCCCCTCGTTCTTTGTCTTTGTCGGCTGCGGCCGAAAAGACGTGGCCCGGTCCGGGGAACGTCCGGCTTCGCACCTCCGCTGCGTAGCTGGCTGCCGCCTGCGATATCACGCTGCGCAGGTCGGCATATTGCTTGACGAATTTCGGCACCCGGTCGACAGTCAGGCCGACCATGTCGTCGACGACCAAGATCTGGCCGTCGCAGTCGCCGCTGGCGCCGATGCCGATGGTTGGAATGGAAATATGCCGGGTGAGGTCGGCAGCGACGGTCTCGACGGTGCCTTCGATCACCACAGAAAATGCGCCAGCCTTTTCGACCGCTTCGGCGTCGCGATAAAGCGCCGCCACATTCTCCTCGGTCCGGCCCTTGATCTTGTAGCCGCCGTCGCTTTCCACCGATTGCGGCTGCAAGCCGATATGTCCCATGACCGGAATACCGGCAGCGACGATCGCCGCGATCTGCGGGGCAACTGTGACGCCACCCTCCAGCTTGACGGCCTGGCAGCCGGTTTCGCCGACGATCCGCCGCGCCGAGGCGACGGCTTGGCGCGGCGTTGCCTCATAGCTTCCGGCCGGCATGTCGACCACCACGCAGGCCCTGGCTGAGCCTCGTATCACCGCTTGTCCATGGGCGATCATCATCTCCAGCGAGGCGCCCAGCGTGGTCTTGTGGCCATGCAGAACCATGGCGACGCTGTCGCCGACCAGAAGCAGGTCGACATGGCCGTCGAGCAGGCGAGCGACCGGGTAGGTATAGGCGGTGAGGCAGACGACCGGCACGCGGCCCTTGCGCAGGCGAATGGCGCCGGCACTGATCCGCAGTTCAGGGTCGGATGCATCCGGGGCCATCTTTACCTCCCTCAACCGTCAATCAGGCTGGGTACCTGCATGGGACGCGCAGAGCTTTAGAAAGACCAGGCAGCCTTGGCAAGGCATGCCTCGACAGAGGCAAAAGGCTTGCCGGGTTTGCATCGGTTTTCCGACGGCCATTTGCGCGACGCTTGCGGCAAAACCCTTGCCTTAGCGATGGCCTGACGCCATAAGCAGGAAACAGGCGCGGCCGCTGCCGCCGCGAGGACTTGCCACGAGGACTTGGATGAAGACTTTCCTTCTGCAGTTTTTCACCTGGTGGAACAGCCAGACGCTGGGCACGCGCTTCCACACCTGGCGGCATGGAAAGAAAGTCGGGCAGGACGAGGCTGGCAACGTCTACTACGAAGGTGGTGTCGATTCGGAAGGCCGCACCCGCCGCTGGGTCATCTATCGCGACTATTCGGAAGCCTCGATGATTCCGCCCGGCTGGCATGGCTGGATGCATCACCGCGTCGATACCGCGCCGCCGAGCGAAAACTACAAGCCACGCGACTGGCAAAAGCCGCATCAGCCGAACCTTACCGGAAGTGCCGCCGCCTATCGCCCCAAGGGCTCCGTGCTCACCAATCAGCACCGCCCGCAGGTGACGGGCGACTACGACGCCTGGACGCCGGGGACGTAACCGCTCGTCGAGACGGATCGGTCCTTTATCGCCACAATTGGCGTTTAGCTGCTTGTCGATCTGACAGCAGCGACTAGCCTTGGGCGCGACAGAATCACCCCGGGCGCAAACCACCGGATTCCTGCATGAGCATTTTCAGCCGAATTTCGATGGGCGGACTGACGGTGACCGCCGTTTTTGTCGCCTGCGCCATGGCCGCCGCACAGACGCTGGAGGCGCCAGTGGAACCGGGGGCACCGATGGAGCTGGAGCCGCCAATGGAACCGGGGGCGCCGATGGAACTGGAGCCGCCAGTGGACCCGGCTGCACCGCCATTGGAACCGGATGCGACAGTGGAACCGAATGCGACAGTGGCGCCGGCAGCACCGGCCGCGCCGCAACGCATCACAAATCCTGTCGCCGAATTCGCCGGCATCGACAAGATCACTGCCCGCATCATCACCTTCGATGTCTATATCGACGAGACGGTGCAGTTCGGCGCTTTGCAGGTGACGCCGCGCATCTGCTATTCGCGGCCGCAAACCGAAGAGCCGAAGACCGATTCCTTCGTCGAGGTCGACGAGATCACGCTGGATCGCAAGATCCGCCGCATCTTCACCGGCTGGATGTTTGCCGAAAGCCCCGGCCTCAACGCCGTCGAGCACGCGGTCTACGATGTCTGGCTGAAGGGCTGTAAACAGAAGTCGGAGGTGCCGGCACCCGACGCGGCCAAAACCAACTAGCCAAGACCAGCTATAGTCCCTGGCGTGCGGGATCGCCTGTTCGCAATCACCTACTGAGCCTCCCGGAACCGCCTTATTCTCCGTGCGTTGGTCATGGCTGGCGTACGGAGATGTTCCCATGACGGCTATGATGGCTAATAAAAGCGAGCTTCTCGAACTCGAAAAAGGGTTCTGGACCGGCGATGCTGCCTATTTCAAAGCCAACGCCGACACCGAATGCCTCGTGGCTTTCCCAAACATGGCGCAAACGATGAGCAACGCCGATCTGGCCGAAACCGCGACGGACCCAAATCGCTGGCGCAATCTCGACATCGACCTCAAGGGCATCATCGAGCCGGGCAGCGACATTGTGATGCTGACCTATGAGGCCCATGCCACGCGCGAGAATGGCGAGCCTTATGCGGCGCTGGTCAGCACCGGCTATGTCCATCGCGTCAATGGCTGGAAGATGATGTTCCACGCGCAGACGCCTCTTGAGCCTGCCGCAAAAAGCTGACCAAAACCCGACCTTTGGCGCAGATCATGGGAAAAAGACTGCCTCGCCCTTCAGCGCGTCGGCCAGCATCTTTTCGTATTTGCCCCTTGGCACGTCGACCGCGCCGAAGCGTTTGAGGTGCTCGGTGGTGAACTGCGTGTCGAGCAAGGCGAAGTGTCGTTGCTTGAGGCGTTCGACCAGGTGCACCAGGCAGACCTTCGACGCGTCCGTTTCCCTGGCGAACATGCTTTCGCCGAAGAACACCCGGCCGAGAGACACGCCGTAGAGACCGCCAACCAGCCGACCCTCGCGCCAGGCTTCGACCGAATGGCAATGGCCCATCCGATGGAGTTCGACATAGGCCTCGCGGATCGGCGCATTGATCCAGGTCGACCGCCGTTCCTCGCGCCTCTCGGCGCAGCCATCGATGGTCGCCTCGAAGTCGAAATCGAACCGTATGTCGAACAGGTTTTTCCGGATCGCCTTCCTCAGGCTTTTGGGCGTGTGAAAACCATCCAGCGGGATGATGCCGCGCGTTTCCGGCCGCACCCAGAACACTTCGGGATCTGTGGCGCTTTCGGCCATCGGGAAGACGCCCGAGGCGTAGGCCTTGAGCAACAGGTCGGTCGGGATGCGATAGCCTGGCGCGTAGGGACGGGTCATCGCGTCATTATATTCTATAAGTTCACGACCTAATCCTCTTCGGCCAGATATTTTTCCAGCCAGTGGATGTCATACTCGCCATTGGCGATATCGGCATTGCCGACGAGATCGCGAAACAGCGGCAGCGTCGTCTTGATGCCATCGACGACGAATTCGTCGAGCGCCCGCCGCAGCCGCATCATGCATTCGACGCGGTTGCGGCCGTGCACGATCAGCTTGCCGATCAGGCTGTCGTAGTAGGGCGGGATCTTATAGCCGGAATAGACGCCGGAATCGACACGGATGCCGAGGCCGCCCGGTGTGTGGAAGTGGGTGATCGTGCCGGGTGAGGGCGTGAAGGTGCGCGCATCTTCGGCATTGATGCGGCATTCGATGGCATGGCCCTGGAAGCGGATATCTTCCTGGCGCACCGAAAGCCCAGCGCCCGAGGCGACGCGGATCTGCTCATGCACGAGGTCGATGCCGGTGATCGCCTCGGTTACCGGATGCTCGACCTGCAGGCGCGTATTCATCTCGATGAAGTAGAATTCGCCGTTCTCGTAAAGGAATTCGATGGTGCCGGCGCCGGAATAGCCGAGATCGGCGATCGCCCTGGCGCAGACGCCGCCGATATGCCCGCGCTCCTCGGCATTGAGCGCCGGCGATGGTGCTTCTTCCCAGACTTTCTGGTGACGGCGCTGCAGCGAGCAGTCGCGCTCGCCGAAATGCACGCCGTGGCCGGCACCGTCACCGAATACCTGCACCTCGATGTGGCGCGGCTTTTCGAGATACTTCTCGATGTAGACGGCGTCGTCGCCGAAGGCGGCACCGGCTTCTGAGCGCGCCGTCTGCAGCGCGACGACAAGATCGGTTTCGCTGCGCGCCACTTTCATGCCGCGTCCGCCGCCGCCGGCCGACGCCTTGATGATCACGGGATAGCCGATCTCGGCGGCGATGCGCCTGGCTTCCTTTTCCTCGGTGACCGCGCCGTCGGACCCGGGCACCACCGGAATGCCAAGACGCTTTGCAGTGCGCTTGGCCTCGATCTTGTCGCCCATGATGCGGATGTGATCGCCGGTCGGTCCGATGAAGGTGATGTTGTGCGCGGCGAGGATATCGGCGAATTTGGCATTCTCCGACAGGAAGCCGTAGCCCGGATGCACCGCGTCGGCGCCGGTGATCTCGCAGGCCGCGACGATCTGGTGGATGTTGAGATAGCTGTCGCGCGACGGCGGCGGGCCGATGCAGACGCTCTCGTCGGCAAGCCGCACATGCATGGCGTCGGCGTCGGCGGTCGAATGCACCACCACCGTCTGGATGCCGAGCTCCTTGCAGGCGCGCAGCACCCTCAGAGCGATTTCGCCGCGATTGGCGATGAGGATTTTCTGGAACATCTTTCGGCTGTTCCCGGCTCTACTCGATCACGACGAGCGGCATGCCGTATTCGACCGGCTGCGCATCCTCGAACAGGATCGCCGTCACCGTGCCGGCACGGGGCGAGGGGATCTGGTTCATCGTCTTCATCGCCTCGATGATCAGCAGCGTCTGGCCTTCCTTCACCTGCTGGCCGACTTCGATGAACGCCTTGGCGTCGGGCGACGGCGCCAGGTAGGCGGTGCCGACCATGGGCGAGGCCACCGCATTCTTGGACACGTCGGCCGCTGCCGGCGCGGCTGCGGCCAACGGCTGCGCTGCCGGCGGCGCATAGGCGGGCTGCGGTGCGGCGACCGCATGGACGGCCGGCGCCTGTCGCGACACTCGCACCTTCAAGTCGCCCAGCTCGACCTCGATCTCGGTGAGGTTGGTGTCGTTCAGTATGCCCGCCAGATCGCGGATAAGCTGCTGGTCAACACCATTCTTCTTTATCGACATTTTCGAGCCTTCTGTTTGTTGGCCGGTCATAGGCGTGCGGCCAGCGCCTGCAGCGCCAGTGTGTAGCCGAGCGGCCCGAACCCGCAGATCACGCCGACGGCGACCGGCGAGACCATGGAGACGTGGCGGAATGATTCCCGCGCATGGATGTTGGAAAGATGAACTTCGGCGACGGGCAATGGGGCGACTGAGCGGATGGCGTCGTGAATGGCGATCGAGGTGTGGCTGTAGGCGCCCGGATTGATGACGATGCCAACAGCCTTGTCGGCGGCTTCCTGTATCCAGTCGACGAGGTCGCCCTCATGGTTCGAATGACGGAAATCGATCTCGAGCCCAAGCGCCGCACCTGCCTGCTTGCAATCGTCGGCGATCGCGGCAAGCGTCTTGCCGCCATAGATGCCCGGCTCGCGCTTGCCGAGCGCGTTGAGGTTTGGACCGTTCAGGACGAAAACCGTTTTCAAAATGCCGACCTTTTTCCCAGTGTGGTTTTGAATCCGAAATTCGCAATACCTTGGAGCAGCGCTTTGAACGAATTTCGGATTCAAAGCCACACTGGCAATTTATACATTTCTGATGTGGTGGATTTGAAGTTCCTGAGCGCTGATGCCACCAAAGTAGCAGGAACTTCAAATCCACCACATCAGCGCCGGCATCAGTCGGCGCGCCGGACCTCTATAATGGGCTTAGACGCCTGCGAAAAGAGCGCAAGTGGGTTCTTTCGCTGTCCACAACAGGCGGAAAATGGCTTGCGCCGAAGCCGATCAGAGTGCGGCCTTGGCCGCCTCGATCTTCTCCGCCAGCACTTGCTGGCCGAGCGCCCCGAACACCACCTCGTTGCCGACCACATAGGAGGGCGTTCCGGTTATGGCCAGCTTGTTGGCAAGGTCATAGGTCTTGGAGAGGGCCTCGGCGATCGACGGGTCCTTCATCTTCTCGCGCAGCGTCGCTTCGTCGGCGCCGAGCGAAAGCGCTACCTTGATGGCCGCTGCTTCGGTGGCGCGTCCCTGGGCGCCGAGCAGCGCGTTGTGGAACTCGCCGTATTTCTCCGGCATCATCAGGTGGAAGGCCATCGAGACGACGCTCGCCTTCTGCGAATCCGGGCCGAGGATCGGGAACTCCTTGAGCACGAAGCGCAGGTCCGGATCCGCTGTCGTCAGTGTTTTCATGTCCTCCATGGCGCGTTTGCAGTAGCCGCAATTGTAATCGTAGAACTCGACGATGGTGACCTTGCCGTTCGGATTGCCGACGACGCCGTCGAAGGCCGAGTTGAAGATCTGGTCCTTGGCATTTTGAATTATGGCGAGACTGGCGACGCGCTGCGCCTCCTTCTGCTTGGCCTCGAGCGCTTCCTGAGCCTCCAGCAGCACTTCGGGGTTCTTCAGGAGATAGTCGCGGATGATGCCTTCGACTTCGGCCCGGTCGATCTTGGTTTCGGCGGGCGCCGCCTGGGCGATCTGCACGGCATCGGCCTTTGCCGTCTGCGGACTTCCAGTCACGAACCCGAAACCCAGCATGGCGAGAGCGACCGCCACTCCCGTGGTGCCCAGCAGAATTGCCTTGTTCATCGTCCCTAATCCTCTTGCCTGGGTTCCTGCCCGATTGGTCTGACCTCGATTGGTCCGACTACATGTCGCCGCGCACGGCCGGAAGGTTTACTTTTTCTTGCCTGATGGTGCGTAGTTTATGATGTCCTGCGCGCGGATCCAGCCCGGCTCGCCGCGCTTCATTTTCATCTGCGCGCGCATTGCGAAGATCTTGGCATCCTTGTAGGCGCCGGAATAGAAATGGCCTTCGGCGGTTGCAAGATCGGCGGCCGGAATGTTGCCGAGCTCGCCATAGGCCTGCGCCAGATGGCGGTAACCGACGGCGTTTTCCCGGTCGCGCCCGAGGCCCTTGTTGATCTGCACCACCGCTTTCTCCAGGGAATCGGGCGTGCCGATGGCCATCAGCGCCTGGCCGTAGGAGACCGACAGCAACCCGGATCGCGCCGGATCGAGGCTGACCGCCTTGGCGTAGGCTTCGGCGGCAGCCTTCGGTCTGTTCGCCTTCATCAGGATGTCGCCGCGCAATTCCTGGAAATAGGGGTTCTTCGGCTGTGCCTTGATCAGCGCGTTGGTCTTGGCGAGCGCCCCGGCCAGATCGCCGAAAAGATAGCTCGTCTGCGCGTCGCCATACTGCGAGGCGAGGCTGCCCGGCATCTTGCGCATCAGCCGCGATGCGGCGGCCTGACCTCCCATATAGGCGGCGATCTTGACGCGCATCATGTCGTGCCGCTGCTGCAGCGCCTTCGGATCGACCTTGTCGACGTAGGGGCTCTGCTTGACCAGGACTTCGAGGTTAGCGATGCGTTCGCGCGGCAGCGGATGGCTGATCCGGTAGGGATCGACCTGCGCCCCTGACAGCGAGAGCGCGCTCTGAAAGCGGCCGAAGGTCTTCAGCATGCCCAGGCCGGACTGGCCGGTGGCATTGAGATAGGTTATCGCCGAGCGGTCGGCGGTCATCTCTTCGGTGCGCTGATAAGCGAGGATACTGCGCTGCGCCATCTCGCCGCCGCCAGCCGCGACCCCCATGCCGGCGCCAGCCAGGCCCCGGCTTTTGCTGGTGGCGCCGGCAACGATGGCGCCGGCGCCAAGCAGCGTCGCGATGATGGCCATCGTCTTGGCGCGTTCGAGCTGATTGCGCAGTTTTTGCTGGTGCCCACCGGCAATGTGGCCGGCTTCGTGTGCGATGACGCCGATGATCTCGTTGGGCGTCTCCGCCGTCATCAGGGCGCCGGTGTTGATGAACAGTCGGGACCCGGCAACGAAGGCGTTGAAACTCTGGTCGTTGACCAGCACGATGTCGACGCCGTCTTCCGGCAGGCCCGCGGCCCGGAAGATCGGCCGCGCATAATCGCGTACCAGCGCCTCGATCTCTGCGTCGCGCACCACCGGCACGTTTTGCGCTAAGGCGCTGATGGTGCCGGTCACGGCGACCGTCGCGGCAAGCGAAAGCGTCGCGAAGGCGCGCGCTGCCCTGGCTATCGTCGATTTGGGTCGGCTAAACATGGCAGGTCCACTGGTAGACGAGCGGGCGAAGGATGAAAAGTCGGCACTGAAACTTTACCGAACTTGTGATCCTCACATCAATCGGGCATTTGTGCGGCGCGGGACGCCAAAGCTCGGCGCCGGCAGCCGACAAGTGCCGACCAAAGGGCCGACCCAAGGGGCCGCCCAGGAATGAGGTCAAATGGTTGTATCGCTTTCGCGTCGCGGCGAAGTCGAGCCGTTCCACGCCATGGACATTCTGGCGGAAGCGAATCGGCTGAAGGCAATGGGCGTGCCGGTTGTTTCCATGGCCGTTGGCCAGCCGTCCGACCCGGCGCCGGCCGGGGTCAGGCAAGCGGCGACGAACGCATTGAAGATGGGGCGCATCGGCTACACCGACGCATTGGGTCTTTCCGGGCTGCGCGAGGCGATCGCGCAGCACTATGCCGACCACTACGGGCATGCCGTTTCACCCGGCCGGATCGCCGTCACCACCGGATCGTCGGCCGCCTTCAACCTGGCCTTTCTGGCGATGTTCGATCCAGGCGATCGTGTCGCCATCGCCGCACCCGGCTATCCGGCCTATCGCAACATCATGGCCGCGCTCGGCATCGAGATCGTTGAGATCGAGCTCCACGGTGATGCCTATCTTCACGCCGAACATCTGAAGGCCGCGCATCGCCAAAAGAAGCTGAAGGGCGTGTTGTTTGCCAGCCCGGCCAATCCGACCGGCGCAATTATCCCCGCCGACGAGCTGTCGGCGCTTGTGACGACGGCGCAAGAGCTCGGCACCGCCGTGATCTCCGACGAGATCTATCACCGGCTGGCTTACGCTGCGCCGGACACGACGGCGCTTGCCTACGGCCAGGACGTGACGGTGATCAATTCCTTCTCGAAATATTACTGCATGACCGGTTGGCGTATCGGCTGGATGGTGCTGCCGGAAGCATTGGTGCGGCCGGTCGAGCGCATCGCCCAGAGTCTCTACATCTCACCGCCGGAACTGTCCCAGATCGCCGCAATCGAGGCGTTCAAGGCGACCGGGGAATTGGAGGCGGTGAAGGCGCGCTACGCCTGGAATCGCGAGCTTTTGATGACACGCCTGCCGGAACTCGGCTTTACGCTGGCGGCACCGATGGACGGGGCGTTCTACGCCTTCTGCGATGTCACCAGGCACACCAACGACAGTATGGCCTTCGCGCGCAAGATGCTGGCCGAGGCGCATGTGGCGGCGACGCCTGGCCGCGATTTCGATCCGCTTCAAGGCCATCGAACCATGCGCTTTTCCTACGCCGGCAGCCACGATGAGATGGTCGAGGCGATGATGCGCCTCGAACGCTGGCTGAAGTAGCGCGAATGCCGGAACTCGAACATGCTTTGACCGAAATTGCCGCCGAAATGGCGGAGCGCACGGATCGCGGCGAAGTCGCGACCTACATTCCGCAACTCGGCAAGGTCGATCCGAAAAAGTTCGGTATCGCCGCCGTGACCAATGACGGTCGCGTGCTGATGGCGGGCGACGCCGATGAGCCGTTTTCGATCCAGAGCATTTCGAAGGTGTTCACGCTGACATTGGCGCTCGGCAATGTCGGCGACGCGTTGTGGCAGCGTGTCGGGCGCGAGCCTTCGGGCAACCCGTTCAACTCGATCGTCCAGCTCGAGCATGAGAACGGCATTCCGCGCAATCCGTTCATCAATGCCGGCGCTATCGTCATTTCCGACATTCTGCTCGCCGGCCACCAGCCGCGCGAGGCGATCGGCGAGATCCTGCGCTTCATCCAGTTCCTGGCCGACGACGAGACCATCATCGTCGACCGCGAGGTCGCGGCTTCGGAACGGGCCACCGGTTTTCGCAACTTGGCGCTTGCCAACTACATGAAATCCTTCGGCAATCTCAACCACGCGCCGGACCTGGCGCTGGGCGTCTATTTCCATCATTGCGCCATCGCCATGAGCTGCC
Source organism: Mesorhizobium sp. (assembly GCA_004020645.1). Taxonomy (GTDB): domain Bacteria; phylum Pseudomonadota; class Alphaproteobacteria; order Rhizobiales; family Rhizobiaceae; genus Mesorhizobium. Next base: position 36,588 of record SAQL01000038.1, on the reverse strand, counting down.
GGCAACTGGCTTTGGCCGGCCGTTTCCTTGCCAATGGCGGCAAGAACCCGGCGACCGGCCATTCCGTTGTTTCGGCCGAGCGCGCCCGCCGCATTGGCGCGATGATGCTGACCTGCGGTCATTATGACGGCTCCGGCGATTTCGCCTTTCGCGTCGGCATCCCCGGCAAGAGCGGCGTTGGCGGCGGCATTTTGGCGATCGTGCCGGGCGTGGCTTCGCTCGCCGTCTGGTCGCCCGGCCTTAACGCCAACGGCAATTCCAGGCTGGGGTCGATTGCGCTGGAAAGGCTGGCGAAGATGATGAACTGGTCGGTCTTCGCGCCATAAAGATTTGGGGGCGCCATAGAGATTGTGACGCTTCAGACAAGAAAATTCCCGCGCTGTCGACAGGACAGCGCGGGATTCTTTTGGTCAAAAGATCAGGCTAAACTACCGAAAAGCTTAGAAAAAGCCTTTCCGCTGCCACCAGCCGGCACGCTTCGGCTTTTCCTCGGTCTTTTCCTCTTCGGCAACAGTCGAAGACACGATCGGCTCAACCGGAGCATCTACCGGTACAGGCTTGCGTCGCGATGGGCGGACATTCGGTTTTTCGTCGACGGTGGCCACGACTGTTTCCTCCGGAACAGGTGCGGGAGCCTCGGCAGAAATTTCCGGCTCGGCTACCGGCGTCTCGGCGACGACGTCCGCCGCAGCCTTCTTCGGCTTGGCGGCGCGGCGCGGCTTCTTCGGCTTTTCGGCGCTCGGCATGTCGTCATTGGCCGGAGCAAGGTCCACAGGCTCTTCGACCGGCGTTGCTGCTAGCGGCTCGCCGGAGACGGCTACGCCCTCCAGAATTTCGGCTTCGGGCCTGTCAGCAGATTCGGCAGTGCCTGCATCGAACTCGCCTTCGCCGTCTTCACGGCGATTGCGCTTGCCGCCACGCTTGCCGCGCCGGCGCTTCTTGCCCAGAGCTTCATCCGGCCCCCGACCTTCATCAGGCTCCCGACCTTCATCAGGCGCTTGACCGTCATCCGACACTTCCACCGCCTCAGTGACGCCGACCGGCACCTCGTGGTCTGCTTCGGCGCCTTCATCGCTTGAGGTTTTGGAGACGCCATCGGCAGCGGTGGAGAGGGCCGCACCTTCCACAGGGGCGCCATGTTCGCGGTCGCGATCCTTGCCGCCGCGCCGTCTGCGCCGCTTGCGGCGCTTGCGGTCGCGGCCTTCGCCATCCTCGCTTGGCCTTGGCTGCTGCGGCTGCTGGGCTTGGCGCGGTTGCTCCGCCGGTGCAACGGCCTCGTCTTCCTCCTCCTCGATGACGATTTCGTCGGCGGGCTCTTCCGGCTCGACATAGGCGGGCACGGTGCGCACCTCGACGAAGCCTTCAGGCTTTTCAGCCAGCGCGCCGCGGAAGATCGCATAGTGCTGGGCGCCGACCGTGTCGTCGGCCTCGACGGTGATGGTCAGGCCGAAGCGGTTTTCGAGCTCCACCAGCGTGCCGCGCTTGTGGTTGAGGACATAGAGCGCGGTCGCCGCCGGCGTCCGCACCGTGATGTGGCTGCGCGAATCCTTGAGCAGGAATTCCTCGATCGCCCGCACCACCATCAGTGCGACAGACGAATCGGACCGCACATGGCCGGTGCCGCCGCAATGCGGGCAAGGCTTCATCGTCGATTCCAGCACGCTCGCACGGATGCGCTGGCGCGACATCTCCATCAGGCCGAAATGCGAGATGCGGCCGACCTGGATGCGGGCGCGATCGTTCTTGAGGTGATCCTTCAGCCGCTTTTCGACGGCACGGTTATTGCGGTTCTCCTCCATGTCGATGAAGTCGATGACGATCAGGCCGGCAAGATCGCGCAGCCTCAGCTGCCTTGCGACTTCCTCGGCCGCTTCCAGATTGGTGTGAAGCGCCGTGTCCTCGATCGAGTGCTCCTTGGTGGACCGGCCCGAATTGACGTCGATGGCGACCAGCGCTTCGGTCTGGTTGATGATGATGTAGCCGCCGCTCTTTAGGGTCACCTGCGGCTGCAGCATGCGGTCGAGCTGCGCCTCGATGCCATTACGCACGAAGATCGGCGTCGTGTCGCGGAACGGCTGCACGACCTTGGCGTGGCTCGGCATCAGCATGCGCATGAAGTCCTTGGCCTCGCGATAGCCCTCTTCGCCGGAGACCAGGATCTCATCGATGTCCTTGTTGTAGAGATCGCGCACCGAGCGCTTGATCAGGCTGCCTTCTTCGTAGACCAGGGCAGGGGCCGTGGACTGCAGCGTCAGACTGCGGACGTTTTCCCAAAGCCGCATCAGATATTCGTAGTCGCGCTTGATCTCGGCCTTGGTGCGGCTTTCGCCGGCTGTGCGCAGGATGACGCCCATGCCCTGCGGCACTTCGAGATCTGCGACGACCTCCTTCAGCCGCTTGCGGTCCTGCGCGTTGGTGATCTTGCGCGAGATGCCGCCGCCACGCGCCGTGTTCGGCATCAGGACCGAATAGCGGCCGGCAAGCGACAGGTAGGTGGTGAGCGCCGCGCCCTTGTTGCCGCGCTCTTCCTTCACGACCTGCACCAGGAGGATCTGCCGGCGCTTGATCACTTCCTGGATCTTGTACTGGCGGCGCACCGGCTTGCGGCGGTTGCGCGCTTCTTCCAGCGCATCCTCGGCGCCGACCGATTCGACCTCATGGTCGTCCGGATGCGAGGACTGCACCTCTTCCAGCATGCCGCGATCATTGTCGGTGGACGTGGCTTCGCCGGCCGAGTCCGGCTGCGCCACGGCTTCGGAAATCACATCCGATTCGATGCTGGCGGCGATGGAATTGGGTCCGCCTTCGGAAGGCCCAGTCTCATCATGGCTCGTCTCATCATGGCTCGTCTCATCATGGCTCGTCTCATCATGGCTCGTCTCACCATGACTCGCGTCAACATGACCGGCGACATCCTCACGATGTTCCGAAGTATCAGACGGCGTGTCGACATTTTCGGAAACGGCAGCGACGTTCTCCGCGACCGCATCCTCGCCGTGTTCGCACTCATTGGAACCGCTGTCATTGGAATCGACAGAATCGTCAGAATCGGCCGCACCTGCATCACGCTTGTGCTCGCCTCGGTCGCGGCTCTTGCCGCCGCGTCGGCGTCCGCGCCGCCCACGATCGCGGCTTTGGCGGTCGTCGCCGTCGCCGTCGTCATCGTCCTCGTCTTCAGCCTCCTGCGCTTCCGCGCGCAGCAGCGCCTGACGGTCGGCGACCGGAATCTGGTAGTAGTCGGGATGAATTTCACTGAAGGCGAGGAAACCGTGACGGTTGCCGCCATATTCGACAAAGGCTGCCTGAAGCGAGGGTTCGACGCGCGTTACGCGGGCGAGGTAGATATTTCCTTTGAGCTGCTTTTTGTCCTGTGATTCAAAGTCGAATTCTTCAATACGGTTACCGCGAACGACGACAACACGTGTTTCCTCCGGGTGGGAGGCGTCTATCAGCATCTTGTTGGGCATTATTTCGTTTCCCCCCGGCAGCCGTCAGCCGCAGCTTGCGGGGCAAAGCCCGCCGCTGTGAGTGTGGATGAACATGGGTGCCGGGCAATTGAATGTCCGCCGGCCGCTGCCTGAGCGTCATGGCGGTGCCGCCCGCAGCCATAATGGCGCGGTTTGCTGCGGACCTTTCCATGATTGCGCTTGAAGCCATCGTAACCAGCAGAACCTTTTTGAACCAAAGCCCGGGAAAACCGGACCAGCTTGTTTGCTCGTACAGAGCCGGCGCGGGACAATCCCGGCCGTTTTCCTCACGCAGGCGCTTCCCCCGCCACGGGCTCGCACCTGCGAAATTCGTCGCGATCACCTGATACCTTCTTCGCCTGAAGCGAAAGGAGCCGTCGTTCATCTGACCTGTAGCAGGAAGCTGCGGAGAAGGACGGTTCCAGGATTGCAGTGATCCACCATCGCTTTTATGATTTGGCGGGTTGGAAGGCAACCCCGATTTCCGATGCCGGCAAAAAGCAGTTCCGCAACGGAAGCACGGCTTTGAGCGTTGCATGAAAAGGCTTGGTTAACCTTCTCTGGATACCAATCGTTAATCGAGTTCGCGGCCCAACCGGCACTTCGACAAAACGACGACACTCCGACAACCAAGACTGGCCGACAACCAAGACTGGCCGACAACCAAGACTGGCCGACAAACAAGATTGGGCGCCTGGCGCCAAACCGGAGCGACTGGAAAGAGATGGGACTGGCAGTCTTCACGCACAAGAGTGGTCGTGCCGGAGGCATTTTCTTCTACGCCGCCTACTTCCGCGCTGCCCAATTCCGCGATGCTTGTCTGCGGTCGCTGGTTGTCGCTTGCCTGGCCTTTTCGCCGAGTTCCTTTGCCGCCGACGCGCCGCTCGCCGTGACGAGCTACAAAATGGCGGGTGACGCCACCGAGATGCGCATCGTCATGAATTTCGACCGCGAACCCGACGTCAAATGGTTCCTGCTGCGCGGCCCCCACCGTCTGGTCGTCGACCTGCCAAGCACGAAATTCGCCATCGATGCCAAGGATGTGAAGGCGCGCGGCCTGGTCAGGAGCGTGCGCTACGGCGACCTCGGCGAAGGGGTGTCGCGGCTGATTCTCACCGGCAAGGGTCCGTTCGCCGTCGACAGGCTCGACGTGCTCAAGAACGAGGACGGCAGCGGCTACCGCATCGCTATCGACATGTCTGCGGCGTCCGTGCGGGAGTTCGACGCCGCTCTTGCCAACCAGGCGCTGACCACCGGCTCGACAGTCTCCTCCGACAAGGGCGGCAGGGTCGGTACTGGCCCGGTCTCCAATCCAGGCCATCGCTTCACCGTCGTCATCGATCCAGGCCATGGTGGCATCGACGGCGGCGCCGAGGGCCTGAACGGCACGGTCGAAAAGAACGTCACGCTCGCTTTCGCCACCGAATTGCGTGAAAGACTTGCCGCAGTCGGCAAATACGACGTGTTCATGACGCGCGAGACGGACCAATTCCTGCGGCTGGACGACCGCGTGCGCATTGCCCGCCAGCACGAGGCCGATCTGCTCATTTCGATCCACGCCGATACGATCAGGGTCAAGGGCCTTCGCGGCGCAACCGTCTACACCGTCTCCGACAAGGCTTCCGATCCCGAAGCGCAGGCACTCGCCGACCGTGAAAACCTTTCCGACCAATTCGCCGGCATGGAAATCAAGGACGACGACAAGGAAGTGACCGACATACTGATCGACCTGATTCGCCGCGAGACGCACAGTTTCTCGATGCGTTTTGCCCAGACTTTGGTCGGCCAGCTTTCCACCAGCGTCGACCTCATCAACAATCCGCAGCGTTCGGCCAGCTTCAAGGTGTTGAAGGCGCCGGATGTCCCCTCCGTGCTGGTCGAACTCGGCTACCTGTCGAACGCCAAGGACGAGGCGCAACTGCTCAGCGCCGATTGGCGCGGCAAGGCGGCCCAGAGCATAACCAATGCCATCGCCCTGTTCGCCTCAGCCCGGGCCGGAGCCGGAACCGGAGGCTGAGATATCAGCCGCGCTACAACCAGAGGCGGCGTTGCACGACGACAACACCCTGCACTTATTTCCGCCATTCGAAGCCGAAATTCCAAGCTGCCGCATTTTGCCCACATGGTGGCGACATGGGTTTTCGATTACCGGTCGGGATCGTCTCGAAAGCTTGCGCGAAAGGCGGCTTCGTTTAGGGGATTCCCGAACCAAGGACTGGAGCGGGCATGATTCGTCTCATTGGCTATTTCTTCGGCATCGGCACGGCGCTGGCCCTTTTGGTCGCGGCGGGCGTGGCGATCTATATCAGCCATTTGTCGAAGGATCTGCCCGACTACGAGGTGCTGGCCAAGTATGAACCGCCGGTGACGACCCGCATCCATGCGTCCGACGGTGCGCTGATGGCCGAATATGCGCGCGAGCGGCGCCTGTATTTGCCGATCCAGGCGGTGCCGGATCGTGTCAAGGCGGCCTTCCTGTCTGCCGAGGACAAGAATTTCTACAATCACCCCGGCATCGATATGACCGGCCTTGGTCGCGCAGTCATGGTCAATCTGCAGAATTTCGGCTCGGGCAAGCGCCAGGTCGGCGCTTCGACGATCACCCAGCAGGTGGCGAAAAACTTCCTGTTGTCGTCGGACCAGACCTACGAGCGCAAGATCAAGGAGATGATCCTCGCCTTCCGCATCGAGCAGGCCTATTCGAAGGACCGCATTCTCGAGCTCTACCTTAACGAGATTTTCTTCGGGCTCGGTGCTTATGGCGTCGCCGGCGCAGCGCTCACTTATTTCGACAAGGCGGTGAATGAGCTCACCGTGGCGGAGGCGGCCTATCTGGCGGCTTTGCCGAAGGGCCCCTCCAACTATCATCCCTTCAAATATGCCGACCGCGCCATCGAGCGCCGCAACTGGGTCATCGACCAGATGGTCGACAACGGCTACGTCACGCAAGAGGAAGGCGCCAGGGCCAAGGCCGAGCCGCTCGGCGTCAAGCCACGCCGCTCCGGCACCTATCTGTTCGCCGGCGAATACTTCACCGAGGAGGTTCGTCGCCAGATCAGCGCGCGCTACGGCGAGAATGCGCTCTACGAGGGCGGCCTGTCCGTCCGTACGACGCTCGATCCCAAGATGCAGCTCATCGCCCGCAAAGCCATGCAGAACGGCCTGATGAAGTTCGATACGCTGCGCGGCTATCGCGGGCCGGTGAAGACCATCAGCGTATCCGGCGACTGGGGCGTGCCTTTGAGCGAAGTCAAGGGACTGGACGACGTGCCCGAATGGTCGCTCGCCGTCGTGCTCGACAGCTCGGAGAGCGGCCTGTCGATCGGGCTTCGGCCGACCCGGCAGATCTCGGGCGAACTCGTCAAGGATCGCATCGAAGGCACTGTCAGCCGCGAGGACATGAGCTTCGCCATGCGTCATGTGGTCGACGGCAAGACCGTCAAGGCCAAGTCGCCGGCGGACGTGCTGAAGCCGGGCGACGTCATCTTCGTGCAGAAGAAAGAGGGTACGGACGGGGCCTATATCTTGCGCCAGGCCCCCGAAGTGGAAGGTGGCATGATCGCCATGGATCCGCATACCGGCCGTGTTCTGGCCATGGTCGGCGGGTTCTCCTACTCGCAATCCGAATTCAACCGTGCCACGCAGGCCATGCGGCAGCCGGGTTCGTCGTTCAAGCCGATCGTCTATTCGGCCGCCCTCGACAATGGCTATACGCCGGCTTCGGTGATCATGGACGGCCCGATCACCATCAAGAGCGGCAACACGACCTGGACGCCGAAGAACTACGATGGAAGGACAGCTGGCCCAGCGACCTTGCGGTCCGGCATCGAGAGGTCGCGCAATCTGATGACTGTGCGCCTGGCCAACGACATGGGCATGAAGCTGGTCGCCGAATATGCCGAGCGCTTCGGCGTCTATGACCGTCTGGCGCCGTATCTGCCGATGGCGCTGGGTTCGGGCGAGACCACCGTGATGCGCATGGTGTCGGCTTATTCGATCATGGCCAACGGCGGCAAGTCGATCAAGCCGACGCTGATCGACCGCATCCAGGATCGCTACGGCAAGACGGTGTACAGGCAGGACGAACGCGGCTGCGAAAATTGCAATGCCGCCGAATGGCAGAACCAGCCTGAGCCGGAACTGGTCGACAATTCCGAGCAGGTGCTCGATCCGATGACCGCCTATCAGATCACCTCGATGATGGAGGGCGTCGTCGAGCGCGGTACCGGCGCCACCGTCGCCGAACTCGGCCGCCACATCGCCGGCAAGACCGGAACGACAAACGACGAGAAGGATACCTGGTTCATCGGCTACACGCCCAATCTCGTTGTCGGCCTTTATATGGGCTACGATCAGCCGAAAGGTCTTGGCAAGGGTGCGACCGGCGGCGGTCTCGCAGCGCCGATCTTCAAGGACTTCATGCGCGTGGCGCTGGACGGCACGCCCAATGTCGATTTCCAGGTTCCCGAAGGCATGAAGCTGATCGCCATCAATCGCAAGACCGGCATGGCTGCCAACCCAGACGACGCTGGCGCCTTTATCGAAGCCTTCAAGCCGGGCACCGGCCCCGCCGACAGCTATTGGGTGATCGGCATGGGTGCGGACGGCTCCAACGCCTCCGGCGGCGCGCTGTCGCCACAGGCCAACCAAGCCATCCAGTCCGGCGGCGGCGGGCTCTATTGACATAGGATATGGTGTTCTGGGCCGGCTTTCGAGCCGGCCCATTTCGCTTTACAGGCGGCGGTGCCGTCCCTATGTATCGCGCCAACCCAGCTCTGATTAAGCAACAGGGCACCATTTCAGCACAGGACAGAACGATCAGCCATGCGCGCGGAAACGCAGAACATTGTCGACGAAATCAGGCAGGCGATAACCCTGCTGAGGAGGCATCTTTGACTGGGATCAAGCCATAAAGCGGCTTGAATACCTGAATGTGCGTGCCGAGGATTCGAGTCTCTGGAACGAACCGCTGGAGGCGCAGAAGCTGATGCGTGAGCGCCAGGGCCTCGAGGAAGGCATCGCCGCGGTCAAAGGCCTCACCCAGGCGCTGGAAGACAATATCGGCCTGATCGAGCTTGGCGAGGAAGAGGGCGACGAGAGCGTCGTCGCCGAGGCGGAAGCGGCGATCCGCTCGATGCGCGGTGAAGCAAAGGCCCGCCAGATCGAGACGCTGCTTTCGGGCGAGGCGGACGCCAACGACAGTTATCTCGAAGTCCATGCCGGCGCCGGCGGCACCGAAAGCCAGGACTGGGCCTCGATGCTTCTGCGCATGTACACGCGTTGGGCCGAGCGGCGGCGCTTCAAGGTCGAGGTGCTGGAAGTGCATGACGGCGAAGAGGCCGGCATCAAGTCCGCTACGCTGCTGATCAAGGGCCACAATGCCTATGGTTGGCTGAAGACGGAATCCGGCGTTCACCGTCTCGTGCGTATTTCGCCCTACGACAGCAATGCGCGCCGCCACACGTCGTTTGCCAGCGTCTGGGTCTATCCCGTAATCGACGATACGATCGAGATCGATGTTTCCGAATCGGATGTCCGCATCGACACCTACCGTTCGTCGGGGTCGGGCGGCCAGCACGTCAACACCACCGATTCGGCGGTCCGCATCACCCATCTCGCCACCGGCATCGCGGTCGCCTGCCAGGCCGAGCGCTCCCAGCACAAGAACAAGGCGAAGGCCTGGGAGATGTTGCGCTCGCGGCTCTACGAGGAAGAGCTGAAGAAGCGCGAGGCGGTGGCGAACGCCACCGAAGCGTCGAAGAGCGATATCGGCTGGGGCCACCAGATCCGCTCCTACGTTCTGCAGCCCTATCAACTGGTGAAGGATCTGCGCACTGGCGTCGAGAGCACAAGCCCGTCGAGCGTGCTGGACGGCGATCTCGACGATTTCATGGAGGCGTCGCTGTCGCAGCGCATCGAGGGCGGCGCCGGCGAAGTGGTGGCCGATATCGACTGAAGCCCTACAACACAGCAGCAGCAACATCACGCTAGAGTAACAGGCTCTCACTCTAATTGAGCGGTCGCTTTATGGCTTTGTTTTTTCATCAAATTTGCCAGAACAACTTCTAACTTCGGGTTAGATGTTGCAGGCCTCCCGGCGCCTGGCCCGGAACCACTGCGAGCTAATTCTCGTTATCTGCGATCCCATCTGCCGGGGTTGATGAAGTCACTCTCGTCAACCCCGGCAGGCTGGTTCCGGCTGCAGATGTCGGCGCTCGGTTTGCACAGCAATTTTCTTGCGCCAACAAAGGAATCAGCCCAGCATCCGAAGGCTGGGGGAAAAAGCATTTATGGCCGGACGCGGCGTATCTGCGACCTGACGAGCCGGCCACTGGGAAGATACGTTCCAAGAACGGGCAAGCGAAACGCTTGATAACTCGGTGATAGGAATTGCGCCCATGCCTGCTTTCACAACTCGACCGGCCTCAGCCGTCCAGACGGCGCGCCGCCTCCTGAATTCAATCATTGCGGTGGTGGCTCTGACGGCCGCCATCGTTGCATCCGCAGCGCCGGCTTTGGCGCACGACGCCACGCCGACCGCAGCGAAGCCGCAAGGCTGGAGTTACCCATTCTCCTGTTGTTCTGGCTATGATTGCCGCGCGGTCTCGCAGACGTCGATCAGCGAGCGGCCGGAGGGCTATGTCATCAAAGGGACAGGCGAGGTCGTGGCCTACAGCGATGCACGGATCAAGAATTCGCCCGATGGCGAATATCACTGGTGCTCGGTCGCCGGCGCCAATGACGGAAAGACCATCTGCCTGTTCGTGCCACCGTCGTCGTTTTAATGCGTGTCGCCCAAAAGCCTTGCCCCACGGGGCCTGAGCAATGGCCTGACCCCGAGGGTGCGCAGCGGTTTTTGGGATAACGATATGCTTCAGAAGGATTGAAGCGCGCCACGCGTCCGATGCAGGCAAGCGAGTCTGCTGAACGACGGTTGTCAAGAGCGTCTCTTTATGTTGCCTTGCCGCGGGCAGGAGGCAATCGTAAGGGAGGCGTTCATGACAATAAAGGCAAGCTGCCACTGCAGGGCCACGACGTTCGAGGTTTCGCAAGCGCCGCTAACCGTGACGCAATGCACCTGCTCTTTCTGCTCGAAGCGCGGCTCGTTATGGGCTTATTACACGCCGTCGCAATTCAAGCTCACCAGCCCGCTCAAGAATGTCTCTTTCTATCAATGGGGCTCGAAAACGGTAAAACACGGTTTCTGCGCCACCTGCGGCTGCGGTACCTTTACCGAAACGCCGGACTGGTCGACCGGCAAGCCGGATTTCGACAATCCGAAAATCAGCGTTAATTCGCGACTGTTCGACGATTTCGACCTCGATCAGGTCGAGGTCGTCCTCATCGACGGCAAGAATCTCTGGTAGCCGATAATCTCTGGTAGCCGATCAGAATTGCGCAATACCGCGGCCGTGCAATTGACCGGGAAAAGCCATAGCCAGCCGCTTTTCCCGTTCCATTTTTCGCCGCATTTCATGTTACAAGCATTAGAGCGACGTGCGTCCATTTGGACGCACAAAGTACGCTCTAAGACTTTGAATCCATGCATCGGCCCGGAAATCGATGATTTTCGGGCCGATGCAACGGAAGGGCTGATGCGGCGCGCCACCGGTGGGACCGCGGACTGGAGAGGGACTACCCAATGAGAAAGACTGTGCTCGTCGTCGTGGCGACGGCTGTGCTCGTGAGTGCCTGCACCACAACCGATCCGTATACCGGAGAGCAGAAGGTTTCCAACACTGCGGCCGGCGCCGGCATCGGCGCGCTGGCGGGTGCGGGGCTCGGCCTGCTTGCCGGCGGCAACGATCGCCGTAACGCGCTGATCGGCGCTGGCGTCGGCGCGCTCGCCGGCGGCGCCATCGGCGCCACGATGGACCAGAACGAGGCCGAACTGCGCCGGCAGCTTCAGGGCTCCGGCGTCAGCGTCACCCGCACCGGCGACCAGATCATCCTCAACATGCCGTCCGACATCACCTTCAACGTCGACCAGGACGCGGTGAAGCCCGGCTTCTATCAAGTGCTGAATTCGGTCGCACTTGTGCTGAACAAGTTCCGGCAAACCACGGTCGACGTGTTCGGCCACACCGACTCGACCGGTGGCGACGAACACAATTTCGACCTGTCGCAGCGCCGCGCGCTGGCGGTCGCCAACTATCTGTCCGGGCAGGGCGTCGATTCCCGCCGCTTCGCCGTCACCGGCTTCGGCAAGACGCGTCCGATCGCTTCCAATGCGACGGCCGCCGGCCGTGCCCAGAACCGCCGCGTCGAGATCCAGCTTTCACCGCTCACCTGAGCAAGACAGGTTAGAAGACGGCATTGGACATGAGAACGGCCCCGCAAGGGGCCGTTCTTGTTTGCTTTTTGCTGGAGTGACGAGCGTCGGCGCCCGTCGTTTCGGTTTCATACAAGCGGTGTGGCCGGAAGGCAGATCATCGTCAGCCAAAGTTCGCGCGTTTCTGGATATGTTGCCGTCCCGTCCGGAATTCAAAAACCTGTAGCCACCGGATCAGACGAGACGAAAGAGCGCGGTCGACCGCCTTGTGGTCATCGGCTTCTAACGCTGCAGCGGCCGACCGAAAAACGGGACGTCAAGATCCAGCTTTCGCGCTACACCTGAGCAAAGCAAATATCGGACATGAAAACGGCCCCGCAAGGGGCCATTTTCGCTGGCATTTGGGAATTTCTGCTGTGATCAGACCTTGGCGACGATGCGCATGAAGGCTGGCATGTCGTCGCCGAAACCGACGGTCGCGTCGTTGTCTTCCTGGCGATGGCGGGCAGGGCGGTTGCCGTCGCGCTGTGGCCTGGTGTCGCCACGTTCCGGCGCACGCTGTTCGTTGCGATTGCGATCGGGCGAAGCCTTACGTTCGGGCGAAGCTTGGCGCTCGCTATTGTCCGAGCGGATCGCTTCCTTGCGCGCGCGCCGCTCTCCGGCATCGGCGACCGCGGTCTCAACCGCCACTGGCTGTTTCTCGCGCGCCGCATCTGGTGTTGCAGCTTCGCTTTGCTTGGCGTGGCGTTCGCGTGGCTTGCGTTCGCCCCTGTCCTTGCGGTCATCGTCCTTGCGGCCGGCGCGGCGCGGGGCGCCGCGGCCACGGCGGGGAGCATCGTCCTCTCCGCCCTCGCTGGCGACGACCGTCGACAGATCGCCGTCATGCCACTCGATCTTGTTGCCGATCAGCCGTTCGATCGCGTCGATGTATTTGGTGTCGGACTTGGTGGCGATGGTGAAGGATTTGCCCGAGCGTCCGGCGCGGCCGGTGCGGCCGATGCGGTGGACATAGTCCTCGGCATGGATCGGCACGTCATAATTGAAGACGTGGCTGACATCGGGGATGTCGAGGCCGCGCGCCGCAACGTCCGACGCAACGAGGTAGCGCAGTTTGCCGTCACGGAAATTGGCCAGCATCTGCATGCGCGCGCGCTGGTCCATGTCGCCATGCAGCGCACCGGCGTCGAAATCATATTTCAGCAGCGAGCGGAAAAGCTCCGAGACCTCGATCTTGCGGTTGCAGAAGATGATGGCGTTCTTCAGCTCCGCATCCTCGGCCCTAATCAGATTGCGCAGCGTCTCGCGCTTGTCCCAGGGTTTCGAGCCGGATTTCACCAGCCGCTGGACGATGTTGGTGGCGGTGGAAGCGGCCTTCGAAACCTCGACGCGCACCGGCGCGTGCAGGAATTTCTCAGTGAGTTTGGTGATCTCAGGCGGCATCGTCGCCGAGAAGAACAGCGTCTGCCTGGTGAACGGGATCATCTCGCAGATACGCTCGATGTCGGGGATGAAGCCCATGTCTAGCATGCGGTCGGCCTCATCGATGACGAGGATTTCGACGCCGTTGAGCAGAAGCTTTCCGCGCTCGCGGTGGTCGAGCAGGCGGCCGGGCGTCGCGATCAGCACGTCGGCGCCGCGCTCCAGCTTCTTGTCCTGCTCGTCGAACGACACGCCGCCGATCAGCAGCGCGATGTTGAGCTTGTGGTTCTTGCCGTATCTAATGAAATTCTCTTCGACCTGCGCGGCAAGCTCGCGCGTCGGCTCGAGGATCAACGTGCGCGGCATGCGAGCGCGGGCCCGGCCTTTTTCGAGGCGGGTCAGCATCGGCAGCACGAACGAGGCCGTCTTGCCGGTGCCGGTCTGGGCGATGCCCAAAATATCCTTGCCGAGCAAGGCGTGCGGGATGGCACCGGCCTGTATCGGCGTCGGTTCGGTGTAACCGGCATCGGTGACTGCGGAAAGGACCTTCGGCGACAGGCCGAGGTCTGTGAAGGTCAACGCTTCTTGAGCGATCTGGGCGTCTGAGGACAAGTTTGGCTGTCTTTGGCTGGTTCGGGGGCGCAACATAAGCAGTCGCGGCAAGCGCCGCGCGCCTGCAAGATTGGTATTGCAGGTAGGCGCAAGCCCACGATTTGTCAACAGAAACGGGCGGGGATTGGCATGATTGTGAAGTCGTAACCTTAATCGCGATGCTTAATCGAACTGGCTATCGCTGTACCGGCTCAGTAACGGAACTGTTCGGCGAGAATGCGCTCGTTCCACGAGTGGCTCGGATCGAACAGCAGCGTCGCCGTTACCGTTGGCGATTCTTGCACCGTAACCGAGGTTACAGCCTTCACCTCGGTGTGGTCGGCGGCGGCGTTCACCGGCCGCTTTTCCGGCTCCAGAATGTCGAAACGAACGGTCGCCTTGTCGGACAGCAGCGCGCCGCGCCAGCGGCGCGGGCGGAACGGACTGACCGGAGTCAGCGCCAGCAGCGGCGCGTCGAGCGGCAAGATCGGTCCGTGCGCGGAGAGGTTGTAGGCGGTCGAGCCGGCCGGCGTCGCGACCATCACACCGTCGCAGTTCAATTCCTCCAGCCGCACTTGCCCGTCCACGGTGATACGGATCTTGGCCGTCTGGTAGGACTGGCGCCACAGCGCAACCTCGTTGATCGCCAACGCCGAGATCGTTTCGCCCTCTGCCGTCACCGCCTGCATCTCCAGCGGACGGATCGTTTCGGCAACGGCCGCGGCGATGCGCCCGGTCAAACCGCTGGCGCGGTATTCGTTCATCAGGAAGCCGATGGTGCCACGGTTCATGCCGTAGATTTTTTTTCCCGTGCTCATCGTGTCGCGCAAGGTCTGCAACAGGAAACCGTCCCCGCCGAGGGCGACGACGATCTCTGCGTCCTCGATGGATGTCTGGCCATAGCGCGCCGACAGGCTCTCCAGCGCTGCCTTGGCATCGGCGGTGTCGGAGGAGACGAAGGCGAAACGGCTGGCGGCTTTGTTCATGGCTCCCCAATGTCGACGGTCGGTGGCGACCGGCTGGTGGCGACCGGTTGCCAGGGCCGCGCCAGCGCCGGGTTAGCATGGGCGGGCAAATCTGCAAAGGGAGGCATGTGGCGCTGCTAGACACGGCGCCGGGAAGAGCCGCCGGTCGGGCGCTCGCGCATCGTGTCGCGTGACAGGCGAATGTGATGGTTAAGATGAGGATTAAACTCTCGTAAAGCCGGATCGATCATGCTAGCCGGCAGTGGATGGGCGGCGTGGGGGCCAGCCAGTCGGACCAATCTATTGCCGGTAACACGCCTGATTATCATCGTCCTGATGCTGGGAAGTTTTGCTCTTGCCTTCGCCCAACTGGTGCGCCAGTCCGAAGAGACGAGTTTGAGACCCCAGCCCACGGCTTCACGCTGCGGCGATGCCGCCGGCGCGCCGTGCCCGCAAAGGGCGCTGTGAATTCGCCAAGCACTTCCTGCGATACGAAAGACCGGTGCTTATCGCGCCTGCAGCAGATGGCAGCCGGCCTGCCGTTTTTGCGCGAGATACTCGTCGATAAGCTGGCGGTAGCGCACCTTGCCGAAGCTCGGGAAGTGGCCGCCATGCACGACCGCGACTTCGAGCTCGCGCATCCGTAACAGCGTCTCGACATAGTCGTCGACGGCGGAATGATAGACATCGTCGATCAGCGGGCCGTCATAGATGATGTCGCCAGACAGCAGGGTGCCGGTCTTATCCTCGTAAAGCGCAATGCCGCCGGGCGAATGGCCCGGCGTGTGGATCACCTCGAAGGCGCGGTCGCCGAGATCGATCACATCGCCTTGTTCGAGCAGGCGGTCGGCCGGCGCCGGCAGGATCCGGTAGCGCGCCGTATCCCAGCCTTGCGGCACTCCGTCGAACATTGCGTCGGTGGCATAGCGGTCGGCGACGGTCCACTCATTGCGCGGATCGGCGAGGATTTCCGCTTCGGCCGCATGCACGCAGCGGTCCGGAAATTCGTGATGGCAGCCGATATGGTCGAAATGGGTGTGGCTCGCTACGCAAATGAGCTTCCGCTCCGTCACCAGCGGCACATGGCGCCGCAGGCTGAAATGGCCGAGGCCGGTGTCGAACAGAAGATCGTGGTCGCGACCGCGCACATGCCAGATGTTGCAGCGGAAGAACGGCTTGATCCACGGCTCGTGGATCAGCGTCACGCCATCGGCCATGCGGATGGTTTCATACCAATTCGGAGCGTCGATGACCGGAAGGGTGCCCATGGTTCAACTCGCCAGAAGGATGATGTCGCCAGCCTCGCACGAAACCGCAACGATGTCGCCCGGCTGGACGGCCGCAGCGGCGGGAGCCCTGGCGATGAAGTGCAGCGTCGGGTCTTTCTCGGAGACAGCAAGCACGCGCTTGAAGCTGCCTTGAAACACAACGTCGCTCACCTTGGCCGTGCCGAACCCTACAGCGCCGCCGGCCGCGCCGAGGACAAGATGCTCCGGACGGACGGCGAGGGCGACAGTCGTCCCGGCCGGCAATGTGCCGGTCAGCGAAAGCGGTCCGACCTGCGTAGCGACAGTGATTGTTCCGTCCTCCGCCGCCGTAACCGCTCCCGAAATCAGCGTGCTTTCGCCCATGAAAGTTGCGGAAAAGCGCGTCGCCGGCCGGGCATAGACGCGCTCGGGCGGCCCTTCGTCCTCGATGCGCCCGTCATTCATCACCACGCAATGGTCGGCCAGCGCCATTGCCTCTTCCTGGTCATGGGTGACATGGATGAAGGCTGTGCCGACGCGCTTCTGGATCGCTTTCAGCTCGTCCTGCATCTGCCGGCGCAACTTTAGGTCGAGCGCTCCGAGCGGTTCATCGAGCAGCAGCACCGCAGGTTCGACGACAAGAGCGCGGGCCAGCGCCACACGCTGGCGCTGGCCGCCAGAAAGCTGGTGCGGCTTCTTGTCGAAGGCAGTCGCCAGCCCGACCAGCGCCAGCGCCTCGCGCGCCCGCGCGGTCCGTGCCGCAGCATCGACGCCTTGCATGCGCAGGCCGAAGCCGACATTGCCGCCGACGCTCATATGCGGAAACAGCGCATAGTCCTGGAACACCGTCGTCGTCGGACGCTTGGCCGGCGGCACGGCGGTACAGTCCTCGCCGCGGATCAGCACCTTGCCCTCGCTCGGTGTGACGAAGCCGCCGAGAATGGACAGCAGCGTCGTCTTGCCGGAGCCCGACGGGCCGAGCAGGATCGTGTAACTGCCCGGTTCGATCGTCAGCGAGACGTTCTTCAGCACGGTATGCTGGCCGAAGCGGTGCGAGACAGAGCTTATATCGACCAGTGGCGTGGTCATGCCGGCTTCCTCCGCAACAGCATCAGTTCAAACAAAACCACCAGCACGATGGAGACGGCGAAGACCAGCGAGCCGACGGCGTTGGTCTTGGGATTGAGGCCTGAGCGCAGCAGGTTCCAGATCTCGACCGGCAGGGTGGTGTCGAAGCGCGTCAGCAGGAAGGAAATCACGAACTCGTCCCAGGAGAAGGTCATCGACAGAAAGAAACCGGCAAAAATCGCCGGCGCCATGACAGGCACCGTGATCAACAGCAGCACCTTCCATTCGGGCGCGCCGAGGTCGCGCGCGGCGCGCTCGATATTGATCTGGTGATCGCCCATCTGGCTGTAGATGATGGCAAAGCACAGCGGCAGGTTGATAACGACATGGCCGATGCCGGCGGCAAGCAGCGATTTTGGCACGCCGGCCCAGTTGAACAGCACCAGCAATCCCATGCCGATGATGAGATAGCTCACTGTCAGCGGCAGCGTGATCAGCCCGCGCATCAGGCCTGAGCCCGGCAGGGCGAAGCGCGCAAAACCCCAGGCAGAGAGGAAACCCAGCGCGACGGCTGCAGCTGAGGAGAGGATCGCGACCAAAAGCGAATTGACCAGTGCCGAGGTCAGCCGCGTGTCGGCGAGCACGGCGTCGTACCAGCGCAGCGACGGCCCGGTGAAGGGCGGGATCGGAAACGACGTCGCCTGCAGCGAAAACAGCACCAGCACGACCACCGGCAGGAAGATGAAACCATAGATGGCGACCGCGTAGAGCCAAGAGAAGGTACGGACAAGAGCGCGCATGGTCAGGCCCGCTCGATCTTGAGCCAGCGGGCGCAGGCGAGATAGGCGACAGTGACAACCGCCATCAGGATGATCGACAGCGCCGAGGCGAGCGGAAAATCGCCGCGCCGGCCGATCTGCATCATCACCAGTTGCGGCATCAAAAGCTCGTTGTTGCCGCCCAGGATCTGCGGCGTGATGTAGTCGCCGATGCACAGCACGAAGGTGAGAAAGGCGCCGACCATGATGCCGGGCAAGGTCAGCGGCAGGACGACATGCAGGAACGTGCGCACCGGCCCGGCGCCGAGATCGGCGGCGGCTTTGCGGTAGCTCGGGCTGAGCTGCTTCAGATTGGCGAAGATCGTCAGCGTCAACAGCATCACGAAGAAATGGACGAAGCCGATGATCGTTGCCAGCCGTGTGTTGGCGATCTGCAGCGGCTCGCTGAACAGGCCGGAGCCGGTCAGAGCACGGTTGATCACGCCGTTCTGCGCCAGCACCAGGAGCCAGGAATAGGAGCGCACGACATAGGAGGTCCAGAACGGCAGCACGGCCAACATCAGCGCCAGCCGCTGCCAGCGCTCCGGCACCTGTTCGGCCAGGATCCAGGCGAAGGGGTAGGCGAGCAGCACCGAAACCACTGTGACAATGGCGGTGACCTGCAGCGAGTTCACCATCGCCTGCCAATAGGCCGGATTATTGAAGAACTGGCTGTTGTTGGACAGGGTGAAGCCGCCGCCGTCATGCGCCGTCAGGCTGGAAAACGCCATGGCCAGAAAAGGCAGCACGAAGAACAGCAGCGTCCAGCCGAGCGCCGGCGTGACCAGCGCCCAGGGCAGGGCACGCCCGGCGTTTCCAGTAGCGCTCACGACCGGCGACCGGTCACTGCGCCTGCAGCATTTCGGTCCAGACGTCCTGCATCTTCTTGTCGAGATCGGCGTTCGGCGCCGGGTAGGGCTGGGCGCGGGCGAGGAAATCCGTCTGCTCGTCGAAGCGCAGGATCTTCTTCTGCTCATCGGTCAGAGCCGCCTTGGTATTCGCCGGCATTCCCCAATAGCAGGCCGAGGTGGCGAGCCGCGCCTGGCCTTCAGGGCTCATGATGTACTGAATGAACTTCAGCGCCATGTCCTTGTTTTTGGAATCCTTGAACATTGCCAGCGACTGCGACCACAGCACAGCACCTTCTTTCGGGATGGAGAAGTCGAGGGCAGGGTTCTCCTTGGCCAGCCCGGCCGTCACCCATTCGCCGCCGCCGACCAGAATGTCGACCTCGCCGGTCGCCAGCGCCGTCTGGCTGGCGGTCACTTCGCCGACCAGCTTGGCGTTGGCCTTCATCTTGAGCAGCTCTTGCTTGATGGCGGGAAGGTCGGCTTCGGTCAGCTCGGCGGTTTTCTTGCCGATCGCAAGTGCGGCCATGCCGATGACCGGCAGATAGTAGTCGTAGATGGCGATCTTGCCCTTGTATTTGTCGCCGGTCAGCGCGGCCATCGACTGCATGTCGGCCGGATCGACTTTGGTCTTGTTGTAGCCAATGGTGTTGTAGCCGAATTTTTCAGTGATGCCGTAGCGCTTGCCGTCGACGACGGTCGACCTGTCCATCTTCACCTGGGGAAAGAGGTCGGCGAGCGGCAGCTTGTCTTCCGGCAGCGGCTCGAACAGGCCCTTTTCCACTCCGCGAGGTATGTCGATGCTGTCGATCACCATCACGTCCCAGTCGCCGGGTTGCGACTGTTCGACAATCGCCATACCGGCGCCGGTGCCCTCGAACTCCTTGACATTGACCTTGACGCCATTGGCCTCCTCGAAAGGCTGCAGCAGCGCCGGGTCGGCGTGATCGCACCAGATCAGAGCGTTGAGATCCGCAGCCTGAGCAAAGCTGCCCGTCGCCAGCAGCAGTGCTGTCGCAGCACAAGCGGCGTGGAGATGGCTCTTCAGAACGGAAAGCGGATCCTTGGTAGTTGGATTCGAGGTCTTCAGATTGATGCGCATCGAGTGTTCTCCCTTGCCTTTTTGGCTTCTGGCAAAAAATTGAACCAATTCTAAAATTGAGTCAATTCCGTTTTTATGGCAAATAGCCGATATGAGCGGATTGCGGGCAAGGCAAAAGGCGGATCGGCATCGCCGCATCATCGAGGCGGCGGCGGAGCTTTTCCGCGACGCCGGCTATGAAGGCGCCAAAATCGAGACCATCGCCTCGCGGGCCGAGGTCTCTGTCGGCACGATCTACAACTATTACCAGAACAAAGGCGACATCCTCGGTGCCATCGTTTCGATGGAGGTTAACGAGGTGCTCAACGCCGGGCAGGGCGTCGTCGCCAATCCGCCGGCCAATGTCGGCGATGCGCTCGATACGCTGCTCGGCATCTATATCGAGCATTCGCTGCATTATCTCAGCAAGGAGATGTGGCGGCAGGCGATGGCGATCTCGACGCAGCTGCCCGACAGCCCGTTCGGCCAGGCCTATAGCGCGCTCGACCGGGCGCTGACCGAACAGATCCGCGCGCTGATCGCCCGCCTGCAGGCGCTCGGCCTGGTGCGCCGGGATATCGATGGACACGCCTTGGGCGAACTGGTGTTCAACAACATGAACATGATGTTCATCGAGTTCGTGAAGCGCGACGACGCCAGAATTGCGGAATTGCGGGCGGCGATACGAAGGCAGAACCGGATTTTGGTGGCGGCGATCGCGGTGTGAGGGCGACGGGCTTTCGAATGATCGTGCCTCGAATTAGCGTTAGGCTGCCACGTTTGATGGAACGATCAGTAAGCTGAAAAATGAAAACTCAATATTTCTCGCGATGCTACGTATCTTCCTAAAATCGATTCAAGTTCGGCGTATCCGTTTGGCTGCGTGTGTGCGATAGTTTTTGTCAGTTTTTAGCGAAGAATTAGATTGGACGATAGAGTGTCACTCCGCAAACCAGCCATTCGTCGCGGCCACGTCTCCAACACTCAACACCTTAGCGCCGACAGAAGCTGCGAGTGTGCTCTCTGCCATATCTAGAAGCTCAAGCGGGAACTTGTGTCCGCGTGAGCAGATATCCATTGCAACATCTGTGGGCAACGACATTGATCCACTACCTCTCTCAATTCGAAATCCAAAATGGATGGAAATATTCTTCTCGTGTGCAGATTCGATGTAAGGCAACGCAACTTTCCAATCAAAGCCCTGTTTCAACGCGAGATATGACAATACGTCAGAAATCATATCTAGGACACTTTCCGATAATTTACCAGGATTCGGATATTTATTGACTATTGTAAGCCACGCAGACTTGGGGCTGCTTTTTAGTATTAGAACATGCGTCAGGCGATCTGAGAGTCTCTCTTTCAATGATTCTTCACTTTGCTTTAAATCCTTCGGCTGTCGCCCACGAGACTGCAAACCCATGGCATTTAAGGTCTTAGCAAGCACCGTCCACTCTTCTTCGCTCATCTCCTCGATTGCTACAGTGAAGTCCTTCGGCAAAACATAGAGAGAACGTTTAGGTAAAAAAACAAGTAGGCAAAGGAACAAAAAGCGTCGCCACAGCAGATTTTTTTCAGTCGCCAAGGATAATTCATGGCGCCACCAATCGAAATTTGATGCATTTTTCCGCGCGTGGCACGCAAAAATCAAAAGAGGTCGATCAGATAAACCGCTTTCCAGGAAATCATATTTGTACTGATTTGCGATTGTCGTGGCCATTTTCATAAACGCCCACTTGTCACCCCAAACAATTCTGCATTGCTCAATAAATGAGCTCCACAGTTTTGGGTCCCGCCGTAAACTTTCAAGCGTAGCCTGCAGTAAAGCTTCAGACCTCAGCCATAGCGATGCCATAGCTGGACCGCCTAGTGTGTTTAAGTCAACGTCCTTAAGGCGCTCCTCTGAATCTGGAGCAGCATAGCGGTAGGAGCGGCGATGTATGGTAGACCATAGAGGGACGTCTTGCTTTGCCTCTTTAGTATCCATACGGGGCACGCTGGTTAGCAATGATGAAACGTTCATATAAAGGTGACCTAGTAGGGACACGTGCGGCTGTGATCCGTGGATCGAAAAATAGCCCGTTCTGCCGTCGGCGAGTAACTCTTCCAAGAGCGGTTCCCAAAGGTTTCCCTCTTCTATTATATCGAAACGCTCGCTCCACAAAAATCTAGTTAACAATCCTTTTCCAGCCCTTTGGTATATATCAAGCCCCTCTCTCACATCCATTTTCTCGATTAGACCGAGGTAACTTCCGATATCTGCCCAGAGGCCTCTGTCTTCGATGGAATCTAACGACTCCAGCCAATAGCCATGCATCTCGTCCGTAGTCATATTTGCAGACATAAGAGAGCACGCAGCGTAGCGCCTCTCATCTGGGCGCCGTGTCTCCACATAGCTTCGACACACGGCGAGAAGTCGATCACGAGCCTCTCCGGGCGGCAAAGTGAATGGTGTGTCTGTACTTCCAAAAAATCTTTTGGAGAGGAGAAGAGAGAACGTCGGCTCAGTAAGGTTATTTTGAATTAAACGCGTAATAAGCTTTGGCTGTTGGCTAAACACATGATCGGCCAGAAACGTAATGCGCATTTCCGGAATATGGCTTATGTATTTAAAATCGTCCAAGCCTTCAATCGATTCCAATCCATCTATCAACGAGGCCAGTTCTCCGCTGCTATAGCAACCTGCAAAGAACCTAGTAACGTTAAGCCAGTAAAAATTTTTAGCTAACCCCTCAAGTCTATCGGGAAGCGCACCTCGCTTCTGGTCGCCAGATGGAGAATAGGGAGCAGTGTCATGCAAGTATCTGGCCGCAAAATACTCTCGCAGTGGCTGAACTTCAAATTCAAAGGTTCCCTGAACGCGAGAGACTAAAGCTACGACGCGCTCGACAATACCAGTAAAAAGTGCGTCTACTTTATTCGTCTGATATCCTTGTTGTCTCAAAAAAGAATTGATTGTTTCCCGAAGGCGCTGTTCTGAAATAAGTCCAGTACCCCTTTCGCTCTCTGCTTCAACATGAAGCGTCCAGGCAAGATATCTGTGAATGTGAACCAGTAAGCCCCGGTGATCACGGACGATAACGCTTTTCTCAGCTTCTCGGTCCAAAAATATATCTATGTATTTATCGTACAGTGATGTCCGTTTGTCCGGCAACGAAGCTCCTTGGACAGAAATAAGTGTCAGTAGAATCGATAGCTGCATCGGATTATAGGCCAAATTTCTAACATGCGCTTGACTCAGTTTTTCAGTTAAAACGCGGATGACCTCGCGCTTTTCCCGAGGTTCATTTTCCCGGCCGTCAAGCCATTTTTGGGCATACTCAAGAATCGCAGGGTTCGAAAGCGCGGTGATCTGAACATGCTGCCATTCGTCGTGGGGGAATCCCGGCGAGTTCGCGAATGCAGCTGGGCGGCTTGTAACAACGATCTGTAAAGAGAGAGCGCTTTCCTCCAATCGAGACGCAGCGTTCGAAACCTCGGTTACAATCCTATTGCGCAAGCCGATATCCGCAACTTCGTCGAAGCCGTCCAAAACTATCAATAGCTGCGCGTGCTTTGAAATCGAAGTAAGATCGCTTGCTGAAAACGCATGCCCGGTATTGCTGGAGACGTGGGCGGCGATAAAGCTCTCCAGCACATGACTGCTGGCTTGTGCCCGTCTCGCGGACGGATCGTCGCTGAAGGGGTCTAATCCTCCTAGCCAGCGACCGTAGTCGCGCATATCAAGACGAAATGGAATCCGGGAATCGTTAGGTTTGTGTTCTCCCTTAATTTTGATAAGTTCTGGCTTTGAAAGAAGAGACATCCTATGAATTTGACAAAGATATTGGGTAATTGTCGATTTACCTTGCCCAGGGGCACCCTCTATAACTATCCTTCGGCATTTTTCTATAAACGGAGTGTATAGTAGAAGTCGAAGTGCTCCAGGAAGTTTTGCTGTATCGCTTCCTTCTTCATACCTCTGATGATATCCGGAGGGCCGTTCATCTTTCAGTGCTTCGTTTATGATCTGCACCCATTCTAAATGTGCTCCAGTATCATGCGTTGCGACGATACGGGCCGGAACATCGACAAATAAATCTTGTATTGATCGCTCCAGGTCGACTTGTTTAAATTTCAGCTTCTGATCATATCGATATTGATACGCCATGAAGGCTCGCAAGGCGTCGGTTCGACCTTGGGCGGCCGAGTCCCCCTGAGTAGTGAAGAAATACTCCAACAAATCCGTTGCACGAATGATTTCGGGGTAGCTCCATTTGATTGCGGGTTGGCCGTCTACTCGGCTCTCGATGTCATCACGCCACCAGCAGTGCGTCTCAATACCCAGCGCGTCCGTCAGCTGCTTGTTAACTTTATCTATAGACCCCGTTTTTGGATGGCTTGTTCCACTAACGTTTGTAATCAAATAGTAAGATGTGGCTCCTTGAGATATTAAAGAGGCTACCTTACTTGCTTCCGTTTCGACCACAGATGCAATAACATCACGTGCCTCGCGCGTAGAGGGGTCCCTTGTGTACTTAACTTGGAATGCTACAAATCCACCAGTTCCTGCTCTGTTCCAGGTTCTGGAAAAGGCATCTCTACCGCCATCGGGTTGTCCTACCGGCAAGCATTGTAGGGTGGGAAATTGTTTAACCAATAAAGCCTGAGCGAATTGCTGGAACCGTTCGTCGCCCAAGGCCTCAAGATTGTATCGCAACTGCCCCACCCCCAAAAGAATCAAGTTACCATTTTGTTATATAGGATGTCATAAGTAATCAATCGAAGAGTGAGTTTGGTGCATCTAGGTGATCGGGCCTATGTCGATTGCCTATAGGCTGGTTATGGACAGGCCGAAAATCTCGATTGGATCGGGACTGACCTGCCTTAGCTTTGGTTTGATCGGAAGATTGAGTGGTATTTCGGCATCTATTTGTTGCTGCGCATTTAGATCTGGCCGCCCAAATGATGCGAGCCAACAACGGCGGTTCTTGGCGCCCCGGTGAACCAGGTGCCTGCCGGAGATGCGCTGGTAGCGCCCATAGTCTCTTTTGTATTGACGGGATTTGGGTGCCCTACGTCCACAAGTCAGTCACGGTGAGGAACACGTTCGCCAAGTCGGGCGTATCGGGTCAGGTCGCGAGTGCGTGATAGAGGCGATAAGGCGCCTGCAGTTCAGGCGCTGAGTCGCCATCAACATTTAGCATGATCGGCGCTTTACCGAGCATGCCTGGGCGGCCGCGCGCGTGGAAACGGCACGATGGTCAATGGCGCCTTGCGGAATTCCGCGATGGCTATTTCCTCGATCAGGGAGTCGAGTGCCTCGCTGACGCGTTGGCTCGTTTCGTCCATGCCGCAGAGCCGGTTTTGGGCACACTCCAAGAGTTCGCGTGCTGCGGCGAAGTCGCTTCGCATAACACCACCCGTTGTTTAGCCCGCCGCACAGACATTGTCGGCGCGCTAAATTGAGCGAGTGCTAATATACACAGGAGCATTTTAATCGAATGGCATTAGAATGGCCGGCGAGCGGAAAATACCGGTCGGTCCGCATCCACTGTTGCATTCGTTGGTCGATTACTGAATTTTTCTGCTGCCCCGGGCACGGTCCGGAGGACATGGGGGAGGGCATGGGCGATTTGCGTTGCAGAAACGCGGGGTTTAGTCCCGATACGATCTTGGACGGCCGAGAAATTCTCTCGCGGCAGCGATTTGGCGTCGATGCTCGCGAAGGAAGGTCAGGCTGAAACAAATCGAAAAGGCCAGTCCTGAAAGGGTTATCGTTGCTTGCGAGGTCGGATCAGGATCAGGAATTGTCAGGAATCGGAAACCGAACGCCAACGCGAGGGCAGCAAGGCTGCCATACATGCCACCAATAAAGGGGACGATCGTGCGTTTCTGCTCCAACTGCGACTCCTATGGTTTCCGCCAGGGGGATACCTGTGGTTCCGCTAGGGGAATATATGCGTTGGACCTGATATGCTACCGATCCTGACGGCCCCGGCCTGTGGAAATCGGGGATGAGCAGATATCGAGCGCCCTCGAGGGTCTCGCAAGAAGTCGAAGTTTTCTGGTGCCCCGGACGGCGCTAAGGGCCAAATCCAACTTCGGCATTCCACCCGAACTTACCACAAAAAAATCAAGGAGTTAGAAAGAGTTTCTTCCTCCGAAGCGGCTAAGCTCGGTGTACCTCTTTGTGCCCGAGCGGTGTACCTTCTGTCAACCTTGTTGGGCCAAGAAATGGGCTGTTGCACGTCCCATTCGCGGTCGACTTCCCCATTCACGCTCGATCCTCTCAGCCCACCGCGCTTTCAGTGCCGCGATTATCGGTCCGGGAAACGGGCTCGCAGGCCTCTTCCAGAGCGATGAGTTCCGCCGCGACCGGCCAAGACGCGGCGGTGGAGGCTGCTATTAGCTGTGGCCTGCCACGTCGGCAGGGAACATCAGGTGCTGGTACTTGGTCCCTGGAAACATCACGTAGGGACGCTTTGGATCGGCGTCCAAGCTGTTCGGATAACTGGCCGCCATCTCGTGCGCCGCCTTCCCGACGATCATGACGTGCGGACCCGTTTGAACCCAATGCGACTTGTCAGTCGCATAGGGATCATGGTTGCTGGTGCCCAGGTCGCCGGCGAGCATGTAGACGAAGCCGGTCTTGTCAGGCGGCTCGGCCTTGGTGGAAATCGCCTTGAACCATTCAAGCCCGGCGGCATCGGCGCACCACGGCTCGCCGGTCGTATCGACAGCGCAAGTCCATCCGTTCGTTCCGGTCTTGATGGGCGTCACCTTGAAGCCATCACCTATCCGAATGATTGTGGCATCCTTCCCGATATCCGCTGGGGCAGCGGACATCGCTTTTGCGGTGAACTCGGGATCTCCCTTGGGAACCTCCGCCGTGAGTTCAGCGGCGACGCTGGAGGCTGAGAACGCTAACGTTACCGACGCGAGATAAAAGAGCAGTTTCATGGCTACACTCCTATTGTGTGCGGCCGGCCAGCATAGATTAACGCCGAAGCGTTGCTTAGCCAATAGGTTCAGATAGTCTGGTAGTTGCAGCGCCGCCCCCTGAGTGGCCCATGATGGACCGCTTCAGCTTCTCAGGAGCCCAAGCAACAACCGGAACATCCTCCATGCGGTGGCGCGATGAGTAGGTAGTGACCTTCCTGTCCGCTACGGCGGCTCTAACGTGCTTGCCAAGCGCAGCCGAGGCTCTGTCACCGCCGCT
Organism: Mesorhizobium sp.; assembly: GCA_004020645.1. Lineage (GTDB taxonomy): Bacteria > Pseudomonadota > Alphaproteobacteria > Rhizobiales > Rhizobiaceae > Mesorhizobium. The sequence continues at coordinate 9,611 of SAQL01000038.1, read as the reverse complement.
TCATGACCGTAACATCTTGCAGTCACCTGCCGCTTTGACGGCCTCCTTTGCCGCTTCCAGGGCGTCATACTGCTTGCGCACCTCGGCATCGGGTCTTGCCGAGGTGAAGCACCATCTCTGTCTCGCTCAGAATGCCTTGAAGTGCCTTGGGCACCTTCCGACGATAGGCCTTCCGATTGCCGCGCGCGGCTGGACATGCTCCAGTGCCATTTTCATTGATTTCTGGGGATTGTCGGGTGGAAACTGGTGCCCCCGGACGGAATCGAACCGCCGACCTTCGGTTTACAAAACCGCTGCTCTACCAGCTGAGCTACAAGGGCACGGCGCTCCGGTTAGCATATTTGTTGCGCCAGTAAAGACAAAACTCTGTTTTGCCCGTGAGCGCGTCGGCGCTGCCGGCGCGGGCATCCTGAAAACGGCCAATTCGCCTCCTATGTTGATCCAAGGTGCAATCGCATAGACGAGGGTATTGTATGATCAGACTTGTCGTCATTGCCCTGGTCGTCGTCGCGGCCTGGATTCTCCTGGTGAAGCTCGTCAAGCAAGTGAAGAGCGCCAACGTCGACTGGACCGGCATCATCACCATCATCGGCTTCATCGCGCTTGCCTTCTGGCTGCGCCACATCACCGGCATGGGCTGAGGCCTCCCGCCGGCGGACTGCCGACTGGCGCTCTTGCCCGGTCGTAATTGCGCGCCTGACTGCAAACCCTGTTCAGACCGGCCGCTTTTGCGATTTCGAAAAAATCCAAAAGACCATCGAACCTTTTTCCTTGCTGCAGCGACTGATGGTCAAAAGGCGGATGGATCGCCTCTCACAACGCAGCAAGGAGATCGTCATGGTCAAACGCACCATCGTTTCCGGTCTCATCGCCACCACTGTCGCCGCCGCCATGCTGGCCGGCTCCGTTCAGCCTTCGGCCGCCCATCACAAGAACCATCACAACAGGCATCTTGGCATCGGCATCGCCGCCGGCGTCAGCGGCTTCCTGCTCGGCACCGCGCTCGCCCAGCCGCGCATCGTCTACATCGAGGAAAATGGCGGTTCGTGGCACGTCCGGCGCTGCCTCAACCGCTATCAGAGCTACGATCCGTACTCGGACACCTATGTCGGATACGACGGCTACTGTCATCGCTGCCGGCTTTGAGAGAGGACCGTTTCAGGCAACCGGAAGAAGGGGCACCACGCCGCCCCTTTTTCTTTTGTCTGGAGGGTTGCCCGCCCGCGCTTACGGCGTCAGGCCTTGGGGTGTCCTGCCGCCGATCATCTTCGTCACCGCCGCTGCCGCATCGTGCACCAGCGGACCGATCTCGGCCAGTCGCTCCGGCGTCACCCGCACCGTCGGTCCCGAAACCGACACGCCGCCGATCGGCTCGCCGAACTCGTTGAAGATGGCGGCGGCCACGCAGCGCATGCCGGGGTGCCGCTCCTCATCGTCGACCGACCAGCCGCGCAGCTTGATCGTCAACAGATCGCGGGCCAGCGCCGAGATGTCGGACAGCGTCTTTTCGGTGAAGCGCTCCAGCCCGGCCCGACGCAGGATGGCGCCGACGCGCTCCGGCTCGAGATGCGCCAGCACCGCCTTGCCGATGCCCGACGCATGGAAGGAACTGCGCGTGCCCGGCCGGAAGAAGGCGCGGATCGCCTGATGCGTCTCGACCTGGCTGACGAAGACGACGCAATCGTCCTCGGCGACGCCGAGATTGGCGGTCTCGCCGGTCTTCTCCATAAGTTCCTGCATGACGGTGCGGGCGCGGTCGATGAGTTTGCGGCGGCGCAGGAACGCCGCGCCCATGCGATAAGTCTCGACGCCGATCGACCAGAGCTGGTCGGTGCCGTCGAATTCGACCATGCCGTGGTTTTCCAGCGTCGTCAGCATGCGGTAGGCGGTGGAGGCGGGGAGGCCGCTCTGCGCGGCGATCTCGCTCAGCGACAGACCGCTGCCGTCGGCGACGATGGCCAGGATGCGCAGCGCCCGGTCGAGCGACTGCACCGAAGCGGCGTCGGACGGACCGTGGAAGGCACGCGGCCGCCCGCGCTGGCGTTTTTCAGTCGTTTCCATGGCGGCATTCTTGCCGACTTTGCCAAATGCGCAATAAAAAAGTTTTTCACTAGTTTCCGCGTCAATTTCATGGAAAACTGAAAATTCAATAAAATCATGATGTAGCCGCCGTTTCTTAGAAATGAAAAAATATTCTGAAAAAATTGAAAAATAGTCCGCACACTGGCATTCTCGGCCATCAACACATTCCGTGGAGGCTGACATGGCCAGGATGCGCGCAGTCGACGCAGCGGTTCTCGTTCTCGAAAAGGAAGGCATTTCCTGCGCCTTCGGCGTGCCGGGTGCGGCGATCAACCCGTTCTATTCGGCGTTGAAGGCGAGGGGCACCATCCGCCATATCCTCGCACGCCATGTCGAGGCGGCCTCGCACATGGCCGAAGGCTATACACGCGCCAAATCAGGCAATATCGGCCTGTGCATCGGCACTTCGGGCCCGGCCGGGACCGACATGATCACCGGGCTCTATTCGGCCGCTGCCGATTCCATCCCAATCCTCTGCATCACCGGCCAGGCGCCGCGGGCGCGTCTCAACAAGGAAGATTTCCAGGCCGTCGACATTGCCGCCATTGCCGCGCCCGTCGCCAAATGGGCGGCCACCGTCATGGAACCCTACCTGGTGCCGATGGCGCTGCAGAAGGCGTTCCACCTGATGCGCTCATCGCGGCCGGGGCCGGTTCTCGTCGACCTGCCGGTCGATGTGCAACTGGCCGAGATCGAGTTCGACATCGATGCCTATGAGCCGCTGGTGCCGTTCAAGCCGGCAATGTCACGCAGCCAGGCCGAGAAAGCCTTGGCGATGCTCAACGCCGCCGAAAAGCCTGTCATCGTTGCCGGCGGCGGCATCATCAACGCCGATGCCTCGGATCTGCTGATCGAATTCGCCGAAGTCACCGGCGTACCCGTGATCCCGACGCTGATGGGCTGGGGCGCAATTCCCGACGACCACCGGCTGATGGCTGGCATGTGCGGGCTGCAGACATCGCATCTCTACGGCAATGCGACGATGCTCGAAGCCGACTTCGTCTTCGGCATCGGCAACCGCTGGGCCAACCGCCACACCGGCTCGGTCGACGTTTACACCAAGGGCAAAAAATTCATCCATGTCGACATCGAGCCGACCCAGATAGGCCGCGTCTTCGCGCCGGATCTCGGAATCGTTTCCGACGCCGGTGCGGCACTGAAAATGCTGCTCGACGTCGCCACCGAATGGAAGACGGCGCGGAAATTGCGCGACTGGTCGGGCTGGGCCAGGGAATGCCAGAGCCGCAAGAAGACGATGAAGCGCAAGACGCATTTCGACCAGGTGCCGCTGAAACCGCAGCGCGTCTATGAGGAGATGAACAGGGCATTTGGCCGCGACACCACCTATGTCACCACGATCGGCCTTTCGCAGATCGCCGGCGCGCAGTTCCTGCATGTCTATAAGCCGCGCAACTGGATCAATTGCGGCCAGGCCGGTCCGCTCGGCTGGACGCTGCCGGCAGCGCTTGGCGTTCGCGCCGCCGATCCGCACCGCAATATAGTGGCGCTGTCCGGCGACTATGATTTCCAGTTCATGATCGAGGAGCTGGCGGTCGGCGCGCAGCACAGATTGCCCTATATCCACGTCGTCGTGAACAACGCCTATCTCGGCCTGATCCGCCAGGCGCAGCGCGGCTTTTCGATGGATTTCGAGGTCAGCCTCGCCTTCGAGAACGTCAACCGCAAAGACGATCCCGAGGCTGGCTATGGCGTCGACCACGTTGCTGCTGCCGAGGCCATGGGCTGCAAGGCGATCCGGGTGCGCAGGCCGGAGGAATTCGCCGGCGCGTTCAAGCAGGCGCAGCGCCTGATGAAGGAGCACCAGGTTCCCGTCGTGCTTGAATTCATCTTAGAGCGCGTCACCAACATTTCGATGGGCACGGAAATCGACAAGATCACGGAGTTCGAGGAGCTTGCCGAACACCATGAAGACGCGCCGACGGCGATTGTGATGCTTGATTAAGCTGGTGCTGATAATCAGGTGATTCCGGCCTGCAAACGGCGGTTTCTTGGTACTTCCGGTGCTCACGTACCCAAAAGTACGCTCCGCTCCGGTTCTTGGTTTGGTCGCTTCGCGCCCGACTTCGACTCCGGCTCGGCCTGACCTGAATCTCACCACAGCTTGGGCCGGGCGAAAACAAGGAGAAAAAAGAATGCCGCGTTTTTCAGCCAATCTCTCGATGCTCTTTGGCGAGCACGATTTCCTCGATCGCTTCGATGCCGCCGCTGGCGTCGGCTTCAGGGGTGTCGAATATATCGGCCCTTATGACCATGCGCCCGATGTCGTGGCGGCGCGGCTGAAGAAGAATGGCCTGACGCAGGTGCTGTTCAACCTGCCGGCCGGCGATTGGGGCAAGGGCGAGCGCGGCATTGCGGTGTTGCCGGATCGTGTTCCCGAGTTTCGGCAAGGCGTCGCCAAGGCGATCACCTACGCGCATGCGCTGGGCTGCGAACAGGTCAACTGCCTCGCCGGCATCGCGCCGCGAGGCGTCGAGCGTTCAGTGCTGGAAGATGTCTTCGCCGAAAACCTGGCTTTCGCAGCTGAGAAGCTGGCGCAGGCCGGCATCAGGCTGTTGATCGAGCCGATCAACACGCGCGACATTCCGGGCTTCTTCCTGAACTATTCGGACCAGGCCCTGGCGCTCATCGACCGCGTCGGCTCGAAGAACCTGTTCCTGCAATACGACATCTATCACATGCAGATCATGGAGGGGGATCTCGCCCGCACCATCGAGGCAAACCTCGGCCGCATCGCGCATATCCAGCTTGCGGACAATCCCGGCCGTCATGAGCCGGGGACGGGCGAGATCAATTTTCCTTTTCTGTACAGCCACATCGACCGCATCGGCTATACCGGCTGGATCGGTGCGGAGTACAAGCCGAAGGTTTCGACGGAAGCCGGGCTGGGCTGGTTCCGGGAGTTTGCCGGGCAGGGCAATGCGGTGGCGTAGGGGTCAAGGTTTATTGACGTCGAGTTCCGTCGCGCCCCCCTCTGGCCTGCCGGCCATCTCCCCCACGGGTGGGGAGATTGGCAGTTTCGGCGTCGGCTTGTAACTTTCTAAACCTCGAAAATTGGCGAAAGCGGCGGTGACATCCAATCTCCCTCCTTGTGGGGGAGATGGCCGGCAGGCCAGAGGGGGGCGCGAAGGAACGCGGCCTTAACAAGGAAAATACCAGGGAGATAATCAATGGACACCATCGGTTTCATAGGCCTCGGCATCATGGGCGCGCCGATGGCGGGGCATCTTCTCGACGCCGGCTACACCGTCGTCGCCAGCGACCATCGCTCGAAACCGCCGGCCGATCTCGTCGCCAAGGGTCTGAAGACCGTCACCGGCCATCACGCCGTGGCACGTGCCGTCGACATCATCATCACCATGGTTCCCGACACGCCTGAGGTGGCCGACGTGCTGTTTGGCGAAAACGGTGTCGCCTCGGGTTTGACCGCGGGCAAGCTGGTTATCGACATGAGCTCGATCTCGCCGATCAAAACGAAGGAATTCGCCAAGAAGATCAACGACCTCGGCTGCGATTATCTCGATGCGCCGGTGTCGGGCGGCGAGGTCGGCGCCAAGGCCGCGTCGCTGACCATCATGGTCGGCGGCGAGGAAAAGGCCTTCGAGCGCGCCAGGCCGGTGTTCGAAAAAATGGGCAAGAACATCACGCTGGTCGGCCCCAACGGTGTCGGCCAGACCACCAAGGTCGCCAACCAGATCGTCGTTGCGTTGACCATTGAAGCGGTCGCCGAAGCCCTTGTTTTCGCATCGAAAGCCGGCGCCGATCCGGCCAAGGTGCGACAAGCGCTGATGGGCGGGCTGGCGGCCTCGCGCATCCTCGAAGTGCATGGCGAGCGCATGATCAAGCGCAGCTTCGCGCCGGGCTTTCGCATCGAGCTGCACCAGAAGGATCTTAATCTCGCCCTGGAAGGGGCAAAAGCGCTTGGCGTCGCGCTGCCCAATACCTCGACGACGCAGCAATTGTTCAACTCCTGCGCGGCCAACGGTGGCGCCAAGGAGGATCACTCGGCGCTGGTCAGGGCGCTGGAGCGAATGGCGGGACATGGGTTAGGGGAGTAGGGGAGTAGGGGTAAGGCAGTAAGGCAGTAAGGCAGGTTTATTCAAGGCATCTGACAAAACTTGCGTATCCCTACTCCCCTACTCCCCTACTCCCCTAACCCAAAAACTTCCTCGCCGCATAAAGGCTCACCGCCGCGGCGTTCGACACGTTCAGCGAGCGGATGGCGCCGGGCATGTCGAGCCGGGCGAGCGTCGTCACCGTCTCGCGGGTCTTCTGGCGGAGGCCCTTGCCCTCGGCGCCCAGCACCAATGCGATCTTTTCTCCCGAAAAACTCTTCTCGAGTTCCGCCGGTCCGTCCGAATCGAGGCCGATGGTCTGGAAGCCGGCCTCGTGCAGCTGGCCGAGCGCGTCGGCGAGGTTCTTCACCTCGATCTGGTCGATATGCTCCAGCGCGCCGGAGGCCGACTTTGCCAGCACGCCGGATTCATGCGGGCTGTGGCGCGCCGTGGTGATCAGCGCGCCGGCGCCGAAGGCGACCGCCGAGCGCAGGATCGCGCCGACATTGTGCGGGTCGGTGACCTGGTCGAGGACCAGCACCAGCGTTGTATCGCCGAGCGCATCGAGGCGCTTCGGCTTCAGCGGCTCGGCTTCGATCAGCACGCCCTGATGCACGGCATCGGAGCCGGTGACCTTGTCGATGTCTTTCGGCTCGACCATCTCTGTCTCAAAGGGCAGGGCGGCGAGGTCGGCAATCGCCAGCCGCTCGGCGGCGTTGCGCGTCACCAGCATCTTCTTGATCCGCCGGCGCGGATTGTCGAGTGCCGCCCGCACCGTGTGCAGGCCGTAAAGCCGCACCAGGCCGTCCGCGGCGGTCTCTCCTGGCGGCACCGGCCGGCGCGGCCTGAACGCCGGCGCGCCGCCGCTTTTCTCGTCGCGATGCGCACGGCGCAGCTTGGCGTAGTGGGTGTCTTTCGGGGTCTTGGGCTTGTTGTCGTTGCTCATGGCCGGTTCTATAGCCGTGTCGTCTGTCTATGGATACAGCCGCAGAACCTGCTTGTCGGGCGAGGTATCAAATTCAGCGCGTTTTGCCGGGACGTTGCGGTTGACAGTTTTGGGCGCTGCCGCCATAAGACGCTTCGCGAAGGGCTGCTCACGCGGTCGCGACGCGTCGATGCCTCGTTGCATGGCTCCGGCGGCAGACTGGAGAGGTGCCCGAGTGGTTAAAGGGGACGGACTGTAAATCCGTTGGCTATGCCTACGTTGGTTCAAATCCAACCCTCTCCACCACTGCCGGCCCGGAAGCCCTGAAACGCAAAGCATCGGACCGAAAAGTGCATAGCGGTTTTCGGGTGAAAGGCGCGGGTATAGCTCAGTGGTAGAGCAGCAGCCTTCCAAGCTGAATATGCGGGTTCGATTCCCGCTACCCGCTCCAAGCATGCTGTTGAACCATTATCGAAAATAACTTCCTTGAAATGCGCCGTGTCGCTGCGTGTCACCGTCTGTGGCGGTTCTGTAGTGCCTGAGCGGCAATGCCGCCATCGACATCGCTAGGTCTTCAGTCGGCGCCTCCGGCGACATGCTCTTCATGTTGAGGCAGGTCGTCGGCGATCGTGAACCACTTCGCCTTGGAGCCGACAAAGATGTGCTGGGTCGCGCGGATGGTCGGCTCGTCGACGAGGGTTCCCATGGCGACGTGCACGAACGCGCCGTCGCGGACGACCGAATAGAGCAATGAGCCGCAGGTCTTGCAGTGCACGTCGTGGCCGGTTTCCTCGCCAAAGATCAGGAGGTTGTCCTCGCCCTTGGTCAGGCTCAGTCTCTCACGCTCGATGCCGGCAAACGGCTTGAAGGCCGAACCGGTGGTGCGCCGGCAGTTCGAGCAGTGGCAGTTGGCGGCGTAGATGAACTCGTCGGCCACCGCGTATTGCACGGCGCCGCACAGGCATTTTCCGGCAAGCATGCGGTTGCCGACGTTCTCCTGGCTTGTCACAGGTTTCTCCATTTTTTGCGGGCAGCGGCCAAGTTGAAATTTGTGGTGTAACCGTTGTTTTGGTCACCACTGCCCAAATTATGCGACGACGGTCAGCCGGCGCCTACGCTCGTCGAGCGACACGATGGTCAGCCCGCTGGCCACCACCAGCAGGATGCCGCTGATCGCCAGCGCGTTCGGCAATTGCTGGAACACCACCAGCCCCGAAATGACCGCCCAGACGGTGAAGCAGTAGTAGAACGGCGCCACCACCCCGGTTGGCCCGGCGCGATAGGCCATGAAGATGAAGAAGTGGCCGAAGATCAGGAACAATCCGGCCCCGGCCATAAGCAGCAAATGATGCGTCTCCGGCGTCACCCAACGCTCGGACATCAGATGCGCGACACCTGAGCCGACCAGCACCACCACCACTGCAGAAATTGCGACGATCATTCCAGGCACGTCGGCGGCGACCCGGCGCCCGGCGAGATCGCGCGCAGCGGCGAATGCCGCGTTGCCGAGCGCCAGCAAGGCGTAGACCGAGATGCCCTGCATGGTCGGCTGCGCCACCATCACCGCGCCGATGAAGCCGAGCCCGATCAGCGCCATGCGCAGGCCCCCGATCCGTTCGCCGAACAAGACAGCGGAGCCAATCAGCATGAGCAGGGGAGTGATCTGCCCCAGGGCGGTCGAATCGGCGATCTGCATGTTGGCGAGCGCCACCACGTAGCAAAGGATTGCCGCCAGCTCGAGCAGGTTTCTTTGCAACACTCTCCTGTCGAGGATCAGCGGGATCTGCTTGGCGTAGCCCAGCGCAAACAGCAACGGGATGCCCCAAAGCGTTGCCGCCGTCCCGCGCAGAAACAGCACTTCATAGGGCGGCAGCCCCACCGTGGCGAGCTTCAACATGGTGTCGTTGGCGACATAGGACCCGGTCGAGAGGATCATGAACAGCGGGCCGCGGATGGCGATCGGAATGAAATGCATCGGATCAGGAAATCAGACCGGCGTCACACCGGCAATGGGCCAGATCCGGCTGTAAATCCGGCAAGCGGACAGGCGGGAGCGGCGATGTCCACCCGCTGAATGCCGGTACCCGCGGAACCTATCTCCTGCCATTCCATTCCTTCTTGTTCGTTCCTATATCCGCGCCACATCCCCGAAAACCGGATCATGGGTTCAGACCGGGTGAGAAAGCCCCGGCCACAAGGCACTTGTGTTTTTCGGCCGCAGTCGCTAATCGCCCCGCATTCGACTGAACTGAAGGTCCAGGCCGTCCAAGGAAAGAGACTATGGCAAAAGGTAAATTCGAGCGTACAAAGCCTCATGTGAACATTGGCACGATTGGCCACGTCGATCATGGCAAGACGTCGCTGACGGCGGCGATCACCAAGTATTTTGGCGAATACAAGCGCTACGACCAGATCGATGCGGCGCCTGAGGAGAAGGCGCGCGGCATCACCATCTCGACGGCGCATGTCGAATACGAGACGGCCAACCGCCACTATGCCCATGTCGACTGCCCCGGCCACGCCGACTATGT
>SAQL01000037.1 GCA_004020645.1 Mesorhizobium sp. | reverse complement strand
CACCAAGGCGACTGACCCGAGAACGAGGCAGTTCCTGAGCCAGATTCTTTAGGATCGTAGGAGTTTTGGTCCAAAGCTTTCGAGCTATGGGCCCGGAAAACATGAACCAGAACAGGCCGGTGACGGCCGCGTGCGGGCGACCCTATCCGCGCGGTCGATCGTGCTTGGCCAAAAATTCGGCAGGAGAAAGAAATGACCGGGCCCGAACCCAGGACCATCAGCAGGGATCCGCTGCTGCAGCCGCTGACCATCAAGAAGCTGACGTTGCGCAACCGAATCATCAGCACCAGCCATGCCTGCGGTCTCGAAGTCGGCGGAATGCCGGAGGAAGCATACCAGCGGTATCATGAGGAGAAGGCCAGGGGAGGGCTGGCACTTTCGATGTTCGGCGGCTCGTCCAACGTCGACCGCGATTCACCCAACATCTTCCGCCAGCTCAATGTTGGCACGGATGCGATCATCCCCCATCTCCAGCGCTTCAGCACGCGCATGCATGATCTTGGTGCCGCGTTGATGTGCCAAATCACACATCTGGGCCGCCGCGGCGATCCATATTTGGGTGACCGGCTTTCCACGATCGGTCCGTCGCCGGTGCGCGAGACCCTTCACCGCAGTATCCCGAAAGAGATGGACGAGCACGATATCGACCGTGTCGTGAAGGCCTATGCGCAGGCTGCCCTGCGCTGCAAGCAAGGCGGGCTGGACGGGATCGAGACCTTGGCGGCCGGACATCTGATCGGCCAGTTCCTGTCGCCGGTGACCAACCGCCGAACCGACCGTTTCGGCGGCTCGCTGGAAAACCGCCTGCGGTTCGGCCTCATGGTGCATGAAGCCATCCGAAAGGCAGTGGGGGACGACTTTCTCGTCGGAATGCGCGTCGTGGTGGATGAGGGCCCGGACGGCGGGTTGGGCTTCGAGGAATGCGTCAAAGCGGCCCTGATGCTCAAGCAGGCGGGGGCCGTCGATTTCTTCAACGCCATTTACGGCACCATGGATACGACACGCGCACTGGCCGAGGAGAACATGCCCGGCATGGGCTCGCCTCTGGCGCCCTGGGTTAAGCCGGTCGGCGCATTTCGTCACGAAGTCGGACTGCCCGTATTCCATGCCGCGCGCATTGCCGATGTCGCTTCCGCACGCTTTGCCGTAGTGGAACGCATGTTGGACATGGCGGGCATGACACGCGCCCAGATCGCCGATCCTCATCTGGTGGAGAAGCTCGCCAGCGGGCGCGAGACCGAAATCCGGCCTTGCGTCGGCGCAACGCATTGCCAGTCGCCATATCGGCCCTCCTGCCTGCACAATGCCGCGACCGGCCGCGAACTGACACTGCGCCATGTGATCGAGAAGGCGGAGGGACCGGCGCGCAAGGTGGTCATCGTCGGTGGCGGGCCAGCCGGCCTGGAGGCGGCGCGCATCAGCGCGGAGCGGGGCCATGCCGTTTCACTCCACGAAGCGGGCAGCGACCTTGGAGGACAGATCCGCATCGGGGCGACCGGCTCCTGGCGCCGCGACCTCATGGGCATTGTCGAGTGGCGCGCGGCCGAACTGCAGCGCCTCGGCGTATCGGTCCACACCAACAGCTACATGGAAAGCGCCGATATCGCCGCTCTCGAACCGGATGTCGTCATCCTCGCCACGGGCGGCCTGCCGCAGATCGACCTACAGGAGGGAGCGGATCTGTGCCTTAGCACTTGGGACGTCCTGACCGGACAGGTTGCGCTACAGAGCGAAGTGCTGATCTATGACGGAACCGGCCGGCACCCCGGCCCGCTTGCCGCAGAGCAGGCCCGGCAAGCGGGTGCCGAGGTCATCTATGTCTCGATAGACGCACAGCTGTCGGAGGAACTGACCTATGCTGAGCGCCTGCGGTGGAAAAAGCGGTTCCTGCAGATCGGCTTGAAACCGATATTCGAGAGCCGCCTCTTTGCCGTCCAACGCACTGCGAACCGGCTGGAAGCGCGCTTCGTGAACGAGATCTCGCGGGAGGTGACGAGCGTCCTGGTGGACCAGGTCATCATCGAGCAGGGCAGCATCCCAATGAATGAAATCTATTTGGAGCTTCGTCCCCAATCGGCAAATGACGGCGTCACAGATCTGGACGCTATGGTGAAAGCGGCGGCGCAACCGCGCCTGCGGGACAGCGGCTTTGAACTGCACCGCATCGGTGATGCCGTTTCAAGCCGGAATATCCACGCCGCGGTTCTGGATGCCTTACGAATATGCAGCGCGCTATGACTGTTGGTGCGGCGGCGGAGTCAGCGACCGATGCTGTCGAGAAACTGATACCAGCCCGCGACGGCGCGAACCGCCGGCTCGCGCAGGAAATAGAACGGGATGGGTTTCGGACCGTCCCGTTCGATGAGACCGAGGTCCGGCTTATCCCCCAGCAACAGATCGACGACGCGACGGCCCATGAGGCTCGACAGGGCAACGCCGGCTCCGTTGTAGCCCAGCGCAAAGCCGGTCCGTTCATCGAGCATGCCGACCTGCGGCAGGCTGTCCATGGTCATCGCCACGAGCCCGGACCAGCGATGGGTGATCACGGTGCCGGCAAGCTGCGGGAACATCTCCTTCAGCGCCCTTTCGAGCGCCTGGAACGCGGAGGCGGAGTCTTCGCGGCCGAAAGCGCCGCGCCCGCCGAACAGCATTCGGTCGCCAACAGGGCGGAACCAGCGCATCATGCGCCGTGTCTCGCTGTAGCTCCGGCCGTACCGCATGAGGGTGGCTCGAAGGTCAGGGCCAAGCGGTTCGGTGGCGATCATTGCGCTGCGGAAGGGGATGACCGTTCCGCGCACCAGCGCCGTGGCGGCGGTGATGTCGGAATAGCCGTTTGTGGCGATCAGTACATGCCGGGCACTTACTTGGCCCTGCGCCGTCGTCAGCACGGCCTGGTCACCGTCCTTGTTGCGCGCCAACACCGCCGAATGCTCGAAGATTTCGCCGCCGCCCGCGCGCACCGCGGCCGCAAGCCCGCGTGCATAGTTCAGCGGATGGATGACGCCGGCATGGGTCGAAAGCACGCCGCCGACGAAATCGGCCGAACCGGTTTCCTCCCGTACCTGGCCGGCACCGAGTATGGTCAGGCTGCTGTCGCCGAACATGTCCCGCGCCGTCTCCGCCTCGGTCACGAGCCGCGTCTGGGCGAGGTCGTTGTGGGCGCAGCGCAGGTTTCCGGTCCGGGCAAAGCCGGCATCCGCGATCCCCAGCTCTACGATATTCCGCTCGACGCAATCCATCGCGTCGTGACCGATGCGGTGCATGCGCCGGGCGATTTCGAGACCATGGTGTCTGGCGATGTCACTTAGCGAGACACGGAATTTCGTGGAGACGACTCCGCCGTTGCGGCCGGATGCGCCCCAGCCGATCTCGGCCGCTTCCAGCACGACCGGGTGCAGGCCGCGTTCGATGGCGCGCAACGCGGCGTTAAGGGCGGTATACCCGCCGCCGATGATGGCGATGTCGGCATTGAACGCATCGGAGAGCTTGACCGGGGCCGGCGCGGGCGAGGCCGTTTCCCGCCAGAGCGATCGGGGATGCTCGATCTCGTTCATCGCGCCGTGGCTCCCTCCTTGCTCGTCAGCCGCCGAACTCCGCTTCGACCGCGTCGGCAAGCTCGGCGAGCGTCGCGAAATGGAAATCGGGCTTGGTCACTTCGCCCGGATGCGGAGTGCCGCCATAGCCTTCCTGGTACATCCGCCGCTCGATCCAGCAGGCCTTATAACCGAGCGAGCGGGCGACGCCGATATCATGATACTGGCTCTGTGCGACGTGCAGTATGTCTTCCTGGCGATAGCCGAAGGCAGATTGCCGCCCGAGATTATGCGAGAAGAAGCGCGGGTCGGGCTTGGCGCACCTGGCGTCGTCCATTGTGACGGCGTCATGGAATGGGTTCCCCAGCGTGTGCGAGTAGGCACTGAAGGCGACGCGGTCGGCGTTCGTCATCGCTACGAGGCGGAAATGCCGGCGCAACCGCTTGAGTGCCTCGGCGGAATCCTCGAATGCCGGCCAGCGCAACACGGCGATCTGGAAGGCGTCGGCCGAGCCTTCGTCGGCAGGCAGACCGAGCTTACGCGCTACATAGAGATAGACGTCCGCCATAACCTGGCTGGAACGGCCGGGATGCTCGATGCGCGCGTCGAGATAGGGGGCGAAGAGATCGTCGTCGCTCAGCCCCTCGGCGGCCTTTCCGCCGATCTGGCGGAAGGCGTCGAGTATCCCCTTCTCGAAATCGATCAGCGTGCCCACGACGTCGAAGGTCAAGAGTTTGAAATCCTTGAAGGGCATTCGGCGGTTCCTCTTTGCGGTTTCAAGTCCACCTTCCCGCGAAGGTTAAGATGCAATCAACAGCAGGACGGCCGCCCCCGCAATTCCACAAATGGTAACCGGGGAGGTTACATTTTGTAATGGCACGGCTTCGCCACCTGCTTCCCTCGTTCAATGCGCTTGTCACCTTCGAAGCTGCGGTGCGCTGCGGCACCTTTGCCCGCGCCGCGAAGGAGCTCTGCGTTACCGGCCCCGCTGTCAGCCGGACCATCGGGCGGCTCGAAGCGCACCTTGGGCTCGTCCTTTTCCACCGTACGGGCGCGGGCGCCGTGCTGACGGAGGAAGGAAGCGCACTTTTTTCCGGCATTTCGGGCAGCTTCGACTCCATCGAAAAGACATTGCTGCGGGTGCAACAGGCACGGCGCTCGGGGGTACAAACCGTCGTTCTGTCGGCCTCGTCGGCCTTCGCAACACATTGGTTCATGCCCAGGCTTGCCGACTTCAAGGAAAGGTTCCCAAAGGTCGATATCCGCTTCCAGCTCATCAGCGGACCGCTTGGCGGATCCGTCAATGGGGCCGATATCGCCATGCGCTTCGACTATGGCAGCGGCCCCCGCCATGTTGCCCGCGCAGTCATGCCGGAACTGCTGGTTCCAATCCGCGCTCCCCACTTCCGCGGTGCGGAAGCGTCTGCCGGTGCGTTCATGCCGACCGTTGATCGCATAATCAATCTCAGCACCGCCGAGCCGGATTGGTCGGGGCTGTTTTCTGATGATACGCCAGACGAAAGGCCGGGCGGGCTGCAATTTTCGGACTATACGGTCGTGGTTCAGGCTGCCCTGCTTGGGCAGGGTGTCGCGCTCGGCTGGCTCAACGTCGTCTCACATCTGTTGACTCGCGGCGACCTGGTGCCGGTCGGGCAGGTCATGAGAACCGGCCGGACATGCGAACTGGTCACGACTTTCAACCCCAAAACGCCGGTCATCGTCGAGATCTGCGATTGGATCGGGGCCGAATTCGATGCCGATCTGGAACGCATCAATATGCAATATCCGGACCTTGGACTCTGCGCTGTCAGTAATGGCGCCGTCATCGCGGAGCATTTGCCTGCAATCTGAAACTGGTGACCCCTTATGAAATTGAAGACAGCCAACATTTATCTCGTTCAGAGCGGAGGCATTCGCCCGGTGCCGGGCGGCACCGCGGACGACCAGGTCACCATATGCGATCTCACCGGCACTGGAGCGCAGGACACGGCGATCGCCAGCTTCGCCGTCGCGGCGGCGCGAAAGACCGGGGCGGGCGTGAAAATCACCACCTGAAGGAAGCCCGAGCGATGCTGAGGGTAGAAGACCGCGATCTCAAGATCTTGTCCATCCGCAGCCGCGAGGGCCGCATCTCCAAGGCGGAACTGGCGAAACGCGTGAACCTGTCGGCCGCGCCGGCGTGGGAGCGGCTGAAGCGGCTGGAGGAGGCGGGGATCATCGCCGGCTATCGCGCGGACATCGCGCTGAAGAAACTCGCGCCGCATGTGACCGTGTTCATGGCGGCAGAGCTCGATCGCCATCGCGCGCAGGGTTTCCAGCTTTTCGAGCGGGCGCTTTCGCCCGCTTGACGAGGTTGTCGCCTGCTGGCGCGTCGGCGGCGGCTTCGACTACATCCTGCAGATCGTCACGCGCGACATCGACGCCTACCAGCGCCTGGTGGACCACTTGCTGGAGGCGAGGGTCGGGCTGCCGCCTGTGACCGCCGCTCAAGGGGCGGACATGAACTTGCGTTCAGCTCAACGCGTGGCCAGCAAGTCCATAAACCCACGGCCAATTCTCTTCCCGGTTTAGAAACCGGCGTCCCTTGGACATTGTCGTCACGGTCTCGGCCACGGCGAGGCCGCTTTGCTGAAGGAACTCGGCAAACACGCCGTCTCTTTCGCGCGTATCGACGCGTACGAATCGGCCGGCCAGCTTTTTCAGATGGACGGCTGTGAGATGCACAGCATCATGGTCGTTTCGGGCTACAACGGGACCAATCACGTAACCGCGCCCGAACTCCCGGCGCATGGAATAGCCGACAACCTCGCCGCCACGCCTCAAGACAGAAATTGTCGCGTCCGCCGAAAGCAAGGCGAGCACCCGGGACCGATCGCTGCCGAATGCACGTTCGTCCAGCGCGGTGATCTCCGAGAGCCTGTCGCTCGTAAGTTCACTCAGCTCGCCCTCCAGCGGGGGCAATGGCGGGAGGGTTTGTGGGGCCTCGCCTTGTCGCATGTTCACGACCGCCTCGCTGGTGAAGCCGAGCGAGACATACAGTGGATAGGCGACATGGGTGGCGTTCAGCGCCAGGTTGCGTGCGCCGCACTGCTCGAGAACCTGGTCCATGAGCCATCGACCGCCGCCCTGCGCCTGGGCGCGGGGCGTCGTGATCACCAGGCCGATGGTGGCAAAATCATCCCCCTGTGGGAACCACATCGCGCTCCCGAAAACGCGGCCGATCCCGTCCACGGCAACGATGCCGTGGCCGACGCGACGCAAGAATTCCCAATCCTTTGGGCGATGCGGCCAGCGAACCGAGATCGTCAGGGCGTGCAGCAGTTCGACGTCGACATCATTGATGTCGCGAGCGACCAGTTCGAAAGAGTTCAGGCGCACCGATCTCTGCATGTCAGCTCATCCGCTCTGTCACCGCGCACCTGTCCACCATCACGACGCCGATTGCAACCGCGCAGCGAGTGTTCCGTTGCTGCAGGTTTGCACGGAAACGCCAGCAGATTTCACCGGCTGAAGGCGCCCATTCGGCATTTTCGGCCAATACACGGTCTGATTCAGCAGGGAATACGTCCAGTTGAGGGTAGGCTGATCCAATCCGACAAATAGCGCAAGTAGAGTGGCCGCCATGAGCGTGGAAGATATTCTCGCGAGGCTGATCGCATTTCCTACTGTCGTGGGCACGCCAAACGGCGCGATCGTCGATTGGATCGGCGACTACTGTCGGTCGGCCGGAGCGGAGGTGACGGTTCTGCCCGGTCCCGAAGGCGACCGCTCCAACCTCTTTGTCACGATCGGCCCGCGCGAGCGTCGAGGCTATGCATTTTCCGGACATATGGACGTCGTGCCGGCCGGCGAGCCGGAATGGAGTTCGGATCCGTTCGTCCTGCGCCGTGAAGGCGACAGGCGTTACGGCCGCGGCACCACCGACATGAAGGGCTTCCTCGCATGCGCACTGGCGGCGCTCCCGGGACTTGCGGCCATTAAGCTCCGGCAGCCGGTTCATCTCGCGTTCTCCTATGACGAAGAGGCGGGATGCCGCGGCGTGCCGCATCTCCTGGCCGCGCTGCCCGGCCTGTGCGAGAAGCCGCTCGGCGCGATCATCGGCGAACCGAGCCGGATGCAGCCTGTGCTGGCGCACAAAGGGAAGTCGGCCGCGCGGCTCGAGGTGATCGGAAGATCCGGCCATTCGTCACGGCCCGATCTCGGTCTCAATGCCATCCAAGCCATGGCCGGGGTCATCACCTACGCCGTGGACTATGGCCAGTCTCTCTGCGTCGGGCCGCTCGATGGCAATTTCGAGCCCCCATACTCTTCCCTGCAGGTTGGCGTCATTGCCGGCGGCCAGTCGGTCAACATCATTCCTGACCGTTGCACGGCCGATATCGAGGCGCGTGCCGTGCCGGGCGTTTCCCCATCCTCTCTCCTCGAGCCGGTCAAGGCTCGGCTTTTCGCCCTGCGCGACAGTGGCTTCGAGGTGGCATGGCAGGAGTTGAGTTCCTATCCCGCCCTTGCGCTCGTGAACGGGAGCGAGCTGGCGGCCACGCTGATGCAGCTGACCGGGCAGGAGCCGCTCACGGCGGTCAGCTTTGGAACCGAGGCAGGTCTTTACCAGCAGGCTGGCATCGACGCGGTGATCTGCGGGCCCGGAGAGATCGGCCGCGCCCATCGTCCGAACGAATACATCGAGATCGGTGAGCTCGCCGCGTGCCGGCAGATGATCGAGAATCTTGGCGTACGACTTGCGGCGTGACGGAAGGGCGGTTTCGATGGCGTTTCTCTTCAATTCCGATGCGGCACGCGGCGCTGTCTTCCGCGAGGTCTTCGCGCGCGAGCTGCCGGATCTGGAGTTCTTCCATTGCAGCGAAGAGGTTGACCCCGAGAAGATCCGCTACCTCATCACCTGGACCGTACCGGACGACATCTCGCGCTACCGCAAGCTGGAAGTGCTGTTTTCCATCGGGGCGGGCGTCGATCAGTTCAAGGCGGATATCGTGCCCGGCTACGTGAAATTGGTTCGCATGGTCGAGGACGGCATCATCCGCATGATGCAGGAATATGTCGCGCTCGGCGTGCTGGCGCTTCACCGCGACTTACCGGCCTATCTCGAGCAGCAGAGAAGGCAGGTCTGGAAGGGCATTCCGGCGCGCCAGGCCCACGAATGTCGAGTTGGCTTTCTGGGTCTGGGCATGTTGGCACAGGCTGCGATCGAGCGCCTGAAGCCGTTCCGGTTCCAGCTGGCCGGATGGAGCCGCAGCGAAAAGCGGATCGACGGTGTCGCCTGCTTCCATGGCGAGGATCAGCTTGGCCGGTTCTTGAGCCAAACGGACATTCTGGTCTGCTTGCTGCCGCTGACCGACGGCACGCGCGGCATTCTCAACGCGCGCCTCTTCGCATCATTGCCCAAGGGGGCAAGGCTGCTACACGTCGGCCGTGGCCCGCACCTCGACCAGGCAGCGCTGATCGCGGCGCTCGACAGCGGTCAGCTTGCAGCGGCGATGCTTGACGTCACGGATCCCGAGCCGCTGCTGCAGGACCATCCGCTGTGGTCGCATCCCGGGGTGCTGATCACTCCACACATCGCGTCCGTGACCCAGCCGCAGACGGCGGCGCAATCGGTCGTGGAGAACATCCGGCGTCACCGCGCCGGGAAAGAACTGATCGGCGTCGTCGATCGGACACTTGGCTACTAACAGGAAACCTCACATGTCACTGCTCATCACGATCGACACGAATCCCTCCTTCGCGCCCAAGGAATCGTTGCCGCTGCCGGAGCGGCTCATCTCCGGTAATCCGTTCTTCAAGAGCTGGCCGCAGGACGCCTCGAAAGGCGAGAAGGTTCTGAGCGGTGTCTGGGAAGCGACGCCCGGCGTGACACATTCAATCAAGGGCACGACCTTTGAGTTCTGCCACATCCTTTCAGGCGTGATCGAAATCGAGGAGAAGGGCGGAGAAACCAAGACCTACCGCGCGGGCGACAGTTTCGTGATGAAACCCGGTTTTGTCGGCGTCTGGCGCACGATCGAGACAGTGCGCAAGATCTACGTCGTTGTGAACGACTGATCGCCATGCTCTGGGTCCGGCCGCGTAAAGTGCGCCGCGACTGCGGAATGATCGACTTCCAAACGGTCGCCTGGCGCTATTCGACGCCGTCAGGCGGCTCATCGTCGGCGAAAAATGCGGCGCGCGGTCCACTATCGTAGTCGCTGAGCTTCAAGGTTGGTGGAGACCGGACGCGGCTGGAACGTTGGCGACACCATGGCCGTCCCATCGCGTTCCAGAGGCTGAACTCGTCATTTCGAACTTCCAGGGCTTGCTTGTCGTTTCATAGGACTGCGTCGATGAAAACCTACTCCATAGCGCTCATCCCCGGCGACGGCATCGGCAAGGATGTGACGGACGCCGCATGGCAGGTGCTGAATTCGGCCGCCGGCCGTGGCGGCTTCGCCCTCGACGGCACGATCTTCCCATGGTCGTGCGCTCACTACCTGGAGACAGGCGCGATGATGCCGCCCGACGGCATCGAGACACTGCTTAAGTTCGATGCGATCCTGCTCGGCGCGGTTGGGTGGCCGGAGGAGGTTCCCGATTCCATATCGCTTCACGGCCTGCTCCTGCCGATCCGGAAACGGTTCGTGCAGTATGCCAATATAAGGCCACACAGGCTCCTGCCCGGCGTTCAGGGTCCGCTGCGCTCGGACGGTTTCGACATCCTCTGCATCCGCGAGAATACGGAGGGCGAATATTCCGGCGCCGGCGGACGCGTTCATTCCGGCACGGCCGACGAGGTCGCGATCGAAACGGCGATCTTCACGCGGACGGGGGTCGAACGGATTCTCCGTTTCGGTTTCGAGCAGGCGCGAGCGCGCCGCAAGAAACTCGCATCCGTCACCAAGTCCAATGCACAGAAGCATTCCATGGTCTTCTGGGATGAGGTCACGGACGAGGTGGCCAAGGACTATCCCGATGTCGAGGTTTCGCACTACCACATCGACGCCATGGCCGCCCGCATGGTCTTGGCGCCGGAAAGCCTCGACGTGGTCGTTGCCTCGAACCTGTTCGGCGACATCCTCACGGATATTGGAGCGGCCATTCAGGGCGGGCTGGGCTACGCCGCCTCGGCAAACATCAACCCCGATCGCGGCATGCCTTCGATGTTCGAGCCGGTGCATGGTTCGGCGCCCGACATCGCGCATCTCGGCATCGCCAACCCGATCGCGGCGATCTGGTCCGGCGCGATGATGCTTGAGCATCTGGGTGAGGGCCTTGCCGCGGCCGAGGTGATGGCGGCGATCGAGTCCGCAACCGCGCGGGGCATGGGCACGGTCGCCGGCAAGGACACCACGGAAACAATCACGCGCGCGGTGCTAGCGGCATTGAGCTGAAAGGGCAGAGGAAAAGACCATGAATGCGATGACGAAGATTGGCGTCCTGAAGGACGCGGACCTGTTCCGCCAGCGCGCATTGATAGGCGACGTCTGGCAACATGCCCACAGCAAGGCGACGGTCGACGTGATCGATCCTGCCAGTCTCGAAGTGCTGGGAACGATCCCCGACATGGGCCGAGACGAGACCCGTGCTGCCGTCGACGCGGCTGCCGCGGCGTTCAAGGGCTGGAAGGCGCGCACCCACGCGGAACGCGCCGCACTTCTCGAGCGCTGGCACGACCTCATGCTGGAGAATGAAGAGGATCTCGCGCTTCTCCTGACGTTGGAACAGGGCAAGCCGCTGGCCGAAGCGCGCGCCGAGATCCGTTATGGCGCGTCATTTGTCAAATGGTTCTCCGAGGAAGCACGGCGGATCGGCGGATCGACCATTCCGTCGCCCACGGCTGATCGCCGCATTCTGGTATTGAAGGAAGCCGTCGGCGTCTGCGCCGTCATCACACCGTGGAACTTCCCCAACGCGATGATCACGCGGAAGGTGGCGCCCGCCCTGGCGGCCGGCTGCACAGTCGTGATCAAGCCGTCGGAGTTCACGCCCTTCTCGGCGCTGGCGCTCGGCGTTCTGGCCGAACGGGCCGGTATCCCGGCCGGCGTGATCAACATTGTGACCGGCATGCCGACCGAGATCGGCAACGAGCTGATGGCCAATGAGACGGTGCGCAAGATCTCCTTCACCGGTTCGACCCGGGTCGGCGCGCTGCTGATGAAGGGTGCCGCCGACAGCATTAAGCGGCTCAGCCTTGAACTCGGCGGCAACGCCCCCTTCATCGTCTTCGATGACGCCGATCTCGACGTGGCCGTGGAGGCCGCGATCGCGTCGAAGTTCCGCAATGGCGGCCAGACCTGCGTCTGCGCCAACCGCATTCTCGTGCAGTCCGGCATCTATGACGCGTTTGCCGCAAAGCTCGCCGACAGGGTCGCCATGATGAAGGTTGGTCCGGGAACGGAGGACGGTGTGGAGATCGGACCGATGATCAACCGTGCCGCCATCGAGAAAATCGAGCGTCACGTTGCCGACGCGCTGGACAAGGGCGCGCGGATCATCGCCCGGAGCGACGCCGTGGCCGAAGGCTCGCAATATGCTCGGCCCGTCGTTCTGGGCGAGGCGACGACCGAGATGCTTCTGGCGTCTGAAGAGACGTTCGGTCCCGTGGCGCCGCTCTTCCGTTTCGAAACGGAGGAGGAAGCGATCGCGATCGCCAACGGCACGCCGTTCGGTCTTTCCGCCTATTTCTTCACCGAGAATCTCAAGCGGTCGTGGCGCGTCGCGGAAGCGCTGGAGTTCGGGATGATTGGTCTCAACACGGGCCTGATCTCGACCGAAGTCGCGCCTTTCGGCGGGGTGAAGCAGTCAGGCCTGGGGCGCGAGGGCTCGCAGCTCGGGATAGAGGAGTATCTCGAAGTCAAGGCACTGCACGTCGGTGGACTGAACTAGCTCAAGCCAACGTCTGAAGGCGCAAGAGCAACTGTGGATCCAAAATAGGGGTCTTCGCACCGCCCCCAAACCGCAGCCAAACCGCGTCGCGGATCTTGAACAAAAGCCGCGGTCTGTCGGTATGAAAGCCTGTCGTTCCATATCCGCTGCAGAACCACAGCTTGAATTCTGCATCGCAGCGGCTGTGCTTGCGCGACAGCCCAGCATCCCGTGCGCCTGGTATGCAGCAACCCGCTTGCGAACCGTCGCAGCGTCAATGTCAGCAGTCGCGCCAGCCCTTGCGTAACTCTTATCGCCGCCCCCGCGTGTCTGGTTGAGAACCCTGGACGTGGCGGCCGGTCGGCCATGCTGCGGCAGAAGATGCCGCGCAAGCGGCAAAGGATAGCGAAAACGGATGGAGCAAGGTCGCCGGTCGGGAGGAACTGCTGTCCTTGGTGGCTTACCGTAGGCACCTGAGCATACGGGGCGGAAATTACAGCATGACCGCGCAGCAGATCACGCTTGAAACCATGACGTCGGAGCATTTGGACGGTGCCGTCGAGCTGTCCCGGCAAGCCAAATGGCCGCATCGCCGCGAAGACTGGGATCTGGTCCAGTCGATCAGCCAGGGGATCGTGGCGCTGGTCGACGATCGCGTCGTGGGGACCGCCATGATGACGCCCTATGGCGACGATGCCGCCACCATAAACATGGTAATCGGCCGCGGCCTCGTCATCGGGCCGATGGTGGCCAGAAGCAGCGCCCATCACCAAGGCTGTTTCGTTCGTGTCGATACGAATATTTCCACGAATCTCGCTCAGTGGCTCGCCGGGCGCGGCCTGGCGTGCGTCGGCGGCGGGATCACAATGCAACGTTCTGTTGTGCCCCGAAGACAAGACAATCCTGCCCATCACCGCACCTATGCGCTGGTCAGTCAGGCACTTGGTTGAATTGGAGGAATGCATGCTCGCCAACTCGTTGATTGAACTTGATCGCGCACATCTGATTCACCCTGTCGCATCCTATCGCAGCCATGAGGCGACAGGCGTGCGCGTGCTGAAATCGGCCACGGGCGCGACCGTGACCGACGCTACGGGACACACCTTGCTGGACGGATTTGCAGGACTGTGGTGCGTCAATGCCGGCTATGGGCAGCACAGCATCGTCGAAGCCGCGGTTAAGCAGCTGCGCGAGCTGCCCTACGCGACTGGCTATTTCGGGCTGGGCTCCGAGCCGGCCATTCGCCTCGCAGCCAGGCTTGCCGAGCTGGCGCCGGGCGATCTCAACCATATCTACTTCACATTGGGCGGCTCCGATGCGGTCGACAGCACGATCCGGTTCATCCGCTACTACTATCATGCCAAGGGTACGCCGCAAAAAGACCAGTTCATTTCGGTCGAGTGCGGCTACCACGGTTCTTCGACGGCGGGGTCAGGTCTGACCGCGCTGCCGGTGTTCCATTCTGGCTTCGGCGTGCCTTACGACTGGCAGCACAAGATCCCATCCCACTATCCTTATCGCAATCTAGTCGGTTCCGATCCGCAGGCAATCACCGACGCCTCCGTCGCCGCCCTGCGGGCCAAGATCGCGGAACTCGGCGTGGATCGCGTCGCCGCCTTTTACGTGGAGCCGATCCAGGGATCGGGGGGCGTGCTCGTTCCGCCGACGGGGTGGCTGAAGGCCATGCGCGCCGTCTGCAAGGAACACGAGGTGCTGTTCGTCGTCGACGAGGTCATCACCGGCTTCGGCCGCACCGGTCCGCTCTTTGCGTGCGAAGAGGATGACGTCGTTCCCGACCTCATGACCACGGCGAAGGGCCTGACCTCGGGCTATGTGCCGATGGGCGCAGTCTTCATGTCCGACGACGTTTACAACACGATCGCGGATGGAGCCGGCAGGGCGCTCGTCGGCCATGGCTATACTTACTCCGCCCATCCGGTCAGCGCTGCGGTCGCGCTCGAATGCCTGCGCCTCTACGAGGAGGGCCTGCTGGACAACGGCCGGAGGGCCGGAAAGCGCCTCATGGAAGGCCTGCGCTCGCTTGCCGATCACCCGCTAGTCGGCGACGTACGTGGTCGCGGCATGCTGGCCGCGGTCGAACTGGTGACCGACAAGGAGCGCAAGACGCCCCTGCCTCCGGAAGCCGATCCAGCGCGCCGCATCTTTGACCGCGCCTGGCAGAACGGCCTCGTCATTCGCGCCTTCGCCAATGGCGTCCTGGGCTATGCCCCGCCGCTCTGCTGTACTGACGAAGAGATTGACGGAATTATCGAACGCACCCGGTTGACGCTCGATCAGACGCTTGAGGACAAGGACGTGCGGGCGGCGATGAAAGGGTGAAATGGTTGCATGTGCCGCCAGAGTAGATCTTGTGGCTTCGGTGATACCTCCGCGGCAGGTGAAATGCATCGACCGCACTGCTAAACTCGAAATGTAGCCCACGATGGGGCGTAGATATCCAGGTGACGCGAGAGTGGTCAGTTTAGAAGTGACAAGCGCCGAGGGGTACGGTCTGGCTACAGTTGCGGCTAATGGCATGGTCCTCGACACCTGGTTCCCGAAGCCCCGACTTGGCAAGCCTTCTGGTCCATCGGAGTCAGTCGTTTTGACAGCTGAACAGGCCAACGCCGCGTTCGGCTTGAGAGCGGCGGCTTGTTTTCTTGCCGATCCGCGCCGTGCGGTCTCGGTGATCCCGGTTAAGACAGTTATTGAGGATTTGACCCAACCTCCACGTGATCCTCACGATGTTTACTTGCGCCTTCATCTGCTAAGCCACCGTCTGATTCGGCCCCATGGAGCCAATTTGGACGGGATGTTTGGCATACTCGGGAATGTCGCATGGACGTCCTTCGGACCATGTCTGCCCGAGCAACTGGAGGAACTGCGCTGGGCAAGTCGCTCATCCTCCGCCACGTTGGAAGTGCGTAGCATCGACAAATTGCCACGCATGACTGACTACATCGTGCCCGAGGGCGTCCGTATCGCCGATGCCAATCGCGTACGATTGGGTGCCCATCTGGGACGAGGAACAACGGTACTTCATGAGGGCTTCTGCAACTTCAATGCTGGAACTCTCGGTTCTTCGATGGTGGAGGGACGGATCAGTGCGGGCGTTGTAGTCGGCGATAGCACGGATATCGGCGGCGGAGCGTCGATCATGGGAACACTTTCCGGTGGGGGCAAGCAGGTAGTGTCTATTGGGGAGCGCTGCTTGCTCGGAGCCAATTCCGGCACAGGTATCGCACTTGGTGACGACTGCGTTATTGAGGCCGGTTGCTACGTGACGGCAGGCACTCTCGTTCGGCAAGTTTCGGGGGAAGTCGTGAAGGCCGTCGCGCTATCCGGCAAGCCAAACATTCTCTTCCGGCGCCATTCACAGACCGGCGCAGTCGAGGCGATTCCACGCAACAGGTCCTGGGGCAGTCTAAACCCCGCGCTACATGCCTAGCGCGGGCGAGGCATGCCGACGCTACCCCATCAAGAGCGATCAGCCTCTGCCTCATTGTCGAATATGGCGTCTAGCGGCAGGTGAGATTTCACGATCGGCGACTTCAGCACGACAAAGCTGAAGTACTTGTCGATCCCGATGTCCATTTCGAGCAGACGTTCCATGATCGTCTGATATTCTGTGATCCCCGCCGTGATGAACTTCACAAGATAGTCGTAGCCGCCTGAAACGAGATGGCATTCGATGACGGAGTCGATCTTCTCGACCGTCGCGAGAAACCGCGCGAAGTCGTTCTGGCGATGATTTCTGAGCGTGATCTCGGTAAAGACCGTCAGCGTTTGGCCAAGTTTCGAGACGTCGATCTGGGCGGAATAGCCGGTGATGAAACCTTCCGCCTGAAGCTTCTTGACTCGCATCAGGCAGGGGCTCGGTGACAGATGCACCAAGTCGGCGAGCTCCACGTTGGATATGCGGCCATTCTTCTGCAATTCCGATAGGATCTTGATGTCGATCTTGTCGAGCTTCATGAAGAGGCCCCATCAAACCATGATCTGCGGATTGCCCCGCGGACCACGACAGTCATCACTTGCGAGCGCCGGCAACAAACCCGCGTAGAGCTAGCTGGCGCTGATCGGATCGGGCTCTGAAGCTTTGGAGTCATACGCTTATCATAGCATCGACCAATATCTTGTCCCATCTGGCAAGCGGGAACCGACACTGCGTTTCGCCCCAAGAGTGAGGCCGCCGCGGCCGGCTCTGATCAGAATTCGGCGACCTTGCCCCAAGCAGCGGTCTTCAGGCGCTCTGGCCGGTACGGACGCGGATCGACGATCGCTTCGCAGCCTGTGATGATGTCGGCAATCAGGTGTCCGGCTCCTGGCCCTATCCCGAAGCCGTGACCGCTGAAGCCGGCCGCCAGGATGAAGCCTGGAACGCCTTCGACCTCACCGATGACCGGGATGCCGTCGGGCGTGCTGTCGATATAGCCGGCCCATGCATCGGCAATGGTGACGCGTCGGAGCTCCGGGATCAGCTCGCAGGCGCGCCGATAGGTGAGATTGATCTGACCCAGGTCCGGCCGCGGATCGAGTATCCGGTTTCGCTCCATGGGGGTCACCTCGTCAGGCGCCCATTTGGCAAGCGTTTCATGGCCCTGCCGCCAGCCCTCGGGGCCGCCGGGCGACAGGTTGCGCCAGCGGCGGGCAAACATGGGCACGAATTCTCGTGCAAACCGCAACTGCTGCGACGTCGGGTCAACGCGTGCGCGCCCGCTGATTGCCAGTGTGTAACCACCGTTGCCTCGGCGCGTAAACGCGATCCCGGAGGTATAGAGGGCGCCCGGCAATCCATCCACTCCGGGCGCGACGGCCAGTATCGAAGAACGCACAGAAGCTTGCGGGAAGCGAATGCCGAGCTGGTGGCAGAAGGACGAAGCCCATGCGCCGCCGGCCATGACGACCGTCTTGGTCCGGATAGTGCCGCTTTCCGTCACCACACTGCTGACCCGGCCTGCACTAAGCTCAACGGTCCGCGCGGCGCATTGCTGGTGCACGCTGCCGCCGGCGGCCATGATTCCGCGCGCGGCGACGGGCACTGCCCGCGAGGTGTCGGCGGTTCCGTCGGTGGGCGAGAGCACCCCGCCTTTCCACCGGCGCCCGGTCGCCTTGCCCCGTTCGGTCGCTTCCTCCGCAGTTAACATGTGCGTCGTGACGCCGACCGTCTTCGCGAAGTTGCGCCACTTCGCCCAGCCGGCCAGCTCGCTCTCGTCCTGCGAGAGATAAAAGAGTCCGCAACGGCGAAAACCCGTGTCCTCGCCTGTCTCCTGCGCCACCTTCTCCCAGAGATCGAGGCTCTTCGTCGCCATCGGCAGTTCGCGCCCGTCGCGGTTCTGCTGGCGGCACCAACCCCAATTGCGGCTGGACTGCTCGGCCGCCACGCGACCTTTCTCCAGCAAAGCGACAACGACGCCCCGTCGCGCAAGATAGTAGGCGGTGAAGACACCAACCACGCCCCCGCCGATGACAACGACGTCTGCCTCGCGAGGCAGGGATGGGCTGGACTCGATGTGCATGAGCGGCGCGGGCATCGACAGTACTCCAATAGTTGATGCACCCTAGCCCGAGGGCCGCAGCGGAGGGCTGCGGAGTTTGTGCCTAGACGGAATATCGTGCGGTTAGCAGCCGATAGGACAGCCAATTATTGCGCGAAAGGCTCACCGTTACCCCAGCCAGGTGGCGGCTGCAGGAGTACAATTCATCTCGTTCTGTCCCAAACAAGCATAGGAGCATTCGCCAATGAAATTTGCTTCCTCCCGGGACATACGTCGGATCCGTTCGGCGGAGCACGGACGGAGCCCGTGTTCGGCGATTGCGAGGTGGCAGTGATCGGAGCCACTTCACCGGCCTCAATGCTCGTGCAGACTCCGCCGGAACAGGTGCAGAGTGAAATGCCGAACTGGACGTTCTTTTCAGAAGTTCCTGCCGCCCGAGGGCCAAATTTCGACGACTATGCGGAAACAAAACAGTCAAACTGGCCGAAAGAACGGAGCAACCCTTCCTGATGGCAGGCAAGCTCCAGAGGACTTCCGATAGGCAGGGCTTACGCCTTCGGAGAGTTCTCCAAGAAAAGGGAACAGTGTCCGGTATACGGACCGGATTTAATCAAGGGAGCCGCCAGGATGAGCAGAACCCATGTCTCGCAGCCCCAGGGCGCGGAGCGCCGAGATGGCCAGACTAGGGCCGCTACGGTGAGGTGCTTCTGCTCAAAGGGCGATGATGCGGTCCGCAACAGCGTGGACCCGCTCGGTTTAAAGGGGAGGTGATCGCGATGGTCGCAAGCATCCACGCTGTAGCCCCCCACGATGTGGCGCTTTCGGTGCGCGACCTCACGGTGAATTTGCCGGAAGGCATGGAACGGACCCATGCCGTCGAGAACATCTCCTTCGATCTGAAACGCGGCCAGATTCTGTGCGTCATTGGCGAATCCGGATCCGGCAAGTCGGTCACCGCCAACGCCATCATGGGGCTGTTGCCTCGGGTGATCCACGTCTCCTCGGGCGCCATCCACCTCGATGGAATGAACATCATAGGCATGCCGCCGGACAAGCTGCGCAGCCTGCGCGGTCGAGTCGTATCGATGATCTTTCAGGACCCGCTCTCGGCGCTCAATCCGTTGATGACCGTGGGCGCACAGATCGACGAGGTCATGGCGGCGCATAGCGTCGGCACTCCGAAATCCCGTCGCGGCCGCGCTATCGAGTTGCTGACCGAGGTGGGGTTGCCCGACCCCGAACTCATGTATCATCAGTATCCATTCCGGCTTTCTGGCGGGCAGCGGCAGCGGGTTATGATCGCCATGGCGCTGGCACTCGAGCCCACGATCCTGATCGCGGATGAACCGACGACCGCGCTCGACGTGACCACCCAGGCGCAGATCCTGCAGCTGATCCGCGAGATTCAGCGCCGCAAGGGAATGAGCGTCATGTTCATCACCCATGACTTCGGGGTGGTGGCCGAGATTGCAGACAGCGTCGTCGTGATGGAGAAAGGCCACATTGTCGAACAGGGTACGGCTCAACAGGTCCTGAAATCGCCTGGCCATCCCTACACCCGGCGCCTTCTCGCGGCCGTCCCGCGCCTGACCGGCGAGGACCGCATTCCTCTGGAGACGGCCAACAAGGCGCCGATCCTGAAGGTCGCGGGTCTGATGAAGACCTACCGCAGCGGCAATTCCCTGTTCGGCGCGCAACGCGTCGTGCCGGCGGTCAACGAGGTCTCGTTCGATCTGGCGCCAGGACGCACACTCGGCGTTGTGGGGGAAAGCGGTTCCGGCAAATCGTCGCTTGGTCGGCTTTTGATCAAGCTGCTCGACAACGACGGCGGTGGGATTCTGTTCGAGGGCCGCGACATCGCCAGGCTTTCCGAAGCCGAGTTCCGCCCGCTGCGGCCGCGGATCCAGATGATCTTCCAGGATCCCTTCGCGTCGCTCAACCCGCGTTCGACTGTCGGCCACATCCTGACCGTTGGCCCAGTCGCGCACGGAACACCCTATGCCCAGGCGCGCGAAGAGGCGAAGGCGCTCCTGGCCCATGTCGGACTCGATGCCGGCGCCTTTGGCCGCTATCCGCACGAATTTTCCGGTGGGCAGCGCCAGCGCATAGGCATTGCCCGGGCGCTGATGTTCAGGCCGAAGCTGCTGATCGCCGACGAAGCTGTGTCGGCGCTCGACGTGTCGATCCAGGCCCAGATCCTGCAGCTGCTGGATCAGATCCAGCGGGAGA
The DNA here is from genome assembly GCA_004020645.1 of Mesorhizobium sp. Lineage (GTDB taxonomy): Bacteria > Pseudomonadota > Alphaproteobacteria > Rhizobiales > Rhizobiaceae > Mesorhizobium. Next base: position 39,000 of record SAQL01000037.1, on the reverse strand, counting down.
CCGGCGTGTCGATGATCTTCATCACCCACGATCTGCGCGTCGCCAGCCAGATCTGCGACGAAATCGCGGTGATGCAGAAAGGGCGGATCGTTGAACGCGGACCGCCCTCGCAAATCTTCCTCGACCCGCAATCAGCCTACACGCGTGAGCTGGTGGCGGCGATTCCTGGAGAGCAGCCGGGATCTACCCGCCCGGTTGCAGCAAACGGGTAAGAGCCACGGCGGATACCGCCAGAACAAGGGGAATTCCAATGACTGAACGTTCAAACTCCAAATCAAACTACTCGCGGCGCGATGCGCTGCGGTTGATGGCCATAGGCGGGGCGGCAGGCCTCATTGCGCCCAATCTGTTGGGCAAGCCCGCCTTCGCCCAGAACCCTCCAGCGAGCCCAACCGGCCGCGTCGTCGTCGGATTTTCGCAGGAACCCACCGTCTTCAATCCACTGATGCCGCATACCGAGTGCGACGACGCTGTGCATTTCTCAGTGTTTGATGCACTCGTTCGCATGGATCCGAAAGGTGTTCTCCAGCCAAACCTCGCAGTCGAAGTGCCGAGCCAAGACAATGGCGGCATTTCAGAGGACGGACTTGTGTGGCGCATTCGCCTGCGTGATGACGTCCGCTGGCACGACGGCACGCCCTTCACGGCCGAGGACGTGAAATTCACTCTCGAGCTCATCACCAATCCGAAATTCCGCGCGTGGCGCACGGCCGGCCATTCGCTGGTGCGCGATATCAAGGTGGTCTCTCCGACCGAGCTCACCTGGCGGATGGAGGAGGCTTTCGCCCCCTACCTGTCGTTTCTCGCCGAAACCTTCATGGTTCCCAAGCACATCCTCGAAAAAGAAGCCGACCCCAACGCCGCCGCCTTCAATCAGGCGCCTGTCGGCACTGGCGCATTCAAGTGGGCGCAGCGAATTGCCGGCGACCATATCGAACTCGTCGCGAACGCAGACTATGCCGGGGAGGGCCCCTATTTGGAGCGGCTCGTCTTCAAATACATCCCCGACATGACAGTGCTCTACACCCAGTTCAAGAGCGGCGACATTGATCTTGTCGACCAGGCATTCATAACCGCCGACCACTATGAGGAAGCCAGCAAACTACCGGATCGCGCGGTCATGCTGGAGCGCGGGGCATCGGTCGAGTCGATCTACCTCAATCTTGAGAAGCCGCAATTCAAGGACCCGGCGGTCCGCCAGGCGCTCTACGCCGCAATTGATAGGAAAGCTATCCTCGAAGCAATTTATTACGGAGTCCATGCCCCCACTGAGACGTTCATGCCGCAGAATTCCTACTACTACAATCCGAACCTGCCGGCGCAGGAGTTCAACCTCGAGCGCGCGCGCCAGATCCTCGACGAGGCCGGCTGGGTACCCGGAGCCGACGGAATACGGGTGAAGGACGGGGTGCGTCTGTCGTTCTCCAACTCCACCACCTCCGGCAACCACCTGCGCGAGCAGGCGCAGCAGTTCCTGCAGCAGACATTCGCCGAGATCGGGGTGGAGATGACCATCTCGAACCTGCCGGCCGCCGTCATGTGGGGCGATTTCTGGCTCAAATCGCAATTCGACTCGGCCATGGTGGGTGTCACCTATCTGATTGCGGCAGACCCGGACGCTACCAACCGCCTGCACACCAAGGCGATCGTCGCGAAGGGCGGAAAGGGCTCGAACACAGGCCAATACTCCAACCCGGAGGTCGATGCGCTGCTCGACAAGGGCACCCGCACCTTCGATCGGGAAGAGCGGCGCGCCATCTATCTGCGTGTGCAGGAAATCGTCCGTCAGGATCTGCCGTTCCTGCCTCTGTTTGCCTACGCCAACGTGTTCGGCCGCAAGGAAGGGCTGGAGGGGTTCGAGGCAAATTCCAACGCCCGCGTCGCATCCTGGCATGCCGCCGGATGGCATTGGAAGGCCTGACATACATCTGGCCGCCGCCGCCTAGCAGCGGCGGCCAATCTTCGGCGCTGTCTTGAAAGAGGAGAGTTGAATGCGCGGCTTCCTGCTCAACCGGCTCTCGCAGAGCCTCATCCTGCTCCTGATCGTCTCGGTCATCGGATTCCTCGTCCTGAACCTGCTGCCGGGGGGTCCGCTGGCGCAATTCGGGCTTGATCCCGGCATGACGCAGGACGATCTCGATCGCCTGAAAGAGCAATTGGGGCTGAACCGTCCTCTTTTGATGCAATATCTCGACTGGGCCTGGCGGCTTCTCCAGGGCGACTGGGGCCACTCCTTCCGCGATGGCGCGCCTGTGCTGGCAGTGATTGGCCGGCACGTCTTTGCCACGCTGCTGCTGATGGGTACGTCCACCGCGATTGCGATCGCCATCGGCACCTGGATCGGTATCCGTGGCGCCACGCACCGTTATTCAATGTTCGACCATGTCGCGACGGTCGGAGCTATGGTCGCGCTGTCGATCCCGACCTTCTGGTTCGGGCTCGTTGGCATCTATATCTTCTCCTTGCGGCTGGGCTGGCTGCCTGCAGGCAACATGTACACGATCGGCGACGGTTCGGTCCTGAACTATCTCCACCACCTGATCCTGCCAAGCATCGTACTGTCGCTGGTGCATGTCGCGATCTGGAGCCGCTACATGCGCACCGCGACGCTCGACGCCATCAGCCAGGATTTTGTCAAGACCGCCCGCGCCAAGGGCCTGAGCGAGCGCCGAGTCATAATGAAGCACGTCGTCGGCAATGCGCTTTTGCCGATGATCACACTGGCCGGGGTGCAGCTTCCCAGCATCCTGACCGGCGCGCTGGTGACGGAGACAGTGTTTACCTGGCCGGGGATGGGTCGACTGTTCTTGGACAGCCTCGGATACAGCGACTACCCGGTCGTGATGGGACTGCTGATGTTCTCAGCCATCCTCGTCATCCTGGGCAATCTGATCGCAGACATCGCGGTGGCGATCGTCGACCCGCGCATTCGTCTGGGTTGAGCGCGTAACCTCACTCCCAACAGGAGGCAGAAAAATGACCGCTCTTGCCGCAAATGCAGAACCAAGCCGCTGGTGGCGCAGCCGCACGGTTCGCCGTTTCACGAGCCATCATCTGGCGTTGCTGGGGGTGGCGATGATCACCCTTCTCACGCTGGCATGCGTCTTCGGCCCCCATCTCCTGCCATATGATTCCTTATACATCGATTTGCGCGCTCGCTTTTCACCGCCGCTGACCGGTGACCACTATCTCGGGACCGATCCTTTGGGGCGGGACGTGGCGGCGCGGCTGTTCATGGCGGGGAGGACCTCAATGCTGGTGGCATTCTTTGCCATGCTGCTGTCGACGCTGATCGGAACGCTCGTCGGCGTGATCGCGGGCTACCGCGGCGGCTGGATCGGTGCAGCACTGATGCGCACGGTCGACGGCTTCCTGTCGTTCCCCTCCATCTTCTTGTTGCTGGCCTTGGCCGCCGCACTGAAGCCGAGCCCCGCTATGGTCACCGTCATCGTCGCTATCACCAGCTGGATGGAGGTAGCCCGAATTGTCGAGGCCGAAGTACGGTCATTGCGCGAGCGCGAGTTTGTATTGGCCGGGCGCATGGTGGGGTTGAGTGGCACGCATATCATGTTCCGCGAGATCCTGCCCAACGCCATGGGCCCGATCATCGTGGCCGCGACGCTGACAGTGGCGCGCGCGATCCTGCTGGAAGCCTATATCAGCTTCCTGGGGTACGGCATTCAGCCGCCGCTGCCCAGCTGGGGCAACATGCTCGAGGGCGCCCAGCAGTATCTGGACAGTGCACCCTGGCTGGCGATCATCCCCGGGGCCGCCATCACGATCGCCGTGACCAGCTTCAACTTCATTGGCGACGGACTGCGCGATGCGCTCGACGTGCGAGACGATCGGGTCTGATCTCGCCGGCAAACACGGCCCATTCCCGATCCAGCAACGCAGCGAGAAGTCACTCACGTGCACGAGCCCAAAGTCGCCGACAAGAATACACCCTACTGGTGGGAGGCGGCACCCGTCGTGCCGCTGCCGCCGCAGCCCTTGGCCAAGAAACTTGATGTGGCGATCGTCGGCGCCGGCTACGCCGGGCTGGCGGCCGGGCTCGCGCTAGCGCGCGAAGGACGCTCGGTTGCAGCTTTTGATGCGATGAATCCGGGCGAGGGTGCTTCAACGCGCAATGGCGGAATTACCAGCGGGAGTATCCGGCCGGACTACGCCACCATCACCCGGCGCTTCGGCGAAGAGAAAGCCATGGCGATCGGAGCCGAGGGCAAGATCGCGCGCGAATACCTTTATGATTTCATCAGAACGGAAAAGCTCGACTGCGACTTCAAGCTGGTCGGCCTTTTCAAAGGCGCCCTAGGATACGAACAGTACGAGAAGATGGCCCGCGGTGCCGAGGCTTTGGCGAAGAAACTTGCGATCGAATCTTACCCCGTTCCCCATGCGGAGCAGCGCAATTACATCGGGACCGACTTTTACCGCGGCGGCGTGGTGCGGATGGACATTGGTGGGCTGCACCCGGCCAAGTTCCACGCCGAGCTCCTGCGGGTGGCGCTCGCTTCGGGTCTGACGGTGCATTCAAACACGCCCGTGACCTCGATCGAGAGGGATGGGTCGGGGTTCCGCGTCGCCACTTCGGCCGGGACTGTGCAGGCTCGGCAGGTGCTGGTCTGCACCAACGGATATACCGATGGCGGCGCGCCCTTCCTGCGCCGCCGCCTGGTTCCCGTCCGCAGCCGGATGATCGTCACCGAGGAGCTTCCGCCTGAATTGATGGCGCGGTTGATGCCCAAGCTGATGATGATGGGCGAGAACCGGGAGCTGGGCTTCTACTATCGTCCTTCACCCGACGGCATGCGCATTCTGCTCGGTGGGCGAGACAGCTCCCGCGGCAACAGCGATCCGACAGCCCCGACGCTCCGCCTGCGTAACGGTCTGATAGAAATTTTCCCGGAGCTGGAGAAGGTTCGCCTTTCGTACCGCTGGTTCGGCAACGTGGCCATGAACCGCGACATGCTGCCCCGCATCTTTGAAAAGGATGACATCGTCTATGCCACCGGCTTTTGCGGTTCGGGCGTGGTCTGGGCACCGTGGGTCGGCACGCGTGCCGCCTACAAGCTGATGGGTCGCGCGCAAGACGCCGGCACGGCTTTCGACTTCCGACCGCCAGCTTCCATCCCTTTCTATAGGGGCGATCCCTGGTTCTTGCCGGCGATCATCAAGGGCTATGCGCTGCAGGACAAGATCGCCTGGTGGCGGGCCCGCCGCTGACGGCCAAAGCTGGCGGCCCATTAGCCAAGCGGCGCTGCGGCCCCTCCTGAACGATCGCGGCTACAAGGAAGAGCATGACATGCACTACATCTCCACGCGCGGCCGACCCGAACGCAGGAAATTCTGCGAGATCCTGCTTGAAGGTCTGGCGCCGGATGGCGGGCTCTATGTGCCCGAGAACTACCCGCTTGTGGATGATGTTATGCTGAATCGGTGGCGGGGCCTGTCCTATCCGGACCTCGCCTTCGAGATCCTGTCGCTCTACATCGACGATATTCCGCCCGCCGATCTGAAAGCCATCTGCGCGAAGACCTATACGTCTAAGGTTTTCGGCACCGACCGGATCACGCCGGTGCGCACGCTTGAGACGGGTCTTCACGTCGCGGAACTGTCGAACGGCCCCACGTTGGCGTTCAAGGACATGGCAATGCAGTTGCTCGGCAATCTGCTCGAGTACGAACTCGCCCGCCGGGGTGAGGAGCTGAACATACTCGGCGCAACCAGCGGCGACACCGGCAGCGCGGCTGAATATGCCATGCGCGGCAAGAAAGGCATCCGCGTCTTCATGATGTCGCCGCACGGACGCATGAGCGCCTTCCAGCAAGCCCAGATGTTCAGCCTGCAGGACTCCAATATCAACAACATCGCTATAGAGGGGGTGTTCGACGATTGCCAGGACATCGTGAAAGCCGTGTCCGGCGATACCGACTTCAAGCAACGCCATCGAATCGGCGCCGTCAATTCGATCAACTGGGCCCGACTGGTGGCTCAGGTGGTGTATTACTTCTCGGCCTATTTTCAGGTGACGGAAGAGAATTCGTCAAAGGTCGACTTCACCGTTCCCTCGGGCAATTTCGGCAACGTCTGCGCCGGTCATGTTGCGCGCATGATGGGACTCCCCATATCCCGTCTGGTCGTTGCGACCAACGAGAACGACGTGCTCGATGAATTTTTCCGCACCGGCGTTTATCGCGTGCGGGGCCGCGTTGGCACTTTTGAAACCTCGAGCCCATCCATGGACATTTCCAAGGCCTCCAATCTCGAGCGTTTCGTATTCGACTTGCTCGGTTGCGACGCCAGCCGGACGAGATCGTTGTTCGACGATCAATTGCGCGAAAGCGGATCGTTCGATCTCAGCGGGGATCCAGCCTTCGTGCAAGTGGCGGATCGTTTTGGTTTCCGTAGCGGGAAAAGCACCCACGCCGACCGGTTGGAGACGATCCGTGACACGTGGCACCGCTTCAACGCGCTGATCGATCCACACACTGCAGACGGCGTGAAGGTTGCGCGCATGCACTCCGGCCCTGGGATGCCGATGGTCGTGCTCGAGACGGCGCTGCCGGTCAAATTTGCGGGGACCATCAGGGAGGCTTTGGGCCGCGAGCCGGATCGTCCACAAAGGTTCGATGGCATAGAGGAATTGCCGAAACGGTTCGAAGTCCTTCCCGCCGATGCAAAGACCGTAAAGAGCTACATCGCCGGACTCGTGCAGGGTGGGGCTTCCTGAAGAGCCACTTCAGCGATCGAGGACCGTTTTTCGCCATGGCTGTATATACGGAGCTGTCAGTCGACGAAGTCGCAGCGTTCTTTCGAGTGCTGGGTCTGGGCTTGCCACGTTCCGTCCGCGGCATCACGACTGGAATCGAGAACACGAACTATTTTGTGAACACCGAGGCAGGCGAATATGTGCTGACCCTGTTCGAGCGGCTCACGTTCGAGGAATTGCCCTTCTACCTTCACCTGATGAAACACCTAGCGGCGCTGGGGCTGCCGGTCCCGGATCCGGTTGCCAACGTCAGAGGCGAAATCCTTCACTCGCTGAAAGGCCGGCCTGCGGTGGTCGTCAACAGGCTTCCTGGCGAGAGCGTGACAGCACCGACAGTGTCGCAGTGTCGCACTGTCGGGGAGAGCCTGGCGCGCATGCACGTGGCCGGCAGCGACTACCCTCGACACCAGGTCAATCCGCGAGGCCTCGAATGGTGGGACGAGGTGGCGCCAGTGGTCGGCCGCTGCGTATCTGAGGAGCAGCGCTCGCTGCTCATAAGCGAACTGGCCTTCCAGAAGGAAATCGCGGCGTCTCCTTCCTACGAGCAGCTTCCCAAAGGGCCGGTGCACGCTGATCTCTTTCGCGACAACGCGCTGTTTGACGGTGAGCATCTGACGGGCATTTTCGATTTCTATTTCGCGGGGTGCGACGCCTTTCTGTTCGACATTGCCGTGTGCCTCAACGACTGGTGCGTCGAAGACTGCACCGGCGGTCAACGTGATGACCGAGCCGCCGCATTCCTGGGCGGCTATGAGTCCGTTCGCGCACTCACTCCAGCCGAGCGCACATTGCTTCCTGCAATGCAGCGCGCTGGAGCATTTCGTTTTTGGCTATCGCGTCTGTGGGATCTGCACCAGCCCCGGGAAGCTGCGCTCCTCAAAGCACACGATCCCAGCCACTTCGAGCGCATCTTGCGAGTGCTTCGTGGAGAGGTCGCATGAACATGACCGCACAGATAACAGCACTGAAGATGGAGGCATTATGGCGCCGACTCTAGAAAGTCACGTTGGCAAGCTTCTTTCACAGAGCGAAGCGGAAGGCCTGTACAAGCGTGAGCGAGTCATCACATCGCCCCAGTCGTCCGAGATCGAGGTTGGCGGCCGCAAGCTGCTCAATTTCTGCGCCAACAACTATCTCGGCCTCGCCGACAGCGAGGAGTTGCGGGATGCGGCGAAGGCCGCGCTGGACCGCTACGGCTATGGCATGGCGTCGGTGCGCTTCATCTGCGGCACGCAGGAGGAACACAAACAGCTCGAGGCGACGATCTCGAAGTTTCTGGGCATGGAGGACACGATCCTTTATGGCTCCTGCTTCGATGCCAATGGCGGCCTGTTCGAGACACTCCTTTCCGAGGAGGACGCGGTCATTTCCGACGCGCTGAACCACGCCTCGATCATCGACGGCGTCAGGCTCTCCAAAGCAAAACGCTTTCGCTATGCCAACAACGACATGGCGGCGCTCGAGGAGGAATTGAAGAAGGCCGAAGGCAGCCGCTTCAAGCTGATCGCCACCGACGGTGTCTTCTCGATGGACGGCATCATCGCCAATCTAAAAGGCGTCTGCGACCTAGCAGAAAAATACGATGCGATGGTCATGGTGGACGACAGCCATGCCGTCGGCTTCGTCGGCAAGAATGGCCGCGGCTCAGCCGAGCATTGCGGGGTCGAGGGCAGGGTGGACATAATCACCGGCACGCTGGGCAAGGCGCTGGGCGGCGCGTCCGGTGGCTATACCTCCGGCAAGCGCGAGGTGGTTGAGTGGCTGCGGCAGCGCTCGCGGCCCTACCTCTTCTCCAACACGCTGATGCCGGCGATCGCCGGGGCGTCGATAAAAGTGTTCGAGCTGGTCCGTAACGGCGATGCGCTGCGCAAGAGTCTCTACCACAATGCAGACCGCTTCCGCTCAAAGATGACGAAGGTCGGCTTCACATTGGCCGGAGGTGACCACCCGATCATTCCGGTGATGATCGGCGATGCCGCGCTGGCTTCGCAGATGGCCGACATGCTGCTTGATCGCGGCATCTACGTGATCGGCTTTTCCTTCCCCGTCGTGCCCAAGGGCAAGGCCCGCATCAGGACGCAGATGTCGGCCGCGCATTCTACTGATGACATCGACCGCGCAGTCGCGGCGTTCGGCGAGGTCGGCCGCGAACTCGGAGTGATTGGCTGATGTCCAACATGATGCGCGCTCTCGTCAAAGCCCGCGCCGAGCCCGGCATCTGGATGGAGCATGTGCCCATCCCGGAGATCGGCCCGAACGACGTGCTGATCAAGATCCGCAAGACGGCGATCTGTGGCACCGATGTGCACATCTACAACTGGGACCAATGGGCCCAAAAAACCGTGCCGGTGCCGATGGTGACGGGCCACGAATTCGTCGGCACCGTCGCGATTTCGGCGCGGCGGTGACCGAATACAAGCTCGGCCAGCGCGTCTCGGGCGAGGGTCATGTCGTCTGCGGGCATTGCCGCAACTGCCGCGCGGGCAGAGGGCATCTCTGCCGCAACACGCTGGGCGTCGGCGTCAACCGGCCCGGCGCGTTCGGAGAATACGTCGCCATCCCGCAGCATAATGTCGTGCCGATCCCCGACGACATTCCCGACGAGATCGCAGCGATCTTCGATCCGTTGGGCAACGCGGTGCACACGGCGCTCTCCTTCGATCTTGTCGGCGAGGATGTGCTGGTCACCGGCGCCGGGCCGATCGGCATCATGGGCGCCCTGGTCGCGCAATGCGTCGGCGCGCGCAAGGTCGTCATCACCGACATCAATCCGGTGCGGCTGGCGCTGGCGAAAAAGCTCGGCGTCCAGCATGTCGTCGATGCGTCGAAGGAAAAGCTGCGCGACGTGATGCCGGCCATCGGCATGACGGAAGGTTTTGACGTCGGACTGGAGATGTCGGGCGCCGCCCCCGCTTTCCGCGACATGATCGACGCCATGAACAATGGCGGCAAGATCGCCATTCTGGGCATTGCGCCGACCGGCTTCGAGATCGAATGGAACAAGGTCATCTTCAAGATGCTGCATCTCAAGGGCATCTATGGCCGCGAAATGTTCGAGACCTGGTACAAGGTGATCGCGCTGGTGCAGGGACCGCTCGATGTCACCGGCCTGATTACCCACCGCATCGGCGTTGACGACTACATTTCCGGCTTCGAGGCGATGGAATCAGGCAATTCCGGCAAGGTTGTCATGGATTGGTGAAGGCGGCGCTTGGGACTCTCTGGCATGAACGCCCGGGGTAGGGCAATTTTCGAGCTTCGCGAGGGCGACGATGACGCTGCTTTTCATTCAGGGGCTATCGAATCCAGGACTTGATTGCCATTTGGCCTGCAGCGCTGACAGGCGGTTGGTCATGTCGAGAGGCATTCCGCTACGGACCGGGCAGCACGAATGAAGACTCAAATAGTCGTCGTTGGCGGTGGGGCTGGAGGTCTGGAACTCGTGCGGCGGCTCGGAGCACGGCTCGGCCGCAAGGATTTCGATATCATTCTTGTGGAGCGGAACCACACCCATGTCTGGAAGCCGCTCCTCCATGAGGTCGCGGCCGGATCACTCGACGCAAATCTTGACGAAGTGGGCTACCGCGGCCACGGGCACCGTTGGGGCTACCGCTTCTTCTACGGGTCGCTGGAGGCCATCGACCGCACAGCGCGGCAGGTCACAGTGGCGCCGATTTACGACGATGACGGGTCGGAACTGGTCGGTCGACATCGGCTCCGGTACGACTACCTCGTTATCGCAATAGGGTCGGTTTCAAACGACTTCGGGACTCCCGGAGTTAAGGACCACTGCCTTTTCCTGGAAGACCGTCGTCAAGCCGATCGCTTTCGACTGAAATTGTTGAATCACTGCCTTCGGGTTTCGAGGACGATGTCCGCTAATCCAACCGAGGACGCTTCTGTTGACATAGCTATCGTGGGTGGCGGCGCAACCGGCGTTGAACTCGCTGCTGAACTCTACAATGCTGCATCATCTCTTCGGCATTATGGCCTGGAAGTCTTCGACGAGACCCGGCTGAGGGTCACCCTGATTGAGGCAGGGCCTCGGATTCTTCCGGCTCTCCCAGAAGCGTTGGCAGAGGCAGCGCATCAGGAACTTGAGGCCCTCGGCGTACGGGTGCTCGCAAACACAGCTGTATCGGAAGCAATGGAAACGGGACTGAGGTGTGCTACCGGAGAGGAGATACACGCCAATATTTGCGTCTGGGCTGCAGGAGTGCAGGGGCCACGTATTCTGGAGGATCTCGACGGACTGGAACTGGCGCGCAGCAGACAGCTTGTCGTCCTCCCCACCCTGCAAACGAGCCGGGACGAGCGCATCCTCGCTTTAGGCGATTGCTGCTTTTTCAAACCAGAGGGCGCGGGCAGCCCGGTGCCGCCACGGGCTCAGGCCGCCCACCAGATGGCATCGACCGCTTATCGCAACATTCTTCACTTGATTGCCGGGGAAACGCCGGAAGCATTTGTCTATCGGGACAAGGGCTCGCTAGTGTCGTTGAGCCGGTTTTCCACCGTCGGCAGCTTGATGGGAAACCTCGTCGGCGGGCGGATGGCGATCGAGGGGCGGCTGGCCAGGATGATCTACGTTTCTTTGTACCGCATGCACCTGGTGGCCATACATGGCTGGATCAAGGGCCTGGCTCTTATCCTGGTCGGCCATGTCAATCGGGTTGTCCGTCCGCGTCTCAAATTGCATTGATGTTGACAGGTGTGCGGCAGGCTGTGACCGAGGGATGCCGGTTGATCCATCCCCAAGCGCGATCCGACGCACTCGCGAGCAGGTGCCGCCCTGCGCGGAACTGGCACTCTATCGGGCTTGAGCAGCTCGTATCGATCAAGCGATCAAAAACCCGCATATCTGGCGAAGTCCTGGATGGTTTCGGCACATTCTTTCGAACGCACGATGCGATGAAGGGCTGATCGGAACTTTGCTTCCGCATTCTTGGCAGCCGAGGTTGGTTGGAACATGTCGCCCCGAGTCGAACGCATTCACAGCGATGACCGTCTCCCGGCCGAGGTCGACGTCGTCATCGTCGGCGGCGGCATCCTCGGCTCTACGGCCGCCTATTTCTTGGCGAAGCGTGGCCTCTCTGTGGCTCTGCTCGAGAAGGGCCACGTCGCCTGTGAACAATCGAGCCGAAACTGGGGTTGGTGCCGCCAGCAGAACCGCGATCGGCGCGAACTGCCGCTCTCGGTGATGTCCATGCGACTGTGGGACGAACTCACCCGCGATATCAATCGGGACCTTGGATTTCGACGCTGCGGTCTCGTCTATGCAACCCACGACGAGGCTGTGCTCGCCGGCTGGGAAAGGTGGCGCGAGGTCGCCAGGGAGTACGAAGTCGACACCCGCGTGCTGAGCCGGGCGGAAGTGGCCGAGCGCGTCCCCGAAGCGCGCGACAAATGGGTCGGCGGGACCTATTCGGACCGGGACGGTAAGGCCGAACCTGCGCTCGCCGCGCCGGCTATCGCCGATGGGGCCAGAGCTCTGGGCGCCACGATCCACCAGGGATGCGCCGCGCGGGCGCTCGACTTGGCCAATGGCAAGATTGCGGGCGTGCACACGGAGAAGGGCTACATCAGAACCAGCGCGGTGCTGTGCGCCGCTGGCGCTTGGTCCTCGCGCTTCCTGAGGCCGCTCGGAATCAGTTTCCCCCAAGCGAGCATCCGGCAGACCGCGCTGCGTTCCACCCCGACAATCAACATAGGCGAGGCGGTCTCCACACCCTACTGCACGATCACGCGCCGACTGGACGGCAGCTATACGCTTGCGATCAGCGGCAAGGCGAACCTCGAAATCACGCCCCAGGCTATTCGGTATAGCCGGGAATTCATGCCGCAGTTCTTGCATCGCCTGAAGAACGTCAGGCTCGGCATCGGCCAATCGTTCGTTTCGGGGCCGGATTCATTGCCGGCGCTCCTGACCAGCGACGATCGGATCTTCGAAAAGAATCGTGTGTTGGATCCTCCACCCTTGAAATGGCTGGTAAGCCAAGTGGTGGAGAGTGTCCGGAAAACCTTCCCTCAACTCGGCGATATAGAGATCGATAGCGCCTGGGGCGGCTTCGTCGATTGCACGCCGGACGCAGTGCCTGTGGTGTCGCAGGTGGACGGGGTGAAAGGCCTCGTCCTCGCGGCGGGCTGCTCGGGCCACGGCTTCGGTTTGGGCCCGGGGCTTGGCCATCTGGCCGCAGAGCTTGTCGTAAACGACACGCCTTGCGTCGATCCTACACCGTTCCGCCTGTCGCGTCTGGTCGACGGCTCGAAGCTGGACATCGCCGCTATCTGAAGATCAGCCGGAAGTCAGGCCTGACGCGCACCAAGCGAAGTCAAGGTGTCAGCAGACGGTGAGCGGAACTCTCACGTTCCCTCGCAGTCAAGTCTCCGGGTGCATGAGCGCAAAGTGGTAGGAGTTGCACCAGAATCCGCTCGGGAGAGCGCCGCGCTCGGTCGACCTTCCCGGTCGGTAGCATCCCCAGCCTGGGAGGAAAGGTTGGGGCTGCGGTCGGGTGCTGTGCGTCCAACCTTCGGATCATCCCGCCTGCGGCTGAAGGCGGGATGATCTAACAGCACGATATTTGGGGGTGCTCACGGCCGTGGCGATCTTCCTGGTCCTGCTCGAGGCGAACGTCGCGACGCTGCGGCGGGCCGGGCGCCCGATGCTCATCGCGCTCCTCTTTGGCGCGATTGGAACCGTCGCAGGAGTTCATTCTAGCGTTTTCTGCTTCTGCCGGTAAGGCGAATTGCTCGGCCCATACGCCGCGCCAGCGGCCGGGATGTTTGCCGCAACCTACACACGTGGCAGCGCAAACTCCAACGCGGTGGCCCTGCACTACGGCATCATGCGGGAGACCGGTCTCTGCGGCGCTCGGGTGTCGTCGACAACCTCTTGACCAACCTGTGGGTGCTCCCCCCAATCGCAGGGCACGCACGGCTTTATCTCACCAAGCTCTTCCACAGGCGGAGCGGCCCCGCACCTCGTCCACGCCGGAGGCGTCAATCTCGGCTCCGCTTCTTGCAAGCGCCCTCGCCCTCCCGGTGGTCCTTGGCCTGGGGCGGTCATTCTGGCAAGGTCAGTAACCGATCAGGGCGTGGGCGTGCCGCCCATCTTGATAGTCACGACTATTGCCCGACTGTGCGCTCAGCACCCTTTTGCACGGCGCCTCAGCGCGGCAGTATCCGCCCGACGAACGTATTCTCGATCGTTACCAGTTGCGTGACCGCAAAATGCGGATCATCCGCCTTAACCGCTGCGTGAAGATCGTCAATGTGGATCGTGCCGTCAGCCCGGACCGGCAAAGGTTGCGGCTGAACCGATCCGAGCACGGCAGCGCCTCTAGCTTCCCACAGATAGGTATGGGGCGCGCTTCCGCAGAGATATTCCTCGCCGCGCTGGCAATGGCTCATGATCGCAGCGAGATTGGCCATGGTACCCGTCGGCAGCAGCAGTCCCGCTTCTTTGCCGAACAGCGCGGCAACGCGCCCTCGAGCGCCTTGACCGTGAAATCATCGCCCAACACATCGTCGCTCACCTTGGCGGCCCCCATCGCCGCACGCATTTGCGGGGTGGGGCGGGTCACCGTATCGGAGCGGAAGTCGAGGCGGGTAGCATTGGATTGCATGATCGAGACCCTACCGGGGTGAACTACGGTGCCATCGAATTGCGGTGCCAGTTTACTAGTTCGCGCACGCGCCTCAGGCCCGGCCGAGCTCGGTAATCCTGCGCGCATCCTTTGCCGAGCCGGTGTTCACCGTGCGGCCCGGCTCAAGCAGCATGACTTCGCAGGTGTCATCCAGGGCGACTGGGCAATGCTCGACGCCATGCGGCACGACGATGAATTCGCCCGCCTCGACGATCTCGTCGCGATCGCGAAACTTCATGAGCAGGCGCCCCTTGTGCACCAAGAACAACTCGTCCTCCTGCGGGTGGAAGTGCCAGGCACATTCGCCCTCGAACTTAGCGAGCTTGATCTGAATGTCGTTGACCTGGCCTGCGACCTTGGGCGACCAAGTGTCCGAGAAGTGCTCGAAGGAGCGTGCCAGGTTTTTCTTGTGGTATGGCGAGATGTGCCTGTTGAGCGTGGCGACGTCGAGCAGGATGGCGGCGAGCTGGCTCGCCACATCCTTTTCCGGCGCCGGGTATTTGCCATCCAGCGCGGCCGTGCCGATGGTGAAGCCGGCGGCCCCGGCGTCCTTGACCACGCCAATCCGTTCTGGGGTGTCGATGGATCCGGCGACATAGACGGGCTTGGATACCGCGGCGCAGACCCCCTTGATAAGCGCTGGAACGTCTTCCCGGGACCGGTAGGCCAATAAGTCTAGGCCATGCACGCCATCGCGTGCCGCGAGCGTCCGGGCACTGTCGACGATCTCGGCAATGCTGCCTTCCAGCACGCTCGGGTGGCCCATGATACGGCCGGGGAAGGGGCAATACTGGATGTCTGTGCCGGCGATCACCGGCAGGACGTCATCGACGCGTGTGCCGCCCAGCAACACATCCACGCCAATCTCGGTCGCGGCGCGTGCCGAAACGATCTCGCTGTCGCGGTCGAGCGACACAACCTCGAGATAGGAGGTCGCCCCGCCCGCCTTGATGGCGTCGTTTAGGGCCATCAGCTGGTCGGTCGGGAGGCCGATATCCTTGAAGCCGATATGGCGTACGCCGAGCCTCAAGGCGGTCTGAAGTTGTTTCGACGCGTCCTCGACGGTGCGGTCGTTGCGCGTGAGCATGAAGATAAAGCGGAGGCCCATCAGACTACCCTTTCACGTTCCATGGTCTTGGTTTGCGCGCAGCAACGAGCCGCCGTGCGTAAGCGATTGCGGTTGCCAGACTCGTGGGATCGGCTATGCCTTGACCTGCGATATCGAACGCCGTTCCGTGGTCGGGGCTAGTGCGGACGAACGGCAGGCCCAGCGTGATGTTGACGCCCTTTTCGAGGCCAAGATATTTCACCGGGATCAGCCCTTGGTCGTGATATTGGGCGACGACCACATCGAAGCGACCCCTGCGGGCCTGCATGTACACCGTGTCGCCGGGCCAGGGGCCGCTGGCATCGATGCCCTCGGCGCGCGCGGCCTCGATCGCGGGCCGGATGATCCGGATTTCTTCGTCACCGAACAGCCCACCTTCGCCGGCATGAGGATTGAGGCCTGCGACCGCAACGCGCGGTGCCACGATCCCCAGGGCCTTGCCGCCGTCATGCGCCAACCGGATCGCCGACATCTGTGCGTCGAAATCGGCCTGGTCGATGGCCTTGCGAAGCGATGTGTGGATGGTGACCAGAACCGTGCGGATATCGTCATTGGCCAGCATCATGGCGACTCGCTTTGCGCCGCCATAGTCGGCCAGAATCTCGGTGTGTCCTGGATAGCGAATGCCCGCGTATCCCATCGCTTCTTTGTTGATCGGTGCGGTAACGATGCCGCTAACGTTTCCGGCCTTGGCCGCCGTGACGGCGGCAACGATGGCGTCGAAGGAAGCTTGTCCGGAAATGGCGTTAGCGACCCCAATCGGCGGCAACGCCATGATTTGGGTCGCTTCGACGATCTCGATGGACTGCGGCTCGAAACGCGCCTCTTCAGGGCCGGCGATATGCCTGACCGTCAGGTCGAGACCGAGACGATGGACGACGCCCTCCATCACGAGTTGGCTGCCGAAAACGACGGCGCGCTCATCGCTTCTGGCCAATGTCTTCGCCACGATCTCAGGGCCGATGCCGGAGGCGTCGCCCATCGTGATGGCAAGGGGAGCGGCATGGGG
Organism: Mesorhizobium sp.; assembly: GCA_004020645.1. Classification (GTDB taxonomy): domain Bacteria; phylum Pseudomonadota; class Alphaproteobacteria; order Rhizobiales; family Rhizobiaceae; genus Mesorhizobium. The sequence goes on along the minus strand of SAQL01000037.1, from coordinate 22,468 downwards.
CATTACGATACCTGTCCTGGTACTGAGGGGTTTTGCCGGAGTCGGGCGATCGCGCGACGCAGCGTGTCGTCATCACCGAAACCGCCGGCCTTCATGGCGACCAGAAGCTCATGCCCATCCCCGAGGAGAGCGCGGCCCAGCGGAAAGCCCGGCTCGAACTCCTGCAGGATTTCGAACGCACGGATTCCCAGGTGGTCCAAGATTGCCTCCACCGTGTCCCCGCCGGTGGCGATCACGGCATCGAAGCGCTTGTCACGCAGTTGTCCAGCCGCATCCTGAGCGATGCCGCGCAAGACGAACACGGGATCATCCGCGCGCTGGGCTGGAGCCCGCAGCAAGGTGACCCCAGTCTCCGCGGCGACCTGATCGGCCTGACGATGGCTGAGCGGGTTTGCGCTACCAATCGCGATGAGAATATCGCCACGAGCCGCGACGGTCGCATCCGATACAGCCGCAACCAGCGCAAGGCGTTTCGCCAGGGCCACCGCCATGCCGGGAGAGCCCACCCAAAGGATCGATTCCGGGTCCGGCAGAGCGGCAAGCTGTGTGTCGAGATCGTCCTGCGTCGCGGCATCGAGGATGACGACGTTGCTGACGGAGGCCGGAACTAAGTCGACCAGCCGCGAGTGCCGCGCCGGATGAACGGGGTCGCGACCGTAGGCGGTCTCCGTTACCGGCACGCCATCGACAAGCTGAACACCGCTGACGGTCGTGCGCCCTGCAGCGGGGAACGCAGGAGCAAAGACAAGCATCTTGCGACCGCTTGCCTTGAAAGCAGCTTCCAGTTCCGCCCTCACATGGCCCCGCAGCGTTGAGTCCACGGTTTTGTAGAGGACATCGCGCGAAGCGAGCTGCGCGGCAAGCTTAGCCGTGAGTTCCGCTGCATGCGAGGCGGTAGCAGATCGCGATCCGCTGTCGACAGCGACGATCGTTACCTCCTCCTCCGGCAGGCAGCCTCTACCGACTACTGCTCGCAAGCCCCGCTCGACGAACGGGCCGGCGCCATCCGCGGCGCTGGTCAGGTCGTCGGCGAGGATACCGACCGTATGTTGGCCATTGGTTCGCATGGATCAATTATGCAGACCCAACACCGTACAAAAAAGCGATAGTTTCTATGAAGGACCGGTGATAAAAATTCACCGATGAAGCGGTCCGACATACCCTCGCTGGATGACCTCCGGGCGTTCGAGGCGACGGCTCGTCTCGGCTCCGTCCGGTTGGCCGCGGACAGGCTCGCCTTGACCCACGGGGCCGTCAGCCGTCGCATCACCAAGCTGTCCGAAGATCTTGGATTCAAGCTCTTCGAGAAAAGTGGCCGGGGCTTGCGCCTCACGGCGGCTGGGGAGACGCTCAACCTCACGCTTGGCCGGTTCTTCACGGAACTGGCGACAACCGTCGAAAGCCTGCGGGCCGCCAACGCTCGGCAAAACGCCCTGGTTCTCTCCTGCGAACCCTCGGTCGCGATGCGTTGGCTCATTCCGCGACTGGCGAACTTCCAGTGCGCGCATCCCGATATCGCCTTGCATCTGTCAGTGGGCGGCGGTCCCGTCGAGTTCCGTCGCGACCGGATAGATCTCGCCATCCGCCGGCTCGATTTCCGACTGCCCGACGCCTGGCACGTGCAGCGCCTTTTTCCTGAAAGGATGGGACCGGTCATGAGCCCTCGACTCGCGCCAGCGTTTGCCTCGGAGGAGTATATCGCCTTGGGTTCAAAGACCCGGCCGGACGCGTGGTCGCACTGGCTTTCCCTCCACCCCTCGGTGCCGCGCCCCACGGAAATCCGCTTCTACGACCATCACTTCCTGATCGTTGAAGCCGCATCGGCGGGGTTGGGCGTTGCCCTCAGTCCCATAGTCCTTGCAACCGACGACATAGATAGAGAGCGGCTCATCGCACCGGTCGGCTTCGATCCCGACGGAAGCCACTACGGGCTCATATGGACAGGAGAAACTGAACTGTCTGGGAAAGCCCACGATCTTGCTCGATGGCTGGAAGCAGAATGCAAAATTTCGTTTGGCTAAGCAGGTATGCAGTAGATGTCGGTCAAATCCCACGTGCGCTAGATCAACGGTGGGACGCTTTAGCGCGGATCAGCGCCTCGGCCATATAGAGATCCTGTAGGGATATGCCGGAACTGTCGAAGACGGTGATCTCCTCGTCGGAACGGCGTCCCGGCCCACGGCCTTCGATCACATCGCCGATTGACGTCACGATGAGTGTGCCCGCTTCGACCGACTCGCGCACATGCTGGAACTCACCGATTTGAATGGACTGGGAAGGCAGGTCGCAAAACAGGCTTGCCCTCGACAACAATTCGCTCGCCAATTCGCGCTTGCCCGGGGCATCCGAACCCATGCTCACGATATGAGTCCCGGGTTTCACCCACGTCGCATCGAACAGCGGTTGGCGCGAGGGTGTTGCCGTCACCACGATGTCGGCCGCGCGTACGGCTTCTTCGGCCGGTACGGCGCGTGCAGTCAGGCCGTGGTCCCCGATCCGGTCTACGAAAGCGTCGCGGCGTGGTGAGGGACTGGCCACGACCAACACGGTCTCGATGGGGCGGATGCGAGCAAGGGCTGTCACCTCGAAACCCGCCTGATTGCCTGCGCCGAAGATCGCCAGAACCTTGGCTTGTCGGCGCGCGAGAAGGTCCGCCGCAACCGCGTCGGCGGCGGCAGTCCTATAGGCATTGACCTTGCCCGCCTCGACCACCGCGCCGAGGCGTCCTGTATCCTGGTCGAGCAGCACGATGGTCGAGTTGTGACGGGGAAGGCCACGTGCCGGATTGCGCGACCAGAAGGAGCCGATTTTCACGCCGGTAAGGTCGTTCGACGAACCGGATTTGATTGAGAAGGTATTGGTCGCCTCCCGTGCACGCCCGAGAACCGCGGGAAAGACCAGGCTCTCTTTCGAAGCGGCAGCAACGAGAGCTCTCCGCACGGCTTCGAAAGCCAGTTCATGGGTGACCAGGGCGGCTGACTCCTCTTCGCTGATGTAGATCATCCCGAATACCTCCTGAGCAACAAGCGGTTCATCGTTGGGGAGTGTTGCGGCTGCGATAGCGAGAGCTTGGATCGCATTCATTGTGAACCGTGCGGGCGCGACACGGATCGCCAAACGATCAAAGCGAGGCGATACGAAGTGCCGGATATACTTCGCCCGCTTTGCGCAGTTTGGTATGCCGAGAAATGGCTCAAAACGAATAATCTCGCTGATCTGAGCGGGCAAAACAGCAGCGAAATCTGCGCGCCGGACGCCACCTTGAGGTTCGATCTCTGGGTAAATTGAAGGCGTCTTGCGCATGGCCGTTGGGCTTAACATAGACCTCGTCGGCGATCCGACTGAGCTGACCGCGTTCGAGACCCGCCATGTGCCGGGCGCGCTGAAGCTGTCGCAGGAAATGGGCTGGCCTTACCGCAGCGAGGACTGGGAGTTTGCCGCCAGGGTGGGCGAGGGCCTTGTCCTTGAGCGTTCAGGCGAGGTGATCGGGTCGGCCATGTGGTGGAACTACGGGCAGGCCTATGCCTCGGCCGGGATGATCATCGTCGCCCGCTTTGCGCAAGGCGGCGGCAATGGCTCGCGCCTCTTCAACGCATTGCTTGAGGCGACGGAAGGTCGCAACGTGCTGCTCAATTCGACCGAAGATGGGCTTACGCTCTACAGGCGACGCGGCTTCACCGTGTGGGGCACCGTGCTTCAGCACCAGGGCCAACTGAACGTCCCCGTACCCGCGAAGGCCTGCGCCGACATCAGGCCGGCGACGGTATCGGACCTGCCGGCACTCCGCGCCTTCGACGAACGGGCCACCGGAATGCCTCGCGGGCCGATGATCGCTGCGCTTGCCGATGTGGGCGACGTGGTGGTGATCGACCGCCGTGGACGGGTCACCGGTTACGCGATCGCCAGGAAGTTCGGGCGCGGCTACGTTGTCGGCCCAGTGGCCGCCGAAAGCGCCGAAGACGCGCAACGCCTGATCCTAGACCAGCTTTCGAGGCTCCACGGCCAGTTTGTGCGCATCGACGTCTATGCTGAACGTGGATTGGGCGACTGGCTGGAAAGCCTGGGCCTTGCCAGGGTCGGCGGAGCCACCGCCATGATCAAGGGGCGGCGACCAATGCCCGACGGTGCGGCCTGCATGTACGCCCTGGCGAACCAGTCCTTCGGTTAGTGATGAGGAACATCGAGAACATGGAAACGAAGGCGAAATCGCTGGAACCGGTCCAAAAGATCGGTGGCCTTGTAACACCGTCGCTGCTGCTGGATCGCGGGAAGCTCGAGCGCAACATAAACCGTCTCGCCGACCACGCCAGAAGGCTGGGCGTCGTGTTGCGGCCGCACATGAAGACGGCCAAGAGCATTGACGTGGCGCGACAGGTCTTCCCCACTGGACCCGGCCCGATCACGGTCTCGACCATCGCCGAGGCGGAATGCTTCGCCAGCCACGGCTATCGCGACATGACCTATGCGGTCGGCCTGTCGCCGGCCTCGGCTCTACGTGCCTCGGAGCTCTGCCGCCGCACCGGCGTCGACCTGAAGCTGCTGCTTGATACCGTTGAACAGGCCGATGCCCTGGCCGATGTGTGCAAGGCCACGGGCGTTACTCCATCCGTGTTCATCGAACTGGATTGCGACGACCATCGCGGTGGACTGAAGCCGGACGATCCCAAGCTCATCGAGGTCGCCGACCGGGTGGTCGCGGCGGGCGCCCACCTCGTCGGCGTCCTCGCCCATGCGGGCGAGTCCTATGGTTTGAGCACGCCCGACGCGCTGGTGACGGCGGCAGAGAACGAGCGTTCGGCCACCGTGCGAGCCGCCGAAATTCTGCGCGCTCGAGGCCACGCGTGCCCGATCGTCAGCGTCGGCTCGACGCCCACCGCACACTTCGCCGAGAATCTCGATGGCGTCACCGAACTGCGCGCCGGTGTCTACATGTTCTTCGACCTTGTCCAGCACGGAGTCGGGGTCTGTGCCGTCGACGACATCGCTATTTCAGTGCTGGCCACGGTGGTCGGCATCAAGCCGGAGAAGGACTGGGTGCTTGTCGACGCGGGGTGGATGGCGCTCTCGCGCGATCGCGGCACCGCGAGCCAGCGGGTAGATCAGGGTTACGGCCTGGTATGCGACGAGGCGGGTCGCGTGCTCGAAGATGTGATCGTGTCACAGGCCAGCCAGGAACACGGCATCCTGGCGATCCGCAGCGGCTCGGCCAAGAGCATGCCAGACCTTCGGGTCGGTGCCCGGCTGCGCATTCTGCCAAACCACGCCTGCGCGATGGCCGGCCAGCACGATTTCTACAGCGTCGTCAACGGAGGAAGTCCGGAGATCGACGCGCGGTGGGAGCGGATCCGCGGCTGGTAGAAGTTCCGATCTCCACGTTTTGCATGGCGTCGATGCAAGCTGACGCTCAGGTGGTGTAAAGATGAAACCGACCTCCTACTGGCTGGACACGGCTCAGCCGTTCAATCGCGGCTCGTCCAACCCCCCGAGGCCCGCTACGACGTGGCCGTGGTGGGTGGCGGCATGACCGGATCCTCCGCCGCGCTAACACTTCCCAAGAAGGGCGCGCGGGTCGCCCTGCTTGAGGCCGATACAATCGGCAACGCTGCGTCCGGGCGCAATGGCGGCATGTGTAACAACGGCTTTGCCCAGAACCATGCGGTCATGGCCGGCAAGGATGCCGCCAACGCCCTTACAAGGCTTTCGATGCCGGCGCCGACATGGTCGAGGTCATGGACGGGCGCCCCAATCTCAACCCCTGGAAGGATTTCGACTGGCCGGAGATCTCCGGATATTCCGGGCGTCCCTGGTCCCTGCCGATCCTCGGCGCCTACTATCGGATGAAGGACCTCGTGACATGACCACGCCCCTCGAGCACCTGTCTCGCAACGGCCGCCTCGGCACATTCTTCATCGACGGCGAATGGCTCGTGCCCAGGGGCACTGGCCAGGCAGCCGTCACGAATCCGGCGACGGAAGAAGTAGTGACGCAATTTCCGCTCGGAAATGGCGAGGACGTGGACGCGGCCGTTTCCGCGGCCCGCCGGGCATTCGCCACCTGGAGCCGGACCGAGCCGGATTACCGCGCGAGTTTGCTCCATCGTCTGCAGGCGCTGCTCGAGGAGCGCCGTGAACTCATCGCACAATGTCTGACCCTCGAAATGGGCGCCGCCATCGGCTATGCGCGCACGGCGCAGGTGCCGCTGGCGATCGCCCATGTGAAGACCGCTCGCGATGTCCTGACAGCCTTCACCTTCGTCGAGCAGCGCGGCCACACCGCCGTCACCCGCGAACCGGTCGGTGTCTGCGCACTGATCACGCCGTGGAACTGGCCGCTCTACCAGATCACCGCCAAGGTCGCGCCGGCGCTCGCCGCAGGCTGCACGATCGTCTTGAAGCCCAGCGAGCTTTCTCCCTTGAGCGCCCTTCTGTTCGCCGAGGCGACTGAGGAAGCCGGGTTCCCGGCCGGTGTCTTTAACCTGGTTAATGGCGACGGGCCAGGCGTGGGTACAGGGCTTGCCTCCCATCCGGATGTGGACATGATCTCCATCACCGGGTCCACCCGCGCGGGCATCGCAGTTGCGCAGGCGGCGGCGCCGACGGTGAAGCGCGTCGCGCAGGAACTCGGCGGCAAGTCGCCGAACGTGATCCTGCCTGACGCCGACCTCGATCGCGCCGTCTCTCTGGGCGTAGCCGCCGGCTTCCGCAATCTCGGCCAGTCGTGCAGCGCGCCGACGCGCATGATCGTGCCGCGGGCGCGGCTTGCCGAGATCGAGGTGATCGCCGAGCGCGCCGCGGACGAGATCGTCGTCGGCGATCCTCTCTTGGAGACCACCACCCATGGTGCAATCGCCAACCGTGCCCAGTTCGACCGCATCCAGACTATGATCGGCGTGGGGATTTCGGAAGGCGCGAAGCTTCTCACCGGCGGAGAGGGTCGTCCAGGCGGCCTAAATGTCGGGCTCTACGTCAAGCCGACGATTTTTTCCGAGGTGCGCACGGGCATGCGTATTGCCCAGGAGGAAATCTTCGGCCCGGTGCTTTGCATCATCCCATACGAGACGGTGGAGGAGGCCGTCACCATTGCCAACGATAGCGTCTATGGCCTCGGGGCGCATGTGCAGGGCAGAGATATGGACCGCGCCAAGGAGGTCGCGTCGCGCATCCGCGCCGGTCAGGTGCATCTCAACTATCCGGCCTGGGATCCCCACGCGCCGTTTGGCGGCGTCAAGCAATCAGGAAACGGACGCGAGTACGGTCTCGAGGGCATGTTGGAGTATCTCGAGGTCAAATCTATACTCGGCTATTTCTAGGCCCCTGCTTTGCGCACAAACGCTGGCCCTTCATGCTATTGTGTCGCGATTAGCTGTCCTTTTGGGAGACCTTCGAAGAGCTTCAGCCGTCGGAGGTTCTTCGCCTTCGATAAAGCGTCCTGCAGGAAGATCGAAATCCGGCAGCCGAATGTCGACGGCGACGGAGCGCTCGCTGTCCACGGCAAAGATTTCACAATGGGCAGCGGCACTCGGCACTGCCTCAACTGGAGAGTATTGATCATGCCTCGCCTGACTGCCGAGTTCTTCACCGATGACGCCGTCGACACGCCCTACTGGTGGGAGGCCGCAAAGCCCTCGCCTATATCGGCCGACGAGGTAACCAGACCGGGCGGAAGTGGCTATCGTCGGGGGAGGGTTCACAGGACTGAACGCCGGGCTTCGGCGCCTCATCCCGGAACGGAGGATTGCTGGGTCCGGGCTGGGCCTTTTTTGACGGGGCGGCCATGAAATACGGTCCCGACATCGCCCATGGTGCGCCGTGACGAATGTAGGGAGCGCTGGTCAGCGCTGATCGAGCAGCTTGATCTGGAGATCTTCCCAGTGCTCCTTGAAGGCCTCCCGGGCGGTGTCGAAGTGGCGGCTTCTCAGGCTTTTGACAAGTCGCTCATGCTCCAGCGCCATTTCCTCGGCGGTGCCATAGAAGGCCTGCCGCTGGACGAGAAGAAGCTCGATCTCCCCTTCGAGGTTCGAATAGGCTCGCTTCAGGCGGGCGCTCCCGCTCGCTGCGATGATGGCGCGATGGAAGTCGCGGTCCGCAGTAACCAGCGCCGACCTGTCTGAGGACAGGGTCGAGGCATGCATGACCTCGACCGCCTCGAGCGCCAGGGGCGGAATGCCTCCGGTCAGCACGATCAAACGAATGGCTTCGCCCTCTATGGCGCCGCGCACCCGTGTGATGTCGACAATGTCGTCCGGTCCGAATTCGGGCAGCATGAAGCCTCGGTTCGGGATCTGGCGCAGCAAGCCCTGTGTGACGAGCAACTGGGCCGCCGCACGGAACGTGTGCCTTGAGGTCGAGTGCTCTTCGCACATCCTGGCGTCGCGGAGGAATTCGCCAGGCTGGAAATCTCCCGACAGGATGCGGCGTCGCAAGTTCTGCGCCAGGATATCTACAGCGCTAACGGGGACGGATTCAGCGTTGGCGTCAAGGTCCTGGACTTGCTTCATGGGCCTGGTCGTTGATGATGTTGCGCGTGCAGTTGCGTCAGGTGCCGCAGCGCCGGCAAAGGATCCTATTGCATCCGCTCCTAGGTCTGCACCGCCCGCAGCGCATTGTCGACACCTTCGAGCAGACGTCCCGCATTCGCTGATGTGAAGACAAGAGGGGGCCTGATCTTGAGAATATGCGCATCTGCTCCGGTCGCGGAGATGAGAATGCGCTGGTCGCGCAGAGCATTGACGGCCGCAAGCGCACGATCCATGTCCGGAACCTTCCGGTCGCGGTCCTTGACGAGTTCGACGGCAAAATAGAGGCCCGCCCCACGCACATCACCGACGAATTCGTATTTGTTCTGCAGGTTGCGGAGGCCGTCGAGGACTTCACCACCGACCCTGGTCGCGTTGTCCATCAGATTCTCTTCGAAGATCGTGTCGAGCACGGCCTGCGCGGCGGCGATAGCGACGGAATTGCCACCGAACGTGTTGAAGTAGCGCATGCTGGCCCCGAACTCGGTTACGAGTTCGGGCCGCACCACCAGGCCCGCAACCGGATAGCCGTTGCCCATGGGCTTCCCAAGGGTGACGATATCCGGATCGACCTTGTGTCGGGCGTGTCCCCAAAGGTGGGTGCCGGTCCGCCCGAAACCGGATTGCACTTCGTCGGCGATGAACAGGCCTCCGGCCTTGCGGACGACTTCCGCCACTGGCGCCAACACGTCCGAGGGGTCGACATAGAGACCATCGGAGGAGAAGACGGAATCGGCGATGAATGCGGCCAGGCCGTCGCCATGCCTTTCGAGGTCGGCAATCTGTCGGGCAACATCCTCCGCCATCCGCCGGCCGATTTCCGCGACGGGCAGGCGGTAGGAGTCCGGGGCAGCGACCGTTCGAACGTAGGGATCCAGCGCCGATTTCTTGCCGAGCGACGGCGAGATTGCCGCCACCGCGCCGCTATTGCCGTGATAGGCTTCGGCCGTGACGATGACGCCGGTCCTGCCTGTGTGATAGCGCGCGATGCGCAAGGCGAGATCGTTGGCTTCGGAGCCGGTGCAGGTGAACATCGCGCATCCGGTCCGGCCGAGTTCGCCGCCCAAGGTATTGATCAGGGCTTCGGCATAGTCCAGCAGGGGTTCCTGCATGTAACGCGTGTGGGTACAGAGGATTTCGAGCTGTTTCTGGATCGCCTCGACGACACGCGGATGAGAGTGACCCAGCGATACCACGTTGTTGTAAGCGTCGAGATATTCGTTGCCATGCTTGTCATAGAGGAAGACGCCCTTGGCGCGGGAAATCTCGACCGGCGTCTTGTAGAATAGCCGATAGGCGGGGCCAAGCAGCCTTTGCCGCCTGGCCACATGCGCCGCGGCTTCACTCGGGAGATGAGCCGCATCCTGAGGGTTGAAGCCATTCGCCATATCGCCCCGGAAGCCCTTGGGCAGGGTATTCGCTTGCTTGGACATTACGGTTCCTCTCGGGTCAGAAGGTCTGATATTTGTGCGGCCGACAGCGAGTTGAACCACTCGAGGTGAGCCCATCCCGCTTCGGTGTTGCGCAGGATGTAGCGGCTGTTCTCAGGGAAGAGTTCGGCGCGCCAGCAGGTTAGCAGCGCGCGGACCGCCAGGCGGCCCATGGCCAAGAAGGGGATGAGCCGCAGTTCCTCGTCCGTCAGCTCGGCGTGGCGCAGATAGCCGCGCAGAACGTCGCGCGGTTCGTCGAACAGGTCACGCCGGCTCGCAGGGTCGATGCTCCTTGGCATCTGGTTCATCAGCGCCGTCGAGACATCGACGGCGATGGCGGTGCGGACCGCATCGCCGAAATCGATGACGCCGGTCAGGAACTGCGGGCTGGCGTGGTCAACGACCAGGTTAGACGTATTGAAATCGTTGTGCAGCACCTGCCGCCGGCACAGGTCGAGCCGCGGCTTGATCTCTGCAAACCGCTCAAGCGCACGGATGGTCCATGCGCGCTTGCCCCCCGCCGGAATGAAGTCCAACAGATCGGCGAGATCGAGCAGGTGGGTGACGTCCCATGCCAATGTTCGATTGTCCGCGGGATGAGAAAAATCGGCCATGGCGTGACGCAGTTTCGCCAAAGCCTCGCCGATCCGTTCGCGCTGCGAGGCCGCAGAGGTCGTCCGGTCGAGCGGGGTGCCACTGAGAAAGGTGATGAGCCGCACCACTCGCCGCTCACCGGAACTGGTCGTGACGATAGGCAAGTCCGCGCCTTCGACGTCGCAATGTGCACGGGGGATGGGTAGGCCCGGCGCCCGCCCCTCAATATGGCGCAAGAGCGCGACCTGGAAATCGAGTTCCTCCACCCGCTCGGAAGGATGAGCGATCTTCAGCACGAACTTCCCTCGGCCCGCGCAGTCGAGAAGAAACGTGTCGTCTTTCTCGGTCTCAAAACGCGTGGCCGAGCCGCGCGTATCATAAAGACGCGCGGCGATTACTTCGGCTTCCGCCGCACCGACCGGATGGCACGCTTCGGAAAGCTCCGACGCGCGGGCTGGCTGGATCTGTCGATTATAACCCATTTTTCCACTCAGTTCAGGTGCTGCCGAGATAGGGCGCAACGCCACAGGCTCGAGCCTGCACCCAGATTTTGTACAACAATCGTCGCGTGGATTCAAGGTGAACTTTCTGTTTGCATTGAGGGTCAAGGCAAAGCTCGACCCGTATTTCGGCTGCGATCACGCAAGTGTTTGGCTGGTATCATCAACTGAGATCGAAAAATAGGATTGAACATCAATACGATACTGAGCATGCCCTCCTTGGGTGCGCCACGAACATCAACGTGTGCGTCACGAGCATCAGCGCTGCCGATAGGTGGCCGGGCACCGGATGTGTCAAGTGATCGTTGTACAATCTTCGCACACCTGCTTCGCCGTGCTTGTGGTTGGGGTGGGTCCGGAACGCGGCTGCGGGCGGGGTGCTCCGCCTGGGCGGAGTGCCGATCGTTACAGCGCTCTTGGCTACCCTCTTGGCCTTTTCGGGCGGCAGGGCGAAACACATTCTGCCTAAGAAGCGGTCAAATTCGGAACATTGCGCTTCAAATGGCGAACGTTCGGAAAGTTCTGCTCCGCTGTTCGCATAACGATGGCGTGCATGGAGCGGCCGCTCTGGGTCGACAAATTGAAAGGAACGCACGCCATGACCAAATTTAGGCCGAAATACGTCACCTTCGACTGCTACGGTACGCTGACCAACTTCGATATGGCCGGTGCAGCGCGGCGTGTGTATGCCGAGCGGCTCTCCGTTGAGGCGATGGCTAACTTTGTCGAAGCTTTCAGGGGCTATCGCCTGGACGAGGTCCTGGGGGCATGGAAGCCTTTCGCTGAGGTGGTGCACAATGCCGTTGAGCGCAGCTGCAAGCGCATCGGTATCCAGTTCAAGCCAGAAGATGCGCAACGCATCTATGACGAGGTGCCGACGTGGGGCCCACACCCTGACGTCCCGGCAGGACTCTCCAGGGTGGCCAAGGAGATCCCGCTGGTGATCCTGTCGAACTCGATGAAAAACCTGATCATGTCGAATGTGGAAAAGCTCGGTGCGCCCATCCACACCGTCATCACCGCCGAAGAGGTTGGCGCCTACAAGCCACTGATGAAGGGCTTTGAGTATATGCTCGACAAGCTCGGCTGCGGTCCCGAAGACATCACTCACGTGTCCTCCTCTTTCCGCTACGACCTGATGCCGGCCTATGATCTGGGGATCAAGAACAAGGTCTGGGTCAACCGCGGTCACGAACCCGCCAATCCTTTCTATGAATATACCGAGATCAAGGATATCGGCGGGCTAGCCGCCGCCGTTGGCTTGGAACCCGCCCTGGAGCGCGCCTGAAAAACTAGCGCTCTGGCACTGCTGCTACGATGAGATGGGGGGGCGGTTCATTCGCCCCTTCCCTCTATCGTTCGAAGGGGAGCAAGCATGGCCTTTTGATGACCCCTTCCGCACGAGTGACCTGCTGGCGTTAGGGGACGGTGTGTTCCGCACGTGACGCCACGGCACCTCGGGCTGGGGCGCGTTGTTGTCAAACGGCGTCCAAAACTGACTCCGGATTGTCATTTTGCATGCCGATTCACATCAAGGTTTGGAGCTTCCGGCAAACCCGGCGCTGCTCACATCGCTGAGCGTGGGGTAACTCAAGAGGCCCCAACATTTACAATATTCCCGATCGATGTGACATAAGAGCTGTCTCCTTCGCTAGGGCGCTACGACTGTGAATATCAGACAGCTTGAAGCCTATCGTGCCGTTATGGTCGCAGGTTCCGTGGTCGGCGCTGCGGAATTGCTGGAGATGTCTCAGCCAGCCGTCACTAGACTACTCCAAAAATTGGAAAGGGATCTGAACCTTGCTCTCTTTGACCGCCGATCGGGCAGACTGGTGCCGACACAGGAAGGTATTTTGCTTTACGAAGAAGTCGAAAAGGCGTTCGTGTCGGTTGATCGTATAAGTGAAATTGCCCGTGACCTGAAATCCCTCGACGTAGGCACCCTGAGCATCGCATCGCTGCCATTACTTGCCCTGGATTTTATACCCGAAGCGGTTGCTGAATTCTCAAGAAGGCATCCTGCCGTAAAAGTTACAATCCATGTGCAAATGTCCTCGAAAGTCGAGGAGTGGGCGGCGGCACAGTTGATAGACTTCGGCATTGCCGACTTTCCATTTGAAAGATCGACTTTCGAACGGCCCGGCATCCAGGCGGATGAGTTCTGTTCGACCCCCTATATGGTGGCTTTGCAGGCCGATCACCCGTTAGCAACACGAACTGCGCTTACATCCGACGATCTCGAGGGAGAACGGTTTGTCGACCTGGCTTCCACAACCGTCGGAAGACACATAATGGACCAGCTATTCGTGAGTAGGCGAGTGCGACGAAACGTCGTGGCGGAAACAAATATTGTCGCACTTAACGCCAAATTGATAGCAGCCGGTATGGGACTAGGCTTTATCGACCCCTTTACTGCCCAGGGCGCCGCTGCAAGAGACCTTGTGCTGATTCCGTTTAGACCGGCAATTCCAATGCGGTTAGCCGTGCTCCATCCAGTTCACCGGCCCCTCACCCTTGTTGCCAGAGAATTTATCGCCCTTCTCAAGCTGCGTCGTAACGCCATAGTAGCACGTTGGACAGCCCGTCAGGTGACGTCCCCGGACGTGGTGTAGCTGGTAGCGCGGTGGGTCATCGGCGCTTTTCCGGTATGGTCTGGTTGTCGACACCAACACCGTTCTGGAGAGATCACCGATGACGACGACATTATGAACCTGCGGGCACCCGTGGAGAAGAGCGCGGACGCCGATCTGCTGCGTGAGATGATCAGCTTTGCAGCCGAGCGGCTGATGGAGATGGAGGTGGGCGCCGCGACGGGTGCTGCGTGGGGCGATAAGAGCCCGCTGAGAACCGCCCAGCGCAACGGCTACCGCGACCGGGATTGGGAGTCGGGGGCGGCAAGGCTGACGCAAACCCATGCGCAGCTGGAACCGGTAATGCTGCTGAGGGAGATGTGAATGGCGCAGCAGCGCCTCGTCGGCATCGCCGATCGATCCTGGTCGCTATTCCTTCTTGATCAGGCCGCTCGGTGCGGTGAGTGAGCTCTGGTCAGGCGCCTTTGCGCACTTCTTCTTCCATGTCGATCCCGTTCAATGCGCCCACATGGTCGCTGAGCATGGGTACGTAAGCCGCAGCATGCCCGGTGGCCTCGGCATGGGTGTAGTAGTGCTTCGCGGCCGCAGCCATGATGTTCACCACATTCGCATCGGATGCCATGTTGTTCAGATAGCGGATGTCCTTGGCGGCATTGGCGATCGTAAACTTGTGCGACTCGCGGTTTCGGTCGACGACATAGGACATGAACGTCTCAAAGAATCCGTTGCCCATGCGGCTTGGGGCTATGATCTCCCGGATAATCTGCGGCGAGATGCCGATCTTAGCGCCGAGCACCACGACCTCGGAAAAGAGTGCGCCGTAGGACAGGCCGATGAAGTTCATCAGAAGCTTCATCTTGTGGCCGCTGCCGACCGGACCGATCCTAGTCGCCGAGCTTGCCCAGCAATCGATGATCGGACGGATACGGTCGAACACCGCCTCGTCGCAACCGACCATCGCCGAAAGCTGACCCGACTCGGCCTGCGCCGGGGTGCCGCCCAGGGGCGCATCGACGAAATGCCCGCCCATGGCGGCCAGCTCCGCAGCCAGCGACTCGGTCGAAGACGGATCCGCGGTCGAGGCGTCGATCACCACCAGGCCCGCCCGCGCAGCGGCAAGAATGCCATCGGGCGCGCGCATGACCGCCTCGATCTGGGGCGAGTTCGAAAGGCAGATGTGGATGACATCACACCGTTCGGCCATGTCCTTCGGGCTTGCCGCCTCGTGCGCGCCTATCGACAACAGACTCTCAACCGGCTTGCGGTTGGAGCGGCCGCGCACCCACAGGTCATACTCGCCCTGCAAAAGGTTCTTCGCCATGCCGTGGCCCATAAGGCCCAGCCCGATGAAGCCAATAACCGGTTGGTTGCTCACGTGCCCTCTTCCCTTTGCTTTTCCATTGAATCAGACCGCGGCACGAGACCATTCGCGGTAGCGTGCCAGCCAGGACATATCCGCTTCCGCGCTGCCGCCGAACAGGTATTCCGCGCCGATGGGACGATCCCAGCCCATCTCGGCGATCCGCGGCAGCAGATATCCGTAGTCGAGTTCGCCGTGATCGGGGACGCCGCGATCCGGGACCGCTGCGATCTGGATGTGTCCGACCAGCGGCAGCAGGTTCTGAAGGCGCCGCGAAACATCGCCTTCCATGATCTGAACGTGATAGCAGTCGAACATTATGCGCAGGTTTGCTTGTCCGATTTCGCGGATTATGTCAGCAGCCTGACCGGTGCCGTTCAGGAAGTACCCGGGTGCGTTGTAGTGATTGAGCGGCTCGATCAGGATGGTGATCCCGCTGCGAGCCGCTTCCTTGCAGGCGTAGCCGAGGTTCTCGACGAACGCCGCGCGCGCCCGCGGACCACTGCAGTTCCCGGCCATGACATGAACCGCGCCCGTGCCAGTCTCCCGTGCATAGGCGAGCGCCTCGTCAATCGCGGCGCGCGCTTCCGCCTCGCGGCCGGGCAGGGCTGCGAGGCCGTTCTCGCCGATCTCTACATTGCCCCGCGGCGTATTGAGCCCCAGCATTGCAAGGTCCGTTTCCCGGAGCGCGGCCAGAGTTTCTGATGCTGGCCTATCATACGGCCAGTGACATTCGACCGCGTCGTAGCCGGCAGCTTTCGCGGCGCTGATGGCATCGGGCAGGGGACGGTCGGCCCAGAGGAAGCCGAGATTGGCGGAAAACTTCATTGGTCCCACTCGACGTTGAAGGTCGTCACGACATCGCGAACCTGGGCCTCGGTCAGCATTCGGGCCCCCAACCCGCGGGTAAGCAGGGCCAGTCGTGCCGTGGCCTCCAGCTCCTCGATGGCATTGCAGGCTGCCTCGACATCCTTACCGGCCACCACCGGGCCGTGATTGGCCAGTATGACGGCCGTTCGCTTGCCGGCAAGGCCGCGAACTGCCTCGCCCATGGCCGGGTCTCCCGGCCGGAAAAAGGGCAGGAGCTTCACGCGGCCAAGCTGCATGATGCTGTAAGGCGTGATCGGCGGAAGGAAATTCTCTTCGTCGACATCCGGCAGGATCGAAAGCGCTACCGAATGGCAGGAATGCAAGTGCACGACCGCGCCGGTCTTGCTGCGCGTGTCATAGAAGGCCGTATGCAGCGGCATTTCCTTGCTCGGCCGGTCGCCCTCAATCTGCCTGCCGTCAGCTCCGAAGCGGCTGAGCCGTCCAGGATCGAGGCGTCCGAAACTGGTGCCGGTCGGCGACATGAGCAGCCCGCCATCCGGGGTCCGGGCCGAGATGTTGCCGGTCGAACCGCCAGTTAGACCCCGGTCGAACATCGATTTGGCCAGCATGCAGATTAGCTCGCGCAGGCGGTTCTCTTCGGTCATGGCTGCAGTCGCTCCAGTGCTTCCGTGAAAAAGGACTCACTGCCGAAATTGCCGGATTTGAGGGTTATTGCCAAAGCGTGCCCGCCGCTTTGGGCAAAACACCATGGCACGCCGGGCGCAATTTCGGCTCCAATGCCCAGCCGGTTGATGCCGAGCGCCTTGGCGACGGCACCGGATGTCTCGCCGCCGGCAACCACAAGGCGCCGGATGCCCTGGCCCCGGGCCGCGACGGCACAGGCGGCCAGGGCCTCTTCTACCAATTCTCCCGCGCGTTCTGTCCCAAGCTTCTCCTGTGCCGCGCGGACAGCATCCGGTTCGGCGGTGGCATAGATGATCGGTGTGGCTTTCCCGTTTTGGTCCGCGAGCCATGAGAGCGCAGTCCAGGCCCCGTTTTCGGCCAGATCCAGCGGGTCGAGCCGGAAGGCGGGATGACCTTCCGACAGGAAGGCTTTGACCTGCCGGTTCGTCATGGCCGAACAACTGCCCGACAACACGATTGCCGGTCCATCCGCGACACTTTCAGTCTCGGCCGCTGCTGCCTTGGACAAGAGCCCTCGTTTCAACCAGAGTTCGGGAAGGGGCATGGCCACGGCGCTGCCACCGGTCAGCAGGGCCATGTCCTGGCAGGCCTCGGCGATGACGTAGAGGTCTTCATTGGCTACCGCGTCGACGACGACATGGGCGGCGCCCGCCGCCTTAAGATCCGATAGCCGGTTGCGCAGCGGCGCGGCGCCCCTGGCGACGACAAGGCGGTTTGCAATTCCGACGGGGCGGGTCACCTGCAGCTTGAGCAGGCGCAACAGGTTCGAGTCGCGCATCGGTGTGAGCGGATGGTCCTTCATCGGGCTTTCGGACAGCGGCTGCTCGCCTACGAAAAGGTTACCCATGAAGACGCTGCGCCCGTTCTCGGGGAACGCGGGGCAATAGATCGTCTGGTCGGTGCCGAGATCGTCCATCAGCGCTTCGGCGACCGGGCCGATATTGCCGCGCTCCGTCGAGTCGAAGGTCGAACAATATTTCCAGAAGAACCGTTGCGCTCCGGCCTTGCGCAACCAGGCGAGCGCCGCGCGCGTCTCAGCAACAGCCTCATCCACCGGCGTAGTGCGGCATTTGAGGGCGACGATCTCGAGCGGGGCCGTGTCCTCGGGCGTCTCGCCCGGAACGCCGAGACGCAGCGAGGCCGGAACGCCAGATCGAGCCAGAAGCGCCGCCAGATCGGTGGCACCGGTGAAGTCGTCCGCAATGGCCCCGAAAAACGTCGTCATGGCGTTCCAGTCTCACTCTTCGCCCGGAAGGGTCAAACCGGCGTTGCGGGCATAGACCTTGGCGACGGCGGCATCGTCCTCGCGTCCCATCCCCATGCCGGAGGCCGCGATGAACTGCTGCAGCGCCGTCGCGGTCAGTGGGGCTGCAAACTTTGATGCGCGGGCCGCATCCAGAGCGATGCCGAGATCCTTGGGCCAGATGTCGATAGCGGAATGCGGTGTGTAATCGCCGGCAACGACGTGCGGCGCGCGGTTCTCCAGCATCCAGCTCGTCCCCGCGCAATCGGGAATGACCTCGAGGAAGGTTTCCGGTGAAATCCCCTGGGTCATGCCAAAGGTGATCGCTTCGGCCATGGCGGCGATATGGGTGCCCGCCAGCATCTGGTTGACCGCCTTCATCGCCGATCCCGTGCCTGCGCTGTCGCCCAGTTTGAAAACGGTTTTGGCAGTGGCGTCGAGCATCGGCCGCGCCGCCTCGAACGCCTGAGCTGTTCCGGACGCCATAATGGAGAGCTTGCCCTGCGCGGCCTTCACCGACCCCCCGGAAATTGGCGCGTCGAGGAAATGCACACCGAGCGCGCCGCACCGCGCGGCCATGGCGCGGGCAAAGTCCGGCGGAACCGTCACGCAGCAGATGACGACGGCCCCGGGTGGCAGTTTTTGGGCAAGCCCGTCCTCGCTGAAGAGCACGGATTCGGTCTGGGCCGCGTTCAGCACCACGATCACCAAGGCGTGGAGGCCGGGGGCGGCCGTGACGATCTCCTCGGACATCGCGCCCTCGGTCCGCAGGCGTTTAACCGCCTCGCAATTCACATCCGCGCCGCAGACTTCGTGGCCGGCACGCAGGAGCGAAGCGGCGATTCCGTATCCCATTGATCCGAGTCCGACGACTCCGAGCTTCATCGCTTCTTCCTTTCAGCCAAGCCTGTTTACAGGTTCGAGCCGCGGATGGCGCCGATTACCGCGTCCGTCACCTCGCGGGTGGTCGCTGTCCCCCCGACGTCCGGTGTCATGACACCCGCGGCGCAAACCTCTTCGACGGCCTTCATCAGCCGGGCGGCCGCATCGCCCTCGCCGAGGTGGTCGAGCATCTGGCAGGCAGTCAGGAAGGTCGCTACCGGGTTGGCTATGCCCTTGCCGGCGATGTCGAAGGCCGAGCCGTGGATCGGCTCAAACATGGACGGAAAGCGCCGCTCCGGGTCGATATTGGCCGTGGGCGCCACGCCGAGGCTGCCCGCGAGGGCAGCTGCCAAATCCGACAGGATATCGGCGTGGAGATTAGTCGCGACAATCGTATCGAGGCTTTCCGGTTGCAGCGTCATGCGCGCGGTCATGGCGTCCACCAGCATCTTGTCCCAGGTCACGTTCGGAAATTCCTGCGCTACTTCGGCGGCAATCTCGTCCCACAGCACCATGCCATGCTTCTGGGCGTTGGATTTTGTCACCACGGTCAGCAGCTTGCGGGGGCGGGACTGGGCCACGCGGAAAGCGTAGCGGATTATGCGCGTGATGCCGACGCGGGTGAAAATGGCGACCTCGGTGGCGACCTCTTCGGGCATGCCGCGATGGGTGCGCCCGCCTTGACCGGCATATTCGCCTTCCGAGTTTTCGCGCACGATGACCCAGTCGAGGTCTCCCGGCTCCTGGCCACGCAACGGAGACGAGATTCCCGGCAGGATTCGTGTCGGGCGAACGTTCGCATATTGGTCAAACCCCTGACAGATCGCGAGGCGCAAGCCCCAGAGGGTGATCTGGTCGGGTACGTCGGGGGCTCCGACTGCACCGAAGAAGATGGCGTCAAACGGTTTGAGCTGGTGCAGTCCATCCTTCGGCATCATCTCGCCATGACGTTTGTAATAGTCGGTGCCCCAATCGAACGCTGTCACGTCGAACGCGATATCGGACGCGCGAGCAGAGAGGGCCTGAAGCACCTCAAGTCCCGCATCGATGACCTCGGGACCAATTCCGTCCGCCGGTATCGCTGCAATCTTGTGTCTGCGTATCAGGGTCAATTCCGTCTCCCGGTTCGAGTTCTAGTGACGGAGTTCGGGCAGTCTTTGCCTGATTTTCGGCCAAACGGAGAAATTTAGAGGCCAACTCGATCCAGAAATTGGTAAACACCAGCAACCACACGTACGGCCGGCGCACGGAAAGAATAAAGCGGAATTTGCGCTGGTCTATCACGCCGCATAAGGCCCAATTCCGGCGTACCGCCGACCAGAAGGTCGACAACTCGACGACCCATAAGACTGGACATCGCGATGCCTGCGCCATTGTAGCCTAGCGCAAACCCTGCGTGGCGATCCAACTTCCCGACTTGAGGCAAGCTGTTCAAGGTCATTGAGACCAAGCCAGACCAACGGTGGGTAATCCGTACATCTTCAAGCTGCGGGAACGTTTTCTTCATCGCGGTCTCCAGGGCATCAAAGGCAGCTTTGGTGTCTTCGCGCCCAAAGGCACCCCGCCCACCGAAAAGCATCCGCGAGCCCCACGGGCGGAACCACCTCATCATCCTTCGGGTCTCACTGTAGGATCTACCGGTACGCATGACGGTCGCGAGAAGGTCTGGGTCAAGCGGTGCAGTAGCCAGTATGGCACTACGGAACGGGATCACAGTTTTGCGGACCGCAGCCGTCGCTTGGGTAATGTCAGAATAACCGTCGGTTGCTAGAATGACGTAGCGCGCAGCCACTTGGCCCTCGGGAGTGTTCACGATGGTGCGGTCGCCTTCACGAGCTGTGCTCAATACCGGTGACCTTTCAAAGATCGCACCGCCACCACGGCGCACTGCGGCAGCTAGGCCGCGCGCATAGTTGAGGGGGTGAATGATGCCTCCATGGGTCGTCAAAACGCCGCCCACGTAGTCTGAAGACCCGGTCTCGTGCCGGACCGTGGCTGCGTCGAGAGCGATCAAACCTGTATCACCAAAATTAACTCGCGCGGTCTCGGCTTCATGAACGAGCTTCGCGAGGGCGCGTGCGTTGTGAGCGCAACGGAGATTTCCCGTCCTGGCGAAATCCGCGTCCCCAATGCCATATTTCTGCAGATTGTCCTCGACACATTGGACCGCATCAAGGCCGATACGATACATCTGCCGAGCTGTCTCAACCCCGTGCCGAGCCGCGATCTCGCTTAGCGAAACACGATACTTGGTCGAGACGACACCTCCATTGCGGCCGGACGCACCCCACCCGACCTCCGAAGCCTCCAGAACGATGGCACTTAGACCGTGCTCGATCGCAGAAAGGGCAGCAGAGAGACCTGTGAACCCTGCTCCAATTATCGCTATGTCTGCAGCTTCACTCCGCGACAACTTGACAGGTGCAGGAGCGGGTGAAGCTGTTTCGCGCCATAGCGACGGACAGAGCGGCAGATCAGGTGGCAGTTTCATTCTTTGCCTCCGACGGATAGTTATTCTCGTTCAATCGCGTCGGCCAACTCACGAACCGTGCCGAAGTGGTAGTCCGGTTTGGTGACCGTGCCCGGATGCGGATGCCCACCAAAGCCTTGCTTCCCCATTCGACGCTCGATCCAACAGATGGCGTAGCCGAGCTCTCTTCCGACACCCATGTCGTGGTACTGACTTTGCGCGACATGCAAGATTTCTTCTTGCTTGTATCCGGACGCTGACAACCGCCCTAGGGTATAGAAAAAGAAGCGGTGGTCCGGCTTCGCGAAGCGACCTTCATCTAGGGTCACCGCATCGTGAAACGGATCACCGAGAGTCTGCGCATACGAACTGTAGTGGACACGGTCGGAATTAGTCATAGCAACAAGCCGGAAACGCTGCCGAAGCCGCTTCAATGCATCGCAGGAGTCCTTGAACGCTGGCCAGGCCAAGATCGATGCCTGAAAATAGTTTGCTGCCACTTCGGTTTCCGGCAACTTTAGCTCTCTCGCAACGTGTGAATAAACGTCGCGCATGATGTCAGTATATCTTCCTGGGTACTTCGCGCGAGCCGTTACATACGGGGCGAATATTTGATCATCAGTGAGGTTCTCACTCGATTTACCGCCGATATCTCGAAATGCATTAAGGACGCCGGTTTCGAAGTCAATTAACGTTCCAACTATATCGAATGTCAGAACTTTGAAGCGATTGAACGTCATCCGTTTAATTTCTCCTCAGATTTGGGAAAATTATCTCTACCCTCAGATAGCCCCACTGAAGCAATGCGACGAGCCTTGCCGCCGGGGCGCAAACGCCAATGAACGGACCGCTCGATCACGTTCCCAGCTATCCGAGATTGGAGTGGCCCGGGTGACGTCGTCTGTTTGGTCCGCCAAACGTAGGGCCAGCATCGGAGAGGCTGCCCACGAGGTCAAATGTCGTTTCAAGCATCTTCTATGCGTCGAGGACATATAGTCGGTTTGGTCCCTATGCGGGCTCGCCATATGTCGATTAGGCATACGAGACCGCGTTCCGCGCATTTGACCCGGCTAAGGTGTTGCGTGACCATCCGCCACGCGGACTACCAAAAAGGGAAAGAACCGTCACCGCTACTAAGATTGAAGGGAGAGCAATCATGTACCACCTGAGCGCCAGGCGCGAGACGCGAAAGACTGTCGTCGGCTGGTCGCCGGAGAGACTCATCCGGGAAGTCGACCAATGCATCCGATACCAGAAGGCGGTATTCCGCACGGCATCGGACCCGGTTCAATCAACAGAAACGACATCAACAATGGGAGATGTTCAAGCATGAAACGCAAATCCGCATTGAATAGCATTGCCGCCCTT
>SAQL01000036.1 GCA_004020645.1 Mesorhizobium sp. | reverse complement strand
CCCCTCATCCGACCGAGCTTCGCTCGGCCACCTTCTCCCACAAGGGGAGAAGGAAGAGGCAAGGCGGCTACTCCGCTGCCGCACCAGCCGTGCCCCTGCGGGTTGCCTCCAGCATCAGCCGCCGCTCCCGGTACACGCCCCATTGCTGGTCGACCAATACGCCGATGAGGATTACCCCGCCCATCACCGCGAAATTGAGCGAGGACGGGATGCCGAGCAGGTTGACGAGGTTCTGCAGTTCCTGCAGCAGGACCGTTCCGAGGATTACGCCGATCAGCGAGCCCTCGCCGCCGCGCAGCGAGAAGCCGCCGAGCACTGCCGCGGCAATGGCGTAGAGTTCGTAGAACTGGCCGTGGCTGGCCGGCGAGATCGAGCGCGTGTACATCGCGAAATAGATCGCCGACAGCGCCGTCAGCACACCGCAGATGACATAGGCCGCCATGACGACCCGGCCGGTGCGGATGCCGGAATATTTCGCCGCCTCCTCGTTCTTGCCGATGGCGTAGAGGTAGCGGCCGAACACCGAACGGTGGAGCACCACCCACATCACGACGGCGATGACGATCAGCGCGATGAAGCTGTTCGGCACGCCATAGGATCGCCCGGCGGTCAGGAATTCGAGCTCCGGAAAGTTCTGTCCGAAGGCAAAGCCCGCCGTGCCGTCGGCAGTGTAGAACCGCGCGACGCCGCGATAGATCAAGAGGCCGCACAGCGTCACCACGAAAGGCTGCAATTTGAGCCGCGTGATCAGCCAGCCATGTGCCAGCCCGATGATGCCGCCGAACACGAGGATCAGCGGCAGCGCGACCGGCCATGCCATGCCTCGCGTGGCGATGAAATCGATGAAGAGGACGCCGAGCAGCGCGACCACCGAGCCGACCGACAATTCGATGCCGCCGGTGATGATGACGAAGGCCTGGCCGATCGCCAGTATGCCGAACAGCCCAATCAAGTTCGAGGTGTTGGCGAGGTTGATCGGCAGCAGGAAGCGCGGATTGATGATCGCCACCACCACTCCCACCACGAGGATCAGGATCAGCAGGCCGAGATCTTTCTTGCTCATCGTCTTCTCCCCAATGCCTGCTATTTCGGCTGCTTGCCGACGGCCAGCAGCAGCACGTTTTCCTGGCTGAACTGTTCCTTGTCGAGAATGCCTGAGATCTGGCCCTCATGCATGACGGCGATGCGGTCGGAGACGCCGATCACCTCCTCCATGTCGCTGGAGATCATCAGCACGGCGACGCCGGCATCGGCCAGCGCCCGCATCAGCCCGTAGATCTCGGCCTTGGCGCCGATGTCGATGCCGCGTGTCGGCTCGTCGAGGATCATCACCCTGGGGTTCATGGCCAGCCATTTGGCCAGCACGACTTTTTGCTGGTTGCCGCCTGACAGCGTGCCGGTGCGCGTCGCCACCGAGGACGCCTTGATGCCGAGATTGCGTTTCTGCTTCTCGGCGGTGACGGCTTCGGCGCGGGCAGAGACCAGGGATCGCCGGGCATGCGCCGGCAGATTGGGGAGCGAAATATTCTGGGCAATTGACAGATCGAGCAGGATTCCGGTCAGCTTGCGATCCTCGGGGACGAGGAAAATCCCGTTGGCCACAGCGTCGGCGGCCGAACCAAGAACCAGATCTTTTCCATCAAGCTGGAGCGCACCGCCAAGGCTCTTCTCGATGCCGAAAAACACACGCGCCAGTTCGGTGCGGCCGGAGCCGACAAGACCCGCCAGGCCAAGAATTTCGCCATGCCTGACGCCGAGATCGACCGGCCGATCGGGATAGGCAGTGGTGCGAACGGCCTTTGCCGACAGAG
The DNA here is from genome assembly GCA_004020645.1 of Mesorhizobium sp. Classification (GTDB taxonomy): domain Bacteria; phylum Pseudomonadota; class Alphaproteobacteria; order Rhizobiales; family Rhizobiaceae; genus Mesorhizobium. Next base: position 61,021 of record SAQL01000036.1, on the reverse strand, counting down.
CGACGGCGCCGGGCGGGCGCGCCGATTCTGCGGCCTTCTCCCTCTCCTTCAGCATGCGGCCAATCATCAGCTTGACCATCTGGTCGTGATTGATGGCGTTCTTCGCCAGCGTGCCGGCAAGCATACCGTCCCTCAGCACGACGACGCGATCGGCGACCCGCTGGACCTCGTGAAGACGGTGCGAGATGAAGATGACGCTGATGCCCTCCGCCTTCAGCGCCTTGATGACATCGAGCAGCTTGTCGGTCTCGGCAAGTGGCAGGCTCGATGTCGGCTCGTCGAGGATGACCAGCCGCGCCTCGATCGACAGCGCCTTGGCGATTTCGACCATCTGCTGCTGGGCGAGCGACAGCGTCGATACCGGCGTGTCGGCCGAAAAGTTGGCGCCCACGCGTTTGAGCAGCGGCGCCGACAGCGCGCGCAGCCTGGTGCGGTCGACAAGCCTGAACGCACCGGCGCGCAAAGGTTCCCGGCCGAAAAAGATGTTGGCGGCAACGTCGAGGTTTTCGAACAGATTGAGTTCCTGGTGGACGAAGGCGATGCCGGAACCGATGCTGGCCTCGACCGTCAGCCGGTCATGGATGACGCCGTCAACGGTGATCGTGCCGGTGTCGGGGGTGGTCACGCCGCCGAGGATCTTCATCAGCGTCGACTTGCCAGCGCCGTTCTCGCCGACGAGGCCGATGACCTCGCCAGGCCTGACCTCCATTGAAAATCCATCCAGCGCGACCACGCCGGGATAGGTCTTGCGCACGCCCTCGAGACTGAGGAACGGGGCAGTCATGGATACGCCGATGGATGCGTCGGAATAATTCATCACACCTGACAGCAGCCGGTGGGCCGTTCTAGCCACATCTGCAGACTGACGACCCTCGCAGGGTTCGTCAATGCGAACCGCCGGCCCGAGGCGAACCCCAAGCCGGCGCAACTGCCTTCGCCTTAATTGCCGGACATCGCCTTCAGATTGGCGGCATAGGCGTCGACGTCGTCCTTGCCGATGATCTTGGTCGGCACGATGATCAATCCGTCGGCGGGAACGCCCGACTTGTCGCCCTTGAGATAGGCGGCCATCAACTTCATGCCCTGATAGGCCCATTCGAAGGGCTGCTGCACCACCGTGGCGGCAACGGTGCCTTCCTTGACGCCGCCCAGCGTGATCGGATCGTCGTCGAAGCCGACGACCGTGATCTGGCCGAGCTTGCCGGCGTCGCGCAGCGCTTCATAGATACGCGGTGTGTTGTAGGAATAGAAGCCGACCATGCAGGTAACGTCGGGGCTGGCGACCAGCGCGTCCTCGACGTTCTTCTTGGCGCGGGCCTGATCGATGTCGTCGCCACGCACGTCGATCAACTCGATCTTGGTGCCGGCGAGCCCTTCCTTCATGCCTTCGATGCGCTCCTTGGCATTATCGGCGCCAAGCAGGCCGACGAAGCCGAGGCATTTGCCGCCGTCGGGCATCGCCTTCTTGGCGATCTCGGCCGCCTGCTTGCCGGCATCGATGTTGGAGGAGCCGATATAGGCGACCCGCTTGGTCTGCGGCGCGTCGCTGTCGGTGGTGAACAGCGCCGTCTCCGAGGCGATCTTGTTGAGCCCGTCGGTAGACGTCTTGGGATCGACGGCCGAAACCATGATCGCCTTGACGCCGGCCGTCACCAGATCGTCCATCAGCCGCTGCTGGATGGCGACCGATGACTGCTCCGGATATTTGAGCTCGAGATTGTAGTCGGGCAGTTCGGCCTGGGCCTTCTTGACGCCGGCTTCGGCCGCCTTCCAGAAATCGGAAGCGCCGTTGACGACGAAGGCCAGCGTCGGTTTATCCTGGGCGCGGGCAATCGCCGTGATGGACAGGCCGAGAGCCAAGGCCGCGGCAGCGACGGACGCATTTCGTATCGCAGATTTCATGTTCAACCTCCCATTTGATTCAGTCATGTTCGCTGATCTGAACTTTGTCGAATGCGGCTTGGACGCCCTCCTCCTCAAGGGGTGCTGGCAGCGAAAGAACGGCGCCATTCCAGCCGCGATTTTGGACTTTAGAGACTCATTGGCCGTTCGTATAGTCGGATTTGTCTGACATTTCCGTAATTGCGTGGCATTGCTTTGCCGGCCCAAGAGCCGCGGATGCCGCGCCACGCGCCTGCTTCCCGTCATGGCCCGTTCGGTCCCGAGCCGGGCATGACGAATTGACAATAGAACGCTTACGTCTATTAGTAAATAGTATTAGTCTCTGGTTGGAAACCTGGTGCCGCTGTCGAATGGCTGCCTGCCGTGTGGTGAGAAAGCGAGGCTTCCGAGTCCGTCTAACGGCCTCGAAATTGGGTCACATTCCCAGAAATCGATCTTCCAGAGACCGCGTATTTGCTCTCTCCGCACTGCTAGCCATTCGGCTGCCAGAATGATAATAATGATTAATCGAGTGCCTGTTTTATAAACGCAAAGAGTCGTCGGGCGCCCTACCGTCTGTAATGACGTCCAGGACGATCTCTGGTTAGCCGAGCCGGGAATTTGGAACAATGCCATGAGCGAACCGACGGATCTGCGCGATCCTGCCCTTGAACCCTCCCGGCGCCGAAAGCCATCGGCCAAGAATCCCAAGGGTCGCGTTACCATGACCGATATCGCCAGGGCCGCCGGCTGCTCGCAGGCAACGGTTTCGTTCGTCCTCAACAACACGCCGGGCATAAGGCTCTCGCAGCAGACCCGCGAACGGGTGATCGAGGCCGCGCGGGGTCTCGGCTATGCGCCACCAGCCTTCTCAGCTCTTCGCAGCCCGATCGCCTCGTTCGAGGGGCTGGACGGGGTGATCGGCTTCGCGGTCGATCAACTGGCGACCAGTCCCGAAGCGGTCGTCGCCATCGAAGGAGCGCGACAGGCCTCGTGGAATGCCGGCAATGTCGTGCTGGTCGCTCAGACTTTGGGTGATTCCGTCATGGAGCCGCGCGCGATTGCGGCACTGACCAAGCGAGGCATTTCGGCGCTGATCTACATGACCATCTTCACGCGCGAGATCGCCGCGCCCGACTATCTCTACGACCTCGATATCCCGGTCATCCTGCTCAATTGCTATACCGCCGACTACGCCTTCCCCGCCGTGGTACCGAGCGAAATCGCCGGCGGGCAGAGCTCCACCCGCCACCTGATCAGCCATGGCCACCGCCGCATCGCCACCATCACCGGCGAGCCGTGGATGCAGGCGGCGCAGGATCGGCTGAAGGGCTACCGCCGGGCGCTGGCGACGGCCGACATCCCGTTCGATGCGGAGCTGGTGGTGGAGGGCGACTGGTCGGCGAGCGCCGGCTACGCCGCGACCGTCAAGCTTCTGGCGCTCAAGGACCGCCCAACAGCCATTTTCTGCCAGAACGACCGCACCGCGATCGGCTGCTACGAAGCGCTGAAGGAAGCCGGCCTGCAGATTCCTGGGGATATTTCGGTGATCGGCTATGACGACGAGGAAATCGCCCGGCATCTGTTCCCGCCTTTGACGACGTCGATCCTGCCGCATATGGCGATGGGGCAATGGGCGATCGAGCAATTGGAAGTCCCTGCACCGCCCGGCCGCGGCCGCTACCCCATTACCAAGCTTGAATGCCCGCTGGTCGAGCGGGAATCGGTCAGTGCTGTGGCGCCTGGGCGCACACACGGACCGACAGCCAGCTGAGCACCTCCAGACTTCCGTCAATGCAAACGCCGTACTGATGCCGCTCCAAGCCAGACAGGCGCTCCCCGCAAAGGGCGATGGCCCGAAATTGTCGCCTGGCAGGGTGGATCGGGATTCTAGTATCTCGAGTTCTGCGGATCACATACGGTATGTGGCGAAATCCTGGATCCAAGGGTAAATCTGATCTGGTTCGCCGTTCCGCGCCGGCCTTCGAGCCCGATTTCCTCGCTGACCCGGATCGGCAACCCGCCAGGAGTTATACTGCCATGAAGCTCCAGCATCGCCATGGCCCGCCGCGCGATTTCGTCGGTTACGGCCGGCGGTCGCCGCAGATCATCTGGCCGGACGGACGTCTGATCGCGGTCAATCTCGTGGTCTGCTACGAGGAAGGGTCGGAATATTCGCTGTTCGAGGGCGACGACCATAGCGATGGCTGGGGCGAATATCCATTGTCGGCGCCGGCCGGCATCCGCGATCTCGGCACCGAAACGCATTTCGAGTATGGCAGCCGCGTCGGCATCTGGCGCATCGCCAGGCTGCTCGAGCGACACGGCGTCCACGCCACGATCTCGAGCTGTGCCGAGGCGCTGCGGCGCAACCCGGAGGTGACGGCATGGCTGCGCCAATCGCGTCACGATCTGCTCGGCCATGGCTTGCGCTGGACCGAACAATGGACCCTGAGCCGTGACGAGGAGCGCGATCATCTGCAGCGCGCCGTCGCGCTGTTCATCGAGTTGCTCGGCGAGCGCCCGATCGGTTGGAACAGCCGTTCCTTTCCCAGCGTCAACACGCGCGACCTCCTGATCGAGGAAGGCGGCTTTCTGTATGATTCAGATCCGTGCAACGACGACCTGCCCTATTTCGTGCCGGCACAGAACGGGCGCCTTCTGATCATTCCCTATTCCAAGACCTTGAACGACAGCCGCTATCTGGTAAGCCCCGGCTATGTGACGCCCAAGGACTTCGTCGACAACGTCGAAGCCTATCTGGACTTCCTGATCAGGGAAGCCAGGGAAGAAGGTGGGCGCATGATGACGATAGCCGTCCATGCGCGATGGACCGGCCAGCCCAACCGGGCCGCGGCATTGGAAGGCATAATCGAGACGGTTCTGTGCAGGCCGGAGGCCGTCTTCATGCGCCGCAGCGATATCGCCCGGTATTGGCTGTCGCTATTTCCGGCCGAGGGCGAAGCGTCATGAGCCAACGTCCAGCTCGCATGGCGAACGGCATCCTTAAGCATCGGTGCGGGAAGGAAATTGCTCACCCCAACGGCATAACGCCTCTGCTCCAGCATTGAGCGCCAACGGGCGATTGCAGCTGGCCACCTACATGATGATTTTGGCTGAGCGGATTTCATTGTGCAGTCTTCGGCCTTAGGCGGGACCAAGCTTTGTCGTCAGCCAGCGGGCATTTAACGATGAGCTGGTTGCGGCAAACAAGAAGGCGAGCATGGGCCAGGTCAGACCAGTGATCTACATTAGGGGAATAGAATGCCTTTGACGCTTCTCATCGATTCGTATTGTGCTGCTTGGTCCGATCAGAACGCCGAGCAGCGGCGGGCATTGCTGTTACCGATCTGGAGCGATGGCGCAACATACACGGATCCTACAGTCCATGCGACTGGCGCGGAAGAACTGCTCGCGCACATCGCAGGAGTTCTGGCCAAGCATCCCGGTGCCCGCATCTTACGGACAAGTGCCGTGGATGTTCATCATGGGATCGCACGCTTTGCGTGGAAATTTGTGATGACTGATGGATCGTCCTTCCCTGAGGGTTTGGACATAGCCTTCCTCGACCCTGGTCAGAAGCGAATAACACGTATCATCGGCTTTTTTGGGCCGTTGGAACGGTCAAGCTGATCGACCAGCGCGTGCCAGCCCGTGCGCAACCAGCCGATCGATAATCTCGCAATAGCTGACGCCGCTTGCCGCCATCGCCTTGGAATACATGCTGATATCGGTGAAACCGGGAATGGTGTTGAGCTCGTTAATGAGGACGCGCATATCGGGGGTGACGAAGAAATCAACGCGGGCCATGCCGTCGCAGCCGACCGCACGGAAGGCCTTTGCTGCCATCGCGCGGATCTTGCCCTCAATCTCCTGCGGCAGTTCGGCCGGGACTTTCAGCGCCGCGCCGTGCTCATCGATATATTTGGCGTCGTAGCTGTAGAAACCGTGGCTCTGTGCCGGCACGATCTCGCCGGGACGGGAAACGAAGAGGCCGCCTTCCGTATCCTCCAGCACGCTGCACTCGATCTCGCGGCCTCGAATGAATTCTTCGGCCAGCAGCTTGCGGCCGTGCCTAAAGCCTTCTGTCAGCGCTGCCTCATAGTCTTTTTCAGCCGAAACCTTGCTGACGCCGACAGAGGAGCCCTGCCGGGCCGGTTTGATAAAAAGCGGAAGCCCAAGTGCGCTCTGCAGTTCCGCAAAGGCCGGCGCGCCGCCGTGATGGATTGTGACGGACCGCGCGGCGGGCAAGCCCGCCTCGTACAGCAGCCGCTTGGCAATGTCCTTGTCGAGGGCTGCGGCCGAACCAAGAATGCCGCAGCCGGCGAGCGGCACACGCGCCACTTCCGCGAGCCCCTGCACGGAGCCGTCCTCGCCGTGGAGGCCGTGCAGGGCGGGAAACAGGATGTCGACGTCAGGCAGTTCGTGGGGCGCACTATTCGTCGGGATCGCCATCATCCGTCCTTGTCCGCCCGGCACGAGGCAGACTTCGATACCGCTCGACGGTTTCGCCAGCGTGCCGCCCTCGAAGCTGCTCAGCAACCATTGTCCTTCGCGGGTGACGAAGATGGGAACGGCATCGTATTTCGCGGGTTCCAGCGCACGCAGGATATTGGTTGCCGACAGCACCGAAACGTCATGCTCGGCGGAGCGTCCGCCAAAGAGTACGGCAATACGCAGTCTTTTCGAGGTGTCGGCCATGAGCGTCTCCAAAATGATCTGGCAGAAATGCCGACGGCAGGGTCCGAATCTCGGTGCGCAGCCCGATCGTTTGCCGACGAAAGCACAAAAAGCTATGTAGATGGTATACTCGTATACTCGTATACTCGTATACGAGTTGAGAGGTGTGCCTTCAAGCCCTCTCTGAGAAGGGGTGCTTTGGTTCGGTCTCCTCCCCAGTGCTCCTCTTATTGAAGCGAGCGCAGCATGAGACCTGAATAGGGAGAGAATACGCTGCCCTCTGCTCTGCTTCGCAAATAGCTGAGGTTGCCTTTAATCATAAATCTGTGTTTATCATAAGCCATGGTTTATGATTATGCAGGTATGGTCGCGCTGGCCGACCCCACGCGCAGAAAGGTATTCGAGCTTGTCGCCGAAGGGCCGCGTTCGGTGGCGAACCTCGCTCGCACCCTGCCGGTATCTCAGCCCGCGATTTCTCATCACCTGAAGGTGCTGAAGGAGGCGCGGCTGGTCCGCGCCGAGCCTCGCGGCGCCAGTAACATCTACCATATCGACCCTCACGGTCTTGGCGAGATGCGTGCCTGGCTCGACCAGATGTGGGGGAACGCGCTCGACGCCTTCAGAAACGAGATCAACAAAGCCAAGGAGCAAAAATAATGACGACGATCATTAAACCAGCACCTGTGCGCAAGTCGGTCACCGTAGACGTACCGGTTGCCACGGCGTTTGAAGTGTTCACGAGCGGGTTCGGACATTGGTGGCCGGCGTCCTATTCCATAGGCAAGTCCGCGCTCAACAGCGCGACTATCGAGCCAAAGGCAGGCGGCCGCTGGTTTGAGACAGGCGAGGATGGGACGGAATGCGACTGGGGCGAAGTGCTGGTGTGGGAACCGCCAAACCGCATCGTCCTGGCATGGCGGATTCGCGCCGACTGGCAATATGATCCGTCGCTGCTGACCGAAGTCGAGGTCAAGTTCTCCGAGGCCGGCGGGAACGCGACTCGCGTCGAGCTCGAGCATCGTCGGCTTGAGAACATGGGCGCGGCCGGCGAAGCGGTGCGTGAGATTTTCGAATCCGATCGTGGCTGGAGCGGCATCCTGCAAGGTTATGTCCAGCTGATCGAGAAGCGGTAGGCTGCCAATCGACCGGCCAACACTTACCCTTTGAGTCCGTGAAAGGTGCGCTTCAATTCGCAATGCATATGCTATAGCTGAAGATCAGGAGTGCGGTCTGCCGCTTACTGAGGCAACGAAGGCGAGAGCGTATTAGTCGCAGTGTATGAGAGCCACACCGGTGAGATGAGACGAAGCGGTCGAAGACAGGCTAGCACAAGGCCCGGCGTTCTGCTCAGCGTGAGTGCTGGTCTGCGGCTGCTCGCTTCGTTGCTCTTTCTGATTTGGACCATTCCTGCGGCAACAGCCGACCAGGTCGGACAGGCCAAAGAGCAAATGAGGCTCGCTGCGTCCAAGCCAGTCGCACACCCGACCATCCTTGTCCGCGACATTGCGCGCCGTGTTGCTGCTGAGACTTCCCGTTTCAAGACGGGAACACCTGCCATTGCGGGAAACGGCAAGCCCTTTTGCATTGTCCCGGATTTGCGCCTGCCGCTCGAAACCGCGTCAGCCACACCGTTTGGTATAGGGTCGGAAGACCGGCCGAAACTGTCGCCGATCCGCGCCTTCGATGCGCGCGCGCCTCCGCTTCTCCCGGCATGATCCTGGCCGCGCGACCGCGGCCCCCGACTCCCAAAACTTTCACATCGCGTTCCGTTCGGGCTCTCGCCGAGTTGCTCGCCGATCGGAACGCCAAAGCTCTTGTCGGAGGCGGTTTCCGCCCGATATGGGCTGAACGGACAAGAACATGCTGCATTTTTCGCGCTGGAAGACCATTCTCATCTGGCTGACGGTCCTGGCCGGTATCCTGTACGCAGCTCCCAATCTGGTTCCCGCCTCCACTCTGGCATCGCTGCCGAATTGGCTGCCAAAGCAGCAACTGACGCTGGGCCTAGACCTGCAGGGCGGCTCGCACATCCTGCTCCAGATCGATCGGCGGGACCTCGCCAACGAACGCCTCGAATCGGCACGCGACGAGGTCCGCACATCGCTGCGCGATGCCCAGATCGGCTATACCGGGCTTTCCGGCACCGCCAATTCCATCCAGGTCCGCATTCGCGACCAAGGCCAGATCGAAGCTGCGAAGACCGCGCTCGAAAGATTGACGCAGCCGATCTCGACCGGCCTTTTCATGAGCGGCTCGGTGACCGAGATGGAGATGGCCGAGCCGGAACCGGGCCTGCTGCGTTTTACTCTGACCGAAGCCGGGGTCGACTACCGCATTGCCGCGGCGCTGACTCAATCGATCGAGGTGGTGGGCCGGCGCGTCAACGAGCTCGGCACGACCGAGCCGATCATCCAGCGACAGGGATCTGAGCGCATCATGGTCCAGGTGCCAGGCCTGCAAGATCCGCAGCGCCTGAAGGATATTCTCGGACAGACCGCGAAGCTGACCTTTCAAATGGTCGACCAGTCGATTCCGGTCGAGGAGGCGATCTCCGGCCGCCCGCCGGCGGGCTCGACGGTGCTGTATTCGACGGACGAGCCGCGGGTTCCTCACCTGATCGAGAACCGGATCATCGTCTCCGGCGAAAACCTCGTCGACGCGCAGGCAACCTTCGACCAGCGCACCAACGAGCCGGTGGTCTCGTTTCGCTTCGACAGCCGCGGCGCAACCCGCTTTGGTCAGGCTACTCAGGCCAATGTCGGGCGCCTGTTCGCGATCATCCTCGACAACGAGGTGATCTCCGCGCCTCAGATCCGCGAACCAATCCTGGGCGGCACCGGACAGATATCCGGCAGTTTCACGGTGGAGAGCGCGAACGACCTTGCGGTCCTGCTGCGCGCCGGCGCTCTGCCTGCCGACCTCACCATCGTCGAGGAACGCACCGTCGGTCCGAGCCTCGGCAGCGATTCGATCGACGCGGGCCAATTCGCGTCGATCATCGCCGGGTTCCTCGTCGTCGGCTTCATGCTGTTCGCCTATGGGCGACTGGGACTGATCGCGAATGTCGCGCTCCTGGCCAACGTCGCATTGATTATCGCCGTCCTGTCGGTTCTTGGGGCAACGCTGACGTTGCCCGGCATCGCCGGCATCGTGCTGACGATGGGCATGGCGGTCGATTCCAACGTCATCATCTTCGAGCGCGTCCGCGAAGAGAACCGCCAAGGGCGCTCGATCGTGCAGTCGATGGACTCCGGGTTCAAACAGGCGCTGGCGACCGTTGTCGATGCCAATGTGACGACGCTGATCGCCGCCGTCATCCTGTTCTTCCTCGGCTCAGGGCCGATCAAGGGGTTTGCCGTCACCCTCGCCATTGGCATCGTCACCACCGTGTTCACGGCCTTCACGCTGACGCGCTGGCTGGTCGCATTCTGGCTTCGCCGGCAGCGCCCGAAAACGATGCCCAGCGGTGTCATGCGCCTGGTGCCCGACGACACGCGGGTGCCGTTCATGGCATTCCGGAAATACGCCTTCACGCTGTCCCTGCTGTTGTCGATCGCTTCGGCCGTGCTGTTCTTCACTGTCGGCATGAACTACGGCATCGACTTCCGCGGCGGTTCGAGCATCGAGGTGCAGGCGAAGGGCCCGCAGGCCGACATCGGCGACATCCGTGAGCGGCTGACGGGCCTCGAACTGGGTGAGGTGCAGGTGCAGGAGTTTGGGTCGACCCGGGATGTGCTGATCCGCATCGGCACCCAGGGAGGCGGCGACATTGCCGAACAGTCCGCCGTTGAGAAAGTAAGAAGCGCACTCGAGACCGACTACGAGTTCCGCCGCATCGAGGTTGTCGGTCCGACAGTGTCCTCCGAACTCGCGTTCAATGGCACAATGGGCGTGCTCGCCTCGCTGCTGGCGATGCTCGTCTACATCTGGATCAGGTTCGAGTGGCAGTTCGGGCTCGGCGCCATCATTTCGACGTTCCACGACGTGATCTTGATGGTCGGCTTCTACGTCGTCGCTGGCATAGAGTTCAATTTAACCTCGATAGCCGCGATCCTGACCATTGTCGGCTATTCCATCAACGATACAGTTGTTGTTTACGATCGGGTCCGCGAGAATCTGCGCCGCTATAAAAGGATGCCGATTGCCGAACTGCTCGATCTGTCGATGAACCAGACACTGGCGCGAACGGTCCTGACCGGCGTGACCACGCTGTTTGCGTTGGCGGCGCTTTCGATCTGGGGCGGCGAGGTCATCCAGTCCTTCACGGTCGCGATGATCTTCGGCATCCTCGCCGGCACCTATTCCTCCATCTTCGTCGCCGGGCCGCTCCTGATCCTGTTCAAGCTTCGGCCGGGCGCCCTCAGCCCAGAGGAAACCGCAGCGGCGAAAGAACCGCCGGCGCGACAGGCCTTATGACGCAACGATGGACGCTGCCATCTTTATGGGTCCAACGGTCTAGCCAGCGGTGGATCGGACAGTGACGGCTCGAAGCTGATCCACGACAGCGTCGGTTTCGGCGCTGGTCGTGGCTCGACCAAGACTGAAGCGAACGGCGCCCATGCCGATCTTCTCGGGCACGCCCATGGCCGTGAGCACCGGGGAGAGCTCGACCCGGCCGGCGTGACAGGCCGAACCGGTCGACGCCGCGACGCCGTCGAGACGCGAAAGCACCTCGGCACCGATCATGCCGACGAACGAAACGCTGAGCGTGTTGGGAAGGCGGTGCTGAGGGTGCCCGTTGAGCGCGACACGGTCGCCGAAACTCTCCTGCAGCGCGTCCCAAAAGCGATCACGCAGCACGCGGACGCGCGCCATCGGCTCCAGGTCGCCGGCGAGCGCACAGGCGGCGCCGAGGCCGACCGCGAGCAAGGCGCTCTCGGTGCCGGCGCGCCGGCCATGTTCGTGCCCGGCGCCGTGGATCAGCGGCTCGAGCCTGAGCCCGCTTCGGACATAGAGCGCACCGACACCCTTCGGCGCGTAAAGCTTGTGACCGGCGATGGTCAGCAGATCGACGCCAAGCGTGTCGACCTTGGTTGCAATCTTGCCGACCGATTGCGCAGCGTCGGTGTGAAACCGGACGCCATGCTCCCGCGCAATAGCACCGATCTCCTCGATCGGCTGGATCGTGCCGACCTCATTGTTGGCGTGCATGACACTGATCAGGATGGTGCGCGGCGTGATGGCACGACGCACATCCTCGGGATCGACCCGGCCCGTGCTGTCGACCGGCACATAGGTCACTGCCGCGCCGAGCTGCTCGAGGAACCGGCAAGGGGCGAGAATGGCCGGATGCTCGACCGTGGTGGTAACGATGTGCTCGCCCTTGTGCCTCAGCGCGAAGAACGTGCCCTTGATCGCCAGGTTGTTGGCCTCGCTGCCGCCACTTGTGAACACGATCTCGTCGGGTGCGCAGTCGAGCAGCGCCGCAACCTGACTGCGGGCCTTCTCCAGCGCAGCCTTCGCCGGCATGCTCGCCCAGTGCCCGCTCGATGGATTGCCGAAAGCCTCATCCAGATATGGCCGCATGGCAGCCGTAACCGAAGGATCGATCGGCGTGCTGGCGTTGTAGTCGAGATAGATCGACGTCATGCCCGGAGCCTCCTTCGCGGTTTGTGTCGCCCGGCGATCAGCTTGAGCGCGGCTATTCCCGCATGAATGCCTGAACCTCTTCGGATGTCACTTTGCCGTCCTTGTTCGCGTCCACCTTATCGAAGATTCGCTTATGGATGGCGGTGATCTCTTCGAAGGAAAGCGCGCTGTCGCCGTCCGTGTCGGCAATGGCGAACATGATCTTCATCATGTGCCCGCGCATGCGCATCATCGGCATTGCGCCCATCATGCCGTGGCCCATGCCCTGGCCCATCATGCCGGGAGGCATCATGCCGGGTTGAGCGGGCTGTGCACCTTGGTCTTGTCCCGCCATACCTCCAGGCTCGGGAGACGGCGCCGCCTGCGCGATCGTCGTATCGTGGGGATCGGCTGCGGTTGTTTGCGCGGCGGCTGTAGCCGTCGCGCCGGCGGCGACAGTGGCGGCGAGCGCGGCCGCGCGCATCAGTGCAATCAACGTCATAATATCCTCCTTCCTCTCATGGGGCTCGGCAGAGCTCGTCCCAAGGGCTGACGGCTCTGCGGCCGGAGATGCTTTCAGCTCTTCCCTGCTGCCGGCAAACCGCCGGTCGCGGTCAAATTTCAATGTAAGCCAAAGGCGTGGCGAATTTGCGCCGGATCAATTGCTCGGGCAGCGATCTGCCGCTGTCATGTTGCCCTCCTTGAGGACGGATCTGTAGATGAGCGCGAGACATCGCTCATCACAACAGCCACGACTACGCCTGAGAGAAACGTCAGCGCGGCAATCGATGCGATTGCCCATGACAGTCCGAAGCTGTCGGCGATGAGGCCGGCGGAGAGCGCTCCGATCGCGTAGCCGAGATCCCGCCAGAACCGGTAGACGCTGAGTGAGCGAGCGCGCCAGGTCGGATGCGAGGCATCGGAGACGGCTGCGATCAAGCTCGGGTAGACCATCGCCGTGCCGAGGCCGAGGAGAAGGCTGCCGACGATCCACCACTCGAACCGGCGCGTCGCCGCGGTGAGAAACAGACCGGTGGCCTGAACCCACATGCCGGCGACGATCAGGCCTTTGCGCCCCCAGCGATCGCTCAGGGAACCCGTGGCGATCTGCAAGATACCCCATGTCGCGGGATAGATTGCCTTGAGGATGCCGATACGCTCGACACCGAGACCGAAGGAAGCGAAGAACAATGGGAAAATGCCCCAGCTCATGCCGTCGTTGAGATTGTTGACGAGACCGGCCTGCGAGGCGGCGAACAGGTTGCGATCCCCGAACGAGGTAAGCGCGAAGACCTCACGAAAGCTGATCGGCGCGGCCTGCTGCGCGTGGGATGAAGCCTCCAGCCGAACGTGGTCCCGTGTGTCGCGCACGAGCAGGATCGACAGTGCGGCACCGAGGACGGCATAGCCGATGCCGAGATAGATCGGCACTGGCCGAAGTTCGTATTGCGAGGCGAGATAGCCGGTCAGGAACGCCGTCACCCCAACGGCGAGATAGCCGGCGAACTCGTTGAGGCCGACGGCAAGGCCGCGCGACTTCGGCCCGACGAGATCGACTTTCATGATCACCGTCATCGACCAGGCGAGCCCCTGGTTGACGCCGAGCAATGCGTTGGCCGCAATCACCCATTCCCAGGTCGGCGCCCAGATGATCATGAACGGCACCGGCAGGCCGACCAGCCATCCCAAAACGAGCACGCGCTTGCGGCCCCACGCGTCGGCAAGCTGGCCCGAGACCAGATTGGCCAGCGCCTTGACGACGCCGAAGCTGACGATGAAGGAGACGATCAGCGTCGTCGACGTGACGTGGAACTCCTCCGATCCGATCAGCGGCACCACCGTTCGTTCTATTCCGACCATGCCGCCGACAAAGGCGTTGATCACGACGAGCAGCGCGAATTGCGGCCAGTTCTCCCTAAGGCCGAGCCTCACGGGTGAACCTCCCTTGCCTGGAACCGATGCCGCTTCGTCCATGACTCAGGCCGCCGCCGCAGCCAGGACGGAATTGGCGGCCCGGAGCGCCGCGGCCTCCGGCGGAGCCGGCGGAATCTCGGCGAGCATGAAGCGAATGAACGCGGCTTCGTCCTCGATCCGGAGGGCCTCGTTGTGGCGTTTCTCGAAACCGATGGTCGACCACGGCTTGCCGCTCAGGCGCCGGCCGCAGACCGAGCCAGCATAGGCGCCGGGGAGCACCTCGACATGGTCGGGAAGAGCCTTGAGCCGACCGGCGCTGCGAAAGAGATCCTTTGCGCCTTGCTCGGCGCTGACGGCGAGTTCGGTGCGACCGAGATCGCCGGCCATCAGCGTGTGGCCGGTCAGCACGAACCACGGCTCGTCGGCACGCGTGCGGTCGCTGACGAGAAGGCAGATGTGCTCCGGGGTGTGACCGGGCGTGTGCAAGACGGTGGCGGTGACGTTGCCTAGCGAGAGGACCTCTCCGTCGCGCACGCCTTTGAATGGGAACGCAACATCCGCATCCGCCGAGAGCACGTAGGCGGCGTCCGCCGCTTCGGCGAGCGCGCGGCCGGCAGAGAGATGGTCGGCATGAACATGCGTGTCGACGACGAAATGGATGCGCATGCCGGCGTCTTCGGCGGCACGCAGGTAGAACTCGATGTCGCCGGCCGGATCGACGACGGCCGCAGCTGCTTTGCCGCCGCAACCGAACAGGTAGGAGACGCCGACCGGATCGGTGTGAAGGAACTGGCGAAGGATCATGGTCTTGCGCTCCTCGTTGCAAAGGGCTAGAAACATTCAATCATTCCGCTGAATGTTTCACTGAGGAGAAGCCGTGTCAAGCACCGGACCGAAACAGGCGATCTACGCGAGCCTTGCCGAAGTGGCTCAGGCACTCGGCCATCCGCATCGGCTCGAGCTTCTGGAGCACCTGGCGCAAGGGGTGCGCAGCGTCGAGGACCTCTCCGCGCGAGCCCATCTGAGTTTCGCCAACACGTCGCGCCACCTGCAGATCCTGCGGCGGGCACGCCTCGTCGAGACGCAGCGCCGCGGCAAGCACGTGCTCTATAGCCTCGCCGGCGACGCCGAGGTGGTGGCGTTGATCAAGGCGCTCGGCCGCGTCGGCGAGCGCAACGTGGCCGAAATCGGCCGCGTCATGGCCGACTACTTCCTGGCTCGCGATGCGATGGAACCGGTGTCGCGAGACGACCTCGTCTCGAGGCTGCATAACGGCATGGTCACGGTCCTCGACGTGCGGCCAGAGGACGAGTTTGTGGTCGGACATCTTCCAGGCGCGCTCAACATCCCGCTGGCCGAACTGGAGCGTCGCTTGGGCGAACTAGAGGCAGATCGGGAAGTGATCGCCTATTGCCGCGGCCCCTATTGCGTCCTGTCGTTCGAAGCGGTCGCCGCCTTGCGACATCGGGGTTTTCTTGTCCGTCGGCTCGAGGACGGCTATCCCGAATGGAAGGCCGCCGGCCTGCCGGTCGAAACGGCCGCCTGAAGCAGAACGCTGGGGCGAATCCCATGGATCAGAAGGCCGCATGGCCGATCGTGAACCACAAGGATCATGCTTCTCCTTCCGTGTTCCGGCCGGAGGCGCTGTTGCGCGAGGCGCGCCGGCAGAAGCAACTGCCGCTCGCCGCCGTCCCTCCGGTGTGTGTCCTCGATCCCGACGGCGACGTGGTGCGGCACCTCAAACTTGCAGGACAGAGCCACGCACACGAGGGGTGGGCGTGTTACCACACCGAACTTCTTGCCTTCGATCTCGACGGCGTCGGAGAGGTCGGCATCATCGGCTGCGCGGTGGGCGCCTCCTTTGCGGTGCTCGTTGCCGAGCAGCTTTTTGCGGCCGGCTGCCGGCTGCTCGTCAGCATCACATCCGCCGGCCAGATCACCGACAACGGACCCACGCCATACTTTGTTCTGATCGACCGCGCTCTCCGGGACGAGGGGACGAGTTATCATTATCTGCCGCCGGCAATCTTCGCGGAGGCGCCAGACGCGAGGCTTATCGCTCGCATTGAAGACGCTTTGTCGGGGCTTTCCGGCATTGTCGCCCGCCGGGGCTCAACCTGGACGACCGATGCTCCTTATCGCGAAACCGAGACCGCGATAGCATCTGCGCGGGATCTGGGCGCCCTCGCCGTCGAGATGGAAGCCGCGGCTTTGTACGCGTTTGCCGCTGCAACACACCACCCCGTCGTGTGCCTTGCGCATGTGACGAATGCCATGGCGCAAACCGAGGGAGATTTTGAGAAGGGCGAGGCGAACGGAACAAAAGCGACGCTCACGGTCATCGCCACAGTTGCACGGGCTTGGCTGTCCTCCATCGAAGCCGAACAGCACGCAGGAGCAAGCGGGATATAGCGAGCCCGGCGACCATCCTTCTGAGGCGTATACGCCCTGACCAAACATCTATTCCGCAGGTCCCGGCCAGCATGGTCATACCCCTGCCGTCGGCCGTGCCAAGGCGGCCTCGATCACTCCCTCGTAATCCTTGCCGAGGCTTGTCCTGATCAGTGCCGCCAAGAGACGCGGGAAGTCACGCCGATCGACCAGCCCTGCCAGAGCGCGAGCATCGTTTCCCAACCCCAGTTGCACCGCTGCAGCAAGCGCCTTCGTGTCGGCATAAGGATAAAGCTCGGGCCACGCGACCTGCACCTCGCGGCAGAAGATGTCGGCCCCCACATCGCCGATGCCTTTGAATTCCTTCAGCAGTTGTCGCTCCGTCGCCGGATCGTTTCGCGCGAGCCCGCGCAACGCCCGAAGGTCGCCGCCGTATTTGCTCAGAAGCAGGTGCGCGGTGTCGCCCAGCATCCGCGACGTGCTCTCGTCATAGCGGGCGTACCCTGCATGGTTCAGCACGCGCGTCCGATCGGCCCAGGTCGCCTCCGCCATTCTGCGCGGGGTGGTCCAGCCCTGATCGGACAGAGCTTTCGCCGCCATGAGTGCAAGGTTCGCGCTGATGCGGGTGCTGAAGAGAATCGATGCGCAGAGCCAGCGGAAGAGCGGTGAAGGCGTGTTTTTCTGGATATCGATTCCCAGTTCCGAGCAGTAGGTGCGGCCCGAGCGGTCGAGCAACGCTGCCACGATCTGCTCTCTTGCCGGTTTTCGCGCCATGTTCGAGGTTCCGCACAGCTCCGCCTGCTCCAGGCGAAACGCCTGCCGCCGCCGGCAGTTCCGAGCTCCCGGCCCGGGACAAGAACCTGCAGCACCCGCCGCACACAAGCCAGCGCGCGAGGTGAAGACCGGAACTGCGTGGCTGAGAATGCGTTGGACCGGAAACCCGGAGACAGTGGAGGCTGTCACCATGCGGCTATGGAGCGATGCGTTCGGTGAGAACGAGGCCGTTCCGGTGAAATTCACCAAGGACGGCTACAACACCTCGCCACCCTTCGGCTGGGATGGTCTCCCGGACGGTACGCGCGAGCTCGCGCTCCTTTTTGAGGGGGTGACGCCAGCCACGCACGAGCCATGGGTCCATTGGCTCGTCTATAAGATTCCGGCGGACGCCGAAGATCTGCCCAGCGGTTTCAAGCATGCACGCGAGCCAGAGGAGCCGATGCACGTGCTGCAAGGCAGCAACGGACTGGGCAATATCGGCTATGACGGGCCATCGGGCACCGTTGGCCGCACCTATCGCTACCGCATTCGACTTTTCGCGCTTGACCACGCCATGGATCTGGAGCCTGGACTCGACTGGAAGACGTTCGAGCTCGCGATCAAAGGGCACGTGCTGGACCAGGCGGAGCTCCACGCCCGCTACGAGCGACCGGGATGATGCTGGCGGCGGCGTCAGTTGCCGGCGTCGGGCAAAATTCGTGGTTGCTGCATGCGTGCGCGCGACGCTAACCATAGCGCGCTCGAGCCCCCTGATTAGCGGCTGCAGCGACGCCAATGAAACGTGGCGGCGTGGCTCCCGCCCACGCAAGTCCACCTTTAGCTTGGCGCCCAAGCGAAGCCGGCCCAATGCATGTCGCCCAACAGTGCGCAGCGGTTTTGGGGGGGACGGACTGAGAGCAATCGCGAGGCTCGGCCCTTGGCCTAGGCAAAACGCCTCGCAATGAAGATTGAGAACGCGGGAGATTGAGAGCGCGGAGGAGATTGAAAACCGCGCGCTCGTATTTTGCGCGTAGACCAGACGGTTGCGTGACCGGCTCCTACTCCGCGGAAGTTGGGAAATGTTTTTCGAGCCAGGTTCGCCACCTTGGCTCCTCCCGTTTTGCAATGCTCGCCGCATCGTCGCCAAAGAGGAAAAATCGCACGGACAGGTATGTCATCCCGCCCATCGGCAAGGCGAAGAGGTGCGCGAAACCCGGCGCGGGCTGGTCCAGCCGGACCACCAGCTCGGGATGGTCTTGCGGCCCTGTTCGTTCGACGATGCCCTCGAATGCCTGCGCGTCCGAAGCCACGCGCCGTTGTTCAGTCGCATTCGCCAGGCCCAAGGGTTCAACCAGCTTTCGCCATGCATCAGCTAAAGGTTTAGAGGACGGGACCAAGAGCTGAAAAGCCGAGCCGTGCTGCCCGGGAAAATGCGTGAGGTAGAGGCGGAGCAGGCGGAAGAAGGAAATCCATCCGTAGCTGTGGGCCTCGAACTGATCGTCCCAATCATCGGAAGTTGCGAACCAGCGATGGACCACGCGAACGGTGCAAAGCCCGCCGGACTTTGCCTCGACAATCCATTCCGTCGCTACCGTTCCCGGCTCGCCCGGTGCTTCTGCGACAAACCGCTTGGGCGGCTCCCAAGCTGTGATGGTGGCAGCCGAATCCATGCTTCCATCGGCAGCGAAATGCGAAACGGTGGTTCCTCCGGTGCGGCCTTCGACTTCGCTCGGCACGAACCATTGAGATATTCCAGGTCCCGTTGCGATCGCGTTCCAGACTTCCTCCGGTGTACCAGGGACATCCACTTGCGCCTCGACCGAGCGATTGCCGGCAGCATCTTTCCTTACTGGCATGGAAAGTCCTTTCCTTGCGGGTTGGCTGGGGAAGGATGCGCCGTCACGACAAGGCGATGGGACCGTCCCTGCGGCGCAGTATCGTCGTGATAGCGTGCCGCCAGCGTGGTGATGGCCTCAGTCAGTTCACGCGTGAACGAGGCGCGGTCGGCGGCGGAGCGGAAGCGGATTTCGGTGTCGATCGCCAAGGTCGCCAGGCGCTTGCCGGTATCCGTGGCGGCGCGCTGGAGAGCCCCGATCTCCCGCACCAGCCGAGCGCCGAGCGCGATGAGGTAGCCTGCGGACAGGCGGTCCGGGGTGCGGTCCGGATCGGCGCCGACCGGACCCAGTGCGCTCGTCGAGACGACATAGCTTGTGGCGCTCGCCACCATGAGCCGCTCCGTCAGGCCACCCCACTTCCGCGTGTCTGCAACTTGGACAAGCCCCTGCTCCTCCAGAGCATGCAGGTGGTAATTTATCTTCTGCCGCTTGAGGCCGAGGCGTGTGGCGAGGGTAGCGGCCGAGGCCGGCTCCCGCAGTTCTGAGAGGAGCTGACTCCGCACGGGCTCCAACGCGGCGGCGGCCGCGCTCGGCCGATCTATGACTTCGATATCGAGCATGCAGCCCTCATATTGACAATCTTTCCTGTCAATGCCGTTGACGAGTATATTTGTCAAGAGCGAAAGGACGCTTCGTCGCAATAAGCCGACGCTCCCAAACGGCATGCGACTGCAGCGAGCGACCTATCTGTCGCCCACTAGAGAAGACGACGCGTCCCCGCCCGCAGCGGGGCAATTGCAATGACAGTGCCGTCCGTTGTAGCCATTCCGACCGCTTGATTTTTGGAGGAGATGCAGCATGGACCGATTCACTGGCGGTTGCCTGTGCGGCAAAGTCCGAATTGTGGCGTCGGGACTCCCATACCGGGTCGGCATTTGTCATTGTCTCGACTGCCGCAAGCATCATGGGGCCCTTTTTCACGCTTCCGCGGTGTTCCCCCAGGATGCGGTGACGATCGAAGGCGAGACGCGCGACTACGCCGGGCGGTTTTTCTGTCCCCGCTGCGGCTCGACAATTTTCGGACGCACCGCAGACGAAATCGAAGTGAACCTGGGATCTCTGGACGCCCCTGACCAACTGGTGCCAACCTATGAAAGCTGGATCATCCGTCGCGAGTCCTGGTTGCCGCCGTTTCCGCTCACTAGACGCTACGAGCGCGATCGTGACGCAACGAGTCGCTTCGAGGGGTAGGTCGCACCAACTGTGCGAAGGCGTTTGGGAGGTCACGCCGGCACGTCACTCCGGAAGACCGGCCTTGCGGAAGCCATCAACGAAATGCTCGAGCGTCGCAGCGTCGCGGAATGGCTCCGTCGTGGCCCAGTGGCGGGTGGTGAAATGCGGGTTGCCGACGAGGAACAGTTCGGCCTCTGCGTGCGCCTCGTCAAGCCGGCCCAATTGGGCAAGGCTTGCCGCCAGGAAACGGCGTGAGCTCGTACGATAAGTCTCGTCCCTGCGCAATGTCTCGACAGCGGCTTCGTATTCGCCGGCCGCATATTGCGCCTGGCCGAGCGCCAGATAGTACCAACTTGCCGGAAACGGGTTCAGCCGGAACGCCTTGCGAATGTGCTCAAGGCCCTCCTTGACCCGTCCGGCCAGGACCGCGATGTCGGATAATGCCGCCCAGGCATCGGCCTCGTTCGGGTCGAGCTCGATCGCCTTGGCGAATTCCGCATCCGCCTCGGCGAAGCTGCGCTCATAGGCAAGCAGGTAAGCCAAAACCCAGCGGCAGCCGGCATCGTTGGGGTCGATCGCCACGGCTTTGCGCGCCAGTTCCAAAGCAACGCTACGGGACGTTTCGGTTGGTCCGCCGGAATGCACCCATCCCATCCAGTGGTTCATGGCAAGCCAGCGATAGGCCTCGGCATATTCCGGATCGAGCGAAACCGCGCGGGTGAGCATCAGATGCGCTTCGCGCGCCGTCTGCGGCGAATCATCCATCAGCTTGCGCGCCCGCACGCAGAGATCGTAAGCCTCGAGATTTTTGGGCCGGTTGCGCGGCGGCGGCGCGCGCAGCCTGCCGAGCAACGCCTCCACGATCTTGCCGGTGACCTCGTCCTGAACGGCGAAGATATCTTCCAGGCTGCGATCGAAGCGTTCCGCCCACAGATGGTCGCCACTCACCGCGTCGACCAGCTGTACGTTGATGCGCACGCGCCCTGCGGCGCGTCTTGCGCTGCCCTCCAGCAGGTAGCGCACGCCAAGGTCCTGTGCGATATCGCGCACGTCCATCGCCCTTCCTTTGTAGGCAAAGGCCGAGTTGCGTGCGATGACGAACAGGCCGGAGATCCTGGACAGGTCGGTGATCAGGTCTTCGGTCAACCCATCCGCGAAGGATTCCTGCTCGGGATCGTTGCTGACATTGACGAAGGGCAGCACGGCTATCGACGACTTGCCGGGCAGCGGCAAAGATTTTCGCTTCGCGCCACCGAGCTGTTCGACGGCCCCCGTGAAGCGGTAGCCGACGCGCGGAACCGTGGCGATCCATTCGCCGCCGTCGGCGGCCGGACCAAGCAGCTTCCGCAGCTGCGCGATCTGGACGGTGAGGTTGCCTTCCTCGACGGCCGTGCCCGGCCACGCCGCGTCCATCAACTCGGCCTTCTCAAGGATTTCGCCGGGCCGTCCAACGAGCGCCGCAAGCAGCTTTAGCCCGCGGTAGCCAACGGCAACGGGGACATCGTTGCGAAGCAGCGTTCCCGCACCGGAATCAAGCACGAACGGACCAAAGGCAAAGCGCGATCCTTGCATGCGGCGTATCTATAGCCCGTTTGGAAGTTTTGAGAACTATTTGGGAGAGCTTAATTACGACACTGTTCGTTTCCTGCAGAATTCAGCCTCTTCAGGTCGAGGGTCCCCGTACCTTCAAACCATATGGAGGTTGCTATGAACGATATTCTTGCATCGGCCCGGCATCACGCAGCGCGGCCGGGAACGCCCTTGCGGCCAGCGGAAATGTCGCGTCGGCACCTGACGACCCTGCGAAGCATTATCGCGGCCTGGGGCGAGCGGAAACGCTTTCGCTGGGAACTTGAGCAAATGTCGAAGGACAATCCCCATTTGATCGACGATATCGGTCTGACGAGACGGCAGGTCGAGGCAGAGATCGCCAAGCCCTTCTGGCGGCGATAATACAGCTTGGCCCGTCCGGGCTGATCTCGGCCAGCTCGCTCGCGCCGACCGGCGCGGACACTGACGAATAGGCGACCATGAGGAAGACCGGCCACAGGCTCTTCGGCACATCCGGAACTCGCGCCGCTCGTTTGAGTTGAGCTCCATTCCAGACAGCAAAACGGAATCTTGCCATGAGCCTGCCCGCCCAACGCCGAATGCGTCTCTCCGGTGGAACCGAGCTTGCCTACGTCACTGCGGGCGATCCATCCAGCCCCGCTTTGCTCCTCCTGCATGGGTTTCCCAGCTCCGCACGTGCATTCCGCGACGTGATTCCGGGACTGGCGGGCGCAGCCTATGTGATCGCGCCCGACCTCCCGGGCCATGGCCAGTCCGACGTCTCGCCAACACCCTCCTTCGCCGCGATCAGCGAGACGATTTCCGAATTGCTGACCCACCTCGCGATCGGGCGCCGCTTCATCCACATCCATGACTGGGGCGCCGCCGTGGGTCTGCAGATTGCCACGCAAGCGCCCGGGCTGGTTTCGGGTCTCATCATCCAGAACGCAAACGCGCATCGAACCGGCTTCGGTCCCGTGTGGGACGCTGTGTTAAAATTCTGGTCAGAACCGACAAAAGAGAACGAAGCGGCCGCGACTCCCGACCTGACCTTTGAGTTCACGCGCGAACAATATACCGGCGGCCTGCCAGAGGATGTCGCCGCCACGATCAGGGGCGAACCCTGGGTCGAGGACTGGAGGGTGATGAATCTTCCCGGCCGCATGGAGACCCACCGCGCGCTCATCGCCGACTACAAAAGCCATGCCGCGCGTTTCGATGCGATCGCCGGCTATCTCAAGAAATGGCAACCGCCGGCGCTCATGCTGTGGGGCCGTCACGACCCCTATTTCGATATCGCCGAAACGCTGTCCTGGATGCAGGATCTGCCGCGTATGGAAGCGCATGTTTTCGACGGCGGGCATTTCCTGCTTGAGACGCACGCCGAACCAGCACTCTCCCTCATGATCGACTTCATTAAGCGAACACAGGAGAGACTCACATAGTTCCCGTCGCTTTAGGCCGGCGAGTCGCGAGATTAAGCAGGGACGTAGGTCAACCTGATCACGTCCTCGCCAATACGATCATTAGTCATAAGGCGGAGCGGCGGCCGGGGTCCGGCGAAATATGGCTTGCCGTGGCCTAGCACGACGGGGTGCAGGTAGATTCGATATTCATCGATCTGACCAAGTTCGGTGAGGCTTCGCGCCAAGTCCGGGCCAGCAACTTCGATCTCCCCGTCGCGCTCGGCCTTCAACTCGCGGATCGCGCCCTCAAGATCATCCCCAACAAGCGTGGCGTTGGGGCCAACCGACTTCAACGAGCGCGAGACGACCCATTTCGGCTGGTTCCGCCACGCCGCCGCGAAGGCGTGTTGCTCTGCATCCCATTCAGGATGATCGTCGTCCCAGTAACGCATGACCTCATACATTTTGCGACCGTACACACTGCCCGCCTGCCTCTGAGCCTCCTCGATGAAGTGGCGGAAGAGCGTGGGGTCTGGCGCAAACGCCATATGGTCGACGTAGCCGTCCAGGGATTGGTTCATTCCGAACACGAGCTTAGCCATACCCGCCTCCTTTCCTTACGCGGCACATCCGCGCGGTTCTGACTGCGTTATGCAATCGGTTGTAAGCTAGATCGACTGATGGCGATCGACAGAAGCGAGAAATCATGCCGGACCTCCTTCCGCACTACGATTGCCCGGATTGCTGCCTTTTTGAACCAGTTAAGGTTCTTTCTTTCGCAAGTCCTTCACGACATCGAGAAAAGCCCGCAGTGCTGGCGGCACGGCTCGATGTCCGGGATAGTAGACCGCGACCCCTTCCGGAGCGGGCATCCATGCGGTCATGACCTTACGCAGCCGGCCGTCGGATATGGCCGCTTCGGCGGCCCAATCCGCTACATAGGCGATGCCCAGACCCTCTATTGCGGCTTCGACCATCAGTTCCTCGTCATCGAGGACGATGCAGCCGTTTGCGTCGATCACAAGTTCCTGGCCGGCGCGTTCGAATTCCCATCGATAGAATTTGCCGCTGGGCATACGATGGCCGATGCAATGGTGGCGTTGCAATTCCTCGGGCGTTCCCGGGTCGCCGAAGCGATCGAGATAGGCGGGCGAGGCGACACAGATGAACGTCAACGGGCGTGCAAACGGCACGGCGATCATGTCCTTGGGGACCGATCCGAGGAGGCGCACGCCGGCATCGAACCCGCTGGACACGATGTCGATGAGCCGCCCCTCGACGACGATGTCCACGGTCACGTCCGGATGGCGCTCTGCCATCTGCGGAAGAACCCAGCGAACGAGAAGCCCAGCCACCAATCGCGGTGCGTTGATGCGGACCGTGCCGGCGACATTGCCCCGGAACCCCGCGACGCTGTCGAGCGCCTCGTCCAGCGAGGCGAGCGCCGGCTGAAGGCGGTCGAGCAACCGGAATCCGGCTTCAGTCGGTGAGACGCTGCGTGTGGTGCGGTTCAAAAGGCGCACGCCCATGCGTTCCTCGAGCGCACGCATCGCATGGCTCAATGTGGAAGGTGCCGTGCCGATCTCGTCCGCTGCGCGGCGGAAGCTGCGGTGTGTGGCAACGGCCAAAAAGGCGGTGAGATCGTTGAGCGACGGGCGGGGCATTGATGGGAATTTTGCATCATCTCATGCCGATTTCAACGGCTAATGCGCGCAATGCGATTGCCCTATCTCCTGCCTGGATCAATTGGAGTATGAGAAATGGAAAAGACCTGGCTCATAACGGGTGTGTCGTCCGGTCTAGGCCGGCTGCTGGCGGAGAAGGCCCTGATCAGGGGAGACCGCGTCATCGGCGCCAGCCGCAGCGAGGACGCACTTCCCGACCTGCGTGCACGCTACCCCGAACGGCTCCGCATCGTCGCAATGGACCTCAAGGACCAGAGCCCGGTCCGCGCCGCCGTCGACCGCGCCTTCGCCGCATCCGCTCGGATCGACATCGTCGTCAGCAATGCTGGCTATGGCCTGCTCGGCGCGGCGGAAGAGGCTGGCGATGTGCAGGTTCGGGACATCATCGACACCAATCTCGTCGGCTCGATCGCACTCATCCGGGCGGCGTTGCCGCATCTGCGCAGCCAGGGTGGCGGCCGGATTCTACAGGTATCGAGCGAGGGAGGGCAGATCGCCTATCCGGCTTTCAGCCTCTATCACGCGACCAAGTGGGGTATCGAGGGTTTCGTCGAGTCCGTGGCGCAGGAGGCTGCTCCCTTCGGCATCGAGTTCACCCTTGTGGAACCTGGGCCGGCGCGGACCGGGTTCGGCGGCAATCTCGCGCGGACCAAGCCGCTCGCGGCCTATGAGTGAACACCCGCCGGTCGGATTCGCGAGGCGCTCCGTGGCTCTTGGGTGATCAAGGGCGACCCCGAGCGCATGACGAACGCTATGATCAGGCTTGCCGATCAGGATGGTCCGCTTCCGAAGCGGCTGGTGCTCGGTGCCGAGGCCTATGCCGGCATCCGCAAGGCTCTCGGCGGGCGCATCGAGGAGCTCGACCGGCAGAAGGACATCGCGGTCGCGGCCGATTTCACAGACGAGGAGTTGGCGCGGCTATGACCCACCTTATCCCGCCGATCCAGAGCTGCATGGCACCGTCGTGCAGCTCCGCCCGTTGATCCCGATAGATTCCCCCGCCTCCGGCCCGCTGCCGGTCCGCTCCCGTTATCAAGACAGAAAGGAACACGAAATGCCTACACGTGACGCCATCTATCCAGCCAAACGCCACGCGTTATACGATATCCACCGCTATTCCGCAGCCATTCGCTCCGGCGATCTTCTCTTCGTGTCGGGTCAGGTCGGGAGCCGTGAGGACGGCTCGCCCGAGCCCGTATTCGAGGATCAGGTTCGGCGGGCCTTCGCCAATCTGCGCGAGGTCTTGGCCGCCGCCGGGTGCAGCTTCGACGACGTCATCGACGTCACCACCTTCCACACCAACCCGGACGAACAGATCGAAACGGTGCTGGCTGTCCGAGCGGAAGAGATCGGCGCACCGCCCTACCCGAACTGGACGGCAGTGGGCGTCAATTGGCTTGCGGGCTTCGATTTCGAGATCAAGGTCATCGCCCGCATCCCCTCGACGACGAGCAGGCATCCGGCGGACAAGCGCTGATCGCTCGCCCTGCAGTTTCTGTATTGGCGATTGGGCGGCAATTTTCGGTGTTGGCGTCCGTGGAAATGGCAAAAATTGGCGCGCCGGACGAGATGAAACTGGGCACCGCTATGTGATGAATTCGCTCTGTAAGAACTTTCAGGCGGTTTCAGGAGCCTTGGCCTTTGCGAGGTCCTGCAGGAACTCTTCCATCAGCGGCCTGTCACCGAACCGGCGGTAACCGCGCTCGGCTTCCAGCGAGAATGCCGGATGCGCCTCGACCAGCTTTGCCATCGTCTGCTGGGCTGCCTCGACCTCGCCGCCCCCGGCCTGCAAAGCGGCCTGAATCAGAAGGCAGTTTGCATCGCGCGGCGCCCGGATCAGGCATTCCTCTATGACGGCGGAAGCCTCATCGCGGCGGTCAGCCGCGTAGAGCGCCTGCCCGTGCACATAGGCATAGTACTCAGGCGCCATAGGATGAAGGCGGCGGGCCCGCTCTGCGTTGGCGACGGCATCATCATATTGCCCGAAGCGGACCTGCGCCTTGGCAAGCGCCATCATGCTGTCGGGATCGTTAGGGTTGAGCTCCACAGCGCGCCGTGCGGCCTGCAGGCCGCCTGAATAGTCGCCCTGCAGGGCAAGCCCGAAGCTGATGACCTGATAGCCAAGGCCAAGATTGGGATCGAGACGGACCGCCTGCCGGGCTTCGCTAAGCCCAAGATGGAGTTCAGGGGCGTTTTCCCGGCCGTCACCGCTCTGCGCCACGCTGGCGATAAAGGTCAGCGCGAGGCCGGCCCGGGCGGCCGCATAGGACGGGTCCATTTCAAGGGCGCGCTGGTAGAGGCCCCGCGCCTCCAGAATGTCCTGCGGGTCATCGGCGCCGTGCCGGTAGCGGTTGCGGGCCTGCAGCACGAGGTCGTAGGCCTGAAGATTGTCGGTCGGGCGTTCTGCTGCCGCCGCCGCCTCGCTCCTGCCGATATAGGGCGCGATCTGCGCGACGATTTCAGTGGTCAGCTCGCTCTGGACGGTGAACACGTCGGCGACCTGCCGGTCAAAACTGCGCGACCACAGATGCGTGCCTGTCTTTACATCGATCAGCTGCGCCGACACGCGAAGCTGGTCGCCTTCGCGGCGGGCGCTGCCTTCAACCACATAATCAACGCCGAGCTTCGCCCCGAGTTTGCGCACGTCCGTATCCTGCCCGTGCACGGCGTAGGTGGAATCGCGCGCGATTACCTGCAGCTCTGAATTGCGGGCAAGGGCTATCGTCACATCCTCGGTCAGTCCGTCCGCGAAATACGATTGCTCGTCGCTGCCGCTCATCGCGGCAAAAGGCATGACGGCCACTGACGGCCGGGGGTCGGCGCGGCTCTGGTCCATCGACAAGACCGCCGGGATTCGGCTGACCATGGCTGCCAGGGGGAGCGGCTGGATTTGGGTGCCGATGAGGATGAGGGCTATGGCGGCCGCGCCATAAGACCAGCGGGCGGCGGTGCTGCGCAGCACCTGCGGCACCTGCCGCCATGGCGACCACGGAGAGCCCGCGCGCCTTACGCGGTAGACGTTGAGAAGTTCGGGAATGTTCTTGGCCCGCCTGCGGCCGATGCGGACGAACCTGCCCGCGCTGTTGCGATCGGCCGCCATCACCACGGCGCCGCTGACGAATATCTGCCCCGGATCACACATCGCCTCAAGACGGGCGGCCACATTGACGCCGTCGCCGTATACGTCGCCGTCATCTTCGATGACATCGCCAAGATTGATGCCGATGCGCAGCTCGAACGGGCCCTTGTCGAAGCCTTCCTGTATGGCCAGCGCCGCATCAACCGCTTCGTTGACGCTGGGAAACATGGCGAGAAAGCCGTCTCCCGCCGTCTTGACGATGCGCCCGCCATGGCGGGCAGTGGTCGGGTCAATGAGCTCATCAAAAACAGCGCGCAGCTTCGCGTAGGTGGAAGCCTCGTTTTCAGCCATCAGCAGGCTGTAGCCAACGATATCGGCGGCCATGATTGCCGCGAGCTTACGTTCCATCAGCATTATTCCTGAGCGGCGGGCCATGCACGGATTATTACTACTGACACTTAAGGCGACGCACGGCCCAAGATAAGACCCATAATCACGGATAGGCTTATCGACACAGCTCACAAATGCGTGACGATATACCGTTCTGACCTTCGTCAGCCATCATCTGCTTCGTCCGGAGCCGTCCGTCGCCGCACTGGCGGAGGGCGACGCCGCATTGAACGGCCTGGGTCTTGCCTGCCTGCCCGACCACGCGCTGCGCCCCTTCCTTGCTGAAGGACGGCTTCAGCAGGTGCTGGAGGACTGGTGCCCGCCCTTTCCAGGCTATCATCTCTATTATCCAAGCCGCCGCCAGCCGCGTTCGCTCTCCCGATCGAAACGCTCCGCTGGCGAGGATAGCCCGGCAGGGCCAACAAACAAGTTCAGCGCTGCTTCGCCCTTCATCGCAATTTGGTCTGTGCCATTAACCAGGTTGGAATGTACATTCCAATTGGCGCGCCGGACAGAATGAAACTGAGAACTCCTATGTCATTGTTGCTGCTAGGAAATTCGAGAGGCAGGGAGCGCACAGCCGCAGCCGAAAACCCATCGCCCCAGGGGAGCGAGGGGGTGAAAACCGCTTAGTGGCTTCGGCGGGCGACGGTCAAATCCTCGCCCGCCCGGGTCCTGCTTCCCCCGCCAGAAGGGGTCGCATGCCGGCCACATGCGCTGCCAGGAAATCTATGAAGGCGCGAACTCGGCGGACGTCCCGCGCGTCCTCGCGCGTCACCAGCCAGACATCCGATTGCACGCCGGGGATCGGGCCGATGCAGCGCACCAGGTCGGGGTCGGAGTCGGCCAGAAAACAGGGCAGGATGGTGACTCCGAGCCCGGACTTCACGGCCGAAATCAGATTAGTGAGCGAGCTCGACGTCGCCACCACCTCGGCGCCGGGCGCCGCCTGTCGTAGCCAGGTCCAGCCTGGCAGAGCTGCAATCGGCCCTTCAGCGCCGATCAGGACGTGTCGGCACAGCGTGTCGACCGAGCTTGGGCAACCTCGCTCTTCGGCATAGTTGCGGCTGCAATAGGCCGCCCAAGCCATTGGCGTGAGCCGCCGGGCGACGAGTCCACTCTCCGTCGGGCGCGCCCCGGTCCGCAATGCCACGTCCGCTGCCCCTCGCGTCAGGTCCAGCCGTCTCTCGTCGACCACCAGATCCACCCTCACCTCGGGATGCAACTTGCGGAAGGCACTGAGCGCCGGGGCCATGACGGTGTTGGCGAGCCCCTCGTTCGTGGTCACGCGGATGACGCCGGAGATGCGCCGCCCCATCGCTCCGGCCTGCTCGGCGAAAGCATTCGCTTCGACCTCGACGCGCTCGGCGGTCGCGCGGAGCTCCGCTCCCGCCTCGGTGAGAACGTAGCCTGTCTGCTTCTTGTGAAAGAGCTTCATCCCGATCGCCCGCTCCAGCACGCCAATCCGCCGGGCGATCGTGGTCTGGTTGACTTTCGACGCGCGCGAGGCCGCGAGGGTGCTGCCGGTGCGGGCAACGGCTAGGAAATATCGAAGGTCGTTCCAGTCGTACACGCGAACATTCTGCAATTGAGCCGACCCATTGCGCAACAATGCTGATTGGTGACGGTGGCCGAGCCGCGTACTTTCGATGGCGCCGCTGAGACAGCCCGCCACCCTCCTGATCATGACCGGGCTGGCTGACCAGCGTGATCCACCTCCTGACGACCCGTCCCGCTCACGGCAGGCGCGCGTGAGCGCCCTTGGACTCGTCTGCGCGCCAAGCACGGAAGGAGTACGACATGTCTATCAAACTTTCGCTCATTGCCACGATGGCCCTGCTGACCGCGGTCGAAGCCGCGGACCGTGCGGTCGCCAAGACACCCTCACCGTCAACCGGCGAGATCCTGTCGAGCGCGCCCGGCGATCCGAGCCTCGCCCAAGTTCGTGCGGCGACGGATCGCTTCCGCGATGTCAATGTGGCGCTCGCTGAAGGCTACGTTCGGGATCCGCTGAACTTGTGCGACACCGCCGAGATGATGGGCCGGCCTGCAGAACTCGGCGCCATGGGCATTCATTTCTTCCGCCCTGACTTGCTCGGCATAGCCGGCCCACCGAACCCGCGCGTGGAGGGCACGGGGATCCATACCGACTTTCTGCGGCCGTCGATCCTCATCTACGAGCCGCAGCCAGATGGCTCCCTTGAACTCATTGCGGTCGAGAATCTTGTTTTTGCCAAGGCTTGGAAGGCTGCGGGACATGACGCGCCTCCCTCGTTCCATGGGGTGACCTACGACACCATGATCGACGATCCCTCCACACCGGCCGACGAGGCCCACCTGTTCGAGCCGCATCATGATCGGCATGTCTGGATCTATCGGGAAAATCCGAACGGTGTGTTCGCTCCGTTCAATCCTGCCGTCACCTGCGAACACCACCGGAATGGCAGCGTGCATGCACATCACGCGCCGCTCTCCCGGTAAGCTGCCAGACAGAAATAGCCATTCGAGAGTGAAGGAGAGGAGTCATGGCCATTCACATTCGCGTCGCAAGGCCCGCCGATTCCGAGGCGTGCGGACGCATCATATACGAAGCCTTTCAGGGTATCGCCGAGCGCCACGGGTTCTCGCCGGACTTTCCCGCTGTCGAGACCGCGACTCAATTGGCCCAGTCGTTCATTGCCC
The DNA here is from genome assembly GCA_004020645.1 of Mesorhizobium sp. Lineage (GTDB taxonomy): Bacteria > Pseudomonadota > Alphaproteobacteria > Rhizobiales > Rhizobiaceae > Mesorhizobium. The sequence goes on along the minus strand of SAQL01000036.1, from coordinate 29,970 downwards.
ATCCCTCGATCTTCGGCGTCGTCGCCGAAGAGGATGGGAGCGTGGTCGGCTCGAATTTTCTCGCGGAGGGAGATGCGATCCGGGGCGTCGGTCCGATCACCGTTGACCCGCGCCGGCAGGGCGGTGGTATCGGGCGCTGCCTGATGGCAGCCGTGCTCGAGCGTGGGAGCGGTGCGGCCGGCATCCGCCTGCTTCAGGACGCCTTCAGCATGCGCTCCGTGTCGCTCTATGCCTCGCTCGGGTTCGACGTGCGGGAGCCGGTGCTGGTGATGACCGGTCGGCCGTCGAGCGACCCCGGATCAGGCATAACGGTTCGCCGCATGACCGAGCGGGACCTGGACGTCTGCAACGCGCTCTGCGCCCGGATTCACGGCTTCTCTCGCGCGAGCGAACTGGCGGATGCAATGCGGCTTCTCGCGCCCATGGTGAGCGAGCGTGACGGTATCGTGACGGGGTATCTTACGGCCCCCACGTTCTGGATCGCGAATCATGGCCTCGCCGAGACCGAGGCCGACATGAGGGCCTTGATCCTGGGTGCAGGCGCAGCCAATGCGGAACCCTTGTCATTTCTGCTGCCAGTTCGGCAGGCGAGGCTGTTCCGCTGGTGCCTGAGCGAGGGCCTAAAGGCGGCAAAGCCCATGACGCTCATGACTATCGGCGAATACCGGACACCGGAAGGGAGCTACATCCCTTCTGTCTTCTACTGAGATCAACGTAACCTATACAGCTCGTCTAATCGGGCGGAAGCGTAAGTTAGACGAGCATAGGTGAAGCGCGGCAGCAGACGAACCTGGAGGAAGCGATGAGCGCTTTCTTTCTCTTCCACAACAAGCAAGTGAGAAATCCGGCCGAGTTGGCCCAATACAAGACGGCTGTAGCGCCCGTCGTGGCCGCCCACGGGGGTAGGTATCGCGTCCTCGGCGGTCAACCGACGGTCGTTGAAGGCGACTGGCGCCCGAGCTTCCTCGTGATGATCGAGTTTCCCAGCCTGGAGCGGGCGACCGCCTGGTATGGCTCAGACGATTATAAGGATCTCAAGGCGATGCGCTTGTCCGCCGTCGATTCCGACGGGGTCCTGATGACCGGAATTGAGGAGACATCAGCATGATCGGCGGGACTATTGTCGAACCGTACTCTTCTCCGGCGACGAATATAGCTCTCCAGGCTCATGCAGTGTCGGTGGAGCCTGCAGTCGGCGCGGCGCCTTACGTCTCCTTCGGTGACGACAGGGTGTCCCCCGCCCCAATGTATGAAGCGGTGTCCAGTTTTTTCCTGCTCAGTGGAAAAATGGCGCGAAGAGATTCGAACTCCTGACCCCAGATTCGTAGTCTGGTGCTCTATCCAGCTGAGCTACGGGCGCGCAACAGAGCTTAGTTACGACGCTGTTCGTATCCTGCAGAATTCAGCCTCTCTCAGGTCGAGGGTCCCGGGACCTTCAAACCGATGGAGGTCACTATGAACGATACTCTTGCATCGGCCCCGCATCAGGCAGCGCGGCCAGGAACGCCCGTGAGCCGGCGGAAATGTCGCGTCGGCACCTGACTACCCTGCGAAGCATTATCGCGGCCTGGGACGAGCGGAAACGTTTCGCTGGGAACTTGAGCAAATGTCGAAGGACAATCCCCATTTGATCGACGATATCGGTCTGACGAGACGGCAGGTCGAGGCAGAGATCGCCAAGCCCTTCTGGCGGCGATAATCCTCGTCGGCTCAAGGCCGCGAAGCCGATACCGTCATCCTCGTCCTGGGTGCGCCAAAAGCATCTAGATACGAGAAGCTGGGCCGCCGATCCGATCCCAAAACGGGCCCTTCGCGTGCGTCAGCGGGGCGGCTTTTCCTTAGTCGTCGTCATCATCATCCATGTAGCGGTCGCGATAGCGGCGACGATCATAGTCCTGGTAACGACGGGTGGATCGATCCTCCTGGTAAACCCTGCGTTTGACGTAGGTCTCACAATAGTCGTCTTCACAGTAGGTCTCGACACTCCGCTCACGCACAACGCCATCGTTCGACGAGCTATTCGAGCTTGTGTTCGAGGACTGACTGTCCGCGTGGGCAACGACTGTCGCCATCATCGTCGCTGATGTCACCAGTAGGAACTTCATACGCATGGCTGCCTCCATTTTGGCTAGATAGCGCAACTCAAAGCCAGGTCGACTCACAATCAACGACTAGGCATGCGGAGCGCGAAACCCAGAGCGTCCGGGCCCTCCTTCGACCATGGGTTTACTACTTAGATCGATATCGGAACGCTTCGACGAAAACGAAGAATGCGGGCGAGGGATTGCGCCGGCTGGGATAGTAGAGATGGTAGCCCTGGAAGGCCGGGCACCAGTCCGCGAGGACCCCCTGGAGTTGACCACTCTTCAGATATGGCTGGACGAGATCCTTCGGTGCATAAGCCAAACCTATGCCGTCGAGGGCGGCGTCAAGCGCCGGCGCGATATTGTTCAGGGTCAGTTGACCGTCCACACGGACGCTGAACTCGCGTGCGTCCTTGTTGAACTCCCAGGCATATATCGCGCCTGATGGTGGAAGCCGCAGGTTGATGCAGTTGTGGTCGGTCAGGTCCTGGGGCTTCCCGGCGCGGAACGATCGCGCAAAGTAATCGGGTGAGCCGACCACGGCATAACGGACATCGGGACCAATGCGTACGGCCACCATGTCGCGCGCGATCGCCTCGCCGAGCCGAACACCGGCATCGAACTGGCGCTCGCCGCGTAGCAGATCGCAGGAAGTCGCGATTTAGCGGAGTTTGGCGCGCCCGAAGAGATTCGAACTCCTGACCCCCAGATTCGTAGTCTGGTGCTCTATCCAGCTGAGCTACGGGCGCGCAACAGGCCATGTCTTGCATGGCCCGCGATCCGACCCTTGACGACCGGCCGCGATGTGACGTGTTCCCTAGCGACTGAATTTCCGAAAAGCAAGCCGATCCGGCAAAAGTTTTGCTGTTGTGCCTTGACGAGGATCGGGCGAGGCAAGGTTCAGGCCGGGCGGCGCAGGCCATTGCGGGCCTGGTCGAGCCGGACCGGCTGGTCGGGAATGGTAACCGCGAATGTGGTGCGGCCGCCTCTGCTTTCGACGAGCTCCACCGTGCCGCCATGGGCGCGGATCAGTTCATAGGCGATCGCCAGGCCAAGACCGGTGCCGCCGCTGCGGGCCGAGCCGCGGAACGCCGCGAACAGGTTCTCGCGCGCCTTCGGCGGCAGGCCGGGGCCGGTGTCGGTGACCGTGATGCGGCTGACGCTGCCGACGCGCTCGGCCGACACCTCCAGCCGGCGTACCACCGCACTTTCCGCGTCCGCCGCCATCGCCTGCACGGCGTTGCGGCAAAGATTGGTGAGCACGCGAAAAAGCTGATCGGAATCGGCATCCACCTCGAAAGCCAGATCGACGGCGTTGACGAATTCGATGCCGCCTTCGGTGTCGAGCAGGCCGTGGACGTCATCGACCAGCTGGCGCAGCCTGAGCCTGCGGCGCGAGGGCGGCGGCTCCTGGGTACGGCCATAGGCGAGCACACCTTCCGAATAGGATACGGCGCGATCGAGCGCCCGCAGCAACTTCGGCGCGAAGGCCTGCACGGTCGGGTCCTTGACCTGGCGCAAGCGGTCCGACATCAGCTGCGCCGACGCCAGGATATTGCGCATGTCGTGGTTGATCTTCGACACGGCGAGGCCAAGGTCGGCGAGATGCTTCTGCTCGGAGAGCATCTTTTGCAGCCGCTCCTGCATCTGCGAGAGTTCGCGCTCTGCAACGCCGATCTCGTCGGCGCGGGCGGCAGGGCGGATGATCCGCCCAGGGTCGTCCGGCGCCTCGGAAAAGGCCAGCATCGAGCGCGTCATCGTCCGGATCGGGCCGATCATGATCAGATCTATGGCGGCATAAACCAGCATCGCGGTGAACAGCGAGATCAGCAGCGAGACGAAGGCGACGTTGCGCGAATAGATGAGCATGGCATTGCGCAGGCTGTAGTCGGGCATGATCAGCTCGAATTCCTTGTCGCTGTCGCCGACCGGCCCGAAAACGCGCAGCATCCGCTCGCCGCCGAAAAACAGCGTGTCCAAAGCATCGGTCATTCCCTCGATCAGGCCGACATTGGCGATGTCGATATGTTCATCGACGTGCGGCGGCATCTCAGCCACGACCAGAAGCCGCGAGACACCGCCGTCGCGCACGGCGATCGCCTTGGCGCCGATCGCCATCAGCACATCGTTCTGGGCGGCGCGGGACAGCGAGGCGGGCTCGCCCTGCACCAGCACGATCGAGACGGCCGCGGCGGTGCTCAGCCTCTCCTTCAGCCAACTCAGCCGGTAGCTGGCGATCCAGGGCAGAAAGATAAGGATTTCGGCCAGGAGCACGAAGACGATGGTGAGCAGCAGGAGCTTTGTCGACAATCCACGCGACAACGGCACCCTCCGGGCGGCCGCGGTCGCCCGATCGGTCCTTTCCTCCGCGGATGGGATTTCACTCATGCTGCTTCTTCACGATCACTTGATCGATCGAGATTAAGGCATTTTCGGCTTTTTTGCCAATTTCATCCTTCGTCCCCATACGGGATAAGACCGCCCAGACTTCGGCCGTCACTTCAGCCATCGGCCTGGGGACGCTGGATGTCGGCGCCGGATTGACTTCCAAAACCCTTCTTTCTATAAGCCCGCTCACGCTCGGGCCATTCGTCCCGGCGCGGTTTCGATCGCGCCAAAACCGGCCGGGCAAAGCTCCTGTTACAGAGTGACAGAATCAAGAAGGGCCGCACCCCGCGGTATTAAAACAAATGAAGCGTACCTACCAACCGTCCAAACTCGTCCGCAAACGCCGGCACGGTTTCCGTGCCCGCATGGCCACCAAGGGTGGTCGTGGCGTCGTCGCAGCCCGCCGCAACCGCGGTCGCAAGCGGCTCAGCGCCTGAACGGAAGACGAGACCGTTGCCCGCCACCGGCAAGCCAGTGGGAGCACATCCCAAGCGGCTTCTGAAGCGCGCGGAATTCCTGGCCGTCCGGCGTGGCGAAAAGCGCCGCGGGCGGCTTTTTCTCGTCGAGATTCTGGACCGCAGCGACGCAGAGGCGCCTCGCGTCGGCTACACGGTCACCAAGAAGGTCGGCAACGCAGTCGTCCGCAACCGCATCCGGCGGCGGCTGAGAGAAGCCGTGCGCACGCATGCCGCGGGTGACATGGAGCCTGGCAATGACTATGTCATCGTCGGGCGCGAAGATGTGCTTACCATTCCGTTCGGCCAGTTGAAGGCCGAACTCTCCCGCCGACTGCGCGGAACACGATAGGCCAAGGCTTTCGATGGAAAACAACCGGAACTTCTTCATCACCATCGCGCTGTCGGTGCTGATCCTGTCGCTTTGGCAGTATTTTTACGTGCTGCCGCACAGCGAGGCGCAACGCGAGGCGGCCCGTATCGAAGAGCAGCGGCTAGCGGAGCAGAAGAAGGCGGCCGAAGGCACCAGTCCGGGCACCAGCGGAACGCCGGTGCCGCAGCAAGGCGCCATTCCTAGTGCACCGGGAACCGACGGCACGACGCCGGCCGGCCGCGAGCAGGCACTGGCGTCGACGAAGCGCGTCAGGATCGACACGCCGAGCCTGGAGGGTTCGATCAACCTCACCGGCGCCCGTCTCGACGACCTCAAGCTCAAACACTACACGCTGACGGTCGACAAGAACTCGCCCGAGATCGAACTGCTCAACCCGGCAGCGCTGCCTACGGGCTACTATGCCGAGATCGGCTTTATCGGCAGCGACAAGACCGGCACTGTGCCGGGCCCGGAAACCGTGTGGACCGTCGACGGCAATGCGACGCTGACCCCGGCGAGCCCCGTCACGCTGACTTTCACCAACGACAAGGGCCTGACCTTCAAGCGCACCTTCTCCGTCGACAGCGACTACATGTTCACGGTGTCGGACGCTGTGCAGAATTCAGGTTCAGCCCCAGTCACCCTGTCGAACTACGGCCGTGTCACCCGCTTCGACAAACCTGCCGTTGCCAGCATCTATGTGCTGCATGAGGGGCTGATCGGCGTCACCGGCACGGAAGGCCTGCAGGAACACACATATTCGTCGGTCGAGGAGGACAAGCAGTTTACGCCGAGCAAGTCGACCGATGGCTGGCTGGGCATCACCGACAAATACTGGGCGGTGACGCTGGTACCGACCGAGAAGCAGCCGTTCCAGCCGCGTTACGCCTATTTCGAGGACGGCCGCCCGCGCTACCAGGCCGACTTCCTCACCGACCCGATCACCGTTGATGCCGGCCAGTCGGCGACGGTCGAGACCGAAATCTTCGCCGGCGCCAAGGAAGTCGCCAAGGTCAACGCCTATGCAGAAGACCGCAACATCAGGCTGTTCGACCGTTTGATCGACTGGGGATGGTTCATCTGGATCACCAAGCCGATGTTCTATCTGATCGACACGATGTACAAATTCTTCGGCAATTTCGGCCTGGCCATCCTGGCCACCACCGTCGTCGTCAAGGCCGCCTTCTATCCGCTCGCCAACAAGTCCTACGCGTCGATGGCGAACATGAAGAAGGTGCAGCCAAAGATGCTCGAGATCCGCGAGAAATACGCGGACGACAAGATGAAGCAGCAACAGGCGATGATGGAGCTCTACAAGACCGAGAAGATCAATCCGCTCGCCGGCTGCTGGCCGGTGGCGCTGCAGATCCCGGTCTTCTTTGCGCTCTACAAGGTGCTCTACATCACCATCGAGATGCGGCACGCACCGTTCTTCGGCTGGATTCAGGATCTGGCGGCGCCCGACCCGACCTCGATCTTCAACCTGTTCGGCCTCATTCCGATCGCGCTGCCGGATATGTTGATGATCGGCGTCTGGCCACTGATCATGGGCCTGACCATGTTCCTGCAGATGCGCATGAACCCGACGCCTCCCGACCCGACGCAGGCCATGATCTTCACCTGGATGCCGGTGGTCTTCACTTTCATGATGGCGGGTTTTCCGGCCGGCCTCGTCATCTACTGGGCCTGGAACAATCTGCTTTCGATCATTCAGCAAGGCGTGATCATGAAGCGACAGGGCGCCAAGATCGAGTTGTGGGACAATCTGGTCGCGCTGTTCCGGAAGAAACCGTCACCGGCGGAATAGCCGGCGCTCTCCCTTTGCGAATCCAGGAAAGCCCCGGTCCGACCGGGGCTTTTTTCGCACAAGCCGAGCCGCCGGCGAACGGCGAAACCAGTCGGCCCGGCGGTAGACGTCGCCGCGACACATCCCTATAAGCTCGCTGTCGTTTCAGGAGTCGATGAACAGGTAAGGATGATCCGCTGCGCACGCGGTTGGTGCTGCCGGGCGGATCGCGCTATTTTTGACCTGCCTGTTTTTCGTCGATGGAGCCGTCTATGATCGGACCCAACCCCAACATCAAGCACCCGATCCCGATGCATACCCGCGTCGGCTTCCTGAAGGGACTGGTCACGGCGCCGAACATCGAGATCGGCGACTTCACCTATTATGACGATCCGGACGGGCCGGACAAATTCGCCGAGCGATGCGTGCTGCATCATTACCCATTCATCGGCGACCGGCTGATTATCGGCAAGTTCTGCGCCATCGCCGAGGGCGCGCGCTTCATCATGAATGGCGCCAACCATGCCATGTCCGGCTTTTCGACTTATCCGTTCAACATCTTCGGTCATGGCTGGGAAGAGGGTTTCGACCCGGCGACCTGGTCGAGGGAATTGCGAGGCGACACAGTGCTCGGCAATGATGTATGGATCGGCATGGAGGCGGCGATCCTGCCCGGCGTGACGATCGGCCATGGCGCCATCGTTGCGGCAAAATCGGTGGTGACGCATGACGTCCCGCCCTATGCGATCGTCGCCGGCAATGCGGCCAAGGTGGTGAAGATGCGCTTCGACGACAGGACCATCCGGCGGCTTTTGGCGGCGGCGTGGTGGGATTGGCCGGTGGAAAAGATCAGCCGCAACCTCAATGCCATTCGTGGCGCCGATATTTCTCTTCTGGAGGCAGCGGTTTGAACGCGTTGAACAATACCGTGATCGGCATAGAGCTGTTCACGCGGCCGTGGATCTTCATCCGCGGCGTGCCGGCAATGAAATTCCTGCCACCTGAAGGGCCGCCTGAGATCGCCTTTGCCGGCCGCTCGAATGTCGGCAAATCGTCGCTGATCAACGCGCTGGTCAATCAGAAGGGACTGGCGCGCACGTCCAACACGCCGGGGCGGACGCAGGAACTCAACTATTTCGTTCCGGGCGGATATTCCGGCGAAGGCGCCGATCTGCCGCCGATGGCGCTGGTCGACATGCCGGGCTACGGCTACGCCACCGCGCCCAAGGAGAAGGTCGACGACTGGACGAAACTCGTCTTCGACTATCTCAAGGGCCGCGTCACGCTGAAGCGGGTCTACGTGCTGATCGACGCCCGCCACGGCATCAAGGCCAAGGATGACGAAGTGCTGTCGCTGCTCGACAAGGCGGCGGTGTCCTACCAGATCGTGCTGACCAAGACCGACAAGATCAAGGCGGCCGGCGTGCCGCGATTGATCGAAGAAACACTGCAGAAGATCAAGAAGCGGCCAGCCGCGTTTCCGTTCGTTCTCGCCACGTCGTCGGAAAAGAACGAGGGCCTCGAGGAATTGCGCGCGGCGATCGTGCTGGCGGCCAATGGCGGCTAATGCATGCCGCGCAAAAGCATGCCCTCGGGCTTGAACCGAGGGTGCGCAGCGGTTTTGCGATAACGACATGCATAAGAACAAGAACTTAAAGCGCGTCGCATGAATCCATTCAAACGCGACGCGCTTTAGGACTTTGCCTCTAGTGCAATCGTCTGGGTGCTTTCTTCCGTGGCAAGCCGTTCGGTGCCGTAAGCCTTCAGGAACATGCCGACGCCCGACCTGACGATGTGGTCGATTTCATCCTGGCTCGGGGCTTTGGTGCGGTAGGCGAATATGCACTGGCGGAAAAGACCTGCCAGGCACAGTTCGGTGAACTGATAGGCGGCAAGATCGACATCGTCGATCTTGAGCAGGCCGCGCTCGATGGCGGCATTGAGAAAAGCAACGACCTTGTCGTGGCCGCGTTTCGGGCCGCGGTCGTAAAAACGCGCGCCAATTTCGGGCATCCTGTCGGACGCGCCGATTACCGTGCGCTGCGCCTGGATGACCTTGGCCGAGGTGATCTTGAGGGACAGCACCTTGCCGAACTTCACCAGCGTCTCGCGAAGGTCGTCGGCGCGATCGAGCAGATCGTACATGTTCTTGAAGATCGTGCCGCGTTCTTCCTCGATCAGCGCTTCGAACAGCTCTTCCTTGTTGGCGAAGTAGACATAGATCGTGCCCTTGGAAACGCCGGCCTCGCGGGTGATGTCATTCATCGACGCCGCTTCAAAGCCCTTGTCGATGAAGACACGACGCGCGCCTTCGATGATCTGGCTGCGCTTGACCGGGTCCTGTCCCGCTGCCGGGCGGCCGCGACGCAGGCCATCCAGCAGATCGCACTGGTCCTTGTCGGGTTCGGTCATAACGTCACACCTCGAAAAAATTCGAACCGATCGGTTCGATCGACCTTGATATGGGCCTCTCTCCGCGCTAAGTCAATGTTCGCATCGAACCGAACGGTTCAGTATGACTGATTTTCCAGAGAGATGTCCATTTTCCAGAGAGATGCCAAGAGAGATTCCCCATGTCCTCGAACGCGACCCCCACCGCCGAAGTCCGTCCTTTCCCCAACGCCAAGGTCGCGCCAGCAACCGAATCGCCGAACACACCGACTGAGCCCGCAATAAGCCCTCCGGCGGAGGCGCCGGCGAAAAAGAAGCGTTCGGCACGCTCCTTTCTGTTGCCGATCATCGCGCTTGGATTGCTGGGCGCAGGGGCCTGGTATGGCTACGATTACTGGACCGATGGGCGTTTCATGATCTCAACCGACGATGCCTATGTCCAGGCCGACATGGCATTCATATCGCCGAAAATTTCCGGCTATGTCGATCAGGTCAAGGTGACCGAGAACCAGCAGGTCAAGGCCGGCGACCCGTTGCTGGTCGTCGACAATGCGACTACAAAATAGCGGTCGCCCAGGCCGAGGCGCAGATCGCCACCCTGAGCAAGACGCTCGACCGCATCGACGCCCAGACCGAGGCGGCGCGCGCATCGCTCGAGCAGGCGCAGGCGCAGAAGACCGCAGACCAGGCCGCCGCCGCCAATGCGGCGCGTGTTCAAGCGCGCGCCGCGCAATTGCTCAGGACGCATGTCGGCACCCAGGCTCAACTGGATGATGCCCAGACCGCGGTCGAGCAGGCCAATGCCGCCCTTGTAGGCGCCGACGCCCAGATCGCGGCGGCTGAGGCCAATATCGGTGTGCTCCAGGCGCAGCGCGCGGAGACGGCAAGCACGCTTACGTCGCTGCAGCTTGCCCGGGACAAGGCGGCGCGGGACCTGTCCTTCACCGTGCTGCGCGCGCCCTATGACGGTGTCGTCGGCAACCGCTCGGTCGAGCAAGGCGACCTGATCAGCCCCGGACAGAAGCTCGCCGTCATCGTGCCGATGGACAAGCTCTATATCGTCGCCAATTTCAAGGAGACCCAGCTTGCCCGCCTGGTGCCGGGCGAAAAGGTCAGGATTTCGGTCGACGCGATCGACGGCCAGGATTTCGAAGGCACCGTCTCGTCGCTGGCGCCGGCATCCGGCGCGGTGTTCTCGCTGCTGCCGCCGGAAAACGCCACCGGCAATTTCACCAAGGTTGTGCAGCGCGTCCCGGTCCGCATCGACGTGCCGGCGGATGTGCTGAAGACAGGCAAGCTGCGCGCCGGCCTCAGCGTCGTCGTCGCCGTCGACAGCCGCACCGCACCTTCTGCGTCGAAGTAAGCAGGCCCGGAGCAACGCCATGGCGACCGCAACCCTGACCGCGGGATCGGCGCCGGCCAAGCCGGTCGACCACATCGAGCCGCGCCGCATCATCGCCTTCCTGGCGATGGTGTTCGGCATGTTCATGGCGATCCTCGACATCCAGATCGTTTCGGCCTCGCTGGCCGAAATCCAGGCGGGCTTGAGCGCCAGCTCCGACGAAATTCCGTGGGTGCAGACCGCCTATCTGATCGCCGAAGTCATCATGATCCCGCTGTCCGGTTTTCTCAGCCGGATGCTGTCGACGCGCGTGCTGTTCACCGTCTCCGCGGCCGGCTTCACCGCGGCCAGCGCGCTGGCGGCGACCGCCACCAACATAGACCAGATGATCGTCTACCGCGCCATCCAGGGCTTCATCGGCGGCGGCATGATTCCAAGCGTCTTCGCTGCCGCCTTCACCATCTTCCCGCCGTCGCGCCGCGCCATGGTGTCGCCGATGATCGGCCTGGTGGCGACGCTGGCGCCGACCATCGGCCCGACCGTCGGCGGCTATATAAGCCATGCCACGTCCTGGCACTGGCTGTTCCTGGTCAATGTGGTGCCCGGCATCCTGGTGACCGCCGCGGCGTGGTCGCTGATCGACTTCGACAAGCCCAATCTCAGCCTGTTCCGCAAGTTCGACTGGTGGGGCCTGGCCGGCATGGCGGCCTTCCTCGGCTCGCTGGAATATGTGCTCGAGGAAGGTCCCAACAACGACTGGCTTCAGGACCAGGCCGTGTTCGTCTGCGCCATCCTGATGACGGCCGGCGCGGTGCTGTTCTTCTGGCGCGCCTTCACCGCAGAGGAGCCGATCGTCGACCTGAAAGCCTCCAGCAATGTCAACTTCGCTTTCGGCTCGCTGTTCTCCTTCGTCATCGGCATCGGCCTCTACGGCCTGACCTATCTCTATCCGGTGTATCTCGGGCGTATCCGCGGCTACGATTCCCTGATGATCGGCGAGGCGCTGTTCGTCAGCGGGCTGGCAATGTTCGCCACCGCGCCGATTTCCGGCATCCTGTCGCGCAAGATGGATCCGCGGCTGATGATGATGATCGGCTTCTTCGGCTTCGCAGCCGGCACCTGGCGCATGACCTATCTGACCGCCGACTGGGATTTCTGGGAACTTTTGGTGCCGCAGATCCTGCGTGGCGCCTCGATGATGCTGTGCATGGTGCCGATCAACAACATCGCGCTGGGAACGCTGCCGCCTGACCGGCTGAAGAACGCATCCGGCCTGTTCAACCTCACCCGCAATCTCGGCGGCGCTGTCGGCCTTGCCGTCATCAACACCGTGCTGATCGACCGCAACGCCTTCCACTACGCAAGGCTGGCCGAGCATGTGCAATGGGGCAGTGCCGAGGCGCAGACCAAGCTGCAGAACATGACGCTCGACTTCCAGCAGAATGCCGGCCTGGACGCGTCCAAGGCGGCGATCTCCAAACTGTCTGCTATGGTCCAGCAGCAGGCCTCGCTGCTGTCCTTATGGACGTGTTCTATCTCTTGACGGCGCTGTTCGCCACGCTGGCGATCTTCACCATGGTCATCCGCAAGCCGGCCGAGCCGGCGGGCGGAGGTGGCGGACACTGATTGCGCAACTTTGCGCGTCCAAAAAGACGCGCGGCGCTCTAATGCATGTCGCGCAAAAGCATGCCCTCGGGCTTGACCCGCGGGTGCGCAGCGGTTTTGCGATAACGACATGCATAAGACAACAACCTAAAGCGCGTCGCGTGAGGCCGGTCAAACGCGAGCGCTTTAGGTCAGGCGGTGGCCGGCTTGAAGGTCAAGGCGACGCCGTTGATGCAATGACGCAAGCCAGTCGGCGGCGGGCCGTCGTCGAAGACATGGCCGAGATGACCGCCGCAGCGGCGGCAGTGGACTTCGGTTCGGGTCATTCCGAGAGACCTGTCCACGGTCATGCCGACGGCGTTGGGAATCTCCTGCCAGAAGCTCGGCCAGCCGGTGCCGGAATCGAACTTCGTCTCGGAGGAATAGAGCGGCAGGTCGCAGCCGGCGCAGGCGAAGATGCCTTTGCGGTGTTCGTTGAGCAGCGGGCTGGTGCCGGGATATTCGGTGCCTTCCTTGCGCAGCACATTGAAAGCCGCATCGGACAGGATGGCGCGCCACTCGGCCTCGGTCTTGGTGACCTCGAAGGTTTCGGTCGCGTGTGCATCCTGCGGCCGGCCCATGCGCAGCGCTGCTGCCGTGCCTGCCAACAATGCCACAGCGGCACCGCTCCAAAGAAAGTCGCGCCGGATCATCACCATTCCTCCTCTGTCCCTTTGCCAAATTCGACCGTCACATGGAAATCAAAAGCTGGTGACATCCAGCTCCCGACTACGGGCACTCCGCACCTGCCCCACGCCTGGTGCGGACGGCGCGGAGTGTACGCTTGCCGAGTGCGCGGGTCACGCAAGCGGAACCCGCGCGCTCGGCATCCTGCCTCAGCCATATCTTCGCCGGCGACGACCCCTTCGTTACATCTTCGGCAGGAGAACCTTGTCGATGACGTGGATGACGCCGTTCGACTGCTCGACATCGGCGACCGTCACATTGGCGACATTGCCGTTCTCGTCGGTCGCGGTGACCTTGCCGCCATCGGCCTTGAGCGTCAGCTCGCAGCCGCCAACCGTCTTGACCTTGTGCGCGCCACCATCGTCCATGGCCATCTTGGTGACGTCGGCGGCCATCGCCTTGGCACCGATGACGTGGCAGGTCAGGATCTTGACCAGCTTGTCCTTGTTTTCGGGCTTGAGCAGCGTGTCGACGGTGCCGGCCGGAAGTGCTGCAAAGGCCTCGTTGGTCGGCGCGAACACGGTGAAGGGACCGGCACTCTGCAGCGTGTCGACGAGACCACCGGCCTTGACGGCCGCGACCAGCGTGGTGTGATCCTTCGAATTGACGGCGTTCTCGACGATGTTCCTGGTGGCATACATGGCGGCGCCGCCGACCATCGGATTCTGGGCATAGGCGGCGGTGGCGAGCGCGGAGACGGCGACCGTTCCGGCAAGCAAAAGGGTGGCGAACTTACGCATTATTTCTATCTCCTCAGTTTATTTCTTCCCCTCTTTGGGGCGCAAGGAGATACGGGGGATAAATGCCCGAGTTTCGCCGTTCAGGAGAAAATTTTATTTTTTATAACGGCGAGCATGATTATCAGGGCAGGAACCTTACAGCCTGCATGCTTCCAAGCTAACGTCACCACAGGCGATAGATTTAAAGCTTCTCGAAAAGTCGGCAGACCGAGGCGATCAGATGCTCTTCAGATCGCCCGCAGCGACCACAGGGCCGGTCGGCTGGCCGGTCGGCGAACCGCCGGAAGGCTCGAGGCTGACCGCAAGAACGGCGCCCTGCGCAAGTATTTCCTGCACGGCCGGGGAGATGGTCATACGCGCGGTCTGACCGGCCGGGATGACGCCCATCGAGACCGGCGCGTTCTTGCCCTCGATCATCCACAGTTCGAAATCCTTGCCGGCGGCGCGTTCGCCGGAGACATGCGACAAGCCGATCTCGCGATGGGCGGCGTCGTAGACGGCAAGATATCTGACGTTGCTGCCGTCGGCAGTCAGCGAGGCGATGAGCCGTGGCTGCTCGACCGGCGGATTGAAGTACGGCACGGCGACATAGATCGCCAGCGCCGCGATAGCAGCGGCGGCAAGGCCGCGCCAGAAGGCAAGGCTCGACCACAGACCGGCGCGAGGCCCTGCAACGAACAGCCGGCGATCCAATGCCTCCTTGACCCTGATCGGGGGCTCTGTCTCCGGATAGACGGCGGCCATCGGCGAAAGATGCGCCTCCCAGGCATCGACAAGGCGCGCGAAAGCGGCGTCCGCGTCGATGCGGCGTGACGCGATCTCGCGTTCGTCCGCGTCAAGGACGCCAAGAGCGTATTCGGCGGCGAACAGGTCGTCGCCCCGAGGTTCCGGTCCGTTATCCTCTGCCGGCGTCATCTTTCCAGACACTCTCTGAGCTTCAACAGGCTGCGCCGCAGCCAGGTCCGCATCGTGTTCAGCGGCACGTCATGGCGTGCGGCCAGTTCGGCATAGCTTTCGCCATCCAGATAGGCGCTCCGGACGGCCGCCGCCCGGTCCTTTTCCAATTCATCGAGACAACGATAGATGCGCTCGGATTCACCGCCCGCAACAGCCGCAGCCTCTGGTCCCGGCGCCGGATCGGCCACGTCCAGCGCGGCATCGATGTAGGCGGCAGGCTCTCGCCGCGCCCTTATACGGTCGATCGCATGATTGCGCGCAATAGCCACCAGCCAGGAAATCGGGCTTAGATCCGAGACGGCGAAACGATCCGCCTTCGTCCATATCTTGACGAAGACCTCTTGCAGCGTCTCTTCTGCCTCTCCCCGGTCCTTCAATACACGAAGGCAGACGCCAAAAAGTTTCGCGCTGGTCTGCCGGTAGAGCAGATCGAATGCAGCCCGGTCCTTCATCGAAGTCCGGACAATCAGATTGCTGATATCCTGCGGCGTCATCGGCTGTCAAATTAGGCGATTGCAATCTATTTGCAACGGCGGAAGCGTTCTGGGCAGCGAGAGCGTCGTGAACTTCGATTACCAAGAAAAGAGCCGATTTTGTTGAGCATCGGATTTTCTCAAAACCGGTTTCCACTTTTGGGTCCGATGCTCTAGCTTGCCAATATTTGGGGAAGCAAGAATGTCCGTCGAAAGGGCCTTGTGGGAACATGACGCAATCGGCCTTGCCGGCCTGGTGCGCAAGGGAGAAATCTCGCCGCAGGAGCTCCTCGATGCGGCGATTGCGCGGGCCGAGGCCACTCGCCCGGACATCAATGCCATCGCCGAGCCGCTTTACGAAGCGGCGCGGACGCGGGCGAAAACCATCGACCGCAAGCTGCCGCTGGCCGGTGTGCCCTTTGCCCTGAAGGATCTCGGCATCGCCATGAAAGGCGTGCCGACGCATGGCGGCAGCCGCATTCCGGCTTTCGTTGCCGATTTCGACTCGGTAATGACCGAACGCCATCTGGCCGCCGGCCTTGTCCCGATCGCCACCAGCACCTCGCCCGAACACGGGCTGAGGCTGATGACCGAATCCGCCGCTTTCGGCATCACCCGCAACCCTTGGAATACGGCGCATACCACCGGCGGCTCGTCCGGGGGTGCGGCGGCGCTGGTCGCGGCCGGCGTCGTGCCGGTGGCACATGCTTCGGATGGCGGTGGCTCGATCCGCGTTCCCGCCGCCTGCACCGGGCTGGTCGGGCTGAAAACCTCGCGCGGCCGTGTGCCGCTGACGCCGCTGGTCAGCGAAAGCTGGTACGGCCTGGTCATCGACCACGCCGTTTCCCGCTCGGTCCGGGATTCGGCCTTGCTGCTTGACCTGACGCATGGGCCCGATCCGCTGTCGCCCTATGCGGCGCCGACGCCGAGAGGAACCTTTGCCGCCGCGGCGGCGCGCGACCCCGGCAAGCTGAAACTGGCCGTCTACCGGAAATCGCCGCTCGGCCTGCCGATATCGGCCGAGACGCTGACGGCACTGGACACGGCTATGGCATTGGCGCGCGAAGGCGGCCATACGATCGAGGAGATCGACCTGCCCTATATCGACCGCGATTTCATCGCTGATTTCGCTAGAACCGTCGCCGCGGCGGTGGCCGGCACGATGCGCGGCGAAGTCTTGCGCGTCGGCCGCTCCATTTCAGGTGATATCGAACGCGCCACGCGTGTGATGAGCCGCTTCGGCGAAATCCTTTCGGCCGGCGATATCTATGCCGGCCTGCAGCGGCTGCATGCCACGTCGCGCCGCCTGATCACCGAGACCGCGCAATATGACGCGGTGCTGATGCCGGTTATCGCCCATCCGCCGCTCGCCTGCGGCGCCATGGACCCGAAAGGCGCCGACGCGTTCATAGAGGACGTGCTCGACAGGCTGCGGCTCGCCCGTCTGCTGAAATTCAAGCCGCTGTTCGGCCAGTTGATGGACAAGAGCCTATGGTTCACCCACTGGCCGGCGATCCAGAACGTCAGCGGCCAGCCGTCGATCGCGCTGCCTGTTTATGTCACCGATGCCGGCCTGCCGCTCGGCATCCAGGCCGCCGGCCGCCCCGGCGACGAGGAGACACTTTTGTCGCTTGCCGCGCAGATGGAAAAGATTTCGGGATGGCGGGAGCGGCGGGCGCCGCTGCGAATTCCGGCATAGAGGCGGGACGATTCCATCTGATGTGACAGCAAAGCCGTTTGCCCCCTGCTCCAATTCCCGCTAAGACGCCGCCGTTCATGCCAAGCTGGGAACCAAGCCGATGACGGACCTCGCCGCCACCGCCGAAATGCAGGCCGCGCTGCTTTCGAGGGCGCTGCCTTACATGCAGCGCTACGAAAACAAGACGGTCGTGGTGAAGTATGGCGGCCACGCCATGGGCGACATTGCGCTCGGCAAGGCCTTCGCCCGCGACATCGCGTTGCTGAAACAATCCGGCGTCAACCCGATCGTCGTCCATGGCGGCGGGCCGCAGATCGGCGCAATGCTGAGCAAGATGGGCATCGAATCGAAGTTCGAGGGCGGCCTGCGGGTCACCGATCAGAAGACGGTCGAGATCGTCGAGATGGTGCTGGCTGGCTCGATCAACAAGGAGATCGTCGCGCTGATCAATGCCGAGGGCGAATGGGCGATCGGCCTGTGCGGCAAGGACGGCAACATGGTTTTCGCCGAAAAGGCGCGCAAGACCATGATTGACCCGGACTCCAACATCGAGCGCGTGCTCGATCTCGGCTTCGTCGGCGAGCCGATCGAGGTCGACCGCACACTGCTCGACCTTCTGGCGCGGTCCGAAATGATCCCGGTGCTGGCGCCGGTGGCGCCGGGCCGTGACGGTCACACCTACAACATCAACGCCGACACTTTTGCCGGCGCGATTGCCGGCGCCTGCCAGGCGACACGGCTTTTGTTCCTCACCGACGTGCCGGGCGTGCTCGACAGGAACAAAAAGCTCATCGACGAGCTGACCGTGGCCGAGGCCAAGGCCTTGATCAAGGACGGCACGGTGTCGGGCGGCATGATCCCCAAGGTCGAGACCTGTATCGAGGCGATCGAGCGCGGCGTCGAGGGCGTCGTCATCCTCAACGGCAAGACGCCGCATTCGGTGCTGCTCGAACTGTTTACCGAACACGGCGCCGGCACGCTGATCGTGCCGTAAGGAGCGCAGGCCGACAGCTTGTTGGCCAGAAATCCAGTGCGGCGCAGGCGGCAAACTCATCGCCTGAGGTGCCCAAGCGGCACGTGGCCCGGCCCCTTGATGTTCTGCAGCACGAGCTGCGTGTGGACATCGCGCACGCCGTCGAGCCGCATCAGCCGGTGCATGACAAAGGCGTTGAGCTCGTCGACCGACGGCACCATCACATGCAGCAGGAAATCGTAGTCGCCGGTCATCGTCCAGCACGACGACACCTCGTCCATGCGCTGCACGGCGGCGATGAAGGTTTCGGGCGAACCGTCGCTGTGGGTTACGAGGCGCACCTGAATGAACACTTCGACCATCAGGCCGATGGCGCGGCGGCTGAGCACAGCGGCAAAGCCCTTGATGATGCCGGCGCTCTGAAGAGCCTCGAAGCGGCGCGCGCATGGCGTCGTCGAAAGACCGATCTCCTGGGCCAGCTCGGACACCGGCTTGCGCCCATCGCGCTGCAAGATATCGAGCATCTTGATCTCAAAATCGTCAAACTGAGGCACTTTCACTCTCCTGCAGCTTTGCTGTGGTGGCTTTTACCTCAAATCGCCCGTTCGGGCCATCATCAAAGCGGATTTGCCTCACCGGATTCGGCTAAACTTTTACAATGTTAGTCGTGATTTCCAGGGAGAACAGCCATGACGATGAGCGTTGCCGATTACGCCCGCGAATGCGCGGCGCAAGGCCTTCGCGGCGACTATTCAGTCTGCCGTGCCGATTTCACCGTTGAACAGAGCTACAACTACACTGCTGACGAGCAGGCGGTGTGGCGTACACTGTGCGACCGCCAGACAAAGCTGACTAAAAAGTTGGCACACCGGTCCTATCTCGACGGCGTCGCCACGCTGGGCCTGCTCGACAAGATTCCGGATTTCGGTGTCGTCAGCGAAAAGCTGCGCAAGCTTACCGGTTGGGAGATCGTCGCCGTGCCGGGCCTCATTCCCGCGCCAGCCTTCTTTGTCCACCTCGCCAACCGCCGCTTTCCGGTGACCAACTGGCTACGGACGAAACAAGAGCTCGACTACATCGTCGAGCCGGATATGTTCCACGACTTCTTCGGCCATGTGCCGGCGCTGACCCAGCCGGTCTTTGCCGATTTCATGCAGATGTATGGCGAGAAGGCCGAGCATCTGATCGCGCTCGGCGGCGACGACATGATCAGCCGCCTCTACTGGTACACTGTCGAGTACGGGCTGATCCAGGAAGCAGGCCAACCGCTGAAGGCTTTCGGCGCCGGGCTGATGTCGTCCTTTGCGGAACTTCAATTCGCGATTGAAAGCAAGGACGCGCACCATGTCCCCTTCGATCTGGAAACGGTGATGCGCACCAGCTACGAGATCGACAAGTTCCAGCGCGCCTATTTCGTGCTGCCGTCCTTCGACGTTTTGCGCGATGCCTTCCAGAACGTCGCCGAAATGGCAGCGATTATCGGACGCCACAAGGGCAAGCCGGCGCTCGATCCGGCGAAACTTTAGACAGTGGCAGGCTCGGATGCTCCAGCCGATCGGCGCCGGCGTCTTGGTGGCGCAATGTGATGACGACCCCTCGGCCGGCCCGGCTGGGCCGGCCATCTACGCGCCAATGAGTTTGCCTAGGTGGTCGCCCAGCCGGCAGGCCAATGCGATGATTGTCGTCGTCGGGTTGCATTCGCCGGACGTGCAGAACACGGAGGAACCGCCGACATAGAGATTGTCCATGCCGTGCACCTTCGAGTTGGCGTCCACCACGCTCTTGGTCACATCCGTGCCCATACGCGTGCCGCCCATATGGTGGTGACCGGCCAGTTCCTCATTCGTCGGATAGTCCCCGCCACTGGCGAGCCAGTCGGCGATGCGCACCCGGCCGAGATCCTTCCGGACGAGCGTCTTGCCGAACAGCCTCAAGCCCTCGAGGAGCGTGCGGCGCTCCAGCTCCGACTTTTTCCAGTGCAGCTCGATGCGCGGCACGCCGGCAGGATCGACATCGGTCTTCGACAACCGGATCTGGTTCGAGGCCAGCGGCGCCTGTTCCCAGGCGACATAGAGCTGGGCGGCGCAGCGCAGGTTCTGGCTGAGCTGATAAGACACCCATTCGGCCATCTCGGGCGCCGTGCAGGCGAGGTCGGCGATGACGCTTTTGATGCCGGGGTACGGCGTCTCGATCAGCCTGATGCCGAAATTCATGATTTCGAGGCGCTCCATGGCCGCCAGCGTCGGCGAGAAGAAAGCCTCGTTGGTGGCGTCGACCTCGAACGCGCTATAGTCGGCGAGGATGGCATTGCCGCCCTCGAAGGTCGGATGCTCCATCCAATAGCGGCCGAGCGCTGTCGCCTTCGGCACCACGCCGCCGTTCGAGCGCTGGTTGGACCACAGAAGCAGCCGCGAGTTTTCCAAGCCGCCGGTGCAGACGACAAAATAGTCGGCGGTAAAAGAGCCGGCATCCTGGCCGTTCGACCACAGTTTGGCGCCGGTTACCCTCTTGCCGTCGCCGGTAAGCTCGGTGGCATAGGTGCTGAGCACCACGGCCACGTTCCTGCTCCTGTCGAGTTCGTCGGCGAATTTTTCGCCGAAGCGTACGGCCGGGCTCTTGATCAGCTGCACCCAGCGAATATCGTCCGAGATCGGCACATCCGGCCGGAAGTCGGGAAGTTCCAGGATGTCCTGGACTTCGGGCAGATAAGGCTCGATGTCGGCACGGCTGATGGGCCAGCCGGTATCCGGCGCCCAGGCCTTGGGCTCGAAATCTTGGCTGTCGAGCACCCGGCACCAGCCGGCCCAGTGATTGGAGCTGCCGCCCATGAAGCGCAACCGGGTGATGTCGAGATCGAAATAGGGGTCGCCGACCGTGACGCCGCGGTAGAAATCCTGCGAATCGTCGCCGAACTCGCGAGAGCCGGCCTCCAGCACCACAACAGGAATGCCGGCCGCGCCGAGTTTCCTGGCGATCGTGGTGCCGGCTGGCCCGGAGCCGAGAATGCAGACCTTGGCGGTGAAATTCGCAGCGCGAAATGCCTCATAGCTGTCGAAGATCAAGTGAGGTCGCTCCTTTTGAGGATCCAACCATTGACCTCGATGATCGCGTCCGGATCGGTATCGGGCAGCTTGCGGAACAGCGACAGGGCCGGCAATGCGATCAGCGCCTGCATGATCGTGCGGCGCGATATTTTCTTGGTGAAGAAACTCACGTTATTGGTTAAGGAACTCATGGCACGTCTCTCGATGGGCTTCGATCCACGCATGGCATTCCCTGAACGGCACATGCTCGCCAGGAGAAGCCAATTCCGTGCCAAAACTAGCGGCACACTTTGCTTAAGCCGTGTAAGCGGCCCGGCTGAGTCCAAACAGCGTTAGGATTTCCTTAATGCGCGAGACCGCTCAGGCCGCTTCGGAAATGTCCCTGTCCAGGATGGTCAGATTGCGGCCGCGATGCTTGGCCTGGTAAAGGCGGCGGTCGGCGGCACGCATCAGATCCGATACGCCGGCATCCTCGCCGCAGGTGACACCGCCGATGCTGACGGTGAGGGGTATGACCCGCTCATCGACGGGACGGAAGCGGATCAGCTCGACTTCACCGCGAATGCGTTCGGCGACGCGTTTGGCTTCCTGTTCGGTGGCGCCGACCAGAAATGCACCGAATTCCTCGCCGCCGATGCGGCCGATCACGTCGCCGCTGCGCACGCCGCGCTCGATCGCGCTTGCAATGAGGAGCAACGCCTCGTCGCCGGTCAGATGGCCGTAGCTGTCGTTGATGATCTTGAAGTGGTCGGCATCGATGATCAGCAACGCACCGCGATCGGACTTACGCCGGGAGGCCTCGAGCGCCGCAAAGAAGCTCTCGCGGTTGAGCATGCCGGTCATGTCGTCGCGGCTCGCTTTTTCCGACAGGCGCCGATGCGCTGCGGCGAGCTGTGCGTGAGCGCGGGCGAGGTCGCGATGGGCGCCTTTCAACCTCTCGCTCTGCCAGAAGGTGTAGGCGCTAGCGATCCAGGCAAGCGCGAGCGGGCAGACCGTGGATGTTAGCCAGATCGTGCGGTTGAACGGGAAGCCGATTGCCGGGACGATGATCAGCGTCAACAAAAGCGAGACCGCGACGGAGCCGAAAGCGACGGCGGCAGACTTCAGAAATATGCGGCTCATCGCTGGTTCCCCCTGAACCGTTTCTGTGCCAGCAAGCCCTCAATGCCACCTTTCGGCGATGCTTAAAATTTGAATCATGGCGCCATTTTCGCCACTCGCAACGCGCATAAGTTGTGGATAAAGCCTCTGCCAAAAGCACTGTTTCGTGCCATAAGGACTGCATGACCACGCTCCCGGATCCCGCCCGTTTTGCCCATGTCACCGACTGGGTGTTCGACCTCGACAACACGCTCTATCCGCACCATTCGAACCTGTTCTCGCAGATCGACGTGAAGATGACCGCCTATGTCGGAGAACTGCTGACGCTGCCACGCGACGATGCCCGCAAGCTGCAGAAGGAACTCTACCGGGAATACGGCACGACGCTGAACGGTCTGATGGCGCGCCACGGCATCGATCCCGACGATTTTCTCGAGAAGGTCCATGATATCGACTATTCCTGGCTGGTTCCCGATCCCGTTCTCGGCACTGCCATCCGCCAGCTTCCCGGCCGCAAGTTCATCTTCACCAATGGCGACCGCAGGCATGCCGAACGCACCGCGCGCCAGCTCGGCATCCTTGATCATTTCGATGACATCTTCGATATCGTCGCTGCCGGGCTGAACCCCAAGCCGGCGCGCCGCACCTACGAGAAGTTTGCGGAACTCCACGCCGTCACCGGCCACAATGCAGTGATGTTCGAGGATCTGGCCCGCAACCTGTCCGTGCCGAAATCGCTGGGCATGACCACGGTGCTGGTCGTGCCGCGCAACTTCGAGCCGACCTTCTCGGAGATCTGGGAACGTGATCCGGCCAACGAGGACGATGTGGATTTCGTCACCGACGACCTTGCCGAATTCCTCACCGCGATCGTCGACGTCACCGCTTGAGGCGGTTGCTTCGTGCAGCCGGATCGATACAGCCCGCGGCCTACAGCTTGTAGAACCGGCTGATGATCCCCCAGGCCTCGTCGGCGGTGTCGACGAAATCGATGATGTCCTGGTCGCCGGGGGTGATCGTGCCTTGCTCGGCGAGGAAATCGAGGTCGATCGCCCTTTTCCAGAACGCCTTGCCGAACAGGATCACCGGCACGCGCTCCATGCGGCCGGTCTGGATCAGGGTCAGCGTCTCGAAGAATTCGTCCATCGTGCCGAAGCCGCCCGGAAACACCGCGACAGCCTTGGCGCGCATGACAAAGTGCATCTTGCGGACAGCGAAATAGTGGAAGTTGAAACAGAGCTCCGGCGTCACATAGGCATTCGGCGCCTGCTCGTGCGGCAACACGATGTTGAGGCCGATCGACGGTGCGCCGACATCGTCGGCGCCGCGATTGCCGGCTTCCATGACGCCGGGTCCGCCACCTGTCACCACGACGAATTCGCGATAATAAGAGGTGGCCGACTGCTGCGAGCAGAGGCGGGCGAATTTTCGCGCTTCCTCGTAATATTTACTGTTTTTCTCGAGATTTTTCTTCTGCGTCTCGTTTTTGGCTGCCCAGGCTTCACCGTCCGGCTCGGGGATGCGCGCCCCGCCGAACAGGATGACGGTCGAGCGGATGCCGCGCTCGGCCAGGATCATCTCCGGCTTCAACAGTTCGAGCTGCAGTCTGACCGCGCGCAATTCGCGCCGCGTCATGAAGTCGGGATCGTTCCAGGCCAGCCGGTAGGTCTCGGCACGCGTCTGCGGCGTGTCCGGCACGCTTTTCGACCGCTCCAGATCCTCGTCCGAATGCGGCAGCGGCGTCCACCCCGCCTTTTCCATAGGAGTCATATTACCTACCCGTCCAATTATTCACTTGCCCAATTATTCACTGGCGCCGTCCCGTGACGCAGCCGCGATTGACCCTCACCAAGCCTTCACATAGGGTCCGGCGACTTTCAAAACAGGTTAAGGTGCGGCCCCTTAACAGCTTGGTAATGGAGCGAATTCATGTCGAAGCCCGATCTGACGAGCCTCGAAAACACCATCGAAACCGCCTTCGAGGAACGCGACACGATTTCAACGGCAACCCGCGGCGCGACGCGCGACGCCATCCAGTCGGCGCTCGACCTACTCGATCGGGGTATCGCCCGCGTTGCCGAGCGCCAGGCCGACGGCAAATGGCATGTCAACCAGTGGTTGAAGAAAGCGGTTCTGCTGTCGTTCCGGCTCAACCCTATGGAGATCATCAAGGGTGGTCCCGGCCAGGCCGTGTGGTGGGACAAGGTGCCGTCGAAATTCGACGGCTGGAGCGCCATCGATTTCGAGAAGGCAGGTTTCCGCGCCGTGCCGTCGTCGATCGTGCGGCGCTCCGCCTATGTCGCGCCTGGTGCCGTGCTGATGCCGTCTTTCGTCAATGTCGGCGCCTATGTCGACAGCGGCACCATGGTCGACACATGGGCCTCGGTCGGCTCCTGCGCCCAAATCGGCAAGAATGTGCATCTGTCGGGCGGCGTCGGCATCGGCGGCGTGCTGGAGCCGATGCAGGCCGGCCCCACCATCATCGAGGATAATTGCTTCATCGGCGCACGCTCCGAGGTGGTCGAAGGCTGCATCGTGCGCGAGGGCTCGGTGCTCGGCATGGGTGTCTTCATCGGTCAGTCGACCAAGATCGTCGACCGCGCCACCGGTGAGGTCTTCTACGGCGAAGTGCCGGCCAATTCCGTCGTCGTCGCCGGCTCGATGCCCGGCAAGCCGTTGCCCAATGGCGAGCCCGGTCCGAGCCTCTACTGCGCCGTCATCGTCAAACGCGTCGATGCCAGGACCCGCTCCAAAACCTCGATCAACGAACTGCTTCGCGATTGATCCTTCGCAAAAAACGGACGCACCCGCTTGCTCGACAGACCTCGATTTCTATGGCTTTTCTTCAGCCTTTCCGGGCGCGTGAACCCCAGTGCCTACGTTTTGGCCGGTCTTTTGCCGCTCCTGGTTCAGCTTTTCCTGCTTTACCAGTTCTCGCGAACGCCGCTAGGCACTGCCGCAAGTCAGTACTGGGCGCTCGCCTGGTGGATCGCCGTGGTTGTCTCGACATGGTCGACCTTTGCGCTAACGGCGAAGCGGTTCCATGATTTCGGCAAGCCTACCTACTACGCATTGATCTCTCTCATCGTCGGCGCCATTCTCCTTATTATTTTGGCCTTCTTCAAAAGCGATCCCGGACCCAATCGCTACGGCAAACGCACCAATGCGCCGGCCGAATCCTGAGCGCCGGTCGGGTATCTAGCCATGCGCTACCGCACGCTTGACTCGAAACTGATCATCGAAACTGCCGAGCGACTGGAAAAACGCGTCTCCGAGCGCTTTCCCGATGCAGGCTTGCATGGCGTCGCCATCGAACTCGTGTCGCTGTCGCGTGATCTGGCCAAGGCGGCGAAGGCGCTGGAAGCGCCGATCTGGTGGCTGCGCGGCGTCGTCGTCACCGCCATTGCCGCCGGCGCGCTGACGTTCCTGTTCGTCGGCACCATCCTGCCGCTCGGCCGTATCTCGGGCACCCACGATGCCATCCAGTCGGTGCAAGGCATCGAATCCTTGATCAACATGATCATCCTCGCGATGCTCGGCTTCCTGGCCCTGATCCGAACCGAGGAGCGCATCAAGCGCAAGCAGGTGTTTCGCAAGCTTCACGGCTTGCGATCGCTGATCCATGTCATCGACATGCATCAGCTGACCAAAGATCCGGCAGCGCTTTCAACCGATTTCAAGCCGACATCGCATTCACCGGCACGCATAACCGACCGTGGCGACCTCGCCCGCTACCTCGACTATTGCTCCGAAATGCTGTCGATCACCGGCAAGATCGCCGCGCTGTTCGCCCAGTCGGTCAACGACAATGTGGTCGTCGATGGTGTCAACGACATCGAAACCCTGAGCTCCAACCTATCGCGGAAGATCTGGCAAAAGATCACCCTGATCGACGGTTCATTGCGGTCGGCTCGTCCAGGTATCTAAGCTAATCTTAATCACCTTGGTCCAGCATGCCGGTGGAGACTGTGTCGCCCGGCACGGAGCGCTCGACTGGCACACGACGAACCCTTGGCCAACCCGAAAACGCGCGGAAAGCGAAGTGCCGGCGCGCGGCTGTTCGCCTGGTTTTCTTCGCCTATGAGAGCGGAACCGGAAGCTGTCCGTGCGCGGCTTCTCGATACCACCTTCGACCGCAAATTCGCTGTCCTGTTCGGCACCATCAGCGTCCTGGTGCTGGCAGTCAGCGCCGCGGTCGTCACCGGCGACCGGTGGCCTTACGCCTGGATCACAGCCGACCTCATCCTGTTTGCCGTCCGCTTCCGGCTGATGTGGGAATGTGAGCGGGCCCGCAAGCGTGGGGGAACGGGGCCGCTGGCAGGCCTCATGGCCGCCGGGGGCCCGTGGTCGGTGATTTTCGGCCTCGGCTGCTATGGCTGCGTCGTCAGCGGGCATATGGCGCTCGCCGTGCTGGCTGCCCTGAATGTCGCAGGCGTCGTCGGCGTGGTGTCGTCGCGCAATGCAGCGACTCCGCGCTACGCCATATTCGTTATGCTGGCCGTAAGCCTGCCTTTCCTGGTTGGCGCGCTGTTTTCTCCGGCGCCCGGAATGTCTATCGTCGGATTTCAAGCGCCGTTCTATGTGGCCGGCGTCATCATCGTGTTGCTTCAAAATCACGCGATCAACGCCCGCATGATCCGCGCCGAACTGGACAATCGCGATCTGGCGATCAAGGATGCCCTGACCGGCCTGCCGAATCGCATCTTCCTTCAGGAGAAACTGCGCGGCATGTGCAGCGAGCTTGCGGCGCCGGCCGCAAATGGCGGCAGGCCGTTTGCCGTGCTCAGCATGGATCTCGACGGTTTCAAACACGTCAATGACCGCTTCGGCCACGCGGTCGGCGACATGCTGCTGCGCAAGGTGGCCGAACGATTGAAACGCGCTTTCCGAGCGGGGGATGTGGTCTTTCGCATCGGCGGAGACGAATTCGTCATCCTGCTGCCCGACACATCCGAGATCGAAGCCACCTACCTGGCAAAGCGGGCCATTGAGAAGATTTCGGTGCCTTTCGACCTTGGCGTGGGCACCGCCATACCCATCGGGTTGAGCATTGGAAGCGCCTTCGCGCCTGCCGACGGCGGCGAGCCGGAACTTCTTCTCACCTGTTCCGATCACGCGCTCTACGAAGCCAAGCGCACCGGTAAGGGCCGTTACTGGGCGCATGTTCGGGCCGCAAACTGACACCGATTACTGAGGCATTTTGTCGCCTCCGTCCAACCAATATCCTGGCTAAGCGCGTCGCGTCTGAAGCGATTCGTGCGACGCGCTGTAAGTCTTAGTTCTATGCATGTTGTGGTCCCAGAACCGCTGCGCACCCACGGATCAAACTCGAGCGCATGCTTTTCGGCGACATGCGTTGGGCCTGCGATTATACGACATGAAACCGTAATGTCGGCGGGATGACTGGACCCCCTTATGTCTGGCCGTGACAGGCCTCGCGCTTTCGACTATCGCTTTGCCCATGACGTTGCCGACCGATCCCGCTGGAAATCTCGCCGCCCTCATACGCTGCCCCTCGGTGACGCCCATTGAGGGCGGGGCACTGAGCACACTGGAAAAAATGCTGAAACCACTCGGCTTTTCCGTCGAGCGGCCGGTGTTTTCGGAAGGAGGCACACCCGATATCGAAAATCTCTATGCGCGGCGCTCCGGCAACGGTCTGCACCTGATGTTCGCCGGGCATACCGACGTGGTGCCGGTCGGCGACGAGGCCTCATGGACGCATCCGCCATTCGCCGCCGAGATCGCCAAAGGCGAGATGTTCGGCCGCGGTGCCGTCGACATGAAGGGCGGCATCGCCTGCTTTATCGCCGCGGTGGCGCGCCATCTCGGTTCGAAAGGCGGGCTGAAAGGCTCGGTCTCGCTGCTGATCACGGGCGATGAAGAAGGGCCGGCCATCAACGGCACGACAAAGCTGCTCGAATGGGCGGCCGCCAAGGGCGAGAAATGGGACGCGTCTATCGTCGGCGAGCCGACCAATCCCGATGCGCTGGGCGACATGATCAAGATCGGCCGGCGCGGCTCTTTGTCCGGCAGCATCATCGTCAACGGCCGCCAGGGCCACGCTGCCTACCCGCAGCTTGCCGACAATCCGGTGCGTGGGCTGATGACGCTGGTCGACGCCTTGCTGCACCCCGTCTTCGATAACGGCACTAAGGACTTCCAGCCGACCAATCTGGAGGTTACCTCCATCGACGTCGGCAACCCGGCCACCAATGTCATTCCGGCGAAGGCGACCGCGACCTTCAACATCCGCTTCAACGACACGTGGACCGCCGAGACCATCCAGGCGGAAATCCACAACCGTCTCGACAAGGCGGCGAAGCGCAAGAAATACCGGGCCGGCAAGACGACGCCGGTCGACTACGAACTCGTCTGGCGCGACCGGCCGAGCCACGTCTTCCTCACCCGAGACGACCGGCTGATCGAAGCGCTCAGCGGTTCGGTCAAGGCGGTGATCGGCAGGAAACCGGCGCTTTCCACCTCCGGCGGCACCTCCGACGCGCGCTTCATCAAGGACTATTGTCCGGTGGTCGAGTTCGGGCTGGTCGGCAAGACCATGCACATGGTCGATGAACGCGTCGCGCTTGCCGACCTCGAGACGCTGACGCAGATCTATCAGCGTTTTATCGAAGATTGGTTCGAGCGAGGCATACCGTAATCATGCTTTCGTCGGATGAAACCTATGCTTCGCTGACCGGCGCCTGGCGACTGATGCTCGGCAAGCCCGACGGGCTGCGCCAGCTCGACCTTTCGGCCGACGGTTTCTGGAATTCCTTCTTCGCCATCGTCGTCGCGGCACCGGCGCTGATCGTCGGTTGGGTCGGCCTTGCCAACGAGATCGGCGATCCGAATGCATTCGCGGGGCGCTTCAGTATGCTGATCCGTCTGGCGACGGTCGACATCGGCGCCTGGGTGCTGCCGCTTGTCGGACTTGCCCTGGTCGCGCCGCGCGCCGGCATTGGCGGGCGTTTCGTCCACTATGTCGTCGCCAGCAACTGGGCGTCGGCGATCATCGCCTGGATGATGCTGCCGGCGGCTTTGATCAGGCTTTTCCTGCCGTCCACCAACGAGTTCGCCGTACTGGCGTCGCTGCTTTTGTTCGCGCTGTCGATGATCCTGACCTGGCGGATGACAAATGTCGCCATCGGCAGGGGCGCGACTGTCGGCACCGCCGTCTTCGCCGGCATGTTCGTGGCGTCGCTGGTCGTTCTGTTCGGCCTGCAGGCGCTGCTCGGCATCGGTGCGCCGAGCGAGACCGGCCTTAAGTGAATTATCCGAATTCCTGGTGCGGTTTCGGCGACGGGTATTATCATACTGGTCCCCTCATAGGAGGAATAATGTCCGCCACTGAAAAACGCACTTTCAGCCTACCGGCCGAGCAGGCCGCTTTTATCGATCGGCTCGTTCAGTCCGGGGCCTATGCAACCAGCAGCGAAGTCATCCGCGCCGGGCTTCGCGCCTTGCAAGAGCGCGATGCCGCCGTGGAGCGTTGGCTGCGCGAGGAAGTCGCGCCGACCTATGACGCCTGGAAGGCAGACCCTGGTAGGGGTATTTCGCCAGAGGAGATGGCCGAACGGGCGCGCAAGCGCCACAAGGCCCGCTTGCAGGGAAATGCGTGAGCCGTCGAACGAGGCACACGCCGCGACGATGTGCGGCAGGAGCTTCGCATAACCGATTCGAACGCCGTCACCATCGCCTTCATTGAAGACTCCAAGCGCGTGGTGATTTTGCGCGTGTTTTACGGCGGGGCCGATTGGCAGGACGATCTGGCCTAGAGCGGGATGAATTGAGTCTGAATCGAAAGGGGATTCCCGAAGGCGAGCAAATCTG
>SAQL01000035.1 GCA_004020645.1 Mesorhizobium sp. | reverse complement strand
GCTGGATCTGGGGTTCTGTCGCGCAAAACTATTCCTTGACCTCAGCATTGGAGGGCGCCGCGGGCGCTCTGTTGCTGGTTGCAGCAGCGGGGATCGTGTTGCCGGTCCGTCCCTGGGAAGAAACGGATCAAGAAAGTTCAGTTTTTCATCCGCCGGACGTGGCTCTCGATCTGAAACCCAGAAGTGGCCCTATCGTGGCCAAGGTCGAGTATTTGATATCGGAGGAAAATATCGAGGCCTTTCTGGGCTACATGCGCACGCGGCGACACGTCCAGAGCCGTGCCGGTGCACGAAACTGGACGCTCCAGCGAAATCTGCAAACACCGTCACTTTGGACGGAGACATTCCGCACCCCCACCTGGATGGACTTTCTCCGCCTAAATCATCGACTCACCGCAGCAGATAAGGAAGTCGGCCAGCATCTCCTGTCACTGCATGAAGGAGAGCTGCCTCCGCAGACAGTGCTTTCGATTGAACGAACGACCGAGGCAATTCGTACCCGTACCTCGACAATCTTTTCTCGTCCTCCAAGATGACGCCAGCAAGCTGCTATCCAAGGACAGGGTGGATCACCGGTGCTTTGCAGAGCACAGCCTCACACCGAGAGCAGCGTGCTCCGAGTTGTGACTTTCGAGCGCACCCAGGCGAGATGATGGGAAACGCGGCGTCAAGTGGAAGTCCCCTGCATGCGCTTGCGGAGTCTTCTGCGAGAGCCCATGCCGACGAGCGCCAAACAAGGTCTGATGCCTTCCGAGTCGTGGCCTCAACTCATCGATTCGCGAGAAAAGCATCGAATGCAGCAGCAACGGCGCGAACAACAAAGCGGTGCTCCGGCCGCACGCGGATGAAGCCGTTTTCGACGTCCACGATCCCCTCCTCAGCCAGCGTCACCAAACGCTCAACTGAATCGAGAAAACGAGCTGGTTCGATTTCGTGGGCGGCACAGATGGTCGGCACGTCGGCCTCCAAATCGCACATCAGTCGCTCGATGATTGCTGCGCGCACCCGATCATCGTCGGTCAGACGGTGGCCCTTTGATGTCGCCAGACGTCCACTTGCGATGTGCCGGGCGTAAGAATCCCGTGTTACTTCGTTCTGAACGTACCCCTCGCCGACTCGGCCAATAGCCGACGCGCCGAAGCCGATCACGGTTTTGCAAGTATCGGCCGAGTATCCCAGCGAATTACGCCGCAGGCGCCCGGTCTTCTGCGCTAGCGCGAGTTCGTCGTCCGGCAAAGCGAAATGATCGAGCCCGATCTCCCGGTAGCCGGCGCCAACCAGTGTCTCGGCGACAGCTGCAGCCTGTTCGGCGCGAACATCGCCGTCCGGTAGACCTGCCTGCTCGATTAGGCGCTGATTCTTTATCACGGAAGGAATATGCGCGTAGCCGAACACCGCAAACCGGTTGGGGCGCATGGCGACCGCAGCCATCGCGGTCTGGATGCAGGACTGCACAGTCTGTTTCGGGAGACCGAAGATGAGATCGAAGTTGATATGGCCAACGCCATGCCGGCGGAGATTTTCGACGGCAGCGGCCGTCTGCACCTTACTCTGGATCCGATTGATCGCCTTTTGCACATCGGGATCAAAGCTCTGCACGCCGATGCTCGCGCGGTTGACACCGGTAGCTGCCAAGGCTTCGGCCATTTCCGGTGTGAACGTTCGGGGATCGATCTCCACGGCGATCGCAGCAGTTTTGCTGAAAGCGAAGTGGCGGCGTAGAAATTCCATCAGCGCCAAGTGCTCGGCTGGCCCGATAAGGTGAGGCGTTCCGCCGCCGAAATGCACATCGCTCACCGGCAGCCCTTGCCGCACTTGCTCCGACACCAAACTGATCTCCTGACGCAGCACCGCCAAATAATTAAGGATCGGGCCGTTGCGACGGGTGACCGCGGTAGGGAAGCCGCAATACCAGCACATGGATCGGCAAAACGGAATGTGGAAATAGAGCGACACCGATTCGTCGGCCGGGAGGCCCCTCAGCCATTCCTCATAATCGTCAGCACCAACCGCCGCAGAGAAGTCTGGCACAGTCGGATAGATGGTATACCAAGGCGGCCGGGGGTCCCGGTACTTTGTCAGGATTGAGGCGTGCAAGGAGCTGTCGTCCCACGTCGCTGATCCATGTTGTTTCGTTGCGCGCTCGTCCTGTCTCTGACCTAAGTCAGTGCGTCCCGCTTTCTCCGCGTTTTCAAGGCGGAGGCGGCGATGTCGCAGTCTCGGTTGGACAGGACGGTATCAACCACGCCGGGGAGTGCGCGTGCCATGGTTCCGCCTGAGGTGATGGTGCGGTGCCGCATTCACGTTTGAGTACGTGACGCCAGTGCAGTGTACTTGAGGCGTCTGCGGAAGAACTTTGCAATGCGAAATTCATGTCCGACGCCAAACGTCGCAACGCACCTGTCAAGCCTCGTTCAGACGCAAACGCCTGATCCATCCAGATCCAGCCAGCGGTCTTCCCTGCCGGCCGAAAAACCATACCGGCTTTAGCCACCGAGACGCTCTAAAGCTGACGTCCGCTCATTTGATAGAAGGAAGGCCGCTAGGGGGTGCACAAGGCTCCCGGACTTGACGTCGCTTCGAGCGATGAGCGGCGGTGTGGCTTGTCGTCAAGCGCCGGGCACCGTGCCCCCTACCGATATCCCGAAAAGATCGAGCAAGATGGCCATCCCGACGCCACACGCGGTCTGGATGAGGCCGACCATGAAAATGCGATTGGCGCGTTCGTAGATGGGGCGGCGCAAGGAACTCATGTCGAGCAGCATGGACAGCGCTCTCATCTGCAGTGCGATGCCGAGCAGGATCGGCACTACGGCGAACAGATCGTAGAGTTGCCATGGCAAGGGGTTCGCCGCCCAATGAGTGAGGAAGCCGAGCGAAAAGGCAAGCAGGATACCCACGGCAGTGATTGTGCCGTTGCGGAAAATGGTCTCGATCAGTTCTTCCTTCGGATCGTGCTCGTCCAAGCGGCTTCCTTTCGTTGCTCTTTCCGTCGAGACTAAGTTCTCGAGAATGCTGTTCATCGCCAATTACTCGAGGCGAGCCGTAGGCAACCGTTTCAGGGTGCGCTCCCTCCTCGCTTCCGGCCGCGCAATGTACCTGCACGGCGAACTTACAGCGGCGAAAAGGTGCTGCGGCCACCATGCGACGCATCGGACGTGGACGCCCTCTGTCCGTGGCGCAGCCCTTGCGGACCGCATGCGCGCAGTAATCCTTCTCGGTAGCGCATGAACCGGCCTCCGTTGCGGTCAGACGGGAAGCCGTCGCTGTTTAACGAGACTGTCACATATCGAACATGGCGAACCGTGTCGCACATTGCTTTTCGCAGTGACCCTCAAAAAAAGTGATTCCAGCGAGACGAAGGCGCGTCGGCCCAATTTTAGTGTCAGCCGCATCTACGCTTCAGGTTGGCATGTCGCTTGCTGCTCTATTCGGAGGCTGCAGCGGTCTGACCGGAGTGTTTCACATATAAACGATAATGAATCTCCTAGCATAAAACACTATTCTAAGTACATTTGGCTTTTACGCTGGCTAACCTCTCGTGTCAAGCGCTTGGGCGTCCACACATTGGAGATAACACGCACAAAATTTAGAGGAAAGCTTTCTCTTACGCCTCCATCCTTTTTAATCCTTCATGGAGATCTAGACATGTACATCAAGAGTCCTCTTCTCGGCTTAACTGCTCTGATGGCCGCTTCCGTCGTTCGAGCAGCTGGCGCCGAGCGGGAACCGGCCGAGTACATCAAGATCTGCGACGTCCTCGGCTCGGGTTATTCCTATATTCTCAACACCGACACCTGCCTGCGCATCGGCGGCTATGTCCGTTATGATATCGGCCTCGTGATGTCCGATCGTATGACAGCGCAAGAACCTCGGATGTGAGAACTGGCGAGGACCAAGGCACTTGGCGAAACAACACACGCTTCACGTTCAAAACTTGGACCGGCCAGCATACCGAGCTCGGCGCGTTGACGACCTATACCGAAACCCATGTGAATTTTGGCAATAGCGCTAACTCGCGTGACAGTCCTCAGAACTATGATTTCAACAGCGGCCTCGCACTGGCTTCTGCCTGGGTCGAGCTGGGGGGCTTGCGAGTTGGCAAGGACGGGTCGGCCTTCGATACGTTTGTAAGCTACGCTGGCAACGTTCTCGATAGTATGCTCATTCGGTCGGCCGGCTTCGACACCAACGTGGCTCAGTACTACTTCGACGCCGGCAACGGCATTTCGACCGTGATTTCGCTCGAACAAGGATCGGGCTCAGCCGGTACTATCGACAGCTATATTCCGCACGTTGTCGCCGGCTTGAAATACACGCAAGGCTGGGGCTCGATCACCGGCGTCGCGGCTTATGACAGCAACTACGAAGCTTTGGCCGGCAAGATCCGTGTCGACGTCGCTGTCACAAACCAGCTGTCGCTGTTTGGACTGTTCGGCTACGGTTCCAATGGCAGTCTCAACGAGGACTCAAACGGCGCAATCGCCAATCATGTGCGCGGCTCGTACAAAATCTGGAACGGCCAGTGGGCTTTCTGGGCGGGCGCCACCTACGAGTTTGACGAGAAAACTTCGTTCAACTTTCAGGTCTCGAGTGATCAGCTCAAGAATTCTGGTTTGGCTGCAAACGTCGTCTATATGGTCGTTCCTGGCTTCACGGTCACAGCCGAGGTCGATTACGACCACTACGGCAACTTTGGCGTCGGCCCTGCCGACCCTACCACGGTCAAGGGCACGAGCAAGCCGAACAGCGTCGGCGGCATTCTCCGCTTCCAACGCTCATTTTGAAATCTCTCCAGCCGCGAGCATCTCTGGCAAAGGCACTTGCCTCGACAACGCACGCATAGAGAGCTTCTTTCGCCATCCTTGAAGTCTGCATCGACCGTCCACGGCCCATCGTACCAACTTGAGACTGAAAGGGGTGAGCCCTGTGTAATACAGCCTAGCCCTTGACCTGCCCAATGAACCGGCCAGGGGTGGTCAGTTCAAATTCGGGGCCGTTTAGAGGGCAGTGTGAGGCCGTGTCAGGTAAGTGCCACTGCTATGTCGGGACCGCGACACGCCTGTCGCTGTGGATGGCTGGAATTGCCCTTCGCGGCGCCATTCATTCTCTCAACATTTACGTGATAATGCACGCTTAGTCCGATCCGCGTGGCAGCACCCATCCTAGGTCGCTATCGGGTGGCCTTAAACCTGAACAGCTCCATCGTCGCGGCTGCTGCCGAAGCAGGAGCAATCACAGGGACCCGCACTGGTGCTTGTCAGCCATCTGACCCGCTACTTCGTCTTAGGAAGAGCATTGTCTTTGCCAAAAGCCGGCCAGTATTTCGAGATTGCCAGTGTGGCGCCGGCTGAAGAGAAATGACCATAGTCGAAATACATAAACTCTCCTCTGTCGGAATAGGGGCAGCGTCCTGCGCTGCACAGGAATTTCAGCGGATCGATGAATGTGGCGCCTTTGGTAAATGAGCGCACACGTTCGTTGATGCCGGGGTCCATCGCCATCGGCCAGGACGTATCGTCCAGATTTTGGCGCTTGGCGAAGAACGCAATTTTCCGGACGTCAGTTGGGAACTGCGGAGACTGGCCGATGACAAACACGCGCACGCCCAGGGCACGAAGCGTATCGATTGTTTGCTGAAGACCGTCGAAGCCTCTGACCTCATAGTCACTCCATTTACCGCTGAGGATAACCGTCTTGATGTCCGCTTCCAAGATGATGTCCAAGGCCTTGCGATTGAACCGGACACAATCAAGACGAGCGTAAGAGTAGTAAGAGAGTATCGGCGGGCAGCCGGCGTACGTATATTCCACGATGTTCGCCTGCAACCGATTTATGTTAGCACCCAGGCCGGAAACATAGTGCGCGGCGAAGGAGTCGCCCCACAAAAAAACCGTTGTTGGAAAACCGCGAGTGCGCGTGCAATCCTCCATATTCCAGCTTTCGATCCGGCTGGTGCCCTCGTTGAAACAGATGCCATTCCTCCAGTCCCCGACGGAAATGCGCCGCTGGACATAGTCCGGAAACCGTTGCGGAAAGCCGTTGCCGAGCGCCCCCGCCGCTCCGCCGGCACAAAGAACAACGATCGCGAGCGCTGAAAAGGCGAAGATAGGCCCCGGGGCGGTGAAGGCCCTCTTCTGTCGAAACGGCTGCTCTACAAACTTCCAGGAGAATGCAGCCAATGCGAGGCTTGCTACCAACATCGCACCGGTCATCAAAGGATCGAGTTTTTGGAACGAAAGATAATGCGCGAACGCATTGAGCGGCCAGTGAACAAGATACAAAGAATACGAGATGAGCCCAATCCAGACCAGCGGCCGGACTTCGAGCATGCGGCTGGCGACCGTCGAGGGGGAATTTTGGCCAACATAGATCAGAAGGGCCGTTCCGATGCATGGATACAAGGCGTTGTAGCCTGGGAACGGGTCGCTCTCCGAAAGCGCGAAGAACCCGATGGCGAGAAGGCCAAATCCGGCCAACCCCACCGACTCCATCAGGAATCGGTTGCCCAACGGCGGGGGGCGTTTGAGCATGAGCAGGGCGCCCAACATGAGTTCCCAGATTCGGGTCGGCAGCAGATAGAATCCGGCGGTGGGCGCCAGCGATGTCGCCATCACCGCCATTACGAAGCTGCAGAGAATTATCGGAAGAAGTGTCGTCAGCCAGCGCTTCCCGATGTAGCGATAGATTAGGAACATCAGGATTGGGGCGAAGATGTAGTACTGCTCCTCTACGGAAAGCGACCAGGTGTGCAACAGTGGTCGAAGCGCGGCATCGATCGAGAAGTAACTTGACGTTTTCCAGAAAAAAACGTTCGACCAGAAGGTCGAGGCAGCTATGATGCTAAGACCGAATTCGCGCAGATCCGATGGCAGAAGAATGAACAATGCGGCAATGCAGGTGAGAAGCATCACAAAGACGAGAGCCGGCAGAATGCGCCGGGCACGGCGCCAGTAGAAGTTGACGATCGAAAATTGGCCGCGTTCAAGGTCATCCAAGAGGCTTCCGCTGATCAGGTAGCCGGAGATGACGAAGAAGATATCGACCCCGCTAAAGCCACCCGGGATCGCCGAAATTCCGAAATGAAAGAGTACGACCGGAAGTACAGCAACAGCCCTAAGGCCCGCGATATCGCGCCTATATTGCATCCAGCGGTTCCTTTGATTTTAGATCAGGACGAGATTGGAAGCTTTCAATCTCCGGTAGGAGTGCTGCCAAGATAAGGGCCGGTATTAGCCACCTTTATCCGTCCCGAATGTTCTGTAAGTGGCAACTGGTACAGAAGCACGATCGCCATCGCCGGACTTGACGGCCTGATTGTCGAGCAGATCGCGCGGATCGTTGACCATCACGGCCAGGTTAAATCCTGTCGAACAACCAAGCGGCTGTTTGAAGGATTCTTCATTGGGTAAGGCACCATATGAGGGACAGACCGGCGGACGGGCGTGATAGACAATCGCCTCAATTCGCACTGAGCCGGCGTCGTGTTGATCGAGCAATTGAATGTTGTCTGCTTCGATTGCCAACTGCCTGGCCTGATGGGCTACCCCTGCGCTGAGCTGGGGCGAACCGCTGATGAGGAGGTGGAGGGCATCGAATCGGCCGCGACTGGCCTTGTTTAGGAAATCACGCAAACGCTGCCGTTCGGAAGCGCGCAGGCTTTGCAACGTCAGGAGGGTGGTCTCCTCTCGGACAAGCATTGATGCCGATGGTTCGACATGAACTGGCGTAGTGCTTGTGCAGCCACTTACGCTTGGTGCCAGAGCGACAAAGAGGACTATAAAACGCAACATCATTGGACGACACTATTCGATGATGAAGCCGAGACCGCCCTGGGCGCTTGGCGCGCCCGCACGGATAGCAGCGCGGTCTCGCGGGGGACTTGCCACGGAATTCGTCGGAGCGCCCCCTCCGTTCAAAGCCGGTGCCGCTCGCTCCGTAGGTGCGCTCATCTGGTTTGGGTTGGAGCCTGGTCTTACAATGTAAGGCGTAACTAGAATGACCAGTTCTGACTCCTCTTTTTGAAACGAGGACGAGCGAAAAAGCGGTCCCAGGATCGGCATTTCTCCGAGCCAGGGAAAGGCCCTGACATCATTGTTGACGTTCCGCCTGATTAGACCGCCGATTGCGAAGCTCTGCCCACTGGCGAGTTCGACGACCGTATCGGCTCGGCGCGTGGAAACTGCCGGCACGGAAATTCCGTTGATTTGCACGGCACCTTGCGTCGACAGTTCACTGACTTCGGGCGTTACGTGAATGTTGATTTGATTGTTGCTGAGAACTGTCGGCACAAATTCCAGACTGACGCCGAAGTGACGGAATTCAACCGATACCTGCCTGTTTTCCTGCAGGACAGGAATGGGAAATTCGCCGCCAGCGAGAAAGCTGGCTTTTTCACCCGACATAGCGGTGAGGTTCGGCTCAGCCAGGACGGAAGCTATATGCTCCTTGGCGAGCGCGTCGAGAACCGCGCTGACGTTGACGGCACCGTTGTCGAATCCGATTTCTGCTGTACCGCCACCCTGGGTTGAACCAGATCCAGCGCTTGCACCGCTTCCGCTTAGAACGCCCACTTTGAAATTGCCGATTTGACCGAAGGCGGACAGGTTGACGCCAAGTGACTTCATGGCGCTGCGTGAGACTTCGGCTACGCGCACGCTGAGGTTAACTTGCAGGGATCCAGCGACCTTGATGTTGTTGACGACTTGCGCTCCGTCGCCCAGATATTGCTCAGTGACTCTTTTTGCGGTGTCGGCGACCTCTGCGTCGGGCGCCGTCCCGCTAAGGATTGCGCCGCGCGGCGTATAGTTGACGCGGATGGGATAGTCCCCGACCTGCTCCCGCAACATGGCGCGTAAATCCCCGATCGGTTGCGTGACAACGATACGCAATTCGGCGAGAGGTTCGCCGTTGCCGTCCAAGGCGAATAGGCTGGTCCGCCCCGATTTCTTGCCAAAGACGAAGATTGTTTTGCTCGATGGTGCCTGAAAATCCGCGATCGTCGGGTCAGCAACAAAGATGGTCGTGGCTGGCGCGGGCAGATGAACGGTCTCCCCGAGCGAAGAGGAAAGGGTCAGCGTGGCGTTGATGCTATTCGAAGCCGCACGCGGCGCGCCTTTGTCCTGCTTGTTTTGCGCCGCGACACCAAGTGGGAAAGTCACAATAAGCGCGCAGAGGAGATGGCCCAGGTAACGGGGCACTGCAGGTCTCGGAACCTTGATGGCGATCGCCCGCCAATTGAGCGCAGGGCAAGGATGTTGAAGGATCAGCAAAATAGATCTTCTTTCGGTTCGACAAACTATGCGGATGACGCGTCAGTCAATTCTAGAATGTATCCAATGCCACGGATGGTCTTGATCCGTGGCGTTGCACCTGATCTGGTCAGATGTCCACGTAAACGATAGATTCCGACTTCAAGCGCGTTGGCAGACACGTCGTCGTTGAACGAATAGAGGTGATCTTCCAACTGCGCACGGGGCACGATGCGGCCTGCCCGGTTAAGCAGATGCTCTAGAATACAGAGTTCGCGACGTGCGATCATCATTGGGTGCTCAGCAACGAAAACCTGCCGGGCGACCGGATCGAAGTTGAGATTGCCAAATACGAGCCTCAGGTCGGTCATCTGTGACGCCCGGCGCAGAATGGCTCTCATTCTGGCGATAAGCTCATCGGTAGAGACGGGTTTGAGCAGAAAGTCGTCCGCACCACCGTTGAAGATCGCAATTCGCTTATCGAGATCGTTAAGGCTGCTCATAATGACGGCAGGAACTGAATGCCCGTGGGTCCTCAACTGCCTCAGCCAACCCAAGCCATCGCCATCTGGCAGAGCCAATTCCAGCAGGAGAATTTCATAGCTAGCGCAAGAAAATGCACTCGAGGCCAGTTCCAGAGTACCAACGACATCAACGACGAAGCCGCCATCCCCGAGCGCAAGTCGCATGGCGCGCGCAAGATCCGCATGATGATCCACGAGCAGCGTTCGCATTTCATCTCCTATCGAAGAGAGACGCGTCACCGGCGGCCATCTGATCGGAGCACACGGCGCGCAACTCGTCGCATCTCTCGGAACAGGTCCGAGTTGGAGGGACATGCAAGTCGCTCGGTGGCAATAGGCGCGGGTGAGGACCAACTGACGGGCTCAAATACGCCGGTCGGCGAACCCACGACGCCAGCAACCCGCGTGCGATTTCTCGTTGCATCATCTCTCCTACGTGCAGCCCCTGCGTTCGCAAGGCAGCGTCGCGGCCCAGAGCCCGATTCCCACAGAGGGTAGGGTTAGCTTTCGAGAAACTGATTGAACAAATCGATTATTTGGATCGAATGCATCCACGGTATGGATGCAGCGCCGCATCTTCAACGACTGCGGCTTCCTGATGGATTGTTGTGTCTGTCGTGCTCTGCTATTTTCGCTGTCCTTCAAGGCTGGCGAGTCTGGTGGAACCTGCGCGTCATTGGCTGTGGTAGCTTGATGCTCAAAAATGGAGCGCCCCGCGGAAAGCCGCTCTCAGATTTCCAAAAAGCCTTGCTGGTCCTAAAGAGCACTTCGCGCTCGACACCAAAATGGGCGAGGAAAACTGACGTCTGACAGGGATGTGCATGCAACAGCCGATTTGCGGCACCAGGAAACGACCGCGTTCAGGCTGGAGATCGACGACCAACGGCTCCTCGATTTCCGCATTCAGGCCACGACCAACCGCTTTCCAAGCTCTTCCTGTGTGGGCGGATGCCGGCAAACAGCAGCACAGGGTCAGGGAAACCGCGAGCGGGCCTGCATGATCGCCATGATCACATTGCCGCTGTCGCGCGTGCGGACCGGAATGCATTCGGTCCAGCCGGCGGCAATCTCGGTCAGCACCATCGTCTGCACGAAGCTCCCTGACGAAGACGTGCCCGAATGCGCTCAACAAAGCCGGGCGGCGGATCTTTCCAATCGCCGAAGGTGCGGGCTGGCACCGAGCGGCGAACTGCCGAACTCATTCCTGCCCGGCGGCGCTGGCCGCCGCGAGCGACGATGCGGACCTCAGCCGCTCCGAAGCCTCCCACAACACGATGAGCGCCTCGCGGACATCGCTGCCGTAACAGCGGCTGCGGCTCTTGCCCGAAGACGGCCTCTGCTCACGACGGTTCATAAGACGGATCGCGCGCTTGCGATAATAGCCGGTTACCGCCTTGAACTCATCCAGAATGCGCCGCTTGTCAACGCCGCGATAACGCTCCACGATCGCCGCTTCACCGTGTCGCCATGCTGAGCCGCGCCATCCTTCTCCCGAACCGGAATGGCACGACCTGTCCATCCCTTTTGGAACAGGGACACTATTGGTAACATTTTGCTTGAGGCAATGCGGCTCGTTGCCTTCCTTTTCGCTGACCGGAAAGGTACCGGAAGTCGTCTATCGCATCTTACCCGCTGAAACGGCGGCAACACCTCGACCTCAATCGCAGATCATAGGAAATAGACGATCGCGTCGGGGCCTGAGCATCCGTTCACCGGGTTTCCGTCATCGACTGAAGCGAATTGCCCCATCGACCGTCATCGGATGGGCCGCGATACGTCGCCGTATCATGATTAGCGGGCGCACGTAGCGGAGCCATAGCTCTCCGCCCAGCCATGTTCCCCTCGTTGGAAGATGTCCGGCGGACCAGAGGGTGCTGTCCCGTCAGCTTTTCCTGAAGAGCGGCCAAGGCAATCCCTACCAGTCCATCACCACCTTGCCGGAACTGCCGCTGCGCATTGCATCGAACCCAGTCTGAAAGTCGTCGATGCCGATGCGGTGGGTGATCAGGCCGCTGACATCGAGCGGACCTTGCACCAGCGCGATCATCTTGTACCAGGTCTCGAACATCTCGCGGCCGTAGATGCCCTTCAAGTGCAGCATCTTGAAGATGACCTTGTTCCAGTCGATCTCGAAGCCGGTCGGCGCGATGCCGAGGATGGCGATCTTGCCACCATTGTTCATGGTGTCGATCATGTCGCGGAAGGCGGGCGCCGCACCCGACATTTCGAGGC
The DNA here is from genome assembly GCA_004020645.1 of Mesorhizobium sp. Lineage (GTDB taxonomy): Bacteria > Pseudomonadota > Alphaproteobacteria > Rhizobiales > Rhizobiaceae > Mesorhizobium. Next base: position 51,997 of record SAQL01000035.1, on the reverse strand, counting down.
CGACGTCAAAACCCTCGGTCATGCCGAGCGCCGGCATGACATCGCGCAGCTTTTCCTTCGACGCATCGACGACATGCTGGACGCCGAGCTTTTTCGCCAAAGCCAGCCGCACCGGATTGATGTCGGTGATCACCACTTTTCGCGCGCCGACGCATTGGGCAACGAGCGCGCCCATGATGCCGATCGGCCCGGCGCCGGTGACCAGCACGTCCTCGCCGACAAGGTCGAAGGACAATGCGGTATGGACGGCATTGCCCAGGGGATCGAAGATCGCGGCGACCTCGTCGGGCACATCGTCGGGGATCGGCACCACATTGTGCTGCGGGATCGCCAGATACTCGCCGAAGGCGCCGGGACGGTTGACGCCGACGCCGAGCGTGTTGCGGCATAGGTGGCCCCTGCCGGCACGGCAGTTACGGCAATGGCCGCAGACGATATGGCCTTCGCCGGAGACGCGCTGGCCGACCTTGTATTCGCTGACCGCGGCGCCGAAATCGGCGACGGTGCCGACGAATTCATGGCCGGTCACCATCGGCACCGGCACGGTCTTCTGCGCCCACTGGTCCCAATTGTAGATATGAACGTCGGTGCCACAGATCGCGGTTTTCTTGATCTTGATCAGCACGTCGTTGGGGCCGATCTCCGGTACCGGCACCTCTTCCATCCAGATGCCCGGCTCGGCCCTGGCCTTGACCAGCGCCTTCATCATGTTCGACATCAGGATCTCCCTATTCCGTGATTGCGCTTCTGGCGAGATAGCCTGCACAACGGGAAGGTAGGCCACTACTCGTTTGAACGTCCGGAATGGTCAGCCCCGCCTGCTCGGCCTCGCGGCGCAAATTCTGCCTTGGCCTTGGCCCGATCTGCTGGATCACCAGGCCGGCGGCAAGTGAGCCAAGATCACCGCAGGTCTTGAGATCGCGACCCTGCGTGTAGCCATGCAGGAAACCGGCGGCGTAGAGGTCGCCGGCGCCGGTCGTGTCGACCAGTTCCTCGATGGCGGTGGCCTTGATGACCACGGTCTCGTCGCCGCGCACGATGACGGAGCCTTTCTCGGACCGCGTCACGGCGGCGATCCGGCAATCCTTGCGGATCTGCGCGAGCGCCTCGTCGAACGACGATGTCTGGTAGAGCGCCTTGATCTCGTGGCTGTTGGCAAAGACGATGTCGACGGTGCCCGAGCGCATCAGCTCGAGGAATTCGTCGCGGTAACGGTCGACGCAGAACGAATCCGACAACGTCATCGACACTTCGCGGCCTGCCGCGTGCGCCAGTTTCGCCGTCTGCCGGATCGCTTCCTTGGCGCGCGGCGGGTCCCACAGATAACCCTCGAAATAGGTGACCTTGGCGCCAGAGGCCTTGTCGGCCTCGACGTCCTCCGGCCCGAGCTCGACACAGGCGCCGAGATAGGTGTTCATCGAGCGCTCGCCATCGGGGGTGACGAAGATCATCGAGCGCGCCGTCGGCGGCCCGCCCTTGAGCGGCTTGGTGTCGAAGGCGACGCCCTGGGCATGGATGTCGTGCGCGTAGATTTCGCCCAGCGCATCGTTTGAAACCTTGCCGAAGAAGGCGGCACGGCCGCCGAAGGAGGCGACGCCGGCCGCCGTGTTGCCGGCGCTGCCGCCGGAGGCTTCGATCGCCGGGCCCATGCGGCTGTACAGCAGTTTGGCGCGCTGGGTATCGATGAGGTTCATCGCGCCCTGATGATGCCGTTGGTTTCGAGGAATTCCTCCTCGCACTGGGTGATGATGTCGACAATGGCATTGCCGATGCAAAGCACGCCATAATCCGGCATCAATGTCTCCGCCAACGAGTCACCGGCTTTCTGCTATGCCGGCCGGGCGTGGGTCTCGCGAGTTGAAATGTGTTGCCGCATGCGCTTGATCCAGCCGCCCTCACGCAGCTGCCGGTCCTGCTTCACGCAGCAAGTCGTCAGCTTTGTCCGTCTTCTCCCAGGTGAACTCAGGCTCTTCACGCCCGAAGTGTCCGTATGTCGCCGTCTTGCGGTATATCGGGCGTAAGAGATCAAGCATCTTGATGATGCCTTTCGGTCGGAGATCGAAAACCTCGAGAACAAGGCGCTCGATCCTTTTTTCCTCGATCCTTGCGGTTCCGAAGGTATTGACCATGACAGAAACCGGACTGGCCACGCCGATCGCGTAGGCAAGCTGAACCTCGCAGACCTCCGCAAGGCCGCTGGCAACGATGTTCTTCGCGACATACCGGGCGGCATAGGCCGCCGAGCGGTCAACCTTGGATGGGTCCTTGCCCGAAAAGGCACCGCCGCCGTGACGCCCGGTTCCACCATAGGAATCGACGATGATCTTCCGTCCAGTGAGGCCGCAGTCGCCGGCAGGCCCACCGACCACGAACCGCCCTGTTGGGTTGACCAGAAATCTGATCCCCGAAGTATCCAGGTGGGTCGGCAGGACCGGTTTTATGATCTCCTCAATGACGCCTTCGCGGACCGTGGCTTGTGAGACCGCCTCGTCATGCTGCGTCGACAGGACTATGGTATCCAGCGCCACCGGGCGGAGCCCTTCGTAGCGTACGGACACTTGAGATTTCACGTCCGGACGCAGCCAGCCAAGCTGTCCCGCTTTCCGGACCTCGGCCTGTCTTTTCGTCAAATGGTGAGCGAGTTGGATCGGCAGGGGCATCAATGTATCCGTCTCGTTGCATGCGAATCCAAACATGATGCCCTGATCCCCCGCCCCCTGCTCGAGATCCTGCCCTCGTCCTTCATCAACGCCCTGGCTTATGTCGGGCGACTGCTCGGTGAGGGCCAGAACGACGGCGCAACGTCGACCATCAAAGCCGATCGCATCGTCGTCGTAGCCAATATCGAGTATCGTATCGCGGGCGACTTGGCTGTAATCGATCTGGGCATGGCTGGTGATCTCGCCAGCCACAACGACCATCCCCGTCTTCACCAACACTTCACAGGCGACGCGCGCCTTCGGATCGGTGCGCAGGACCGCATCGAGAATGGCATCGGAGATGTTGTCTGCCATCTTATCGGGGTGTCCCGCGCCGACGGATTCGGAAGTGAACACGAACTGCCTGGTCATAAAAATGCCCTCGCTTCAAGTGCTGGAGTTAGGTGAGGAGTTTCTGGATTGGGGTGGCTTATCGGTCGGGGATGCCGGGAACATCGAACGCAGTGCAGAAGTCGGCAGCGTCTCTTCGTACGCTCGCATGAACTTCCTGGTCATCGGGCTGGCGGCAGACCGAGTCGATGAAAGCGGCGATCTGCACCATCTCCGTCTCGCGCATGCCCATGGACGTCACCGCTGGTGTCCCTAAGCGGATGCCGCTTGTCAGCGCAGGATGCCGCCGGTCGCCCGGGACCATATTGAAATTCGCAATGATACCTGCACGCGATAAGCGCTCCGCATAGGCTTTGCCTGACAGCGGCCTGTCCCGAAGATCAAGGATCAGCATGTGATTGTCAGTGCCCCCGGTGACGAGTTCATAACCTCGCTCCAGAAGCGCCTGGGCCAGAGCCTTGGCGTTGTGGACGATCTGCTGACCGTAGACACGAAAGGACGAGTTCGCTGCTTCCTGCAAAGCGACGGCAAGCGCGGCGATAGTATTCATATGCGGTACGCCTTGCAGAAGAGGGAACACGGCGCGGTCTATACGTTTGGCCAGACTGTGTTTGCTCTTCGGATGTGGAGGGGCTGATAACGGTCTTCATTCCTTGATAAAATGAAGCCACCCCGGGGACCGCGGATCGACTTGTGAGAGGTGCTGGTGACTACATCGCAATGGGGCACGGGGTTCGGATGCACTCCTGCGACAACCAGGCCGCTGATGTGGGCGATGTCAGCCACCAGATACGAGTTCACCTCCGAAGCAATTTCGGCCATTGCCGCGTAGTCAAAAATACGCGGATAAGCAGTTCCGCCGACCCAAATTAGCTTCGGGCGTTCCCGCTTGGCGGTCTCGCGCAAGTGGTCATAGTCAATTTGCTGTGTCTTTTCGTGCAGCCTGTACGGGACGCGCTGATAATCGCTGCCGGAAAAATTGACGGACCAACCGTGAGTCAGATGGCCGCCTTCGGGTAAAGGCAAGCCCATGACTTTGTCACGGGGGCTCAAAAGCGCGCGATAGACAGCCTGGTTGGCTGGCGAGCCTGAATAAGGCTGGACGTTGGCGTGCTCACTGCCAAATAGCGCTTTCAGGCGCTCGATCGCGAGGGTCTCAAGCTCATCGACGATCTCGTTTCCGGCGTAGTAGCGCGCACCGGGGTATCCCTCGGCATACTTGTTGGTGAAAATCGACCCGGTCGCTTCCAACACCGCCGAGGAGGCAAAGTTCTCGGAGGCGATCAGTTTGAGAGTTGTCCGCTCCTGGCGCTCCTGTCTTAGAAGCAGTTCGTGAACGCGGGAGTCGACGGCGGCTAAGTGAGGCCGCCCGTAAGTGTCGGGCTGCGCGATGGCGCCGCCGGCGGAGTTATCCATGGTAGTCGCGCTCCATTTGGACTGATCTATTTCACGATCAAGCAGGCGGTCCCTTCAACCGCGCGTCTTGTATTGCTTCGAGGCGTTGTAGATCTCTTTTATGATGGCCTCGTGGGGCAGGAGATCGACCAACAATTGAGCCAGCCCGCCATCCTTGCCTCCTGCTTGCATATGGTACGAAGACTGCGGACGTTGTTCGTTGCAGCAAAGAAAGTTGGCTCTGACCAGCCGCCGGACGTGGCGTCGAACCTGCTCGCGAGGCAGACTGGTAATATCGGCCAGCTCGCCGACGGTTAGATCCGCATGCGCGCAAAGGCCCAGGATTCGAAGGCGATCAAGATGCGCTGCCCTCCTTAGGCGATTTACCAGTGTCAACATTGGTTGGCATCAACCCGGACGGGATGCAGGAAGCCGCTAGCCCTTCTATCCCCATCAATCCGCATGAGATCTCTTCTCGTCATTTGCTGTAAATCCGCTGGTATTGATGCTAATGGAAGATGGATCACAGTCCTTTCTACCACTAAGACGTCAGATATTGTGGCGAATGTACCACCTGACAGGAGACTACGCTCACGAACATTATGTGAATTTTTTTAAAGTTGCTGAGAAAGCAAGGACGAGGTTTGGCGAATGTCTCGCCGTCGACTGTCGAATCCTGCCCGATGGGATTATGGGGTGCGTAGCCTGCTTGTCCTTTCCACATGACCGCGACGATGGGGCGAAGGCGGCTGACATAGCTCTGGAGCATGCTGCGGTGTCTTTGGCCTGAAGCCGAGGAAGGCGGACCGTGGCTTCCGCGCCGCTGCGGGAGCCGCGAACAGGCCAAGTGGATCAGCCGGGTGTTGCCGTCATAGAGCGTGAGACCCAAAGCTGGCCACCTGAGGCTGACGCACCTCTCTGCGTCCACCTTGCTCTCGAAGCCCATCGGCATAGCGCGCGATAATGACTTGACCGCGTGCGTGCCGACAAGCGATCGGTGAGCGCAAGGATCGAGGGTGCAGTGCAGGATAATGCTGTTTTAAATCAGCGCTGTTTTCAGCCGACTGCCTTGAGCGTGGGCACAAGGATATAGGCCCAAGGCAGGAGATCATCGTCTGGCTGTTCGGGAGGCCGCCGTGGGCGCGCGACAGCCGTCCCTTCGGCTGCGCAGCTCCGCCACCATCCGCGCCGTGCCTTCCGGAGACCATTCCCGCTGCCGTCCGGCGCCCGTGAAAACCTCGACCCGGCGCACCGGCTCGAGATAGCTGGGCTCAGCGTAACTCTGAAGTCGTCATATACCGAAGCCTTCACAGACTTCGGACATCCCCCTCACAGCCCGATCCAGATGGCGTCAGGAACACCGCTTGCGTTGATCCGGATGAACCCCTGCGTGTGCCACAATGACCCTTATCTCAGCGCGCAAGCAAAGCTTCCGCGCAAGGCGACGGCTAGGATAAGGCAATGCCGACGAAGGGCACATTGCTTGCCACACTCTGGAATGATGGCATGCTCGGAAGGCCGAGGTTTTGCTCAGGGCCGCCTGCAAGGCGTGCTTGGAGGTTGTTCACATAGCCTTCTGCGTAGTCCTGCGCCGTCGAGACCGAAAGATCAATGCCTGCCGCCAAGGCCTCTTCCATCAGTTGCTTTACGAGCCCATTTCGAATGGCCAGTTTGACCTCGGGGCCTGCGATAAGGCCGATCGCCTGCGCGGCCATATTGAGGCCAGCTTCCTCCAGCGCTCGCTTCATATCGCCTCCGTTAATGGCCGTACGCAGGAGATTGGCTGCTTGCGACTCAGCCTCGAGAACCATCGAGGCAAGATCGGCTACTTGTCCGAGGCCCGGAATGAAGCTGAGCAGTCCCACCGCCGTTGCCGCCAAGTCGAGCACTTTCGTCTCGATTTTGAGCACGGAGTCGACGACGTGCATGACGGCCCCGCCGTTCTTTTTGGCTGACTTAATGTCAGGCTGGTCCATCAGGCCCATCTTCATGTCCGCGACGGCATTCTGCTCTTCTGCGGTTTGGGCGCCGTGGGTGATTGGCTGCTGAACGTTGCGGTTCGCAGACGACATGTTTGTGCAAAAATGGGCAAAGTCTTTTTTGCTGATATTGCCGGAATCAACCGTATGCCCGCCGCCAAAGTCGAAGAATTTATGATGGGTCTTATAGCCCGTGATCGAATTGTTCAGGAGGCCAAACAAAAGAGGATCTGAAAGGAGCTGAGAGGCTGCTTCCCGCACTTTCGGATCAAGGCTCTTGTCGTCTTTCATTTTCGCCAGTTTGTCGCGAGTCAGAACACCGCTTCCAAAGAACGTGTCCTGATGGTCCTTGATCATCTCGACCGTATTCAGCTCAGTTTGCGTGAGGCTCATCGACGATGAGGCGACTTGCAGGAAATCCTCTTTGTGCATCTTCCCTTTCGAGCCACCGCACAACTGGTTCCAAGCATCGGGGTGATCGAGGAAATATTGCGCCGCCGCAATGACCTGGGGCGGAAATTTGCCGTTTTTCGATTCGCCGCCGACCATTTTCTTGAACTCATCCAGACTCAGGTCCTTGGACAGATTTTCGGAGTACCGGTAAAACTCCCGCAAGGCATCGCTCAAGGTCATGACCGAAGGCTGCAAACCTCCGCTGCCGTCGGATGGTATGTAGTTCTGCTCGTAGCTTTGCGCTTGGGCTTCCTGAAATGCAGCAACTTGTGGGTGGTGGTTTGAAAATCCGGCCAAGTCCTTGGCGTTGATCTTGCCTCCACAGCGGCCGTCGCCCTGCGAGCCAATCGCATAAAAAAGTCCCGAATCCTGCTGCAGTCCCTTGATCGCCGCTTTCAGATCCGGTGGCGTAGAGGGATCATTGGCTTTCTCGGTCAACGACTTCCAACTAAGCGGGCATTGGTCCTTGTGACGGTTGAGTACCGCAACAATCTGCAACTCAGCCGTGGTCAGCGACCCACCGTTCCACGTGATTCCGGGGCTCGGCCTGGGAGCCGGCTCGATCTTCGGGGTGACGCGGAGCAGATGTTGGGCTTCAGTCGCCTTGGAGCGTTGCGATTGGTCCTCCTTGAGAGCCGCCCTCATATGTGGCGGCAGCAGATCCAGTGGGTGTTGCTCCAAGCCCTTCAATGTCGATTCGACATCCGGTGCCAGATGGCCCAAAGGGTCCTGCCGCAATTTATCCATTGTCGAATCAAGATTCGACGTTGGCAGATCCCCTTGCGCGAAAGAGCCGGGCTTGTTTGCCAGCACACAAGTGGACAGCATCGCTTCGAAGCACGATGCACTTTGCTGATGCTGGGTCGCAAAATGGGAAACTTTCAGGCCCGGCCAACCCCTTGCGGACTGTAGCGAATTTGAGCGGTAGAAAGTTGAAAGATTGCTGGCCGACATTGTGCATCCTCAGACGTGACGTTGAAATCCCCACAAGAGACCCCGACAGAAGATCCCTTGCGTTTCACAAAATTCGACAATTCCAAGCGTCGGCAGGTCACGAATGCGCCTGCCCTGCCTTCAATTGCTGTGTTCCGGGCCGGCTCCAAGGTTCGGTCCAACACAATGGCCGGAGTCACCGCGAGAGCTGCCGGGACTCATCATGAGCGGATTAGCTTTCGAGAAACTGACGAGTTTGCGAAGAGTTCACAAAGGGGTAGCCGCAGTCATGTTCTTCAGAGCTGCGGCAAATCCTCAATGTTCATTTCTTGCCCAGCTCAGGCTTCCCGCCAACGCTATCCTGTTGTGGGATGTCAGAAGAATAAGAAGCATCCGGTCGTCCGTCGCGAACGACCGTAGTGGAGGAGCCGCGAAACAAGATCAGCACTGATTCCTTTGGCGTGGCCGCTATGTGAGTCTGCGCCTGCGCCTCCGCCACCAAGCCGTTAAAGGTCTGCTCCACGAGTGCGACGAAGCGCGGTGGACCGGAAACGAAGACGAGGCCATTGCCTGGCACGGGTTTGACCACATAGCGCTCGTCGGAGATATCAAGCTTGTCGAGAGCCCCCTTGAACGCATCGAAGCGAATCGACGTCATCAAAAGCATTCGAGTTTGCGATTCTTGTGCAGCAGACACATAGAGCACAAGGCCGTCATAGTACCATTGGAGACCGTAAAGGTTCGTCAAGCGGTCGAGGAACGCGCGCGGTGGCAAATCAGGCATACGTCCGCGAATTCGCCCCTTCACCGCAGGACTGATGTTGACCCTGATATTCAGGTTGTTGCCGAATTCCTGCAACGCTGCAGCGAGTTCCTGATCCAGAACCGTGTATCTATAGGGTGTCGCCGGAAGGGACAGCGGGACTGCGTGCGCCGGGTGAATCCCGGTGGACAGAAAAAACCCGGCACAGAGAAGTCTCAAAACATGCAGGGTGACAGGTTGGATAAGCGTTCTCGGCATGTCGCACTGATAAACCAAACGCTGAAATCATCACAAGTGACTAAATTGCCGAAGAGATTTTAGATGTCGAAATGACGCCGCCGTTAGTCAGCTTGTTGTCAGCTTGCCCCCCTAGGAGTGTTGCGCCGACACCGGGTGATGAATGGGCGGGGCTCGCCCGGTCAGAGAGAGCAACCGAGTCCTTACATGATGATGCCTGTCACGTCGATCTCTGCCACTCTAACGGCTGGCCTCCCCAGGGTCGGATCACCGTCGATTGTCGAGCAGGCCCAGTTTGAGCGCGCCTTAGGGCATGCAGCCGACTCGCTGAAAAACGATGCCGCCGCGGGGCCAGCGAGTGCGGCGCCAGTTGCTGCGGCGATGGATGTTCAGCGCGCGGCTGCGCCGACGAGCGGCATGGGCGATCGCGTGTTGCAGACGATTTCCTCCCTATATCCACACAACACTGTTTCCTTCCCCGCGCTCGACCATGACATAGCCCTTTCGAAGGGCGCTCTACCGGGACCGGCGCAGAAGCTTCCCGTCGCAGGTGAGGCGGGAACCGGAATCTCGGGCATTCCTCAACAAGGGCAAGACTTCGAAACGATGATGGCTGGTCTTCGGGATGTTTACAACGGCGTCACCCAGGTGGCGCTTATCTCCAAAGGCGTCAGCGGCATCACATCATCCGTGAATAAACTTTTGAAGGAAGGCTGAACCGGGCGCATGATTGGCTTGGCCAAGGGCGAAATCATGCGTGGCCTGTCAGGGTGGCGGTCGATTAGACTTGTCATGCTGCCAGTTCTCGTCGCCCTCAGTGCTTGCAAAACCGACCTCTACACGCAATTGCAAGAGCGTGAGGCAAATGAAATGCTCGCACTTCTTGAAGACAACGGGGTCGCCGCGATCCGGGTGGTCGCCAAGGATGGGACCAGCACGATCCAGGTTGACGAAAAGCTGCTCGCCTTCTCAATCAACCTTCTGAACGCCAAGGGGTTGCCGCGCCAATCCTTCAAGAACCTCGGTGAGATATTCCAAGGATCAGGCCTGATTGCCTCGCCGACCGAAGAGCGTGCCCGTTACGTGTATGCCCTGAGCGAAGAGTTGTCGCGGACGATCAGCGATATCGATGGCGTTTTTTCTGTACGTGTTCACGTCGTGCTGCCGCATAACGACCTTGTGCGAGCCGGCGCCACGCCATCCTCGGCCTCGGTGTTTATCAGGCACGACGCCAAAACAAATGTCGCGGCTCTGCTGCCAAAGATAAAGATGCTCGTAGCCGACAGCATCGAAGGCTTGTCCTACGATAAGGTGGAAGTGGTTTTGGTGCCGGTAGAACGGTCCGCACACGAGCAACGGCCCGATCCGACTGCTGTTTTGCCACAAGCATCAATACCTCTTCCTGCGCCAATTCTGGCGACCGTGACAGGTTTTGCCGCAGCCGTATTCGCCGTGGCCTGTTATCTCTTGGTCAGCGTTGTTACGCGTCGGCGCAAGCAATCAACCGGCGTTTCCAAGGTCGAGGGGCGCCGGGATGCTTCTGCTGTCGAGGCCATTCGCAAAAGAATGCCTGCAATTGGACGTGGGTGACATCTCATTGCAAATGCCTATACAGACCGCCCGACCTGATGGTCCGCACCAATTGCGTTTTCCGGGCGCGAGCGAGCTTGCGGCTTCGGCCCATCCGACCCGTCTAGCGGCGCGTCTTGATCCAGCGTTATCGGCAGAAACGTTAGTGAAGTTGCAGAAGTGTTCCAGACTGCATCCAAGGCTGGCAGAATTGCTGGGCAACTATGACGTGGATCTGAACCACATCGGCTGCAGGCCGGACCTTCTACGCGGGCACGATCCATATCGAGCTGCCCTTCTTGCTGGTAGTATCTGGCATGCCCGTTCGCTGGTCGCGTTTGTCTCTCAGCCTGAGCTTGCCATCCTTGTTAAACGCATCGGCGTGGATGCACACGCATTCGGAATCCGACACCTGCTGCATGCCGTTGAGAACAGACTGATCGCGGACCCAGAAAAACTCGCTCAGCAAATCGAATACGATGGACATGCATGTCTTGGGGCTTGGCTCCAGGACAGTTCAGCGACCGAGCGTAACCGCGTGCTTCTTCGGTTGCCCGAGGGGACTGCCGCGGAGACTCCAGCACCTGAGCATTGGACCGCCGCCGGCCAATTGCTTTCACTTGTACTAGCTCATTTTGAGACAGAGACCCCGGTGAAATGACAGCCGAACTTTCCGAGGGGCCAATAGCGCCGCAGATGCGTCCAGTCGGACCACTGATACCCGCGAGCGAGCTCGAAACCTGGCACAGCGCCGCGCAAGCGCTTGCCGCGGCAGAACGGCATCGGCAGCGCGTTCGAAACTGGGCACGCGCCGTTTACCAGCGGGCGTGGGCGCGCGGCCACATGGAGGGCTCGAATGCAGGCACCGAGGAGATGGCAGGGCTGATTGCGGAGACAATCTCCGAAATCGCGCGACGAAAGGCGGCTCTGGAGCAGGAATTGCCGCAGCTCGTGATGGAAATATTGAGCGATCTTATCGGCGCTTTCGATCCGGGCGAGCTATTGGTGAGGGCTGTTCGTCACGCCATAGAGTGTCAATACAGCGGCGCCGAAGTTTGCCTTCATGTTTCTCCCATGCAAGTCGACATGCTTGCACGAGAGTTTGCTCGATGCGACGGCCAGGATGGTCGACCAAGGGTGCGGATCGAGCCCGACCCGACGTTGTCGCCGCAACGGTGCGTGCTGTGGAGCGAGTACGGCAATGTCGACCTGGGACTTGACGCCCAGATGCGCGCGCTGCGCCTTGGTTTCGGGACGCTCTGTGAAAAAGGCGAGCTATGAGAAAGCCCGTCCCAGAACATAACGCTGACGCCGACACTCGAGCTCTCGTTCCAGCAATCTCGTCGTTGAGGGCTGCGGCCAAGCGAATTGACACGCGTGCGGTGCGGGGTCGGATCACGCGGGCTATCGGCACACTGGTTCATGCCGTCTTGCCAGACACTCGTATTGGGGAACTTTGCCTCCTAGAGGACCCGCGAACCGGGCTGTCGCTCGAGGCCGAGGTGATCGGCCTGTCGGGTGATGGTGTATTGCTGACACCGATCGGGGACTTGGTGGGCCTATCCAGCCGCGCAGAGGTCGTGGCCACTGGCCGAATGCGTGAGGTGCCCGTCGGCGGCGATTTGCTCGGTCGCGTGATCGACAGTCGTTGCCGCCCATTGGACGGCAAAGGCGAAATCAAGACCGTCGAAACTCGGCCACTGCATGGCAGAGCCCCCAATCCGATGACGAGGCGCATGATTGAGCGGCCATTCCCGCTTGGGGTCCGTGTCCTCGATGGTCTGCTGACGTGCGGCGAGGGCCAGCGGATCGGGATTTATGGCGAGCCAGGTGGTGGCAAGTCGACGCTGTTGTCACAGATCGTAAAGGGTGCCGCCGCTGACGTCGTCATAGTGGCGCTCATAGGCGAACGTGGACGGGAAGTTCGTGAATTCATCGAAAGGAATCTTGGTGAAGAGGGCCTTCTCCGTACGGTCGTCGTGGTTGAAACCTCCGACCGCTCGGCGGTGGAGCGTGCGCAATGCGCTCCAATGGCGACTGCGCTCGCGGAATATTTTCGCGATCAGGGCCTACGCGTTGCTCTCATGCTGGATTCGCTGACGCGCTTCTGCCGCGCTATGCGCGAAATAGGCCTTGCTGCGGGTGAGCCGCCGACGCGACGGGGCTTTCCTCCTTCCGTTTTTGGCATGCTGCCAGGCCTGCTCGAGCGCGCCGGCATGGGTGAGCGGGGCTCAATCACGGCCTTCTATACGGTGCTTGTAGAGGGTGATGGCACAGGTGATCCAATCGCCGAGGAATCGCGTGGTATTCTCGATGGCCATGTCATCCTCTCACGCGCTATTGCGGCGCGATCGCATTTCCCCGCTATTGATGTGCTGCAGAGTCGCAGCCGCGTCATGGATGCAGTCGTTTCGGGGACACATCGCAAGGCAGCATCCATTTTCCGCGAGCTCCTATCGCGCTATGCCGAGACCGAGTTCTTGATCAATGTTGGCGAATACAAGCCAGGTGGAGATCCCCTGACTGACCGGGCCGTCGCGTCAATCGACGAACTGAGGGAGTTTCTGCGCCAGAGCGAAGATGACGCGTCAGATTTCGAGGAGACGGTCGCATGGATGTCGCGTCTGACCGCGTGAACTGGGTTCAGTCTTCGAGGTTACGGCTTCTGAAGGAAATGCAAGAGCGTCGTGCCCTTGGCGAGCTGTCCAAGAAGGAAGCCCAGCGCGATGTGGCCGCCTCAGCCGTACAAAATGCCGCTAGGGAGCTTGCAATGATACAGCAACATTGTTCAAGAACAGAAGCAGCGCTCTATCAGCATCTGATGTCACTCGACAACTTGTCTAGCGCAGCGCTCGACCGTCACCGCCTTCACACTGAACAGCTTGCCGCTGAGATCACTTCCAGACGGCAGATGCTTGATGATGCCCAAATCGCTCAAGAGGAGGCTGAGATGGCGGCGTCCAGGACGAGGGAGCTATGGGTCATATGTTCGGCGGCAAGGGACAAATGGCAACAAATCGAGGACGACGTGCGGCGCGCCGTCGAGACTCATTCGGAGGCCGCAGCCGAGATCGAGGCCGACGACGAGATACTGCTGAAATATGCGAGGGGGTCGCTTGCCTAAATGCCGCGCAACCGGATCCGACAGTCGCAAGAGGTCGTCCGAATGACACGACCGTGCAGTCTTTGATAGCCGCTGCGGTCACACCCGCCATGTTCGAACCAGTTCTGAAACTGTCCCGCACGGTTGTCTCGTGGCTCAATGATACAGCAGCGCCCCGCACGCCGTTTCAAAGCCGGATCAACGAGGTGCCGCTATCGGTGCGAACGGCAGGGCTTGTCTGGCAGCAGGAACCTGCTGCCATTCCGATGCTTGACTGCGTCTGGAGAGTGGGAGCCGAAACGGTCATCTTGTCGCTGTCGCGCCCGCTCGTAGAGGAGTTCATCACGACAGTGCAGAACGGCTTGGCCTTCCCTTCCGAGCCAACTGCTTCGCTTATTCTCGAACTCGCTCTTGAGCCGCTTGTCACTCGACTGGAGGAGACGACGCGTCTGAACGTGCAACTCGTGCGCGTATGCGAAGCCACGATGCTGGCTCCTCATCTTGAACTCGACATCATTTTCGGCGCGGTCAAGGGCAAGGGCCGTCTATTCCTGTTCACGCCTCTTGACGGCTTAGTACCGCCTGCGTTTCGCGCGCTAGGCGAACTGCTTGCCCAGTTGCCGCGGCAGCTGGGCGGGCTGCCTCCAGAGCTCTCGCTCATTGTTGCAGGAGAGGTCGGCACGCTTCGCCTTCCTGCGGCGCTTCTTCGAAGCGCATGTGTCGGTGATGCATTGTTGCCCGATATTGCGCCGTTCGGCCGCGGCCAGATCACCCTAGCTGTCGGCCAGTTGTGCGCCGGGGCGGATCTTGACGGCGATGAATTAATCTTGCGGGGGCCTTTCCGCCCGCGACCGTGTCCTTTGGAGAATGCGCATATGACACAACCCGGATCGCAACTGGAGCTTACTAAGGATCTCGACGATGTCGAGATCGTGCTTGTCTTTGAATGCGGCCGCTGGCCTATTTCTCTTGGGGAATTAAGAAGTGCCGGCGAAGGGCATATTTTTGAACTTGGATGGCCGATCGACGGCCCGATCGACATAGTGGCCAATGGTCAGCGTATCGGGCGTGGCGACATTGTCCGCATCGGAGAAGAGCTGGGCATCAGGCTCCGTGGCGGGTTTGCATGCAATGAGTGAAGCTCAGCCGACAATCCTGGCGCTTCTTGCGGTTACCGCCGGACTCGGTCTGCTGGTTTTAGCAGTTGCCACGACAACGGCCTTTGTAAAGGTATCAATTGTTCTTTTCCTCGTCCGCAATGCGCTCGGGACCCAGACCATACCACCCAATGTGGTGCTGTACGCCGCGGCGATGATCCTCACTATGTTCGTTAGTGCGCCCGTTGCTGAGCAGACCTATGACCGCATGTCGGATCCCAAGCTCCACTATCAGACATTCGACGACTGGGTAAGCGCCGCTAAAGCCGGAAGTGAGCCCTTGCGCGAGCATCTCAAGAAATTCACAAATGAAGAGCAGCGGCGATTTTTCCTATCTTCGACAGAAAAGGTCTGGCCAGAGGAAATGCACGCTGCAGCCACGCCTGATGACTTTGCAATACTTGTGCCATCTTTCTTGCTATCAGAATTGAAGCGCGGATTTGAGATGGGATTTCTACTTTATCTGCCTTTTATTGTTATAGATCTGATAGTGACAACTATCTTGATGGCAATGGGTATGTCGATGGTCTCACCAACTGTTATATCTGTCCCGTTCAAGATCTTTTTGTTTGTTGCCATTGATGGTTGGTCAAAATTGATGCATGGGCTTGTGCTGAGTTATACGTTACCGGGAGGCTGATCATCACTGAATCCAGCATCATTACTCTTATGAGCCAATCACTGGTGGTTTTCATGATCTGGATTCTACCGCCGCTCATTGCATCAGTGGTTGTCGGCCTCGTCATCGGCATCCTCCAGGCGGCGACGCAGATCCAGGATGAAAGCTTGCCGCTCACCGTGAAGCTTCTGGTCGTTGTCGCGGTGATTGGGCTGTTTGCTCCTGTGCTAAGCGCCCCGCTCATAGAGCTAGCCGATCAGATCTTCACCGAGTTTCCCGCAATGACACTTAGCTACTAGTCCGCCCCATGGACGCGCCATCGGCCGATATTCAAATTCTGATCCAGACGGCTCTCGAACTCGTCGTTGCGGCAGGTCTTGGGGCAGCCCGCGCGATGGGCATCATGCTGATCTTTCCCGTATTCACACGCTCGCAGATCAGTGGGCTGATCCGGGGCTGTTTGGCTGTTGGCTTCGCACTACCATGCCTGGCACACGTCAGCGGCGGATTGCCGGCGCTGGATTCTGATACACGCCTGATCCAGCTAACCCTGCTCGGATTCAAGGAAGTTTTTGTCGGTGTACTCCTTGGCACTTTTCTTGGCATTCCGCTTTGGGGCCTTCAGGCTGCCGGGGAGCTTATCGACAACCAACGCGGCATCAGCAGCCCGACCGCTTCGGCCGATCCCGCGACGAACAGTCAGGCTTCCGCGATGGGCGTTTTTCTGGGGATCACTGCGATTGCCATATTCGTCGGATCAGGAGGCCTGGAAACTTTGATCAGTGTCCTGTACCGCAGCTACTTGATCTGGCCGGTGTATCAGTTTCACCCGACACTGAGCGGGCCAGGAGCAATGGAGTTGTTGGGGCTTCTCGACCGCATAATGCGCACGGCATTATTGGTATCGGGGCCTGTCGTGTTCTTCCTGATACTGATTGATATATCGATGATGCTGCTGCGTCGCTTTGCCCCGCAATTTAAGGCGAGCCAACTGTCTCCGGCAATCAAGAACATTGTCTTTCCAGTTCTCATGGTCACCTACGCTGCCTATCTGGTGGAGAGCATGAAACTGGAGGTCACACAAGCCAACGGCGCGCTGGAGTGGTTCGACAAATTGCTGCCATGAGCGACACAAGTGAAGAGAAGACACACGCCGCCAGCCCGAAGAAGTTAAGTGAAGCGCGCAAAAAAGGACAGCTGCCACGTAGCTCCGATTTCGTCCGCGCGGTCGGGACTTGCGCTGGGCTCGGCTACCTTTGGCTAAGAGGCAGCGTGATCGAGGACAAATGCCGGGAAGCGCTCCTATTAGCCACCAAGTTGCAGAGCCTACCTTTCGATACCGCGGTGCCGCAGGCATTGGTTGTGCTCGTCCAACTCACCGTCGCGGCTGTTGGCCCGCTGCTTGGAACCCTCGTCGCCGCGGTGATTTTGGCCAGCCTGCTAGCCAATGGTGGATTTGTCTTCTCTCTGGAGCCGATGAAGCTCAGCTTTAAGAAAATTGACCCCTTTGAAGGGCTGAAGCGCTTGGGGTCTGCTCGTTCCATGGTCGAAGTCTGCAAGACCATGTTCAAGGTATTGGTTCTCAGCGCAACCTTTTCCATTGTCCTTCTCGGGATGTGGAAGACAATGGTCCCTCTGCCGATCTGCGGCATGGGCTGTGTTGGCCTCATCTTTATGGAGACAAAATTGCTGATGGGAATTGGCGCCGGCGCACTGCTGGTCGGCGGACTGATCGATCTCCTGCTCCAGCGCGCGTTGTATCTGCGCGAAATGCGCATGACCAATACCGAAGTGACGCGCGAGTCGAAGGATCAGCAAGGAGCGCCAGAGTTGAAAGGTGAACAGCGTCGCATCCGCGAGGAGGCGGCCGACGAGCCTGCGCTTGGCGTGCATCGCGCCACGCTGGTCTTAACAGGAAGGGCGGTCCTGATCGGTCTGCGTTACGTTCGCGGTGAAACCGGGGTGCCGTTCTTAGTTTGCCGTGCCGAAGGTGAGCGCGTTTCACATGTGCTGAGTGAGGCGCGGGCACTACGCCTGACGATCGTCCATGACCATGTCTTAGCGCGTCAGCTGATAAGCACTACAAAACTCGGCCACGCGGTTCCTATGCAATATTTCCAGCCTGTCGCGAAAGCATTCTTTGCCGCAGGCTTGGCCTAGTCATTGGAAGTCCACGACTGCCCAGTTCAAAACTGACCTGGCTCCATGCTAGTGGCAAATGTCGGCTGGCCATCCGTGCCCCAGTGTCTCTGTCAGGCCAACCGCGCAACCGCGGGCCTGGGGCAATCACTCCCCTCGGATCTGCCACCCAGCAACTACGGCAAGTCCTCCGGGGCATGACCTTGCAGCCTCTGCTGGCCGGTGCGTGGCGCAGTCCGAGGTTTTGAGGCCGGCAGTGCGGATTTGATTGGTGCAGCCGTTGGAATGCCCTCGTCAGCTAGTCGTCAACTAAGCGCCCTATGTTGAACAGCCGTGCTAACTTGAGCTCGGTTGCGAAACATAGGAGTACGAATCGTCATGTATGGTCGAATTGGTGGCTCATCCGATAGTTACCGCGCGCATAATGCCGGCGAGCAATCGGATGCAGGAAGCGAAGGGTTCGCGGACACATTTGCCCGAATGTACTTATCCGGATCGGAAGGTAGCGGCGCCTCATCATCGGCGGCTCCCCAAGCATACTCCCTCAATTCCCGACCTCCTGTGGTGGAGATCAATAGGACTTCCTTCAGGAGACAGGTGAGGCAATTTCATGGTGATGAAATCACGCACATCGCCGACAATCCTCAAGAGTATTCGGAGTTCGTATCGTCACGAGCCAGGCGCACCGCGGACGTTGCTCAGCAATATGGCATCCGTCGAGATACGGAGCACGCGCGATATTTCAGTTACCAATTGGGAGACCGGAGTGCCGGACTGCTGAGAATGGAAGGCGGATTCAGCATGAACGAGTTCGAATCGGAAAGTTGGCGG
Source organism: Mesorhizobium sp. (assembly GCA_004020645.1). Lineage (GTDB taxonomy): Bacteria > Pseudomonadota > Alphaproteobacteria > Rhizobiales > Rhizobiaceae > Mesorhizobium. Next base: position 33,769 of record SAQL01000035.1, on the reverse strand, counting down.
GAACAATTTCCTGGTCGAACTGAGGTCACTTCCATAGTGGATCTTCAAGTCGCCCATCCGCTCGTCGAAAATGCGGGCGATATTCTGCTGGAGCATCAACTTCGGATAGACGGCGACCGACCGTTGCTGAATTGGCGTGCGGCTAATCCGGAAGCACAAGCGCGCGCGCAGACGATGGGGTTTGTTGAAGTGGATCATGGCGACCTGGTGCTTGACCCTACGCAGCATCCCGACAAATGGACGAAGAACAGTGCCGGTGAGTGGCAGCGTGCAGGCAAACCTCCACTCTATCTCCACAAAACCGAGGACAGCGACAGCAGCGATAGCGGGTCCGACGACGATTTCATGTGATTTGTCGACCCGCCGCCGAGCCTTGCAACTGGTGACGGTTGCAAGGCTGTTGGCAGTGAATGCTGATTGTCCGGCGATCAGCCCCGCCTTAGCGCCAGCGCCGCCGAGCAATCCAGCCCATCTCCCAGACAATAAACTGCGGATGCGCATCGTGGGTGCAGCGGGCGAGCGGATTGTATTCGGGCCGGAACTCCGCCTCTTGGATACGAGCTCTCCCGAATCCAATTTTCTCCACCACACCGTTGGGTCGTTGCGATGCGCCGATCCCGATCGGATCGGCTATGCCTGCTCCGCGCTCGCAGGAAGACCTTCCGCCTCGATCTTGGCGGCGCGATCTCGGCGATAAGTTGGATGGGAGGCAAGATACGCCGCCACGTCAACAGCAGGTAACGCGACATCGCAAATCGGCCCTGACGGTAGCCGATCGACTCCAATCGCCGGACCGCAACTCGCGCAGCGGCATTCGCGGTTTGGCCAGGAGAAATGCTCGCTGACTCACAGCGTGGCCGGCCGCATTCTGCCCTAGACCCCAAAGTACGTGCCCTGTCATGCAGCCTGCGCCGACGGGAGCTCGGCACGCGAATGGCGTGGTTGGCGGCCAAGCCCCGAGGTCAACAAGGACTTACAGAAAGCGGGGGTGAGTTTGCCGCGATGAATTATGACCTTCTCGCGACCGGACCTAGCATCGGCTTCCTCTCGCTCTCGATTGTAGCCGCGCTGTTCGTTGGATTTAACGTGGCAAGCGGTGAATTCGGAATCAGCCAGCCCTTCCAAGTTTCTGGCCATGACGGGGCGACTCGTGTGGATGTGCACCCACATCGGGCTCGGCATCGCACCATTGACCAGCATCTTGGGCTGCAGCTTCATCTCAAACAGCTTTCCTGGCTCGCCACGCAGCGCGACCGGTGCCTCCGGCGGCATCAATTCGTCGGCATTGCACAAATGTTCCAGGTATTTTTGCGCCGGAAATGCGTAGGTCTTCATGCAATCAGTCGTAATACCGGCTTTTCCTTCATTCAATGCGTTGGCCTGTCCCAGCACCATGTTCAGCAACCCTTTGAGCTGGTCTGTGCGTTCGTGCACTTTGGGTAGCTGGGTGGAGGTGAGTAGCAGGCGTACATTACGCCCCTGCAACCCGGCGAGACAGGTTTGCATCTCAATGGCCTGGGCTCGCAGGTACTGGGCCACATCGTCCACGACCTTACCGGCCTCCTCAGGCTTCATCTGGCGCACTTGGGAGACGACGCTTTGCTGACCGGCCAGATCGAACTGCAAAAGTTCGTCCAATCGTTTGAGCCGCTCCGTCAATACCTCCATTGACAACGCGGCGCCCCCGATTGTCGAGCCTGCCCCCGACGAACTCGCAGCCACCTCTTGCGCTCTCACCTGTGTACTCGCAACTTGATCCGAGCGCGCGAGAACCTTGGCTGCTGGCACTGTGCCGGCGTTCGCAGCGACTGGTGTTGATGGCTGCCCGGCGGCAGAAGTCCCGGCGCGAGCTGCCGACTTATGCTTTGACTTCCCTTTCCTTCGCGCTGTAGTGCCTTCTGACACTGCAGCCGTACCAGCAGTGTCAGCCGGTATCGCAGCGCCTGCCCTGGCCGGCATCGCAGCGCCCGCCTGGGCCTGTGGCGCCATGATGGCTGACGGCGGAGACTGCAGGTTCAACAAGTGCATGGCATCGTGCGCAGTGATCCATGCATCGTCCACGATCCGTTCGAACAGTTTCAATGGGAGGCCGGCATCTGGGTAGGTATGGCTTAGCTTGGTATGCACCTCGTGCAACGCCAATCCAAAATCCGAAAGCCGCTCCATGATTTTTTCTACAACCGCGCAATCATGAGCGTTGAGTGCTTTGCCATCATCCATTATGCCCTTCGCCAAAGAGAGGGCGCGAAGAGCTTCTTGAACGGCGCTTGCCATCAGCTCCACCACTCCATTTCGACCGACGAGGAGTTCCTTCAAATCTGGCTCGAACCTGCTCGCCCGCAGTTCAATCTTGGCCCGCGCAAGACCGATCCGCTCACGGACCAGCCAGATCCTGACACTCAGTACCGAGCCGGCACGCAGCCGCAGTGCGCACCGCTCGGCTTCCCGCATCACGGGCGTTCCACTGGATAGGCTAGCGGTGGCAGCGCAGGCGGATCGCTGCCGTTCGGAGCGCCATGCCTTTTTTTCCCACCACTTAATTGCCGCCGTATGGTGGTTCTCCACATTTAAAATCAACAGCTCCTGCCGGTCCGCCTGGGAGTAGGAGTAGAGTTTATCGACCATACCTGCCGCTTTCTTGGTCTTTTTGTCCAATTTCGTGATCGTCGACAGGCCAAGTTTGTCTACTTCATTCGCGGCGTCGCACACGATCTGGCAACATCTACGCACCTTGTCGTCTGGCATAATTGTCTGCGCCTCAGCCGCAGGCAGGCTAGCGCGGTACTCCAGAATTGCTGAGGCTGCATCGACGACCCGACTGATCAGCTCCACCGCCTCCTCGGGGACGTCGGTTTTCCTGGCCGCAGCCTCGCAATCAGTCAGTTGTTGAACAAGACTGTTCATTCTGAGCTGTGTCGGACTGATATCTTCATTTGACGATGAGCTGGTGCCTTCCACCTGCGCGGTTGATAGTTGGCTACCGACCGGCGCCATGGCTTCGCCCTCAGACATGGAGGGAGAACCGCGCCGCCTTGCGGCTGCGCCACGTGGCGCTACGGTTCCGCGTGGTGGCGCAGCGGCTCCACGTGGCGGTGCGTTCAGGATTTGATCTTCGCCAATCGAGGCGCCTGGCAGACTTTCGCGGGCATCGCCTGGACCGCGCGCAACTGGAAGGGAGGAGGGCCTCCTATCGGCGTCCCCAGAGCGCATCTGCTCCACAACGGAATCGAATGACTGTCCACCTTCTCCCGCAGCAAGACTTGATTGCGAAAGGGAACTGCTCGCCCGCCCCGCGCGGCTGGCTCCAGTTTCAGCCTGCGATTTCCGTGGTCGGCCAATGCCCTTCATATTGCGTCTCCGTAGTAGGCGAGAATGTGCTGCTATTGTGCTGGCGGCTGACGAGACCAGCGGCATCTTTCGGTTAACGTCACGGTCAGCCAGACCCGCGACGGCGTAATGTTCCCGCCAAAGTGCTTCTCAGTAGCAGGCCAAGATTGGCCCGAGCTCACAGGACTTTCGCAACGTTGCCATCGATGTCCTGAGATTATCAGCGCTTCAACCAGGAACAGCGAATGAAATCAGACCAACTCGGCTAGCTCCCCTTCCTAGACACGTGCCTGACGATTTTATTGATGCGTCACTCCTCTCGTTCGCCACCGACAAAGTCACACATTTGCTTCAGAGAAGCGTGTGCGTTGCGTATCGCGCGGGAAACCATTTCGATCTATAGTTACAAAAAGTGTCGAGACGGGACCTTTGGATCCGAAGGTCAGGCACGGCCGGCCTAGATAGACCGCTTGGCTGACGATTAGCTGACGATGGGAGTTCTCACGAACAGGGCAAGAAAATCCGACCGCTTCAAGCTTTCGATATGGTGAGAAGAGGATCCGCACCGGCCTCCCAAAGCCGGCAGACCATCCCATGTTCGTACGGTCGCCGACCTTCTCGAAGCCAATGAGCTCACCGCGCCGGGCCGTGATGTGCAGGCGAGAGAATGGTGATGCAAAGACCGAGTTCCTGCTCGTTGCGTGCGCCCGTGGAGCCAGCAAGAATACGGTCATTGCGGTCATGCAGCACGTGGACCGTGTCTCCTGTTCGACACCACAGCATCGAGGATGCAAACGAGCTGCTGCGGCTGCCATTCGGTCGCGGCATGCGTGGACGGCGGGATTGGCCGAACAGCCGAGATCGTGGTCGACTGTTCGATGCGAGAGCAACATCCTGCAGAGCATACGTTTTTGCGCTGGCCGGTTTTTGTCAAAAGCCGTCAGGTTCTCGAAAGCTCCCGCCCTTAGCTTGATCGAGGTTAACCTTTAACACGTCGCCGCCAATGGCAAATGCCGGAGTACCTGATGATAGCAGCAATTGGGAGTGGAGTTGGCAACCTCGGGACTTCCTTGATCCGAAAGGGCCATGGGGATTCGAAATCCGAGCATTCTGGTGATGGCAAGCCGGCTGGTGGCAATGATGGCAAGCCAGCTGGTGGGAATGATGGCAAGCCAGCTGGCGGGAACGATCGGGCGGATAACCGGACCGTTTCAAATGATCAACTTCAAGACAACTCACAGTCTGCAGCACAAAGTGAAGCCTTCCAAAGTATCCTGCGATCGTTCGCGTTCCAATTCGCGAACGATGCGATGGCTGAGGCCGATGAAGCTTTGGATGACACAGAAGATGCCTGACGCGGGAAAATCCGGCGTGAGGTCATACAGGCCGTTATTGACGGCACAACTCCAACAGAAAAAGGAATGATCATGGCTGCAGTTGATAATAATAAAAAATCAGGCAATACCAATACCAGTAGCGCCGGCAATACCGATAAAACTAACAGTGGCACTCCCGGCAATACAAGCGGAGCTGATGCTACTGCTTTTCAGGCGCAAGTGCAGGAACTAACCAATGTTAGCTTGGAGGCGACGAAAAGGAGTGTCCAGTTGCGCACTCTAACGACCAATCTCCAGACCATCAAGAAGGCCGCCGACGAACGCGTTTCGTAATGTCGGAAGCGGCTTTTAGACTGCCCCTAGCGCGTCTCCTTATTGACGCGACGTAGTCCCGAAATGAGCCGCATGGCAATTGCCGTGCGGCTTCTATCCTGTTTGAGAGATGCTCTGTGGATGACGCCGTTTCCCTCCGTTTCGAAGTGCTTTCGGGGCTCTATTGCGGACTGACCGGCAAGACGGATCTTCAAACGTGTTTAATCGGCAGCGGCTTCGATGCCGATTTGGTCTTTGTCGAGCAAGGACTGGCACCGCATCATCTTCGTGTAACTCTTCTTGGCAAGTCGATCGAACTCGAGGCGCTTGCACCCGGACTCAGTATCGAGGGCAACCGGAATATCGCCGCAGGCCAGTCCGTTGTTGTGCCCCTTCCTGCCGTCCTGCTCGTAGGCGAGATGTCCATTGCTTGGTCCGTGCAGGATGCAGAGCCGCCTGGTTCGACCGGCATACCACGCCTCCCGATCGGTGTGCTCGCCATGGTCATAATCAGCTCACTCGGGATCGGCGCGCTTTCAGGCACGATCTCCTATCTTGGCAATGCAAGTGGATCGAGCCCCAATTCACTTCGGGCTGAAGTCGCGTCCAGAACGATCAGTCACCGCGCTGACAATGAACTTACGGAGGCAGCGGCCAAAGAGCTGCAGGAGGAAGTCGATCGAGCGGGTCTTCTCGACGTCAAGATTGGGTCGGCAAAGGGTGTTGTGACCGCCGAGGGCACCGTCACGTCTGAATCGGTCATCAGCTGGCAGAAGCTTCAGCAATCGTTCGATCGTCGCACCAAGGGTACTCTAACACTGGTGAACGGAGTGCTCATCAAAGAGGAGAAGGCGCCATCCGCAATCGCGGTCGAAGCTGTGTGGCATGGGGCCCAACCGTATCTTGTCATCGACAGCGAGAAGTATTTTGTCGGGGCCATTTTAGCTGATGGATGGGTAGTCGATCGTATTGAGGACAGCCGTGTGCTGCTGAGCAGGAATGGCCGCATTGCTGCTCTCCCATATTGAAAGCTCGCAGGCCCCATCAAGCAGCACTCTATGGCCAGCCAAACATCCTGTCGCGCTCGGTGCTGACAAGCTGGCTGCGTTGGAAACATTTGCTGCCCAGCCATTTCGCGCCTGTCTGTGGCTCTCATGCAGGGTCACGCGCTGGCCAAGGCCGAGGCGCCTTCGGAGTTCGAAAGCTACGTTTCAGGGCGTAACAGCAGAGTAAGTCTCAACCGATTGCAAAGGTGTCTCGATGGCCAACGTCCTGCGTGACTTCATCAAGCGTGCGCCGGCCAGCCCGGATTTAATGGTTGCGTTGATGCTGCTTCTGGCTGTCGCGATGATGGTCATGCCTATCCCGGTCGTGGTGGTCGACGCACTGATAGGATTCAATATGGGGTTGGCCATACTGCTGATGATGGTTGCCCTGTATGTCAGTACTCCACTTGATTTTTCCTCTTTGCCCGGCGTTATTTTGATTTCCACTGTATTCCGTCTCGCGCTCACGGTCGCAACGACGCGACTGATCCTGGCCGAGGGGGAGGCCGGCAGCATTATTCATACCTTTGGCGATTTCGTCATCTCAGGCAATATCGTGGTGGGTTTCGTCATATTTCTGGTCGTCACCATGGTGCAATTCATGGTCCTCGCGAAGGGTGCCGAACGGGTGGCAGAAGTGGCGGCGCGTTTCACGCTGGATGCTCTGCCGGGCAAGCAAATGGCGGTCGACGCAGAGCTACGCAACGGCCACATCGATGCCAACGAATCCCGCCGGCGGCGCGCCGAATTGGAGAAGGAAAGCCAACTATATGGCGCGATGGACGGCGCGATGAAATTTGTGAAGGGCGATTCCATCGCCGGGCTGGTGGTTATCTGCATCAACATGCTGGGTGGAATTTCGATCGGCCTGCTCTCCAAGGGCATGTCCTTCGGCGAGGTGCTGCATCACTATACTCTGCTGACGATAGGCGATGCATTGATATCGCAGATTCCGGCCCTTCTGCTCTCCATTACTGCGGCGACCATCGTCACCCGTGTGACTGGGACGGCGAGGATCAACCTCGGTACCGAAATGGTCAGTCAGCTCACGGCCAGTACTCGAGCCTTGCGGCTGGCGGCCGGCGTCCTGGTTGTGATGGGGTTCGTTCCTGGGTTTCCCCTCCCCGTCTTTCTGATGCTGGCCGCAGTGTTCGCTGCGGTAAGCATTGTCAAGGCTGATGTGCTGGGCGCCGGCACTGCCGATGCGAAGGATGGAACTGCAGCGGAGCCTAAGCAAGCCGCGCCTGCGAAGGAATTCCCGATCGCATTTTTTCTAGCGCCAAATCTTATGCAGGCGATCGATCAAGCCGAATTGCAAAAACATATTGGGCGCGTCTCGCTCCTGGTCACAGCCGATCTGGGCATTATCGTTCCCCGCATCCCTGTCTTGGTTGACGAGCAGCTGCCTGCATCGCAATTCCGGATAGATGTCGAGGGCGTGCCAGTCGAACAGGACGCGATAGATTCAAGCCAGATGACGCTCCGAGCCGATGTAGCGCACGTCGACTCGAGCGGTATCCCCCTTAGACGTGAGCCGAAAACGGACAGACTCCCGGTGGAACATACCCCTGCACAGGCCCTTACGGGCGCCGGCACGGAGCATCGGGCTCCCGGCGAACTCCTCGCCTTGCGCGTCCATGCAGCGTTGACCCGCTACGCACCGCGATTGGTGGGCATCCAAGAGACGCGACATTTCCTGGGCCGAATGGAGCAGGAATATTCTGAGCTTGTGAAAGAGGTGCTGCGCACGACGCCAATTCCTCGGATTGCCGATGTTCTGCGCCGCCTCCTGGAGGAAGGTATACCAATCCGCCACACCCGTCTCGTCTTGGAGGCATTGGCCGAATGGAGCGAGCGTGAGCAAAACGTTGCCCTGCTGACGGAATATGTCCGTTCTGGTTTGAAGCGACAGATCTGCCACCGCTATGCCAACACCGAGGGCATCGTGTCCGCCCTGGTCGTCGAACGCGAGAGCGAGGATGTGTTGCGTGGCGCGGTTCGAGATTCGGATGCAGGCCCCTATCTCGCACTGGAGGATCGGCAAAGCGAAGCGATGCTATCACAGATACGTCAGGTCGTTTCGAACACAGAACCGGGTCAAACCCGCCCTATTCTGTTGACGTCAATGGATGTCCGACGTTTCGTCCGCGGCTTTCTGACGCGAAACGGGATCGATCTCGCCGTGCTGTCTTATCAAGACCTCGCCTCCGACTTTACAATTCGCCCCGCAGGATCCGTCAAACTCCCGCACGGATCGAACAGCGGATTGTTAGAGTAGTTCCACCTTTCCTAACTGAACGCCACGCGCCTCCCTGATAACCGAGAGATAATATGAAATTTGTTAGTAATACAGTTTCTCCATCGCCTATGTTTCTGCGCCGGAACTCACTTCTTTTTGCCGTACTCGCCATTCTGCCTTTGGGCGGTTGCGCCAGCTGGCAAAAGCCCGCTCTTTCCGTGCAGGAGACATCTTCCCCAGAGTTGCTCAGCGCCGATCAAATCGATCCGGCTATGCGCGAACGCATTTTGCGCGAAGTTGGTCAGGATGTTCAAGAGCGGGCTTTGCGGGATGAGGTGAAGCAGCACCCGGACAATGTCGATGCGGCGATACGGCTTACAAAAGCCTTGGTGGCCCAGAAGCGCCCGCACGAAGCAGTTGAGGTGCTCGACAGCGTCTTGGTTGCAGCCCCAGCAAACGTGCGTGCATTGAATGCGAAGGGCGTGATCTTGGACATTGAGGGGCGGCATGACGCGGCACAGGCCCTGTATCGGCGAGCTCTCGAAACCGAGCCAGGGAATCAGATGGTGCAGCATAACTTCAATCTGTCGCTTGCCTTAACGGCAAGTCCGAATAGCCAAGGTTAGCACGATCGCAATAGGTGGGCACAGCGCATGTGCAGCCTATTCCCCGGCTCGAAGACGCGCTCGGCTCCCATCATAGATGGCCTCTGAAGAGAGCCATATCTACGCAAAGCTGTTGCTCCAGATCTAGCCGGCAAGAGATCGGCAGGAGAGCCGGATGACATCACTCTCGGCCACCCGCAAGGCCATCCGCCTCGCTTCTTTGCCAGAGCGCCTTCGTGGTTGCCCGCGAGATACGCTCTCCCTTGCCCGTCACCGTCTCGCAATGCGGCGAGCCACCTGGCTTAAAGGGGTCGACCGAGCGCGCGATGCAGTAGCATGAATACGTAACGCAGCGACAGACCGCGCGCGGTCTCGATGATCAACTGGCGCTCTTGCGAGACGAAATGATTTTCGCAGCCACAGCCGGATCGTGTTGCGCTTGTGCTGGCCGTCCCTGCCATTAGAGCACGGTGATAGTAGCTGGATCTATTCTGGAGGCATCAATGGTGTGGATGCCCTCGATCCAAACAATCGACTGTTGAATTCGTCCGCGTGACGAAATTAGCTGCGGCAATCCGACTTCCGAAGCCTACAGGCGCAAAACCAACAGCGTGAGCGCTGCGGACCCGGAGGCAGGCTGCAAAGTGCAATCACCAGCGCTGATACGCGGCAAGTGACGAATGTATCGCTCGGGCGACTCCCGTGTGGTGCACGGTTGCCCGCGAGGTGATGTGTAGCAGCTTGGCGCCCGCATGGCAGTCAAGCTTTAGCGTTCACGAAAGCAGAAATGATTTGAGACCAAGCAAAAGACCGGTTTTTTTAGGCTGTATCGCTATATTCGAGCGGCGCCTCGGCCGAAACCGTTTTGAGCGCCCTGTCGAAGGCCACCAGTATAATTCTTCGCTGAATTCGTCTCGCGCCAAGGTTCGCGTCACCGCCGAGAGCGTGGCCATCGCCAAGTCGGGGTGGCGCCCGACCATCAAGGGTCCGCGAGCGTTGATGACTCAAGCAGCCACCTCAATGAGAGGAATGATGACGCGCGTTTGACTTCCGGCAAGTATCGAGTCGAGATCAATCAGACGCTGTTAGACGGTTTTCAGGCGAAGAACAGCGTCGCCGCAGCCAAATCGCAAGTCAAGGCTTCTGTCGAAAGCCTGCGCAACACCGAAAGTAACATCCTGTTCAACGCAGCCCAAGCCTATATGGATGTCGTTCGCGATCCGCTGCCCGCGCACAGGTTCTGATGAGCGCTGCGACTTATCGCCAAATCATCTGCGATGAGCCGGGCAAACTCAGGCCCGCTGCGGTCTTAGCGAAACTGCTGCCCTTGAGCCACGATACGGCAATCGCGATCGCGTCGGCCAGGCATCCAGCCATCCTCGCGACTCAGTATCTGGTTGATGCAGCGGCGTTTTCGGTCAAATCGGCAGAAGGCGGCAGGCGCGACCGCTCCCATAATGCAATACGCTGCCTCTAGGCCGATGGACGATGACGGGATGCGTCCCCGAGACTTCAATGGTGGAGGAGCAGCGCACCCGTCGATCCATTTGCTTTCAGCAGCAACCGCCACTATGTAGCGACACTTCGCCCGACTGTGTTTCAAGCTGCCCGGAGAAGTTTATGACAGAAGAAGCCTACAACACCGACATCCTCATCGAGCTCACTGCCGATGTTGTGTCAGCCTACGTCTCCAACAACCCCGTCCCGGCGGGGGAGCTTCCTGCCCTGATCGCCCAAGTGCACGGGGCTCTAAAAGGCACAGCCGGGCTCATACCGGCAGAAGAGCCCGTGCCTGTGAAAAAACCTGCTGTCCCGATCAAAAAGTCGATCGAACCGGACTACATCATTAGCCTTGAAGACGGCAAGAAATTCAAATCGCTAAAGCGCCATCTGGCGACGCACTATGGTCTGACCCCGGACGAATATCGCGCCAAATGGGGTCTGCCGTCGGATTATCCCATGGTCGCGCCGAATTACGCCGCTACGCGCTCCGCCTTGGCCAAGACCATGGGACTCGGCCGCAAACCGAAAGAGCCGGAAGCCCCGGCGCCGGCGCCGGCGAAACGGACCCGCAAGAAGGTCGCAGCCTAAATCCGTATCAACAGTCGTTCGGGAGCGCAGCAGCCGTAGGCCAATCTGCGCGGAATCAAAGGGCGGGGACGAGCCCCGCCTTTCCCATCTAAGGGCCTCATTCCCAGAGGAATTCGCGACGGCTCCAGCAATTGCTGCCGCGGCAGTACCGGGTTGCATGCTGCGGCCGGGGCTTCGAGCCGGTCAGTTCGTCCGGAGTGTGTCGCATCCTTCCCGAGTCTTGCCCGGACGCATTGCCCCATCAAAACCTGGGATCAAACAGCTATCCAGCATTTCCGTTGCGGCGCTGGAAAGCGTTGCACGCGACGTCGCCAATGAACCGGGACTGACGCTGGACGACTGGTGCCGCGCCTCGGCCTTCCTCGCCCGCTCGACGAGGCCGTGGAAAAGCTGTGGGGTTTTGCCTCGGACAAGGCAAGACATATTCGGGAGGGACAGCAACTCGGCGATGACGAGGCAGAGCTGGTTGTCAGCGTCGCCTGCGCTGTTTCGATCTTCCTGGTCCATCGCACGCAGCAGGTGCGCTGAACGCTCGCCAAATCCTATTCCCAGCAGCGGGAACAGCGACAAAGGTTATTGATTTCGACGCCTGGTCGAGACACGACCGCCGACTTAAACGATCCCCCAAGCACGATGACGCCCCCTGCCGCCACTTCCTGTAAGGGGAACGCCGCAGTTCGGTTCCCGCCATCGCGGACGAGCGAAGTCGCTACATTGGTGTCGGCAGTGAATGGGACGCTGATATACGCTCTGCCATCCGGTTGAGCTATTGCATGCACGCCACACACCCGGATGAGGGCGAACGCAGTCCGGCCCAGCACCAACATGTCGTCATGGGTTTCCCACGCGCCGCGTCGGTTCCACAGCAGGCGCATTTGCGATACGAGTTCCCCGATCGCGGCTACGAAGATAGGATCGGCGGCCTGCAATTCGGCGGCAACGTCACATTCTTCGTCCGAAGTGCCATCGAGATGGCCGAACAGGTATGACGCTATCCGTAGCGGCTCCAGAGCCGCTCCGCCCACTTCCTGCAAAACGCGCTCGACATCTCTATGGGTCCGGTATGAACGGATGGCCTCGTGGGCATGCGTACGCGCATCGTTCAGGCGGGAAGTCAGGTTCTCTCGGAAGCGCTGTTCCTCGTTCCGCGCGAGACGCGACAAACGGCGTATTCACACCAGAAGGCTTCGGCGAATTGGCGCTCGAGGAGGCGGACGTACCCCGCAGGCGTCTGGTCGAGCAGGATGCCAGGAAATTGTCGTTCCCGGGCGGCATTCTCTTCCACATGCGCGCATTCATGCGCGACAATGCGAGGGCTACCCGGAAGTCCTCCATATTGCGCTCGTCCGCCGCCGCGGCTCGACTCGTCGGGGTAGAATGCTAATGGCAGCACAACGAAGGCGCTGGGGCGGGACTTGAGCACGCTGCTGCGCATTAGGCGTATGATTTCGCGACCCGTGGAAAATGAACCGAAGCGGCCCGAGCCGACCGCGACAAAATATGCAACGCTCAACTGCTTCGACAAGAAATTCGGCACAGTTCGACAGCCCGCAGACACCTCCACGATCAAGGAGGTTGATTATGCCTGTTTATTTGGGTTGGCCACACGAGCAGGAATTCCCACTACCTTTGCCCCGGCGGGCACATCTCGCGTGACCACGCTGCCAGCGCCCACGACGGCATTATCGCCAATCGTGACGCCAGGCAGAATGATTGCTCCACCGCCGATCCAGACACGGCTGCCAATGCGGACAGGACGCCCGACCTGCAGGCCGGCCTGCCGCTGCTCGGGATCATGTGGATGATCGGCGGTATAAATCTGCACGGCAGGCCCAATTGCCGTTCCTTGCCCGATCGTGACCTCTACCACGTCAAGAATAACGCAGTTGAAGTTGATGTAGGCATTGGCGCCAATGCGGATATTGAATCCGTAGTCGCAAAAAAAGGGCGGACGGATGACCGTTCCGCGCCCAACCTCTCCTAGCCGCTCGGACAAAAGCTCATGCCAATGCCCCGGGGTCTGGCCTAGCGTATCATTGTACCGTTTGATCCAAGCCCCGGTGGCCAACAGGTCAGCTTGGATCTCCGGATCCGCCGCATTGTAAAACTCGCCTGCGAGCATCTTTTCTTTTTGGCTGCGCATATAGTCTCCCGTCAGGTCGTGTTCCGTGCAGTAATGCAGGAACGCACATCAAACTGCCTCGGCCACTTTGTAACTCGGTTTGCCGGCGCGCGGTCACGAAACGGGGCGATAGTCTCGTCGCGACCAGTGCGACGTTGGAGATATCGCAGATCAACCGGTCGCAGGCGCCATTACCTGACCAAGTCGGCAACTGTCCAGCGGTCGAACTCACTTTCCTGCCCATCTCAGATTGGCGCGCGATATCGAGCGGTAAGCGACCGGCGTATGTAGCGACCAGTTCCTGCCCTGCGGACATCCAACTCTCGCTCGGCGGTTTGTTTCAGAGACGCTTGATCTTGACGCCGTATTTCCTCAGCACGTAGCCAATCTGGCGCGGAGTCAAACCAAGCAGGCGCGCCGCCTTTGCCTGCACCCAGCCACACTTTTCCATTGCTGCAATGACCGTATCGGCATCGGGCACCCTCCGACCATTCAAGTGGGCTGCCGCGGCAGGCCCTACCGGCGCTTGCCCGCTGCCGACGGGCGGGACGGCAACGGCGGCCGAAGCCTCGGTCGATGGCGTCGGCTCCGGCTGTTGCGCGATCTTACACGGTCCGTCCTTCCAAAGCGCCTTAGCGAAGCATTGACCGACGCAACAGGCAAGGTGAGTTCTGAGGATTGATGGACCCGTCGCCAGAACCGCTGTCCGGTGAACGCAGTTTTCGAGCTCTCGGATGTTGCCTGGAAAATCGCAGTTCATTAGCGCCTCAATCGCTTCGGGAGTGAAGGTCAGCGTGCGATCATTCTCAGCATTGAAATTTTTGAGAAACTCAGCGGCCAAGAGCGGAATATCACCTCGTCTTTCGCGCAATGCCGGCACGCGCAAAGGGACGACGTTGATGCGATAATAGAGGTCCTCCCGGAACTCATTGGATCGAACCGCCTTTTCCAAGTCCCTGTTCGTTGCGGTGATCACGCGAACATCGACTTTAATGGTGTGGTTGCTCCCGAGACGCTCAAACTCCTGCTCCTGCAGGACACGCAGTAGCTTAGCCTGGAACGAGGCCGATATTTCGCCAATCTCGTCCAGAAACAATGTGCCTTTATCGGCAGCCTCAAAGCGCCCCTTGCGTGAATTGAATGCGCTGGTGAAGGCACCCTTCTCATGACCGAACAATTCAGATTCCAGAAGCGTCTCGGTGAGCGCCGCGCAATTGACCTTGATGAAGGGCTGCTTGGCACGGGGCGAGAGCTCGTGAATGGCCTTAGCAACCAGCTCCTTCCCGGTTCCGGATTCACCTCGCACCAGGACCGTAGTCTTCGTCTTGGCCACCTTGCCGATCTCCTCACGCAGCTTGCGCAGCGCCGGACTGTCGCCAATCATCCCCTTGATAACTTTCTTACGCTCCATTTGGCAGCCCGTCCCACTCCGCCATCCGCCGACAGAACTTCACGGAACGGTGAGCTACGTTGCATTTCATCATTGTCACCCTCCGATCTCGCGCCTTCGTTGCCTCGAAGCTTTCCGGCGCGCGGACGCCCTCGGCAAATGGCAATGGCGCCTGAGCCATCGTTGCCTATCACCAGGACGAGCGCCTTCTTCTCCTCGTCGGGCGCCCGCAATATGCGGGCTTGTTTGCGCAGGCCTTTACTCGACCGGTCGCCGTTCTGTCCGGCTTCTGCCGCACCGCAACCTGCAAACCCATCGTTGACGCAAGAGAGGGAGGGTAGTCAATCGAGCTCTCCTTGCATTTGTGCGAGGAAAATTGTCAGCTTGATAGAGTTCTATCAAAACGGGAGAAACGCCCCGCCCACAATTTGGCTGTACCTGCGGCGTTCAGCGTACGTGACGACATGTGCGGACTTGCCCCAATTGCCATCCGAGTTGTGCGGAAACAGTAGCCGCTGCGCTGCTCGCTTCAACAGCGTGATGCCGCTGCCAGTAGAGGCGGCGGCTCGTTGAGCGAGGCTGCTTCTGCCCATGCAAGATTCCAGAGCATTGATAAAATCGTTTGTTTCAATGAAAGGCATCCACACTTTGGATAGTTGACCACGCGTTTCAAAGGTCGTGAACTAACATCTCCTCGTTGAACTCGACGCGCTCCCGACAGAGCGCAACCTCATGGGCGCGGCATGCAGGATCAACCGGGCCCAGCCGGTCATGAGTGCGGCCAGCGCTCGGCTGCTCGATTATTTGCGCGACGAGCTCGCGACCATGGCCGCGGACGTATTCAAAATTAACGCTGCGTCCGAAAGCTCTTGCCCTCCAGTTCGCGACGCTCTCCTGCCCATCCAGTGCTCGTTTATTTCGTCGGATAGTTGACCCGGCTCTACCCAATCGCCGCTTCAGGATCATTCTTTCCGATTTCGTCACGCTCGTATTTCTGCCGCGTCCTACACCGATTGGGCCTGAACAAACTGAGCGGCTTGGAACCCGAACCCGTGCGTCGTGACCGGGAGCATCCGGGCGAACTCATCCGCTCGGGGGCATCGCAGGACGTCATGCCGGATGAGCGCAAGACGAGTGCCGGTGCCTTCGTGGAGGCCGCCGTAGCCCTTATGCCAAGCTGGGCACCCGGGTCGAGCGCGTAATGACCGACAATTGCTTCTGCTACAGTCAAACGCTTTCCGGGCCACCTGCAAAGTCTTCACCCGGCCGTAAACGCCCAAGCCAACGACAAGGCTAGGCGCTTCGTTCAGACAGGCTTGCGCCAATGGGCTTAGGCCGAGCCTACAACAGCTCTCAAGAACGCTGCCGAACTGCTGCATTGGCTTCGCCGATAGAATTGGCACAGGCCTCACGGCAGCCTGCACACTACTGTACGATTGCTCGCTTCGGCAGATCACGCCGTTGACATGTCGGACCTTAACGTCATCCATCGTAAACTTTTTGCGACAAAAGATTGCAAGAAGGTTATATTGTTAAAGTCGTTTGTTTCAGTTAAAGGCATCCATCCGATGGATGGCTGATGACATGCGTTTCAAAGGGCTTGATCTAAATCTCCTCGTTGTGCTCGACGCACTGCTGACGGAGCGTAATCTCTCGGCGGCGGCACGCAGGATCAACCTGAGTCAGCCCGCCATGAGTGCGGCCGTCGCCCGACTGCGCGATTATTTCCGCGATGAACTATTTACGATAAGAGGCCGCGAACGTTTTCTAACTCCGCGTGCGGCAGCATTTGCCCCTGCAGTTCGCGACGCTCTCCAGCACATCCAGTGCTCGATTATTTCTTCGGATCCGTTTAACCCAGCTCGATCCGATCGCCTCTTCAGGATCATTCTTTCCGATTTCGTCACGCTCGTGTTTTTCGAAAAGCTTGTGGAGCGTATTTCACGGGAAGCCCCCGCCGTCAGCTTCGAACTGCTGCCTGTCGACGATAGCCCCGATGAGCTTCTCCGGCGCGGTGACGTCGATTTTCTAATTCTACCGGATATGTTCACGTCGAGTGTGCATTCAAGCGTTGCGCTGTTTGACGAGAAGCTCGTGTGCGTAGGCTGTCCGACAAACAAGCAGCTGCCACAGCAGCTTACATTCGAGAGATACATGTCGATGAGGCACGTCGCGGTCAGGTTCGGGCGTACGATGAAGCCGTCTATCGAGGAATGGTTTTTGCTTGAGCATGGCCTTAAGAGACGTGTCGAGGTCGCCGTGCAGGGCTTCAGCATGATCCCACCTATGGTGTCCGGCACAGCTCGTATAGCGACCATGCCCTTGCGGCTGGTCAGGCATTTCGAAAAAACGTTCCCCCTGCGGGTCATCGAACTTCCGCTGCCATTTCCCACATTCACCGAGACCCTCCAATGGCCGGCCCTCCACAATAGCGATCCGGCAAGCATCTGGATGCGGGAGATAATGATGCAGGAGGCATCTCGGATGGCTGCCCCGCTGTGAACCCACGGAAAATTCAGGCGCACCTATATTCACTACTCCTGTCACCATCTACTCTGACGACAATAGCCCTCGCTGGATAAAGTCGATGCTGGCGGCAAGTGCGCCTGCGAGATCGTCCAGAGAATGGACTTCCTCGACCAGCTCGAACGAGAAAGGTCCCGCGTAGCCGCCATCCAGCAGCGCCTGAATCTGGCTGCCATTGTCGGAACCTCCAAGAAAGCGATCGGGGTAAATCCAGAAGGTCGGGTCATTTACGCTTGAAATGTGCACCAGGCCAGTAAGCTCGCAGAACAGGCATGTCTCCCCGGCCAGGGTGTGGTGGAACGTGTCGTGCACGAGGCGAAAGACGGACTGGCCATCAACCGCGGCAACGGCCTCGGCCGCTTCCTTCTTTGATCGAAGCGAGCAGGTTCGGAAACCCAGCGGCTCGATGAGACCGATCAGACCCCGCGACTGGAGGATTGGCTTGATCTCGTTTAGAGCGAAACGAAGATTGTCCTGGCGCTCGCCATTGGCGGGCCACGAGCTGCGGTTGGCCGGCACCAGCACGAGCGTCTCCGCCCCGCACGCCGTCGCATAATCGGCGAGGTTGCTTGCCTCGGCCTGACGCGTTGGAGTCCAGTCGTCGAAGCGCTGCAAGGCGTTGACAGAGATGATCGTGACGCCCGCTTCGGTAGCGGCAAACCGGACGTCCGCAGCCGGAATGCCGCGTGCGACAGGATTGCTGAAATGAGGGTAACGGATTTGGACGTCGGTCAGGCCTTGGTCACGGGCAAGCGCGAAAAGCGCACTGACGTCAAGGCGGGGCGCCGCCATGTGATCGAGTTCAAAGCGGGGCGATACCTGGCGCATTGCTTGACTTTCCTTCCATGAAGCGCGGCCGCCATATCGGCATCCGGCTTCTTTCAAGACGGAACCACGCCGGTTCACAGATCGGACAGAGACCGCCTAGTCAATCGAGCTTTCCTTTCATCGGTGAAAGAAACTGGGCGCTCATGATAGAAATCCATCAAGCTCAAACATTTTCTGGAAGATAGATGTCGAACGGCAGAAATGTCTGCCCCGGGCTCTCCGCGACGCCGGCTTTGATGGCCCGCTCCATTGCCATTATCAGCTCCTGGCAAAGTCGGCGCATTGGCGTGCCGACCGCCATCGTCAAGATGTCATCCGCAAGCGCCCCACGTGACTGCGGCGTGATTTCACTCACGATCGCGACGAGATCCTGACCGCTCCCCTCTTCTCGGAGCGCGGAAATTGCCCCCTCTATCCCCCCGCCGGCCATATAGAAGCCGACGAGCTCTGGTTCCCGGTGCATAAGATCCAGCAATTTTTCGTAAGTGAGCTGCCGTTTATCAAGGTTCACGAGCGTATCAAGCACCTCGAATGTTGGCGCGTTCTCACGAAAATACGAACGAAAGGCGATTTCCCGGAGCGCATGGGCCTGGAAACGGTGGCTTCCGACAAACACCGCCACCTTGCCGGGCCGTTTTGCGGCCTTGGAAAACACCCAAGCGGCAGTCCGTCCGACCTTGCGGTTGTTGAGGCCGATATAGCCCTCGCGCACGCCGTCCGCGAAGTCAGACAGCAGCGAAAAAACCGGGATACCTTTCGCTTTGAGCTCCTCGACTGATGCTGTGATCTTCGGGTGATCGGCCGCCACCATGGCGATCGCCTGGCAGCGGCTTCCAAGGTCCTTAAGAAGCGGGAGCAGGTCACGCGGCAAATGTGACTGCGCGAACTCGATGACCGGAAGGCCGTGAAAGGATTGGGCCAAACTGACCGACGCTTCGATCTCGCGAGCGAAATCTTGGTAAAAATGGTGGGCAGGTTTTCTCAAGATGAAGCCCAGCTTGTAGTGCGGCAGGTGCTGCTGCAAGCGCTGTTTGATGAGGCCGGCAGCATGATAGCCGATCGCGTGCGCGGCCGCATGGACCCGCCGGGCGGTCTCCTCCCGCACCGGAAGGCGTACGTTCAGAACCCGATCGACTGTTGCCACGCTGACTCCGGCTTCGCGGGCTAGATCGGCAATTGTGACGCGCTTGCCGCTGGCGATTCTGATCGGCCGGTTCTCCGTCATCCGGTGCGCCCCGGCGACGGCTTGGGGCGGCAAGGTGAAGTAATTCCCACACCCCGCGCTCGACAGTGGATTCGACGAACAGCGCTCCAAGTGCAACCAGATGCGTATCCGTGAACCGTTCGTTTGCTTAGGTCGTCCATATTGTTTGTATTACTCACCGCGTTAGTGCTTTTATTTCCCGCTGAGCACTCTTTGGAGCCTGGCGATTCGATTGTTGTGGCCAAACCCCTCGATACAGGTGGCGCTGCTGCAACCTTGGTCGGCGGGGTGGCCAGTTTGAAATCGCGGAAAGCCCTAACCGCGGAAGGCGGCTTCCATCCGCGACTGGTCCAATTCGCCTTCCCAGCGGGCGACAACGAGCGATGCCACCGCGTTGCCGACTAAATTCGTCAGCGCGCGGCATTCCGACATGAAGCGGTCCACGCCGAGTATTAGAGCCATTCCAGCAACGGGAACACTCGGTACGACAGAGAGCGTAGCGGCCAAAGTGATGAAGCCAGCGCCGGTGACGCCTGCCGCACCCTTCGAGGAAAGCATCGCAATCAGTAGCAGGAGGATCTGGTCGCCAATTGACAAATCAGTGTTCGTCGCCTGGGCGATGAAGAGGGCCGCGAGCGTCATGTAGATATTGGTACCGTCCAGATTGAATGAATATCCAGTCGGGATGACGAGACCCACGACCGAACGCGTGGCGCCGGCCTTCTCCATCTTCTCCATGAGCGAGGGCAGCGCGGCCTCCGAGGAGGACGTTGCCAGGACAAGCAGCAGCTCGTCCTTGATATAGCGGACCAGAGAAAAGATCGAGAAGCCGTTGTAGCGGCAGACCGCGCCGAGAACCCCGAACACGAAGAGGAAGGCGGTGAGATAGAAGGTTCCGACCAGCATCGCGAGATTAGCCACCGAACCGATTCCATATTTGCCGATCGTGAAGGCCATTGCGCCGAAGGCGCCGATCGGTGCGGCCCTCATCAGGATGCCGACGAGCTTGAAAATGGGGGCGGTAAGCGCCTGGAGAAAGGAAACGACCGGTTTCCCCGTCTCTCCGGCCGTCGCCAGAGCGATGCCGAACAGGACCGAGAAGAACAGGACTTGCAGGATGTCGCCGTCCGCGAAGGCACCGGGAATGGTTGACGGGATGATGTTCATCAGGAAACCGGTCACGGACTGCTCGTGGGCCTTGGCCACAAAGCCCTTCACGGCCTGGAGATCGAGCGAAGCCGGATCGATGTTGAGGCCAGCGCCAGGCTGAACGACATTTGCGACGATAAGTCCGACGACAAGTGCGAGCGTTGAGAAGGTGACGAAATAGATCATCGCCTTGCCGGCAACGCGGCCGACCTTGTGAAGATCGTTCGCGGCGATGCCGGTCGCAATGGTCAGGAAGACGACAGGTGCGATGATCATCTTCACGACCTTGATGAAAGCATCGCCGAGCGGCTTCAGGCTCTCGCCGGTCTCCGGATAGAAATAGCCAATTGCAGCCCCCAGGGCGATGCCGGCAAGCACCTGTACGTAGGCGTGGGCAAAAAGGGGCTTGCGAGGCGCTGCGTTCGCGCGGCGGATTTTTGGAACCAACACCGTTTCTCTCCCAGACCGGCTCGGGGGTCTCCCTTCCCAGCTTCTCCCGTCGCGGCGCTCCGGTCGGGCGCTGCTGTCATCTCGGCGCAAGCGCCGTGCCAACTGGGAGACCTGTCCCAGCCAGCGAGGTTGGTGCGGGTTTCGCACTGGTTGCCTTCTACCGTTGGCGGAATCTCGCAGCCAAGGCTCGCCAATGGGCGGGTACTGACAAAGTGCTTCGGTAGTAGAGGAGAATTGACTAGGCTGCCTTGCGACATCCCCTTTGATTTTTGCTGCAGATCGGCTGCCCGCCGATATCTCTGGCGCCTTGGTGCGCCCCTGGTTTTGTCGTCTTTGCGACAGAATGCGTAGCATACCCTACACAACCATCAGAGCACGCGGGACACGCGATTAAGTGGACGAGCGCCTGGAATTTCCGAGGTCAAAAAATCTTGAATAAGGTCCGCGTGCGAAGTGAATCCGCAACTCATCAAAATTCTGCACCGTTTGGTCCAGCGGGCGCGTTTCCTGGCGCTGCAGGATGGCGTGATCTGATGGCGGACGCGCTGGAACGCCTAGGAAATCCCAAACCGTTCCCAAGCATCGGGCGGGTTCGTGAAGAAGGCTCTCGTATTCCACTACAAGCAGGTTGCTCAACGTGAAGGAGTGCGCGACGCGAGTGTGAAAATCGTCGGCGGCTTTGAAGTAAGCCTCGCAGTCAGCGATTGACAATCTGACGCTCGGCGGCCGAGCGGCATCCGAACTGAACTTTAGCCATTGACCGCTTTGCCTCGCCTGCACAAAGGATCGGAGCGATTCCAACATGTTTCTGCGAATTACGAGGATGACCTTGAGTGCTGGCCAACGAGCCAGTTCAGCAAAAAATGCCGGACGTTCGTGAAACTGAGGTTCATTGATCTTGCAGCCAAGGTGCGTCACATTCTTGACGTCCCGCATGGGGCAGCGCAAATAGGCAAGCTCGAGAAGCTCGCGATCGGTGCGTAGCAGGCGATCCTTGCCGGGCCAATTGGGATCGTATTCGTTGAGCAACTCACCGTTACTCAGTACGGTCGGATGCTCGTTTATCAATTCTTCTAAATAGTGCGTGCCGGTTCTTGGCATAGCAAGAATCACAAAAGGCTCAGGCGTTGGTACGTTGTGGGTCATTGCATATGTTTCCAATTAAAATAATGGCGCGACGGTTTAGGGGACGCCCAGCACAAGAAGCCTGGCTGCTATATCTTGAGACGCGACGGATAGATCCGCGCTCCACGCCACTGGACCGCAGCTCGAGGTTTGGTCGCGAAGATGGGCGGCGCCTCAGCTTCGGTGTTGCTGTACCACTCACGATTCCTAGGCCAAGCACGCTTGCCTCCAGGCCGCCGTGGCCAGTTCGCGATGCAGCATTGCGGACCTCCTTCTCGTGCTGGTCGTAAGTAGCGTCAACGCATCAGGCGTCGACGAAACAGTCCAGCCGACAGGAAAAACGGCAATACCGCGTATATGCAAAGTGCGCCGATATGCAGCCCGACATTGTCGCCCACGCGGCCAAGCATCACCGGACGAATTAGGTCGATAGAATTCGCCAGCGGCGAGAAAGCCGCTACCTGCTGAAAGGCGCCTGGCAATTGGCTGACTGGAAAAACCGCGCCTGACAGGAACAGCATGGGTGTGATGACCAGCGTCTGATAGAATATAAAATAGTGGTAACTAGGCGCGAGCGCGATGACGACCATCGCCAGGCTCGCAAAGGCGAACCCGGTGAGAGCGATGACCGGCAGCACGTAGAGAACGGACGTCCACGCGGCATAGCTCAGCGTGGCGGCAACAACAGTAATTGCCGTACCGGCCAGAAAGGCCCTGGTGGCTGCCCACGCCAATTCACCGAGAATGATGTCGCCGAGGGTAAGTTGTGTATGCAGGATTGCTTCCCAAGTGCCCTGATCGCGCATGCGACCGAAAACCGCGTAAGTTGTTTCGAAGGTCGATGCGGTCATCGCGCTTGTCGCGACCATGCCGGCTGCCAAAAATGCAATGTAGGAGGCACCTTCAACGCGGCCTACCAAAAGTCCAAGGCCAGTGCCGAGCCCGAAAAGGTAAATCATAGGATCGGCAAGGGTACCGAGAATTGAAGCAAATGCGACCTTCTTCCATGCCATATGGTTGCGGCGCCATACCGCGATCCAGTTCCACGCGTTGGCGGGTAGAGCCGCTGTAAAACCTTCACCCATTGTTCACTTCTCCATCTCACGTCCGGTTAGCCGCAAGAAAACGTCCTCCAGACTAGGTGGTCGTTCCAGAAGACGCAGACCCGCGCGACCGCGAAGCTGGACACGCACCTGCTCCGGATCAGGCGCATAGCAAAAGAGCGTCTCGCCGCTTACCTCGATACGCTGAACGTACGGCCTGATCAGCGAAATCAGCTCCTGTGGATTGCCGCCGAAGATCTCGATCACGTTGCACCCAATGTACTCGTCGATCAGCGCATGAGGACTGCCCTCGGCGATCTTGCGTCCCCGCTCGAGAACACACAGCCGATCACAAAGCCGCTCAGCCTCTTCCATGAAATGGGTGGTCAAAATGATCGTTTTTCCGCTCGCCAGCAGGAAACGAAGTCGCTCCCAGATCAGATGGCGGGCATGCGGGTCGAGGCCGGTCGTGGGCTCATCCATCACAAGCAACTGGGGGTCGTTGATCAGAGCACGTGCCAGCGTCAGGCGCCGCTTCATCCCGCCGGATAGCAGGCCGACACGTGAATCCGCCTTGCTCTCAAGGCGAGCGAACTCGAGGAGCCGTGGGATGACGGCGTTGATCTCTCTTGTACTCATGCCGAAGTAGCGCCCGAACACCAACAGGTTCTCACGTACCGTAAATTCCAGGTCGAGATTGTCGAACTGCGGGACCACGCCTATGCCCTTGCGGGCCAAGCGGCTGCGTGCCGGCAAACCGAGGACTGTTATATCACCCGCGTCAGGCCGGGTCATACCGAGGAGCATACGCGCAATCGTGCTCTTGCCTGCGCCGTTCGGCCCCAGCAGACCGAAGCACTCTCCCGATGCAACGGTGAAGGACAGCCCGTCCACAACGAGCTTGTTTCCGAATAATTTGGTTACGCCGGTAAGGTCGATTGCTACATTGGACATGCGTTTATCTCAAGCGGAATGAGTCCGATTGGCCACCGGCAGCTTACTTACGAATTCTGGTTCAGAGCAGGCCACCGCCTTGAGATGGCACCTTTGGAAAGTCGCGGCCGGAGCGACGCGTGTATCGCTTCCGCCAAAGAATTAACGTCAAGATGCCACGTGTCGCTTCCAGATAGTTCCCGTTCTGACCATAGGTGTAACTCGACAAGCTTCACCACGTGTCGACTGACACAACTTACTCGGTCACTCGGCGCTGCAGGGCCGTCAGACTTCACCAGCCGTGAGCGAAAGATCTGCAGTATGAAGTGACTCCGCAATTCCAGAATCGTCCGCAGCATTTGCTCCGGCAAGCGGCATTGCGCTTGTGATTTCCTTTTTGTTCCTGTTGGGCAGGGGAACACTTTTACGCGACAGCCAATCGCTATTGCTCAATGTACACAAGGCGTAAGCCTTCAAGGGGATCAACAGGAATATCCTGATGAACGCGTGCATTGAATAGCCGATGAATCGAAGCTGCCGAGTCCGGAAAGATAGCACCGTAGATCTGATTGTGGTCATGGTGACAATAGCCAGCACCGTCCACCAATTTACTGTATGTAAAACTAGTAGCTCACCGAGCGCCGTTACTACCGCGATGCCGAGCAACAATGGGCCGAGATTCTCTCCCATCACATCCAACGTTAGATAGCGATCCAGGCCACGCAGTAGACCTCGCGCAAGCATCGTGTCCCGAAAAGTGCTCCGTGCCCAGCGGAGTTGTTGGCGCAAATAAGGTCCCAGCTTGTCCGGAACGACTGTCGCCGCGACGGCACCTGGAACGTACTCGGTTCGAAAGCCTGCTTTCAGCATGAGGATCGTAAGATGACGGTCTTCACCGAAGTCGCTTGGTTTCCCCCTGAACAGCTGCGTCTCGTATTGATCCAGCAGAGAAAGGAGACAAGACCGGCGGTACATTGCACATGGGCCGCAGCAGCACATGACCGCACCAAAGCGACCTTGCGCCGCGCGCTCCTCATTGCAAGCCAGCCAGTATTCCATATCGATCAACCGGGTCAACCAAGTGTCGCTACGGTTGTATGCCGTCAGCTGGCCCATGGCCGCTCCGACCATGGGATCCCGCATTTTTACTGCAAGCTTCGTGATGACTTCGGACGCAAGTATCGTGTCAGAGTCGACGCTGAGCACGAAATCTCCAGATGAGCGGCGGATGGCGGCGATCTGCGCCTTGCGTTTGCCAACATTCTCGCGGAGCAGAATGAAATTGAACCTCGGGTCGCCCTCGTAGGCGTGGTGTACCGGGATGACGGCATTACGATTTCCAGAACCGTCGTCAACCACATAGACCTGAAATGTTCCGGCGTAATCTTGATTTGCAATGGAAGCTAAACACGCCGCGAGTGTGCGCGGGTCCTCATTGTAGCAGGGGATAATGACATCCACGCTCGGCCAACGGTCGGATCCGAACAAGCTTTCCGACGGCGGCGTAACATTTTCCGGTTGGGAGTAGACCGCTTGCATGCCTCTGTAAACAGTTGAGAGCACCGCATAAGACGAAACGGCAACAGTACTGGCTGTGGTGAGAAGGTCCATAGGATCTCTGTTTGTTCAGGGATGTTGAGGAAGTGATCGGATTACAAATCCGCGGCCGTGCAATTCTGGAATGAGGCGTGACAACGCTGTCACCGTCTGGTCGCGCAGACTGGCTTGATTGCCTGGTTGCAATTCGTCGGGAGCGCACCCGTCGTGCAACAGCACGATTGCGCCCGGCCGGATATCGGCGAGCACTCTGTCGACGATGGCGTCAACGCCGGGGCGAGACCAGTCGCGTGGATCAATGGACCAATGGACGGGCGCCAATGCCGCACCCGCTGATGCAGCGATTACTTCTTCGGTCCAGATGCCATACGGTGCACGAAAGTACCGAACCATGGCCTGCGGGCAAGCCATCCCGATGACTCTGTTTGCCTCAACTATCTGGCGGTCGACTTCGACGGGCCCGCATTTAGCCAGGTCCGGATGAGTCATTGTGTGGTTGGCTATACCGTGCCCGTCTGTAATAATTCGGCGAACGAGTTCCGGCTCATCGGCCGCGTAGGCCCCAACAACGAAGAAGGTCGCCGGCACCTGATGTTGCGCCAGCACGTTGAGTATCTGCGGTGTGAAAAATGAATTGGGACCGTCGTCAAACGTCAGATAGACGCTGCGCTCTGCAAAGCCATCGGCGTCACTCTGCCCTTGGCATATGTAGTCCAGAGGCTTCATAGTTCCGGACCGTTCCGGTCGATCAGGGTACCCGACGGCCACTCGTCCATCGAGCGTCCGATCGGCGAAACCAACACGAGTACGTCTTCCAGGCGTGTGGGCGGCAGGTCGGGATGCACGTCTGGACGGGTCGACCGTACGCGAACGCCCGACACAATGTTGGCGAGGCCGGCTCTGCAGAATCTTTCGACATGGTTTCGCAGCGCGTGCCGAACCGTGCCGAAAGCGAATGGAACACCCATTTGCTGGAGCACGGGGTACGCAACGCGCATTGAAAAACTGATTCCGAGTCCCTCAAGATTCGGACGAACCGCGTACAAGCCCAATTCAGCGACGACCAAATCGACCTCGCCAACCCTGATGAAGCGCCGCAGCATGCCGATGTGAGCCGCTACCCCTTGCGCGTCGTAGCCGATTGCGCGGAATTCCGGCCTCGCGCCGGCCCAACTGCGACCGCCTTCGAATGGCTCTGCGTTAAAGGCGCCAGTCCGTCCATAGGTCTTTCGGAAAAAGTCGGAGAGTTCGACATGGTCGGCCAGTTGCAACTCATTTTCCCAGCACAACTTCCACTCGACATTCGGGCGCATGGAAGACCTCACCTTGTAGCTGTCTGGTTGAGATAAATGTCCAAGCATAATTGGCGTCGTGCGAACGCGGCGTAACTTGTGCAGACCGCCGAAAGACCAAGCCGCAATGCAGATGCGACTGACTTTGTGCGCCCTGCACACCAGATGATGCTCCTCGGAGCCAACGCAACCATCGGAATTACCTTCTTTCCAACTTGAAGCGCTTCTATGGGACCTGCAGCAAAAACGGCAAAATCCTTTGTTTAGATGAAAGGTATCCACGCTTTGGATAGGTGCGCGAATGCGTTCCATATGACTTGTCAATTATCGTCATCACGCTCGAGGCACTTCAAACGAAGCGCAAAGCTCACGCCCGCGGCACGCAGGATCAACTTATCCCTGCCGGTAAGTGCGGTCGTTGCCGGGCCGCGCGATTATCTCCGTAAGAGCCGAGCGGAGCTCAGAAACGACGATTGATCAGCGTCTGATTCGCGGGTTCAGTATCTCTTTCGTGTATCCAGCTCTGGCTGTCCTTTGGTGGGAGTTGGTTTCGCCCAAGTTCTGGGCTTGGGGGCGTCGGCCCGTTTCGCCGCACAGGCTCCTTCGCACATCGTCGAGGCCGAGAAAGAGGGGGGCCACACAGCTCCCCCTGTACTTTCCACCACCCGACACCAGCGCTCACCCAGGGCGCAGGCCTTGCTTACCTCAACGGATAGCGCACTCGCGCCGCTTCACGATTAAAAGAATTCTACAAGCAGATGCCTGTTTGATGGTGAGACTTCCGCCGCCAATTCCGGCATCCCAGAGGCAGCCAATAGCGCTCACTTCACATAGTGGTCCGGCAAGCAGCTAGATACGACAGGTGACCTCAAATGAGGCGTGTTGCATGGCTTCTACACCTGCCTGAATGCCAGAACTGCGTTCGTGCCGCCCATGGCGAAGGCGTTGCTCATGGCGACGCGCACCTTGCGCTCGCGCGGCACATTGGGTGTGATGTCGAGGTCGCAAGCGGGATCTGGCTCGCGATAGTTGGCGGTCGGCGGCACGACGTCCTCTTGGATTGCCATCACGCAGGCGATCATTTCAAGCGCGCTCGCTGCGCCGAGGCAATGCGCGTGCGTGGACTTGGTGGAAGAGATGGACATCGAATAAGCGTGGTCTCCAAACACACGCTTGATCGCCGCCGTTTCAGTCTGATCATTGCTCTTGGTACCGGTGCCGTGCGCGTTGAGGTAGTCGACGTCCTCGGCATTTAGCCCGGCATCGGCAAGGCAGGCGCGCATCGCCGATGCTAGCCCCTCGACAGATGGCGCGGCAATGTGGAAGGCATCGGCGGAAAGGCCGACGCCGGCGATCTCGGCAAGGATTGTGGCACCGCGCGCCGTGGCATGCTCGTAGCTTTCCAGCACGGCCATGCCCGCACCCTCGCCCAGCACCAGGCCCTTCCTATCGGCGGAGAAGGGCCGGCAGGTATCGGGTGAAAGCACGCGCATTGCTTCCCATGCTTTCAGCACTCCCCATGCAAACGGCGAGTCGCTGCCCCCGGAAACCATTACGTCGGCCCGGCCCAGCTTGATCTGATCCACCGCCGAGGCGATCGCATGGTTGGCCGAGGCACATGCGGAAGTCACCCCGAAGACCGGCCCGCGCAAGCCGAGGCTCAAGCTAAGATGGACGGAAGCGGCGCTGGGCATCACCTTTACTCCAGTGAAGAGTTCAGCACGGATTGCGCTACCCAAAAGCAGTGAGCGGTAAGTTTGTTCTGTTGCGTATGAACCGGTAAATCCGACGCCCACTGTCGCGCCGAAGCGATGGGCATTCCCTTCGTCGCAGGAAAGTCCGGCCTGCCGCATGGCTTCGCGCGCTGCAAGCACGGCGAGCAAGCTGAAGCGGTCCATGGAGATGAGATGCCCCCGGTTAATGTCGTGCTCGGGCAGCGCCTTGATCTCAGCGCCCGTCATGCCATCCAGGTCATGAAGCTCGGAATTGGCGATCGGGCCGATGGCGGAGCGGCCTTCGCGCATCTCTTTCCACATAGAGGTGGCGTCGGTGCCCAGTCCGCACAGGCCGCCCACTCCGGTGATGACGACGCGCCTGTCCATTCAAGCCTCCTTCGCAAGCAAGCCGCGGACGGCGTCCACGACGTCGCCGACATTCTTGAGATTCGACCAGGCATCGGCCGTGTTCATGTCGATCTTGATGCCGTAGGCCTGTTCCACATCCCAGAGAATGTCCGCCAAACCCAGCGAATCGAACCCGAGCGCGTCCAGTTCCGTGGCGATTGTTATCTCGCCGACGAATGACGCAGGCATTCCCTCACCGCTCTCCGACTCGGCGCGTTTCTTGATCAGGGCAATGACGTCCGTTGCGAATTGATCGGCCATTCTGTTTCCTATCTTTCTTCCAGCGTTTCGACTTCGATGCGGCTCAGTTCCTGAGGCGCGCCGCGTCGCGAAATAGCCACCACGCTTGTGCGACTGACAAAGCCCAATGCTCATAAAAGCCGGATCAGGTCCGGCCGGTGTGTGGCGTAGGCGCGGTATGCCGATGTGAGCCGCTACACCGTGCGCGTCGTAGCCGATTGCGCGGGCTTCCGGTCTCGCGCCGGCCCAACTGCGGCCGCTTTCGAATAGCTTTGCGTGGAAGGTTCCCAGTCCGTCCATAGGCTCGGAAGAAGTCGGAGAGTTTGACATGGCCGGTCAGTTGCAACTCCCTTTCCCAGCACTCCACTGCCCGGTAGAGCGCATGAAAGTTCTCCCCTCGGGCAGTTCTTAAGACGCTCGCCACGCCATGAGGCAGTGGGGCATCGGTGTGCGTCAGGTGCTTCTGCCCATGCAGGATTCCAGAACATTGATGAAATCGTTTGTTTAGATGAAAGGCTTCCACACTTTGGATAGTTGACCACGCGTTTCAAAGGTCGTGAACTACATCTCGTCGTTGTGCTCGACGCACTCCCGACAAGTAACCTCATGGGCGCGGCATGCAGGATTAACCGAGCCCAGCCGGTCATGAGTGCGGCCTTGCCGGGTCGGGCGATAGGCAGTCATGCCCTTCCTGCTGGTCAAGCACTCCGGAAAAACATTTCCCCCATATATGCTAGATCTTCCGCTGCCTTTTCGCGTCGCAGGCCGTCAAACGCCCGGCCGTTCACAACAGTGATCCGGCAAGTGTTTGGCTGCGCGAGACGATGCTGCAGGGAGTCGTCCTGCATGGCACTTCGCTGTGATGCGGCGGTGCCGTCTAACCGGCGCCTCGTGCTCGAACGCACCGAAGGGCCACCGCGATCAAAATCGATGATACGAGGACCGTTGATCATCACCCCGCCAGCCTAGATCTTGTTTGCGGCCACGAGAGCGACACAGAGACTGCTGGTGAAGATGCCCGCCTGCCCGCTATGTTCCGGATGGCTGACCATCCCGGATGGACCCGTCGAGGGTGTCAAAGGGCGAGCATGAGCACAGGCGCGAACAGTTCACGGGCCCGTGCGACGGTGGCCGCAAAGCAACTTCGCGCCAGCATGCGCTCAGCAGGATCGGCACCATCCTGCCAGGGGGCAATGCGAGTGGCTGGCTAAGCGGCCGGCATCGATGATGAGGACCTGGCGCCGCGCGAGGAGCAAGAGTAGACGGATAGTATGCGCGGGAGTTGCGACCGACCACCTTGTTTCTAAGGCAGACAGAAAGCGGCTTTTACCGGGCGGCTACGCTGTTTCAGAGACTGGGGCGTCGTGCACATCCAGCCGATACTCTATGTTGCGGATTGCGAACCCATTGCATTGCCGCAGTTACTGGCATCATGTTAACGCGTCTGACGGCGACATTGGCGAGCACGGTTTTGTGGCCGCAGTTGACAAAGCCCATAAGTTCTAGATGCTGCGTGCTAGAATAGATCTTTGAACTCGCAGGGAGTTTCTGATGGCCGACCTTAAGGAAACTGAGGCAACCCAGGCAGCAGGCGAGGTGCCCGTGAAGGAACAGACACCTGACATAAAAGCGCCGAAGACGCGGAAGCGGACCGCGCAGCGCGCAGGTGCTATACGAACCAGAGCCGCCAGCTCGGCTCTCCAGGCGTCTTCATCTAAAGCGATCGCTTCGCCTACAGTCCGGGCAGCGCGGAGAAATTACTCTGAGAAAGAGCGTGCCCAGAAGCTCGGCGAGATCGAGAAGCAGATCGGACGGGGAGATAGTATCAAGGCAGCCGTTCAGAACGCTGGAATATCGGAACAGACGTACTATCACTGGAAAAGGGCTGCTGGTCAGACAACACAGAGCGATGAGCTCAAGGATCTTGTGAAGCTTGAAGAAGAGAACGCCCGTCTGAAGAAGCTCCTCGCTGACCGGCTCCGGAAAGAAAACGCCGAGCTCAGGAAAAAGCTCGGGCTTGCTTGAGCCCTTTGCCGCCATAGGCAGAAAGCCCGAGGGTCGACTGACCTGAGCTCCAAGGTGACCTTCCTTTCTGCCTTTTTTGGCACAGCGAACAGTGACTTCGCGTCCCAGCAGCCGATACTGGCGCAACGAGCTGTTTCGACCTGAGACCGGGCAGCCGGCAACTGAAGACGTTCTTGACGAACGCGCCCGGCCGCTCCCGCTTAATGGCCGGTGGTCGGCTCAATCATGTGTACGAGACTGGCAAGTCTCACGCGTAGCACCGGGTTTCCATCGCACGGAGCGATTGACGAGCGAGGCACCTTTGCAACGCCGCGCCCGTGATCGAAGCCCGCGTCGGTTTCGAGCTCGCTGATAGACTCTGCCTCAGCTTACGGCTGAGAGGTGGAAGGCAAAGGCTAGGGGTTGAGGACGACAATCGTCATTGACGTGCTCAGGGCCATGGCTAGATTGCCTCCGCGCGGGTGGAGATTGCCCGCCTTTACCAAGATGAGGAAATAGGCGCGTGGCTACAGGTACGGTAAAGTGGTTTAATGGGACAAAAGGCTTTGGGTTCATCCAACCCGACTCCGGCGGTGCGGACGTTTTCGTTCATATTTCTGCCGTTGAACGTGCCGGGTTGAGGGCCCTCGCTGATGGCCAAAAGGTCAGCTATGAGGTCGAACAGGACCGGCGCACCGGAAAATCGTCTGCCGGCAATCTCAAGGCGATCTAAGTTGCTGTGGATCGGCGCCACCTACCTGAAGGTGCGCCGCGGCGGCCGCGTCGGTCGCCGTCATCATCGCTGTCGGCGTCAACGCGGACGGCCGGCGCGGT
Organism: Mesorhizobium sp.; assembly: GCA_004020645.1. Classification (GTDB taxonomy): domain Bacteria; phylum Pseudomonadota; class Alphaproteobacteria; order Rhizobiales; family Rhizobiaceae; genus Mesorhizobium. The sequence goes on along the minus strand of SAQL01000035.1, from coordinate 1,992 downwards.
GCTGGGAATGGAGGTCGGCACGTCTGAGGCCGAGCCGATCTGGACGGAGTTCTTGCGCAAGCTGACCCGCCGCGGCCTGCGCGACGTCAAGCTCGTCGTCTCCGATGCCCATGAAGGCATCAAGGCGGCCGTCACCAAGGTGCTGTGCGCGACATGCAGAGGTGCCGCGTCCACTTCATGAGGAACGTGCTGGCCCATGCCGGCAAGAGCGGGCGCCGCGTCGTCTCCGCTCTTCGCCACCGCCTTCGTCCAGGAAACGCCCGAGGCCGCAAGCACGCAATGGCGCGCCGTCGCCGACCAGATCCGGCCGAAGGTACCGAGGCTGGCGACAATCATGGACGACGCCGAGCCCGACGTGCTTGCCTACATGACTTTCCCCAAGGAGCCCCGCGCCAAGCGGCACTCGACGGATGACATCGACAAGCGTGATTTCGCTTTTTCGATTCCTTTGCGTTTCTTTGTTCGGCTTCAGGTGAGCTGTTCTTCGCCGCGGTCTACAGGATTTCCCGTGCGAGCGTGTCGAGACGCAGTCAAGGCTGGCCGGTGCGATGGCGGCACGGCCGGCTGCAAGGTTTCCAGGCCACGCCTTGACGGCGTCGAGCACGGCGCCAGTCTAGAGCGGACCGAGGCGTCGGTCGTGCCCGCACATTCCTTATGCTATATTTGTCCCGGCACGGACGACCACGTGGCAAAGAGTGGTGCGAGAGGATGAGAGTGCCCGCCACGCAGCCGTTGTAGACGTTCCTCTTTTGTGGCGTCCGTGCGCCGCTTCGACCCGCGTGGCCGCCAATGCCGAACCATCAGCTCGTAGGCACGCTCGGCATTCTCGGCCGCGGCTTTCTCGCTGTTTCGCAACTCCTTCACGTTGTAGGCGTAAGCCGAACCGCGGCGACCGACACCGCGCTCGCCCGGTGCGCCAGCCTTCGCCAAGCCCGTGGAGATGATGTCTCGCTGCTCGCAGGACGCGCTCTCTGCTGCCCGAATGTAGTCACAAGACATCGATCGGTTCGTGCCACACCAGGCTAATACCCGCATTTTCGATGCCGTCGGGCGCTACATTGGTATCGCCGACGGTGCTGTCGTCAAGACAATCGCCGAATACGGCAACTCTTCCGCCGCGACGATCCCGCTCTCATTGTCGCTCGCCCATCGGGCGCAGGCGTTTCGGCCCGGCGAAAAGATTCTCCTTTCGGCGGCGGGTGCCGGTCTCAGCGGAGGCGCCCTCGTCATTGGAATTTAGCCGTACGACGGCCATGAACAGGATTGGTCACGAATGACATTAGCAAAACCGGCCCAATGCGAAAAATCAGTCGCCGGCAAGCCCCATGGGTGCTGGTTCGGTGACGCGAGAGCGATGACCTTGCCGGCGATTATTTTCGAGCAGGACGATCGGCATGGCTACCTTGCTGGGGCGCGAGGAACTGGTCGGCCGATCTAGCGGAGCGGAGGTGACCGAGCTCATGCACGGCTTCTTCATTGCGATGTTGTCATCCTAAATCGAGAAGTCTGCCCCTACCAATCAATTGATCAACATCGTAACGGCGGTAGTGGCAGCCGTGAATTGAATAACCGGCCCCTCGAAGGCAAGCGATCGTCATGCAGTCCGAAACAAACGCTCATCTGCCCATCTCAGCGACGCTCGCTCCATTTCGAAACCAAGTGTTTTGCTCGATCTGGACGGCCACCCAAATATCCAGCCTCGGGTGGCTCGTGCAAACGGTTGCCATCAGCTGGCTGATGGCAACCATTTCAGCGTCCGATCTGATGGTTGCACTCGTCCAGGCTGCATCCACATTACGGTGTTCTTCCTTTCGATCCTCGCTGGAGCCATCGCCGATAATTTCAGCCGCCGACGGGTGATGTTTGCGGGGCACTGCCTGATAGCGTTGGCATCAACGACGCTGATGATTTCTGTGGGACTGGGATTTGCCAGTCCCTGGCTGATTCTCGGGTTAGGTTTCCTGGCCGGCTGCGGCTTTGCCTTGAATGATC
>SAQL01000034.1 GCA_004020645.1 Mesorhizobium sp. | reverse complement strand
GTTCAATACGCGTGCGGAGCGTACTCCGAGCTTCTGCATCGTCACGATATCCAGGCGAGCATGAGCCGTGTCGGCAATCCTTACGATAATGCGAAGGCGGAGAGCTTCATGAAAACCCTGAAGCAGGAAGAAGTGCAAGGTCTCGCCTACAAGGATGCAGATGATGCCCGAAGGCGCATCGGAGCTTTCATCGATACCGTTTACAACACGCAGCGCCTACATTCGGCGCTCGATTATCTCACGCCGGAAGAATACGAACAGAAGCATTCAGGTGGACGACGGATGGAAAAGGCGGCATAGCTTGAACGCGGGACGGTGTCCGCGATTTTCCTTGTCTCAGTCTGGGGGTGCACTCCATGGGTGTCCGCGAATTTATGAAACACGCAACTCCTTCACGTTGTAGGCGTAAGCTGAACCGCGGCGACCGACACCGCGCTCGCCCGGCGCGCCACGATCTTGGTCGACTCGCCATAGACGCGCGCCGCATGGGCCTTAGAGTCCGTTTTGAAATTCACGGATGAGCGTTTCGGCGGATGAGATTGCCGCCCATTGCGACAAGGATCATGGCGTGAGAGACGTCAATGCGCTGCTCGTAGTCGCGCACGAGGCGGCGCCATCGGGTCATCCAGCCGAAGGTCCGCTCGACGACCCAGCGGCGAGGCAGGATCTGGAAGCCCTTCTGGTCGTCGGATCGACGGATGATCTCGACCACGAAGTCGAGATAGGTGGCTTTGTCCATGAGCTTCAGCCGGTCATAGGCGCCGTCGGCGAACAGATGCTTCACCCAGGGCCAGCGCTTGCGGAGACCATCCAGGATCGCCTGAGCGCCGGCACTGTCGGAGATATCGGTGGTGAGGTTGACCATCAACAGCCGTCCATCCGTATCGACGGCAATGTGTCGCTTGCGGCCGACGATCTGTAGAGTCGAGGAAGGGCGCGGTTGCGTTCCAGTCCGGAAGCGCCCCGTTTCCCCTCCCCGCTCATCAAACCGGACGTGCGGAGCTACCGCATTCGGCTTTCCGACTGGCTTCATTGTAGGGCCACGGGGCGGCGCTCCCTGCCCGCGACGAAGACGCAGCACGCCCAGTTTCTCGGAGATGTTCTCTCGGGAGACCTGGCTCGTGCCACGTCCTTGCAGCTTGTGCCGTTTGCGCAGGAAGTTGCTGACGCGGTCATAGACATGTCGGTCAACGGCTTCGTAGGCCGGCGCTCGGGTGCCGTGGCAGAAGTACGTCGACCAACCGAGCAGAACCCGGTTTAGTTGAGCTCGCACCTCCGGCCACGCACCTTTGTTTCCCGGCCTCAGGAGTTCGCTGACTTTCGTCTTGACCCGTTGCACGCTCTTCTTGGACGGGCTTGCGCCCAGATACCACCGGCCACCGTCGGGGAGGTAGTGTGGTCCCAACGAATAGCCAAGGAAGTCGAAGCGCTCGTGTCGGGCATCCTTCACCGAGGTCTTGGCCTCGTTGAGTGTCAGCCGTACGCGTCCGGTGAAGATCGCAGACGTGCGTATCCGGCGGCAAAGCACCTGAGCACAGCGGTGCTGGGTCAAGCTTTCGATGGGGAGGCGCGATGACATTCTTCGAGGAGGAGTTTGACTTCCTCGATGCCTTCATCGGTGAAGGCCAAGATCCCGTCGTCATCATTGGCGCCGTACACCCAGATGACGCCGTCCTCGGGCTCGAGACCGAGGGTCAGTTCCTGGATGAGCGCTTCGCTGACGCCGAGGTCCCTGGCGACAAGTTCGACGGTGTAGACGTGATGCACCTTATTGCGCTGCATGATCAGGCCGCAGCTGGTTGGGGCCGCAGTTTTGCGGATCTCCAATTCCACGGCAGCAAATCATCGATCCGATGGGCCGGATAGGCGGGCAGTCGGGCGAGGACGTCGGCGAGCCAGGCCTGCGGGTCGATATCGTTCATCTTGGTGCTGACGATCAGGCTGTAGAGAATGGCAGCGCGCTGTCCGCCGCGATCGGAACCGCAGAACAGCCAGGACTTTCTTCCGAGAGCGATGCCGCGCAGGGCTCGCTCGGCTGCATTGTTGGATAGGCAAATCCGGCCATCGTCGAGGAACCGGGTGAAGGATGACCAGCGGCGCAGCATGTAGTTGAAGGCCTTGGTCAGGTCGTGCCCGCGCGAGAGCTTGTCGCGCGTCTCGATCATCCAGCGCTCGAGCTCGGTGACCAGCGGCACGCTCCGCTCCTGGCGCACGGCGTGGCGTTGGGCCGGCGACAGGCCTTTGATCGCGCGCTCGATATCGAACAGGGCATCGATGCGCTTCACGGCTTCAACCGCTAGCGGGTAGACCAGGTTGGGCTTGTCGCCGCGCGCCTTCTTGCGCGCCGCCGCTTCGATATCAGCCAGCTCGAACACTTTGCGCCGGCTGTGAGCCCAACAGCTGGCTTCCAGAACAGGCGTCGGCTGACGACCCGTCGCATAGAGCTCGCCATAACCGCCAAAGGCATCGGCCTGCAGAATGCCGCTCCAGCCGGCGAGATGCGCCGCGGGATGTTCGCCTCGACGATCGCGGGAATAATAGAACACCGCCGCCGGCGGATCGGCGCCGCCGAACGGTCGGTCATCGCGCACATAGGTCCATAATCGGCCGGTATCAGTCTTGCCCTTGGCCAGGACCGGCACCGTCGTGTCGTCGCCGTGCAGACGTGAAGCGGCCAGCACATGGGCTTCGAGCCGCTTGAACAGCGGCATCAGCGCCGCGGCGCCGGCGCCGACCTGGTCGGCGAGCGTCGACAGGCTGAGCGGCACACCTTCGCGGGCATAGCGTTCGGCCTGGCGGTTGAGCGGCTGATGCTGGCCGAACTTCTCGAACAGGATCATCGCCAGCAGGCCGGGACCGGCCCAGCCGCGCGGGGTGGCGTGGAACGGCGCCGGAGCCTGGCTGATCGCCTCGCAGTCGCGGCAGGTGAACTTCTCCCGCACATGTTGGATCACCTTCCATTGCCGCGGCACCACCTCCAGCGTCTCGGTGATGTCCTCACCCAGCTTGCGCAGCCGATGACCGCCGCAGCAGTGGCAAGCGGTCGGCGCCGGCTCGACCATGCGTTCGCGCGGCAGATGCTCGGGAAATGGCTGGCGCGCCGGTCGTTTGCGCACATAAGGCGCCACCTCGGTGGTGCGGGCCGCGGCCTGTTCGGCGGCGATCTCGTCTTCCGTCGCCGTGCTCTCGAGCTCCTCGAAGGTGAGCTCCATTTGGTCGTGCAGGCGGGCTGAGCGTTCAGAACTCTGACCATGCAGCGCCCGCTGCAGCTTCCGGATCGTCAGATGCTGATGCGCGATCAGCGCCGCATCATCCGATGCCTTGGCCCTGGCGACCGCCAGTTCGGCCTCGACCAGCGCAGCGCGCGCCGCCTCGTCTTCGGCTCTGGCCAACGCCGCGGTCAGCGCTGCTCTCAGCGCGCCGATATCGTCCGGAACAGCATCCTGGGCGGTGGCAACCATGCCCTGGAGTGAATCATAAAATGCGTCCGCTGACTCGCGGAAAATGCCGCAAACTCAAAGAAAAACTCAGCCCGCGCGCTGGGGGCGGAACGTGTGACGCGGGTTGCGCCAATCGATGCCGTCGAGCAGGTAGGCGAGCTGCGCCGGAGATATGGAAACCGTACCGTCCGCCGGCGACGGCCATAGAAACCGGCCCTTCTCGAGCCGTTTTGCATACAGCGACATGCCGAGCCCATCATGCCAGATGATCTTGATCAGATTGCCGCTGCGGCCGCGGAAGACATAAAGATCGCCGGCATGCGGGTCCCGGCCCAACGTCTCCTGAACCTGCAGAGCGAGGCCTTGCATCCCGCGACGCATATCGGTCCGGCCGACCGCCAACCAGATCCGCACCTGGCTCGGAACCGGGATCATGAAACACCCAGCGCCTTCACCATCGCCGCCGCCAGTGTTGGCGGTGTGCTCAGTGGAATCCGCAACCGCACCTTGCCGGCGATCTCCAGCTCGATCACCGCTGGGGATGCCGCCGGTCGCGAAACGGCGACAGGCTCATCGGGAGCCACGACAACTTCGGCAAAGCCCGTCTCGCGGGCTCTCACCGCGCGGCGCCACTTATAGATCAGGCTGGTCGCGACATCGTACTGACGCGCCACCGCCACCACTGTGGCCCCGGGCGCGAATGCCGCGGCCAGTATCCGGCGCTGATCCGCTTCACTCCAACGACGCCGCCGCTCCGGCCCGGTCAATAACGTCACATGCCTCATGCTGTGCTGCTAACTACGCTCGTAAGGACGACCTTAAGAGCGCAGCCTCGCTATCGTAACATGCTCGCGCAAGGCGGCCCTCGCCGGAGGCGTACTGTCAGCCCGAGTTTCGTCATCACCGTCCGCGTCCACGCCAGTGCCTCGGCTGCATGACCGCAAGCTTGCACGCGAGCGCCACTTTGGCCTTCTTCATTCCGGCGCGTCGGGCGATCCGCATCGCCCAGCTTTTGAGCTGTGTGCAGCCCTTGAGCGGCTTCACCAGCATGATGTGGGCGGCCTCATAGAGCGCCGTCGTACCGCAGCATCGCCGATCTTGCTGATGCGATGAGCGCGACGATCGGACCGACCCCCCGGCGTCGACATCAACCGCCTAGCTCTGGCATCGAGGCGCACCAGCGCGCGAACCTTTTTCTCGAAAGCCTGGAACTCGCGCAAGATCACGGCGTGCACCGAAAGCAGTCCCGCGGCGACCATCTTCAGGTTCGCATGGCCGACCACCAGCTCGTGGATGCGTCCGGCAAAGCCGCGCGGCGTCGTCTTGCCGACCTTCAGCCCGAAGCCACGCAAAATGCCGCGCACACTTTTCTCGACGTCTCTCAGCTTCGATTGGATGAGCTTGCGTGCCGTCAGCACCGCCCGCAACTCTTGTGCTGCCAGCGACTTGCAATGCACCGGTCGGAACCAGCCCAGCCGCATCAGCTGCGCGATTCCGCGCGCGTCGTTGCCGCGTCTCCAGCAGTTCGACCGCCAGTCCCGCTTGCCGCATTGCCGCGTAGAGCCATTGCGACAGCGGGCCGGTCTCCAGCCCGATCCGCACAAGGTCAAAGCCGAGCGAGGCAAACCAGGCGATCAATGCCTCCGGCTCGCTGGCCACCTTGCTCTGGCGAACGATCTTGCCGCTTGCATCGACAACGCACACGCTAATTTGCCCCACTGGTTAGGTGGGGTATAGCGGGAACGTTTGCGCCAGGGTCGACACTCGTTCGGCAATGGTTACGTCGATTTCCAGCCCTTGGCCTGGATTCGCTGCAAGTCGATCTAAAACGTTGGCAATGATCTCTGCCAGTTCAGATGCTTCCGGATCAGCCATTCCACGAGCTGCAATTGCGGACGTTCCCATCCGGAGCCCCGAGGTGACATTCGGTGGCTCCCTGTCTTGTGGCACAAGATTGCGGTTCGTTGTCACGCCATGAGCTTCCAATGCCTTCTGCGCGACATCGCCTGTCAGCCCACGCGTTCTGAGGTCAACCATCGTGAATGGCGTATCTGTCCCCCCTGTGACGATTTTGAACCCCCGTGCGCTCAAGCCGCTCGCCAGAGTTCGCGCGCAGCTCAGCACCCGTCTAGCGTATTCGGTAAACTCGGGCTTAAGGGCTTCACCGAAACAGGCGGCCTTGGCGGCAATAACGTCGGGGAGCGGCCCGCCTTGAATGCCGGGGAATACCGCTGAATCGATTTTCTTACCAAAAGCCGCGTCGCGAGACATTATCAGGCCTCCCCTCGGCCCGCGTAGATTTTTGTTCGTCGTTGTGGTTACCAGGTCCATGTGAGGAAATGGGCTCGGATACTCTTTTGCAGCTATCAATCCGGAAAAGTGGGATACATCGGCGAGTGTGACTGCTCCAACCTGCGCAGCGATTTTTGACACCTTAGGAAAATCGATAGCACGAGGATAGGATGAGCCGCCTACAATAATGAGCTTGGGACGGTGCTCGCGAGCGAGCTGTTCCATCGTATCGTAGTCGATGAACCCCTCAGGTGTTGTCCCGTATGATATTGTCTTGAACCAGCGACCGGACAAGTTGGACTTAAATCCATGGCTCAAGTGCCCCCCCGAGGCAAGGTCCATACTCAACACTGTGTCTCCGGGCGTGAGTAAAGCAAAGTACACTGCCTGGTTAGCTTGGCTACCAGAATGGGGCTGCACATTTGCGTGTCCTGCACCGAACATCGCCTTGGCTCGCTCTATGGCAAGGCGTTCAATGTCATCGACGTTTTCGACACCAGCGTGATACCGTTTTCCCGGATAGCCCTCAACGGTGGTGAATACCACCATCGATGCCATTGCTTCACGAACCGCTTTACTCATGTAATTCTTGGGGGCGATCAATTCCACCTGACTTCGTTGCCTCGACTCGTCTGCCGAGATGCAACGTGCCAGGTCAGGATCCGCCTGAGCCAGGGGCTCCTCGAAAAACCGTCTCTTTGCTTTCATGCAGAAGTCTCCCTTGGGCCTGGTAAGGACGCGCCAGCGCGGAATCACAATAGACCGTTGCTGTGCTGAGGCGTCCAGTGGTTCTACTCTTGTTGAGCGTTTTCGTGCCCAGCGCGCTCTGCGATTCTTTCTTGAAGTGTAGGCCTATTTTCAGTAGGGAACCGTTGAATGGTATTACTGTGGTAACAGTAATTATACCACATAGTGGCACTTAAATGTCTACCTTCTCAAGTGAAGCGTTGCTTATCTATAAAATACTGCCCATGTAAACACGCGCCGCAGCATCATCGCCGGACATGGCCGGCTCCGCTGTTTCCATTCTGAATTGCGTTCGCTTTGTTGCTACTTTCTGTCCGCCTTCGACGCCGCCAACAGGGTCGTCCAATGCCGCCATACTCTAATTCATGCTAGTGGACATTCGTTCATATAGTCTCTTTCTTTCATATCGATGCCGCGCGAGACTCCTGGAAAAGGTAGAAGGAATCATTGATAACAAATCCGTCGAGACCTGCAGCTCGGGCATAGGTCAGCAAGTCGCTTGCACGGTTTATGAAGCCGGTGCCACTGAAGTTAAGCGACGTGTTGCAGAGAACGCCGACCCCGCTTTTTCCCTTGAACGAGGTAAGCAGCTGAAACAGGGAGGGGTTTTGATCCAATGAAATTGTCTGGGCCCGCGCTGTGCCGTCAACATGCGTAACGGCCCCTAACCGGCTATCGATAACCTTCTGAAAAAGAAGCATGTAGGGCGACGGGCGTGCCAAGTCGAAGTGGAGCGCCACGTCCTGCTCCAGGCAAACCGGTGCGATCGGGCGGAAAGCCTCCCGGTTCTTGATTCGGTTTAAACGCTCATGAGTTGCTTTTGAAAAAGGCGCCGCGAGAATTGACCGATTGCCGAGCGCCCGCGGCCCGATCTCGCAATTCCCCTGCACCCAGCCGATCACCTTGTCATCGAGCAATGCCGAGGCCACTTGTTCGTAGTCGAGTGGATAAATCACGAGTCCGGTGTGGTCAATTTCGTCCAACACGAACGGCTGCCCTGAATACACGTCCCATTTGATCTTTGCATTGCCGGTGAAATGCCGCATGGCGTCCACAGCGGTCCCGATCGCCGAGCCCGTATCGTTTGTGCATGGCGGAATGAAAACATCTGAAAAAAGCTCTGTTTCGAGCCAACGGCGATTCCACTCGCAGTTCAATCCACATCCGCCGGAAATCAGCAGCGGGTACCCCTTTGTCAGATGCCTCTTCGCGAAAGTGTGGAACGACTCGAAAATGGCGTCAGAAACTTGCCTAGCAAGGTTAGTGAACTTCTGATCGGTTACGCCAATGTTGTAGTAGGGCGAATTCAGCAGAGTCTCCTTGGACAGCGGGTACAGATCGCTTGGAAGCAAGTAGTCAATCAGGGCCTGCTCTTCCCGGTCAGGCGGTCCGGGCTGCCCGTAGGCGCAAAGCGCCATTACCTTGCCGGCGTCCTCGAAGCGCAAGTGTCCTTTGGGAAAGGTGAATTTCGGATCGGCCAACGCATAGAGAAGAGCATACTTGCTACCCGGAGCCGTTATTACTCTCCCCAAATGAGCTACCTTCAGTCGCTCATCGACCTCATAGAAATCGCCGATGTCCCCTTCCCAAATCAGGGCATAGCAGGGCATCCCCAGGGGGAACGGCGACATGCCGTAGGATCCCCAGAGATGGGAGCGTTCGTGCGTTGAGGAATAGAAATGCACCTTCCTGCCGAAGATAGATGTCTCGCCGACAATCTCCGATCCGTTGCCAACGCCATAGTAGCCTGCCGCAACGGGCCTGTGGCTCGGGATTTCGGTGACCGACCAGCCACTCACGGCAATCACATCCGGAATGGCGTGCAAGCGGCCAGCGGCGTCGAGGACCGCTGATGGAGTGATGGTCGAATATCTGGGAAAGCTATCCTTCTCAGCCTCGTATGAATAGATGAGCTCGGCTGCTGACGCATCCAGTGCTGCAATTGCGCCGTCATGGCCCGGCTTAAACGACATTATTCTCATGTTGGATGAGCTCCTACAGAATGAAGACTACCGGAGATATTGCGGGAAAACTTTGACCAAGCCAGGCGCTTTTCGCCTCTTGCGGCACCAACGCCTCAAGCCAGGCTAGCAAATTGATCGCCAGAAGATCGCCGTATATAAAAGGCGCTTCTTCCTTGCAATAACTCTATAGCCTCCGTGTAGCAAGTTCGGTCTGATCTTGAAACCCGGCGATGGTCAATTTTTGTGATTGTACGCAAAATACTTGTAAAGATATATGGCATTAATATTTCCATTCAATGGAACGTTGCGTCAACTGCTTCTAGCGAGCGCGTTTCACTCTGTTAGTGGTCTGGGGCCGCCGCGATCGTGGTAGTCAGCCAGTCGAAGATCGGGCGTGTGGCGGCGCAGGAACGGCGTCATTAACAATTTGCTGCGCGACAAGACATGCCCCGAGCATTGCACCACTTCAGTCTGCGCTGGTCGAGAAGCTCGTGGAGGGGACGCTCGCCGATCACACGAGACGACTCACTGGGCAGTCCGCGCGACGGTGAAGGCGGGCGGGCATCGCGGGCGTAAGGTGGTGAATATCTGACACAACCATACTTCGCGTGTCGCTTTCGCCAAGTCATGCCCAATGAGCGCGAGGAGAGCGCTGTCGCCCTCGTCGCGGTCGCCGTTGCATACCTTGCCAAGGCAAACTGCCACGATGGCTCCGCCGCTGTAATGGCATAGACGATGTGGCAGTATCGGCTCAAAACCAGTCGGCATCGAGCACCCAGTATGCAGGCTTCAACGTCGCTACCGGCCACAGCCGGTGCGGCGGGTCCCCGTCAGTCGACTTGAACGGGCCGAGGACGACCTGTTGAGATGGATGATTCCCGCACCGCAGAGTGGAAACGGTGCCTGACCCAGCTGTAGTGCAGGTTCCCCAGCCGATCGCTTTCGAACCCGGGCTTGCCATTAATCAGTCCTAACTCTTGACGATCGCAGTGCAGAGGGCACATTCAAGTATCGTCTTGCGCACCCGGCGGCGACGCGCATCAGCACTTCCGGAGCATAAGCGTCAGCGGCCGCTGCGAGATCATTCACGGTGAAACTCTCACCCAGCAATTCGACCGAGACGGTCGGAAGACAAACTGCCTCAGGAACGTCCGTTATGTCAATCGCGGTGGAGTCCATCGACGTTCTTCCGACCAGAGGAGCCGAATATCCAGCAAACCGGACGGATATCTTGTTTCCGCAGGCCCATGGAAGGCCATGCTTGTAACCGATGCCCAAGATCGCTATGCGGCTGTCTCGAACCGTACGAAATGTCGCGCCATAACCGACCGCCTCACCCTTGGGCACATTGCGCACATCGAGTATATCTGCCTGAAGTTTTACGACGGGCAGAAGAGGGTTCGGTTGAATGCCGGCGTTGTTGAGACCAAAAAGCGCTGAACCCACCCGGACGATATCGAAATGAAAATTCTTCCCGAGCCAAACACCGGCGGATGCGGCTAGACTGCAACGGGCAGGTTTAAGCAGATTGGAGATCGCCCGAAAGCGATTACTCTGCAACACATTCATTGCGTCGGCAACGCGATCGCTACAAGCGAGGTGACTGAGGACGACTGAGGGGGGGTGCCGCTTAAAAGTGCCGGAAAGATAATTTCTGCGTACGTCGTCAAAAGTAAGCCCGAAGCGAGAGAAGCCGGTTTCCACATTGAGAAAATATGTTTGCGCCTCGCCCGCAGCGCTAATAGCGTCCAGTTCACCGGAGTTATTCACTACAGGTGTAATCCGGCTGGATCTATAGTATTTCCTCAACGTCGTAAATTGATCGCAGAGAACCGCAACCGTCGCGCCTATCTTGGAACTTCTTATGGCCATCGCTTCGTGGAGATCTCCAACAAAAAAAAGATCGCATCCGGCGGCGGCCAACGTCCTTGTGACCTCAATAATACCAAGCCCGTAGGCGTCATTTTTAACGACTGCTGCCACCTTTACATGTGGTCCGACCATGGCCGACACAGTCTGGAAATTTGCCTGAACTGCCGCCAGATTGACTTCTAGCACAGCATCCGCGCGCTGCGGGATGGACAACATCTTTTACCCCCTTCTGCAGGTTGATCGAGAAGCATCGCATTCTTTTTATTGGTTGCGATCCGAAGTAGAGCACGGGCGAGCAACAACTTTTGCGGCGCCCGCTTGGCCAATGTATTAAAAGTTCGCCTTCCGCAGTGCGGCTGGTGACTAGGAAGGGGATCGTGATTGCGAGTACTTCCCTCTAGCTGGGATCGCGTGCTAGCGGGCAAGTCATGCAACGGCCGCCACCTCGTCCACGGCTGAGTTCTGCGCCCTCGACCGCTATCACTTCAACGCCGGCGCGACTCAGCAATGAATTCGTGTTGACGTTGCGGTCGTAGGTAACGACAACGCCCGGCTCGACCGCAATTACGTTATTTGCGTCGGACCATTGCTCTCGCTCCGCCTCATAGTGATCGCCGCCGGTAGGCACTATTCGGAGAGCCTTGAGTCCTAGGGCCTTGGCCACCACAGACAAGAAGGGTTCATCCTCTTCGGTGACATCGACCGTATCCTCAGAATTGCCCGGGCGGAGAGTGAACGTTCGCAGCCCCTCCACCACGGGCGGGTAAATCGTCACCAGGTCTCGGTCGCAGAAGGTGAAGATGGTGTCGAGATGCATGAAGCTACGGTCCCGGGGCATCAGAGCCGCAATAACGCGAGTGATTTTGTCGACCTTGAACAAAGCGCGCGCCAATGCCTCGACGGCCTGCGGCGTGGTCCTCTCACCCATACCGACTAGAACAACACCGTCACCAATTGGCATCACATCCCCCCCCTCAAGACTGAGCGCACCGTTGGTTCGATCAGGCAACAGGCGTGTGAAGCTAGCGTCGCGAAATCGAGGATGGAAGCGATAGACTGCCTCAACATTCTCTGCCTCAGGCCGTCTAGCGCGCCAATACAGGGGGTTGATTGAGACGCCGCCATAGATCCAGCATGAACTGTCACGCGTAAAAAGCTGGTTCGGTAAAGGAGGTAGAACGAAATCCTCGGGCTTTAATGTTCGCCCAGTCAGCGCTTGCGGCTTAAAGTCAAGATCCTCACGCGCGATCCCGCCAATGAGCAAGGCCGCGAGTTGACTTGACGGCATCTCGTCAAGCCAGCTCCGCAACTCATTGGCGAAATCCAGGCCGACGACTGAAGGACAGACGCGTCGATTTAGGAGCCAGCCGCGGGCGTCGGACAACGCCAAAGTTTCCGACAGCAGGTCGCCCAAAGAACGAACGACGACACCGCGCTCACGGAATTTTTCCACGAAGGCATCGTGCTCCTGTTGCGCACGCTCGACCCAAATCACATCATCGAAGAGGAAGCCCTTGCAGTTCTTCGGTGTAAGGCGGCGGAGGCTAAGGTCTGGTCGATGAACAAGGACCTCGCGTAGCCGGCCAACTTCTGAATGAACCCCTAAGGTCGTCATATGGCCGTCCTCACTGCCAGTTGAAGGCCATACACCGCCACAAGGTTGGGATGACTGGTGCTTTCTACGGTCGCCAGCGAATAGCTTTCAAATGAAATCGTTTGCGTGGACATAGGCGGCTCCGTTGATGTGCGAATGAGTAATCCTCCGCCTGCAACAAGTATGCCGACCAAAGACGACTTATGATCAAGAGGTTGACTGTCGCGTCCGACAGGTAGGCTCACAGGTTTGTCCGACTCCCTACAAAGGGTAAGACCGTATGTCCGCTTCTGCCGGTGAGGTGGCTCGCATTACACTGCGCGTCCGAGGGTTGCTTCTCGATTCGGCAAGTCAAGCGCTTCTCGAGCTTTCCGCTTCGCCGGCATCTGAGGTCTTTCGCAGGGCCTCGCTTCTCTGCGGGATCGGCGCTCGGCCGTCGCCTTGATGGAGATCAGAAGAATTGGCGTCCTGATCGTTGTGATGTGACCGGTACTGCAACCCTCTCGAACTCACCTCATTCATCGTCCCGCGAAGGACGCTTTTCCACCGACTGGTGGAACCTTATGGGGTAATCCTTGTCACGCTCGCTCTGCGGTCATGTTTCATCTCCGTGTTCTACCGTCCCCGACCTGGTTTCGGCTTGGCCGGTGCGCGCGGTGGTCGGTCAAGGGTGGCCGAAGGTCAGCGCGCCGCGACTTGCCCTTGACGGGCCACTGCGCGCGCAAGGCTGCAATGGTCGGGGCGTACGATCAGGGCTTCTTTCAGCATGATATCTTGTCGCGTCCAACGAAACTCGTGCCGTCGCGCCAAATGCGACGCGTGATCACCGCCAGCCGGCGAGCCAACCCGACAATGGCCTTCTGTCGGCCGCGCTGCCTGGCAACGTTCATCGCGCACGCCCTCAGCCACGACCATTTCGTCACGCGCGTCACCAGTGTCTGCGTGGCTTCATAAAGCAGCATTCGCATCATGCCGTCGCCGCAGCGGGATATCCGGACGATGCGGCGGGCGCCCCAGTGATCGCAGCCGTATCGAGGTGCCATCCCTCCCTCAGCCACGCGCGGGTGTTCGTCGACGGGCGCGCGGGGGCTGTTCTGGCGGGCGATCTGGCGCAACCGATCGCCGAGGGCGCATTCTTCACAGAAGGCATCGTAGCGGATCTGACGGAGCTTGCGCAGGGCCACCCGGGCCGCCTAACGAGATCGGCCGGACCATTTTCAAATCCACCGGCCTTTCGCAAGAAGACCTAGCCGCCGCGATGAAGGTCATTCGACGTTGATGAGACGCTCGATGATGCATTGCTGGGTGCCATACCTTCAGGTCATCTCCGGATAAAGGCCCAGCAGCTCGTCAATCAGGTCAGCAAATTTTTGTTCCGGAGGAGTCAGCGAGCTCAAGTTGGAGGAGATGAGGTAGACATCCGCGCCGAGCGGCTCATCGAACAGCCGCAACGGCCACAGTCGCCCCTGGGCCACGTCGTCGTGGGCGGTGAGAACGGGCAAAAGGCCGATGCCCAGACCCGATATCAGCATGCGGCGCACCTCGTTGAGCTCGCGGCTCCATCCGCTAACCCGACGTCCAAGACCAAGGCCTTCTCGCAGAAAGATCATCGGCTCGAATCCGCTCCCATCATTGGTGCAATCGAAGGCAATGAAGGGCTCTTGTTGAAGCCTGCGGACATTTACCTCCTGAACTCCGAATAGAGGGTGTTCGGCGCCACAAAATATGCCAAAATCCTCGCGGAATAAGTGGCGGCATCGCAGCGTCGGCATTTTTTTTGTCAAAAGACAAATGCCGATGCCAGCCTTGTCCATCGAAATCTGTCGCACGATGTCGAGCGAGGTTTTGATGTCGATATGCCATCTGACCGACGGGTATCGCTGGTGGTACAGCCGGAGTGCTTCGTCTACAAGCGTGGACTGTAGCCGAGTAACCATGCTGAGTTTCAGCTCTCCGAATTCGTCATCGCTCCCGTCGAGAGAGAGGATGCCGATTCGGTCAACGCACCGGGACATCTCGGAACATTCCTGATAAATCTGTTCGCCACGTAATGTCAGCGCAAAATGGCGAGGGTCGCGGAAGACGAGCTTGCAGTCGAGTTGATCCTCGAGTTTTTGCAACTCAAGGCTCACGGAGGGCAGGCTCATGTGAAGACGTTTTGCGGCGCCCGTGATGCTCCTCTCTTCAGCGATGATGCAAAAACTGCGCAAGAGGTTCCAGCTCAGGTTTTGGCCGCCCAGATTGCCAAGAGGGCGCCTGGTTTGTCTCCTGGGCGTTCAGACCCACCCCGCCATTGAGACAATTTCAAGATGTCCAACATGGCCGGGGGATGCCAATTCCGAAGCAGCGCAGGTGGGCGACATCGAGGATGCGATTGATCAAGCTTGAGTAACTGTGTCCGGCGGTCATTGCGGCTGTAGCAAAAGTAGAGTCCATACTGAGCCCCGGCGAGTTCATCTCCAGGACGAACGGCCGGCCGGAGCGATCGATCCGGAGGTCGAGGCGGGCATAGTCCCGGCACTGGCAGGCACGGAAGGACGCAACCGAAATATCCTGCAGCAAAGTCGCAAGGCTGCTCGCGATTTGTGCCGGCCAAATCATCGGCCGCTTCGCCGCCGCGAGGTTCCTCTTCTTTTCCCAAGTAAAAAGGCCAGTTTCGCCGAGGTCGATCTCTACCGGGGGAAACACCTCGAGCTCTTCGTTTCCAAGCAGAGCAACGCAGATTTCACGACCCTCGATGTATTCTTCCACAAGCGCATCCTGCGCATATTGCGTGACGATCGCTTCCACAGCCTCACCTAACTGAGCGGGCTCATGTACGAGCTGTAATCCGAAGCTGTAATCTTCTTGACGCGGTTTCACTATCACTGGGAAGCGTAGGTCGTCGGTACTCTCGGTGCCGCGACGCATGACCCGAAAGTTTGGCGTCGGCACGCCGCTATCGCGTAAGAGCCTCTTGGTGATGACCTTATCGTTCGCCAGCCCATGCCCGAGCGGGGTCGGTCCGGTGTAAGGAACGCCCGCCATCTCGAGCATGGCCGGAACGTGGGCACAAGAGCATTCGCCCTGAATTCCGTCCGCCATGTTGAAAACCATTCCCGAGGGGCGGGCCTGCGGATCGGGTGGCATGAACCGCTCGAGCGTAGCGAGCAGTCCTTTATCGCCTTCGCACAGCAGCGTCTCGTGGCCCCCCTCTTGCAGTGCCGCCACCACGTCATCGAATGTCTCGCGGCCAAGTTCCTCTGTTTCCTCTGGACGGGGCTGACCGAACCGATTGATCACGCCCGTACGATCGTGGTTCCAAACGACGGCTACCCGCATGAGGCTACTCCTTTTATGTTTCGCTGCGTCAGTTCATCGGCTCGGATTTAGTTGTAGACTCCGCGCCTTCACAGTCACATGCAATCCGCGTGCCACCGACGATGGTGTTAAAACAATGAGGAAGCCTGCTTTTCGCGCCGGGCTGCGTATTACTCGCGCTTAAGTGTGTCGTGTCTCAGACAAAGACCTCTGCAATCGGATACGGCTGAACATGACAGGAAGCGGCCGGCTGAGGCGACTTCTTGGACGACATGCGAACCTGGATGATTGCCATAACGATCGGGGCCACTACAAAATCTCAGCATCGATCGCCGGGATCAATTGGCGGTCGAAGTTATGATCCGAGCCGTGATGCGGCAGGACGTGCTGGCGATATCGTGCCCTACTGGGTCTACCCTGGCCACGCTAAAATCGAGCGCATGGTCCCGATCCGTCCGTTTAGTCGGGAGGTAGAGCGCTACGGGAATCTGAAAAAGTCTTCGGCTACCTATCGGTTGGCCTTTGGCCAGCCCCGGCAAGATGACTTGATCGAGCTGTTTTCGACGTTCGGATCTGACGTGGTGGCGGAGCTAGCTGACTTGCAAATCTCGCTCAGACCATCGAAGATTGGCTCCTTTGCCTGTTGATGAGGCGTTGGACTGTTGGTCAGATCGCGCATCGACAGCTCAAGCGCGCTCGTTTAACGGACCCAGGGTCGCCTGACGCATGGCGGCTAAAGGCGATATTGGGCTGCAAACCTCAAGGTCGGATTGGGCCTGCTTTCAGATGTCGGACTCCGGACCGTCATCCTGATCGCAATCTGAAAACCCCGGTATGATGTCGCCCGCCAGCAGCTTTTCTTTCGACAGCAGCCCGGCGTCCTCAAGCGCCTCGAAATCCGGCAGCTGGCGCAGCGTGTCGAGCCCGAACTGCGAGAGAAAATTCTTGGTCGTCACATAGGTGTAGGGCGCGCCCGGCTGCGGGCTGCGCGGCCCCGAGGCGATCAGATCCTGCGCGCGCAGCACGCCGATCAGGTCGCGCGACACCTCCTTGCCGAAAAAGCTCGACAGCTCGCCACGCGTGATCGGCTGGAAATAGGCAATGCACATTAAGACAAGCGCCTCCGCTTGCGACAGCTCCTTTGTCCCCTGCCCCGCGGCGGTACCAAAAGCGGAGCGGATGACGTCGGCGAACGCCTTTTTCGTCCGGTGCTGCCAGCCGCCGGCGACCGCGACCAGCTCATACGGGCGGCCGGCGAGCTCGGCGCGGATGTCGTCGATGATCAGCTCGAGATTGCAGCCTTTGCCCACGACACGCGCCAGCACCTCGCGCGGCACCGGTTCGCTCGCCGCAAAAATCACCGCTTCGACACGGCCCATCCATTCGCGCCAGCGCAATTCTGCCGGCAGATGATCGAGCTCGGTGTCAAGCAGCGCCGGCTGATCACCTGGCTTGCGGCGGGCAGAGGCTTCGCTCATCGCTAGAGCCCGAACAGTCGGAAGCTGGTGCGGCCGGAAAGCTCGCGCACGGCATCCAGTTGCTGCAGCCGCTCGAACAGCCGCCGCGCCGCAAAGCGCGATAGATTTTTGGTCGTCAGCGATCCCGAAACGGCGTCTTCGTTGAGCAGCAGAGAAATCACGTCGCCGGCGCCCTTGGCGCGCAGTTTCGGCGCCACCGCCAGGAGCTTTTCGGCACGGCGCGACAGCTCGGCGGCCAGCCGGCAGGCCTCCGCCGCCGCCTGAACCAGTGCAACGCAGACCGCGCGCTCAAAATTTTGTTCGCCCGGCTTCATTCGTCGGCCGCCGCCGGCCTCGGCGCGGAAGGCTGGAGCAAAAACCTGGGCCATCAGAAGCGGCAGCGGCCGCGGCCAGCGCAGGCTTTGCGCCAGCACCAGGTCGGCGAGCCACCAGGCGAAGAGTTCGGCATCGGGCCGCATGGCGACGACGTGAGCGGCGATCGCCGCGGCGGCGAGCGGTGCCGGCCGCTGGAATCCAACGAGTTTTTCGATCTGCGTGCAAATGTCGGCGAGCGCGGCACCGTCCCAATGGAGGCCAAGCTGGTCGAGTATCTTCTCGAGCCGGTCGGGGGTAGTGACGGGCGGCTGCACGGCCAACTGCCGCCAAGCGCCAAAGACGGCGCCGGCGGGACCGGGATCGGCGCCGGCCGGGCGCAGGTGCCAGGCGTCGCGCAAGGCGGCCGCGTCCTCGGCGCGGCCGGCGAGCCGCATGCCGGTGGCGGCGCAATTGAGCGCCAGCCGCTGCCGCCAAGCCCCGGCCCAGGAAAATTGCGCTCGGGCGAGGCCGTCGAGGGCGCCCAGGGCGGCGCCGGCCTGGAAGGCGGCGCCGGCGTCGCTCGGCGCGCCGCCGGCGGCAAGCGCCCAGGTAGGCACGGTCGGCGTGGTGGTGGGGCTGGCGGTCGCGGGATCGAGGCGAATCATGGTTTTGGAGGGTAAAGCGGTCGTGCGCTTTTCGCCATGGATTTGGCGCCAAAACGCACAGCCTGTCGGAACAATATAACGAATGATAATGTTGCATTATCGTTCGTTAT
Organism: Mesorhizobium sp.; assembly: GCA_004020645.1. Taxonomy (GTDB): domain Bacteria; phylum Pseudomonadota; class Alphaproteobacteria; order Rhizobiales; family Rhizobiaceae; genus Mesorhizobium. The sequence goes on along the minus strand of SAQL01000034.1, from coordinate 48,017 downwards.
TGACATGTACCGCATGAAACTGTACATCTTGACGCCATGCCCCCGAAATCATACAGTCAAGCCTCAGAAAAGCGAAGGATTCGCCCTATGCCCCGCTCCGCCGTCCCTGACAGCCAGCGCATGTCGTTTCGCATCAAGCCCGCCGACAAGGCGGTGATCCTGCGCGCTACGCAGTTGGCGGGCGCCGCCGGGATAACGGATTTTGTCCTGCGCACCGTCCTCGACGCCTCCCGCGAGATTATCAAGCGCAACGACCGAATCGTTTTGTCCGAACGCGACGGACTGCGCGTTCTGGAGGCGCTGGAGAACCCGCCCGCCCCCAACGAGAAGCTTATCGCGGCGGCGCGGGCGTTGCCCGCCGATCTATGAGCCTGCCGCCCTGGGGCGAAGAGCCCGTCGCCCGGCACGACCGCGACAGTTTCGATTGCGGCGATGCCGGCCTCAATGAATTTCTTCGTGTCCATGCGCGTCGCAACCATGAGCGGGGCGCCTCGAAGACATTTCTTGCCGTGGCAAAACAAGACGCAACGATTCTCGGTTTCTACACGCTGAGCCCCGCCGCTGCGGAGTTCGAGCGCGTGCCGGAGAAATTCCGCAAGGGCATCGGCCGTTATGAGATCGGCGGCTTCCGGTTGGCGCGCCTCGCCGTGGCGCGGTCGATCCAAGGTGGGGGACTGGGCGGCCAGTTGCTGCTTGCCGCGGCGTTGCGCTGCATTCGGGCAGCGGCCGAGGTTGGCGGAACACTGATGTTCATCGATGCCAAGAATGAGCGTGTGGCGGCATGGTATCGATCCTACGGCGCCTTGGGTCTGGAGGATCGTCCTTTGTCGTTATTCCTGCCGTTGGCGTCATTCGAGGCCGCGCTTCGCCGTGGCGGGAGGCTTTGATCATGACGGCCACCGACAGTTCCAAAGGCGCCGGACAGGACGACGATCTACCGGACGTGGTCGAGATTGTCCGTGCCATGGGACTTGATGCGATGGGCGACGACACGGAACCCCCCGCCCCTGCCCTTCCGGCAGCCGCACTTCATGCGGATGATGGTCCGCGCCTGCCGGCGCATCTCGAGAAGCTCGCCGATCGAGCTCGGGATTATGTCGAGGCAGCCAGTTCAGCAAACACCCGCCGCGCCTACGCCGCCGACTGGAAGCATTTTTGCGCATGGTGCCGTCGCCAGTCTATTGACACGTTGCCGCCGGATCCGCAGACCGTCGGCCTCTACATCACGGCTCAGGCCTCGGGATCGGAGCGCGACAAAAAGTCAGTGGCGACGATCGAACGCCGTCTCTCCTCCCTGACCTGGAATTATACGCAGCGTGGCCAGCCGTTGGATAGAAAAGACCGCCACATCGCCACCGTGCTGGCCGGCATTCGCAACAGCCACGCCTCCCCTCCCCGACAAAAGGAGGCCGTCCTGCGCGACGATCTCATCGCCATGCTGGAGACGCTCGACCGCGGCACCCTGCGCGGCCTGCGTGACCGCGCCATGCTGCTTTTGGGCTTCGCCGGCGGCTTGCGCCGCTCCGAAATCGTCGGCCTCGATCTTGGCCGCGATCAAACCGAGGACGGCCGCGGCTGGGTCGAGTTTTTTCCGGACAAGGGCGTGCTGGTGACGCTGAGGGGCAAGACCGGCTGGCGCGAGGTCGAGATCGGCCGCGGTTCGTCCGACGCCACCTGCCCGGTTGTCGCGCTCGAGACCTGGCTGAAGTTTGCCCGCATCGCGCATGGCCCATTGTTTCGGCGTGTCACGGGGCACGGCAAGGCGGTTGGTGCCGAGCGGCTCAACGACCAAGAAGTGGCGCGGCTGGTCAAGCGCACCGCCCTGGCGGGCGGGGTGCGCGGTGATCTGTCGGAGGGCGAGCGGGAGATGAAATTTTCCGGGCACTCGCTGCGCGCGGGCCTCGCCTCCTCGGCCGAGGTCGACGAACGCTACGTGCAAAAGCAGCTCGGGCATGCCTCGGCCGAGATGACCCGAAAGTATCAGCGGCGCCGCGACCGATTCCGGGTCAATCTCACCAAGGCGAGTGGCCTGTAGGAGGTCGGGAAAGCCCCCTCCCTTCCCCGTTTGAATCGAACAAGGAGTGCTTTCCCGTCAAAAGCCCGGCATGATCAGTCTCAACGACGGAAAATAGGTCCGTATCGGCCGATATCGTGGGCTGCGCGAGGAGAAACGGCTTGCCCAGAGCGTGACGCTGCAAGCCTCGAGGAGTGTTTTGGCGCGAACGCAATACCCATCGCGCTCCTGACCCTAGCCCGAATTGGCCAAACAAATCGTAAACGCAGGAGCGCGCATCGGTGGAAACCAGGATCATCGACAGCCGTAACGATTTTGCGCAATGGGCCATCGACAGGTCCAATGCGATCGTGACGGATCAGGGTTCGGAACTCGCCACCGCGGCCCGCAAGGAAAACGAAGCCCAGATCGCTGAGACAGCACAGGCGCTCGGCCAGGCGATCGTCGATGCGCTGATGGAGGCGTTCGACGGCCTCGCCGGCGACGAATGAACCACCGCTTGGCCGGCACGACTGACTGCGCCAACGGAAACGACGGCCGGTACGCGCGCTCCCAAATCGATCCAGCCATCATGACTTCAAACTGCGCTGAATCCGCCTCGGCGGCATCGCGAGAGCCTCGCGCGTCCTGCGGATTCTCAAAGGAGGGCAGTCGTTGCCGGCTTGCCGGCTGGTGATGCCAACGTATATACTTCATGAGTATCTAGCCCCCAGGAGGCCGAGCATGCCGAAAGAGGCGGTTTTCACGATGAAGCTCGAACCGGAGCTGCGCGACGCCTTCATGGCCGAAACCGAAGCCGACCATCGGCCGGCATCGCAGGTGGTTCGCGAGCTGATGCGTGATTACATTGAGCGCCGGCGCGAAGAGCGGGAGTATGACGAGTTCCTCCGCCGCAAGGTCGAGGTCGCGCGGTCCTCGATGCGTGCCGGCCGAGGCCGGACGAATGATGAGATCGAGGCTGACTTCGCCGCCCGGCGTGCCAAGACGGCAAGCCAGGCGTGAGGGTCGTATGGACGCCAGAGGCCGAACAGGACCGAGCCGACATTTGGGACTACATTGCGGCCGACAGCCCGTCAGCGGCCGCTCGGATGGACCAGCTTTTCAGCGACGCGGCGGCGAGGCTGGCGGATTTCCCCAGGCTCGGCCGCACCGGAAAAATCAGCGGCACGCGCGAGCTGATTCCACATGAGAGCTACCGTCTGGTTTACCAAGTCGAAGGCGAAAACTTGTGGGTGCTGGCCCTGGTGCATACAGCTCGCCGCTGGCCGCCGACGAAAGAGTAAGGCATGGGGAAATTCGGGCTGGAATTTCAGCCTGGCGCTTCAATAGAAATCGGAAACTGTAGGCTAAAGCGTTTCATCACTTTCGCTCTTGGCGACAGTGATTGATCTCGCCGCCAGGATCAGCGAGAATTCTCACCTGGGCGGCTCTGAAACGCAGGGCTTTGTTGCTCTTCGTCGACCTAATTTAATGAATTCACTCGCCTCGCTTGAGTGGACCACCTGCATGCGAGGAGCGCCCGAATGACAGTAGAGCCGATCCGCCTGCCCGATACCCGCCACCGTCGAGGCCGAGCTCGCACCTCAGGAGGGCAGTCGGCCGATGCCCAGCTCGCCCTGCCCCAACAAGGCCTTTCCAGGTTTTGCCTTCACCGTCCTGACCATCGATGATCCTTATTGGCGGAACCCTCACGCCGTTATCGCTGCTGACGGCACGCGCTGCGGCGACGATCGCGCCTGGGTCGAGAGGCAGCTGGCCGAACTAACGGCGATCTCACCGCCTTCTGAAACCGGTATCGCGAGGACGGGAAGAAGTTCGCCGAATGGCGCGGCGCCAGCGCCTTCGCCTTTGCACCGACCGGGCCGGGCGTCGCCGACTTCGTGCAACTCTCGCTCGGCCGCGAAGTCGAGGTTCTGGCCGGTCCGGTTGTTGACCAAGATTATCGCCCTTATACCGCCGACGATCTTTTGGACCCGTCCTGGGTGAAACGCGAGCCCGATGTTGGCGCACTGACGCTCGCCGGCCCGTTCTATCGGCTAGGCACCCGCGCCACCGGCGGCGTCGTTGACATGAGGAGTGTCCCGGTGCGCAGAGCGCGCATCGACCAGGCACAGCGCGAGGCGACCCGTTCCGAACTCGAAAACCCATCATCCGTGAGGTCGGCCTCGACGGCACTCGCGACGCCGCGTTTTTAGATGCCAATCCGGACTGGTCCGATTTCATGCCGCGCGAGAGCCGAACCTCTTTTTTGCCGACTGGGAGCGGTCGAGCGCATGCATCCACGGCACTTTGACCATTGGGCCTTTGACATCCAAGATCTTGAGCATCGTGGCCGGCTCGAGATCGGTCTTATCCCGCGGCCGCTCAAATTGCCTGCCGAGAAGCTGGTGTTGGAAGAAAGCATATCGGCGCACCGGCTGATGGAGCGGACCGAGGCGATCGACGTCGAGATTAGCCTGCCCTTCGCCTGGTACTTTCTAATGACGCACGGAACTGGGTCGATACGGACGCCGGCGAGGCGATCGGTCAAGGGCTGCGCCTGATCGAGATGCCGCAGTGCTGCTCGCCTGGGCCGACCGGCGCTATCTGTTCTAAGCGTCGACGGATGAACATCTGCCGAAGGCACGTAATCGACCATAAACTGCGCCTTGCGGAGGCGCTCGATGCGGTGGTGAGATTTCGACCGGCGCGACTTTCTGGGGTTCTTCCGCACATTTGGTGCAGGTTGCGGGATTCACGGACGGTGCGAATAAGTTCATAGAGTCGGAATCGCAGTCGACGCCGTGATTTGCCCGTGCTCCATGCCTTCCGCTCGCTGATTTCGCCCGAGCTTTCGATCGTCCAAATACTCCCGCAGGCTGACAGGGTGGTGCTCGTTGCCCGGCCGAAGGCGATGGAATCGTGCTGTCCGTGTTGCGGTCACCGAACCCGCCGCGTCCACAGTCACTACATGCGCCGGTTGACCGATCTGCCGTGGCAGGGGCGGGTTGTCGAAATCCGGCTCCACGCACGACGGTTTCGATGCGCCGATCCACAATGCCCACGACGGATCTTCACCGAGAGGCTTCCTGAGACGGTTCAGCCGAAAGCCCGGCGCACGGTTCGGCTCGGCGAAAACCAGATGGCGATCGGCTTTGCGGTGGGTGGCGAGCCGGGCTCGCGCCTGTCGGACAGGCTCGCCATGCCGGTGAGCGGCGACACGCTGTTGCGGATGATCCGCGCGGCCGGGTTCGAGCCGCCGGAAGCGCCGCGGGTGGTTGGCATCGACGACTGGGCCTGGCGCAAAGGACAGCGCTACGGAACGATCATCTGCGATCTGGAGCGCAACCGCGTGCTGGATCTATTGCCGGATCGAAATGCCGCCACGGTCGCATCATGGCTGGAACGCCATCCTGGCATCGAGGTCATCGCGCGCGATCGTTCCGGCGTTTATGCCGAGGGCGCCCGTCGCGGTGCTCCCGATGCAACGCAGGTCGCCGACCGCTGGCATCTTCTCCAGAACCTGGGCGAAGCGTTGCGTCTGGCCGTCGGTCGCCATCGCAAGGCGGTCAGCGCTGCCGGAAAGGCCATGGCGTCCGAGATGGCCGGAAACGCCGAAGCCGAGCCGGAACCACCGGTAGAAAATTCCCCGAAACTCAATTGCCTGCGCCAGTCGAGGCGCAACCAGCGCAGTGAGTTCTATGCTGAAATCCTTCAGTTGCGGGAGGCCGGTCTATCGCCGCGACAGATCGCGCCCCGGATGGGCATGAACGTGAGAACTGTCGAACGCTGGCTTGCAGCGGGCGGTGAGCCCGAGCACCGGCGGCCGCCCTCGCGCTCCGTCCTCATGGATCCTTTTCGAGACTATCTCGAAAAGCGCTGGGAGGAAGGCCAGCGCAACGGGCTGCAGCTGTGGACCGAAATCAAGCACCGTGGCTTTGAAGGCAGCAGGGCGACCGTCTACAGGTGGACCGCCGCCCGTAATGAGCGGTCATCGACCGCTCCACCAAATTCGCGGTGGCGGCCGCCATCGCGCCGGAACTGTGCATGGCTCCTGAGCGAAGACCCAACATCGCTCGATGAGCCAACCGGGCGGTTCTTGCACCATCTCTACGAAGCCGCGCCGGAGCTTGCAGTGGCGGGCGAACTCGCCCGACGCTTCGCCGCCCTGATCCGCGGCGACGATGATGCCGGCCTCGAGCAATGGCTCAAGGATGCCACGGACAGCGAACTGGCTTCGCTTGCAGCAGGCATCGGCCGCGACATCGAGGCCGTCCGGGCGGCGATCACCCAGCCCTGGAGCACCAGCCCGGTCGAAGGCCAGATCAACCGGCTCAAGACGATCAAGCGCCAGATGTATGGGCGCTCTGGATATCCACTGCTGAGAAACAGGCTACTGGCAGCCGCCTGAACCACCCGCAGCAGAGGGGCAGACGAGAAGTTCCCGCCCTTGCACCAAATGTGCGGAAGAACCCTTTCTGGCCGAGATCCTCTCCGACGACGATATCGCGAATCTCCTTTAGCTGCGGCTCCGGGACTTCTCTATTCGGCGTGTTGAAGTCAATCGCTTTCAAGCTTCCTCTACCACGGGCATTTGATGTCTTTCGCGGGGCCTTGCTTCTCTTCGGGATCGGCGCGTTGGCCCTCCCAGCATGGGATCAGTTGGAATGAAGGGGACAATCTAAACAGCGTTCTCACCATGTTGCCGCGGTGGAAACGAGTCCCGGCACGTCCTCTCTTCATCCTCCGTCCCGCGAAGGACATTCATCCGCCCCTGGCGGATCTCGTTATCGGATCTTCTCCCTTTCGTTTTGGTGGACCCGGCTATATCACGCCGTTGCTTCCTCTCGCGCCCAGCGGAACTCACTGCCGTCGGACCATATTCTGTGCATGATGACAGCCAATCTGCGAGCAAGGGCAACGGTCGCTCTTTGTCGGCCCCGGCGCTTAGCGACGTTCATCGCCCAAGCTTTCAGCCATGACCACTTTTTCACCACCGTCAGCAAGACTTGCGCGGCTTCATAAAGTAGCGTTCGCATCATGGCGTCACCGCACAGGGAAACACGTCCGACGCGATTGTCCTCGCCTGATTGATGCAAGCGCGGCGTCAACCCGAGAGCCGGCCCTACGTCCTTCGAATTCTTGAAGCGGGCAGGAATGTCGACCGTGGCGTTGAAAGCCAGCGCAACGACAGGTCCGACACCAGGTACGGTCATCAACCGCCTGCAAACCGTGTCACCCTTCACGATCGACAACAGCCTTTCGTGCAGTACCGTGAACTGCTCGCGAAGTTTCTGCCGAGCGGCGAGCAACACCTCCATGATGTCACGTAGCTCCGGAATGTCGCCGGAAAGGTCCTGGATGCGATCCGCAAATTTGGCAGCGCCGACAATGCCAACCTTGAGACCGAAGTTACGCAACAGGCCTCGAATGTCGTTCTCAATTGCGATGGCCTTTTCCTGCAGCAACTTGCGGGCTGTCAACAGCGCCCGGCGTTTCTGGCTCATCAGCGTCTTGACGTGCACCGGCCGGAACAAATTAACCCGCATCATCTGCGCGATGCCGCGCGCATCATTGCGGTCGGTCTTGTTGACCTGCGCCTTGAGAAAGGCCTTCGCATGGCGGGTTTCGATGCAGATTGCAGGTAGTCCGGCTCCCGCCAGACCACTGAACAACCATTGTGATAAGGGACCGGCTTCAAGCCCGATCCGGACCAGATTCCAGGCGGGGTTCTTCAACGCCTCAACAAGATCGTCCGGATGGCTCGCAACCTTCATCTCTCGGCAAATTCGGCCTCCTTCATCCACGATGCAAACGGTCGTCTCTTTCACGGAGAGTAGAGTAGGCGGTAAGCGCCGCGCCGCCTTTCAGCGGCCGGTTTCTCACCGCCTCTCCCCGAACCGGGCATGCGCCTTTCGTTACGCACCCAGCTCTCCAGAAGACATGGCAAAGTCAGGCGTATCCATCCATGCGAGACGGAAGCGGCAAACGGGGGTCCAGGCGAGCATATGCTGCTCGACCATTCCCTCGCGCCAAAGCCGTCTCGTTGGCCGTCGACCACTGGGCTGGCATGAGGCCCAGATGTCATGCGACCGCGCTTTGGGGCGTTTCTTCCGCAGCCACCGCGCTATCCTCATGCCGGCGTACCAGTCGAGACTGGTGAACATCCGACCGGCATAAGCGCAGTGGCGGTAGTAGTTCGCCCACCCACGCAGGATGGGATTGAGCTCCTGAAGCTTGGAGGCCAGACTGCACGGGGTGGAACTCGTTCCCGTACATGCCTTGACCTTTCGACGCAGGTTGGCAGCCTTTGCTTTGGGAATCTCAATGCGCGGGCCATAGCCGTAGCGCTTGTCCCAATGCATGATGAAGCGGAATCCGAGGAATTCGAACCCCTCCGTCATGGCTGTGACCTTCGTCTTTTCCGGCGACAACTCAAGGCCCATGGTCTGATGCAGGTAGTCCGCCAGCGCGGCCTTCTCCGCGATGGCATCCTCCCGTGTGCCAGACACCAGCACCACGAAGTCATCGGCGTAGCGCACCGGCAGAAACGCACAGCGACCAGCCATGCGATCCCAGTAGCGCGCTCTGCCTGCCGCGGTCCTCCCGTCACATTTGCGGTCGGCATGGGCCTTGGTGCGTTGATACACCCACCGTTCATACCGCTCTTCGATCGCGCTGAGCGCGATGTTGGCGAGCAGCGGTGAGAGAATCCCGCCCTGAGGCGTGCCGGCGTCTGTGCGAAGGAACTGCTCCTCCGACAAAACACCGGCTTTCAGGAACTGCCCGACCAGCCTCGTCACCCGCCGGTCAGCCACGCGCTGGCGCAGCCGCTCTAACAGATGATGATGACTTAAATTATCGAAGCAGCCCTTAATGTCGCCCTCTATGACCCATGGATACGGCATCCGGTTCCGACGTGTGTCCTTGTCGCGTTTATGCGGCAAGGCAGCTCGTCGGATATACTCCAAGGCGCCGTGCGTGCTCCGTCCGGGTCGAAACCCATAGGAGACATGCCAAAACTGCACCTCGAAGATCGGCTCCAGAAGTGTTTTGACCGCGCCTTGAACGACGCGATCCTTGATCGTGGGAATGCCCAGGGGCCGGAATTGCCCTGGTTTACCGGCCTTGGGGATGAGCTTGCGCCGCGCAGGGCTGGGTCGATATGCGCCGGAGCGCAAATCGGCCTGAAGCCCTTCGAGGAAGCGTTGCTCACCGATCCCATTCCGGATGCGGCCCACGGTCATCCCGTCGATCCCAGCCGTGCGTCGGCCTCGATTGGAGACTACGCGCTGCCAGGCGTGACGCAACATGCGCAGGTCGGTGATCCAACCCCACATGTCCCGCCACGCATCTTCGGGATTTGCCTTACTCCACTGATAGAGTTTGCGCTGAACGCCGAGTACCCATGCCTCGTCGGCCTGGTGATCCATGTCCACAGATCACTCCTCCGTCATGCAAGTCTACCGTCTTCCTGCTTCCCTTCGCCCTGTGCACGGCTTTCCCGCGCTCCGACTACTACGGAAGCTCCGCCCTTGGTGCCGTCCATCTCCGGCCGTCGCGGCGAGCCCAGTTCCATGCTGGGCAGACAGTCCAAGTTCCCGTGTTCCGATTTCCAACCTTCATGCCCGTAGGCGGTGAGCTTTACCCCAGGCGATGCGGAAGACAGGGCAATGAGAGCTTTCCCCGTCTCGAACGCGTTGTCCGCGCCCTGCAGTGAGGATAGACGAGCCCCACCGCGTCTGATCGCTTCTTACCTCCCACGCCATCGCGCAACTTGGAGGCGTTACCGGTTGAATCCGAGGCTTCCAGCGCTCACTTCGTTATCTCGCCATAGACATTGTGGTAGCCCGGCCTGCGGCCGATGGTCCGCACCCGGTACAGTTCAGGCCGATCTGCTTATGACACCCAACCGGCGACGCCCGGCCGGGCTTCTCGGCCCCCTTCCGCCCGCTGCTCCTGCGGGCGAGGCGGCATTACAGCCGCCGGTCGAAAACCAGCAAGCTTGAGAGGTGGCTATTTCATATTCACCTCCCGCGCCGTCACGGCGCACCGTCCAGTCCGGCATAATGCTTCATGCTGCGCTTCCTTTCCTGATGCTTGTGGCTGTTCACGCAGACCACGTTTTATCATCAGCTCGAAGCGCAGCACCTCAAACACCGTTCGAGACGTGGGGCAAAGCCGAATACCCCATCTATAAATCCAAAAGGCCAGCGGTAGTCACGCGGGGGCCTACGTCAGGGGCCTTCGTCCATGATGGCTAGGGTAAGTAGTTTCACGTGAGTCGAATCCGGCAGACAAAGTTGACTGCAGTCAACTGGGGGCGGGCGACATCTCTGTTAACCTCTCGTTAATATTAAATTTGTTGCCGGAACGAGAGAATCAGAGCTACATGCGGTTGGTGGGCCGTAACGGCTTTCAAAACGCATGTGCGGAAGATTTCGATGAATGTGATAATCCGGGAAGAGATCGCAGAGGTCGATCTGCTAATCACCCAGCAGGCCAATGACCTCTCTGCAATGCTGCACGAACATCGGCTCGAAATGTTCCCGCCGAATGCACAGAAAACCTTGCGACCGTTCCAGCTGTCGGAGGCTGCGCAATATCTCAATGTAACGAGCGGGTATCTCAAGAATTTGTCTCTCGAAGGGAAGGGGCCGCAGCCGATGGTCACACCGTCCGGCCGCCGGTCCTACACGGCCCTGCAGCTACTGGAGATGCGCCAGTATTTGGATCGAAACAGCCGGGCGGCAGCGAAGTATGTTCCACACCGTCGGAGCGCGGAACACCTGCAGATAATTGCGGTCGTCAATTTCAAGGGCGGCTCCGCAAAAACGACGACGGCAGCCCACCTGGCGCAGCATTTGGCACTGACCGGGCACCGAGTTCTAGCCATCGACCTTGATCCGCAGGCCTCGCTTTCCGCTCTGCACGGCTTCCAGCCGGAGATCGACCACAATGAATCCCTCTACGAAGCCTTGCGCTATGACGACGAGAGAAAGCCGCTGTCGGCGCTAGTGCAGAAGACCAACTTCCCGAATCTCGATATCGTGCCCGCAAATCTCGAGCTGCAGGAATTCGAATACGATACTCCCCTGGCCCTCGCTCAAAAGGACGGCTCCATGGGCCGCATCTTTTTCGGACGTCTCGACGAGGCCCTGGGGGATGTTGCAGACCACTACGATGTTGTCGTCATCGATTGCCCACCTCAGCTCGGTTATTTGACACTGACGGCGCTCTCTTCATCTACCGGCATCCTGATCACCGTGCATCCACAGATGCTCGATGTGATGTCGATGTGCCAGTTCTTGCTGATGATGGGCGAGGTCATGGGCACCCTGAAGAGGGCGGGAGCCAACATGCGGCTCGACTGGCTTCGGTACCTTGTTACCCGCTACGAGCCTACCGACGGCCCCCAAAGCCAGATGGTCGCCTTCATGCGATCGCTGTTCAAGCAGCATGTGCTCGTCAGCGAGATGCTGAAAAGTACCGCGATCTCCGATGCCGGGATAACGAAGCAGACGCTCTACGAGGTCGAACGCTCCCAGTTCACCCGGTCAACGTATGACCGCGCGATAGAATCGGTGCATCGCGTCAACTCTGAGATAACTGAGTTGATCCACAAGGCATGGGGGCGCTGATGTCCAGGAAGAACTTGCTGACCTCATTTACGGATCGAAAGTTGACCGCAGTCAACTCAGATCCGGCGAGTGATCTCTCGCCAGCAATGGAGCGAAACCGCAGCCGCGGTGCTTTCGGAGCCATTACGAGGTCGATCGACGAGCTAGCCGAGAAGGCGCAGGCGGCAAAAGACATTGAATCTCGACTCCTTGAAGGCGCTACGGTCATCGAACTCGATCCTGACACGATCGACGTCTCGTTCGTTTCAGATCGCATAGGTGATGATAAGGAGGCCTTTGACGATCTGGTGGAAGCCATCCGGCAGAGGGGGCAGGATAGTCCAATCCTAGTGCGTCCACATCCGGGCGTAGTCGGCCGTTACATGACAGTATTTGGCCACCGGCGGGCACGGGCTGCTAAGGCGCTCGGGAGACCGGTGAAGGCGGTCGTCAAGGAACTGGACGATAGGGACCATGTTATCGCCCAAGGCCAGGAAAACAGCGCCCGGGCTGATCTCTCGTTCATTGAGAAGGCCGTTTTTGCTGGCAACCTAGAGCGCAACGGCTACGACCGCGAAGTCATCATGGCAGCATTGTCAGTCGACAAAACAGTCGTCTCGAAGATGATTTCTGTCGCCAAGGACATCCCGGCTGAAATCATCAACGTGATCGGAGCTGCCAAAAACAGCGGCCGAGACCGTTGGTACGATCTTGCCAAGAAAGTCAGGGAGGGGGGCGTTGCCGTCAAGGAATTGATGGCATCCCCCGATTTCAAAGCAGCTCCAAGCGATGACCGATTAGAAATGCTGGCCCGGCATCTGGCGGGAAAACCCTCAGGCAAGATTCCGGCACCCAGACGGCCGATCAACTCCTGGGCACCGACGGATAGATCAGTTAGCGTTACACTGAAGAAGTCCGCGAAAAAGGCCATCGTCACCCTTGAGTCCCCGGACGGGCCGCGTTTCGCTGAGTTCATCACCGGACAACTGGACGATCTCTATGTGGCCTTCCGGATGTCCACCAAGGAAGCAACTGGAGACTGAAACCGCAAAAGAAAAAGGCCCCCGAACGTCACCGTCGCGGAAGCCCTTCTCAACCATAAGCAAGCTGAGAATCGCATTTCCCCGAATCACTGTCAAGAGTCATTGGCGTCGTTTCGGCGAGCAGATTTCTTTTGCCTGATAGAGGGTGAAAGAAAATGGAGACGGGTATTGCGACGACGCCCTTTGGGCGGCGGCCGATGTCGCTTGCCATGCTGGCAGCGCAAAACGATTCACGTGAAATCCCCAAGGGCAGGGTGGTCGACAAGTGGCAGATTTACCGCAACCTCTGCGAAGGCAAGAGCATTGTCGGCATCGGCGACCGTGCCCTGGCCGTGCTGAATGCGTTGCTATCATTCTATCCTGACAGCGAATTGAGTGAGGAAAACGACCTCATCGTTTTTCCCTCGAACGCACAGCTGTCGCTCAGGGCGCATGGTATGCCCGATGCCACGCTCAGGCGGCACCTGGTCGCGCTTGTCGACTGCGGGCTGATCATCCGTCGGGATAGCCCGAACGGCAAGCGTTACGCCCGCAAGGGCAGGGGAGGGGAGATCGAGGAGGCATTCGGCTTCTCCCTGGCGCCGCTGCTGGCCCGTGCTTACGAGTTCCAAGCGGCGGCCGAGCGTGTACGCGCCGACAACAGGGCACTCAGGCTTATGCGCGAGCGGATCACCTTGCACCGCCGGGACATCCACAAGCTGATAGAGGCGGCCCTTGACGAAGAGGTCCCGGGCGACTGGGGAGGCCTGTGGAAGCGCTTCCGCAGCGTTGTGGAGGCAATTCCGCGCCGAGCTTGCATAGTCGAGCTGGAGCCTATCGTTGCCGATCTGGCCGCCTTGCGTGATGATGTGGATAAGCTGCTGGAAATTCATATGAATTCCACGAATCCGAGCGGCAATGACTCACAAAACGAGCGGCAGCAATCTGATTCAAATACCGACTCTACTTTTGAATTTGAACCTGCTTTAGAGAAAAGCGGGGCGACGGTCGAGCCAAGGACGAGGACCGCAGAGGCGCCGAAAACATACCCGCTGGGGATGGTGCTGAAGGCCTGCCCCGAAATTGCGGATTATGCCGTCGACGGGATCGGCAATTGGCGCGATCTCATGATAACCGCGGCTCAAGTGCGGGGATATCTGGGCGTTTCGCCGTCAGCGTATGAGGAGGCCTGCCATACGATGGGCCAGGAAACCGCTGCGATCGTGATTGCCTGTATCCTCCAGCGGGCACAGCACATCAATTCGGCCGGCGGATACCTGCGCGTCCTGACCGACAAGGCCAGGGCAGGGGCGTTTTCGGTCGGGCCGATGCTGATGGCGGCACTGAAGGCGAATGGCGTTACGGCGAGGATGGCAGGATGAGAAATGCGAGCGCCGCACACTTGATAACCGTGCCAGGTCGTATTTATCGACGCGCCGAGGATGGTAGATTCGCACGGGACGTTCCGCACAGTGTCGGTTTTACTTCGCGACTTCAATCGCTTGAGGGGAGGGGGCTTTCAGAGCCCCGACGCTTGGTAAGGTTGGTCCGGAACCGATCGCGTCGGCGCTGATATTTGCGGGTCATCTCGGCCGAGGCATGGCCGAGATGCTTCTGCACGTAGCGCTCCTCGATGTCGGCCGAAGAGGCAAGGCCGGCGCGCAGCGAGTGCCCTGAGAACAGCAGCGCGCGCTCCCCTTCCGGAAGATCGGAGCGGACGCCGGCGGCGAGGGCGGTCTGCTTGACCAGGCGGGCGACATGCTTGTCGGAGAGACGTTCGACGTCGACGTCTTGTTGTCCTTGAAGATGCGGCGGAAGAGAGGGCCTCTGGCGATGCGGCCAAAACGGATCCAGCTCTCGAGCGCGGCGACCGGGCAAGTCTGGGCGGATGCGCCGAGGCCGACCTCAACCTCGCGCCAGCCGGTTTTTCCGCGCAGCGTCACCAGCACGCCCTTTTCGGCAAAAATCTCGATCCAGCCGGCGCCATCACTCTTGTCGTCACGCACGACGTCGAGGCCGACGATTTCCGAGCGGCGCAGGCCGCCGGCGAAACCGAGGAGGAGGATCGCCCTGTCGCGCAGGCCCCTCAGATCGTGGCCGAGCGTGTTGACCATCGCCTCGATGTCGTCTCCGAGCACGGCTTCCTTCTGCCGCGGCGGTTTTGCGTGCTTGCGGCGGGTGCCGGCGAGCACGGCGGCGATGTGGCGATCGGCGCGGTCGAGCGCAAACCCGCGCTGGGTAAAGTTCCAGGCGAGACCGGTGAGGCGCCGCTCGATCGTCGCGACGGAGAGCGATGGCAGGCCGCGTTTCGGATCGCCGGCAGCGCAGGCACCGATGTAGAGACCGATGACCTGGCTCGAAGGCGGCAGCGGATCGAACCCGTCCCGACGGCACCAACTGGTGAAATGCCGCCAGTCCTTGGCGTAGGCGTCTCGCGTATTCTCGGAGCTGGCGGCCTTCGCGTAGGCGGTCGCGGTCTCGACGAGGGCTTCCAGACGCGCTGGCGACGTTGAGGAGCCCATTTCCATGATCAGGTCGACGATATCGGGGAGATCGCCATCCAGATGGTCGGCACGCGGGAGGTCGATTTTGGCGGGTGTCGGCTGACCGTTTTTCATGAGACTGCAAAATGCGTGTTCAATGGGTTGGTGGATTCGTATCCATTAGGATGATTCACTTTGGATGAGACTGAGCAGCGCACGCGGCCGGCAATGGTCCGTCTCGATGACAGCGAGCGAACGCACAATTGCCGCGGCGAGGCGCCTGAATCCAGTCATCTGGGCCGATCCGTCCACAGCACCAGTGCGAGAATCTGCTGAACCAGGACGAGCAAGCGCCGCAAAAGCGTGCGTTTGCGGGCTTTTCCAGCGATCTGGGGTGAACAGGAACATGATTCTGGCAGGCTAGCGCCATACGTCCGATAATGCATTATCGTTCGTTTTATTGTGCCGACAAGCGCAGCGCTTTTTATCCAATTCTGTTGCCAAAAGCGCCGCCATGATTCATCGTGCTTTCGATGATTCTGCGGCCCCAATCCCTCTCGCGCCACCCTGGTCCGCTCCCTGGAGCGCCAATCGCCACGCCGGCGGTCCTCGTCCCGACCTGGCTGCGCCGCGCCGTCGCCGATGCGCAAACCGTGGCGGGCAAAGACGTTGAGGATATCGCGCTCGTTGCAGGTGCCGCCATCGGCGGGCTCGATGCAGTGGTCCGCCGGCAGGAGCGATGGGCCGGCGCCTGGAGGCAGCGGCTGGCGCTTGTCGCCGCAGCGGTGACGGCAAGGCAGGCTGGGCGCGTCGAGGGTGAAAGCGCGCTGCGCGACGCCGTGCTGCTCACGCGACCGGGCGAATTTTTGTCCGTCGGTCCCGCCGGATCGATGCTGCTGGCTTGGCGCCGGCTGGCCGGCACGCCTGTGGAGAAACTGCTGACCGAGGCCAGCATCGGCGCGGCGCTGGATGACCTCGGTCTGCGCCGCGACGACGACGCAGTCAGCGACCTGGCGGACGATCTTCGGCAGCTTTCCGCGGGCATCGGAACGATCGGCATGCTGACCGGCGCGTTCACGGCCGCCGAACACTACGGCTTTGCGCGCGCCGTCGGGACCTGGCTCGCCGATGCCCTGCTGGCGCAACGGATGGGTTGGGCACATGCGGTGCCGCTGCTGGGCGCCGAAGCGATCGTGGGCAGAAGCGGTCGCCCGCGTCGATCGGCAGGCAGCTCTGTGACGACAGGCCTTGCGACAGATCCTGAGCGTGCCAAAAACCTGCTTGCCGCGCAGGCACGCGCGGCGCTACGCGGCATTGATCTTTCCGCCGAGCTCGAGCGCCGCGCGGACCGGCTGCTTGCCGTTGCGCCAAAACTCAGGGCCAAGGCAGCGGGCGCTGTCGTCGACAAGCTCCTGTCCGATGATGCGGTCGTAGCCTCGGAAAGGATCGCAGGCATAAGCGATCGCGGCCTGCGCCGCCTGTTCGACCGGTTGGTCGAACTCGGTGCCGTGCGCGAGCTGTCGGGCCGCCCCACCTTCCGCATCTACGGGCTGTGACGACCATGGCGGAGGCAGTGCGCAGGCGAGGTGGGAGCCGGTCAGATGAGCGTCGATCGGGCGAACGGCGATCAGCTGACCAGCTGTTTGACCGGGAGCTGGATCATCTACCGCCGGAAGCGCGCTGGCGCGAATGGATGCAGCGCGTCGAGGCAACGATCTTTGCAGCCAGCGAACCGGTGACACGTGAGGTGCTTGCGCGGGTCGTCAGCAAGAGCTGCAGCATCGACCTTTTGATCGACGACATCCGCGAGGAGCTGCGCGGTCGACCCTATGACCTCGTCGCCGTCGCCGGTGGCTGGAAGCACCTGACCCGGCCGGCCTATGCCGACGCCATCCGCTGTGCGGTCGGCGGTAGCGAGCGTGCTGTAGACCTCACGCAGTCAGAGGTGCTCGTGCTGATGTGCATCGGCTACTTCCAGCCGATCACCCGTGCCGAGTTGTCGTCTTTCTTCGGAAAGGAGATCAGTCGCGATTTTATTGGTCATCTGCGCGGTGCCGGCCTGATCGCTTCCGGTCCGCGTAGCCCGACGGCGGGCGCGCCCTACACCTACGTGACGACAAAAGAATTCCTGCTCGAGTTCGGGCTCGACACGCTGCGCGACCTGCCGGATTTCGAGGCGCTGGAAGACGCCGGCCTACTCAGCAAGGAAAAGCTGTTGGCGGGTGACATCATGCAAGAGTTGGCTGGCGCCTACGCGAACGCCGGAGCCGATATGGAGGAATAGCTCGGCGCGAGCGACGCTATGGCTGTGCTTTGCGGGTGCGTCCCGCTTTTCCATAGCCAATCTGGCGCCAAGGCGCCTATGTCCGAAATTCGTAGGCAAATTTCGGACATTGATCCGATCAGCGGCGTCAAGCAGCGGTATGCGGCCTGTGCACCGCTGCCGCCCAAAAATTCGTGGCCACGGGCAAGCCCAACTTGAGACCCCAGAGAGAACGCTCGTGAGCGACGTAGGCGAGACCGTTGTGAGCTCAAGAGGAACACGATAAAGCGCCGATCTCTTTGGAAACGGTTTTGGTCCAAAGCTTGATACAGATGGCCTGCAGCTGGTCCCGATCCCGTTGGGTGAAGGGTTTCAAAGCGCTCGAAGACGCGCCTTTCGCAGAGTTAAAAGCCAGCGACGAACTCGTGTGTCGTTTGTCGCCAACTGCAAATTCGACAGTTAGCACAATTATACTGCGCCGAGTCTGCCATCTCGAGCCTCACGGGTTTGTGAGGCCTCTTGGCTCACCACCGCCTTTGCTACCGCCGTCATTCCAAAGACGCGTGCCTTTACGGAGGGGGTCAAACGGCCTATATTATTCTTTACAAGGAGAAGAATAATGGGCGCACTTGCTCGCATCTACACTCCCGCAGAGGCAGCCGCCGTCAGCGGGATCGGAATCAAGGCGGTACACAATGCGATCGACAAACGCATTGTCGATACTGTGCCAAGCACTGCTCGGCGCATCGGTGGGGTCGTCCGACGGGCATTGACCGGCGAGGATTTGCTGCGGCTCAAGCTTTGGTATGGCGTGGGTGCGACATTGCCCGCTGATCGTCGCTACCGCCTGTTCGAGGAAATCAAAGCTGCCCCAAGGGCCAAGACCGTAAGGGCCGACGACCTGCTGATCGTCGACGTCGCCGAGGCACGTAAACAGCTCAAAGCGCGCATCGTGGATCTTGATGAAGCGGAGGCCGCCATCGGCCGCGTTAAAGGGGTGATGGGTGGAGAGCCTGTCTTCAAAGGAACCCGCATCCCTGTTCGTATGATCACGACGATGCTAGCGCAGGGCGCAGATGAAGCGGAGGTTCTGGAGGGATATCCGAAGCTAACGCCGCGCGTGATTGAGCTCGCCAGGATGTGGGTCGCCGCGCACCCAGTTCGTGGGCGACCTAAGAAGCTGGTCGAGCAGGGCGTGAAAATAAAGTCGTCGAAGCGCGTGGTCTTGAAGGGCGACCCACGTCCGTCGGCTAGGTCAAGACGCGTGTGACCTCGTGAGGTTTCTGATCGATGAGTGCCTGCACACGTCTCTGGTTGCGGTAGCCCAAGAACGCGGACATGAAGCAAACCACGTCAACTGGCTTGGGCTAAGCGGCGAAACCGACTGGGACCTCATGCCCCTCATTATCGATGAGGATTTCACCTTCGTCACCAACAATGCTAAGGACTTCAGGAAGCTCTATGCCAAAGAACCGGTTCACGCCGGCCTGATCATCGTCGTCCCTCAGGTCGGGCCTGAAAAACAGAGAGAGCTCTTCGATGCTCTCCTCGAGGATCTTGGCCCAGAGGAATTCCTGATTAATGAGGTTATCGAAATCGAGATCGAAAACGGCATTGCAATCGTAACACGATACGATCTGCCGTCGCCCTAGAGCGGGATGAATTTAGGTTGGCGCATAGCCGGCCTCGATGAAGTAATTTCTGCATTCGGTTGACGTGACAGTGCCGAGGATTTGGCCGATGGCGTCACAGACGGTCTCGACCGTTCGCTTAGCAGCCTTGCGCAGCCAATGCTTGAGCTTGGCGAAGAATTTCTCAATAGGGTTGAGGTCGGGGGAGTATTTGGGCAGCAAGAACAGCCTGGCGCCGGCCGAGCGGATGGCACGGCGCACGGCCTTGCCCTTGTGCGCACCGAGATTGTCCATGATGACGATGTCACCGGGCTTGAGGGTTGGGACGAGAACCTTGTCGACATAGAGCTGGAAACGCTCGCCGTTGATCGGTCCGTCGATCAGCCATGGTGCATCGACACGGTCGTGGCGCAGCGCCGCCAAGAAGGTCATGGTCTTCCAATGACCGTGCGGCACCTTGGCCTTGATCCTCTCGCCGCGCGGCGCCCATCCTCTGAGCGGCGCCATATTGGTCTTGGTCCAGGTCTCGTCAATGAACACCAGACGGGAAGGATCGATGCGGTCCTGATACTTTGCCCACTGTGCTCGCCGGCGCGCCACATCCGGGCGATCCTGCTCAGCCGCGATCAGCGTCTTTTTTTGTGACTGAGCTTCTCGGCGTGAACGAACTCCCACACCGAGCGGTAATCGACCTTCAGGCCGTGATCGCCAAGCTCGGCCACAAGACCGCGCAGTGTGAACTCCGCCGCCCGGCAGCGCCGCAGCAGCCACTCCCGATGCGCTCCGGCAATCTTCTTCGGTCTGTGCCCACCCATCTTGCCGGGTGTCAGCTTGTTCGTCTCGCGCAAGCGGCGCACCCATCGGATGACCGTGCTGATTCCAACTCCGTAGCGCTCTGCCGCCTGACGTCGCGACAGGCCCTCCTGCTCAACCGACGCTACCACCCGCGTGCGAAGATCCATCGAGTAAGGCTTGCCCATCCATGCTGGCCTCCTGACCCAGCCAGCAGGTTGAATCAGATTTGCTCGCCTTAGGGAATCCCCCTTCGATTCAGACTCAATTCATCCCGCTCTAGGGGCTGCTATCTGCAGCCGCTACAGGGCAAAGGTACGCGTGCAGCGCCTTCACACATGGATCTGCGTTCTTTCTATCGTTTTTGTGGGGTGGGACAAACTTGAGGTCGGCTTGTTGATAAAGCGGCCGGCGCTCCCTCATTAGCTGGGCGGTTTTCCGATCCCGATCGGAGCCTTGCAGCAGCGGGCGTTTGGCGTCTTTCCTAGTTCGGGTTTGGATCACGTCCAGGCCAGTATCAAACCAGATCGAAACCCCTTTGTTGCCGATAAGGTGACGAGTCTGCTCGGCCAAGACCGCACCGCCGCCGGTCGCGACCACCTTGGCCCCGCCCTCGAGGGACTGAGCGATCTCACGTGCCTCGAGCCTCCTGAAATATTCCTCGCCGTGATCTTTGAATATTTCCGATATCGATTTGCCGACCTTCTGCTCGATTTGTTTGTCGGTATCGATGAAGTGCAGCCCCAGCCGACGCGCGAGAATTGGGCCAATGGTGGATTTACCAGCGCCCGGCATGCCGACGAGCACGATCGGCCGATCGCCGAGGGCCGCAACAATCTCCTTTGCCTCCGGTGACTTGGCGATCTCCGGCTCCGTTGTCCGTCCGACAGCTCGCAATCCAGGTGCTGCGGCCTTATCATCCCCATAGTGTGGTATGGTCAGGACCTTTTCGGGTCTCCCAACGGCCTTGCAGACTTCTCTTACCTTCTGTTCAAGTTTCTCTACCTTCTCCGGGGCATCCCGGCGCCTAAGCTCCTGCAGCTCCTTATAAGCGTCGTGATTGTCAACCTTGGCTCTGTAGCTGGCTGGCGTATGGAATTCCACCTGGAAGCGATAGCCTGCTGCTGTGGCGAGCACAGTTTGGATGCCGATAAAAGTCGGACGCTCGAATTTGAACCAGTTGGTCACCTCGATTTCGGTGTAGTCCTGCTCCTCGAAGGCCAGAATGGCTGCCTTGAAGGCACGTGTAAAATCTTTGTCAGGAATTTCAAAGACGTGCCGTACGGCGCTGCTGATCAGCTGTGGAGTGCTGCCGGATGAGATGCTCGTGCCGGTGAGCTGCTCTCTTATGGAGCGTTCCGATCTCAACCGGCGCTCCAGATGAGGCATTTTCACCTGGATCTCCAGTTTCCTGAGGCTTGCGGCGACGTTGAGTGCCGCTGCGGTGATTTTCCCCTCCTCAGTTGTTGCGCGGGCAACCTCATTTAGGGCGCGCTCTGAGGCCTCCTCGGGGGTCAACGGGATCACCTCAGCGGCTTCGGCGGTGGGCCGAAGGCCGGAGGGTCTGCGCAAGATGCCGTGCTCCGCAGCGAGATTGATCGATGTTTCCATGACTGAAGCCGTCAGCGTGGGGTTGTCCTCCAGGTCCTTCAAGGCTGCATCGACATCGAACCTTCCATGGTTGAGGGACGCTGCCAGGCCCTTGACGTAGGGCACGGACCTCAAGCCAGGCGTCGTATGCAGCAGCCGCTGAAGGTCCTGGCTCTTCCTGGAAAAGAGCCGAGCGCCAGTGTTGGATTTGTAGGCATCAGTGCCCACCTTGATGCCGAGGCTCAAGAGATTGTTTGCGCTTTGCACGAGATCATCCGGGTTGTAACCGTCCGGGCGAGGATCGATCCGCGCAGGATAGTTGTCGATCAAAGCCCGGATGCGGTCTCGTGGCTGAGAAGTTGCCGGATAGGCATCCGCCAGATCCGGCAACAACTCTGAGACTGCTGCGCTCAGAGTCGTGCTTTTTGCATCGTTCACGGGCTCGACTGTTTCGGGCAGGCGTTCCGGCTTCTGTGCCCACGCCTCAAGGTCGGCGACGAGCAGCTCGGCCATTTCGCGAGCAACCGGATGCCGGGCGACCTCGATCTCGCGCCGCGCTCTCGCAAACATGGTCTCGATATCCTGGCCACTCACCTCCTCTTCGCGGCCCAACAGTTGACCGATGTCTCGCCGGAGCTCGTGGTGAACGCCTTCGTAGGTGCCAAAGATGGCACGCTCGGCAAACCAGCCTCGCGCTTCATGGGATTGAGCCAGAAAGTTTCGCTGCAGGCCGCTATAGGTTTCCAGGACATCCTGGGTAGCGGCGAGAATCTGGCTGGCGCGACCAAACTGGTACTTGTCGCCGTCAAGCGCCGGAGTATGCGACTTTGGCGGCTTCAGCGATGCAAGTCCGCTAGCTTGCTCCTTTTCATCGAACTGGCGCACATGCTCATAAAGCTGTGGCCGGTCGCCGATGATGATGACGCTGTCGCCATCGAAGTCTCCATCAAGTTTTTTCTGTTCCGCGGTCGGGACGGCAACCAACGAGCCCGGGGCGAACACCTCGGTTGCCTGCAGGATGCCGAGGCAGTCGAGCGGCGTGTCCTGCTTGACGCGGTCCTTACCTGTCGTCCAGTGCGAATGGGACTTGACGTCCTCGGCAGACAACACCACCCCACGGTCGGTGTAGGCTGCCGGCCACATCTCGTCCGGCACGACGATCAGGATGCCTTTGGCAAAGAAAGTCGGATCGTCGGCCGCGAGTTCCTCCCCCGATTTCTGGGCGACATTAAAGCTGTATTGGATGGCCACACACGTGTCGAGGAACGTTGCTGTCGGGTCCCCATCAACTGCTGACTTGACCAGGTCGGCGGAAAGTGGGCGCAGGTTAGGCTTGTCGTAGGGCGAGCGACCGATCAGCACGCCGCTCGTCCCCGTCAACGTCTCGCTCTTGAGCGTCGGCACATGGAGACACTTATCAGCGGACGGTACGGCGACTGCGCCAGGACCGTCGATATGTCCGCCAGTCACCGTTCGAAACAGCTCCTCCGACGTCAGCTCTTTCCCCTCTCTGTTCTCGAGCCAGGCGGCGGCTTTTTCTCGCGCCTCATCGGCCACCGGCTCGCTGCGCGGATAATGTTGCAGCGCCGAGGCAGGCAGGGACGATCGCCTTCCCTCACCAAAAGCAGGCACCCGATCAAGACCTTCCTGCCCGCCGGCCCGGCGGACAGCTGTCATACGCTTGGCCAGTGAAGCCTTAATGAAGCCGCAGCCGTCATGCGGTTGCAAGGCAATCGGGCCTTGCGGCCCAGTCAACTTGAAGGGATGTTCCTCGCTAACAGGGCGGTCCGGCAGCAGCGACAATTTGAAGGCGCCTTCCAGCGCGTAGTCGCGAGGACCTAGGTCCCTGACAGCCGGCGGCGCCGCAAAACCCCTGCGCTGCGTGTAATAATATGCCTCTTTGAAAGGTGCCCAGGCGCGCGACAGCTGCTCGAACGCAGTGCCCGGTGCGGTTTCGGCATAGGGAATCGCCAGCAGCTTTCCGCCGGAAGACGCTGCCTCCACCCGACCTGGAATGCGGGCGGCGACCTGCGACAGCGTCTTTTGCGGCGGCTTTAACTTGCTGCCGCCGAACAGGTCCATACGGTATGGCACGCCCTCGACGGTCAACGTGCGCGCGAGCATGAACGGGCTCGGCTTTCCGGGCAGTTGCACCGCGACCACCTTCACCGCCCCCGAGGTCAGGCGATGAAACATCGAATAGCGCATCTCGGGCTCGGTCGGCAGTTGACGGCCCTGCATGTCGACCACCGGCAAGCGCATCAGTCCCGCCTCACCCTGCGGCGGTCTGGGCTCGTGGTCCATGGCTCGCAAAGTCTGATGGACGTCGAAGACGGACGCTCGATTTTGGGCCTGCACGGTCGCAGCGTTCTGCGCCATGAACGTGTCCAACGCATCGGTCGGATCCTCCGCCTCGATCTGCGCGATCAGGTTCCAGCTCATGCTGGAAAGGTCGCTCTCGATGAGCTCGCGCGTGCTGTCCAGGACTTCTTTGGTCTTGGACTGCAGCTCGTCGCGCCTTGCACGCAAATCGGGCTTGTTGCCCTCGACATACGGCCGCCGCAGCAACCCTGCCAGGCTCGCACGGGCCTTCAGCACTTGATAAATTGACAGGGCCAGACAACGGGTCGAGTACGGCCCGCGGGCCCGCTCAACATCGCTTGCCCTGAGATGGGCTTCGATCTTGTGCTCCACGATCGGTTGGATATCGTTCAGCAAGTTCAGAGCCTGCCGCCGGTGCCAAACCAGCTGCTTGCGCGGACTGCGAGCCAGCGGCAGCAGAGCGGTGCACAGATTGCCCATGGTTTCGAGGTTATTCTCAAGGGCAAACCCAGGAGCACGATGCAATTGCGCGAGACGATTTATTCCAGCGGCTGCGAGCAAACTGAGATCGTCATGCAATTGAGCCTTGGCCAACGCCTTCAAGATGCTCGTGACGCCCACCGCGTCGGCCTCCTCCAGACGATCACTGGCATAATGAAGATAGTGAGCCAGTTTGTGCAGCCGATCTTTCAAAAGAGCGGCCTCTGCAATCTCTCCGGCGTCCTCTGCCCTCATGTTTTGCCGCGCCAAACTGTTCGCGATACTGGAGAGCTCGGGCGTCGTAAAATGACGGAATGGTTGACCCGCTTGGCCGAGTCTGCGGGCGATCTCCAAAATCGCCTGGCTGCACGCCTCTTCTTCCGCAAGCCTGTCGAAGCCGTTGAGAAGATTTGCCAGTTGCTGCGGATTAAGCCCGGAGAGTCGCTCGGCGCCGCGAAGCACTTCACCGGCGATCGCCGCGGTGGCCTGACGTGAGTTCTCCTCTTGCGGCCACTTAGTGAAGCCGTTCACCAGGTTCGCGAGGTGCCGCGATGTATAATCAGGGAGCCGGTTAGTGCTGCGAAGCACCTCACCGGCGATCGCCGCGGTGGCCTGACATGAGTTCTCCTCTTGCGGACACTTGCTGAAACCGTTCACAAGGTTCGCCAGATCCTGCCCATTGAATCCCGACAGCCGGTCGGCGTGGCGAGGCACCGCCCGGGCGATCGAAACGATGGCGCCACGGCAGTCCTCGGGCCATTTGCTGAAACCGTTCACCAGGCTCGCCAGATCCTGCGGAGGGAACTCAGAGAGCCGCTCGGCGCGGCGAAGCACCTCACCAGCGATCGCAACGGTGGCCTGACGTGAGTTCTCCTCTTGCGGACACTTGCTGAAACCGTTCACAAGGTTCGCCAGCGCCTGCGGAGTGAACTCAGAGAGCCGCTCGGCGCGGCGAAGCACCTCACCAGCGATCGCAACGGTGGCCTGACGTGAGTTCTCCTCTTGCGGCCATTTACTGAAGCCGTTTACCAGGTTCGCCAAGTGCTGCGAGGAGAAATCAGAGAGCCGGTCGGCGCGGCGAAGCAACTCGCCGGCGACCACATTGGTGGCGTAACCCAAATTCTCCTCTTGCGGCCACTTGCTCAACCCGTTCACAACGTTAGCCAGGTTCTGCGGACCAAAATCAGAGAGCCCGGCAGGGCGGCGGCGAATCTGGGCGGCAACTGCTACCGTGGCCTCACGAGAGTTCTCCCGTTCTGGCCACTTGCTGAAACCGTTGACCAGCAGAGCGAGACTTTGACCATTGAGCTCCGACAGCGCTCCGGGTTGCTCATGAAACAGCTTGGCGATTGTGATCATTCCATTGCGACATTCCGCCACTCGGGGATAGCGACTGAACGACAATACGAACAGCGAAAGCGTTTTGCTTTCGACCTGGTCCAGCGCCCTGCCGAGCCTCGACACCTGAGCTGCCATGGCCCTGCAAGCTTCCATGCCTGCCTGACCCCCAGGCTCCCGGCTCGTCGCGTTGCATGCGGTGGCGTACCCCCAGGTATTGCCGGCGCGGACATCGTCCTCCCATCTTGGAACAAAGTGACCAGTGAACTTGGAAGCGGCCTTTTGTAGGAATGTTGCCCGATGCGCCTGACCCTGCAGCCTCTTGTCGTGCTCCACCACAGCGGATGAGAATTCAGTGATGTCGCGAGCGAAGGAGATTTTGTGTAAAGCGTCATTAAGTGGTGCATCGTTGGAGCTCTGGGCGGCTACATGGTCGTAATGCCGCCGCTCCGGTCCTGCAACCGGGTTGGACTGGCTTTGCTCATGGCGTGCGAGCGTGTCCGGTTGCGACCTACTCGGTTCTTGATCGCCGAGCCAGGACCTCTCAAAAGGCAAAGAGCTTTCTTGCCTAGCCATCGCTTCGCCCTGTCGACCTTGGGGAGAAGCATGCAGCGGCCCACTGGCTGCGCCTCGCGAACCCGTGAGGGCTCGGCGGGGACCTATGGAGGAATCGGCAGATTTGTCGGCAAGGGTTTTGTCGGCCCTTAGCACAACGCGAGCATAGGACATTCTATCTTGGGGCCCAGAGTGCGTCCGCCCCACGCCGGCATCGGACGGTTGGCTGGGTTCCCCACGGGCATGACCTGATTGCGAGTTCAGAGCTTTGGCCAGTCCCTGCGCCTGGTTCAACGCCGCTTTGAGCCGCACTGTTTTGTCTTGCACTTCGGGCCCCCGTGCAGGCGCAAGCAGGCCTGGTCGACCAGGCTCATCCAACGTGGACGGACAGGCCCGCATCTCGGCAGGCTGCGTCTGCAGGCGCTCGACCACGGTTTCCGCGACGTAGCGGGCGCCCTCAGATTTCACCTGGCGCGCTTGCGTCAGTGCTTCCATGGACGGCGGGGCCTGCTTTGCGGATTGTGCGCCCGCCGACGCACTGTCCTGCGCCTCCTCTGCACTCACGAGCTTCTTCGTACCTAGATCCGTGCGTACGAGCACCTTGGCTGCTGACGCCGGGTCGCTGAAAGCCGCAGCGACTTGCGTCGAAGGCTGCCCAGCCGCCGAGCTCCCAGAGCCAGCGGCCTGCTTGCTCTTGCCTTTTCCTTTTTTTCTGGGCGCTGTGGTGCTTTCGGCCAGTGTGGTCTTGCCGGCAGTTTCGGCTGGTATCGCAGCGCCAGCGTCGGCCGGTAGTGCAATGGCTGGCGGCTTCGGCTGCAGTTCGAGGAGGTGGATAACCTCGTCCGCAGTGATCCAGGCGTCGTCCACGATGCGGGTCAACAGTTCCAATGGGAGGCCAGCACCTGCTTGGTGATCCCTTAGCCTGTCAACCACGGAGTGCGAGGCCGACGCAAATGCCGCAAGCCGCTCCACAAATCCTTCCAGAACGGCGCAGTGTTCCGCTTCGAGCGGGCGCCCTTCCTTCCTCAGTACAGCTTCGGCCGTCGAGACGAATGCCGGAAAAACCTCGCCGATGAAGTTACCCAGCAGACGCGTTTGCCCGTTGTCACCGATGAGGAGTTCCCTGATGGGTGCTTCGAGCATGATCGCCTGCGGGGCCATGTTGACCTGCGCCAGATTGATCCGCGATTCCAGCTGCATTACCTTTGAATTGACAACCCAGCCGGAGTGCAGCCGCAGCGCGGCCTCTTCTTGCTGACGCATCTCAGCTGTTGAGCTCGGTAAGTTGGCAGTCGCGATGTAGACGGACCGCATGCATTCGTGGCGCTGTACTTTCTTGTCCCAAAGCTCCATGCGGGCTACGTGATACTTCGCCATACTGGGAGCGGATCGGCTCAGCTGGTCGACGGTGGCTTTGGAGTTGACCAAGCCGCGGAGAATGTCCTCCACCCGCTTCCGGTTCTCTTCCTCCTTCTCGAAGATCGTTTGGGCCACCTCGTTGGCACTGTCCGCCCGATGAATCACGTCGCCGCGGTACTGACGCACATGAGCATCGGACAGAGTGCTCCGCGCCACATGCGGGGGGAGGCTCGCGTAGTAGTGCAGAATTTTTGCGCCCGCATTGACGGTTCGATCGATCTGGTCTCGCGCGTCCTCCAACGATTTTGGATTTTGCAGGCCCTCTTCCTCGAAAACCTCGAGTTCCTGAACCAGCACGTGCATTTGTCGCTTTGCCTCGTTGATCTCTTCGCCTGACGAGGAAATAGGGACTGCGACACCCGAACTTGACGGCTGGCTGGCGACCGGCGCCAGAGCTTCACCATCCGACATTGAGTGAACACTGCGCCGCCGCGAACCGGCTGCACGTGGCCCGGCGGCCGCACGTGGCGCAGCCGGGACTGGATGTGGGGGAACGGGAGGGCCTGAAGATCTGCCGCCAAGGTCATCATGGGCACCGCGCGCAGCGCCAGCCGAGAGTGAACCTTTACCTGGCTCAGAGCGCATCCGTTCCAGGACGGAACCGAACCCTTGGCTGCCTTCC
Source organism: Mesorhizobium sp. (assembly GCA_004020645.1). Classification (GTDB taxonomy): domain Bacteria; phylum Pseudomonadota; class Alphaproteobacteria; order Rhizobiales; family Rhizobiaceae; genus Mesorhizobium. Next base: position 19,887 of record SAQL01000034.1, on the reverse strand, counting down.
CCGGAGGCAAGACCTGATTGCGAGCGCGAACTGCTCGATCCGGCTCCAGCATCTCCAATGCGCGATTTTCCAGATCGGCCAATGCCCGTCATTTTTTCATCTCCGATATAGGCGAGAACACGCGCTGCCTGTGGATTGGGGCTGATGTCACTCAGGCGTAGTGCATCAGGGTGCGGATTCCGACGAAGTCGGCCATGCATTCCGATTTGAAGCCGGCCGGGTATTCCAATCTGAAGCCGGCCACCCTTGGCGTCATTTCGCATGGGTCTGGAGGATGATGTTTCGGGAAGAGGTGCAGGTCAAGTGGTGGGCTGGTCGAGATCAGCGCGCTTGGCTTTTCGCAAGCTCTCGCCGGTGAGTTCGATGCGGTAGGCGTTGTGCACGAGCCGATCGAGAATGGCGTCGGCGATGGTTGGACTGCCGATGATCTCGTAATCTGGGGTGCTGTCACATTGATTTTGGCTTAAGGGTTTGACGATAAGTCAGGTTGGCATGGTCGAAACATGCGCCACCTACAAGAACCATCGCTTCCCGATCGAAATCGTTGCTCATGCCGTCTGGCTTTATTACCGGTTCGGGCTGAGCCTGCGCGATGTTGAAGAAATGCTGCTGGAGCGGGGGATCGTCGTCTCCTACGAGACCATCCGCCGCTGGGGAAAGAAGCACAATCCCGATTATGCACGTCGCCTGCGCCGCAAGGCGCCATCGAAAGACGATGTCTGGCATCTTGATGAGGTAGCCGTGCGCATCAACGGCAGGCGGTGCTGGCTGTGGCGCGCCGTCGACCAGGACGGCTATATGCTGGATGAGATCGTGCAGACCCGCCGCAATACCAAGGCGGCCAGGCGTCTGCTCATTCGTCTGCTGAAGAAGCAAGGCCTGTCGCCGAAGCGTATCGTCACCGATAAGCTGCGCTCCTATTCAGCGGCAAGACGTCAGGTCATGCCCGATATCGAGCACCGGTCGCACAAGGGCCTCAACAACCGGGCGGAGAACTCTCACCTGCCGTTTCGAAAGCGCGAGCGAATTCGGCAAGGCTTCCGCAGCATTGGCTCCCTTCAGCATTTCGTCTCCGTCTTCTCCGCCATACGCAATCTCTTCGTCCCCTCCCGCTCAAACAGGTCCGCCACGCAGATCCGAACTCACCGCCTCAATGCCATGGCAGAATGGAAGGCCGCGGCGTTGCAGATTGCCTGAAAATAGCTGTGGGCTTCCGCGCGTCCACGCTTCAAACAATGTGACAGCGCCCGTCGAGCACATATCCGTCCTGATCAACCGCTCACCACAACCAGCATTTCTGACCGTTGATGCGCACCGCGACTTCATCCAGGTGCCAGACATCGTCTTTCGTTGGTGCCTTGCGGCGTATGCGGCGCGCATAATCAGGGCCGTGCTTTCGGCACCATCGGCGGATGGTCTCGTAGGAAACGACGATCCCGCGATCGAGCAGCATTTCCTCGACATCGCGCAAGCTCAGATTGAAGCGGAAGTAGAGCCAGACACTCTCGTTGAAGGAACTCCATGGTCAGATCGCAGCTTCTACCTGCTCAAGACCAATGCTTGTCGCGCCATCTCAGAACGAGGCGCCCCTCCCGCGAAGCGGGTTCGTGCAATGGGCGCAAAGCTGCCGTCGAAATCGGACCCGCGTACGCCGCGATCCATTGTCCGGCGGGTTGTCCAGACTAAACATTGCGGCTGATCAAACGGCTCGCCACGATCGCAGCTCGCTCGCATCCTCAGGGATGGCGCTTCCTTAGCCCAACGAGACGCAAAACACCTGTTGGCAGGGGCCAAGGCGATCTTGAAGGCCATCTCGATTCCTGCGAGCTGGGCACACCCATGGCACATAAGTTCGAAATCTATAAGGACAAAGCTGGCGAATATCGCGTTCGCTTCAAGTACAACAGCGAGGTGATATTCTCGACCGAGGGCTACTCAAGCAAATCCAGCGCTCAGAACGCCATCGATTCGATTAAGAAAAATGGCCCGAGTGCGCCGGTCGAAGACAATAGCTAATCGCCTTCGACTCCACACAATGCAGCGGCAGTTCCAAAGCTGGAGCATATCGACTTCGGAACGAGCGTCGGCTCGACACTAGCACTTGTTGCGCTAGGGCAAGTGAAGCAGTGATCCCCTAAGGGAATCCTCAGCAAATAGGCTTCACTAGACCTCTGCTACATTTAGGAGCATTCTCCCGCTGGGGGGAGAGGGTGTGGATAGGTCTCGTTACGACAATCGTTCTGATCGCTGGCGCAAGCGCACTGGAGCAAACCGCTCTCGTGCACTGCGGCGGGCAAGTGTCCCGCGACGGTTGATCTTCGTCACCGCTGCTGCAGTCGGTGCCTTAGCCGCTCAGACGGTCATGATGCATAGTGACCGCTTTCCCGACATGACCCCTTCGAACTGGATCGAGCCAAAGCCCGCCCCGATGACCGGCGTGGCGTCCGTCATTGACGGTGACACGATTGAGATCCGCGGCCAGCGCATTCGGTTCAACGGGATCGATGCGCCAGAGAGCAAGCAATATTGCGACGACGCCAAGGGCTTCGAGTATCCATGCGCTCGGCGATCCGCCGAAGCGCTGGATAGCTTCCTCGCGGCCTCTAGGCCGGTGGCATGCATCTTTGTGACTTGGGATCGCTATCACCGCTTCGTCGGCGACTGCCGGCGCGCCGACGGCGCCAGCGTGGCGGCGTGGATGGTAGAGCATGGCCAGGCGCTCGATTGGCCGCGCTACAGCAACGGCGCCTACGCGCCGCAGCAGGCCAAGGCCAAGGCGGCGAAGCTTGGTCTGTGGGTTGGCAAGTTCGACGCGCCTTGGGACTGGCGCGCATCGCATGGCGACGGGGCTGCGCCGTCGAGCCAGCCGCTCGGCATCATCAGTCGCAAGCTGGTCGCGCAAAGCGGCGGCCTTTCGTGCGAGCCCCGGCGGTACTGCTCGCAAATCAGCTCCTGCGAAGACGCCCAATGGTACCTGCACAACTGTGCATGGGGCCGCAAGCTGGATAGGGATGGTGACGGGGTAGCCTGCGAGACGCTTTGCTAGGGAGGGGTTCATGGATGACAAGTTTTACAACCGCGTGGGCGGCGATCGTATTTCTTCGCGGCAGGTCGATGAGTTGATTGGGTTAGCGCGCGGCCTCGCTGCAGACGGAAGTATCAACAAGGCGGAAGTCGAGTTCCTTCAAAAGTGGCTGGCCGCAGGTTTGCATGTCGCTTCATTGCGAGCGTGATCGCGCTCGCAGTTGCAACGGCAGCTGGGTGCAGCTCCATAGATTACCAGAAGCTCACCACCGGTGAGATATCCGGCAGCTTGTTCGTCATGTGGGTCGGTGAAGGCAGCAGTTCCGGCGACGGGAATTTCCTGTTCGTGCCCGACCCTCACGACCCCTTAATCTTCCATCGGGCCGATCCGACGGCTCCAGGTAGTAAGATCAAGCCGGGCCTCATGTACACGGACGGCGGCTCAATCCCGAAAATCGCGCAAGTCTTTAAGGGGCTCTCACCTTGGGGCTACGCTCCGGCCTACATGATCCACGACTGGATCTTCATCGCGCATCACTGCATCGTCGACGGCAGCACAGAGAAGAGGTTCGACCAAGTCCGTGGCGTCGAGTTCGACGACTCCGCAGCGATCCTCGGCGAGGCAATCAAGGCGTTGATCGCGACGCGCCAGGTCGCGCCAAATGATGTTGCACCCAGCGCCATCACTGCAGCCGTGGGAAGCGCAATCGCCAAGAACCTTTGGGACGAGAAGGGAGCCTGTAAGTCGTTACAGGTCAGCGCGAAAGATATTGCTTCAGCAGAGGCGGCGATACCGGGCTCCACATCCAAAGCTCAGAACCTTAGGACCTTCCAAGTACCCGAAACCATCACACCTGCGATCCGAGCAGTGAGACCCGCAAAAATCATCGCTCGCCTGTCCTTCTGACCTGAGCGTCGAGCCAATCCATGGCGGGCCGGCGTGCGGCGACCGACCGTCGAAACGGCCGTCATGGATGATCGTCATGGATCTTACGCGAATGGCGGCCCTTATCGGACAAGTCCGCTTTCAGCAGACGTCATAAACCAATTGAACGACCCAAAACAGGCGCAAAGCGGTATTGGCGATGCCACTTGTTCCGAGCACGCGCCAGCAACGACCCCGTTTGGATTACCCGAGCTCGTGGATGGCCACGTTAGGGACAACCGACTTCGCAATCTCGCACAGGTGTTGATGATGCGTCAGGTAAATGACTTGGCCCACACTGGCCATTTCACCGAGCAGGCGGAAAACCTCCTCCGACCGGAGATGGTCGAAGGTCTCCATGATGTCGTCGGCGATGAACGGAACAGATGACCTGAGCTTGGCAAACTCGTAATATCCGGCGAGCCGTAGAGCCAGATAGAGCTGAAAACGCGCGCCTTTCGACAAAGCGTCTGCGATCTTCGACTGGCCATCCCGCTGTGTCGCGATGAGGACCTCGCCGCCCTTTACAGGCTGGGTCGTCAAGCCTGTGTACAGGCCCCGTGTGATCAGTGCAAAGGCGTCGGAGGCCTCGCTCATCATTCCAGAGCGATGGCGTTCACGATAGACCCGGAGCGCGGTCGCTGCAGACATGATGCCAAGCTTCAATTCGATAAACCGTTCAGCCTTATCCTCGATCTCCAAGAGGACTGTCCGGCGTTGAGCGTCTAGTCGGGCAACTGCGCTGTCTCCGCCGATCGCATCAAGCTTGTCGGACGCCCTAGTGCGGGCGACAAGTTGCTGTTGCAACGCTTCATCGACGTCGACGAGCCGTCGCTCGCCTTGCGCCTTTTCTACTTCAAGCGCACCACGATCGGCACCTTCGAGAAGGGATCGTGCCTCAGCGACACTGCCCACGCCCAACTCGGTTGTCAGCCGGTCCTCAAGTTCCCCCAAACTGCTTCGCAGACGGTCTCGCTCCCGCAACAATTCGTCTTGCTCGACAACTTTCGGCAGGCTTCCGACACCGAAAGCACCCAGCACTTCCCGCTTTATCGCTTCATGTGAGGCGATCTCGACCTGCAGAGCCTCACGGGCATCCTCCAGCTGTTGCAAATCCGCAATCAGGTTGGCCTTTGTGTCACGAGCACGCTCCGATTGCTCCAGGCGCTCGGCAAGCCCGACGCTGAACTGTTCCGGAGCGTCTTCGCCGACGGCGTCACCGACCTGGGCAGCAACCCTTGCAACTTCTTCGGCAAACTCGACCCTGTCGGCCTCCATCTTGCGAACGCGTATGTGCATGGTGTCGCGCTCCTGAAGCGCCTTCGAGAGTTCTGAGAGCTGGTCAAGCACGCTTCCAAGCCCAGCGCCAGCGATGCCGTCTTCCAGCCAGGTATCCTTAAGAGCCGCCTTGACCTCTGCCTGCCATGCCTCCTCGCGCCTCTCGGCCATTTCCACGGCCAGCCGACGGCTCGCCAGCTCCTCCTCCTTCACGGCTACGCTTCTAAGCGCTTCGGCTCGTTCCGCGTCGACTTTGGCCTGCCTGTCGAGGAAGCGTTCGGCGGCAACGCTCATCGCGTCCAGCCCCTGATCGGCTTCGGGCTGGATTCCAACGCTCTGCAACGCCGAGATCAGCGCGAGCCGTATTCGTTCGCCCTCCGCATGAGCACGCTCTAGCCTTGTTCGGGCGATTCCGATTTCGTCCCAGGCAGCCAGGGCTTCCTGACGAGCAGAAATGCGTTCATCGACCAGATCTATAAGCAGATCCAACGACAGCGATTGGCTATCGCCAAGCAATCCGCTTGCCGCGTCCTTGATCTCGGCCGCAGCGCCCTGGGCCGCCTCGGCCAGCTTCGCCAGTTGGCTGTTGACCCGCCCAATGGCCGCTTCGGCCTCGCCTTCTCTTTGCTTGATTGCGCGAAGATCGGCGAGTTCGCCTGCATGGATCAGACGAGCCGCTCCGACTTGGTCGTCCTTGGCCAAGGCGGCGATAAAGCGATCCGCAGTCTCAGGTTTGAGATCGGACCGATGGCTTTGCCAAGCCCTGTCGCGCTCAACCCTTATAGCTGCGGCCGCTTCATCGTCCACCAGATCGACAGAGGCTCCGACAACAGCCAACCTGGACGAGGCATTGACCAGGTTTTGCTCATACTCGGCGAGGCGCTGCGACAGGACTGCGCTGTCCTTTTCAAGTGCCGCGGCAAGCTTTCTCCAGGCGGCAATGTGGACGGCCGTGGGAGCAGCGATGCTCGAGAGGGATTCTGCATCGCCCGACCAGGGTTGAAGACGCCGCATAGCAATCGCCATCTTCGTTTGCCGGTCTTCTTCAAGCGTTCGGGCCTCTCGCGCATCCCTTGCGTGGCTACTGGCTTTCGCCTCCGACAGTGTAGCCAGGAGCCTCGCCCGCGCAGGCTCTGGTACCCCCCTTTCCTCGCTGACGCGGCCGCGTGCTGCTTGAAGCCCGTCAAGTGCCGATGCGGCCTCATCGCGGGCCATGCGCAGGTTTGTGGTGATACCGGAGCGTTGCTCGACCATAGGGCGCAGCGTGCCGACGACGAATGCCGGAAGTATCAGTTTCGAGGGATCCTGTTCGCTCGATTTGCCCAGCGCGGCCAGGCAGCGATTCACGACATGATCGAACCCCTGCAGCTCCATCCTGCGGTTGGGCAGGTCCAAGCCTGCCGAGACGTAGCGCGCCTTGCGATCGGCAAGCCCACGCACCTGCTCGGAGATCGCCAGCACAGCCTTGTCGACAACAGTCGCCGCGATCTTTGCCTGGGCCCGATCGATCTCTTCGGCGTTGGCCAGCAGGCGGGTGCCCAACCTGGCATCATGCTCGATCAGCTCGGCCACGCTGCCGGTCCAGGTCCGCATTGGTGACGGAGTGTCGGGCAGCTCCGCCAGCTTGGTCATCTTGCGGGTGATCTCGGCCAGCATCGGAGCCGCGCGCATGTATCGATTGACCGTAGCCAAACGAGCCGTCAAGGCCGAGCGCTCTGCTAAGCTGCGATCATATTTTCCTTCGGCGTCGGCCCGCTCCGCCTCGAGCGTCTCGAACGTCGAAGCCACCGTGTCGATTGCGTCCTTGCTGGCCTTCAGTTCCGCAAACCGCTTCTTCAGCTGAGCGATTTCGGTAACCTGAGCTTGCCTTCGATGCAGGGCGTCAGCTTCGACCTCCAGCGCGCCCAAGACATCGTTTGCGTTGCCTAGGCCAGCGCTCGCTGTGAATAGAAGCTTGCCGAGGTCGCCTTTCGATTCAAGAATTGCCTTGCCGCCGGCTTCCAGTGTCTCGTCATCCAGCGAAAACATCGTGCTGTAAGCATCCCGGGAGAGTCCGCCGAGGTGGGCTGCAATCGCAATTTCGCTAAGCGGTTGGCCTTGAGCATCGTGCACCGCGTTGTTGCGGCTCTTGATGCGGGAAAAGACAAGCGACTGCTCCTCGAATTCCAGCACCCCGCCAATGCGCATGGAACTGTAGTCATGCAAGAAATTGTAGCGGCTGCGCTCTTCGATACCGAAGAGCAGGTCAAGATAGGCGGAAAGTGCTGTCGATTTGCCGGCTTCGTTCAATCCAAAGACTATGTGCAAATCCGGACCTGACGCCGGCTTAGGCCCGAAGTCGATCGCTTTGTCAGTGAATTTGCCGTAGCGGGTAAGATCGAGGCGCCGCAATCTCATTGCGATCCACCTGCCTTCAGCCTGGCGGCGACCAGGTCGACGCCACGTGCCAGCACATCATCGAGGAAGCGTTCAAGCCCGGCTTCGTCCTTTCCCGCAAAGCCGCGGGCGTCGGGCGGCAGGTCCCCGATCGTCTTCAACACAAACTCCCGGGCGTCAGACCGAAATGCTTCCGACTTCGCGTTGGCGCGCATGGACTGCGCAAGCTCCAATGTCGGGTCGGCGTTGTCTTCTTGGTTTTCCATGCCCGGAGGCGAAATCGCGAGCTCCAGCTTCTCCACCCAGGTATGGCCTACCTGTTCCGCTGCTTGTTCGGCTTCTGCTAGCAGCAAGTCCCGGTCGCGGATTATCGTCCAGGATACGGCGGACGCTCCAATCACACCGAGGCGGGCAACAAGGTGCCGGGATCTGGCAGCGGTCCGTGCCTTTTCCAATGCCGATCGGATACGCGCAACTGCCTCGCCCCATTCCAAGGCGCCGGTCAGATCGACGCTTACGCGCTCAAATTGCGCAACACTGGTGAGCCTCTCCTCAATCTCAACGGAGCGGTCATCGTGAATGGTCACCAATGTGGCTGACTTCTCGCCAGCCTCATTGATATCCCTGCCCTGAGGTATCCCAGGCATCACAATCGTGCTCGGACCGGGATAGACCTTGCGAACATGAATGTGGCCGAGTGCCCAGTAATCAAAGCCGTGGCCATGCAGGTCGGTGACACTGCAAGGTGCATAGATGTCATGGCCTGGCGAACCGGCGAGACTGGTGTGCAGAAGACCTACGTTTACCGCCCCATCCAACGGGCCGGCATATTTGGGCAGGAGGCTTTCCGGCGCCTTCTGGCTGGCGAAACTTAGACCGTGAAATGCGACATCTAACCCAGAGCTGGATTGGGTTACGGATTGGGCGCGGCCCGTAAAAGTCGTCACCGAATCCGGCATTGCGACCTGCTTCGAGATGCGTGACATGGCATCGTGGTTGCCGCGGATCATGTAGACCCTGACACCTGCCTGATGGAGACGTGTCATCTGAGTCGCCAAAAAGCGCGCCGTCTTCATCGACGTCTGGTCGCCATCGTACAGATCGCCTGCGATGGCAAGGGCATCGACACGCTCTGCCAGGCAAAGATCCACGATTGCGGTAAATGCCTGTCGGCTGGCATCTCCGATGAGATCGGCAAGGTCGGCATTGCGCAAAGCGAGCGAACGCAGCGGCGAGTCGAGGTGGATATCGGCCGTATGAACAAATCGAAATGCCAACGGAATGCTCTCCAGGCCCAAACAGCTCAGGCCAAACACCGTCAAAAATCCATCCAGACCATCACCGGCGTGTTGGCGAAGGCGGATCGGCTTCGGTAGCAAAGTCGGATAGCTTTCTGCAACAGTGCCAGCAGGCAAGTTGGAGTCACAGCGTCGATGGCGACCTTGCCGCGCTTGCCCAAAATGCGTTACGCCCAGAACCGATCGATCTTGATTGACCCAATTATCGAGTGGACAAAGCGAAACCTTTGTATTCGCGCCACCCGCCGAGAGCCTTTTATATCCCGAAAATACTGTTAATCTGAATTCGGGGGACTGGGGTCAATGCAATCTGCCGATAGTTCAGAGTTAGTAACAAATGATAGCGTCGCAGCGGAAAGCCCGACTATTCCGCGCATAGTCGCGGACGTAGCGTCTAGCTTCACATTTGCATCCTATCAGAATGCAATTCCGGTTGTTCGATCCATCCGGCTCGATAACGACACCGCGCGCAGTCTGGACAATTGCCGGCTCGAACTGACGTCATCGCCGTCGTTCCTGCGGCCGAAAACCTGGACAATTGATCGCCTCGTTCCCGGCGACCGCCTTCAGGTGAGCGATCGGAAGGTCGAGCTCGACGCCGGTTATCTGGCGGGCCTCAACGAGGCCGAACGGGGTGAGATCACCTTGCGGCTGTTGGCGGCGGGCGAGGTCTTAGATGAACGGCATCTGACAGTCAGGCTGCTTGCTCGCGACGAGTGGGGTGGCGTTGCCGACATGGCGCAGCTGCTCCCGGCCTTCGTGATGCCGAATGATCCCGGTGTTGCACCGATCCTCAGGGCAGCTGCGGAACGACTCGCCGCGCACGGGCATCCGAGTGGCCTTGATGGCTACCAGTCGCAAAGCCCGCAACGGGCATTCATGCTGACGGCCGCCATCTATTCGGCGATCGCCGGCATAGGGCTGCACTATGCCGAGCCTCCTGCGAGCTTCGAGAGCCGCGGCCAAAAAGTCAGGCGTCCGACCACTGTAGCGGAGGAGCGGCTCGCTACTTGCCTGGACAGCTCGCTTCTTTTCGCCGCTGCGCTCGAGGGAGCCGGCCTCCATCCTGCTGTCCTAATGTTTGATGGACATGCCGCTGTGGGGGTCTGGCTCACCAAGCGCACCTTCTCCAACGCGGTTGAAACGGATCAGATGGAGGTCCGTAAGGCGCTGGCCTCGCGCGAGTTCATCGCTTTCGAAACCACAGGCGTCACGCACCGGCCCGCGCTGACGCTCGAGGCCGCCCAGAATGCGCTCGGCATTCGCCTTGCGGAGGACCAAGCGCATGCCTTCGTCGCTGCCATAGACGTGCGTCGATCGCGCAGTGGTGGCATCACGCCGCTTGCCTCGCACGAGCCGGTCAGACGCAATGCGGTCGATGAAGAGGCGGCGGCTGGGGTGGCCCTGCCCCTCCCAGCGGCGCCAGCAGTCGGCGAGATGCCGGCAGAGGATGTTGAGATCAAGCCCACCACTGCGATGGGTCGCATTCAACGTTGGCAAAAGAAGCTACTCGACCTGACGCTCAGGAACCGCCTTCTCAACTTCCCAGATTCGAAGAAGACGATCCCGTTCCTGTGCACCGACGTGGCTTATCTGGAGGACAGGCTGGCAAATGGTGCGGCAGTCCGCCTCATCTCCTTGCCCGAGCAGAACCCATTGGGGGAGCGCGATGCGGAGCTCTACCGCGATGTGCACGGTCGCGATCTGCAACGCGGTTACGCGGCCGAAGCGCTGCTGCGGGATGAACTCGCTTCGACGCTGGATGCCCGTCAGCTTGAGGCGAGGCTGATCGATCTCTACCGGCAGGTGCGCAACGACTTCGCCGAAGGCGGGGCAAACACGCTTTTCCTTGCTGTGGGTTTCCTTCGCTGGAAGAAGAAGCCCGAGGACGAGCGCACCTATCGGGCGCCGCTGCTGCTGGTGCCCGTCCGGCTCGAGCGGCGCAGCGCGAGCTCACGTTTTACCATCCGCTTCCACGAGGACGAGCCTCGCTTCAACGCCACGCTTCTGCAATTCCTGGAACGCGATTTCGAACTTCGCCTGCCCCAGTTCGCCGGCGACCTGCCGCTCGACGACAGCGGCATCGACGTGCCGCGGGTCCTGTCTTCGATGCGACAGGCGGTGCGCGATGTTCCCGGCATGGAGGTGATCGACGAGACCGCGCTGTCAACCTTCTCCTTCGCGAAGTTCCTGATGTGGAAGGACCTTGTCGAAAGAACCGACGCGCTTCGTCAAAACAGGGTCGTTCGCCACCTCATCGATACACCCGAGCACGCCTTCGATGGTTCGGGCAATCAACCCGCCTTTCGCGACGAGGCAGAACTCGATCGGGTTTATGAGCCTTCGAATATAATTGGCCTTCTCCCGCTGGATTCCTCGCAAACGGCAGCAAGCATGGCGGCCGCCGAGGGGCGCGATTTCGTCATCGTCGGACCGCCAGGGACGGGAAAGAGCCAGACCATCGCGAACATGATCGCCAACTGTCTGGCCGTGGGCAAGACGGTCCTGTTCGTTGCCGAAAAGACCGCGGCGCTCGATGTCGTCTATCGACGACTGCGCGAGCATGGGCTTGGTAATCACTGCATCGAGTTGCATTCCAACAAGGCCGACCGCAAGCATTTCCTCGCCCAACTGAAAGCCTCATGGGAACAAGGAGGACGAGCAGACGCCTCGCAATGGGTCGCCGTCAACGAGCGGCTTCGCCTTCGCCGCGATGAGCTCAACGCCTATGTCGAGGCACTGCACAAGAGCTACCCAAACGGTTGGACGCCCTACCTGGCCTTGGGCATTGCGCTCAGGTCGCATGATGCTGCCGCACCGGCATTCACCTGGTCGGCGCCTGACGGACACGACGCGCAATCCCTCCTCAAACTGGAGGAGTTGGCGGCGCAGGTCGGCCTGATCTTTACCGCGGTCGAACGCCAGCCGGCGCTGGACCTGGTCGATGTCAAAGAGTGGAGCGGCGACTGGCAAATGAGGCTGCTGGGCGCAGCGACATCGCTTCATTCGGCAATCGGCCAATTGACGGCATCGATACGGGATTATCAGTCCGGTCTCGGCCTCGCGGCCGGCGAACTGCCTCAAGCAGAGTTGCAGTCGCTGACCGAGCTGGCGCAGCTGCTGGCTCAGTCGCGCAACCGCGATGTCTCGATTGCCTACGACCGGGATTTCCCTACCTTCGGCGAAGCGCTCGCCAGGCTGGAGCGCTCGATCGGGGACTATCGCGAGGCAGAGCGTGGCCTTTCCGCCGCCTATGATGTCGCGGTCGTCCGCGACATCGACATAGACTCCCTCGACCGACAATGGCGCGATGCGAAAGCTTCGTTCTGGCCAAAGTCAGTGCTTGGCACGCGCAAGGTCCAGAAGCAGCTCCAGGATCGCGCGCAACGCGGGACCGCGGAACCCGGCAAGGATCTTGACCTGTTGCGCCGGATGAAGGCAGTCCTGTCGGCCATCGCACAAAGCCCCTTGGCGGGCAAGCCATTGCCTGTCGACGGGCTGACAACGGACGTAAAAGACGTTGCCAATATCCTTGATCTCGCTCGCCGCCTTCGCCTGTCACTGCGGATTCCCGGACGAAGCCCGGACGAGTTCCGCACCGTCGTGCGGGCCGTGGCGCCGAGTCTGCGCGGCACCCTTGAAAACGATCGCTTGCGCGGAGCGGGCGACCGGCTGCTGGCCGCCATCAAGGATTTCCATGCCGCGCGCCTGGCATTCAGCGATACCGCGGGTCACGACATTCCGGATCCCGCCGATGGTCCCGGCCTCGAGGCTCTGCGCGCAAGGCTGATCGCGCTGGCAGACTCCCGGAACCTGCTTCGCAATTGGGCAGCCTGGTGCGGCGTGAAGGCCCAAGCGGTCCAACATCATCTGGCACCCCTCGTCGAGCAGATCGAGACCGGCGCCATTGCGCCTGACCAGGCGCGTGAGGCTTTTCAGATCGGCTATGCCAGATGGTGGCTGCCCACGGTTCTCGACAATGACGCGGTGTTGCGCAACTTCCGCAGATTCCAGCATGAGAATGCGATCAGCGAGTTTCGTGAGATCGACGATCTGGTGCGCACGCATGCCACGCAGCGCGTCGTCAGCGCGCTTGCGCATGGGCTGCCTTCGGTACAGAGCGTCTCGCGCAACTCCGAGCTTGGGTTGCTGCGCTATCAGATGGAACTCCAGCGACCCAGCCAGTCGATCCGCGACGTCATTGGCAAGATACCACAGAGCTTTGGCAAGCTCGCCCCTTGCATGCTGATGTCACCGCTCTCGATCGCGCAGTACCTGCCGCCCAACCAGGCGCTGTTCGACGTGGTGATCTTCGACGAAGCCTCGCAGATAACCACCTGGGACGCCGTCGGCGCCATTGCCAGGGCGCGACAGACCATCATCGTTGGCGATCCAAAACAGCTGCCGCCGACCAATTTCTTCGGCCGCAACGAGGAAGAGGAAGATATCGCCGACCACGAGAAAGACCTTGAGAGCATCCTTGACGAAGCAAGGGCGTCGGGGATTCCGGTGCGCGATCTCAGATGGCACTATCGAAGCCGAAGCGAGTCGTTGATCGCCTTCTCCAATCACCACTATTACAACAACCGGCTTGTCACGTTCCCGTCCCCGGCGGTCGACGATCGCGCGGTGAGCCTGCGCAAAATACCCGATGGCATCTATGACCGCGGCAAGAGCCGGACGAACAAGGTCGAGGCAATGGCGGTCGTGCCCGAGGCCGTCGGGCGGATGAAGCAATGGCTGGCGCTGCCCGAGAATGGGCGTCCAACGCTCGGTGTGATCACCTTCAACGCACAACAGCAATCGCTGATCCTCGACCTCCTGGATGCCGCGCGCCGGGATCATCCGGAACTCGAATGGTTCTTTGCCGAAGACCGGACTGAACCCACGATCGTCAAGAACCTTGAAAACGTCCAAGGCGATGAAAGGGACGTGATCCTGTTCTCGATAACGTTCTACAAGGATCCATCCGGAAAGCCGCCTGCGATGGATTTTGGGGCGCTGAACCGTGAGGGCGGCGAGCGCCGCCTCAATGTCGCGGTGACACGAGCCCGCCAGGAACTGATCGTCTTTTCCGGCTTCACCGCCGACCAGATCGATCCATCGCGCAGCAAGGCGATCGCGGTCCAGCATTTGAAGACGTTTCTGGACTACGCAGAACGGGGCCCGACCGCGCTGCCGGCCCAGGACACCGGATCGGTCGGAGGGTTCGATTCTCCGTTCGAGGAGGCAGTGGCCGAGCAACTGAGCCGGCGGGGGTGGACAGTCATCCCGCAGGTCGGAATTTCCGACTTCCGCATCGACCTGGGCATTCGCCACCCCGATCTGGTCGGAGCCTATCTGGCAGGCGTCGAATGCGATGGAGCGACCTACCACAGGTCAGCAACGGCAAGGGACCGCGACAAGGTCCGCGAGCAGGTGCTTACAGGGCTTGGCTGGACCATCCTTCGTGTGTGGTCGACGGACTGGTGGTTCGACGCCAAGGGCTGCGCCGAGCGCCTACATGGAAGCCTGGAGACCTTGCTAGAGGCGAGCAGGGCGCGACGCCCCAGCGGGCAGACGGGGGATCTGACAGAGCGCTGGGAAATGGGTCAACAGGTGGAGCCAACAAGCGAGCCCATCGACCAGACACCTGTCTCAACCGAGGAGTCACTGCCCCTCCCCGTCGAACCAAACGTCGATTTGGTCTCGGCAACCGTTCCCACAACTCCCGAAATGGCTAACTTCGCAGCGTTCTCAACAATGGCCTCACAAGATGGCGTCGAGCAAGGAAGTTACCGAATAACGGACTTGACCAGCTTCCGTGCGGACCCGGAACAATTCTTCGAGTTCGGCTACACCAGCACTTTGCGCGCGATGATAGAAGCCGTGATTGAAACGGAAAGTCCGTTGCGCGCCGATGTCCTGGCCCAACGTGTTGCGCGGGCTCATGGCTGGCTGCGCACTGGCGGCCGTATCCGCGAGCGGATCGACCTGCATTTGCGCGGCATGGACCGCACACAGGAATCCAGTGGCGAGTTCGTCTGGAAACAGGGAGATGTCATGGACTTCCTGTCTTATCGTCAGCCGGTCAACGAGGACGCGAGGCGTTCGATTGGCGACATCCCCCTGGCCGAGCTCGCTTCTGTAGTAATCGATAATCCCGGACTGCTGGATAGGCTCGATCCCGCACGCGATCTCGCACACCTTCTCGGCGTGGAACGCCTTGCGGCGATCTCTCGGGCACGGCTGGACGAGGCAATCGCCAGGGCGAGACGCCAGCTTACCTAGCAACAAACAGTTCGGGCTTGGACAAAACGTGGACTCAACAGCACAGGAAGATGCGGCGGCAGAACCGCCCGCGAAGGTTAAGTCGGTCGCCGCCAACATTCTTGGCGAATTCTTCGCTGCTTTGGAAAAGGAAGAAGGTCTAGGCGACGTCGCACCGAGGCTTCGCAAGGTCGTGCTCGACGATGGCGTGTTTGCCGAGCCTTCTATCCGCGCCGCTATTTTCCCGGATGCCTCATGATCCGGATCGACAAAATACGCATTGAGCAGTTTCGTGGCATCCGCGAGCTGACACTTAGTCTCAACGGGCAGAACTTCGCAGCCTGCGGCCCGAACGGAACCGGCAAGAGCGGCATCGTCGACGCGATTGAATTTGCCCTGACCGGCAACGTCTCCCGCCTCGCTGGTGCGGGGACCGGCGGTCTTTCGGTAAAGTCGCACGGCCCCCACGTTGATAGTCGCAGCAAACCGGAGGCGGCCTCGGTCACCCTCGACGTCACCATACCTGCCCTCGGCAACAAGAAGGCGCAAATCCGCCGTACGGTAAAATCCGCAAGCGCACCTGAGATCACTCCCGCCGACAAGGATGTTCTTGCCACTTTCGAGAGCGTCAACCTGCATCCGGAGTTCGCGCTTTCGCGTCGCGAGCTGATCCGCTACGTCCTGTCCGAACCGGGCCAGCGATCAAAAGAGGTTCAGTCCCTTCTGCGGCTTGAGGACATCGAGAAGCTTCGGGGCGTGCTGCAGAAAATCGCCAATGCCTCCGCGCGGGAACTTCCGGGGCTCCAGCGTGCCGAGTCAGACGCAGTCAAGACTCTACTCGCCGCTCTCGGTGTAAGCGAAGTCAACAAGAAGACGGTCATCGACGCGGTGAACCCACAACGCGCGCTGCTTGGCCTCGCGCCGTTGGCTGACCTGGGCGCAGATATCTCGCTCAAAAACGGTCTTGCGACGACCACTATGAGCGTGCCAGGGCGTGTCCCGAAGATACAAGCCACAGCAGATTTGGCCGCGCTCAAGCAAGCACTGGAAACGCTTGCTGCCAGTTCGTTCAAGGACAAGTGCACCGCCGCCGCTGCTAGTGCCACCGAACTCGGTAAGGACGCTGATAGTCTCGACGGATTGTCACGCGAATCTCTTCTCAAGTCGGCGCTCGAACTGTATGACGGCGCGGCTTGCCCGGTATGCGATACGCCCTTTGAGCCCGATGCATTTCGGGGGCATCTCGCCGAAAAGCTTAATCATCTTGACGATCTGGGCAAACGCCGCGCCGCGCTCGAAGCCGAACTCAAGCCGGTTCTCGACGATCTGTTCAGTGCAGGCACTGCCCTGACCACGATGATCGATCACGCGGGTCTTCTCTCCCCGAAAATCGATGTCGTCGCACTGAACGAATTCCGCTCAACTCTTCGTGCCAGATACAAGCAGCTGCAAAAGCTGCTGCCTCTCGGCGATACCGTCGCGGTCCTGATGGCGGCGTACGCCATTCAGCAACTGGGGACGGAATTGACCGCGCTGGAAAAGGCGATCGCCGCAATTCCAGAACCAAGTAAGCAGGACGCGGCACGGGACTTTCTTGTTCTGGCACAAGAGCGCCTGGAGCAGCTTCGAATCGCACGGCAGAAACATTCAACGGGGAAGCTCCGGGCTGAACGCGCTGCCAGGATCTCCAGCACCTACGGAACGGTGACGACGGCCGCGCTGGAGAAGATCTACAAGGACGTGGAGACCACCTTCGCGAGCTACTATCGCAAAATCAACGAAGATGATGAGAACACATTCACCGCCAAACTCATGCCTTCCATAGGCAGGCTGGCATTTGACGTCGATTTCTATGGGCGCGGACATTTTCCGCCAGGCGCCTATCACAGCGAGGGCCACCAGGACGGTATGGGACTGTGCCTATACCTGGCGCTTATGAACCATCTGCTGGGGTCGAACTTCACCTTCGCGGTGCTCGATGACGTGCTTATGTCGGTCGACGCCGGCCACCGCCGTCAGGTTTGTGCCCTGCTCAAGGAGAGATTTCCGAACACGCAGTTCATCTTCACCACACACGACGAAATCTGGTTGCGGCACATGAAGTCCGAGGGTCTCATCAAGGGCCGCAACTTCGCCCATTTTAGAACCTGGACCGTCGATCTGGGTCCTGCCGAATGGGATGATCGTGACGTTTGGGCCGAGTTGAATGACCACTTGGCAAAAAACGATGTAAGAGCGGCGGCTGCGCTGCTGCGTCACTATCTTGAGCATTTTGCCAAGGAGGCTTGCGACCGCCTGCGCGCCAGTGTGGAGTTCCGCGGCGATGCTCAATTCATGCTTAGTGATCTCCTGCCCAGCGCCACCAGTGCGCTCGGCGAGATGCTGAAGAAGGCAAAGGCGGCCGCCAATTCCTGGAACCAGAAGGAAGGCCTGGACCTGATCAACGCGATCGAAACTGGGTTTGGGGAAGCCAAGATCAAAACAGGTTACGACAACTGGCAGATCAACACGGCCGTCCACTTCAACGAATGGGCGGACCTCAACCGATCGGATTTCGCACCGGTCGTGACCGCCTTTCGTGGATTTACGGACGCCTTCACATGCGACAAATGCAACGAAATCTATTTCGTTTCGCCCGACAGAGGCAAGAAGGAGGCACTCCGCTGTGGATGCGGTGCGGTAAACCTAAACCTGCTGCAAAAAGGCGCCTAGTTACCATACGGTATGGGGCCGACGTCCCGCAGGCTGAAGCGCATCGATGCGTGTGCATGGGCCTATGTGAAGTGGCCGGATCCGCGACCGTCAGAAGTCCCATGGCAAGCAAACGCGCTTCGACGGGCACCGGTGATCCCAAGATCTTTTATCGTCGGTGGTCGTCACGAGAATGTGCCTATCGGGGAGCATGAGGTTTTGTGGGGCAGTCACGTTGCGGCCGACCAAACGGGCACTTTCTGTGGCGCGGTTCCGGCCCGCTCAGAGAGCCTCCGTAACCAACCGCCCCACAGTTCCTCATGCTCTCCCTCGCTACCGCCCGTCGGAGGTGAAAGGAACCAAAGCTGCTGGGGGAATGGCTGCGGAATCCGCGATGCGCGGCAAAGCTTCGATTGGCGGGACAGCACTCGACATTACAGAACCTATCGCATTGATTTGGATCGTTTGAGCAAGTTTCATGTAGACCTCTTCGGCCGAAGACTGCGAGATCGTCCTCCTTGTCCATGACCTACTTAACTTCTTCGATCCGACGCCGAAATTCCGACTCCGCAAAGCCCAACTCCTTTGGAGACTGGGCGGCATGCGCGATTCTTATAATATTGGTCGTTGTCCATTCGAGATTTCCTCTCTTCCGTATTCCCAAGCCCATCATCGGTCGGGTGAGGAGCTGGCTAGCCGCGCAGCAACCGCCCTAGCTCGAGCATCTGCGGAACAGTGATCACGTCGCTGAACACAGTAGAGGCCAGCGGGTGCGACGCGAAGTGCGCAATCACCATCTCCGCTCCTGGTGCGATATGTAGGCGCTGGCCGTGAATGCCCTGAGCTTCGACCGCGCCGAATTCATTGTGCGACACCCACCACATGCTGCGATAGGAATAACCGGGCATACCTCTTATCGTTAACTTCGCCGGGTCTCCGCCGCGCCGAATATCGTGTACGACCGGTGCTGGAAGAAGCTGCTTGCCATTCCATTCGCCTTCGCGGCGGATCAGCTCGCCGAAGCGCGCGAGGTCGCGTAGGCTCGTGCTCAACCCACCGCCCGCCATTGGCATGCCGGCGCTATCGACAATAATATTGGCGTCGTCTTCGCAACCAAGCGGCGCCCACAGGCGCTCTTGTAACAGCTGCGCGAACGAGTGGCCCGTCACGCGCGACATCACCCAGGCCACTATTTCGGTGTTGACGGTTAGATATTCAAAGCTACCGCCATGCGGGCCCTTCTTGCGGATGGTTTGCAGGTAATCGCACATGGTCTTCGGCCCGTTATAGCCGGCTAACTGTGGCCGAAAGCCACAGGCGCGCGCATAACCCCACAAGTCTGAGTTCTCGTCGGCGTAGACCTCAGCGTGGGCCAGACCGGTCTGCATGTCCATTACCTGACGCAGCGTAGCGTCTTCCCAGGCCGAGCCTTGGAGTTCGGGCAGGTAGTACGGGATCGCCTTGCCATCATCGAGAACACCTTCGTGCACGAATGCCGCCGCGAGCGTGCCCACGTAGGACTTCGTCACTGAGTGACAGGCGTGCGGCAGATGAGGCTCGAGCGCGCCGAAGTAGCGCTCGTAAACGATGCGTCCACGGTGCAATACCAAGATGCCATCGGCATAAGTGTCAAAAAGCGCCTCTTCGAAGCCGCGCGAGCGGCCGTTTGCATCTGTAAACGCTAGCGCGTCGATCTCGGTCGTCCTGTCAAGGTGTTCCAGCCTTGAAGGCGCGTCGGGCCCGCGCCACACATTCACCGTGGCCGTTAGTTCGCGCATGTGTGACAGGGACCACCGGATCTGTGGGAAGGTGCGGAAGCAGTCGCTCTCGAACGTAATGCGTTTATCGGCGGGCGGCGGCGCGCCACGCATCCAACCGAGTTCGCGCGGATCGGACGCGTGGCCGTCAAGATAGCGCTGTCCATCGAATTCGAGCTTTCCCATTAAAGACTTCCTTTTCATCAAGCGATCACACGCTCAGGCATATGTATTTCGATATGGGTGATATCGTCGTTCATGGATGACCTCCTTTTTTCATGCTTCGCTG
>SAQL01000033.1 GCA_004020645.1 Mesorhizobium sp. | reverse complement strand
TTGCCGCAATGCTGCGAGGGCGAGCCGCCTTCATCGGTCTCGGCAGCGTCTTTGGCCTCGCCTTGTGGCTCGTCAATTTCTATGTGATCGCGCCGATCGCATTCCCCTGGTTTCTGCAAGCAAGCCCGGTCGTGCAGTTCCTTGCCCACACATTCTTCTTCGGTACCGTCCTCGGCTGGTACCTGTGGAAGTCGCACGAGAGAAGCGGGCTCGAAGGACCGGCGGTTTAGCCTTGCCAGCACCGACCTGGCACAGTCGGATTGAAGCGGAAAGACAGCAGTGATCACCGGCGCTTCTGCCGGCATCGGGCGTGCGCTTCGCGTGCGAAGGTCGCTTTGATCGCCCGCGACAAGCCCGCCCTGAGCCAGTTGACCGTGGAAATCGAATCGAAGGCAAAGGCGGACGGCCGCACTGGTGGCGAGCGACACGCTCTGGCAGCAATTTGGCCGCAAGACGCGATGGAGCGTCAACCGCGCCGCGCCGCCTCGATCCTGGCGACATCGATTTTCACCATCGTCATCATGGCATCAAACGCGCGCTTTGCCTCGTCGCCGCCAGCCGCCATCGCGTCAGTCAGTACGCGCGGAATGATTTGCCAGGAAATCCCCCATTTGTCTTTGCACCAGCCGCACACGCTCTCCTGGCCGCCGTTGCCGACGATGGCATTCCAATAGCGGTCGGTCTCCTCCTGATCGTCGGTGGCGATCTGGAACGAGAAGGCTTCGTTGTGCTTGAACTCGGGACCCCCGTTGAGGCCGATACAAGGAAGGCCCGCAACTGTGAATTCGACCGTCAACACGTCGCCTTCTTTGCCGGCCGGGTAGTCACTGGGTGCACGGTGCACGGCACTCACCACGCTGTCGGGAAAGATCTCGGAGTAGAAGCGGGCGGCAGCCTCGGCGTCCTTATCGTACCAGAGGCAAATCGTATTCTTTGCCATTTGCGGGTTCCTTTCGATTTGAGGCCAAGATTTCGGCCTTGTTTCCCCATCCGCCCCTCTTCCGAAATAGGTAGCCAACCGCTTTTCTCCACCCCGGAAGCGTCCGTCTCGCCCGGGCGATCGCAGAGGGGCAGCTTACCTTAATGTCGCTGTCCGCTTTGGCCCGGGTTCCAGACGATAAGCGAAGGTCCGCTCCTGAAAGGCGTCGGAATGTTCGGGGCGTCCGCAAGGCGGACCAACATTGCGACCCCTGACCAGGCGACGACAGGACTACGATGCTCCCCCGGTCCGCCACTCAAGCCGTCTTCGGCGTCACCAGCCCCAGTTCGTCAACCATCGCCTCGCGCATAGAGGGTGCTCATATGAGAACTGAGTTTCTGGGCAACATGTTGCTCAACTCTTGATTGCATCGGGTCGTTGGGCGCCTGCAGGCCTAGTTTAAACCTCATGCATCCAGGGTGCATAGGACATGCCGACGATCGCTCCTTCAATCGTCAGGACTCGGGCGACGGTCTGGCCCCAGGGCTCGGTGCGTGCACCATGGAGCAGGTCATACCCTTTTTCCTGAAGCTCCTGCGCGGCGGCAGCAACGCTGTCTGGGGTTTCGACTTCGAACTCGATACAGGCTTGCGGTGTCGGCCGATCTGCCGGCCACTCGCGTGTGCCAAAGCACGCTTCGGCAGCCTGCGAGAGCGGCCATACGCCAAAATGCTTACTGCCGCCGATGCTCTCGCTGAAGTAGTACTCGTCGCCCTCGTGGCGCTTGAGCGGCAAGCCCAGCACGTCAATGAAGAGCTTGCGGCTCTCGGCTGGATCCGGCGCAACGATGGCCATACTCGAAATGAACAAGACCTTCATTTTTGGACACTCCCATTCTGACGGCAACTCTATTGCTGATTTGGCCAGATCGCGGTGACCGAATCCCGCCTTGGAATCGTGGGAGCGTAACTGCCGCGTGGTGCGACGCGGACACCCCGCTTCAGGCGGTCTTCGGCGTCACCAGCCCCAGTTCGTCAACCATCGCCTCGCGCATGAGAAACTTCTGCGGCTTACCGGTCACCGTCATCGGCAATTCGGTGCGGAAGCGGATGTGGCGCGGGATCTTGTAATGGGCGATCTGGCCGGCGCAAAAGGCCTTGATCTCCTGCCCGGTGGCGATCTGGCCCGGCTTGAGCACGATCCAAGCACAAAGCTCCTCGCCGTATTTCGGGTCGGGAATGCCGAAAACCTGCACTTCCCTGACCTTGGGGTGGCGGTAGAGAAATTCCTCGACCTCGCGCGGATAGACGTTCTCGCCGCCGCGGATGACCATATCCTTGACCCTGCCGACGATGTTGCAGTAACCCTCGGCGTCGATGGTGGCGAGGTCGCCGGTGTGCATCCAGCCGTCGGCGTCGATCGCCTCGCGGGTTTTTTCCTCGTCGTCCCAATAGCCCTTCATCACCGAATAGCCGCGGGTGCAGAGTTCGCCCGGCGCGCCGACCGCAACGGTGGCGCCATCGGCATCGATCGCCTTGACCTCGACATGGGGGTGGACGCGCCCGACCGTCGAGACGCGCTTTTCCAGCGGATCGTCGACGCTGCTCTGAAACGACACCGGGCTAGTCTCGGTCATGCCATAGGCGATGGTCACCTGCGCCATGTGCATCAGCGACACCACCTTCTTCATCACCTCGATTGGGCACGGCGAGCCGGCCATGATGCCCGTGCGCAAGCTGGTGAGATCGAAGGTGTCAAAATCCGGATGGTCGAGCATGCCGACGAACATGGTCGGCACGCCGTAGAGGCCGGTGCAGCGCTCGCCCGCCACCGCCTTCAGCGTGGCGCCGGCATCAAAGCCCTCGCCAGGGAAGACCATGGTCGCGCCCTTGGTGACGCTGCCGATCGTGCCCATCGACATGCCGAAACAGTGATAGAGCGGCACCGGGATGCACAACCGGTCCTCGACGGTCAGCCTGATCGCCGAGGTGACGAAATTGCCGTTGTTGACGATGTTGTTGTGGGTCAGCGTCGCGCCCTTTGGCGCGCCTGTCGTGCCTGAGGTGAACTGGATATTGATGGCATCGCCGGGCTTCAGCCCCTCGGAGATCCGGTCGAGGCTGTCATGCTCGTCGCGCCCGGCCATCGCCAGCACGTCGGCGAAATTGAACATGCCGGGCGAGTTCTCCTCGCCCATGCGGATGACAATTTTTAGCGCCGGCAATTTTTTCGCCTCAAGCTTGCCCGGCGTCGCCGTCGCGATCTCCGGCGCCAGCGTCTCGATCATGCCGAGATAGTCAGAACTCTTGAATTTGACGGCCGTGACCAGCGCTCGGCAGCCGACCTTGTTCAGCGCATAATCCAGCTCGGTCAGCCGGTAGGCCGGGTTGATGTTGACCAGGATCAGGCCAATGCGCGCGGTGGCGAACTGCGTCACCAGCCATTCCCAGCGGTTGGGCGACCAGATGCCGACGCGGTCGCCTCTTGCCAGGCCAAGCGCCAGGAAGCCTGCGGCCAGCGCGTCCACCGTGTCTGAAAGTTCGCTCCAGGTGAAGCGCTTGTCCTGGTCGACAAAGACGGCGGCATCGAGCGTGCCGTATTTGCTGACGGTATCGGAAAGCAGTGCCGGGATGGTCTGCTGCAGCAGCGGCATGGTGCGCTCGCCCGACACATGCGCCCTGCCGTCGACCGGCGCGACGAACGTGGCGCCGTTGCGGGGGCGGCGGCCGCGCAGGTTGGTGGCATTCTTCAACTCGTCGAGATTGATCGGCATCGCCGTCTCCTCCGCAGGCGACCGAGTCTATCAGCCTGCAGGGGTGGTGGAAATCCCGTTGATGGTTAAGGAGCGCCATCCCTCTCCCTTGAGGGAGGGTCGCCAGCCGCCGAAGGCGGATGGACGGGTGGGTCGTTGCGGCAGTGCTCGACGTGAGACGACCCCACCCGCCTGGCTGCGCGAGGCACCCTCCCCTCAAGGGGGAGGGATTGCGCCTGCCATCTTCGCCGCGATGTCGCGCAGGATTGCCTCGTCGGCCGCCGCACGCGTCTTCCTAGATGCAACCAGGCAGGCCTGCGAGCGCAGGATGACGCCGTCGGCCAGCACCTTCAGGTGATTGGCGCGCAGCGTCGAGCCTGACGTGGTGATATCGACGACGACATCGGCCAATCCCGCCGCCGGCGCGCCTTCGGTGGCGCCCAGGCTCTCGACGATGCGATAGACCTGGATGCCGTGCTTTTGCGAAAAGAATTGCTGCGTCAGCCGCCAGTATTTGGTGGCGATCCTGAGCCGTCTGCCGTGGCGCTGGCGGAAATCGGCGGCGACATCGTCGAGGTCGGCCATCGTATCGACGTCGAGCCAGATGTCGGGCACCGCCACCACGACGTCCGCATTGCCGAAACCGAGGCGGGCGACGATCTCCGCGCGCGCCTCCCAGTCGGCGAGGCTTTCGCGCAACAGATCCTCGCCGGTGATGCCGAGGTCGACCGAGCCCTGACCGATCTCGCCTGATATTTCGGACGCCGACAGGAACGCCACCTCGACGCTCTCCACACCTTCGATGCGGGCGCGGTATTTGCGCTCGTCGCCGGGCAGGCTGACGGCAAGCCCGGCTTTGGCCAGCACCTCCAGCGCCTGCTCCTTGAGCCGGCCCTTCGACGGAATCGCCAGCGTGATCATTGCGCCTTCTCCCGCAACGCCTCGATGCGGTCGAGCCAGACGGAAAAGCCGACGCCGGGGATCGGCGTTTTCGCGCCGAGCAGCGTCAGCAGCCGGTCATAGCGGCCGCCGCCGGCCAGCGGCCGGTCGCCGTTTTCCGCCGCGATCTCGAAGACCAGACCGGTGTAGTAATCAAGCGGACGGCCGAAGGCGGCATCGTAGCGGATTTTTGCCGAGGGCAGGCCAAGAGCTTCGATCGACTTGGCGCGTGCGGAAAAATTGTCCAGCGCCGCACCCAGCGAAAGATCGGCGCCGGCCGCAAAGATTTCGAGCGCTTTTGCCGCGCCGTCGAGCGCCACGTCGATTGCCAGAAAATCCTTCAGCGCCGAAAACGCCTCGTTCGACAGCCTGACGCTGCGCAATTCGGCCTTCTCGATCAAGCGTCGGGCAATGTCGGCCGGCGAGCGCCCGGCCGACGCCGACAGACCCGCCTGCTCCATGCCGCCGGCGATATGCGTTGAAAGCCCTTCCAGATCGCCGTCGAGGACAAGGGCAGCGACCGGGCCGGCGAGCTGGCCATTGCGCGGCGGGTTGGCGAGGTCGGCAAGCGCTGCCTCCAGCATGGCGGCCGAACCGAAGGCTCGCGCCAGCCGCATACGCCAGCCGCGCGGCAGGCCGAGCGCGGCGAGCACCGCCTCGAATATGGTCTGGTCGCCGAGCGTGATCGCCAGTGCCTGGTCCGGCAGCACCAGCGAAAGCAGCGCATGCGCATCGGCCAGCGAACGCGCGTCGGCTTGCGCGGTTTCGCCATCGCCGAGATCCTCGATACCGGCCTGGAAAAATTCATTGCCGCCCTCGCGGCGCTGGCGAAACACCTCGCCGAGATAGGAATAACGGCGCGGCGTGCCGGCCTGGCTGGCAATGTGGTCGAGGCAGACCGGAATGGTGAATTCCGGCCGCAGGCACAGGGTCTGGCCGGTCTCGCTTTCGGTGAGAAAGATGCGGCGGCGCAGATCCTCGCCGGCCATGTCGAGGAACGGGTCGGCCGGCTGCAGCACCGCGACCTCTACCGCATGCGTGTTTCGCGCGGCGAAGAGTTTTGTGATGTCTGATGCGATGGCCGGGTAGCGGGAGATCATGAAGCGCCACCTTCCCTTCTCCCCTTGTGGGAGAAGGTGGATTGGCGCGAAGCGCCAAGACGGATGAGGGGTGCTGGACGGAGTGCGGAGGTTGGCGTTCTATGGCGCCCCCCTCTGTCCTGCCGGACATCTCCCCCACTTGGGGGGAGATCGGCAGCTTCAGTGGCAGCTCCAGCCTTCCAGCGTCGGTGATTGACGAAAACGGTGACGACGGCGGATCTCCCCCCGTGTGGGGGAGATGTCCGGCAGGACAGAGGGGGGCGCGACGAAACGCGACCTCTACTTGCCACGCGCCCGCTCCTCCGCCTGCGCCGCAAGTATCTTCTTCACCTCGGCGACCAGCTCGCTTTCCGCCACAGTCACCTGCGCCGGGCGCGCGGCGCGCCATTCGGCGTTGTCCACAATCTCCGCCGACATCCGTGCGCCTTCGATCAGGTCCTTGATCTGCACCTCGCCTTTCGCCCGCTCGTCGCCGCCCTGGATGATGGCGACCGGGCTGCCGCGGCGGTCGGCATATTTGAGCTGCGCCTTCATGCCGGCGCCGCCGAGATACATTTCCGAGCGGATGCCGGCGGCGCGCAGCTCGGCCACCATCTTTTGATAGCGGCCGAGGCTTTCGGTGTCCTTGTCCATGGTGAGCACGACGACCGGCGCGATCACATCTGATGTATCGAGCTTGCCGAGGTTCTTCAGCGCCGTCATCAGCCTGGAGACGCCGATCGAAAACCCGGTCGCCGGCACCGGCTCGCCGCGGAAGCGCGAGACAAGGCCATCATAACGGCCACCACCGCCGACCGAACCGAAGCGCACGATCTGGCCGTCCTCATTAGGGATTTCGGCCAGAAGCTCGGCCTCGTAGACCGGACCGGTATAGTATTCGAGACCGCGAACGACGGATGGGTCGATTTTGATGCGATCAGAACCATAGCCAGCGCTTTCAACCAAGAGTCGGATCTGATCCAGTTCCGACACACCTTCTTGAAATCGCGCATTTTCGGACAAGTTAATTTCGTTGTGTACCAATGTGGCAGGCTGACGCCACAAAATGCCGCCCTTCATGTTCGCGAGAGCAGGATTTTCGCGCGGCTGAACCATTGCTGAAGGGATGATTGCTGTAGAATCAGGAGCAAGAAATTCGAGAACCACGTCAATCTCACCGGCGCCGAGGCCGGCGCCCTTGGTGAAATCACCGCTTTCGTCCTTGCGACCCGCGCCCAACAGCAGACGAACCCCCTCGACGCCCAGCTTGTCCAGCTTGTCGATCGCCCGCAGCACCTGCAACCGGCGGCCAGCATTCTCATCGCCGCCAAGGCCGATCGCCTCGAGCACGCCGTCCAGCACCTTGCGGTTGTTGACCCGGATGACGTAGTCGCCGCGCTTGATGCCGAGTGCTTCCATCACGTCGGCCATCATCATCGCCATTTCTGCGTCCGCAGCCACACCCGGCGTGCCGACCGTGTCGGCGTCGAACTGCATGAACTGGCGGAAGCGGCCGGGGCCAGGCTTCTCGTTGCGGAACACCCAGCCGGAGCGGTAGCTGCGATAGGGTTTCGGCAGGCGCTCGTAATTCTCGGCGACGAAGCGCGCCATCGGCGCAGTCAAATCGTAGCGCAGCGACAGCCACTGGTCGTCGTCGTCCTGGAACGAGAACACGCCCTCGTTCGGCCGATCCTGGTCGGGCAGGAATTTGCCCAGCGCATCGGTGTATTCGATCAGCGGCTGGTCGACCGGCTCGAAGCCGTAGAGCTCATAGACCGCGCGGATCGTCGCCATCATCTTCTCGACGGCGCGGATATCATCGGCGCCGCGGTCGACAAGCCCGCGCGGCAGCCGCGCTTTCATCTTTTCCGATTTGTCGGCCATGGGATGGGTCTTTTTTGCTAAGTAATCGATGATTTATTTCGAGTGGGCGTGTCCTAACCGAACCTGTCCGGACCGGCAAGGGTTTGCACCCTTCCTGAAACAAACCACGCGATAAACGAAACAATTCCGCCATAAGCGCGGCATTGTGCCGACACAATCGCAGCCGATAAAGCGCGCCGAAACAAGGGGTTCGGGCCATGACCACGGCACGGGAATTCGACATCATCGACAGCGGTGCCCGCGATCTGCCCCGGCTGCGACGGGCCGATAGTCATGCACCGAGGCCGGCAGGCCAAATGGCGGGACCATTCGAGGTCGCCGCGGACGAGCGCAAACGACCGACCATGCGCGATGCGCTGATGACCGGCCTGCTGGTCATCTATCCGGCTTTTGCCACTGTGGCGGCCATCGTTGCCGCGCTTTTTCTGGCCGGCGCCGGCGGCGCTTGAGTTTTATCGCCCGCTTCGCGGTGAGGAAGCTACTTCGGCCGCTTGAACGCCCTGCGCTCCGCCTCGACCTGCTCGCGGCAGACACAGCCTTCGAGATGGTCGTTGACCAGCCCCATCGCCTGCATGAAGGCGTAGACGGTGGTCGGGCCGACAAAGCTCCAGCCGCGTTTCTTCAGCTCTTTCGAAATCCGCACGGAAACCGCCGTGGTCGGGTTGGCGCGCAGATGGGCGAGATCGACGATTTCGGGCCGTTCGTCGGGGCCGGGTTCGAACTTCCAGAACCAGGCCGCCAGCGAGCCGGCCTCGTCGGCCAATTCACGCGCACGCTTGGCGTTGTTGATGGTCGAGACAATCTTGCCGCGGTGGCGGATGATGCCGGCATTGTCGAGCAGGCGCTCGACATCCTCGTCGGTAAAGACAGCGATCTTGTCGATATCGAAGCCGGCGAACGCCTCGCGGAAATTCTCGCGCTTTCGCAATATGGTCAGCCAGGACAGGCCCGACTGAAAGCCTTCGAGGCAGATCTTTTCGAACAGCTTGCGGTCGTCGGTGACCGGCCGGCCCCATTCATGATCGTGGTAGTGCAAATAGTCCGGCAGATTGCCGTGCCAGAAGCAGCGCGCGATACCATCGGGTCCGGCGAGCAGGCCTGTCTTCTCATCCATGGCGGAATTCCATTCTTAATGCGCCTCAGCGCTGCCTTTACCGCGGCTTTACCAGATTCCTGAACCGACCGGTAACCACACCGAAAGCTTTACTGACAATGGAGCATTTTACGCATTCCGATTCATGTTTCGGTTGCTGCTCCGCGCCCAATGTCCGCGAACCGGGGACGCTTTTGCGCCCGGCGTGTTCGACGATCAAGGTGCGTTCCGATGAAGACATTTTTGTTCCCGCTGCTCGGTGCCGCAGCCGTGCTGGCCACTGCCGCTACATCCTCCAGCGCCAATGACCGTTATGCCGACAGGCCGCCGGTGATGGTGAGCCCCGACCTTTCAGCGCCCTGGGTGCTGCAGCTTGGCCGCGCGCCGGGCATCGTCCGCCAGAACCGGCAAGAGATGCAAAAGCCGCAGCGCCGTTCTCAACGCCAGGCGCAACCGGCTCAGCTACACACGGCCGCGCTGCAGGCGCCGGCCAAGAAGCGCCTGGTCGCGCGCCCGCAGGTCAACCCAATCTACCTGCCGCAGGAAGTCGCCTATGACGGTCCGGAGAAGCCGGGCACGATCGTCATCGATACGAGGGAGAATTTCCTCTATCTGGTCGAGAACAACGGCAAGGCGCGGCGCTATGGCGTCGGCACCGGCAAGCCGGGCTTCGAATGGGCCGGCAAGCACAAGATCTCGCAGAAGAAGGTCTGGCCCGAATGGCGGCCGCCGGCGGTGATGATTTCGCGTGAGGCCGCCAAAGGCCGTTATCTGCCGACCTATGTCGCCGGCGGCGTCGAGAATCCGCTCGGCGCGCGCGCGCTTTATCTCGGCTCGACGCTCTACCGCATCCACGGCACCAACCAGCCCTGGACGATCGGCGGCGCCGTGTCGTCGGGCTGCATTCGCATGCGCAACGAAGACGTCGTCGACCTCTACGAGCGGGTCGATGTTGGCACGACGGTTGTGGTGATGTAATCTGCAGTTGATTTTATTGCCGAGTGTGTCCAGAAGACTCTGGATCATTGGATACGGGGGACGGGCCGTGTGGGGATGCGGCCAGTCACGAAAGGGCAGCGCGGCAAGCCGCGCTGCCCTTTTTGTTTCTGCTGACATCCGGTTGGCGGGCACATCTTCGCAGATTCGCCGGTACGTCGCGCGACAGGCATAGCAGTTCGCTTTCGTGCTGCCATTTTCCAAAGAGTCTTGCTATGTCGGCAGCAACACTTTCAGACAGAAGGTTCATCCATGTCCCTGTCCGATGACAACCGCTATCTCAGGGGCGGCCCGG
Source organism: Mesorhizobium sp. (assembly GCA_004020645.1). GTDB lineage: Bacteria > Pseudomonadota > Alphaproteobacteria > Rhizobiales > Rhizobiaceae > Mesorhizobium. The sequence goes on along the minus strand of SAQL01000033.1, from coordinate 57,259 downwards.
TCGCCCAGCGCATCATCGCCTCCGTGCGCGAGGATGCGGCGACTGCGACCGCCGAGGGTTTTCCGGCCAAACTGATATCGATCACCGTCGGCGACACAGCTGCAGTCGATGTCTATGTGCGCAACCAGCGCGCCAAGGCTGCATTGGCTGGCATCGATTTCGAGGAAAGACGGTTTGCCGCCGATATCACCGCCGGCGAACTGGAAGCGGCGATCCATGGCCTGAATGCCGATCCGCGCGTCACCGGTATCATCATCCAGCGGCCGGTGCCGGTGCATATCCCGATCAAGATCCTTCAGGCGGCGGTGCATCCGCTCAAGGATGTCGAGGGCATGCATCCGGCTTCGATCGGCAACATCGTCTACAACCAGCTCGATCTCGCGCCGTGCACGGCCGCCGCCTCGGTCGAACTGCTGAAGGAGACCGGCCTCGATCTCAAGGGACTCGAGGTCGTCATCGTCGGCCATTCCGAGATCGTCGGCAAACCGATCGCCTTCCTGCTGATGAGCGAGGGCGCGACGGTGACGGTGTGCCACCACATGACGCGTTCGGTGGCAGCGCACGCGCGCCGCGCCGATGCGCTGTTCGTCGCCGTCGGCAAGCCGCGGCTGATCAAGGCCGACATGGTCAAGCCGGGTGCGGCCGTCATCGACATCGGCATCAATGCCGAGATCGGACCGGACGGGGAGAGCCGTATCGTCGGCGACGTCGACGCCGAGAGCGTCAGGCATGTGGCCTCATGGATCACGCCGGTGCCGGGCGGCGTCGGCCCGATCACCGTGGCGATTCTTTTGCGCAACACGATGGTGGCGCTCAGCCGCCAGCGCGCCCGATATCAGGCGACCTACGGGACGGCGGATAAGCTAGCGGCTGAATAGGCACGTAGCGGCAGGCCCCCTCACCCAGCCTCCGCTTCGCTCGGTTGACCTCTCCCAGAGGAGGTTACCAACGCCAGCGCCAACCTCTTCTCCCCAGCGGGGAGAAGGTGGCCGCCCACGGGTAGGACAGGCTCCGCGGCCGGATGAGGGGGCTCGCCTCAGAACTGTCCCATCACTCCGCTGTCACCACCGACCTGTCTATCAGAACGCCTTCCGGCCTCGGTCCTCCATAGGCCCAGTCGAGCAGTTTTATCGTGTGCACCACCGACAATTTGGTGGCAGAGGCGAGTTGGGTGATGCAGCCGATGTTGCCGGTGGCGACGATTTCAGCACCCGTCGCCTCGATATTCCTGACCTTGCGGTCGCGCAGCTCAGCCGAAATCTCGGATTGCAGGATGTTGTAGGTGCCGGCCGAGCCGCAGCACAGATGCCCCTCGCGCGGCTCGCGCACGACGAAGCCGGCCTTGGCCAGAAGCTCCTTCGGCTGGCGGGTGATTTTTTGGCCGTGCTGCATTGAGCAGGCCGAGTGATAGGCGACGATCGTGCCGGGCTGGCGCACCGGCTCGGGCAGATCGATGCTTGCCAGATATTCGGTGATGTCCTTGGCCAGCGCCGACACATGCGCCGCCTTTTCGGCATAGGCCGGATCGAGGCGCAGCATGAAGCCGTAGTGCTTGATCGTGGTGCCGCAGCCGGACGCGGTGATGACGATGGCATCCAGCCCACCCTGCTCGATCGCGCGTGTCCAGGCGTCGACATTGCGCCTCGCCGAGGCAAGCGCTGCCTCCTCGCGGCCCATGTGATGGACCAGCGCGCCGCAGCAGCCCTCGCCCTCAGGCACCACGACCTCGACGCCGAGCCGCGTCAGCAGTGCAATCGTCGCGTCGTTGATAGCGGGATCGAGCACCGATTGCGCGCAGCCGGTGAGGATGGCGACGCGGCCGTTTTTCGTTGCGCCGTGCCCGGCATGGATGCCCGGCGAAGCCATTGGCGAGGCCGCAGGAACCGACGCCGGAGCGAGCTTGAGCATCGCGCCCAGCGGCTTCAATGCCTGGATCCTTTCGAACAGACCGGCGAATGGCTGGCCGAGCCTCGCCAGCTTGAGCGCAGTGCGGAACCGCGAGGGATAAGGCAGGACGAAGGCCAGCATGGCGCGCGTCAACCGATCGGGCAGTGGGCGCTTGTAGGTCTCCTCGATATGGACGCGGGCATGGTCGACCAGATGCATGTAGTTGACGCCGGACGGGCAGGTTGTCATGCAGGCGAGGCAGGACAGGCAGCGGTCGATATGCGTGACGATCTCCTTGTCGGCGGGGCGACCGTTCTCCAGCATATCTTTGATCAGGTAGATCCGCCCGCGCGGCGAGTCCAGCTCGTTGCCTGATGTCACGTAGGTCGGACAGGTAGCCGTGCAGAAGCCGCAATGCACACATTTGCGCAGGATCTTTTCCGATTCCGCGACATGCGGATCGGCAAGCTGGGCAGCTGAGAAATTGGTCTGCACGTAAAAAGTCCTTACCGTTTGAGCATGATCTTCTCCGAAAACCGGTTCCCACTTTTTGCTATGCTGACCTTCGGTTCGGGATCATGCTCTACAATCCGAGGAACCAGCTTTCGGGGTCTTTGACCGGCTCGCCACGCTGCAGCGCCTGCAGGCCGAGAATGCAGCGCGCGATGAACCACACGGCGACGACGAACATCAGCACGAAGCCTATCGCCACCATCATCAGCCCAGCCGAGATCAGCGCATAGAGCAGACCGATCCAGAAGGTGCGGATCAGGAATGTGTAGTGGCTCTCGACGAAGCCGCCAACCTTGCCACGGTTGATATAGGCCAGAACGATGCCGACAATACCGGTGACGCCGATGACGAGGCTGGCGAGATAAAGGATGTAGATGACCAGTGCATTGGTCGAACCCGGCTCCAGCCAGCGGTCGGTCTGGCGCGGTGCGGGCTTATTTGAATCAGCCGGGCCTAAATCAGCCGGGCCTTGATTGATGTCGCTCATGATGCTGCTCCCTCGGTTGCCGGGCCAAGAGTAGCAGAGCTTGCAGCCGGCGCCATACGGCCGGGATTGAGGATATTCTTGGGATCGAATTCGGCTTTGAGCCGCGCCGACAGCGCTGCCAGCTGCGGCGCCTGCGGCTCGAACACCGGCACAGCGGCGCGATGCGAAGGGGCGGCGCGTACCAGCGTCGCATGGCCGCCGCCATACTGCCTCAGCAGTCCGCGCAGAAGATCGGCTTCGGGATCGCCATGCTCCATGCGCAGCCAGATCAGTCCGCCCTGCCAGTCATAAAAGGCATCGACGGCCGCCTGCATGCGCAGCGCCAGCACCATCAGGTGGCCTTGCGCCGGCGCCAGCGACACGCGCCACACCGGCTTTTCCAGGCCGTCGACGAAAGGCGCGCAATCGCGGATATCGCGCCAGACGGAGCGCGAGATCTCGCCCGAAACTTCCTCGAGCGGCCCGGCATTTCCGAGCAGATCCTTCAGCGCTGAGATGCGGTAGGCGACCGACGGCCCGAAACCTTCGACGCGCAGCAATGTCGCCGCCGTGCTGCCGAGACTGCCGCCGGCGACCCGTGCGGCAACGCGTTCGGGAAGATGGGCAGCACTCGACACTTCGGCGCTGGAGCCGAGCGCCAGCGCCATGGCAGCAGCGGCATGATCGTCAAGCAGGCCGCGCAAAGCGAGCGTGACTTCGGTCTCGGCAGCGGGCAGCACCTTGAAGGTGACGTCGGTGAGGACGGCAAGCGTGCCCCAGCTGTTGGCCATGAGCTTGGACAGGTCGTAGCCGGTGACGTTCTTGACCACGCGACCGCCCGACTTGAACGCCTCGCCCCGACCCGAAACCGCTGCTATGCCAAGAATATGGTCGCGCGCCGACCCCGCCTTCAGCCGGCGCGGGCCGCAAAGGTTCGCGGCCAGCACGCCGCCGATCGTGCCTTTTCCCTTTTCGCCGCCGAGCAGCGGGCCATAGTCCAATGGCTCGAAGGCCAGCTGCTGACCGTTTTCGGCAAGCAGTGTTTCGATCTCGGCCAGCGGCGTGCCGGCCTTTGCCGACAGCACCAGTTCGGCCGGCTCGTAGAGCGTGACACCGGAAATTTTCGACAGGTCGAGCGTGTGCTCGGTCTGCGCCGGACGGCCGATGCCGCGCTTGGAGCCATGGCCGATGATTTCGAGCGGCGAGTCTTCCGCGGCAGCCCAGGCGACGGTGGCGAGGGTTTCGGCGGCGGTGGCGGGAGTGAAGGTGGTCATGGCGACATAACCACCTCGAAGGACGATAAGTCGAGTTCTGTCGCGCCCCCCTCTGTCCTGCCGGACATCTCCCCCACTAGGGGGGAGATTGGCAGTTTCGTGGACGGCACTCTTCCTGCAACGTTGGCGATTGGCGAAAGCGAAAATGACGGCCAATCTCCCCCCTCGTGGGGGAGATGTCCGGCAGGACAGAGGGGGGCGCGAAGGATCGCGGCGTTAGTGAGGCAAGCCCCGATCACTTCAAAACCTCGGAATGTCCGGAAACGCCGTCTCGCCGCGATGCACGTGCATGCGTCCGAGCTCGGCGCAACGGCGCAACTGCGGAAACACCTTGCCCGGATTGAGCAGATGGTTGGGATCGAAAGCGCATTTGACCCGCATCTGCTGGTCGAGATCGATCTGGTTGAACATTTCCGGCATCAGGTCACGCTTCTCCACCCCCACTCCGTGCTCGCCGGTCAGCACGCCGCCGACCTTGACGCAGAGCCGCAAAATGTCGGCGCCGAAACTTTCCGCCTTGTCGAGTGCACCGGGGACGTTGGCGTCGTAGAGGATGAGCGGATGCAGATTGCCGTCGCCGGCATGGAAGACATTGGCGACGCCGAGCCCGTATTTTTCGGAGAGTTCGCGCATGCCGTGCAGCACCCGCGGCAGTTCCTTGCGCGGGATGGTGCCGTCCATGCAGTAATAGTCGGGCGAAATGCGGCCGACCGCCGGAAAGGCGGCCTTGCGGCCGGCCCAAAAACTCAGCCGCTCCTGCTCCGATTGTGAGATGCGGCATGTGGTCGAGCCGTTCCTATAGGCGATGGCTTCGACAAGGCCGATCAAATGATCGACCTCAACCGCCGGCCCGTCGAGTTCGACGATCAGCAGCGCCTCGACATCCAAGGGATAGCCGACACGGACGAAATCCTCGGCCGCGTGGATCGCCGGGCGGTCCATCATCTCCATGCCGCCCGGGATGATGCCGGCGCCGATGATGTCGGCGACGCATTGGCCGCCCTGCTCGCTGGTCGGGAAGCCGATCAGCAGTGCGCGCGCCGTCTCCGGCTTCTTCAGTATGCGCACGGTGACCTCGGTGACGACGCCGAGCAGCCCTTCGGAACCGGTCATCACCCCGAGCAGGTCGTAGCCTTCCGCGTCGAGATGCTTGCCGCCGAGCCGCACCACCTCGCCGTTCATCAGCACCATCTCGATGCCGAGCACATTATTGGCGGTGAGGCCGTATTTCAGGCAATGCACGCCGCCGGAATTCTCCGCGACATTGCCGCCGATCGAGCAGGCGATCTGGGAGGATGGATCGGGGGCGTAATAAAAGCCCTCCTGTTCGACGGCGGTGGTGATGCCGAGATTGGTGACGCCCGGCTGGGCGACGACGATGCGGTTGGGAAAATCGATCTCGAGAATGCGGTTGAACCTGCTCATCACCAGCAGCACGGCGTCTTCCAGCGGCAGCGCGCCGCCGGACAGCGAAGTGCCGGAACCGCGCGGCACAACGCGGATGTTGCGGTCGTTGCAATATTTCAGCACGCGCGAGACCTGCGCCACCGTTTCGGGCAGCACCACCACCAGCGGCAATTGCCGATAGGCGGTAAGGCCATCGCTCTCGAAGGCGCGCATCGAATTGGCAGCGTCGACGACGCCTTCGCCGGGCACGATGATGCGCATATCGGCGACGATCTCGTCGCGCCGGCGCATCGTGGCGTCGTCTGGCTTCGGCATCAGCAGGCCGGACATCGACAATCTCCTTCGGTCGACTGGTAAAAATCTTTTACCAGCGGCAGGCGCCTGTTGCAAATCCTGCTTTGGCCGAAAATCGAGGGCTGACACCGGGACGGTCTTGCGCGGCGGCCTGCGGGGAGGGTCGCGAACGAAGGGAGCGGGGGCGAGAGGGACGCGCTGACTTTCTCCCCCTCGAGGGTCCCTCGAGGGGAAGATGGCCGCGAAGCGGCCGGAGGGGTCGTCTCACGTCAATCGCCGACGTCGTGTCCCGCCGCGAAACGAGGTTGGCGCTCCATGCGAGACGACCCCCTCTGTCGCCTTCGGCGACATCTCCCCCTCGAGGGGGGAGATTGCCTGCCTATTCGCCTGCCTGCTTGGCGGGTTCGGAGTGCAGGCGGCGCACACGGCGCACGCCCCACCAGACCAGCAGGATGGCGAGCGGCACCGAGGCGGCGGTGATGAGCTCGGGCGCGACGGCATGGCCGAAGATCGAGGCGCCCTTGGCGACGTAGCCGATCAGGCCGACGACGTAGTAGGAGACGGCCGCGACCGAGAGCCCTTCCACCGTCTGCTGCAGCCGCAATTGCAGGCGGGCGCGGTTGTTCATCGACGCCAGCAGATCGCGGTTCTGCTTCTCGACCTCGACGTCGACCCAGGTGCGCAGCAGCGTGGTGGCGCGGGTGAGTTTCGTCGACAGATTGGCCTGACGCTCCTCGACCGAACGGCAAGTGCGCATGGCTGGGGCGACGCGGCGCTGCAGGAAACCGCCCCAGGTGTCGTAGCCGGGCACCGCCTCTTCCTCCAGCGCCTCCAGCCGTTCGCGGACGATGCCGTCATAGGCGCGGCTGGCGCCGAAGCGATAGAGGCTGGAGGCTGCATCGGCCTCCAGTTCAGCGGCGAGCTCTGTCAGGTCGGCAAGCAGCGTCTGGTTGTCGCGGGTTTCGGCGACTTTCATTTCCAGAGTGGTCTGTGCCAGCCTGTCCTCAATGCGGCGCGCGCGACCGGACAGCATCAGCGCCAGCGGCAGGCCAAGCATGGCCAGCGTGCGGTAGGTTTCGATATCGATCAGCCGTTGCGCCAGCGCGCCGGTGCGTGCCGGCGTCAGGCCGCGGTCGAGCACCAGCATGCGGGTCATGCCGTCACCGTCCTGGCGGAAATCGGTGACGATGGCGGCGTTGCCGCGCTCGACCAGCGAATAGCACAGGCTGGTCGGGTCGAAGCCGGCGATCAGCTTTTCGCTCGCCTGCGTCCATTTGCGGATTTCGAGCCTGATGCCGGAAATCACCGTTCCCGGCGGCGAAAACCCGTTGCCGAAAGGCGAACCTTCCTGGCGCTGGCCGCTCTCGGAGAGCGGTCCTTCCCACAGATAGGTGGAGAATTCCGTGTGCCGTTCCCAGCGCAGCGAGCCCTTGCCCCACTTCATCGCGTGGTGGCGGGCATGAGGGTCAGGCGCGGCGATGCCGAGGCGCCGCGACAATTCGGAAAGCACAGCCTGGTCGACGCCGGACCCAGCTTCGGTCATGAACGAAAGCTGCACCAGCACGCGCGGTTTCTCGACCAGCGGATGCGGACGGGCGTGAACCTCGCCGAGCGCGCCAGGCCGTCCCTCATGCGCGGGAAAGCCCATGACGCTGCCCTCGACGCGCGGCTGGAATTCGAGATTGGACGGGTCATCTGCCACGGCTTGTCCCCCGGGCCTGGTGCACTCGCGTCCCTCTAGAGCCAATTGCCGGGGCACGCAAACGACAAATTAGCCGAAAGCGATATGCCGCGACGAGGTTGAAGCTGGCCAAACCGACGAATTGGATAAATAATTTGACCAGTTGCTGACGCTGGCTTTATCTTGCGCGGCACCGGTTCAATCCCCAGGCATCCCCGTTGAGCGACATTTTCTCCAGGATCGAGCATTCCCGCACCGCCGACGAGGTGGTGCAGCAGATCGAGAGCCTGATCCTCGAAGGCGTTCTGCGCACCGGCGACAGGCTGCCGGGCGAGCGCGAGCTGGCACGCCGGTTCGAGGTGTCGCGGCCGATCCTGCGTGATGCGCTGAAGGCGCTGGAGGGGCGCGGGCTTTTGACGACGCGGCCCGGCGGCGGCACCCATGTCGCCGACGTCATCGGCCAATTGTTCACCAAGCCGGTGACGGACCTGATATCCATGCACCGCAAGGCGGCGACCGACTATCTGGAATACCGCCGCGAGATCGAGGCAGTGGCGGCCGAGTATGCGGCGCGGCGCGCCACATCAGACGACCTGGCGTTGCTCGACCGCATCATGGCGCGCATGGACGAGGCGCACCGGACCGGCAATTTCGACGACGAGGCGGAAATCGACGTCGAGTTCCACCACGCGATCTGCGAATGCGCGCACAACATCATCCTGTTGCACACGCTGCGCTCGTGCTACCGGCTGCTGTCGGAGGGCGTGTTCCAGAACCGGCTCCTGGTGTTCAACGTGCCGGGCGCGCGCGAAGCGCTGCTCTTGCAGCACCGGGCGATCTACGCGGCGGTGAAGGCCGGCGATCCGACGGCCGCACGGCAGGCGGCGATGGACCACATCACCCATGTCGAACGCACCATGGCCGAGGCTGAGCGCAGCGGCGACTGGCAGCGTGTGTCGCGGCTGAGGCTGATGCAGCGCTCCGAAGCCGGCGACAGCGAGCCGGCAAGGAAACGCTCGTGAGAGACCGTTTGGAAACTCTACTCTGGCGGCCATCCGATGGCGTTTTCTGCGCTTACCTACAACGCCGCGCGTCCTTTGGACGCGCAAAGGACGCTGTAGCACTTTTGGTTTTGCGCATGATCCTTTCCGAAAGTCTTTCCAATTTTCGGGGTCATGCGCGGGCTCACGGACCAGCGCATGACCCCGGAAACCGATTTCGGTTTCCGGAAAGGATCATGCGCAAATGCGGAATGTTAGAGCGTCCTTTGCGCGTCTGCGCTCCGGTTCTCGAAACCACCACCATATGACTCGCCAGAGCGAATTTCGAAACAGTCTCTGAGCGCCGGGCAATAAAAATCAACAACGACGAATTAGCGAACAACCAGCGGGAAGCCCATGAGCATGATCCTCACCATCGCCGATCTCAAGGACCTGGCGCGCCGCCGCGTGCCGAAGATGTTCTTCGACTATGCCGATTCCGGTGGATGGACCGAAAGCACCTACCGGGCCAACGAGGAGGACTTCCAAAAGATCAAGTTCCGCCAGCGCGTGCTGGTCGACATGAGCAACCGCTCGTTGGAATCGACTATGATCGGCGAGAAGGTGGCGATGCCGGTGGCGCTGGCGCCGACCGGCATGACCGGCATGCAGCACCCCGACGGCGAGATGCTGGCGGCGCAGGCGGCGGAGGAATTCGGCGTCCCGTTCACGCTGTCGACGATGAGCATCTGCTCGATCGAGGATGTCGCATCGGTGACCAAGAAGCCGTTCTGGTTCCAGCTCTATGTGCTGCGCGACAAGGATTTCGTCCTCAGTCTCATCGACAGGGCGAAGGCGGCGAAATGCTCGGCGCTGGTGCTGACGCTCGACCTGCAGATCCTCGGCCAGCGCCACAAGGATATCCGCAACGGGCTGTCGGCCCCGCCGCGCTTCACGCCGAAACACATCTGGCAGGTGGCGACCAGGCCGGGCTGGTGCATTGGCATGGCGGGCACCAGGCGCCGGACCTTCCGCAACATCGTCGGCCACGCCAAGGGCGTCGGCGACCTCACCTCGCTGTCGTCGTGGACGACGGAGCAATTCGATCCGCATCTGTCGTGGAAGGACGTTGCCTGGATCAAGGAGCGCTGGGGCGGCAAGCTGATCCTGAAGGGCATCCTCGACAAGGAAGACGCGCTGATGGCAGCCAAGACCGGCGCCGACGCGATCATCGTCTCCAATCATGGCGGACGCCAGCTCGACGGTGCGCCGTCGTCGATCGAGGTGCTGGAAGAGATAGCCGACGCGGTCGGCGACACGATCGAGGTGCATATGGACGGCGGCATCCGCTCGGGCCAGGACGTTCTGAAGGCGCTGTGCCTCGGCGCCAAGGGCACCTATATCGGCCGGCCTTTCCTTTACGGCCTCGGCGCGCTAGGCAAGGAAGGGGTCACAAAAGCCTTGGAAATCATCCGCAAGGAGATGGACATAACGCTGGCACTGTGCGGAAAGCGTCTGGTAACCGACATGGGCAAGGATCAGCTTCGGCGTTAGACGCCCGTGACGGCATGTTCACGGAGATGGACGCATTGACCACCCCCGGCATCCACTTTCTCGACGCGCGCGGACCGGAAGGCATGCGTATCTATGCGGTCGGCGACGTGCATGGCCGGCTTGACCTGCTCGCCGCCATGTACCGACGGATTGCGGCCGAGATCCGCCAGGCGCGGCCGGCCGACTGGCGTGTCATCCATCTCGGCGACTATGTCGACCGCGGCCCGGACTCCAAGGGCGTCATCGATTTCCTGATCGAAGTGCGGAAACGCGACCCGCGCCACCTGATGCTCGCCGGCAACCACGACATCGGCTTTCTCAACTTTCTCGATAGCCCTGATCCGGACGGGCTTTTCATACGCTATGGCGGCATCCAAACCGCGCAATCCTATGGCGTGGCGATCAATGAAGGCGGCGGCGCGTGGTTTGGCAGGTCCGAGGCGGCGCTGCAGCAAGGCCATGCAGCGCTTGTCGAGGCCGTGCCGAAAAGCCATGTCGACTTCCTGCAGTCGCTGCCGTTTTCCCTGACCTTCGGCGACTTCTTCTTCTGCCATGCCGGCATCCGGCCAGGCATTGCGCTGGAAAGTCAGAGCACGCAGGACCTGATCTGGATCCGCGATGTCTTCCACAACCATTCCGGCCTGCATCCGAAGATCGTGGTGCATGGCCATACGCCGGTGCCCGAGGCCGAAGTGATGGTCAACCGCGTCAATATCGACACGCTCGCCTACCAGACTGGGAATCTCAGCGCGCTCGTCGTCGACGGCGCCGACAAGCGTATCCTGGTGGTGTCAGGCGAGAGGGCTTAAAGCGCGTCGCGCCTCAAGGCTTTGTTTTAGCGAAGCGCGGCGGTGACGCCGTAGCCGTCGACGGCGTTGTGATTGTTGGCTGCGTCGCCGGCATAGGTGCCGAGGCCGCACAAAACGATGGCCGACAACATGACAAAGGACAGAAGCGCTGCTTTCACGGACGTCATCTCTAGTTGAGCTTTCTGCATGTGTGCACGAGGCGGGTTACGATTGGGTTGAAACGGAAAAATGCGTCTCAAAGTTTCGACGATTTCGCGCTTCTAGGCAGTTTCTGTATCGGCGATGTGTCGCGCGAGTGACACAAAAGGTTCATCGCGTTGCACGGAAGATGCAGAGCGCGTGCCTTCTAAGGTGGCGGGCGGCCACAAGCCAAGGACGAAACAAGCTGTCCACAGCGGATTTTTGCCGGCGTGCCAAATATGCAACGTCGGCACTGACTGCCGTCAGATCGTCGCCACCCAGGCGCGGGCAATGGCCAGCCCGGCGGCATCGGCATCCGCTCCGTGATGGGCCATTTCGTCGTCGAGCCGATCGCTCCAGTCAGGATGCCGTTCGGCAATGAGCGATGCGAAGGATGTGCTCCAGTCGCGGACCATCGGCCGGTCCGCCTCGAAATGGAACTGAAAGCCGTAGACGGCGCGGCCGATGCGAAACGCCTGGTTCTCGGCGATTTCGTTGCCGGCGAGCCGCACGGCATCTTCTGGCAGCACAAAGGTGTCGTCATGCCATTCGAAGATGGGGAAATTTTGGGGCAGCGCGGCGAGCACCGGATCGGCCTTCGCCGCCGGAGTGAGCGAGACCTTGTGCCAGCCGAATTCCGAGGCGGCGCCGATCCGGTTCTCCCCGCCGAAGGCGCGCGCGACCAGCTGGCTGCCAAGGCAGATACCGAGCACGGCGCGATCCTTGCCGGCGAAATCGCGCGTCAGGTCGAGCAGTTCAGGAAAATACGGGCAGATCTCGTCGTCCAGCGCATTCTGGGCGCCGCCGAGCACGACCATGGCGTCGTGCGCAGCGCTGTCGTGCGGCAGCGTCTCGCCACAATAGGGCCGGCGCAGGTCGATATCGGCGCCCGCCTCGACAAGCGCCGCGCCGATCTGGCCAAGGCCCTCACTGTCGAAATTCTGGACCACCAGCACCCGCATCGAAAAACCTGCTGACATGAAAACGATGCGACGAGCGATATCATGCCGCCGTCATTCCGGCCAAGATACGTATTCGGGGAGAAAGCTATGCCACTTCAGAACCGGGTCGACCCGTTCGGCGCCCTCCACGCCGTGCCGGAGCGCGGCCTGTTCATGGGCAATCGTGGCATCATCCATGACCCCGAAACGAAGACGCTGCTGAAAAAGCGCTGGGCGCTGCAGGCCTGGATCATCTGCGTCTGCGAATTCCGCGAGGTGCGCCGCGAGCCGATGGGCCGAAACAGGAACGGTGGTAAGGCCGGCTGGACCGAGCTGTTTTTCCTGGACGAGGTGACCGCGCTCTCGGCCGGGCATCGGCCTTGCTTCTTCTGCCGGCGCGAGAGGGCGAGCGACTTCGTTCAGCGCCTCGGCGCGGTCTTCGGCATTTCCGAGCCGCGTGCACCGCTGGTCGACAAGCGGCTGCATAAGGAGCGGCTGGCGTCGGGCGGTCGGGCACCGGTCGTATCCGCAGAAGAGCTTGCCGGGTTGCCGGACGGCGCCATGGTTGCGGACGGCGGCGACGCCTACGCGATGCGTGGCGGCAAGGCGCTGCGCTGGTCGTTCGCAGGCTATGGCGATCGCGTGGGCGGCGATCCGGTCGGGTTCGGCGATTTTGCCGACCGTCCAATCCGTCTGCTCACGCCGGCAACCACCGTTTCCGTGCTGAGGCAAGGCTACGAACCGGTCTGGCATGCGAGCGCTGAGGCTTGACGTCAAGGTTTGGCTCGCCCATTCCTCGGTGATGCGCGCCAATTACAAGATGCAGCGGCTGTTCGTGCTGGACGACCTCGGAGCGGATATCGAGTTCGAGGCGAGCCCGCAGCAGAGCCATTACCTCATGCATGTGCTGCGGCTCGGCGAAGACGCCGAAATCCTGTTGTTCAACGGCCGCGACGGCGAATGGTCGGCGGCTATCGCCGCCAAGTCCAAAAAGGCGGTGCGGCTGAAGGTGCTAACCTTGCAGCGGCCGCAGCCGCCGCTGCCAGATCTCGTCTACTGCTTTGCGCCGATAAAGCAGGGTCGGCTCGATTATCTGGTGCAGAAGGCGGTCGAGATGGGCGCCGGCGTGCTGCAACCGGTCGTCACCCAGCACACGCAAGTGGCAAGGCTCGGCATCGAACGCGTGCGTGCCAATGTCGTCGAGGCCGCCGAACAATGCGGCATCCTGGCGGTGCCGGACGTGCGCGAAGCGGAAAAGTTCGAACGCCTGCTGGCCGGCTGGGACAAGGAGCGGCGGTTGATCTTCTGCGACGAGGATGCCTCCACCAACAATCCGCTGCCGGCGCTGCAAGCGCTACGGGAGAAGAAACTCGGCCTGCTGGTTGGACCCGAGGGCGGATTTTCCGACGAGGAACGAAGGATACTGAGGGCGCTGCCTTTCGTAACCGCCATTCCGCTCGGTCCGCGCATCCTGCGCGCCGATACGGCTGCGGTGGCGGCACTGGCGGTGATACAGGCAACAATCGGGGACTGGTGACGCCCTTCTCCCCTTTGTTTGGGCTGGGGACACCGCGCTTCTGTCCTTGAACGGAATCCCGCCCCCCGCGCACAATGCGCAAAACTGTTCGCGATGTCCTCGCACAGCTGTTCGCGATGTCCCCAGTCCAAACACCCTTGTGGGAGAAGGTGGCCGAGCCCACGGGTCTTGCCTCCGGCAGGCCCGAGGACAGGCTCCGCTCGGTCGGATGAGGGGTGCTGGATCGAACGCGATGCCAAGCTGGAGCACCCTCATCCGTCTCGGCTCTGCGCGCCAATCCACCTTCTGCCACAAGGGGAGGAGGAAGAAGCAGCGTCAATCAATTCCAGTTACCCTGTGGCTCAGGATTTTTCGCTTGATCGCCTACTGACATTTCGTCCATCTAGCGCCGGCGGTCGTCCGGCCGCCTGCAGCGCCGCGCGTCCTTTCGCACGCGCATAGGACGTTGTAGCACTTGGTTTGGCACATGATCCCAAGCGAAAATCGATGCCGATTTTCGGGTCATGCGTCGGAGGGCTGTTCATGGCGCGCGACACAACCGATTTCCGGCCGATCGAAGGCGTCGACGAGCTTGTCGAGCATCTGGCTGAAGGCAACAAGCCGCGCGACAAATGGCGCATCGGCACCGAACACGAGAAATTCCCGTTCTATGTCGACGGCAATGCGCCGGTTCCCTATGGGGGCGATCACGGCATCCGCGCCATTCTCGAAGGCATGCAGGAAAAACTCGGCTGGGATCCGATCATGGATGCCGGCCGCATTATCGGGCTGGTCGAGCCGACCGGCCAGGGCGCGATTTCGCTGGAACCCGGCGGCCAGTTCGAACTGTCCGGCGCGCCGCTGGAGACGATCCACCAGACCTGCCGCGAGGGCAATGCGCATCTGGCGCAGGTGCGCGAGATCGCCGAGCCGATGGGCATACGCTTCCTCGGCCTCGGCGGCAGCCCGAAATGGTCGCTGGCCGAGACGCCGAAAATGCCGAAGTCGCGCTACGAGATCATGACGCGCTACATGCCCAAGGTCGGCACCAAAGGCCTCGACATGATGTACCGCACCTGCACCATCCAGGTGAATCTCGACTTCGAGAGCGAGGCCGACATGCGCCGCAAGATGCAGGTGTCGCTGAAGCTGCAGCCGCTGTCGACGGCGCTGTTCGCCAACTCGCCGTTCACCGAGGGCCGGCCCAACGGATTTCAGAGCTGGCGTGGCGACATCTGGCGCGACACCGATAACCAGCGCTCGGGCCTGCTCGACTTCTGCTTCTCGCCCGATTTCGGCTTCGCCGACTATGTCGAATGGGCGCTCGACGTGCCGATGTACTTCGTCATCCGCGACAGCCAGTACCACGACATGACGCACGTCACCTTCCGCCAGTTCATGGCAGGTGACGCCCGCAACGGGATTCCCGACGGGCTGCCAACAATGGGCGATTGGGCGAACCATTTGTCGACGCTGTTCCCCGATGTGCGATTGAAGCGCTTCCTTGAAATGCGCGGCGCCGATGGCGGACCGTGGCGGCGCATCTGCGCGCTGCCGGCCTTCTGGGTCGGGCTGCTCTATGACGCGGCGGCGCTCGACGCGGCCGAGGCGCTGACGTCGAGCTGGACCTATGAAGAAGTGCTGGCGATGCGCAACGCCGTGCCGGAACAGGGCATTTCGGCGCCGTTCCGCAACACGACACTGCGCGAGATCGCCCGCGACGTGCTCGTCGTCTCGCGCATGGGGCTGAAGAACCGCGGCCGCAAGAACCGCGACGGCTACGACGAAACTTCGTTCCTCAGCACGCTGGACGAAGTCGTCGCACGCGGCACGACAAGCGCCGAGGAGCTGCTCTCCGCCTATCATACCCGCTGGGGCGGCTCGATCGAGCCAGTGTTCATGGAGTATGCGTATTAACCGTTCGCTTTCGGCTTGGCCGACAGCTCAGGAAATACGCGCTTTCCGAAAATCGATTCCGATTTTCGGGCCGATGCGATAGGCTCGCTCCTACGAGGATTTTCCCCGAGGAGAAAACCAATGCCTTCCTTGTTCGACATTCTGGCGCAGGCGCAGAACGGCAATGGCATGCAGGCCCTGGCCCAACAGTTCGGGCTTTCGCAGCAGCAAGCGCAATCGGCGGTCGAGGCGCTGCTGCCGGCCTTTTCACAGGGGCTGAAGAGCAGCACCTCCGACCCTTACGGGCTCGGCGCGTTCATGACGGCAATGGCCAGCGGCCAGCACGCCAAATATTTCGAGGACGCAAGCCGGGCCTTCTCGCCGCAGGGCGTCGATGAAGGCAACGGCATTCTTGGCCATCTGTTCGGCTCAAAAGAGCTGTCCCGCGCCGTTGCCAGCCAGGCTGCGCAGGTGAGCGGCGTCAGCCAGCAGGTCTTGCAGCAGATGCTGCCGGTCGTGGCTTCGATGATGATGGGCGGCCTGTTCAAGCAGACCACAAGTCAGATGCAGGCAGCAGGCGGATTCAGCGGCGGCGGCAATCCGCTCGGCGAGATCATCGAGCAGATGATGCGGCATGCTGGCGGCGGCGCACAGGCGCCGGCACCACAGCAGCGCCAGGCGCCGCAGCCCGGCCCGATGGACAATCCATTCGGCAAGATGCTGCAGGACATGTTCGGCGGCGCGCAGCAGCCGCAGCAGACACCCAATCCCTATGGCGACAATCCGCTCGGCAAGGTGCTGCAGGATATGTTCGGCGGCGGCGCGCAACAGCCGCAGCGTGAAGCGCCGCAGCAGCGCGAAGCGCCGCAGCCACAGGCCAATCCGAGCGGCAGGCCACGCAATCCGTTCGACGATTTGTTCGGCAAGATGTTCGAGGCGGGCGCGAAGCAACGCGACGATTATCAGAAGGGCGTGGAATCGATCTTCGATCAGTTCAAGCGAGGCATGGATCGGCGCTAAACCGACGAGGCGGCCGCAACCTGATCTTGAGCGCCGCCCAAAGAAAAATGCCCGATCCTCGGGAGGACCGGGCAGTGTGCAGGCGGGCCGGCGGGGAACCAGCAGGGAGTGGGAGCCTGCGAAATCCTATAGCGCCGTGCACCCCAAGGGCACGCAACCAACGCGATCAGGTCACCTTGCGGGCAATATCCTCGATCGTTTCCCTGCGATCGGCCGCGATGGCGCGAAGCCTTTCGGTTGGATCGCGGCCGAACGGCACGTCGATGGCGACGTGGAGATCGGCGCGCGTCAAGCCGATGTCGGCAAGTTCGGCGTCCGACATCTCGCCAAGGCGATAGAAGGCGCGGCGGTTTTTCCAGGCGCGATAGACGTTGGAGATGGTGTTGACCACGCGCGTCGCAATAGCCGGACGCGACGTGATGCGCGAAGTCTCGGTGGCGAAATCAAACGTAGCCATGTCAGTCTCCTTCATTCGAACGGACGAAGACGGGCGATCGGCGCTGGAAACAGCGGCCGTTCCGGTCCCGATTCACACATGCCGTCATGTGGACAGTCGTAAATTTGCCATCGTTCGATTGATTAATCCAACGAATGTTTCTAATCTTTAGCATCAACACTAATGATGGATTAGACCGATGAAAGCGCCACTCGATCTCGATCAGTTGCAGACCTTCGTCTCGATCGTCGACACCGGCAGCTTTACCCGCGCGGCGGAAGCGGTGCATCGGACCCAGTCGGCGGTATCCATGCAGATGCGCCGGCTGGAGGAACGGATCGGCAAGCCGCTGTTCGAAAAGGACGGCCGCACCAACAGGCTGACCGAGGAGGGCGACAAGCTGCTCTCCTATGCAAGACGGTTGCTGTTCCTCAATCGGGAAACGCTGGCCGCCTTCGACGACCGGCGGCTCGAAGGCACGATCCGCATCGGCACCCCAGACGACTATGCCGATCGCTTCCTGCCCGAGATCATGGCACGCTTCGCCCGTTCCAACCCACGTGTCGAGCTAACCGTGATCTGCGAGCCGACGCCGGGGCTGGTCGAGCATATCAAGCGCGGCAATCTCGATCTGGCGCTGGTGACGCACAGTGACGCACACGGCCAGTCGGAAGTGGTGCGGCGCGAACCGCTGCTGTGGGTCACTTCGGCCAACCATGCGACGCATGAGCAGGAAGTTCTGCCGATGGCCTTCGGCCGGCCGAACTGCATCTGGCGGCGGGCCGCCGTCGACTTGCTCGACCGGCAGAACCGCGACTACCGCATCCTGTTCACCAGCTTCTCGGCGACAGTCATCACCGCCGCGGTGCTTTCCGGCCTGGCGATCTCGGTGCTGCCGGAATGCGCGCTGCGGCCGGGCATGCGGGTTCTGGGCGACGCCGACGGGTTCGGCGCCCTGCCCGATTGCCGCATCGGCATCATGCGCGGCCAGACGTCGCGGCCGGAGATCGTCGACGCGCTGGCCCGTCACATTTCGGAAAGCCTCGACAATATCTCCGTGCCGCTCGGCGAAGATACGGGAAGCTTCGACTTCCCGGCATTTGCCTTCTCTAGGACGAAGCGGACCAAGCCGAACCAGATCACGCCGGGCTGGTGAAAAACCCCCGCAATTGGCCGGCACCAGACACACGTGTCTTGACGCGGACCGACAACCGCCCCCCAATCGGCCAATGAGCGACGCAGTATCCGAATCACGCACCAACGCCACCGAATACACGGTGAGCGAGATTTCCGGCGCGCTGAAGCGCACGGTCGAGGACGTCTTCGGCAATGTGCGGGTGCGCGGCGAAATATCAGGCTATCGCGGGCCGCATTCCTCCGGCCATGCCTATTTCTGCCTCAAGGACGACCGCGCACGGCTCGACGCCGTGGTGTGGAAGACCGCGATGGGCCGGCTGAAATTCCGCCCCGAAGAAGGCATGGAGGTGATCGCCACCGGCCGGCTCACCACCTATCCCGGAAAGTCCACCTACCAGATCGTCATCGACAACCTGGAGCCAGCCGGCGCCGGGGCGCTAATGGCGCTGCTGGACGAGCGCAAGCGCCGGCTGCAGGCCGAAGGCCTGTTCGATGCCGGCCGCAAGCGCTTGCTGCCGTTCATGCCGCGCGTCATCGGCGTCGTCACCTCGCCGACAGGTTCCGTCATTCGCGACATCATCCACCGGATCAAGGACCGGTTTCCGCTGCATGTGCTTGTCTGGCCGGTGCGGGTGCAGGGCGAGACGGCAGGCGCGGAAGTGACCGCCGCCGTAAACGGCTTCAACGCACTGGCGCAGGATGGCATTATTCCGCACCCTGACCTGTTGATCGTGGCGCGCGGCGGCGGCAGCCTCGAGGACCTTTGGGGGTTCAATGACGAGGCGCTGGCCCGCGCCGTCGCCGCTTCGCGCATTCCGGTGATCTCCGCCGTCGGTCATGAAACGGACTGGACGCTGATCGACCTGGCGGCGGATGTGCGGGCGCCGACGCCGACGGGTGCCGCCGAAATCGCCGTGCCCGTGCGCGCCGACCTCGAAGTAACGCTTGCCGGCCTTGGTGCGCGGCTCAAGGCCGCGGTATCGCGCAATTTCGAGCGCAAGCGCCAGGCGGTCCGTGCCGCCGCCCGGGCGCTACCCTCGCCCGACCAGTTGCTGGCGCTACCGCGCCGGCGTTTCGACGAGGCGACGAGCCGGCTTGGCCGGGCGCTGTCCGTCAGCGTCCAACGCAAGCGGGCAAGGCTGCAGGCGCAGCGGCTGACGCCGGCCACTCTGTCGCGACGCATGAACGAGGCGCGCACACTGGCCGGCCGCGACCTCGCCCGTGCGCAGGCGGCGTTCTTCGCCATCGTGCGCGAGCGGAGAACGCGGTTTTCGCGCACCGCGGCACGGTTGTCGCCCGCGCCGATCGCAAGGCGGCAGAAATTGCAGGCCGATGCCCTGGCGGCGCTGTCGCGGCGACAGGACCGGGTGATTTCCGTACGGCTCGAACGCTTGCGCGGAAAACTGACCCAGGCCGACCGGCTGCTGGCGACGCTGTCGCACAAGGCGGTGCTGGCGCGGGGCTTCGCCTTGGTGAAAGACGCCGACGGCGCAGTGATCAAGCAAGCTGCGGAAGTGGTGCCGGGGATGGCACTTTCGCTGGAGTTCGCCGATGGAACCGCCGATGCGATTGCGACCAGCGGTGCCGCACGGCCGAAAACAATTGCAAAACCGGGCGCCAAAGCCAAGGAGCCTGGCAATCAGGGCTCGCTGTTCTGAGTGGCAACGATTTCCGCATGACCGACAATCATCACCAGACGACGCCTTCCGGCAGGCTGCGCGCGCGAGCCTTCGGCATATGTTTTGACGGCACGCCTGGACCGTTCAACGCCATCACCGATGTGGCCGGCGTTGCGGTCGGTTATTCGACGCTGATTTCGGGCGATGGTGCGCTGGTGGTCGGCAAGGGACCGGTGCGCACCGGCGTGACAGCCATCCTGCCCAGACCGCGCGCCGATCTGGCCACGCCGGTCTTTGCCGGTGTCTTCAGCCAGAACGGCAATGGCGAATTGACCGGCTCGCATATCATCGAGGAAACCGGCGCCTTCAATTTGCCGATCACCATCACCAACACGCATTCCTGCGGCGTTTCGCGCGACGGAACGCTGCGCTGGATGCAGCGCGTGCTGCCGGCCGCGCTCGACAGCGGCTGGGGGCTGCCGGTGGCGGCGGAAACCTATGACGGGTTCCTGAACGACATCAACGGCCACCATCTCAGATCAGAGCATGTCGCCGCGGCACTCGATGGCGCGACCGGCGGATCGATCGAGGAAGGCAGCGTCGGCGGCGGCACCGGCATGATCGCCTTCGGTTTCAAGGCAGGCTCCGGCACGGCATCGCGCATCGTCGAATGGCACGGCCGGCGCTACACGGTCGGTGCGTTCGTGCAGGCGAATTTCGGCAAGCGGAGCAATTTCACCATTCGCGGCTTGCGCGCCGGGCCCGATCTCGTGGAACCGGCGATCCGCGAAAGCACGCCGCACGCCGAAAAGGGCTCAATCATCGGGGTTGTCGCCACCGATGCGCCGTTGCTGCCGCATCAGATGAAACGGCTGGCCCGCCGGGCGCCGCTCGGCGTCGCCATGACCGGCGGCTTCGGCTATCATAGCTCGGGCGATATTTTCCTCGCCTTTTCGACCGCCAACCGCGAGGCGGCACTGGCGCCGTCAGGCCGCATCGCCAGCGCCGATTTTATCCCGGATACCGACATCGATCCGTTCTTCGACGCCGTGATCGAATGTGTGGAGGAAGCAATCCTCAATGCGCTGGTCGCCAATGACGACATGACCGGGCGCGACGGCAATTTCGTGCCGGCGCTGCCGAAGGCATGGCTCAAGGGCAAATTCGGTGCAAGCCAGGGAAAGTAGGACTGTGTGGCGTGTCACGCGTCGCACGGGTCTTGGAAATGGTTGAGCCTGGTAAATAGATGCCTTTCGGCGGGTCGGCATGTCACTCGCTAAAGCGCGTCGCGTTTGAAGGGATTCATGCGACGCGCTTTAGTTCTTTGTTTTATGCATGTCGTTATCCCAAAACCGCTGCGCACTTTTGGGCGACAGGCATTAGTCCGAATTCTTTTCGTCCTGGTCGGCCTCAGCCGCCTCTTCCAGCCTCGACGCGATAAGTTCCTGAATGTCGCCGACCTCTTCCTGGATATCCTCCAGCGGTATGCCGGCCTCAGCCGCCTTGGCCGCGCATTCCCTGGCGAGGGTCTCGGCCTGCTCCTCGATCCTGTCCAGCGAGGACTGGCAGTGGACCTTTTCGCCGATCCACTCCTGCAAGAACTCGATCGCGTGTTCGCTCATGCTGCTGTTCCCTGGCGGCTGCGCCGGTTGGTTGTCATAAACGCCGGCATCCCCGAAAAGATGCACGCTCCCATTCCAACCGAGTCGTCGTCACCCGGCAAGCCGATCTTGCCCAAGCTCCACAGGGCTGACGGAAATCGATGGTTCAAGGAGCACATTCTAATTCTTGAGGAGATTCTATTTTCTTGAGGAGACTGGCACCGTTGGCTGGAATCATGTCCCGGATCGCGCCATTGTTTCTACTTGCTTTTTTACGATAATCCAGTCAATTTGTATGACAATAGATGTCACATACGTGGCACGTTTGCGGCGCCATTCGCTGCGCGATCCTAGGGTACGCAGCCAAAGCCGCCGCTATATAGTGACATCCTCAGGCAATGTCGACTCTGCTCGCCATCCTGCTTCTTTCCGCCGCGCCGAGCGTATCTGGATGGCATTTTGTCATCGTCGGGGGTGAGCATATTTCGCCGGAAATCGGGCGGGCGCATTGAGATGCTGAGCAGCTAATGCATGTCGCGCAAAAGTGTGCAGCGGTTTTGGATAACGACATGCATAAACAACAACCTAAAGCGCGTCGCGTGAGGCCGGTCAAATGCGACGCGCTTTAGGCGCGGTGGCTGTGCCGGCGATCCTGTCGCAGTCGCTTATCGCCGGAGAATTGCCGGCTTGGCCGGCTCGCCACCCGGAAGCTGATCCCCTCGGGGAAGTGCGTTGTTCAACAATCGGAAGGTTCGGCCTAAAGCGCTTCGCGTCTGAGGGATTTCATGCGACGCGCTTTAAATTCTTGTTTTTATGCATGTCGTTGTCCCAAAACCGCGGCGCACCCTCGGGTCAAGCCCTGGGTCAAGCCCTGAGTCAAGCCCGAGGGCAAGCTTTTGGGCGACATGCATTAGCCGCCAACCATGAGCTTGACGACTTCGTCATGATTGGTCTCCGAGATTTTGCGCTCGCCGGCCTGAACGCCGCGGCGCAGCACGACGATGCGGTCGGAAACGGCGAAAATATCCAGCAGATTGTGCGAGATGAAGATCACGCCCCGGCCTTGCGCCTTGAGCTGGTGGATGAGCGAAATGACCTTGCGCTGCTCCGGGACGCCGAGGGCCGCGGTCGGTTCGTCCATGATCAGGATCTGCGCGTCCCAAAAGACGGCCCGGCCGATGGCAACGGCCTGCCGTTGACCGCCGGAGAAATTGCTGACCGGGGCGTCGAGCCGGCTGACATGGAAGTCCAGCCGTCCCATGGTCTGCTTGGCGGCGACGGCCATGGCCTTGCGATCGAGCACAGGCAAGAAACCGAAGGCCTTGCGCATGGGTTCACGGCCGAGGAAGATATTGGCGCCGATGGACAAATTGTCGGCGAGAGCGAGATCCTGGTAGATGGTCTCGATGCCTTTTTCGCGCGCCTCCTGCGGCGTCGCGAAGGTGACTGGCTGCCCCCGCAGCAGAATTTCACCGCCGGTCGGCTGAAACACGCCCGATATCGCCTTGATCAGCGTCGTCTTGCCGGCGCCGTTGTCGCCGGCCAGCGCCACCACTTCGCCCGGCCGCACGGCCATGGAGAAATCATTCAGCGCCTGCACCGCGCCGAAATGCTTGGAAAGGTGTCGGACTTCGAGAAGGGGGGCGGTTTGTTCGGAACTATTCATCCTGGCGAGCTCCACTGAACCGGCGCTGCGCCTGGTCGATAAGGACGGAGATAATGATGACGAGGCCGACGGCGATGAACTGCCAGAACGGCTCGACATTGACGAAAACCAGCCCGTATTGAATGACGGCGATGACCAAGGCGCCGGCGACCGTCCCGAAGATGGTGCCGGAGCCACCGAACAGACTGGCGCCGCCGATCACCACGGCTGCGACACTGTCGAGCAGCAAGGGTTCGCCGGCCTGGGCGGCGCCCGCGGTGAAGCGCGCTGCATAGAGCGCGCCACCGAGGCCGGCGCACATCGCCGAAAGCACGTAGAGGCGCAGGATGTGGCCCCTGATGTCGATGCCTGCGCGACTCGCCGCCTGCACATTGGCGCCGATGGCGTAATTATGCTGGCCGAACCGGGTCTGGCTCAGGATGTAGTGCATCACCACGACAAAGACGGCGGCAATGATGACGAGATAAGGCACGCCGTAGAACCTGCCGTTGCCAAGCAGCGCGAACCAGGAATTCTGGACCGGCACCGTCGTGCCGCCGGCCAGCAGGAACGCAGCACCACGCGCCACGCCAAACATGCCAAGCGTGCCGATGAAGGGTGGAATTCGAAGCCGCGAGATCAGCAGGCCGTTGATGAGGCCAGGCACTCCGGCGACGATCACGGCCGCCAGAATGCCCAACATCATGGCCAGAGGCACCGGCATGGCGGCTCCAGCCATATTCGTGGCGTGGGCCGCGACGACGGCTGCGAGACCCATGATGAAGCCCAGCGAGAGGTCGATGCCTCCCGAAATGATGACGAAGGTCTGCCCGGTCGCCAGCAGCAGCGGCGCCACGGCAAATATCGCAATGGACTGCACGTTGAACGGGTTGAGCACGAAGGTCGCGCCGAAGGAGAGCCTCGACCAGACCTCAAAACAGATGATCAGGGCGGCGAGGAACAACCAGGCGCGTCCTTCGGCGATGCGTGCGAGCCAACTCCTGGCCGGATCACCGTGATCCGCCTGAGGAGCGACATGCGTTTCGCTTGATGATGTAGAAGTCATGAATGGTTCCGATCCGGTCAAACAGGGTCAAAGGGACCCGGCGCAGGTCTCCTTCCGGCAGGCCGGAAGGAGACCTGCTGGACTTATTCGGAATAGAGGTACTTCGAGATGTTCGGGTCGGCGATGTTGGCCTTGTCCATGATCGTAAAGCCGGTGCCGACCGCAACCGGGATCGACTGGCCGGTCAGATGGGCATAGGCCGACATGACGCCGAAATAACCGATTTCCGCGGGATGCTGGGCAATCGCTACGTCGACAAGGCCAGTGTTGATGTTATCGACAATGCTGGTCGGCGCGTCGAACGCCACGACCTTGACGGTGCCGGTCTGCCCGGCCTGCTGGACGCCATTCGCCGCGCCGAGCGCCGAGAACAGATTTGCACCGAACACGCCAACGAGATCGGGATTGCGCGCGAACACAGCCTGCAGTTGCGAGGCGGCCTTGTTGGCGTCGTTGTCGTTGAACTGGGTTTCGAGAACGGTGATGCCGGGATGATTGGCCGCCATCTCCTTCTTGAAGCCCTCTTCACGCTGGTCGGTGGTCGAAATGCCAGGCTTGACGTTCGACACGTAGACCTTGCCCTTGTCGCCTATGGCCTTGGCCAATGCCCGCGCGGCGATCTCGCCGCCCAGAATGTTATCCGAGGCAATATAGGAAAGTGGGAAATCCGCCTCGCCGGCGCCGGTCTGGTAGACGCCGCTGCCGATGAATGTGTCGACGGTGATCACCGGAATGCCGGCGTCATGGGCCTTGCGCAGGGGTTCGACCAACTGAACCTTGTCGGTCGGCGCGATCAGGATGGCGTCCGGCTTCTTGGCGATGACCGCGTCAAGCACAGGGACCTGCGTTACCGGATTGAAATCCGGGGCGCCCTGGAAAACCAGGGTCACGCCAAGGGCATCGGCTGCCGCCTGGGCTCCCTTGCGCATGGTGATGTAAAAGCCATCGGTGGTAAGACCCGGAATGAGCGCAATGGTGAATTTTTTGTCCTGCGCCAACGCCGGCGTGACCAGCGCCGTTGCGCAGATGGCGAGAGCCGCCAAGGCGGCAACAATTTTCTTCATAACATCCTCCTCAATGGTGTTGGCAGATTTGCCGTTGCGATCGACATTGAAATGGCGGTCAATTCGTTCCGGCTATGTGAAGTGCTGGCGGCGAGAAACAGGTTTCGCCTGCTTGCTATTATGGGCAGCTTTCCTCCCGAGCGGCCCCCAATCGTCAGATCAGCCAGTCGAAACCGACCAGCCTTATGCGCAGTCCCGTTCCTAGCCTCCGCAAGGTGCAGGGAACAGCGCCGCTCGGCGCGCATGCTTGCCTAGCCGCAATGTTGTAACACTTTGCTGAAAGAAATTGCAACCGGGTATTTCCATGATCGAAACGCTTTCAAACCGGACACCATCTGTCTGCTCCGCAGAGCCCCTCACGGAGACTATTGCCCCAACTCCTTGACGACACAACTGATGATTTCGCGGCGGCGGGCTGGTGATCCGCGTTTGGTGTCAATCAGTTTGGGATCGATCAGCTGTGCCGATGTCACACATCGGCGTGCCCACCATTATCGGGGCAAGAGAGCCTCGAGGATGGCCTGGGCCGTCTTCGTGTCCGTAACCAGAGCGTTGATAAGCCCGGCGCGGACGGCACCGATGATGGCCATCGCCTTCTCCGGCGAGGCGGCAACGCCGATCGACAGGGGGACGGCTCGAAGCTGGGCCGGCGACATTGCGATCATCCGGCCCTCCCCCTCCCACGGGATGAGGGTGCCTTCGGCGTCGAAGTAATGACGGATAACGTCTCCAGCCGCATGAAACAGGGCCTGTTCGCTCAGCGTGGCCGCACTCGCTTCGGGCGGATTGATGGCATGGGGCAGGCCGACGCCGACGATCGCAACGTCGGTCCGGTCCCAAAGCGCGACGCTGTCGCGGATGGCCGCATCGCCGAGGAAGACCTCACGCAACTCGGAGGACGGCAGATACGGCGCATGGATGAAATGCGGCGTCCCGCCGAACTCTTCGGCGGCGAGCCGCACAAACTCATTGATCTGAAAATGCGGCGCCTGCTGCTGCATGCCGCCGGTGGCAGCGACGGTAAGAACGCCGGGAATGCGCGGCAGGCCTGCCTGGATCACCTCGCGAATGGCTCGCCCCCAGCCAATGGCGACCACCGAGCCGGCCGTCAGTTCCGCTTGCTTGAGCAAGGCGCCGAGCGGCGCAGCCAGGGCCGTCAGCGCACCGGCCGCCGGCGTTTCGATGACCGCCGCGTCGCGAAGTTGGAGTCCCTCGACCAATTGCGTGGTGATGCCCTCGGGCGTTGCAAGATCGAGAACCTCGATCCGCACGATGCCCTCTGCTCGCGCCCGCTGCAGGAGACGCGATATGGTCGCGGTGGAGACGCCAAGCCGCCGCGCGATATCGACCTGCGACATCTCAGCCTCATAGTGCAGTTTGGCGACCGTATGCAGCATCGTCCGCGATGCGGCTGCATCTTGTGCGGGAGGGACAGCCAGCTTGCAATTCCTTTCAGTAATGTGTTACAGACCTCGACCGATGGCAGTTATCGCGCAAATTCGGCTGACTCGCAACGTGGGCTCGTTTCCACGGCATATTGCGGGCCAAGGCTAATTTCTCGGATCGATAGCGCATCAAAGCGGCAAATTCTCCCGCCGAAAGGCAGTAAGAACCAAACCTTTCTTGTTCCACGGATCTGCGCCCTGGTGAATGGGCGCCAACATCGGACAGAACACCATGACAAAGATGACGACCGCAGAGTTGCGCGGCTACCAGCAGATATGCGGCCAAGACGGGGCCATCATGGCCATCGCCTGTGACCAGCGCGGCGGCATGCGAACCTTGCTTGCGGCGGACCCTGCAGAACAGGCCAAGATCACCAACGACATGCTCGGCGACACCAAGTCGGACATCACGCGATACCTCGCCAGCCAGGCGTCCTGCGTGCTGCTCGACCCGCTCTGCGCGGTGCCGCGGGTTGTCGATGAAGGGGTGCTGAACCGCGATACGGCTCTGCTCATCGGCCTCGATGCCTCGGGCTTCGACGTCTCGCCCGCCGGTTACCGCCTGTCGCGCCTCGCTCCCGGCATCGGCGCGCGCCGCGTCCGCGAGCTCGGCGGCACCGGCGGCAAGATCATGGTCTACCTCAGGGCCGACAGGCCTGAGGCGAATGAGCACAATGTCGCCATTCTGCGCCAATGCATCGCCGACTTCGCGCAAGAGGACCTCCTGCTCGTCGTCGAGTTCCTGACCTATCAGCTCGAAGGGGAAAGCATTGAAGACTATACGGCCAAAATCCCCTGGCTCGTCGAAGAGGGCACCCGGATTTCGCTGGAATGCGGGGCAAAGGTGCTCAAGCTTCCTTATCCCGGAACGCCGGAAACCTGCGCCAGGATCAGCAGCATGGCTGGCGAGGTGCCATGGGCGGTCCTCTCCGCCGGCGTCAACCACGCAACGTTCCTGGGCCAGGTCGAGATCGCGATGAGGAACGGCGCGTCAGGCGTCATCGCCGGCCGGTCGCTGTGGAAGGACTGCATCTCGCTTGACCGTGACATTCAGCGGGAAAGGCTTAAGACCATCGCAGTGTCGAGATTGCGCGAGCTTCAGGCGGTGATCGGAAATTACCGGCAGAAAGCCGCTTAGCGCACGACTCGATAATCGGCATCGAACTTGGAAAATCATGCGCAAATCAAAGTACTACAACGTCCTTGCGCGTCCAAAAGGACGCGCGGCGCTGTAGCCATTCGGCGTTCACACCAGGCACGCACGGGACGTCATGCCGCTTAGTTCGATGGCCATAGGAATCGATATCGGCGGCACCAATCTGCGCGCCGCCCGTATTTCCGGCACGGGCGAAATCCTCGACCGCATTTCCGAGAAGAGCGCACCGGACCCGGAGCTCGTGCTCTCACGGATTGGCGAAATGGTGCGCCGGCTCGATTCTCCCGAAGTTGCGGCCATCGGCATCGGCGTCCCCGGACGCGTCGATGCGCGGCTTGGCGCGGTCTTGTCCGGAGGCTATGTCAATCTCGCCTCGGTCTCCTTGGCGCAGCGACTGGAAAGCCTGGCGGGCAAGCCCGTGGTGATCGACAATGATTGCAACATGGCACTGGTCGCGGAAATGGCTCTCGGCGCCGCCAGAGGCCATGAAAGCATCGTCATGTTCACGATCGGGACCGGCATTGGTGGTGCCGTGGTCCAAGACCGGCGGATCGTCCGCGGCAAGGGGACGGCGGGGCAGCTCGGCCATATCACGGTCGACATATCAGGCGAAGCGTGCGTCTGCGGCCGGCGCGGCTGCGTTGAAACCACCAGCTCAGGCACCGCGCTTGGCCGTCAGATCGCGCGGGCAGGCCTCGGTCCGGATGTTTCGGTCGATCAGCTTTTTGCCCGGGATGCGGGCGGCGATCCGTTGGCGCGCGGCGTGCTGGAAGCCTGGGCCGGGCCGCTGCGCGCGGCAATCGATACGACCGTGGCCATGTTCGACCCCGACCTGGTGCTGCTCGGCGGCGGACTTGGCCTCGCGGCCCATCGGGCGCTTGCCAGGGCTCCTGCCCTGGCTCCGTGGTACCAATGCCCTGTGGAAGCGGCGCGACTGGGCGACGACGCCGGCGTCATCGGCGCCGGTCTGCAAGCGCTCGCCGCGCACGCGGCAGCTGCACAAGCAGCAGTTGCACAAGCATCGCCGGTGTCCTTGCCGACCGCCCGCGCCGTGCCCAGCCGGCGCGCCGTGCTCGTCAACGGCATCCCCGCCAGCGGCAAAAGCACCGTCTCGCGCGGCATCGCCGAGCGCATGGGTTGGCCATTGCTCGCGCTCGATACGATCAAGAACCCGTTCCTCGAAGTGCTCGGCGGCGGCGATCGCGAATTCAACCGCACGCTCGGCCGCGCCAGTTACCAAGCCATCTGGTCGGTCGTCGGCGAGGCTCCGGCGGGCAGCATATTTGTCGTCGACGCCTGGTTCGGCTTCCAGCCGCGCCAGATTCTCGAGGATCATCTGCGCAGCGCCGGCGTCGAGCAGACCGCCGAGATCTGGTGCCATGCTCCCGGCGAGGTTCTGGCCGAGCGCTATCGCGCACGGCTCGACCAGCGTCCCGCCGGCCATCCCGGCGCGGCCTACATCCCCGAACTGATCGAACTGGCCAACCGCGCCGAGCCGCTGCGGCGCGGACCGCTGTTTGATGTCGACACGACCAAACCGATCGCGTTCGATGCCATCACGCAATGGCTGCAGGCGACGATTGCGGCTGACAGATAGGAGCCGGCCGCCCGCCAATTCAGTGATTTAGCAAATAAAGCGATGGTACCGTTGGCTGGGATCGAACCAGCGACCTCCGGATCCACAAATCCGAGAGCATCTGTTGATTTCGTTGGAGTTTTTTTACGGCATGTTGCATTTGTGTTGCGTTCAGCCGAGCAAGAGCTTTTCCGCAGCCGCCATCTGCTCGCCATCGTCGCCCCTTGGGAACAGGTGGCTGTAAACGTCCAGCATCATGACGATCGAAGAGGAGGCGCCGTGCTGGCTGGGGCGAACTAGGCCATGTCATGCACCACTTCTAATTTAGTGTCTTCGATGCTATCGATCGCAGTGGGATCGAGGGGCGGGAAAAATGCTGAGCCGAGAATTGGGCTGCTTGTTTATTCACATACCGAAGAATGGTGGCACCAGTATCGAAGATGCCATTTGGCCGGATCGCGTAAGCCGAACGGCTGACCAATATTGGAAGAATCCAGAACTAAACCGTCACCAGAAAGAAGGCCTGCATCATCTTACCGCCGCCCAAATCCGATCAGAGATAGGGGCGGAGACTTTTGATCGTATGTTCAAGTTTTCCCTCGTCAGAAACCCATGGGACAAAGCCGTTTCACAGTTTCTCTATACCAAGACTTGGCGCCGTGACTTGCGCAAAATCCTTGGTCTGAACCGCTTTATGTCTTTCCGCTCGTATCTGAAGGCTATCCAGCGCGTCGATCATCCTCAATGGCGGGCACAACACCTGTTCATTGATGACCATGATGGAAGCTTGCTGGTTGATCACGTCGGGCGCTTTGAGCAGATCCGTGAGGAATTCACCCACGTTTCCGAGAGAATCGGGTTAGCAAACGTCGCTTTGCCGCATAGCAAGAAGTCAATTCGAAAGGCCGACTACCGCGACTACTACACGCCCGAGACAAGAAACATGGTGTTGACTATCTACAGGACTGACATAGAGCGATTTGGATACGAGTTTTAGGCAGTGCGCCAGAACTGGACGCCGATAGGAACCACCCAGGCCCGCCGCCAGAGGCCATGAAGACGTGGCCGGCAACGCAGTGGGTCAACCCGGGCGTGAGCTGAAATACCTTGCGGCGTCCTCTGGACCGCCAGCCGCTATAAAGATCGTTTCAAAGCTGTCCTGGATTGTTTTCCAAATCTCGGCGGTCTTCGCGCCGGTTTTGATCTCGATCTTCTTCCAGATTCAGTTTCCCCTCTCTATGTCGCGCCAATGTCGCGTGGACCTGCCGAGTGTGACAGGGAACCCTTGGAAATCAACGGTAGCAGTTTGCGACATGACGCGACACAAAATGCCTGCAAGCGACATTTGGTCATTTACACAACGCTACTGAGTTTATTGAGGAAATCGATGGTACCGTTGGCTGGGATCGAACCAGCGACCTCCGGATCCACAATCCGGCGCTCTAACCATCTGAGCTACAACGGCACGCTTTGCCCGAGCGGGATCGAGATGGACCGTTCATTCTCCCGGGGCCCGCTCTGTCGTTCGGCGATGCGTCCATACGGGCTATCGGAGTTTAATTCAAGGCTTTTGGCCGCGCATGACCCCGAAAATCAGAATCGATTTTCGGGAAGGATCATGCGCAAATCCAAAGTTCTACAGCGTCCTTTGCGCGTCCAAGAGGACGCGCGGCGCTGTAGGCAAGATCGTCACCTTTCGCCGGGCAAAGAAAAAGGCCGGCGGGAGGAGGTGCCGGCCTTTTCCTGTTACGAGCCAGCGGGAGGAGATGCTGGCTGGTCACCCCGGAGAGCAGAGGGAGGAGGTTCCACCCGCCGGGTATTCGCTTGACCACTATATCTCACATAATCCTGTTCGAAGAAATGCGACCTTTTGTTGCATCTTCGAAATATGCGCAAATATTAGGCGGCCTTAATTTCGCTCATCGCCTTCTCGAAGGCGGACTTGATCGGCTTGGAGACGTCCTCGGCCGCCTTGGAGGCGACAGCCTGGAAATCCTTTGCCTGATCGACGGTCATCTCGACGCGCTTGCGCAGGAACGCGGTCTGCAACTCGACGACTTCCGACAGCGACTTGGCGCCGATCAGCGCTTCGAAATGCGAAAAGCCGGCTTCGGTATTGGCGCGCAGAGCGGCGATGGTCTTGAGCGACAGATCGTTGGAAACGGTCTTGGCGGTCTCAAAGGTCGACTCCAGAGCCTTCTGGGTCTCTTCGGCGCCAGTCTTCAGCTTGGCATAGGCCTCTTTCGATTGCTCGACGCCCTTTTCGGCGAAAGCGCGGATCTGGTCGGTGGCCTTGGAAGCGTCGAAGCTCGGGAATTCGACGTTTTCAGCGGTCTTGGTCTTGGACATATTCCATCCTTTGCAGCGGCAGCGGCTTCGACAGAAAGCCGTCTCGTTTATGTATGATGGCAATATAAAGGCAAATTTTGTGCATTGCAATATCTTTGTTGCATCGCACCATAGAATTTCTCTCCCAGCGTTAACCACGAGCCCAGAGATTCCGGCGGTTGCACGCTATGGCTTGTGGACCTTCGCGCCGTCGGCTTTTATTAACAAAGCGTTAACCGCAAACTGCCGCTGTGTGAGGGCTCCCAAAGCGCATGCCGTCCGAAAACTACTCCTTCCTCGACGTCGCCGTGCTCGACGCGGTCCGCCAGCGCTTTGCCGCCGGCGACGCGATCGCCGTTCTGTCGGCAGACCTCGAACAGGTGATCTGGGCAAACGGACCAGGGGCAGCGGTGTTCGGCTATCCCGACATCGAGGCCATCATCGGCGCCTCGACAGGCTTGCCGCTGATCGCCAGGCGCCAGATCATGGCGACAAGCGGTTTTCCACAGATCGGCCGCGAGCGCGCCATTACGGTGCGGCTGGCAACCGGCCTGACCAGCCGCGCTGTTGGCTTTCTGGCCAGCGCGGTGACAATGCCTGACGGCGAAAACGCGATTATGCTGGCGGTGCCGGCGGCGCAGACCGGCTCGCGCAGCGCCGCCGAGATCGCCGCTCGGGCCATCAGCGGCTTTACCGAAGACGGTCATTACATCGCCTTCGTCGACGCCAAGGGCAACATCGAGGCCGCTTCCGATGGTTTTTCGGCGCTCGGCATCTTGCCAGAAACGCTGGCAGCGCTTGTGGTCGACGTGGCGCACGAGAGCGACCGCATCGTCAAACGCCTCGTTCCAGGCGGCACCACCTCCTATCCGGCCGGCCTCGCCCGGCTGACGGACGAGCGGCACCTGCTGGTGGTGATCGACGAGGACCAGCTTGACTCCGAAGAAGCCTCCGCTGGCGGGCGCAGCGCGGGGATGGAAACCGCAACCGGTGCAGCGGCGGCCGTTGCCGCAGTCCGGCCAAAGGCAGAACAGGACAATGCGCCGGCAGTCGCGAAGACGGATGCGGCAGCGCAGACAATTTCGGCAGCCGGCGAAGACACATCGGTATCGGCGGAGCATGAGATTGCCGATTCCATCGGGCCCGATTCGACGGTATCTGATTCAACCGCGCCCGATTCGACCGAGCAGGGTCCGGAAGCGGCCGGCGGAATGCCTCCACAGCATGACCATTGGTATTTCAGCGCCAGCGAGGATGAGGCGCAAAAGCCGGGACCGGATGCGTCCGGACATGTCGAGGCGGATGCTTCGGCGGGAAGTTCCGCACAGGATGCCATCAGGGCCGCCTCCCCGACTGAGCGTGCGATCCCCTCGATCGACCGCGCGGCGCCGCCCCTGCGTTTCGTCTGGCGCACCGATGCCGAAGGCAGGTTCAGTGCGCTGTCGCCGGAATTCGCGGAACTCGTCGGCAAGCCTGCCGCCGATGTGATCGGCCGGAGCTTCAGGGACGTCGCGGCCACCTTCGACCTCGATGCGTCGGGCGAGATCGCGGGACTGCTCGACCGACGCGACACCTGGTCCGGCCGCTCCGTGCTGTGGCCGGTTGCCGGCACCGATTTCAAGATACCCGTCGACCTGGCGGCGCTGCCTGTCTACGGCCGCAGCCGTGCCTTCGAGGGTTTTCGCGGCTTCGGCGTTGCCCGCACCAGCGATGCAGTGGTCGATCCCGAAGCGATCGGTATGGCGCTTGTCCCCAATGCCGAGGCCACCGCAGCCGTCGAAACGGAAGTCGCCGAAACGCCTGACGAAAGCGACCCGTTCCAGGGCGAGGTGCCGGCGCTGACCATCGTGCCGAAGCCGGAGCGGCGCTTTGCCGACAAGGTGATCCGGTTGGCCGAGCACAGGCAGCCGGCCAACGACAAAGGCCTGTCGACGCTGGAACGCAGTGCATTCCGTGAAATCGGCGAGCGGCTCAAGAAGGACAATCCACCGACCGAACAGCCCGATGCTGCAAAACCGGCTGCGACGGAACCGACCGAAACGGATGCCGAAGACGAGAAGGATGTCGCAAGGCTCGACGGTGAGCAGCCGCAAGCAACCGTGTCCGGCATCTCAGGCTCGCTGCTCGACTACGCCGACCGGGACTACGTCGCCGACGATAGCGATGGTGCGCCGGTCTCCGAGCCGGACAAACCGGCACAGGAGATCGGTCAGCCCACCGACGCCGCCAATCGATCGGTTGCCGACGACGACAGCATGACGGCCGCCGATTTCCGCGATGCAGAAGACAGCGAGGACTGGGCGCGGCCTGATGTCGACGAAACCGGTTCGTCAGCCGATCACCTAGGCGATGCCGGCGACGTGGAGCCGGCGCCGGTCGAACCGCCACGCCTGCAGGCGCCGCCGCTCAAGCTCGAAGGCTTCGTGCCATCGGCTTTTTCGACCGCAGATGACAGCAAGGCTCCGGACACTTCGATCCTCGGCAAGCTGCCGGTGCCGCTGCTCATCCATTCCGGCGACGATCTCCACTATGCGAATGAGGAATTCCTCAGACTGACCGGCTATGACACGCTCGACGATCTGGAGGATGCCGGTGGCCTCGGCGCGCTGTTTGCCGATCCTTACGACAACAGCGCCTCCGACGGAACCGATCACGCATTGCGGTTGAAGACGCATGACGGTCAGGAGTTCCCGATCGAGGCCATTCTGCGTTCGGTGCCGTGGCGTGGCGGCAAGGCGCTGATGCTGGTCGTGCGCCGTTCCGGCGATGACGAGGCAGCAGCCATTCCGCATGGCGCCGCCGACGACCAGACGCAGCCGGACACTTCCGAGCTCAAGGCACGCATCGCCGAGATGCGCACCATCATCGACACCGCGACCGACGGCGTCGTGCTGATCGGCCGAGACGGAACGATCCGGTCGATCAGCCGCCCGGCGGAAGCGCTGTTCGGTTTCGACAGCGACGAGGTGACCGGCAAACCCTTCGTCTCGCTGTTCGCGATCGAAAGCCAGCGCGCCGCGCGAGACTATCTCGACGGACTGTCCGAGCCCGGCGTGGCGAGCGTGCTCAACGACGGCCGCGAGGTGATCGGACGCGAGGCGCAGGGGCGCTTCATTCCGCTGTTCATGACCATCGGCAGCCTGCCCAACGACAGCGGCTTCTGCGCGGTGGTGCGCGACATCACTCAGTGGAAGCGGGCCGAAGAGGACCTGACCCAGGCGCGCGCCGTGGCCGAGCGCGCCTCCTCGCAAAAGACCGACTTCCTCGCCCGCATCAGCCACGAGATCCGCACGCCGCTCAACGCCATCATCGGGTTTTCCGAGCTGATGGTCGACGAGAAATTCGGGCCGGTCGCCAATGACCGCTACCGCGACTATCTGCGCGACATCAACCGGTCGGGCAACCATGTGCTCGACCTGGTCAACGACCTGCTCGACATTTCGAAGATCGAGGCCGGCCAGCAGGAGATGGCCTATGAGGCGGTGTCGCTCAACGACACACTGGCCGAGACAGTGGCGATGATGCAGCCGCAAGCCAACCGCGAACGTGTCATCATCCGCTCCAGCTTCGCCTCACGGCTGCCGGAAGTGGTGGCCGATCTGCGCAGCGTGCGCCAGATCGCGCTGAACATCCTGTCGAATGCCATCCGCTACACGCAGGCCGGCGGCCAGGTGATCGTGTCGACAGCCTACGAGATCTCCGGCGACGTCGTGATGCGCGTGCGCGACACCGGCATCGGCATGAGCCAGTCCGAAATCGAGCAGGCGCTCAAGCCGTTCAAACAGATCAACGCGCTGAAGCGCGGACGCGGCGACGGCACCGGTCTCGGGCTGCCGCTGACCAAGGCCATGGTCGAGGCGAACCGGGCCCGGTTCACCATCAACTCGACGCCCGGCGAGGGCACCCTGGTCGAAGTCGCTTTCCCGTCGACCCGCGTGCTCGCGGATTAGTCTAGAGCGACGGAAATTTCAGTTTTTTGGAGCATCGGATTTTCTCAAAACCGGTGCCCACTTTTTGGGTCCGATGCTCCAAAAGAAAAGGCGTCCAACAGGACGCCTTGAATGATTGATTGCTGTACATCGGGGGCTTGAGCGAATTCAGATCCTCTGGGGATTTAGAGGAACGGGATTTCTCCCTCAAGTTACGCACGACTATCGATGTCGGCCCTTAACAAAACCTTACCGGCACCGCGAAAAATTTACCAATGTGTACCACTCATGAAATCTAGGTAAATTCGAGCGAGATATTTCATTAACCATGCTCGGCTCCGTTTGAACACGTGACGGTTCTCATGTCCTGGACCTCGAGAAATTAATCGGCCAGTTCCGGCAGGTCGCGGAACAGCTCGAGCGCTTCGGGATTGGCCAGTGCCTCCTTGTTCTTGACAGGGCGGCCATGCACCATGTCGCGCACCGCGAGTTCGGTGATTTTGCCCGATTTGGTGCGTGGAATGTCGGCGACGGCGACGATTTTAGCCGGCACGTGGCGGGGGCTCGCGCCGCTGCGGATTTTCGCTCGGATGCGTTTTTCCAGCTCGGCGTCGAGTTGCACCCCCGCTGCCAGCCGCACGAACAGCACAACCCGCACGTCGTTGTCGAAATCCTGGCCGATGCACAGTGCTTCCAGGATTTCCGGCATCTGCTCGACCTGGTTGTAGATCTCCGCCGTGCCGATCCGTACCCCGCCCGGGTTGAGCGTCGCGTCGGAGCGGCCATGGATGATCAGGCCGCCATGGACGGTCCATTCGGCGAAGTCGCCGTGACACCAGACATTGTCGAAGCGCTCAAAATAGGCTGCGTGGTATTTCTTGCCTTCGGGATCGTTCCAGAAGCCGATCGGCATCGCCGGAAACGCCTTGGTGCAGACGAGTTCACCCTTCTCCTGCCTGAGCGGGTGGCCGTCGTCGTCCCAGACATCGACGGCGAGGCCGAGGCCAGGCCCCTGTATCTCTCCGGTCCATACCGGTTCGGTCGGCACGCCGAGCACGAAGCAGGAGACGATGTCGGTGCCGCCGGAGATCGAAGCGAGATGCACGTCCTTCTTGATGCCGTCATAGACGAAGCGGAAGTCCTCGGGCGACAGTGGCGAGCCGGTGGAGGAGATCGTGCGCACGCTGGAAAGATCATGTGTTTTGATCGGTCTGAGGCCGGCCTTGCGCACGGAATCGATGAATTTGGCCGAGGTGCCGAAATAGGTCATCTTCTCGGCGTCGGCAAAATCGAACAGCACGTTGCCGTCGGGATAGAAGGGCGACCCGTCATAAAGCAGAAGGGTTGCACCCGATGCCAGGCCTGAGACCAGCCAGTTCCACATCATCCAGCCGCAGGTGGTGAAATAAAAGAAGCGGTCGCCGTCGAGCAGGCCGGCGTGAAGCCGCTCTTCCTTGACATGCTGGATCAGCGTTCCGCCGGCCGAATGGACGATGCATTTGGGGATGCCGGTCGTTCCGGAAGAAAACAGGATGTAGAGCGGATGCGCGAACGGCAACCGTTCGAAGGTGACGGGCTTGGCGTCAAAGGATGAGAGCGCCTCGTCCAGCGCAGTCGCCTTCTCGATGGTCGCCGCAACGTCGGTTGACGTGCCGAGATAATCGACGATCAGGATCTTGCCGACGGTGGGGAGCTTTGCCGCAACCGCCGCGATCTTATCGGCGACCTCGATCGCCTTGCCATTGTACCAGTAACCGTCGGGCGCGATGAAGACGACAGGCTCGATCTGGCCGAACCGGTCCAGCACGCCTTGTTCGCCGAAATCGGGAGAGCAGGACGACCAGACGGCGCCGGTCGAGGCTGTCGCCAGCATGGCCGCGACCGTCTCCGGCATGTTGGGCATCATGGCGGCGATGCGGTCGCCCTGTTTCACCCCGAGCGACAGGAAAAGCTGCTGCAGCCGGGAGGTCAGCGCATGCAGTTCATTCCAGGAGAGCCGGCGCTCGACCTTGTCCTCGCCGCGAAAGACGATGGCATCACCGAGCCCGGTTTTCTTCAACAGGTTCTCGGCGAAGTTCAGCTTCGCGTCGGGAAAGAAGGCGGCGCCGGGCATTTTCTCGCCATCGACAAGCACGCGCTCGCCGCCAATGATCCCGCCACTGGCGCCCTTGTCGCCCACGATCCCGCAAAAATCCCAGACCAGGCTCCAGAATGCCTCGCGATCGTCGATCGACCAACGATGTAGATCGGCGTAGGCGGAAAAAACCTTGCCGGTTGCGGCCGCGGCGGCCTGCATGAAGGCAGTCATCGGCGCGGCGTCGACCTGGTCTTTCGTCGGTGCCCAGAGCGGTGCGTCGCCGGCCATGATCGTTCCTCCTTGAAGCACGTCACGTTTGAAGAGATTCACGCGACGCGCTTTAGACTTTTGTTTTTATGTACGCAGACTTTTGTTTTTATGTATGCGTTATCCCAAGACGATTTTGGCGACATGCATTGGCATCGCTTATGCATATCGCGGCGCAGCAGAGCAAGATTTTGTTCGGCCGAGCGACGTGGATGTGCGCAAATGCCATCGCTGGGCCATAAAGACTTGAAATGCGTCAGCCCGAAGTCGTAGTGACGACTGGGGTTACACCCGTCGGGCGATTCTTGTCGGAACGGAAGCATACGCGGCGATATGTCATCATCTTTGATCCGGCGCGGAATATGGGCGATCGGCGTTGCCGTGCTCGTCATCGCGCTGGCCGTTGCCGCCCTGCCGCTGGTCGCCTCGACCCGCATCGTGCGCGACCGCATCGCCTGGGAAATGAGTGCATGGAGCGGTTTCAGGGTCAACATCGACGGCGCCCCGCGGATCGAGGTCTGGCCGAATTTCCGGGCCATCCTGTCCGACGTGACGCTTTCGCAATGGACAGAGAGCGACGCGCCGCCTGTGATCGAGGCCGAACGGGTCGAGGTCAATCTCTCCGCCATGGCGGCGTTGCAGGGCGACGTGGTGTTCTCGACGGCGCGGCTGATCCGGCCGACGATCAGGGTTCAACGCGCAGCACATGGGCTTTTCCTGCCTTCCCTGCCTTCAGGCGGACGCATCACGCGTTCCATCGACATCGCTCGCGCCGTGGTCAGCGCCAATCCAGCCAAGCCGGACCTGAGCAAGCTGCCGGCTGATCCGTTCGGCACCGTGGAGTTCAGGAACGGCCGCGTGGTGACCTCCGTCGATGGCAAGGACGCTGAGATACTGAGCAGCTTGAGCGGACAGGCGAACTGGGCCGCAATGAACAGCAATGCGACGCTGTCGGCGACCGGGATCTGGCGTGGCGAAAGCGTCGCTGTGGATGCCGCATCGTCGAACCCGCTGGTGCTGTTTGGGGGCGGTGCGGCGCCGATGACGGTTTCCTTCAAGGCGCCCCCTGCCAGTTTTTCCTTCGACGGCGTGGCCAGCATGTCCGAGAACGCCTATTTCGACGGCCAGGCGAAATTTGCCGCACCCTCGCTCAGGCGCGTGCTCGAATGGTCGCGGGCCGGCATCGCGCCGGGCGCGGCAATCGGCTCGGTTTCCGTTTCCAGCAAGGTCACGGCGACCTCCGGCCGCATTAAATTCGAAAACACCGAGATCGCTCTGGACGACAATCCGGGAATGGGTGCGCTGGACTTCTCCTTTGGCGAGGCGCGGCCGGTGATCGCCGGTACGCTCGCCTTCGAGACGCTCGACTTGCGGTCGTTTCTCTCCGCCTTCACGCCCCTGGCGCCTACGGACGGCGGTGGCCCCGGCGAAATCGACATGAGCGTCGCCGACCGGATCGATCTCGATCTCAGACTGTCGGCAGCGCAGGCCACCGCAGGCGCCATCCAGCTTGCCGACGTCGCCGCCGCCGCCCAGGTCAAGAACGGTCTTGCCGTCTTCGATATTTCCGATGCATCGGCCTTTGGCGGCAACATCCAGAGCAGTCTTCGTTTCGACCGCAAGCCGGGAGGCACGCAGGTCGAGATCAGGCTGCTCGCCTCCGACATCGATGGCGGGGCTTTTGGCACCGCAGCAGGAATGACGCGACTGGTGCCGATCGGCACGGGAACCGTTTCGGTCATCCTCAAGGGGCCGGGCAGAACCTGGGATTCCATTTTCGAAAACGCCGACGGCTCGGTTTCGGCGAAATTCGGCCAGGGCGCGCTGAGCCGGTTCAACCTGCCGGCGTTTCTCAAACACAACGAACAGGGCGGGTTCTTCGCGCTCGACGATGTCTCCGACGGAACGCTGCCGATCGACGGTGCCGAACTCAAGGCGAGCATTGCGAACGGTGTGGCGAAGATCGACAAGGCCGAAGCGAATTCGGCGAAGTACAAGATCTGGCTCTCCGGAATCGCCTCCTATGCCGGGCGCGGGCTGGCGCTGTCCGGCGGCATCATTCAGGCGGACCAGCCAGCCACGCAAACAAATAACCAGGGTCCCAACCAGTCTTCGTTCTTCGTCGGCGGAACGTGGAGCACGCCGTTCATTTCGCCGATAAGCCGCGGGGTTTCCGGAGAGTAGGCAACAAGGCTGCTGCGGTTGTCGTCACAAGTGCTTCCTGCCGGCTTGTCACCCACGCTGCGCGGCCTGCTCATCGCGCTGGCGCTGGACCTCGCGCCGCTTGTTGGCGAGCGAAGCGATGATGACGCCAACCGCCACGACCGCGATCAGAATGGTGCAGGCGGCGTTGATCTCCGGCGTCACACCGAGACGAACCTGGCTGTAGATCTTCATCGGCAGCGTGGTGGCGCCGGGCCCTGAGGTGAAGCTGGCGATGACCAGATCGTCGAGCGACAATGTGAACGCCAGCATCCAGCCAGACACGATCGCCGGCATGATGACCGGCAGCGTGATCTGGAAGAAGGTCTTCACCGGCGGCGCGCCAAGATCCATCGCGGCCTCTTCCAGCGAGCGGTCGAAGGTGATCAGGCGCGACTGCACGACGACGGCGACGAAGCACATGGTCAGGGTGATGTGGGCAAGCGTGACGGTGAGAAAGCCACGGTCGAGACCGACGGCGACGAAGAGCAGCAGCAGCGACAGGCCGGTGATGACTTCCGGCATGACCAGCGGCGCAAAGACCATGCCGGAAAACAGCATCCGACCCTTGAAGCGCGTGTAGCGCGTCAAAGCGAGGGCTGCCAGCGTGCCGAGCACGGTCGCCACGGTGGCCGAGATGACGGCGACGCGTGCCGTCACCCAGGTGGCGTCCATGAGGCCCTGGTTGTGGAACAGCGAGACGTACCATTTGGTCGAGAAGCCGCCCCAGACGGTGACTAGCTTCGACTCGTTGAAGGAGAAGACGACGAGCAGGACGATCGGCAGGTAAAGAAAGGCAAAGCCGAGCACGATCGAAGTGATGTTGAAGCGGCTCCAGGTGGCGTTCATGGGTTACCGATCCTGTTCCTGGGCGCGGGCCTGGGCCCGCTGGAAGAGCATGATCGGCACGATCAGCAGCAACAGCAGGATGACGGCGACGGCCGACGACACCGGCCAGTCGCGATTGGCGAAGAACTCGTTCCACAGCGTCTTGCCGATCATCAGGGTCTGCGAGCCGCCGAGCAGATCGGGAATGACGAACTCGCCGACGGCGGGAATAAACACCAGAAGGCAGCCGGCGATGACGCCGGGCAGCGACAGCGGAAAGGTGATCTTCCAGAAGGCGCTGGTCGGCGGGCAACCGAGGTCCTTGGCCGCCTCGATCAGCGAATAATCCATTTTCTCGAGGGCGGAATAAAGCGGCAGCACCATGAACGGCAGGTAGGAATAGACGATGCCGATGAAGATTGCCGTGTAGGTGTTGAGGATGATCAGCGGCTGGCTGATGACGCCGGTGGCGAGCAGCAGCTGGTTGAGCAGCCCCTCGGGCTTAAGGATGCCGATCCAGGCGTAGACGCGGATCAGGAACGAGGTCCAGAATGGCAGGATCACCAGCATCAGCAAGGTCGGGCGCAGCATCGCCGGCGCGCGGGCCATGCCATAGGCGATCGGGTAGCCGACAAGCAATGTCAGCACCGTCGAAATGGCGGCGACGATGACGCTCGTCACATAGGCGTTGACGTAGAGCGCGTCCTGCGTCAGCCATGTGTAATTATCGACGCTGAGCTGTTTCAGCTGCGCGAAAAAACCGGAAAGCCCATCCCCGAAGCCAAGTACTGGCGTGTAGGGCGGCATGGCGATCGCCGTCTGCGACAGCGAAATCTTGAAGACGATGACGAACGGAATAAGGAAGAAGAAGACCAGCCAGAGATACGGGATGATGATGACAAGGCGGCCAACGAAGGCCTCGCCCAGTCTGGCCAGGGCGGATTTGCCCGCATCGGCGGCCCGAGAGCTTGTTGCAGCGGTGACAGCGGCATTCGACATGACCGCCCCTATCGCGTCAGCACGACACCGGCGTCCGGCCGGAACGACACCCAGGCACGGTCGTTCCAGCTCAGCGGATCCTCGGTGATGCGGGCCGCGTTCATCGTGCTCGCCCGCACCACGTGGCCGTCATCCAGCCTGACGTGGTAGACGGTCATGTCGCCGAGATAGGCGATATCGTAGACCTCGCCCTCGATGGCGTTGACCGCACCGGCAGGTCTCGTCGACGATATTCTGATCTTCTCCGGCCTGATGGCAAAGGCGACGGCCGCGCCGGTCGCGGCATCGCCGGCATTCTCGGCCCGTATGGTGATGCCGTTGCCCGCATCGATGCTTGCCGCGCCAGCCTCGCCATGCGCAATCTTGCCTTCGAACATGTTGACGTTGCCGACAAAGCCGGCGACGAAACGGGAGCCCGGCGCCTCATAAACTTCCGCTGGCGTCGCCACCTGCATCACCTCGCCCTTGTCGATGATGGCGATACGGTCGGCCATGGTCATCGCCTCTTCCTGGTCGTGGGTGACGACGACGAAGGTGAGGCCGAGTGACTGCTGCAGGTCCATCAGCTCGAACTGTGTTTCCTCGCGCAGCTTTTTGTCCAGCGCGCCCAACGGCTCGTCGAGCAGCAGCACCTTCGGCCTTTTGGCGACCGAACGGGCAAGCGCGACGCGCTGGCGCTGGCCGCCGGACAATTGGTGCGGCTTGCGCTTGGCGAACTGCTCGAGCTTGACCAGCTTCAGCATCTCTCCAACGCGCGCCGCGATCTCGGGCTTCGGCATGCCGTCCTGCTTGAGGCCGAAAGCGATGTTGTTTTCGACCGTCATATGCGGGAACAACGCGTAGGACTGGAACATCATGTTGACCGGCCGCCGGTACGGCGGGATGCCGCGCAGATCCTGGCCATCGAGCAGGATGCGGCCGGCGGTCGGCTCCTCGAAGCCGGCGAGCATCCGCAAAAGCGTCGATTTTCCACAGCCCGACGCCCCGAGCAGGGCAAAAAACTCGCGCTCGAATATGGTCAGCGACAAATTGTTGACGGCGGTGAAGTCACCGAACTTCTTGATGACCTTGTCGAACTGGATGTATGGCTTGGCGTTCGGATCGTTCCACGGCGCGAAATCCCTGCGAATGCTGCCAAGCGATTTCATATCCCACTCCGTCCTGCGTCCTATCCCCAGAAGATTTGACCCCGGCAGCACCTGCCGGGGTCGTTGATTGTCGCTTACTGCCCCGTGACGATCTTGGTCCAGGTGCGGGTGACGACGCGCTGGGTCTTGGAATCGTAGGGGGCGATGGTGAACAGCTTCGCCAGCGTCGCCTCGTCCGGGTAGATCGCCGGATCCTCGAGTATCTCCTTGTTGATGAACTGCTGCGACGCCTTGTTGCCGTTGGCGTAGAAGACGTAGTTGCTCGACTTGGCGATCACTTCCGGCTTCATCATGTAGTTCAGGAATTCATGCGCCTCGGCGACATGCGGCGCGTCGGCCGGG
Organism: Mesorhizobium sp.; assembly: GCA_004020645.1. Lineage (GTDB taxonomy): Bacteria > Pseudomonadota > Alphaproteobacteria > Rhizobiales > Rhizobiaceae > Mesorhizobium. The sequence goes on along the minus strand of SAQL01000033.1, from coordinate 13,976 downwards.
ATCGCCATCTGGTCGAACCACATTTCGGCGCCTTCCTTCGGCACGGAATAGTCGATCTCGACGCCCTGATTTGCCTCCGTCGCACGGTCGCGCGCCTGGAACACGTCGCCCGACCAGCCGACGGCCAGGCAGATGTCGCCATTGGCCAGTGCGTTGATATATTCCGACGAGTGGAACTTGCGGATGTAAGGCCTGATCTTCAGCATCAGTTCTTCCGCCTTGGCGAAATCGTCCAGCGACGTGGTCTCGGGATCGATGCCCAGATATTTGAAGGCGTTCGGGAGGATGTCGCTCGGAGAGTCGAGGACATAGACGCCGCAATCCTTCAGCTTGGCCAGCTTTTCCGGGTTGAAGAAAACGTCCCAGCTATCGATCTTGTCGGTGCCGAGCGCTTCCTGCACTTTCTTGATGTTATAGCCGAGGCCGACCGTGCCCCACATGTAGTTGATCGAATATTCGTTGCCGGGATCGTACTTGGCTGTGCGCTCCGAAACGACGTCCCACATGTTGGAAATGTTGGGCAGCTTCGACTTGTCGAGCTTCTGGAACACACCTGCCTGGATCTGGCGCGCGAGGAAATTGGCGGTCGGCACGACGACGTCGTAGCCGCTGCCGCCGGCAAGCAGTTTCGTCTCCAGGAGCTCGTTGGAATCGAAGGTGTCGTAGGTGACCTTGATGCCCGTTTCCTTGGTGAAATCCTCGATAATCGAGCTGTCGATGTAATCCGACCAGTTATAGACATTGACGACGCGGTCCTGGGCATGAGCGCCGAGGGTGAAAAGCGTCAGAAATGCCGAGGTCGCCGAAAGCCAGAATGCTTTGCGGGTCATGCGTCTCTCCTTTTGATGAGTGTTCCATCGCCAGCTCGTCGCGGGCTGCGCGGCTGGGCGTTTGCTTCAGATTATTGGGCTTTCCGACAAGCGACAAGCGCGAACCGCCGACACCCTGGTGGTTCGATGTGCAGCGGCCGAGTCCCCCGTTCCCATGTCGTGTTCCAGGTGGCATTCCGGCGCCGTCAAAGGCTCTCGCCACGGCGCGGGCAGGGATACGACGATGTTGTCCGGTCTCGGTCGGGCCGGAGGGGAGACTTGGCAAGATGAGCCTGTCTTGTTGTTGCCGTATTGGCAGCCTGCCCGCGCGGCTGCGCCATTGTCAATGGCTCATCTCGCTTTGGCGCGTGCGCTGCAATCAATTAGGCGACGGCATGCCGGTGACACCCGGCCGCACCGGCCGCGCCTGACGCTTGAATTCGAGCCCGATATGGACGAGCAGCGCCGTGACCACCACCGCGCCGCCAAGGATGGTGCGTCCCGACGGCACCTCGGAATGGATGAGCCAGACCCAGATCGGGCCTAGGATCGGCTCGAACGTGCCGAGCAGTGCTGCGACCGCCGCTGGAACGAGCCGGGCGCCGGTGGCGAAGAAGGCAAGGCCGAGACCCAGATTGACCACGCCGAATGCAAACAGGAAGCCCATGTCGCTGCTGGAAACGCCGAATTGCGATGCCTGCGACGCCGCGAATGCGGCGGCAAGCATCGTGCCGAGGCAGGTCGCCGGCGTCATGCGCACATGGGCAAAGCGTCGCGTGATGACGGTGGCGATCGAAAACATCACAGCGATGAGCAGCGCCAGGCCGTCGCCGATGGGCGACACGGCACCATCGAGCGATTCCGATACCATGATGGCAACGCCGGCAATGACGGCTGCAATCGCCACCCAGGTCGCCAAGGCTACCCGTTCGCGAAACAGCACCCAGGCAAACAGCGCCGCCAGGAGCGGCACGCCTGCCTGCATCAAAAGGATATTGGCGACGGTGGTGTAGGCAAGCGCCACGACGAATGAGGTCGATGCGGTGGCGAAGCAGAACGCCACGGCAAGGCCGGGCAGGCCCATGCCGCGGAACAATCTTACCGTGCCGTGCCAGCCGTCGCGCCAGATCATGAAGCAGATGAGGAAGGCGGCGGCCCAGACCGAGCGCCAGAACACCACCGTCCAGCTGTCGCCGGCGTCGATGAAACGGGCGATGGCGCCGCCGAAACTCCACATCAGCGCCGACAGGAAAATCAACAGGAGCCCGACACGCTCGTCACGCGGCGAGACAGCAGGGGAGACGGCTATCGCTGATGATGAATCGGTCATGAGTGCGACTGTCGGCGATTTCGGGGCAGCACGATGCATAGCAAACGACAGAAACGTGCATTAATCGCGTAACGCAAAGACGAAGGTCGGGCGTGATCCAGCACCGTGTTCCGTTTGGCGCACTGACGAGCCCATAGACGAGGCAAGACGGTCGTGCGGAGCTGGCAGGGATAGTTTACGATGCCGAGGCGGGACGGCTACTGCGTGACAGGAGAAGCCCCGTGACCGACGTAAATAACATGTATAGGGCGACCCATGGATGAGCCATTCTACAAGACGGCTGCGATTGGCTATGACGAGCTGTTCGCCCGCGCAACGAACTCGTTCATCCCATCCTTGCTGAAGGCAGCGCAAATTGCGCCTGCCCATCGGGTGCTCGACGTCGCAACGGGTACAGGAGCAGCAGCACAAGCTGCAGCGATCATGGTGGGCCCATCCGGCTCTGTCACTGGCGGCGATATCTCGCCGGCCATGCTCGAATCAGCCAGACGCAATTTGAAGAACCAGCCAATCACCCTCGCAACGTTTGACGCTCACGCGCTCCCTTACGAGGATTGTCGGTTCGATGCGGTGATCTGTCAGCTTGGGCTCATGTTCTTCTCAGACCCGCTTGGGGCGCTTTCGGAGTTTCGTCGGGTTCTGCGCCCCAACGGCTGGACTGCAGTTAGCGTGACGACGACGCCGGAGCGCTCGCTGTTCGCCAGAATAGGCGCGGCAATCGCCCGTTGCGCACCTGAGAAAGCTGAAAAGCTAAATCGCCTCTTCTCCATCCCTGACGCGACATGCTTGCATTCCTTGCTCCACCGCGCCGGGTTTCAAGAGGTCTATGTCCAGCTTGAAACTCGACGCATCAAATTCTCATCTTTCGATGATTATTTCAGCGGAATCACCAAAGGAGCAACATTGAGCGGTCAGGAGTATGTCCAGCTTCCTCCAGACATGCAGGTCACAGTGCGCGAGGAAGTCTGGCGCGGGCTGGCTTCGCCGAGCGTTGGAGAGCCGCTGACGATTGAGATGGACGTTCTGATAGGCAGCGGTGGGCGATAGAACAATGCGCCGAGCGCAATTTGATGGAAACGCTGTGCCCGTCACTGGAAATCGAAGGCGCTTAGTCCGGTCACCATTTCGTCGAGGCCGAGCGGGCGCGTCACCGGCGGCTCGGCGCGGGCAAGGCAGCCGATGCGTTCGCACAGCCGGCAGGCGGGGCCTATCGGCGTGGCCGGATTGGTGCCCTGTCCGGCTTTTCCGGCCGCCGCGGCAGCCGGCCCCGGCAGTGCCGCGCCATAGACGATCTCGTCACGAAAGCCGATGTCGCAGCCCAGCAGAAGTGCGGTACGGCGCGGGCGCTCCGCAAACGAGCCTTGCGGTCCTTCGAGCGTGCGGGCGACGCATAGGAACTCGGCGCCGTCGGGCATTTCCACCGCCTCGACGAAGATCTGGCCGGGCTGGGTGAAGGCGGCATGCACGGGAAGTTTTGGACAGCCGCCGCCGAAGCGGTTCTGCGGAAAACCCTGGCTGCCCGCCTTGCGGAAGCGGTTGCCGGCATTGTCGACCTCGAGCATGAAGAACGGCACGCCCGGCGTGCCCGGCCGCTGCAGCATGGTCAACCGGTTCGCCGCCTGCTCGAATGAGACGCCGAAGCGCGAGCGCAGCACATCGATGTCGTAACGGGCGCGGTGTGCTGCTGCGTGAAAGGGTTGATAGGGCATCATCAATGCGTGGGCGGCGTAGCGGCCAAGCTCGAAGCGGGCGAGCCGGCGGGCCTCATCCGTAGTCAGCTTCAGTGCCTGGATCTCGCTTGCCACCGCGACCGTCATGCGGATCAGGCAGGCCTCCATCGCCACCTCGCGCAACTGGTCGAACGGCGACAGGCGCTCGGACAGAAACAAGCGCTGCGAGTGGCGGTCGTAGCGGCGGCGCCAGTTCGGCATGGTAGCGACCGGCAGCACCTTGACGACGATGCCGTATTCGCGCTTCAGCCAGGCCTTCAGCGCACCGAGCAGATCGTCGCCGGGATCGAGCACCGACGTGAATGCCTCGGCCTCCGCTTCGAGCGCGGCAAAATGGTTCGGCCGGCGCTCGAAAATCTCGTGCACCTCGTCGATCGGCAAGCGGGCGCCGGAGAGTGCCGTCGCTTTGCCCTCACGCGCGAGAAGCTCGTTGAGGTCGGAAAGGCGCTCGGCCTGCTCGCGATAGGCGCGAAACAGTTTTATCACCGCGGCGGAAGCGTTGGGCGCCGCCTCGGCAAGCTCGATCAGTTCCTGGTCACCAGGCAATTCGCCGACCAGCAACGGATCTGAAAACACTTCCTTCAAGGCGGCGACCGACCCCCTCGCCTCGCCCTGCAATTCATGCGGGTCGACCTTGTAGACGGATGCCAGCTTGAGGATCAGCTGGACCGTCAGCGGCCGCTGGTTGCGCTCGATGAGATTGAGATAGGACGGCGAGATGCCGAGCCCTTCGGCCATCGCAGTCTGGGTCAGGCCCTTGGCGCTGCGGATGCGGCGGATGCGCGGCCCGGCGAAGATCTTCTGATCGGCCACTCGACTGTCCTTGACAGAAATTTACACGTCTCTGCACGGCGATGGCCCGTGCCGGCCTTTTACAATCGTGACAGATTTACAGCGCCTAGCTGTCAAACGCAACACAGGTTTTCTCTTATTTTTCGGCCAATCCTCTGGTTTTCCTCGCCTGTTTCGCGCTGAAATGTAAATGCTGTCACACCAAAACGGCGCGGAAATCTCCATGAGGCGGCGTTTCCATCCCAGCAACGATCTATCCGGAGTGACCAATGACCGATTTTTACAACCTCGTCCCCTCGGCACCGGAAGGCCGCTTCGATGGCATCGAGCGGCCCTATTCGCCGGACGACGTGAAGCGGCTGCGCGGTTCGGTCCAGATCCGGCAGAGCCTCGCCGAAATGGGCGCCAACCGGCTCTGGCAGCTCATCCACGAAGAGGACTTCGTCAACGCGCTCGGCGCCATGTCGGGCAATCAGGCGATGCAGCAAGTCCGGGCCGGGCTGAAGGCGATCTACCTGTCTGGATGGCAGGTCGCCGCCGACGCCAACACCGCATCCGCCATGTATCCGGACCAGTCGCTTTATCCCGCCAATGCGGCGCCCGAACTGGTCAAGCGCATCAACCGCACCCTGCAGCGCGCCGACCAGATCGAGACCTCCGAAGGCAAGGGGCTTTCGGTCGACACCTGGTTCGCGCCTGTTGTCGCCGATGCGGAAGCCGGCTTCGGCGGGCCGCTCAACGCCTTCGAGATCATGAAGGCCTTCATCGAGGCGGGTGCCGCCGGCGTCCACTACGAGGACCAGTTGGCATCGGAGAAGAAATGCGGCCATCTCGGCGGCAAGGTGCTGATCCCGACCGCCGCACACATCCGCAACCTCAACGCCGCGCGGCTTGCCGCCGACGTCATGGGCACGCCGACGCTGGTCGTCGCGCGCACCGACGCGGAAGCGGCAAAGCTGCTCACCTCCGACATCGACGAGCGCGACCAGCCGTTCGTCGACTATGACGCCGGCCGCACGGTAGAGGGCTTCTATCAAGTCAGGAACGGCATCGAGCCTTGCATCGCGCGGGCCGTCGCCTACGCGCCCTACGCCGACCTGATCTGGTGCGAAACCTCCAAGCCCGATCTGGCGCAGGCCAAGAAGTTTGCCGAGGGCGTGCACAGGCACCATCCCGGCAAGCTTCTCGCCTATAATTGCTCGCCGTCGTTCAACTGGAAGAAGAACCTCGACGATGCCACGATCGCCAGGTTCCAGAAGGAACTCGGCGCCATGGGCTACAAGTTCCAGTTCATCACGCTGGCCGGTTTTCACCAGCTCAATTTCGGCATGTTCGAACTCGCCCGCGGCTACAAGGCGCGGCAAATGGCGGCTTATTCCGAACTGCAGGAGGCTGAATTCGCGGCGGAAGCCCACGGCTACACCGCGACCAAGCACCAGCGCGAAGTCGGCACCGGCTATTTCGACGCCGTGTCGATGGCGATCACCGGCGGCCGGTCTTCGACCACGGCCATGCATGAATCGACCGAGCACGCCCAGTTCAAACCGGCGGCGGAATAGCCGCAACGCAACAAATAGAGGAACGCCCCAAAGGGGTATGAAGGAGAAGACCAATGGCATCGATAAGTCGCGTCAAGGAACGGGCCGAAGAACAGGCCACCACCATGACCGTCGACCAGCAAGCGACCATCCGCATGCTGGCGAATGACCTGCACAGGCTCAACCAGTCGGTGATGAAGGCGGTCGAGGCCGGTGTGTCGGTGGAGCTCGTGCGCTCGGCACGGCACCATGGCGGCGACGGCAACTGGGGCGACCTGCTGATCCCGGTGATCGTCACCCAGCGGAGCCTCGGCTGACCGAAATCCGACCGAAGCCTGTCGGTGGATCCAGCATCACCTGCGCAGTCTCTGCGCAGGTGATCTGCGTCTGCAGGACCAGTTTGCATAGGGGCAAGAACAGGACTTGCTTTAAATTTTAACGTTTCTTGCGATATTCTGGACATCCGCCATTTCAGCTTGACAAGGGCAGCGATCTCACTGCAATTGTTTCTAAAGTTTCAACCCTGCATTGAAACCAGACGAGTGCCCCCACGCTCATGCGCCCCATGAACCGCGACCCCAGGACCGCAAGCCACCTGACTTTGGGAAGCCGGAATGTGGACCCCGGGATGCTCACGGACCTCACCCGCGTGCTCGTCGTCGGGAAGTCGCCGGTCAACCGGGTGGTGGTTTCGAAAATCGTCGAACGATCCGGGCTCAAACCGATCTCGGAATCGCCCGAAACGGCAGCAACGACGTTGCGATCGCTCATTCCCGGAGCTGTCGTCCTCGATGGCGGAGCGGACAACCAGGACTGCGACGCGCTGATGTCCGGTATCGATGCGCTGCGGCGCACCTCGGGCAGATCGTTTCCCTCGGTGATCCTGCTTTCGACCAAGAACGGCACACCGGAGAGCCTCGGCCTGTCGAGCGTCATCGATGCGGTGGTCGTCAAACCGATCACGACCGAACGGCTGCAGCCGGTGATCGACCATTTGATCGGGCTTGGACGCAGCTAGCCGGCGTCCTATCCGGCTCACACGCGCTCCCTCGTTTCTTGCGATCGGATCTCGATATCTTTATGTTCAGCAGGTGACCGCCTGACAGCGAACCCAGTCCGATGTCCTTTTGCAATTGCGACGCATCTGGGGTAGCAGCTTCGAACAAATCCGCAGGCATGTTCCGACTTCGCGACATGGCTGTCGATATTGGCGGATCATGACATGTCCTCAGAACAGACCATCGCCGCGCTTTGCAGGAAACTCGGACTGCGCATCACCGGTCCGCGCCGCGTCATCATGCGTGTTATATCCGAATCCAGCGACCATCCGGATGTGGTGGAACTCCATCGCCGCGTTGTCGCCATTGAGCCAACGATCGCGCTCGCCACTGTCTATCGCACCGTCAGCCTTCTGCGCGAAAAGGGCATTCTGGAGCGGCACACCTTTGGCGATCGGCGCGCCAGATACGAAACCGTCCCCCGTGAGCATCACGATCATCTCATCAACATCGAGACGGGAGACGTCGTCGAATTCCAGTCGGCGGAGATCGAGCGGCTCCAGGAGGAAATCGCTCGACAGCACGGATTCACGATCATCAGCCACAGACTGGAGATCTACGTCAAGCCGATCCAGAAAACGCGACGCTCTCGTCAATCCGGAGAATGACCGCCAGTTTCTAGCGTTCCTCGGCAGTCTCCATTCGGCCCACTTTGAGTGTGGTAATGGCGAAGGCCGCGATGAAGGCGGCGGACAGCATGAGAACGATGGTCGGCGCCGGTGCGCTGTCGATGAAGAAGGACAGATAGACGCCGAGAAACGACGCGGCGACCGCGATCGCCACCGACAGGATCAGCATGGCGCTGAACTTCCTTGTCAGCAGGAAGGCGACGGCGCCAGGCGCGATCAGCATGGCGATGGCCATGATGATGCCGACCGCCTTCAGCGCGCCGACGATGGTGAGCGAGATCAGGCAAAGCAGGCCGTAGTGGAGCAGGTTGACCCGAAGACCAACCGCGCGAGCCTGAGCCGGGTCGAAGGCGTGCAGCAGGAAGTCGCGCCACTTGATCCCGATGGTGCCGGCCGTGATCGCAGCAACGAGCCCCGTTTCGACGATGTCGCGCAAGCCGATGCCCAGCACGTCGCCGAACAATATGTGGTCGAGATGCACGTCGGACTGGATCTTTACGTAGAGCACCAGGCCGAGGCCGAACATGCCGGAGAAGACGATGCCCATTATCGTGTCCTGCTTGATGCGGCTGTTATCCTTGAGGAAGCCGGTGGCGAGAGCGCAGACGATCCCGGCGGCGAAGGCACCGACCGAATAGGGAAATCCAACGATGTAGGCAATGACCACGCCGGGAAAGACGGCGTGGCTGATCGCGTCGCCCATCAGCGACCAGCCCTTGAGAACGAGGAAGCAGGAGAGCAGCGCCGTCGGCACAGCGACCAGAACCGAAACAATCAGCGCATTGACCATGAAGTCGAACTGGAACGGGGTAAGCAGCGTATCGAGGATGCTCATAGGCTGGTCTCCAAGACCCTCGCCGCGCGGCGGCGGGCTGCCAGCATTCCATGCTTGGGAGCGAAGAAGAAGGCGGCGAGAAAGATTAGCGTCTGCAGGACGACGATGATGCCGCCAGTGGCACCGTCGAGGAAATAGCTCGCATAGGCGCCGCTGAAACTCGTGGCAGCGCCGATTACAACCGCGATGACGAGCAGGCGCGGAAAGCGGTCCGTCAGAAGATAGGCGGTCGCGCCGGGCGTCACCACCATGCAGATGACGAGGAAGGCGCCGACGGTCTGAAGCGCGGCGACCGTGGAGGCCGATAGCAGCATGAAGAACATGATCTTGAGCGCGCTGGGGTTGAGGCCGATCGAGCGGGCATGGCTCTCGTCGAAGAAGACCACCATCAGATCCTTCCATTTCACCAGCAGGATGGCGAGCGAGACGAAGCCTATGATGGCGAGTTGAAGCGTGTCTTCCGGGGTGATGGCCAAGATGTTGCCGAGCACGATCGTCTGGATATTCACGGAGGTCGGTGACAGCGACACCATGAACAAGCCGAGGCCGAAGAAGGAGGAGAAGATCAGGCCGATGATGGCGTCTTCCTTCAGCTTGGTGCGCTGGTTGAGGAAGAGCATCGCTGCAGCGGCGAGCCCGCCGGAGAAGAAGGCGCCGATCGAGAAGGGAAGGCCCAGCATATAGGCGCCGGCGACGCCCGGCACGATCGAATGCGAGAGCGCGTCACCGATCAGCGACCAGCCTTTCAGCATCAGATAGCAGGACAGGAAGGCGCAGACACCGCCGACCAAAGCGGACACCCACATGGCATTGAGCATATATTCGTAGCTGAACGGCTCGAGCAGGACATTCATTCGTCCGGTTCCCGCTTCTTGTGCTGCATGGCTCCGTCCTCTCCGTAGAAGACCAGCGGCCGTTCGTCGTCGGTGATGACGGCAAGGCGGCGCCTGTCGTCATCCTCATGCAGCCCGGCGCCGCCCAGCACGAAATGACGCAAGACGCCGCCGAAAGCCTTTTCCAGATTCGCCTGCGTGAAGGTCTGGCCTGTCGGCCCGTAGGCAAGGACGGTGTTCCGGAGCAGCACGGCACGGTCGCAGAACTCCGGCACGCTACCCAGATTATGCGTCGAGACCAGCATCACCCGGCCTTCGTCCCGGAGCGCGCGCAGCAGTTCGACGATAGCGTCCTCGGTCCTGACGTCGACGCCAGTGAAGGGCTCGTCGAGCAGGATGACGTGCCCGTCCTGCGCCAGCGCCCGAGCGAGAAAGACGCGCTTCTTCTGCCCGCCCGAAAGCTCGCCGATCTGGCGCTTGCGGAAATCGCTCATGCCGACACGCGCAAGCGCAGCGGTAACCGCCTCGCGATCAGCCGCCTTCGGAAGGCGCATCATGCCCATATGGCCGTAGCGACCCATCATGACGACGTCCTCGACCAGTACTGGAAAGTTCCAATCGACCTCCTCGGCCTGCGGCACATAGGCGACGACGTTCTTCCTCAGCGCGGCCGCGGCCGGCTGTCCGAGAACAAAAATCTCTCCCTTTGCCAGCCGCACGAAGCCCATGATGGCTTTGAACAGCGTCGACTTGCCCGAGCCGTTGACACCGACAAGTGCCGTGATCGTGCCTGTCGGAATTTCAAAGCTCGTATCGCGCAGCGCCGTGTGGCCGTTGCGGTAGGTGACGGTCGCGCCGCGGACGGCGAGACCGCCTCCCGCATCCTCGAACGCGTGGGCAAGAGGCGGAACGGCTTCGTTCATTGCGACAGCCCTGCGGCGAGGCCTTTCTGAACCGTATCGGATGTCACACGCAGCAGGTCGATATAGGTCGGCACCGGGCCGTCCGCCTCGCTGAGAGAATCAACGTAGAGCACGCCGCCGTAATGCACCCCCGTCTCGCGCGCGACCTGCCGGGCCGGCTTGTCCGACACAGTGCTTTCGCTGAAGACGGCGACGATCTTGTTTTCCCTGACCGCGTCGATCACCTTGCGAACCTGCTGCGGGGTGCCTTGCTGGTCAGCGTTGATCGGCCACAAATAAAGCTCCTTCAGCTCGAAATCGCGTGCCAGGTATGAGAAAGCGCCTTCGCTCGATACCAGCCAGCGCCGGTCCTTCGGGATCGAGGCAAGCTTATCGCGGATCGGCGCGACGGCCGCCTCTATCTTTGCCTTGTAGGCTTCTGCATTGGCCTTGTAGGTCTCGGCATGCGCCGGATCGTGCTCGACCAAGGCGTCGCGGATGTTGTCGACGTAGATCAGCGCGTTTGACGGGGACATCCAGGCATGCGGGTTCGGTTTGCCCGTATAGGGCCCCTCGGCGATGCTCATCGGTTGGACGCCCTCGGAGACGATCGCGCCGGGCACGTCGCTGAGGTTCTGGAAGAATTTTTCGAACCAGAGTTCGAGGTTGAGCCCGTTCCACAGAATGAGCTGTGCGCCCTGCGCCCGCTGAATGTCGCCCGGCGTCGGCGCGTAATTGTGGATCTCCGCTCCCGGCTTGGTGATCGATTCCACGATTGCTGCGTCGCCCGCCACATTCTTCGCCATGTCGGCGATGACGGTGAAGGTCGTCACGGCCTTGAACTTTTCCTGCGCTTTCGCTGGACTTGAAGCCACTGCCGCAGCGAAAACCGTAACCATCAACCCGATGACAACCCGTCGCCCGTATCTCTCAATCATCAATTTCTCCTGCCGCGATTTTTAACGTCCCGCCGGTGGCCGCCATTATGCGACTACGACGCGCTTGTCGCATATTCTGCAATTGCGACTGATTTGCAAGTAGAAAGCGGTTTTGCATCGTGGATTGTACACGGCCGCGCGATGGAGGTCAGCGACAGCGCGGCCCCTGGCGGAGCGGACAACAAGGGTTGCGACGCGCAATGTCCGGCATCGATACGCTGCGGTGCACGTCCGGTTTCGACGCCGAGACACGCGATCAGCCGGCTTTCCCGATGCTTTCGACGAGCCGGGGCAGTTCCGAGAGATCGGCTATCTGGCGGAAGCGAGGCGCGGTGACCGGCGGCTCGACATGTTCCAGTACCCAGGTCAGTTCATGCGGCACGTGGATGCCCCAACTGCCGGCTTCGATGGCCGGCACCACGTCCGACTTGAGCGAATTGCCGACCATCATGCTTTTTTCGGCGCCATCACCGTGGCGGCTGAAGATGCTGACATAAGTAGCGGGGCTCTTGTCGCTGACGATCTCGACGGCATCGAACAGGTCGCCGAGGCCCGATTGCGCCAGCTTGCGTTCCTGGTCGAAAAGGTCGCCTTTGGTGATCAGCACCAGGCGATACGCGCCCGCCAGCTTTTCAACGGTTTCGCGCGCATGGGGCAGCGCCTCGATCGGATGGCCAAGCATCTCGCGGCCCGCCGCAAGAATCTCGGCGATGACCGAGGCCGGCGCGCGGCCCTCGGTAATCTCGATCGCCGTTTCGATCATCGACAGGGTAAACCCCTTGATGCCGAAGCCGTAGACGGCGAGGTTGCGCTTTTCCGCCTCCAGCAATCTTGCCGAAATGTGCCCCTCCTCGGCATGATCGGCGAGCAGCGCGGCAAAGCGCCTCTCGGTCATGCGGAAGAACTGCTCGTTCTGCCAGAGCGTGTCGTCGGCATCGAAGCCGATCGTGGTCAATTCATGATTGTTCTGCATTCGACGTCTTCAACCGAGATCATTGAACTTGCGTCGAACCTAAGCTGCCCGGAGTGGTTTTCAACTGCGCAGGTGAACGCAGGGCCAGTTCCCCTTCCCTTCCATCACCGGCAACGGCTATACTCCCAAATCCGCAACCCAATCTGGTGAATGATGCCGCCTGCAAAAAAGGAAGTCCGTCCGTCGAGCCGCGGAGGACGTATCCGCACACCTGCCTTCGTGAAAAATCAACGCGGCGTGAAGAACTGGAAGGAAGTCAGCGCCTGGCTGGATTGGCGCGGCATCGAGGACATCGAATGCATCACGCCCGACCAGGCGGGTGTTGCGCGCGGCAAGATGATGCCGTCGAAGAAATTCACCTCCAACACCTCGCTGGCGCTGCCGTCGGCGGTGTTCATGACGACGATTTCCGGCGGCTATCCAGAGGACGGCAACGGTTTCCACTATCCGGAAGACGACGGCGACCTCAAGCTGATGCCGGACCTTTCGACACTGACCGTGGTGCCGTGGGAAGAGGACCCGACGGCGGCGGTCATCTGCGACCTCGTCCACCAGGACGGCCGCTCGGTCGAGTTCACGCCGCGCAACGTGCTGAAGCGCGTGCTTGCAGCTTACGACCAGCGCGGACTGAAGCCGGTGGTAGCGCCCGAGATCGAATTCTACCTCGTGCGCAAGAATCCCGATCCGGACTACCCGCTGACCCCGCCGGTCGGGCGTTCGGGACGGCCGATCGGCGGCGGCGCCGGCTATTCGATCGCCGGCGTCAACGAGTTCGACGAACTGATCGACGACATCTACCATTTCTCCGAAAGCCAGGGCCTGGAGATCGACACGCTGATCCACGAGGAAGGCGCCGGCCAGCTCGAGATCAATCTGCGCCACGGCGATCCGATCGAACTGGCCGACCAGGTGTTCATGTTCAAGCGCACCATCCGCGAGGCGGCGCTGAAGCATGAGATCTATGCCACCTTCATGGCCAAGCCGATCCAGGGGCAGCCTGGGTCGGCCATGCATATCCACCAGTCGATCATCGACAAGAAGACCGGCAAGAACGTCTTTTCCGCCGAGGACGGCTCGGAAACCGAAGCCTTCTTCCATTTCCTCGGCGGCATGCAGAAACATGTGCCGAACGCGCTGGTGATGTTTGCGCCCTACGTCAATTCCTATCGCCGGCTGACGCAGTCGGCTTCGGCGCCGGTCAACAACAAATGGGGCTACGACAATCGCACCACCGCCTTCCGCGTCCCGCGCTCCGACCCGGCAGCCAGGCGCGTCGAGAACCGCATCCCCTCATCCGACGCCAATCCCTATCTGGCGCTGGCGGCATCGCTCGCCTGCGGGCTGATCGGCATGACCAACAAGATCAAGGCCGAACCGCCGGTTCTCACCACCGCCAACGAGGCAGAGATCGACCTGCCGCGCAGCCTGCTCGAAGCCGTCGACCTGTTCGAAGCCGACGAGGAACTCTGCGCGCTGCTCGGCAAGTCGTTTGCCGCAACCTATGCGGCGATCAAGCGGGCGGAATTCGAGACCTTCATGGAAGTGATCAGCCCGTGGGAGCGGGAGTATTTGTTGTTGAATGTGTAGGAGGGGAGTAGGGGAGTAGGGG
>SAQL01000032.1 GCA_004020645.1 Mesorhizobium sp. | reverse complement strand
GCCGAGATGATTGCAAAAAGCACCGCGATGATTCATGCTGCCGGCGATGATTCTTCGCCCCAAGCCGCTCTCGCGCCACGCAGTCCAGCCGCTCGGCGCCGCGCCGAGCCCGCCTATGAAGACTGTGCCGTCCTGGCTGCGCCGGGCAGTCGAGACGGCGCAAACCGTCGAAGATGCTGCGCTTGCCGCCGGCGCGGCGCTGACCGCGCTCGACGCTGTCGTGCGCCGGGACGAAAAATGGGCCGGCGCCTGGCGGCAGCGCCTCGCGCTCGCGGCGGCCGCGACAACGGCGCGGCAGGCGGGGCGCGCCGAGGACGAGGCCGCGCTGCGCGATTCTTTTCTCCTTACCCGCCCCGGCGACGATTGTGGGCCGGGCGGTCTTTTGCTGCTCGCCTGGCGGCGGCTGGCAGCCCGGCCCGCAGAGGATCTTCTGACGGAGAAAAACCTCACCGCGGTCTTGGAAGAATTCGGTCACGCCCGCAACGACGAGGCGGTCAGCGATCTGGCGGACGAGCTTAGGCGGCTCGGCTCCAGCGCCGGGACGGTCGGGATGCTGACCGGCGCTATCGCTGCCGCCGAGCGCCATGGCTACGGGCGCGTCGTGGGAACATGGCTCGCCGACGCCATGCTCGCGCAAAGGCTGGGATGGCGGCATACGGTGCCGCTTCTGGGAGCGCAACCTGCATCGGGCAGGAGCACGCGTGGCGTGCGAGTGAGAACAACCAGCCCGACGGAGAGGGATCAGGCGCCAGGCCGGGAGAGGGTGCAGGGCCTGCTCTTGGCTCAGGCGCGCGCCGCGCTGCGAGCCATCGACCTCTCGACCGAACTCGGCCGCCGCGCCGAGCGGCTGCTCGCCGTCGCGCCGAAGCTGCGGGCAAAGGGTGCGGACGCGGTGATCGAGACGCTTCTGGGCGAGGACGCCGTCGTCGCCTCGCGCGGGGACAAAAAGACCGGCATGAGCGACCGCGGCCTGCGCCGCCTGTTCGACCGGCTGATCGAGCTTGGCGCCGTGCGCGAGCTGTCCGGCCGCCCGACCTTCCGCATCTACGGGCTGTGAAGACGATGTCGGAAGCGGTGCGCAGGCGAGGAAAGGGGCAGCCAGACGACGATCTGTTTGATCGGGAGCTGGATCACCTGCCGCCGGAGGCGCGCTGGCGCGAATGGATGCATCGCGTCGAGGCGACGATTTTTGCCGCGAGTGAGCCGGTCGGCCGCGACACGCTGGCACGCATCGTCGGCAAAAGTTGCAGCATTGATCTCCTCATCGACGACATCCGTGAGGAACTGCGCGGCCGGCCCTATGATGTGGTGGCGGTCGCCGGTGGCTGGAAGCATCTGACGCGGCCGGCCTATGCCGACGCCATCCGCACGGCCGTCGGCGCCGACGAACGCACGGTCGACCTCTCGCAGTCGGAGGTACTCGTGCTGTTGACGATCGCCTACTTCCAGCCGATCACCCGTGCCGAACTGTCCTCCTTCTTCGGCAAGGAAATCAGCCGCGACCTGATCGGCAATTTGCGCGGCTTCGGCCTGATCGCCTCAGGCCCACGCAGCCCGACCCCAGGCGCGCCATACACGTATGTCACGACCAAGGCGTTCCTGCTGCAGTTCGGGTTCGACACTCTGCGCGATCTCCCCGACATCGAAGCGCTTGAGGATGCGGGCCTGCTGTCGAAGGAGAAGCTGCTGGCGGGCGACATCATGCCGGGGTTTTCCAGTGACTGGGAAGAAGATGCGGGCGTTGCCGGTGATGAATAGCATGCTGGTCACCAGGGATGGGTGGTTCGCGGGCAGCAATCCTATCCGCGTGGGACCGCAAGAACACGGTGACGCTTCGTTTTGATCGCATCGTCAGTGGCGCGCGAATAGGCCTCGAGCAGAGCAGCAAGGTCGGCGCCGGTCGGGGATGACCGCACAGACATCGGCGATCCTTGATGCTCGTCCATGAAATCCGAGAAGTGCGCAATCAACCGGTCATGGCCGCCTGCAGCTAGGACGAGCCGACGCCGCCGGGCAACAGCATCGTCCTCATCTGTCATCAACCAGCTGACAGGCTTGTCCGCGAGCCATTCGAAGCAGCGGATGCGCGAGGACGTGGACAGGTTCGTGAGCGTCTTCCCCAATGAGACGCCTGCAACGATAGGCGCGCCCAGCAGGCGCGAAGTCGGGTCGCCGATCGTCATCGATCCCTTGGCCATCTCCACCTTGCAGATATCGTCGATCGACCGTTCCAGCCGTCGTGCCGACGTTTTTACGATGACCTTCGATGCCGTGCGCAGATCGAAGGCGCATCGGGCGCAGAAGTGCTGCAGCGCATCAGTTCCTCGCTGCCCGCAGCGCCTGCCGGTCACCTTCCGCCCTTCCATCGCCGACATCTTTTGTCGGGTTTGTCGAGTTCGCGATATGGCCATTTTCAGTCGATCTCTTGCTTTGCTTCGGGCTAATTGACTGAAAAGCAACCACAAAGTTCCTTCTTCAGCTCAATCAAGCAAGCTGGCATGACTCTTGAGAGCCTTCGTTGCCGGGCGGGCAACAGCTGCCGGCCATAACTCGTGTCACGGGTAGCCACGATGAACAGGCGAAGGACCGCAATGCTTCAGGCTCTCGATCTAAGGCAACGTACTCCTTCGACCATGACAATGGCCGCGCCCAAAAACGCGAATCGTATTTTGATACATAATTTATCTTCGCCATCACCGACGCAGATTACATTTTCATGGCATAACAAATGAACGATCGCAGCAGCTCGATCACCAATACGCGCCTTTTGTGGTACAGGCGCATGTTCATTGCTGAAAGATCTCTGGTTTCCTTCGCGATGGGCGTGTTTGCGCTGTTTCCAGTCTACCTATTGTCGATTGGGCGCGACGAGATCTTCTTTGGTTCGATCTCAGCAGCAGGCATGGCGGTCGCTATATTAATAGTTTTGATCAGTCCTACGCTGACACGCCAGTTTAGTGTGCGGAGGCTCGCACCCATCGGCGGGCTTCTCTATGCAGCAGCCTGCGCGACCATACTCTTGAACGAATGGTCGGGGGTGCGCGCGACATTCCCCTACTTCCTCAGCTACATGCTGCAATCAGGCGGATGGGCGCTGCACTTCACTATGGGCTCGATATGTATTTCCGCCCTCTCAAGCGATGCAGACCGGCCATCGAGCTTCATGGCCTACTCTGCATTCTCCACCTTAGGGTTAACCTGCGGACCGTTGCTGAGCAGCCTCCTTACCCGGTTCGCCGGCTTGGGCACGCTGGATATGTTCATTCTGGCAATGCTCGCGGCGACGGCAGGGTCAGCGTTGTCATCGTGGGCAGCGCGACGTGCGGCGAACATCCGCGAAGCCGATATTCCGAATAACGCCTCGCTTGCGCGCGACATTTTCAATCTGCTCTTCAGCAATTCTGCTCTGTTTTTTGTTCTTGTACTGTTGTCAGCAAGCATTTACACCACTTTGATAAATTTCCAGGTCCTATTTGCGAATAATTCAGGTCTTCCGTACGAAATATTCTTTGGCTTTTGGGCCATAGGAGTAGTCGGCTCCAGATTTGCAATTGGTCCGCGCGTAACCCGCAGTGCGGCCGACCGCACCTTGCCGTTACTCCTGGGCGGGATGGTCGTTTCGCTTCTCGGCTTTCACTGCTCCCCGGGCCACCCCGTCATTTACGCAATGGCATCGCTGGCGACCGGCATAACTTATGGGCTTTCCTATCCCCTGATGCAGGCAGAAGCCGTCCGCGTGACTGCGCCGCAGTCCCGGACTTTGGTGCAGATCGTCTTCAGCCTTTCCTATTTTCTTGGCCTGTATTTCTTCCCCTTCGCCGCCGGGCTCGTCTCAGTCCAGCTGGGATACGACACGCTGACGCTGTTGATTGCGGGGTTGGCTCTACTGCAAACGGCTATCGCTCTCCTTGGCTATCGCACGATCCGGCGCAAGCCGACCCCGAACCGTAGTTGGCAGTAAAGGCTGAAGCAGGGCACTATGCACGGGAGATCACACGTCGTCATCGGAGCCGGGCCGGTCGGTCGGGCAGTGGCGCTGCAACTTGCGGGCCAGCCGGACTCGTTCGTTGTCGTGATTGACAGGAGCCATTCTGCGCTCGCCGTGGCGCAGCGGCTTCTGGGCGATCTCGAAAACGTCCGATTCGACGTGTCGTTGGGTCCATCCGCTCTCTCGGTTCAAGCCCGATCGCTGATCATGGCTACGTCTTGGAGAGACTCCCGAGTTTTGGTCGGCAAGCTTTTGCATCAAACGCACGAAGCAGGTCTACACACCCCTATTATTTGCGTCGGCAGGCCGAGCCCTGGAGATCCTGAGATTCTCCGGGTACCGCCTAACGGTCCGCCCGTAGTCTTGGGAGCGGGTCTCGAACCAGGATTGGTTGAATCTTTAGTCTCGCTGGTTGCGGCTGAAATAAAGGACATAGAGAGCATAGTAACTCATTGCGGAGGGATTCCCAGAATTCCGGAACCTCCGCTGAACTATGCTCTCGCCTTTGGGCGTCGGCTGCCCATAGAGCAGAGGCTCGCGTTGGCTCGAATCAATGGCCAAGCCGTAACGCGAAATCGATTCGAAAGCGTATCTCAGCTGTTCGTGGAAGGTGTCGGCCTTCTCGAAGCATACGATGACGCAATGGTTTCGTCGACGGCTGCAGGCGCTCATCCTAGCATTCCGACGCTTCGACAATTGACTGTGCGGTGGCCTGGCTTTGCGGATGGCGTTCGGATGTTGCATCGCCTCGGGCTGCTGTCCGACGAGGAGATCGAAATCGGGAGCACGCGCCTGCAGGTCAAGGAGGTCACGGAGGCGCTTTTAAGTCGCCGGAGCCCAAATGACGATGGCGACCAGGTCGTCCTTGACGTCGCCATTGAGGATCGCCAAGGACGGGTTGGCAGCTGGACGTGCATCCTGCGCTCCGAGCTTCAGGAGCGAGGCATCTCAAGCATGGCTATCGCCACCGCAGTTCCGGTGGCCGCAGCCGTGGAATGCGTCACGCGTCAACAGTTGCGGGGTCCCATACACCCCGGCAAAGCCACGCTCGCCGATGTCGCCGCGATGGCCCTCGGGCAATTGAGGAGAAGCCGGATCGCTGTCCTAGCCGAGCGCGCGACGGGGCTGTTGGAAACAAGCACGATTTTTGGGAGCCGGTCATGCAAAGACGAAAGACACTACTCGTGGGGAGTGGACCAGCAAACCTGGCACTGCTGACCTGCCTCAAGGAGTGGGGATCCTCAGTTCTGGAATCGCTGGAAGTCCTAGAGCGCCGCGACAGCGCAGAATGGCACCCGGGCATCGCTTTCGAGGATTCGATGCTCCAAGTGTCGCTGTTCAAGGACCTGGCGTTCCTGAGGAATCCGGCAAGCCCATTCACTTTTTTCTCGTTCCTGCGTGACAAGGAGCTTCTCTATCACTTCATCCATACGAATAACCTGTATCCTTCAAGGAAGCTGTTTTCCGACTATCTGGTCTGGGTAAGCCGGTTCTTTGCGAACAAGATTTCTTTCGGCAAGGAGGCGGTGGCGGTCAGGTTCCGCGAGAAGCCGCCGGGAACCCAAACCCTTGTCGTCACGACCAGGGACGTCTCGAGCGGAGATGTTTCTGAAATCGAGGCAGACGACGTGGTCGTCAGCCTTGGGCATGAGCCATACATCCCCGAAGAACTGGCCGTCGACTCCAGCCGCGTGGTGCATTCAAACTTCTTATCGTCGTTGGTCGGCGCCACCTCTTCGAACAGACGGATGACAACCCGTTCGTAAATGATTTCTACACTTATCCACACTCGCTGAAGTTCGCGGAGTTGCCACTCGAAGATCGCAAGAGGTTTCTTTCCGACACGAGGAACACGAACTTCTCCACCGTCACCAAGGAGGTCCTTAAAAGCATCTACGATCTTCGATTCGAGGACCAGGCGTGCGGACGCGACAGGCTCAGGCTGTTCCCGTATACGGAAATCACGGCGGCAAAGCGTCTCGAGAATGGTCTTCGTCTTGACCTTCGCGGAATCGGAGGCAGGCCGGACTCGACGACGCTTGAAATTGATCTCCTAGTATGCGCGACGGGCTTTTCAAACCGTCGCCATCTATCATTCATCCAACTGCTGCAACCGCGAATGGAAGATGCCGACGTCGTTGTCGACGAGTCTTTCGAAGTGGGACTCGATCAGATGCCGGAATCGTGTCGCACCGGTCCGAGACCTCGCGTTTTCTTGGTAAACCACTCTTTTGGCCTTCGGGGCCCAACGGAGCACACACTCGGCGGTCTGGCCGAACGGGCTGCGGTGGTGGCGAAGGCGCTGCAAGACGGGCACGTGCTTCAACCTGCTCAAGGTCGCCCCGAGACCTTGCCAGCGGCATGGCCAACCCGAAATTCGAGAGTGGAAACGAAATGATCTGTCCGCAAGTAATAGATCTCAAAAATGAAACACGCGCGGTCCCCATCTCGATCGAAGGGGGCATCGTAATGCATGATCCCTTCCCGGAAGGGGGCGACGTTTCAGTCCGACTATTGAAGCTCAGTCCAGGCGCGACCACTTGCCGTCACAACCATACGGAAGTCGAATTTTGGACGGTGATCTCTGGAGGCGTTCGAATTCATCTAGACGAAAAGACGTTCCTGCTGCTTGGCGGAGAGAGCATTAGGATGGACCCGCTGAGCAGGCACAGGATTGAGGCTTTGGACAGCGGTGCAGTCATGCAGACGGTGTGGTGGCACAGCCGCGCAGCCTTCGAAGAGGCGACTTCCACGAACGAAGCGATAGGAAAGAGCAGACCGCTGCTGCTGGTGCCCGCAATGCTTACCCCGAATGGGAACATGCATATAGGTCATGCCTCAGGACCGTTCCTCTACGCGGATGTGTTGCGCCGAATTGCCGAGACCGGCGGCCGAGAGGTTTTCGTGCTGCAGGGCACGCACGGTCACCTTGAGCACATTGCAATTGCGGCCGACGCTGCTGGACTGGAATACTACCAGCTGGCCGAGAAAAACACGGCTTCTTTCCAGGAGGCTCTGCATCGGCTCAATGCAGTTTCGGATATTTTCCTTGGGACAAAGCCTGACCGCCGCGGCAAGGCGGTCGTTCTCGAGGTCTTCAAGCGACTTTGCAGCAAGGGCCTGATCGCTGAAAGAGAGCATTTGGTCCCTTATGACGTCCAAAGCGGGCGCTTCAAGGTGGACGCCTTCGTCCACGGCAAATGTCCCTATTGTGGCGGCTATTCCTCCGGTCACGAATGCGAGGATTGCGGCGCGCTGGTCCTCGATGCCGAACTCCCGGTCGATCTCGACGGGCGTTCGCTGGAACGTCGTCCCCTGAAGCGCCTTTTCCTGAACCTCGCTCCATTGCATGACGCACTCGAATCCTTCGCCTCGCGGAACCTCCTGCCCATTTACGCCAAGCTCTATGTCGAGTCCTGGCTGTCCCGGGGGCTTCCAGAAGTCTGCATCTCAAACCCAAACCGGGAGGGAATTCGGGTTCCAATCCCAGGATTTGAATGCCAGCGGTTTACCATCACCATGGAACACGTGCCTCGGCACTTGCTCGCCTTAGAAACGATAAGGGAAAAGAGCGGATGCCCCGCCTTCTGGTACCAAATCCCACGGCACGAGATGCCGGAGCTGGACATTCTCTTTGGGGCAGACAACGCCTTCGGACGTCTGTTGGTTATTCCCGGGATACTTTCGGCGCTTGATCTCCATGAGATGCTCCCCCGACGGATTTTCGTGAACCAGATGCTCACGCTTGAGGGGAAGAAGTTCTCAACATCACGAAATCACGCAATCTGGGTGAACGACATCGCTGCGGAAGAAACTGCCGAGCCGCTTCGCTTCTACTTGTGTCGCTGTCGTCCGGACGGTTCTGTCGAGGACTTCTCCATGGGTGCCTACGAGAGCTGGAAACGGGACTTCTGGGACGGACGGCTGTCGAGATCGGTCGCGAAGGCTAACGAGGTCATCGGGCGGGTCGCGACAGACGAGCTCCCGTGTCCTGGCCAGTGGTCAGCCACCGACATTGCGTTCCTCGCGGACTGCAGACGCTTCAACGCGGAAGTGCGGGCGCGATTCGAAGCGGATTACCCGGACGTACGTCAGCTGACACGCGCAATCGAGGCGTTCGTCGACGCAATTGACCGCTATTCATGTTCAGTGCTGCAAGTTCCGGCTGCGCCGAAGGTGAAGGAGGCGCTTGCCCGGACTGCGGCCCGCGCGGTGACCTTCGCGCTCGTCGGACTCTGTGTCGCGACATACCCGGTCGTACCTGATTTCGCCATCTCCATCGCAAGGAGTCTGGGGCTAGAGGTTCCCAAGCTCAGCTGGTTCGACCGCGACTGGATGGCCGAGCCAGTCCGTCTGTCTGCAAGCCATGACGCCGGAGGCCGTTGAATAACCGATCAAAGATTTCGGGCGTTCACCGCAGCCACTTTTCGAGAATCAGCCCCGAGGATGCGGGCAAGCCAGGAAGTGCATCGTGGACTTCGTGTTTGATCAGCCTTGTCACCGAAACGACGCCGATGTCGTCCGGCTCGGGCGAAGTCTGAAGTGTTGATGGCTTTTCAAAAGCGCGGCTAAACGACGACAAGAGTTGGTTGTGTTGCAAAGTTTTTTCTGTGTCATGAAGGTTGGTCGGGACAGGCCGCTGTCATGCCGCCAGTTGGCGAACTGCTCGGCCAGGGAGGGATTTGGATTGAACGCGTACCTCGCCTGTCGCTTGCGCATCATGTGAAGCATTTCGATCCCCGACAGGGTGATGCTGGTGGCCGGCGACTTGAAACCCAGCATCGGCCGCACACGGCGCTTGATGCGCCGGTGGTCCTGCTCGATCCTGTTGTTCAAGTATCGACTTTTCCTGATCGTGATCGGGTTCAGCCAGCGTCGGGAACGATCCTGCAACCGATTTGCCGCATCGCAGGAAGTGATGGCTTCATGATTGGTCTGGCTGCCGTCGATGACGATGCAATCGGGCCGGTTATGGCGCTCCAGGGCTTTCCTGAAGAAGCGCTTGGCCGCCAGCAGGTCGCGGTGCTCGCTGAACCAGAATTCGACCGTGTCGCCGACACTGTCGATGGCGCGGTGGAGATCGGGCGCTTTAGCCGGGAAGGATTGCATGAGTTGACCGGCACGGCATCGGCGGCGGTTGGACTCGGCCAGGAAGGGCAGGGGGCTGGAACCAGCGGAGTTGAAGCCGATGTTCGGGACGATGTTGAGGACGATCTTCTGGCTGAGGAATTTGCCGGATCGATGCTGTCTTGGCACGCTCCTCAAAGCTCCTCAGCGGCGCCGACGTGCGGCGAGGACGCTGCGTTCGGACGAGCGGCCGGACTTGATCTACGATCTCGACTGGAATGAAGAGGAACGCTGGCCGAATGGCAGGCCGTACTAGCAGAAACGCGGGACTTGCCGGCGGTGTTGCGCGCGGCGATCCTGCTCGAAGCCTGGTCCGACATCGAGGTGCTGCAGCATGCCGCCTGGCTCGGACCGCTGCTCGTTGCCGCGCTGCTGCGGCAGAATGGTCTCGCCACCAACCATCTCGCCAGCCTGCATCTCGGCGCCAAAAACATTCCGCGCGAGCGGAGACGGGAGCGCAGTCGCTCGGATCGGTTGTTGGCTTTTGTCGACGCCATCCAAGAGGCAGCGCTGGCCGGCTTGAAGGAGCACGATCGACTGACGATGGCCAAAAACCAGATGGAGCGGCGACTGCGGGAACGCCGCGCCAGCTCGAGACTGTCCGATCTGGTCGAATTGGTGCTCTCGCGACCGCTCGTCTCGACCGCAATGATCCAGGACAGGCTAAAAGTGTCGAAGCAGGGGGCGCTCAACCTCGTCGGTGAGCTCGGCCTGCGTGAGATGACGGGGAGGGGGAAGGTTTCGTGGGTAGGGGATCGTGTGATGATGGCTTTTTGGACGATAGACGGGCTGATGCTGGCGGCTTGTCAATAGTTCGTCGACGCCTCGCGATACTCTCAGGTCAGGGGGAACGAGGTCACCTGTGCATGTGGCGTACACCGTGCTAGTGCAGTCTTGGGACGGCACGGGGCTTCACATGGACAAGCAGACTAAGGGTGCATGGGTCATCCATCACGGCAGGAAGATTTCGGGCGACCAGCGTGGCGCGTCGGAATACAGCGCGATAGACCTTGCGGCGAAGGCGGCTTCGCTGCTGGTCAGGCTTGCGGAGAGCAAGCAAGCGGACCTAAACAAGAGCCAAGTGATAGCCGCTGCAAGGATCGGCGGCCTGAATCCTAAGACAGAGCTTCAGGCATGCCTCACCCAGCTTCAGGATCGGCGGGTCATCGACGTCGCCGCTGACGGTTCGGTTTCGGTCATTGGCGTGACCGGTCGCACCGCGCTTGGTCACGCCTCGGACCTTTTCGACGAGAACGAGCCCCAGCCCTTCGAGCTCGCCTCCATAAGCCTGGCGGAGCTGGCATCGTCCTCGCCCGTCGGCGTGAAGGCTGCGTCCGAGTACATCGGCGACACCTATAAGCTCACCAAGAACGATACCTCCGATTTCCTCGGCCAGGCTTATGGCATTGGGTTCGTTGACGCCGAGGGAGAAGGCGATGACCGCCTTCTGTTCAACGGCAACCTGTTCCGCCGGAACACAGCCGAAAAGACCAAGAAGGTGCTCGACTCGCTGACCCCGGCCGAACAGGCAAGCCTCCAGCAGTTCGAGCAGCTGCTCAAGGTGAACGGCGCGGTCGTGGCCACTCACGCCAAGAAGATGCTTGGCGCCCCACTGCTCTCGAAGCTGCAGGCCGCTGCCGTCTTCGACATTAACGTCGTTTCCAACGAGGCCGGCGAACACGCGTTCATGACGTCGCCAGGCGCGTTCCACAAGTTTACCAGTCCGCTGATCGACGACGCGTTTGATCATGCCAAGGCGCTGGTTTCCGCTCTCAGCTACGGCATGTCGCAGAGCACGCCCGTCCGCGGCCGGATTTGGGGAGTTGAATTGATCCTTGCCAAGCTGCTCCGAGGTGAGGCGGTCGGCCCAGCTCCTGCCATCGGGAGCGACTACAGGGCGCTGGAGTTCGAGCGCGTCGTCCAGATAACGCGTACCGGAAACGGCTATTTCACGATGCGCCTCCTGAAGATGGAGGTCGGTCAGATCGCTTTGCAGGTTCTGAAGGGTGGCGATGCCGCCGCAGCGGCGCTGGAAGTGCTTCCGAGCGCTGGCATGAGCGGGTACACTCCTCCGGAAGCCGCTCGGACGGATTTCCGGACAAAGAAACAGGGCCCTCAAAGCAAGTCGCAGATGCGGACGCTGTTGAGCGCCGTACGCGGTGGAGGCAGCCTATGATGGCCACGGCAAGCGGTGCAAAGGGTCTGAAGACCGAAGAGCTGGTCAGAGCCTATTTCCTCCGTGCCGGGTTCTTCGTCATGCGCGGAATCAAGCTGCGGCATGATGGCGTCGAGCTGACCGACATCGACATGTGGGTATACGAGCGTTCAGCGACGCTGGCCCGGCGGCGCACTATCATCGACATCAAGGACAAAAGGACTCCGCAAGCAGCCGAACGGCTGTTCTTCGTAAAGGGAGTGGCAAGCGTCATCTCCGTCGAGGGCGCAGGCGTGGCCACGACCGACAACCGCCCGATGCTCCGGGAGCTGGCGCGGAAGCATGGAGTCCTGTGGATCGACGGGGCGGACCTCCAGCGCCTCAAGGACAGCGACGCGCTTTCCGGACTGAACCGCATGACCGAAGAGGAGTTCAACGGCGAGATCGCCGATATCGATAACGCGAGAAACGGTCGCGTCTTAAGGGACAAGATAGACGAGGTGAAATCCGCTGTCGCCGACAGGTTCGGGCCGTCATGCGCCAATACCGCGCTTGAAGGTTTCCAGCTGTTCGCCCGCGAGGCCGTGAACGCGCATCCTGCTTCTGCCGCCGCTCGGGGAGCCGGACGCCTAACCTATCTCGCCGCCGCCATCGCTGCCGCCGCCTTCGATTTCGCGTCTGCGGACACCGCCCTCAGACCCTCTGCCGAACGCGTTCGACACATGACCGACGCCATCCGTTTCGGGGCGAACACCGAGGGAGCACTCGCTAACCTGCGGTGGACTGAGGCTGCGATCAGGGAATACTTGCCGAACGGCGCAGGGCTGGCTCAGGTGGTCCGGGAGAAATTCACGGCGGAGCTGAATGCGGTTCCTGCCGAAGGACTGGCGGAAATCGTCATCAGGCTGAGCAATTCGGAGAAGCTGTTCAGCATCGCCAAGTCCCTTGAGAAGGCCGCCTACGCGTCACATCTCGTTTCCTTCGATCACCTCGATGCGGACACAAAGGGTTTTCTCGGTGCGTTGCTCGACTTCGCCGATATCAGCCGACCGAAATTCGCGGAAGGTTGGACAGGCCATCCGCAGGCTGACACTGGCGTTTCCGGCAGATTCATGGAAGTTAAGAACGACGGCCGAAAGGTATCGGATAAGAGCGAGGAAGGCTCTGATAAGAGGAAAACCCCTCCGGCTCCGGGAAAGAATCAGCGCCGTCTGCTGTGACGGCCGGCCTCGTCGATCGTGCGGCCGTTTTCATTCAGTGGCAATGACGGTCACACAGCCCATTTCCCCCTTCGGATAGAATCGGAGCACAATGCTGATTCAGGAAGACGATTTCAGCCAAAAAGCTCCGAGAAAAACCGGATAGGAGAGATCGTGGGGTCGGCCGGGGGGTGTTCGTGGGCTTATTGATAGAGATGCCAAAGATACAACTCGATCAGGTTTTGCTGAAAACTTGGGGAGCGAAGTGGCTTGGTGCTGTTGCCTCGGAAGTTACCCCGAAGAACAAGGGGGCGGTCGCACCAGCTCCTAAAGCGAAGAAACCAAACCGTTTCGACAAGAAGCAAGGCATGGACTTCGGCCTGGTTTTTGATGTGGCTTTTGGCAACGCACTCGCGACTATGCTGGGAAACAAGGTTGCTAGTCCAATCAACAACTCGCTGCTCCCTCCTGCGCCCGATGTGGTCGAGGTCGGAAAGGCGCGAATCGTGGGTGGCATTCGTCCGCAGAATTACGACGCCGCTTATCGACCTGATGGTCCGCGACTGGTCTATGATAGCAAGACGCTGAACGACGCAGGGAGCATTCGAAAAAACTGGCAGAACATGATCAACGACCTCGCAACTGAGGCATCGACCGTCCATACTCGGTTCCCTTACTGCATTGTTGCCTTCGTTATCGCTTTGCCGCGGCCTGCTCTGCTTTGGCCTCAAGAGCAGGCGCTTATCCGAACGCTTGACCGGCTGGGATCACGTGAGGACGAACTCGATCAGCATCATTTGGCTGAAAGCATCTCGCTCGTCATCTGGAACCCTGAAGACGGTTCAATAGACATGAAGTCTCCCCCGCCAGACAGTCGGCTCCGCTTGGAGACGATGAATGATCGAATCTATCAAGCATACATAGACCGCTATCGAAACTTGCCGCCGCATGAGATCGAAGAGGCTGTTGATGTAGACTCGGAACCAGCGGCGGACGGATCTGGTATTGTTTAGTCCTCCTACGCGGGGACCGGAACGGCGCGGACTACTGCCATGTCGGCCTCTGACAGCGCGAAGAGGGCGGTGACGCGGGCTTCAATCTGTTCCCGGAATGCGCGGGCGTTTCGCTCGTGAAGGTTGCGCTGGTGCGGCGTCCTTGCGGCCAGGGCTGCATCATTAGCGGCGATGATCTCCCCAACGAGCCTTTCGATCTCGGCCCGCTCATGGGCAGTCGGAACGGGCACCGGCAGTTGCTCGATGAACTGCTTGCCATGTGAGTAATAGCCGCCTCGGAAGGGGCTGGTGTTGGTGCGGATCATC
The DNA here is from genome assembly GCA_004020645.1 of Mesorhizobium sp. Lineage (GTDB taxonomy): Bacteria > Pseudomonadota > Alphaproteobacteria > Rhizobiales > Rhizobiaceae > Mesorhizobium. Next base: position 53,770 of record SAQL01000032.1, on the reverse strand, counting down.
GCCTCGCTCAGGGGATGATGCAGGATTGCCAGCAGATAGAAGTTGCTGACCCCGGACTCCGGGCGCGGCCTCACAATGTAATAGGGGCCGTTGCCGCCGCCGGTCATCATTACGTTGCGGTCGTCATAGGCGTAGCGGGCTTCGAGCGAGAGGATCGGCAGGATGATCTTCGGGCTGTCGAACTTGGTCAGGCTTTGCGAACGGCCGAACTGGTAGAATTGCCGGTCGGCGACCGCGCCGCCGACGACGTTGCGGCGCTCCAGCTCGGCGCGCCGCGCCGAGAGATAGGCCCAGCAGCCGGGGAAGCGTTGCGCCATGTTGGCCGGCTGGATCAGCCGTGCCTCGGTGCGCCTTGCGCCGGCGACCAGCTCGTAGGGGAAAATCATCCAGGCGTTCGCCGGCGCGCGGGTGTAGGGAAAGAGTTGCGCATCATGTAGACAGGGCCGCAGCACGCCGCGCTCGATCGGCCAGTGCTGGCCATTCCAGTTCACGGAAACAGTCGCCGCCGTCTCGGCCGCCGCCTTGAATATGTAGATCGGGTCGGCGCTCGTCTGCACTCCGACGAAAATCTCGGCGACCTGGCCCAGCTCATCGGGAAAGGCGGCTCGCACGCGAGCAAACAGGCTGCGGGTCTCGGTGTCGGCGAACTGCCAGGTCTCGGCCCCCAGCTCGATTGCCGGGATATCCATGCGCTGACCGGGAACGCCGTAGCGCCACGCCTCTAGGGTGTCGACACGCTCGACATTGACGGAATTGCGCCCGCCCCGGTCGAGGATCAACAGGCAGGTGTAGTTGGCGGCCTGGCGTCCAAAGACTTGTTGGACGCCGAAATGCACGACTTCCTCCAGCAACCGTCCGGCTGTGATCAGCTCCCGGAGCGCGCGACCGGCCTGGGTGGTCATAAACTTATGCGGGACGATCAGCCCAAGACGTCCATCGGCGCGAATCAAGGTCAGCCCGCGCTCGATGAATAGCGCGTATTTGTCGAAGTTGTCCTGCCGCGCCGTGGTGTAGGGCGACGCAGGGCTCTGATAGAAGGCTGCCTCTTCCGGCGAATAAGCCGTCATATTCTGAATGCGGATATAAGGCGGGTTGCCGACGATGACGTTGAAGCCGCCGCGTGCCATCTCAACAGGGAACTCGGCCGCCCATGTGAATGGGTTGACTTTATCCAACAGCCGCGGCGGCAAGGGGCCGCGGGCGGCCGTCCATTCAGCTTGGCTTACCAGACTGTTGCCTGCCCGGATTGTGGCATCGAGCGCCGGCAGCGCAGGCGCGCGGCGGGTCGCCACATAGTCGCGCAATCCTGTGGCAGTCTCGTCCTCGATCAGTTTCAGCAACAAACTGAAGCGCGCCACTTCGATGGCGTTGGTGTCGATGTCGACGCCGCGAACATGGGCCAGCAGGATTCGGCGCTTTTCCTCGAAGGTCAACCGCCATTGCCCGGCTACCACTTCATAGATGGTGCTCCCGACGTACCGCTGCCGGTCGTTGGCGAGATACCAGCTCAGATGGTGATCGAACAGGATCTCAAGAACCGCCAGTAGGAAAATGCCGGAGCCGCAGCAGATATCGGCGACCGTGAATTCCACCAGCGCCTCGGGACTCTTGCCGGCGAGAGCCGGCCCCAGGGCGCGCGCAACGATGGCGTCCACGATGTAGCGCGGCGTCGGGACAACGCCACCGCTCTCGCGCACTTCCGGCTTACTGATGATCTCAACCGCGCCGCCAGCGGTGATGGTAATCACCTCGCCAAGGAATTGCTCGTAGATTTCGCCCAGCACCTCGGTCTCGACGACGGCGAAGGTGTAGGGGCTCTGCGGGTAGTAAAGCTCGGCAATGATGCCATGCAGGACCGCGTCGCTGATGCGGATTCCCAGCCGGGCGTCATCAAGCAATCTGAAGAGTCCAGAATCATAGAAATCATCGGCGCGCCGCAGCTCGGCCATGAGCGCGTCGAAGGTATTGGCTGCCGCGAGGCTTCGTAAGGTTTCGTAGCGCTCGATTTCCCGGTCCTCGCAGATGCGCAGAAACACAATGCGGGAGAGGAAGAGCTGAACCGCATAGGTCAGCTCGGCCGGGCTGAGGCCGGGCGTATGGGCATGGATGTCCACGGCAAGGCGCTCGCGCCATGACTTGACCTGCCGCAGGAAGAAATCATCAAACTGCTCGGCACCGTGCCGCGTGACATCGACCGCGAACCGACGGTCGAAATCGCCGGAGTAAACGGCCTGGCGGGACAGGAGGGGCCAAAGCTCGTCGAAGCGGGCCTCGAATTCGTCATATCGGATCAGCAGCAGCCGTGCGATCGGAGCTTCGTCGGTGAGGACAGGTTTCGGTACGCAATCATAAACGGCGAGCTGGTGAAAGTTGGTGAGGACGGCGATCGGCAGGCTTGCCGAAAAGCCGTAGCGGCGGGTCTGAAAAGCGGCGTCGCGGCTCCGGTCGATGCGGACGCTCGGCTTCTTCGCCTCAATGAAGAGCTTGCGCTGTCGCGCCAGGCGCAGCTCGTAGTCCGGCTTCTTGGAAAGCCTTTCCTCGTCCACCTCAACGGTGGCTTCTTCGATGACCTCACGGAGCCCGAGCGGCTGTCCTGTCGCATTATGGACATCCCAGCCAAAGGCCTCCAGCAGCGGCGTGATGAAATCGGTGCGGGCCTGGGTTTCGTTATAGACGGCGCGAAGATAGTCCGCCTCGTGACGCTGGAAATTTCGGACCAGTTCGCCGACGCGAACGCGGGCGGCCGCCTTGAGCTGGTCGTCCGTCATGAGCCGCTGTCCTGTGCCGCCTTTCCCCGAGCGCCGCGCCGACGGCCCATGCGACGGTCGCGCATTTTGGTCCAGATATCCCGCAAAATGACGCAGTCGGCCGATGACAGACCCATGTGTCCCATCAGAACGATGCGGGCATTCTCTTCAAGCACGGTGTCCAATGCGCCGGCGCGTGTCAGGCGATCAGCTTCCGCAAGCGGCATGGCGCCGTTGAGCTTCGCCGGCATCATCAGGCGTTCGGCTTCGGTCGGCTCCAGCTCGAGGACGCCGCCGCCGTAGCTCCGGCCCTCGATCTCTGCGGAAGCCGCCGTTAGCCATGTGTAGGTATTGGCGATGACCCGCTCAGGTTTCCCCGATTTGCTCGTCAAACGATGGATCGTATCCGTCGAGGTTGCGCCCGAATTATTGAGGACGATGCGCGGGAAATCATAAATCTGCCGGAACATAAAGCCGTCTGGCGTCCAGACGGACGGCACGGTGAACCAGGGCCTCCGGATCGAGCACTTATAACCCTTGTGGTATTCTTTCTCTTCGCCGTCGCGAATATAGCGCCGCAGTGCGCTGCTGAGCTTGCTCGCCTGGGCGGCGCTGATGTTCAACAGGTGAACGCGGTCGCCGGCTCGGGAAAGCGTCTTCCAGTCCGTTTTCCCGAGCCGGGTGCCTCTGAGCTGCACGGAACGCGACACAAGAGGCGTTGTGTATCCCTCAAGTCCGAGAGCTTCGACTTGCTCGCCAGACAGCACGAAAAACTCGTTCTTGCCCGTCACAACGCCCACATCGACGCTAGCGTGAGTCACCATGGCGGTCGTGTTCTCCGCCTGGCGCAGCTCGCGCATGAAGGCGATCTCGCGGGTGGTGAGGAAATATTTCAGCCACTTCTCATTATCGTGCTGGATCGTTTTCGGCTGAGCCGCCTTGAGGAGCGCTGCAGGCTTCCGCTTCGTGATTTCGCCGACGGTCGCGGCTTCGGTCATCGTGACGCGGCAGGTATTCGTCTCCGATGCCTCGGCCAAAGCGCCATCGGCGAGCAACAGGACCACTTCCTGTTCGGCCTTCTCGAAAAACAACTCGTTGCACGCAACGATATCGATCCGCGAAAAGCGGTCTGTCAGGAAAGAGCGCAACTGCGCGGCATAAGTGACCTGCAGCAGCTCTGCCGGCAGGACCAGGGCCATGCGTCCGCCGGGCCGCAAGCTGGCGGCCGAAGCGACGACGAAGGGCACCCATATGTTAGTCAGGCGATTAGGAGAGAGACCCTGCTCTCCCATCATCGCCATGGCGCGCGAGCGGTGCGGCTCGGGGAAGGACTGATATCGGATAAAGGGCGGGTTGCCGATCACGGCATCGAAATTTGGTTGAACGCTGTCCTGCCACCAGCCAAAGAAGTCCGACATTTTCACCACGTCGCCGGCGCGAAGGCCCAGCGCCGGGCGGAGACGATCAGTGGCACGCTCGGCTTCTGCCGGGATAATCTCGATACCTGTCAGGCGATCCGCAATATCAGGGCCGCGCACCCCGAGCTGCGTGAAGCGCTCGGTGGCGGCTGCGAGGAACGCGCCATCGCCGCAACTCGGCTCCAGCACGTTGTCCGACGCCTCACGGATGGCCCATGCGCAAAGCCAGTGCGCGACTTCCGCCGACGTATAATAGCCGCCACGCAGCTTATCCTGGTCGAGGTCCGTGAAGCGCCCCGCCGGCGATGCGCTCACCTTGGCCTGCGTCGCGCCGTTCGTTTTGCGGGACTGGCCCCGTTCCTTTGTCATTCTTTCCCCACGTGCAGAAGCGGCATTTCGTCTTTCAGCAACCGATCGATCGCCTCGCGGACGACCCAGGCAACAGACACCCGATTCTTCCGTGCGATTTCGGCGAGTTCCCGGTGCTGCTCCGCCGTCAAACTGACTGAGAGTCGATGCGAGGATTTTTCATCCTGATGGGCGGTGGTCGGCATGGCCTTCATTTTCTAAGATCTTATGCACCACATTACACCGTAATGGTGCATAAGCTAGTAAAAGGGAAAAAGCGTCGCGACATTCACACTGTTTTTCTGCTCCTTGCCGCCTTCTTCGCCGCGTCGGAACGCGCTTGAAAGGGGCGAGCCCTTGGCCAACTCTGCCGGCACGCCTTGGCGCTGCGAATCATCTCGTTTGAGGCCGGACCCGGACTGGTGCGTTATTAGGGCTAGATGCTGGCGTTGGCCATGTCACATGTCCCCGGTTTGAAAGAATTGCCGGACCTTCGTCATGAATTGCTGGAAATCCTTGTTCTCGACGGCTAGTCTGCTGCACATTGCCCACTCAAGATCCGGCCGCTCCCGTGCCGGGACAAGTACCTGGCTTTCAGCTGGGTTCTCCTCATCCAGGCGGATTAGTCCGATGCCGTGCATGGCATACAGGATTCGTAATTCCTTCATGGTGTCGGCTCCTTCGAAGTTGGCCGCCACCAGATAGCCGAAATTTGCCCAGGATGAGTTCGAGACCGCCTGGAAGTAGGTTTCTCGGGCGTTGGATCGGTTGATCAGCAGCTTCACCTCGAACGACCATAGGCGAATTCGCGTATCCCTGCTTTCACGAATGGCGGTGACAACCTCGGGGTGCAATCCGTCTGTTAGATTCTCCATGCCCACTACATCGGGAAACAGCCATTTATTGCCACCGGAACCGTACTTGTTTGACGACTTCTTCTCGTCGATGCGTTGGCCGCGAACGTTGTGCTCCGATTCCATAAACTCAATGAGCATCGGATAGAGATCGTGCTCGCTCCGGCGCGCCACCGTTTTCTCGATCACCGCGGCCGTGGGTTCGGCAGCTTCTTCTGTTGGCTTGCCGAACTCGACGAAAAGGTCTCGGCCGCTTTCGACATCTGCGACCTCTTCCGCTTCAGATTTCTCGGTCCAATAGAAGAGCCGCGGCCGGACTCCATCTGTCGTCCGAAGCTGCGGAAGCTGCTTTTGCCACTGAGGCCGGTTCGAGGCGATCTCGGCCACGATTTGGTTCAGAAGCTGAGCCTGATTCTCGATGGAGCCACTCTTCTGCATTTTGGCGGCAGCAGCTTCCGGGTACTTTTCTGTCACCCAGATCGCAACATCGCGAGCCTTGAACCGTTTTTCGGGGTTGGCGGACAGAAGCTCGACTACCCGCCTCTTCAAGTCCAGTTTCGCACTCATGCAAGCCCCTCTTGTTTGGCCGGATCATAGGGGACAGGATGCACGGCGCAACGGCTCGATCGGGGGATCCTTCAAATGCTTGTGCACCGCCTAGAGGCTTCCCACACCGCTCTCTTTCGGTTCCCCCGCAGCTCCGTCTGCGGCACGCTCCAGGGCGACCATTCGCGCTTGGTGCCGTGCGGCAGGGATACGACCTGTTGTGCGAGTTCCATGGTGTCGCGGGCTTCCTCTCGCGTACGGCCCCATAGATGCGGGCAGACATCATCCCGGTTGACTCTTAGCCAAGACGAGAACAAATGTAGAACATATCACAGGCTTTCCGCGTTTCAAGGGTCAGATGAGTGTATCGGCGCCCCCTGCTGCCATTTCCGAGCTTCGAGAAAGCATCGCGCGTCTCGAAGGTGGGAATGCACGCGAGCGTAAGGTTTTGCCTTTCGGAGTGGCCGCGATTGACAGCGTTCTGCCGGGAGGGGGATTGGCTTTTGGCGGTCTGCACGAGGTCGCGGGTGGTGGAAATGGCTCCGTCGATGGCGCAGCCGCGGCACTCTTCGCTGCCGGTATTGCCGCGCGTACGGCGGGCAAGGTGCTGTGGTGCGTCACCCGGCCCGATCTGTTCGCGCCGGCGATCGAACAGGCCGGCCTTCCTCCGGGAAGGGTGATCTATGTCGAAGCCGGCGACGAAAAATCCGTTCTCGCCTGCTTCGAAGAGGGTCTTCGCGGAGGTTTTGGCGCTGTCGTTGCCGAGATTGCACGGCTTTCGATGACGACCTCACGGCGGCTTCAGCTTGCCGCCGAAAGCTCCGGCGCCATCGGCATCGCCATTTGCCGCTGGCGTCGGCAGACGGAGGCAACGGATTTTGGGCAGCCAACCGCCGCCGAAACCCGCTGGCGGGTCTCGGTCCTACCGTCGACGCCATTGCCGGTTCAAGGGATTGGACGCGCGCGCTGGCAGCTTGAACTCATCCGATGCCGTGCAGGAGAGAGTGCAGATTTTATTGTGGAGGCATGCGATGCCAAGGGTTGTATCGCTCTTCCTTCCAATGTGGTCGACAGACCGCTTCAGAAGGAAATCGGGCGACGCCGCGCCTCCGCCTGAGACGCCGCTAATTCTCATCGGCCGCGATGGACGTCGCCGTGTCGTGCTTGCCGCCGATGCGGCGGCGCACGCGGCCGGCCTGCGTATCGGCATGCCGGTGAGCAAGGCGCAGGCGCTGGTCCCGGGTCTGGTTGTTCATGATTCCGAGGCCGACGCAGACGAGATGGCGCTCGAGCGATTGGCGCTGTGGGCGCTTCGCCGCTATGCGCCAATCGTCGCCGCCGATCCGCCGGACGGCATCGTCATCGATACGACCGGCGCCGATCATCTCCATGGCGGCGAGGCGGCGATGCTGGCCGAGATCGTGGAGCGGCTTGGCGGCTCCGGCTTAGCCGCGCGCGCCGCGGTAGCCGACACTTGGGGCGCAGCTCACGCAATGGCCCGCTTCGGTACACGGCAGACGCTTGTCGTTCCGTCCGGCGAGATTGCACAGGCGATCCTGCCTCTGCCGATCGCCGCCCTCCGTGTTCCCGCCGTGACGATCGATAGCCTGCGACGGCTCGGCTTCGAGACAATCGCGGATCTTGCTGGCACGCCGCGCGCATCGCTGGCCTTGCGTTTTGGCCCGGAACCCGACCGCCGCCTCGACCAGGCGTTCGGGCGGGTGAGTGAACCGATAGAGCCGATCCGACCGCAGGAAATCGTCGAGGTGCGCCGCAATTTTGCCGAGCCGATCGGCGCGGCAGAAACAATCGCGCGCTATACCGGCAAGCTGGTGGCCGAGCTCTGCGCGGAACTTGAGATGCGAGGGCTTGGCGCACGCCGGCTCGATCTTCTGTTCTTCCGCGTCGACAATCGCATCGAGGCGGTCCGTGTCGGCACAGCAATGCCGGTTCGCGATACGAAGCGCCTGACCCGGCTTCTCACCGACAAAATTGAGACGATAGATCCTGGTTTCGGCATCGAGCAGATGCGCCTTGCCGCGCTTGCTGCCGAGCCGCTGCGAGCGAAACAGACGATCTCTTCTGTTGCCGAGGCGCCGGAGCCTGATGTCTCGGATGTGATCGACATCCTCGCCAACCGTGTCGGTGAAGACCGGCTCTATCGCTTCGCCCCGGTGCAGAGCGACGTTCCCGAACGGTCGGTTCAACGCATTGCCCCAATGGCGCCTGATACCGGCGAGGGCTGGCCCGGCCATTGGCCGCGCCCATCGCGGTTACTGACGCGACCCGAGCCGATCGAGACGGTAGCACTTCTTCCCGACCATCCCCCCATGACCTTTACCTGGCGCGGCGTCCGCCGGCGCGTGAAACGGGCGGACGGTCCGGAACGCGTCTTCGGGGAATGGTGGAAGCGCGACGCCGAGCTCGCGGCGGTGCGGGACTATTTCCAGGTAGAGGACGAGAACGGCGAGCGCTACTGGGTATACCGCGCCGGCGACGGCGAAGACGCCGCGATCGGATCGCATAAATGGTTCATGCACGGGATCTTCGGATGATCGGCGGAATTCGATATGCCGAGTTGCAGGTCACCTCGCATTTCAGTTTCCTGCGCGGGGCAAGTTCCTGCGAAGAGCTGTTTGCGCAGGCGGCGTTGCTCGGTATCGAAGCCCTTGCTGTCGTCGATCGCAATTCGCTCGCCGGCATCGTGCGCGCGCATGAAGCGGCAAAGACGACAGGCGTCCGGCTGATCGTCGGCTGCCGTCTCGATCTCGCCGATGGCATGTCGATCCTGATCTATCCGACCGACCGACCGGCCTATTCGCGGCTCTGCCGTCTGCTGTCGCTCGGCAAGGGCCGAGCCGGCAAGGCAAAATGCCATCTCGATTGGGATGATGTCGTTGCCTATAGCGAAGGTTTTATTGCGGTCCTGGTGCCGGATGAAGCCGATGATCTTTGTGCCGTTCGTTTGCGGCGGCTGCGCGAGATCTTCGGCGATCGCGCCTATCTGGCGCTCACCTTGCGCAGGCGTCCGAACGACCAGCTCCGGCTTTACGAGCTGGCTAACTTGGCGACAGCGATGCGCGTGCCCACCATCGTCACCAACGATGTGCTGTTCCACGAGCCGGCCCGCCGCATGATGCAGGATGTCGTCACCTGCATTCGCCACAACGTCACCATCGATGACGCCGGCTTCCTGCGCGAACGTCATGCCGACCGCTATCTCAAACCGGGCGATGAAATGGCGCGGCTGTTCAGCCGTTATCCTGAGGCCCTGGCGCGCACCGTCGAGATCGCCGACCGCTGCCGTTTCTCAATGGACGAGCTCGCCTACCAATACCCGGAGGAAAAGACCATGCCGGGCCTCACCTCCCAGCAGGCGCTGGAAAAGCTGGCCTGGGAAGGTGCAGCCCGCCGCTATCCCGAGGGTCTTCCCGATAAGGTCGTTGGCATTCTGAAGCACGAGCTGCGGCTGATCGAGACGCTCAAATATGCGCCGTACTTCCTGACCGTCAACTCGATCGTCCGCTTCGCCCGCAGCCAGGACATCCTTTGCCAGGGCCGCGGCTCGGCCGCCAATTCAGCCGTCTGCTATGTGCTGGGCATCACCTCTATCGATCCCGAACGCAACAATCTCCTGTTCGAGCGTTTCGTCAGCCAGGAGCGGAGTGAGCCGCCCGACATCGACGTCGATTTCGAGCATGAACGGCGCGAGATCGTCATGCAGTGGGTCTATGAAACCTACGGCCGCGACCACGCAGCGCTGTGTTCCACCGTCATCCGTTACCGCACCAAGGGTGCGGTCCGCGACGTCGGCAAGGCGCTCGGCCTGCCCGAGGACATGACGAAACTTCTGTCCTCGCAGGTCTGGGGCCATGGCGAGGCTGTCGATGAGGAGCGGGCCCGAGAGCTGAACCTCAATCTCGGCGATCGGCGGCTGCGACTGACCCTCGAACTCGCGGCGCAACTTGCCGGTACACCGCGCCACCTCTCGCAGCATCCGGGCGGCTTTGTCTTGACGCACGATCGCCTTGACGACCTCGTGCCGATCGAGCCGGCGGCGATGAAGGATCGCCAGGTCGTGGAATGGGACAAGGACGATATAGACGCGCTCAAATTCATGAAGGTGGATGTTTTGGCCTTGGGCATGCTCACCTGCATGAAGCGGTCATTCGATCTCCTCTCCGAGCACAAGGGCATCGCTCTCGACCTGGCGACGATTCCGGCCGAGGACCCGCGCACCTACGCGATGATCCGGAAGGCCGATACGCTCGGCGTCTTCCAGATCGAAAGCCGCGCCCAGATGTCGATGCTGCCACGCATCAAGCCTCGCACTTTCTACGACCTGGTCATCGAGGTCGCGATCGTCCGGCCGGGCCCGATCCAAGGCGACATGGTCCACCCGTATCTTCGCCGGCGCGACGGGAAGGAGGAGGTGACGTTTCCAACGCCGGAGCTCGAGCGCGTTCTCGGCAAGACGCTCGGCGTGCCGCTGTTTCAGGAGCAGGCGATGCAGGTCTCAATGGTCTGCGCCGGCTTTTCCGCCGGCGAGGCCGACCAGCTGCGGCGCGCCATGGCCACCTTCAAGCACACCGGCGGCGTCTCGAAGTTCCGCGACAAGCTGATCAGCGGCATGATCGCCAACGGTTACACCCCGGAGTTTGCCGAGAAGACCTTTTCGCAATTGGAGGGCTTCGGCAGCTACGGCTTTCCCGAAAGCCACGCTGCCTCCTTCGCGCTGATCGCCTACGCGTCATCCTGGATGAAATGCTGGCATCCGGATGTCTTCTGTGCCGCGTTGTTGAATTCGCAGCCTATGGGTTTTTATCTTCCGGCCCAGATCGTGCGCGACGCTCGCGATCATGGCGTCGAGGTACGCCCGGTCTGCGTCAATGCCAGCCGCTGGGATTGCACGCTTGAGCCGACCGATGCCGAAGATCGCTTCGCCGTCCGGCTCGGCCTGCGCATGGTGAAGGGTCTCGCCAATGTTGACGCGGCCGCGATCGTCGCGGCGCGGGCCGACGAGCCCTTCGCCTCGGTGGACGATCTCTGGCGCCGCGCCGGCGTGCCGGCGGCTTCACTGGTCCAGCTCGCCGAGGCCGACGCCTTTTTGCCGGGTATGAACCTTGCCCGTCGCGATGCACTCTGGGCGATCAAGGCGTTGCGTGATGAACCCTTGCCCCTGTTTGCGGCCGCCGCGTCCCGCGAACAGAAGACCGCTTCGGAGATCCACGAACCTGTCATTGCGCTTAAGCCGATGACAGCCGGCCGCGAGGTTGTCGAGGATTACGGCCATGTCGGACTTACCTTGCGCAGCCACCCTGTTTCGTTCCTGCGTGCCGACCTTCGCCGGCGCCGCATCGTGACCTGTCAGGAGGCCATGCAGGCGCGAGACAAACGATGGATCGAGGCGGCCGGCCTGGTGCTGGTGCGGCAACGGCCGGGCTCGGCCAAAGGCGTCATGTTCCTCACCATGGAAGATGAGACGGGCGCTGCAAACGTCGTCGTGTGGGTCAAGGTGTTCGAGAAATTCCGTCGCGTGCTTCTCTCTTCCGCCATGCTCGGCGTGCGCGGCCGCATCCAGCGCGAAGGCGAGGTGGTGCATCTCGTCGCCCACGAGCTGACCGATCTTTCGGCCGAACTCGCCAGCGTCGGAAACCGCGACACGCCGTTTCCATTGCCACACGGCCGCGGTGACGAGGCCCATCACGGCGGATCGGGCATCGATCCGCGCGGGATGCCGAAGGGGCGCGATATCGTCGATCCCTACGAGCACATCGACCGCATCAAGGTGAAGACGCGGGATTTCCGATAGAAGCTCCAGCGGATATACCGTCATCATGTGGTCGTCTGGCCCGCATGACGACGCTTTATCTCAATTGGCGCGGAAGACGGTGAATCCCACAAAGCCGAATAAAACGCATCCGCCGAAATGGATCGAGCCTCAGCTGACGCGCCTGGTCGACGATGCGCCCAACGGCCCAGATTGGCTTCACGAAATCAAGTACGACGGATACCGCATGCACGCGCGGATCGACGGCAGCGACATCCGCTTGCTCACCCGCACCGGCCTCGATTGGTCGCATCGCTATCAAGCGACGATAGCGGCCCTCCGCGCGCTCCCGGTGAAAGACGCCTATGTCGACGGGGAGCTGTGCGCCGTTCGGGCAGACGGCGTCACCTCCTTCAGCCGCCTGCAGGCCGCTATGGACGAGGGCCGCACGGGCGATCTTGCCTTCTTTGCTTTCGATCTTCTGTTCCTGAACGGAGAAAGCATTGCGAAGCTGCCGCTCATCGACCGCAAGGCGCGACTGGAAGGCCTGTTTTCGACCGACATGCCCGGCCTGCGCTTCAGCGATCACGTGATCGGCGACGGGCCTGCGTTCCGCAAGCACGCCTGCCGGCTGGCACTCGAGGGCGCTATCTCAAAGCGGATCGACAGCGCCTATGCATCCGGCAATCGCGGCCTATGGGTCAAGTCAAAGTGTCTCAACAGAGAGGAATTCATCGTCGTCGGCTGGACCGATCCGACTCGAAGCCGGCCGCATATCGGCTCGCTGCTTCTCGGCTACTACACCGATGATGGTCGTCTGTTGTACGCGGGCCGCGCCGGCACGGGCATCACGGTTGCAGAGCTCAAGCGGTTGGCTCGCCGGCTTGCGCCACTTCAGGCAGATCGAATGCCCCTCGACGTCCCGCCGCCGCGCGAGAGCCGGTTCGGCTCGCCGCTTGAGCTGTCGCGCGTGCATTGGGTCAGGCCTGAAGTGGTGGTCGAGGTCACCTATCTCACCTGGACGGAAGACAATCTCCTGCGCCAGGTCTCGTACCAAGGCGAGCGTCAGGATAAGCCAGCCCGGCAGGTGGTGCGCTCCCCGCCCCATCCCTGATCGACATCGGGCGCCGTTTCGTTTCAAGTCACCCGACTTGCTCTACCTGCAGTGTGCTGGGGGGAAGGGCCTTGATCAGCGACTTCGCCGACACCGAAGGGTCGAGCCAATCCGCCCACGCGCTGCGATCGATGATTACAATCTGCCTGTCATGATAGGGCGCGATATCGGGCCCAGGCTCCATCGTCAGCATGGTGAAGGCTTCGCCGACTTCCGGCGTGTCACGCCAGATTCCAGCAATGCAGAAGATCGGCCCGTCCTTCTTTATGAAGAGCCACTTGTCTTTTCGCTTCTTCTTGGGGCCTATCGGATCGGTGAACTCGTAGAAGCCGTCCGCGACGATGAGGCACCGGTTCTACGAGAACTCCCGGCCCTCTGAACGGAAATTATAGACGGGCCGCTTGTTCGGTCCGGGCCAGCTCCGGCGCCGTTGCACCATGTCGCCTTCGCCTAGGACGCCCTCGATAGTCCTGATGATCGGCGCCACGTCCGTGATCTTGATGTCCTCGCGCGCCTCGATGTTCGGCCCACCTTCTCCGAAGCGGATCTTGATCTTCAGGTCGGCGAAGTCCTCCCCGATCGAAGCATCCGTTGAAAGGCGGACCTTTGCGGTTCTAGCGATCAGGGAGGCTGATGCCGAGAGTGCCTAACAAACTAAATCTGCTGGCTAACGCGCCCGGCAGCCGCACAGGCGGGGGATACGCTGGCGCGGCTTCGCTTGGTTAATTGGAGCTGTCCTTCGCGGATTCCCCTCCCTTTCTCGGTTAAAATTCCAACCACGAGCGCGCCGCCGCTGATCCCGCTTGCGTTTGGCGCCGCATTCCGCTGCTAAACCGTCAACCCCTTTGCCATGCGGCTAACAGCGCCGTTTTTCCCATCGACGTGAAAACATCAGAACATAATTCCTTATCTCTATAGATTTTATAGAATATCGTTTGACCTGGTTTGGTGCTGGCCTTGCGCGCATGCAAGGTGTGGAGATTGATGAGTTGGCACGGCTATCGGTTCTCGGAATATCGGGCGGTGTCAGCACGCCGTCCCGCACCACGGCGGTGGTGAATGCGCTGGTCAAGGCGGTCGCGTTGCGCGTGCCTGCAGACACCGGTCTGATCGAGATCACGGAGGCAGCACCCTCGCTTTTCGCCGGGCTATCCCGCGGCGCAATTGGCGCATCTGGAGAAGCAATCATCCAGCGTGTCGAGAAGGCAGACTTGCTGGTGGTCGGAACGCCCGTTTATCGCGCTTCCTACACCGGCGCCTTCAAGCACCTGTTCGACCTCGTCGATTACCGCGCGTTGACTGGCAAGACTGTGCTTCTCGCGGCAACCGGCGGGAGCCCCTACCATGGCTTGGTGCTCGAACATCAGCTGCGGCCATTGTTCGGCTTTTTCGGCGCCGTCACCGTGCCGACCGGCATCTATGGCTCGCCTGACAATTTCATCAATGGCGAGATCGTCGGCGCGGCCATCAGCGAGCGCATTTCAAGAGCCGCCACCGAAGCGGTCTCCTTGCTCAATTCCAATCACGCAGACGCTGCCGTCGCCGCGCGCGTCGGCTGAAACAATCAAGAAGGGGAAAACAAACATGACCTCGCATTCCGATGCCATCAAATTCGCCTACTGGGTCCCCAATGTCTCCGGCGGCCTGGTCATCTCCAATATCGAGCAGCGCACGGGTTGGGACATCGACTACAACCGCAAGCTCGCCCAGATCGCCGAGGCCAACGGCTTCGACTATGCGTTGAGCCAGATACGCTTTACGGCCGGCTACGGCGCCGACAACCAGCACGAATCCGTCTCGTTCAGCCACGCCTTGCTCGCCGCGACCACGACGCTGAAAGTCATCGCGGCGATCCTGCCCGGGCCGTGGAATCCTGCGCTGGCGGCCAAGCAGATCGCAACCATCAACCACCTGACCAATGGCCGCGTCGCCGTCAATGTCGTCAGCGGTTGGTTCCGTGGCGAGTTCGCCGCCATTGGCGAACTCTGGCTCGACCATGACGAGCGCTATCGGCGGTCGGAGGAATTTATCCGCGCGCTGCGCGGCATCTGGACCGAGGACAGTTTCACGCTGAAGGGCGATTTCTACCGCTTCACCAACTATTCGATGAAGCCCAAGCCGATCGAGCCCTTGCCCGAGATATTCCAGGGCGGCTCGTCGCGCGCCGCGCGCGACATGGCGTCTCGTGTCTCCGACTGGTATTTCACCAATGGCAACACGCCGGAAGAGATCAAAAAACAGGTCGACGACATCCGCGCCAAGGCGAAGGCCAACGGCCACAAGGTCAAGATCGGCGTCAACGCTTTCGCCATCGCCCGAGACAGCGAGCAGGAAGCACGCGCAGTGCTCGACGAGATCATCGCCAAGGCCAATCCCGAGGCAGTGCAGGGTTTTGCCGACCAGGTCAAGAATGCCGGCAAAGCCTCGCCGGAAGGCGAAGGCAACTGGGCGAAATCCTCCTTCGAGGATCTCGTGCAATACAATGACGGCTTCCGCAGCAATCTCATCGGCACGCCCGAACAGATCGCCGAACGCATCCTCACGTTGAAGGATGCCGGCGCCGACCTGATCCTGCTCGGCTTCCTGCATTTCCAGGAAGAGGTCGAGTTTTTCGGCAAGCGCGTCATCCCCCTGGTGCGCGAACTGGAAGCGGCTCGCGACAGGGAACTTGTCGCCGCGGAATAGGTCAGGCACGGCCTTCGGGCCGCCGCCAGCTGTTTTTCAAAAATGAGGGACGTTTCATGATTGGTGCTTCGCTGGGAGCCGCCGCATACGAGCGCGCGCCCGAAATTTCCGCCCTCCTCGCGGTGACTAACCCCGTCGGCGACAGGCGTCCGGCATGCCTCTCGTTACGGCCGGATGCGGTTCTCGTATTGAGTGGAATCGGCATTTCGTTCGGCGGCGTCACGGCGCTGAGTGATGTCGACCTCGAGGTTAAGAGCGGCGAGATCCGCGCGGTGATCGGCCCAAACGGCGCCGGGAAATCCTCGCTGATCAACATCATCAGCGGCCTCTATCACGCCGACCACGGCAAGATCGCGATCGACGGGCAGTCCTTCTCCCGGGTGCCGGCGAGCCGTCTGGCACAGCTGGGCGTTGCGCGAACCTTCCAGAACCTGGCGTTGTTCGGCGGTCTCTCCGTGCGCGACAACATCGCGTCCGGCCGCGTCCACACCAGACGCGCCAGTTTCGTCGAACACATTGCCAGCTTGCCACGCGCCCGGCGTGAAGATGCGGCAGTCGCGGAAAAGGTCGATAAGACAATCGCCTTCCTGCATCTCGAGGCCGTCGCCGACCGCCTGGTCGCGACGCTGCCCTACGGCCTGCAGAAGCGGGTCGAACTGGCCCGCGCCCTGGTGGCCGAGCCGAACGTCCTGCTGCTCGACGAGCCGATGGCCGGCATGACGGCGACCGAGAAAGCCGAGATGGCCGGCTTTGTGCGCGCCGCGCGCGATCGGCACGGCGTCACCATCATCCTGATCGAGCACGATATTGGCGTGGTCATGGGGCTCTCCGATCGGGTCGCGGTGCTCGACTACGGCCGCAAGATCGCAGACGGGACGCCAACCGAAGTCAGGGCCGATCCGGCAGTGATCCGGGCCTATATCGGCGCCGCCGAGGGCGAGAATGGCGAGGGCATCTGATGAGCTACTATGATTTCCTCTTCGTCATCGAGGTGCTGGTCGGCGGCCTGCTCTCGGGCGTCATGTATTCGCTCGTCGCCATCGGCTTCGTTCTGATCTACAAGACGTCGGGCGTGCTGAACTTCGCGCAAGGGTCGATGGTGCTGTTCGCAGCGCTCACCTTTGTCAGCCTCGTCGAACGCGGCATCCCGTTCGTGCTTTCGCTGCTCATCACCTTCGCGGCCATGGTCGTGCTGGGCTTCACCATCGAGCGGACTGTGCTGAGGCCGCTGGTCAATCGCTCGCCGATGACGCTGTTCATGGCCACGCTTGGCCTGTCCTACATCATCGAGGGCGCTGCCCAGTTGGTGTGGGGCACTCAGGTGCACGGGCTCGATCTCGGCATAGACGACACGCCCTTCGAGGTCGGCGGCATCCTGATCTCGTCGTTCGACCTTCTCGCCTCAGGTATAGCCGCGGCGATGGTGGCAGGCTTGAGCGCATTCTTCTACTGGACCCGGATCGGGCTAGCGTTTCGCGCCGTCGCCGACGACCAGTTTGCAGCACTCGCCGTCGGGCTGCGGCTGCCCCGGATATGGGGAACGGTGTGGACGGCCGCGGGGTTCGTGGCGCTGGTCGCGGGGCTGCTGTGGGGCGCGCGTCTCGGTGTCCAGTTCTCTCTGTCGCTGATCGTTTTGAAGGCGCTGCCGGTGCTGGTGCTCGGCGGCTTCGATTCCATCCTCGGCGCCATCGTCGGTGGCCTCATTATCGGCGCCAGCGAGAAACTGGCCGAGGTCTATCTCGGTCCCTTTGTCGGCGGCGGCATCGAAGGCTGGTTCGCCTATGCGCTGGCGCTGGTGGTCCTGCTGGTGCGCCCATCCGGCCTGTTTGGCCAGAAAACCGTCGAAAGGGTCTGACCGATGGCCGTGCAAGCGCTCGATGCCGCAACGCTTCCAATCGACTGGCAGAGGTTAGCTCTGCCGGCCGTGCTGATCGTCGTCGGCTACGGCCTGATCCCCGCCTATGCGTCGAGCTATCTCGTCGAGGCAATCCTGCTGCCGTTCCTGGCGCTCAGCCTGGCGGCGGTCGGCCTTAACCTGCTCACCGGCTATTGCGGGCAGCTTTCGCTCGGCTCCTCAGCCTTCATGGCGGTCGGTGCTTTTGCCGCCTACAATTTCAACCTGCGGATCGGAGGACTGCCGCTGCCAGCGACCATGATCCTGGCCGGGATTTCGGCCGCCGGAATCGGCGTCGTGTTCGGATTGCCAAGCCTGCGGCTCCGCGGCTTCTATCTCGCCGTCTCGACGCTCGCCGCCCAGTTCTTCGTGCAATGGGCGCTGACCAAGTTCGGCTGGTTCTCCAACTACAACCCATCCGGCGTGATTTCGGCGCCGCATCTCACCGTCGCCGGATTTTCGCTCGACGGCGCGACCGGCCGTTACCTGCTTTCGGTCACCACGGTCATCGTGCTCACGGGTCTCGTCTCGCGGCTGGTCAACAGCGCGACCGGCCGCAACTTCATCGCGGTGCGCGACAACGAAACCGCGGCGCGCGTCATCGGTGTTCCGGTGCTGCGGACCAAGCTGCTGGCCTTCGCCATCTCGTCTTTCATCATCGGCGTCGCCGGCGTCTTGTGGGCCTTCACCTATCTGCGCACCGTCGAGCCGGCCGGCTTCAACCTCGACCGCTCGTTCCAGATTCTGTTCATCATCATCATCGGCGGCCTGGCCTCGATACGCGGCGCGTTTCTGGGGGCGGCCTTCATCGTCGTCTTCCCGCTCGTTCTGTCCCGGCTCGGCGCCTTCCTGTTCGGCGGCCTGTTCGATTCGGGCGCGCTCGACATGAGCCAGCGCATCGTGCTCGGCGCACTCATCATCATCTTCCTCATCGCGGAGCCGAACGGGCTGTCGGCCCTCTTCGACCGCCTCAAACGACGGATCGGCTCAAGGTCCAGCTGAGCGCCGCTCGACATCCTCTCACGGACCACAACCTCAGGAGACGCATCTCATGACTTTCTTCAGTCACCTACGAAAAGCGGCGATCGCCACGGCCTTCGTCCTCGGCGCGACAGCCGTGCACGCCGACGAACAGTATTTTCCGCTGCAGAGCTATCGCGTCGGCCCCTACGCCGCCGGCGGCACCGGCTTCTTCGGTGGCTTCATCGACTATCTCAACCTGATCAACATCCGCGACGGCGGCGTCAACGGCGTCAAGCTGACCTGGAGCGAGGGCGAGACGCAGTATGAAGTCGAGAAGGGCGTCGAGGTCTATGAACGCCTCAAGAGCAACCCGGGTATCGCTGCCTGGAATCCGCTCTCGGTCGGCATCGCCTATGCCATGATCGACCGCATCACCGACGACAAGGTGCCGCTGATCACCATCAACCACGGCCGCACCGACACCACCGACGGGCGCGTGTTTCCTTACGTCTTCCCGCTGCTGCTCAATCCCTACAGCGAGACTTCCGGAATCGTGAACTACATCGCTTCCAAGGAAGGCGGTCTCGACAAGCTCAAGGGCAAGAAAATCGTGGTGCTCTATCACGGCTCGCCCTACGGCAAGGAGACGATCCCGATCTATGAGCTGCTGTCGCAGAAATACGGCTTCGAGCTGTCGCAGATCGAGGTGCCGCATCCGGGCAACGAGCAGCAGGCGCAATGGCTGACGATCCGGCGCGAGCATCCGGATTACGTCGTGCTGCGCGGCTGGGGCGTGATGAACCCCGTGGCCTTGAAGACCGCCCAGAAGACCGGCTTCCCGGCCGACCATATCGTCGGGAACGTCTGGTCCAACTCCGAGGAAGACGTCATTCCCGCCGGCGATGCCGCCAAAGGCTACACGGCCATCACCACCCAGGCGTCGGGCGAGCAGTATCCGGTGGTCCAGGAGATCGTCAAAACCGTCTACGGCGCCGGCAAGGGCAATCTCGAGGACAAGAGCCGCATCGGCTCGGTCTACCACAATCTCGGCATCGTCAACGGCATCCTCAACGTCGAGGCCGTCCGCATCGCGCAGGCGAAGTTCGGCAACCGCACGCTGACCGGCGACGAAGTGCGTTGGGGCTTCGAGCACCTTAAGCTTGATCCGGCGCGCGTCGAGGCGCTCGGCGCCAAGGACCTGTTCCACTCGATCAACGTCTCCTGGGACAATCACGAGGGTGACGGCTACGTGACCTTCCAGCAATGGGACGGCAAGAAGTGGAACGTGGTCTCCGACTGGATCGCTCCCGACTGGAAGCTGCTGCGCCCGATCATCGAGAAGTCCTCCGAGGCCTATGCCAAGGAAAAGGGCATCAAGATCCGCACGGCCGAGGACGCCGACGCGGTGGTCAGCAACTGAGTTTGCCAGGCGCGGCCGACCACCTGGCCGGCCGCGCCATCCAGGTTCCAGCGGAGAGATCGATGTCCAGCCCGCAATACCCGATACTGTCAGTCAGCAGCGTGGAAGCTGTCTACAACGGCGCCATCGCCGCCCTACACGGCGTAGACTTGTTGGTTGGCAGGGGCGAGATCGTCGCGCTGCTCGGCTCCAACGGCGCCGGCAAGACGACACTGCTGCGCGCCGTATCCAATCTGCTCCCGGCGGAGCGCGGCGCTATCGCCGCCGGTCGAATCACCTTCGATGGCGAGGATGTTTCAAGGGCAAGCCCCTCGCACCTCGTCCGCAGCGGCCTTGTCCAGGTCCTCGAGGGCCGGCATTGCTTCCGCTCGCTGACGGTCGATGAGAACCTCTTCACCGGCGCGCTTGGACGCTCGTCCTCCCGCATCGGCGTCAAGGCCGACCTCGACCGTGTCTATTCACTTTTCCCAAGGCTTGCCGAGAAGCGGCGAACCCGGTCCGGCCTCACTTCCGGGGGCGAGCAGCAGATGACGGCAATCGGCCGGGGTCTGATGTCGCGGCCGAAACTCTTTGTGCTGGACGAGCCATCGATGGGGCTCGCACCGCTGATCGTCGACGAGATCTTCAGCGCCCTGAAACGGCTCAACCGCGACGAAGGCCTGTCGATCCTCGTTGCCGAACAGAATTCGGCGGTGGCGCTGAAATACGCCGACCGCGCCACCGTGCTCGAGAACGGCGTTAGCGTCCTCGAAGGATCGGCTGCCGACCTGCGCCAGCGCGCCGATATCAAGACCTACTATCTCGGCGGCTCGCCGCTTCCATCCGACCATTTCCCCAAGGAGACCGCAGCATGACCATCCAATCGAAGCAGCCGTCCGATATCCGCAGCGCCGTGCCACCGGTCGAGCGTCCGTCAGCCAAGGCGCATGTTATCAGGACCGACGCTGAGGCGATCGCTGTCGCCGAAAAACTGGCCGCCGAATTCGCCAGGGATGCCTCCAAGCGGGATCGTGAACGCATCTGGCCGAAGGAAGAGCTCGATGCCTTTTCGCAGAGCGGCCTGTGGTCGATCAACGTGCCGAAAGCCTATGGCGGTCCCGACCTTTCCTATGTGACGCTGTCGAAGGTGATCACCATCATCTCGGCGGCCGATCCGTCGCTCGGCCAGATTCCGCAGAACCATCTCGGCGTCGTCGCCGCTGTCCGCACTGTCTCCGACGAGGCGCAGAAGAAGCTGCTTTTCGCCGAGGTTCTGTCCGGCACCCGCTTCGGCAACGCGTTCTCGGAATTCGCCTCCAAGCGCGCGGCCGACTTCGAGACCAAGTTCGTCGACGCCGGCGACCATGTTGTCGTCAACGGCCAGAAATTCTATTCGAGCGGCGCGCTGCTTGCCCATCTGGTGCCGATCGTGGCGCTCGATGACGAGGGGCGCGCCTGGTATGCCATCGCCGATCGCGGCGCGCCAGGACTGACGGTCATCGACGACTGGTCGAGCTTCGGCCAGAAGACGACGTTGTCCGGCACGGTCCTGCTCGACAATGTCAAGGTGCCGAAAACGCATCTCGTTCCCGGTTACAAGGGCTACGACAGGCCGACGGCTGACGGGCCATCTTCCAGATCATCCAGGCCGCGGTCGATCTCGGCATCGCCAAGGCGGCGATCGATGAGACGGTCGGCTTCGTGCGCACCAAATCGCGCGCCTGGATAGACAGCGGCGTCGATCATGCATGGCAAGATCCCTATACCATCCAGGCGATCGGCGACCTTCGTCTGCGGGCCAATGCGGCAGAGGCGGTTCTGGAAAAGGCCGGGCTTGCAATCGATCGGGCCGTCGCTGACCCGAACGAGAAGACCGTCGCGAAAGCGCAGATCGCGGTTGCCGAATTCAAGATCCTCACCACCGAGATCGCCATCAATGCCACGAACAAGCTGTTCGAGCTCGCCGGCACGCGCTCGACGCTTGCCGAGCACAATCTCGACCGGCACTGGCGCAACGCCCGCACCCACACGCTGCACGATCCGGTGCGCTGGAAATACGCGATTCTCGGCAACTACTACCTCAACGACGTCAATCCGCCGCTCCATGCCTGGAGCTAAAGCGAGACGTCCAAGTCACAGAGGCCCATTCATGAACATTGCCACTCCCGACAGGATCAAGGTCCTGTGGTTCCTGCCGACTCATGGCGACAGCCGCTATCTCGGCACCTCCGAGGGCGGCAGGGCGGTCGACTTGCCCTACCTCACCCAAGTCGCCAAAGCCGCCGATGCGATCGGTTACTATGGCGCGCTGCTGCCGACGGGACGCAGTTGCGAGGACAGCTGGGTCGTGGCTTCGGCGCTGGCGCCGCTGACGCAGCGGCTTCGGTTTCTTGTCGCCGTCCGGCCGGGTCTGCAATCGCCCACGCTCGCGGCGCGCATGACCTCGACGCTCGACCGCATTTCCGGCGGGCGCCTGCTGATCAATGTCGTCACCGGCGGCGATCCGGTGGAGAACAAGGGCGACGGCATTTTCCTCAGCCATGACGAGCGCTATGAGGTGACACGGGAATTCCTCGACATCTACAAGGCGGTGCTTCGCGGCGAGACCGTAGCGTTCGCAGGCAAGCATTTCCGTATCGAGGACGGCCGCTTGCTGTTCCCGCCGGTGCAGACGCCGCATCCGCCGCTCTATTTCGGCGGCTCGTCGGAAGCGGCCAACGCGGTCGCCGCCGAACAGATCGACAAATATTTGACCTGGGGTGAACCACCGGGAGATGTCGCAGCCAAGCTCGATCATGTGCGCGGTCTTGCTGAAAAAGCCGGGCGCCAGGTAAGCTTCGGCATCCGGCTGCATGTCATCGTTCGTGAAACCAACGACGAAGCCTGGGCCGATGCCGACCGGCTGATCAGCCGGCTGGACGACAAGACGATCGCCGAGGCACAGAAGGTGTTCGCGCGCATGGACTCGGTTGGCCAGTCGCGCATGAGCCGGCTGCACGGCGGCCATCGCGACAAGCTTGAAATCAGCCCCAACCTGTGGGCCGGGGTCGGTCTGGTTCGCGGCGGCGCCGGCACCGCGCTGGTCGGCGACGCGGCTACCGTGGCGGAACGGATCGACGAATACCGGCGTATTGGCATCGATACCTTCATCCTGTCCGGTTATCCGCATCTGGAGGAGGCCTATCGTTTCGGCGAACTGGTGCTGCCGCTGTTGCCGCTCGATCATGAAATTTCGACACGACCGACGTCTGTAAACATGGGGCCTTTCGGCGAAACGGTGGCCGGCGACCATCGGCCGTCGGCGCTGCGCGCGAGTCAGTCTTGAGGGCCAGAGAATTGGGCGGGGGACCGGTCGTCGCCATCATTGGCGGCGGGTTTTCGGGCGCGGCGACCGCGTTTCATCTTGCGCGACGTCTGCCCGCCGGTGCTGCCGATATCGTGGTCGTCGAGCCCCGCGAGGGGCTCGGCTATGGTCTGGCCTATTCGACGCCCGATCCTTCACACCGCATCAATGTGCCGGCATCGCGTATGACCCTGATCTCTGGCCAGGACTGCCACTTCGCCGACTGGCTGGAGCAGACCGGCGCCGTTGTGGACGATGCCGAGGCTGTTGCCGCCAACGGAGCGCTCTACCCGCAGCGTCGCGTTTTCGGGCGCTACGTGGAATCTCATCTCCAGCCTTTTCTGTCCGGCAAAGCGATCCGCCATGTCAGGTCCGCCGTTGCGTCAGTCGAAATCAGTGGCGAGGGCTACCACCTGATCCTCTCTGATGGTGGGACGCTCGCAGCCGACGCCCTGTTGGTTGCGACGACGCATCCGCCACCGGCCTTGCCATCGCCGCTGCGGTCCGTGGCCGGTGCAGCCGGGCTGGTGGCCAATCCCTATGATCTCGAACGGCTGGAAGCGATAGGACGTGACGACCATGTTCTCGTCGTCGGCACTGGACTGACGTCGGCGGATGTCATCGCAACGCTCGACCGCAATGGGCATCGTAGCCGCGTCGTCGCGCTGTCGCGCCATGGCTACCGGTCGCGGGGCCATGCGGCCACGCATGCCGATCCGATCGGCGATTTCACCAGCCTGCCTGCACGCAGCGCCACCGTGCTGCTCAGGCGTATCCGGTCGACCATTGCATCCGCCGCGAAGCAGGGCGGAAGCTGGCACCCGGTGCTCGACGCCGTCCGGCGACAGGGGCAAGTCATCTGGCAAGCCCTGCCGCTCGCTGAGCAACGCCGCGTCGTGCGCCATTTGCGTGCGCTGTGGGATGTGCATCGCTTTCGCGTCGCGCCGCAAATCGCGGCCGTTCTCGATCGCCGCGTTGCCGAGGGCACGCTCACCTACCGCGCCGCATCGATCGTCGATGGCGAGCAGGTCGACGGCCGCATTCGCGTCACGCTGCGGCCAAGGCGCCAAAGCACCCAGACTACCGAGACGTTCGACAAGGTGGTCATCACGACCGGGCCGGCGCATGCCGATGTTTTCCGGACCAACACGGCGATCGCCGCACTCGGACGGACGGGGCTGGTCCGACTAGACCAGGTCGGTTTTGGCCTGGAAACCGACGGCCAAGGCCATTCGGTCAGCACATCCGGGCGCCCGACCGACAGCATTTTCGTCAGCGGGCCGCTGGCGCGCGGCAGCGTCGGTGAATTGATGGGAATTCCCGAAGTCACCGCGCATGCCGAGCGCATCGCCGCTGAAATCCACCAATGGCTTGGCTACCAAACGGCGTTGCGTCGCAAGGCGTCGTAAACTGCGGGCAGGAGAGGCTATCCAGATGGGACTGACGGAACGCATTGCGAAGCTGGAAAGCCCATTCGAGTTGTAAATAGGCCACTGTCGCGTGCCGCTCCTGGCGCTTTTCGCGTTTGTCGCCGGATAGGACGAGCTTGACGTTGTGAAGGCTGCGGCGGTTCAGCTTGAAACTCCGTCCAGATCCGCTCGACCTCCGAGGTGCCGATCTCCATGCCCAGACTTCACCGGCCGTCCGCTTTGATGCCAGCCGCAATGATGACGGCGATCCGAGACGATCAGCCCACCGCGGCGGGTCGAGAAAGCACTGGGCGGGAAGACGCCTACAGCGAGGCTGCTCGCCTTGTGGCCGCAGCGAGGGAAAGCATCTGCCGCCGGACATCGACTTCAGTGGTTTAGAGAAGGCGGCTCGGCAGCGACCTCTGCGTGAACCCAGACGCCTTGAAAATGTGCCCGATAAGCGTGCGTCCGGATTTTTGGCGGTGATCTTGCGATGAGCTGCAATTTCTGGCCACGGCCGCGCTAAGGGCGGGCCTCCAGCACCATGTTGAACGGCGTCTCCGCGGCGCGACGGAATCGCTTGAAGCCGCCGCCGGTCACCACCTTGCGCAGCCTCGCCTCGCCGGCCTGGGCGCCAAGCCCGAGGCCGACTTCCTGTGACACGGACGCAGGCGTGCACAGGAACGTGGAAGCGGCATGGTAGACGCGTCCGACGGGATTGAGGTTCGCCGCCAGATGATCATGCGCGAACGGCTCGACGATCATCCACGTGCCATCCGGCTTGAGCGATCCGTGGACATGGGTGGCGGCGCCCGTCGGGTCGCCCATGTCGTGAAGGCAATCGAAGAAAGCGACAAGGTCATAGGCGCCGGGATAGGTCTTGGCGGTTGCGACCTCGAAGCGCGTGTTGGCGCCGACGCCGGCTCCCTCGGCGGCCTTGCGGGCGCGCTCGATCGAAGGGGCGTGATAGTCGAAGCCAACGAAGCGCGAATTGGGGAAAGCACGTGCCATGAGCACGGACGATGCGCGGCCACCCAGAAGAATATCGACTACCGGGATGGCTGATTCCGAAAATAGAATGTCATCACCATTCGACGGCGCTGGGGTGATGCGACTGTCGCTGTGACCGCGAAAGCGGCATCAGCAACAAAGGAGCCCGTAACTCGCACCGTGAATCACAAAGCCAAGCTGCCGCAACCGAAACACGGTAAGGCGTCGAGTGACGGATCTGGAAACGAAGCGGAGGTGACAGCGGACGTAACGGGGTATCGACGCGCGGATTAGGTCGCTGAAGAAAGCCTGAAACCCAGCGCCGGACGTCTCAAGGAGACGGTTTCTCAGAAAGTCGAAAAGCTCGGCCAAGCATCGCCCATGAAACAGCGGAACTATCTCGATATTTTCGCGGCGACGGTCCCCCGATCCCGTCGAACTCGGCCTGGAGGGCGCCGAAGCCCCAGCATAAAGAGCCGCGAATTGCGGCTCTTTATGCGCTGCTGTCAAATTCACAAGTGAAGTGTGGCGTTCAGAACAAGTGCGGAGGCATCGTTCGTTGGGCCCGATCTTCTGCGTCCATTCCCGAACTCGCAGATGGTCGCCGACCGCAAAAAAGGGTTCGGCTAGCGAGCTGCAGGTCGGCCCAAGCTATTGCTTGCCATTGCGCTAAGCGCCAGCACCCGCCTTCAGACGGTCTGGCGGTGGTAGGGGCGTCGGGATGTTCTATTGCAACAAATCACTCCGAAGCCGGCCGCAGCCGCTGGTCGCCAGCCATCGCGCCCGCGCCAGGTGCGATGTCCAGGCTCGACGCGCCCGTTCCGGCTGGCGCTCTGGATCGATGTTCAAGGTGGCTCGTGCCACCTTGCGCCAGTCGAGGCCCTTGGCCTCCGCCATCAGCAGGACGGCGTAAGTCGGAAAGTGCGCCACATCGTAAGGCGTGACCTCGGGCAACTCGGGTGTCTCATTATCGATCCAGGCTTCCTCCTCCATCGGAGGCGCGTCGATGTAGCGGCCAATCGAGGCCAGGTGGGCAGCAATCTGGTAACGCAGGTGATCGCGGCTCCCGTAGCGCGCCTCGATTTCGCCGAGCTTCTTGTACAGCCCCCTACGCTTGTCGCGCGGAACATCGGTATCGCCTAGGGAGTAACAACTCGGACCGACGGCGCAGATGTCGCAGCCGGCTGCGACCACCTCCTGAACGAACGCGGGAATGTCCTTTTCTTGCATGCGCTTCATTTCAAGAGGCCTCTTTTCGCACCATTTCCTATCCAAAACGCTCCAGATTTGCAACCATACCGGGCAACCAAACGACGGGCCGTTAGGGGCCGCCTTGGCGCCCTATTCAGGCATGGTTTCCCTTCGACTTCCGGGTTGCTGGTTCCGAGGGTGGTGTGCTTTCGCGTCAGGCGATGCGCGTGAACCCTTTGTCGGAAATGAGCCCGCTACGTCTGGACTTGCTTTTGACGGACTCATTCTCCATTTGGGGAGATGGCGATGGGCAAAATGGTTCATCCATGGCGGAAACGGCGAACACGGTGGTGGCGCACGCTTTTAAATGACCGTCTTGGAATAGCACTAGAGAGCTTCGGGACGTCATCGACAATGTCACCATTGAGCAGGGGCAAAAGTCGGCTGCGAAAAATGCGGTCGCAAGGAATCGATGAGCGCGGAACTTTTCCATCCCATCGGTCAGGAATTGGTGACGATCCGTTTCCGACGTTTGGTCGAAATCAGATGGGAACGGCGGGTTATCTGGAGAGACGAAAGCTAAGCGCTCCCGTCCGTCCGCTGTCCTCATCGATTTCGCGCACCGGCAGATAGGGGCGAGCGTGGCAGCAGCTATCCGGAGATCGTCGATGATCTTGCGCAACAACATCCCCTGAGACAATTGAGCGCCTGATCCTTCTCCCCGTAGCTGGCCGATCCGGCCGGCGCTCATTTTACAATCGGGGGCGCTATATCTCAGCGCGTTTTGACCAAGGGCCTGCTGTTTCCCGTTGACTCTCGAAGGCCGCGAGATCACATTTTTTCCCAGCTACGTTGCAGCATTTAGGTGCCTTTGAGGGAGCGCGCTTGATGTTGAACGGCTTTCGACAGGGCTGCTTCTACCCCTCTGAGCTACAACGGTGCCAACGTGCCTTCGACAAGCTTTGCGAGGAGACGCACTTGGAACGTACCTCCGGCGAAGCAGCGGATCTCGCCTATCAGGTGCTGCTGGCGTTTCAACACGGACATACCGAAGAAGCCGACCTTGTCGTCGCCGTTAGGCCGAAGGCGGCATGATCCCAGAGCAGCGCGGAATTACTAATGCAAGAGCCGTCTTGGTCGAGAGGTTCATCAGCGCGTGCTGCCGGCTAGCATTGAAGTGGTTGGCGAGCCATCTACGCCCATCACGCGGTGCACCACCCTATGCTTCGGTTCCGCGTCACGCTCTGCGTGAGATACATGAACGATTGGTCCGCGACGATCCCGATTTCGGCGCAACGCTTGTCCACCGTACACTATCGGGCCGTGATGTCCCGACTCTGAAGCAACAAGGCATGAGAACGATGGCGATAGGGGGATCAGGCTTCATCGGACACGCCGTCGTGCGTGCCCTAATGGTCCGAGGCGCCCGGGCTCGGTGTGCTCAATCGTGGTAACCGCCCGTGGAGAGAAAGCGTCTCGGGCATAACCAAATCCAGCGAGCGATACCGCCGACTGTAAAGCGTTGCCGTATCGATTGCATTGGCGCGACATCAGACCCGCTCCGGCATCCAGGCGATGCAGTGTTCGAGGCGTTCCAACCGGGCCTTCTGCGAACGAAGCTCGTGTCCAACGTTAAGCAAATTGGATTTGCCCTTGGAAGCGGCCGCATTGATCAGTTCGCACTCAAGCAAAGCAATTCGATCTCGCATCTGCTGAGCTTCAGCCAGCCGTATGCTTTTAATCCAACCCAGGCCACGCATATTTAACCGTCACCGCCCCATGCAGCGTGGGTAGCATCTGAAAACTAACGCCGGCCGATTTGAAAAACTCGAATTTTAACCGTCGCTAAAATTCACCGCTCATATGTATCGGCAGCGTTGCTCGCTGTCTCAGATTCGGCGGCACAGTTCGATGACGTATCCAAGGTCGAACACTTCCATCGCAAAAACCCAAAATGGTTTCCGCAGGAGCAAGCTCGCGGGGCCTTTAGTATGGCGACTGGAACGGTGAAGAGGTTCAACAGCCCCAAGGGATTTGGATTTATCCAGCCCGACAATGACGATCAGGATGTTTTCGTCCACATTTCCGCTGTCGAACGCGCGGGCCTCTCGACGCTAAATGACAGCCAGACGATCAACTATGAGATCGAGCACGACCGCCGCACTGGCAAGTCTTCTGCTGGCAGCCTCAGCAAAGCTGACTGAATTTTCTCCTGCGTCCCGGCAAGGGCGAATGAACGCGGTAAGGCGGGATTTGGTCCTCCGCCTTTTCCTATTCTGCGCAGATCATGCCGATGGTAGCTGCGCGCTCCAGAACGACCCTCGAGAGATAAGGTCAGGCTGCGACCTTCTTGCCGGTCCGCTTCGCCGGCGCCGGCGTTTCCGACTCTTTCGGTTTGCGGCCGAGACCCATGGTCTTGGCCAACGCCGAGCGCGCAGCGGCGTAGTTCGGCGCGACCATGGGATAGTCCGCCGGCAGGCCCCACTTGGCGCGATATTCGTCCGGCGTGAGGCCATAGTGGGTCGACAGATGGCGCTTTAGCGATTTGAACTTCTTTCCATCGTCAAGGCAGATGATGTAGTCCGCCATCACCGACTTCTTGATCGGGACAGCAGGCTTGAGAGCCTGCGGCTGTTCTGCGGAAACGCTGCCGGCCGTTCCTTTCAGTGCCGCATGTACTTGGCCGATCAGGGCGGGAAGATCGCCCACTGGGACCGGATTGTTAGAGACATAGGCTGAGACGACATCGGCGGTAAGCTCCATGAGGGCGTCGAGATTGTGATCGGCTTCTTCTGTCATGAAATTCTCCGGGTGGCTTGAAAGACAGCAGGCGAAGTCCTGCTACATAGTGACGGCTGTCGCTGAAAGCAATAAGTGTCTCGGCAGCATAAGTATCGCCATAATCTATTGCTAATACGCGTCCGCCCCGGAAATCGTTCGGCTGCCAGGCGCCAGAACCGATCTGCAGCCATGCTCTTTTCAGCTTTTGCAATTCCGGAAACAACGTGACGAAATTCCGCGCTACACGAAAATACGGCCAGGTGAGTGGAACCTGGCATTCGTCCTTCGTAAGCGACGGGACCAACGGGTTCGGGTCTATTCCTGGCGTCTTCTACGGATGACTGCTTGTCTTTCTTGCGAGCTGATCGGCCTTCCGCCGGAGCTTGGTCCGAGAATGAAGTCAAACACGGGTTGAGGCTGACCGAGCGCTGTCGCCGGCAAGGTTGCCGGGAACCTTGCCGCCGCTTCGGCCTGTTCGGCAAGCACTGCGGGTGACATGCCGAGCCCGCGCTCGAAGGTATGATCCTGCGGGTTCATCAGCCGACGAAGGAGCGCCGCGGCGCGTCCGGCATGACGTATCGCCGCCGCCTGCTTGCCCTCGCGGATCTTCACGCCGGCCGCCGATAACAGGATCAATCCCTTGAAGAGCGTCCGAAGCGGAGCACCTCGGTCTGCAACTTGCCACAGACCTTCCCACGCCTCATGCGCCTCCCAGTAATAGCCGTGGTTGAACAGGTCGAGACCCCAGAGGAATATGCCTGACTCCAGCGACGCCTTTGCGGCCAGCGGCATGGCTTCGCTATTGTAGCTATGGCCCGCGGGATCGCGCACGGGATGCGGTTGCCTGCCCGGCAGATAGGCATAGGATGGAAAGCTCTTTTCCGGCAGCCAGCGCCGGCGCAACATCGAAACAATAGCCATCAAAGCCGTATAGCACAGCCATGGCCCTGAACAGATGCTCAGTTCCGTGCATAGCCGCCGCATCGGGAATGTCTGGGCAAACAGTGTCAGCCAGCCAGATCTCACGAAGCCGCGAGGTTGCGTCGCCGGTCATCAGGGAGACCGTGCGGGCGCTCACTTCCTAGGCGGTCATAGTCTGGCTCGGCAGTTACACGGGGCCTTTTCAATTTGTGTGGTTCGTCCGCCGTTAGAGATGACGGCACCCGGGGGTATGTTCTCCTCAGATCAGGCCAGGAAGGAAGATAGATGCCTGAACAGGCTTCGCCGGACTTCGCGGTGATGCGCAGCCGAACTGCTTGCAGGGATGCAAATCACGCATCTTCGTCCTCTTGAATCGTCATCGCCCTGACAGCACATTGCTGCAATGATCGGCAGGCATCGATACCGCCCGTCGCGCAAATTGGCTATGGAGCAGGTGGGAGGGAACGAATGAACGCTGAGGCTTTCAGCAGCCCCATTTTCGTGAAGCGCGCCAGCTATATCGTGCAAGAGATTGCCAGTCCTGCGGACGCCATCGAGTTTCTCAATGAGTGGCCCGAGGATCGCAGAGACCTGACCTACGAAACCGCCCTGCGGGCGTGTTGTGACGCGTATGCTGGGCACATACCGATGGGCGCTGCCAGCAATGCCTTTATCGGCTTTGCGAAGCGAGTTGCCATATTGGAGGACCCAACCTCCGCCATGCAGTGGCTCGCTGCGTGCAAGGCGGGCACCGGAAAAGTGCAGGCGTAGGCCTCCACAAGTGTGCGACACTACCGCAAGGCGACATTGTCGAGATTGAGCTAGCCAAATCCCGCGCCACCGGACATGAACCAGAAAGCGCTCATGACGATCGCTTGGACGCCGGCGATGAGGTTTAGCTGCGGGGATGCAGCCGAATCGTTCGGCTGAGGAAATATGCGCGAGCGGGGCTGTCGCCGCTCGGTGTAGAAGGGGGGAGTGATGACCGGCTCGAGCAGATTTGAAAGGCCAGTCGTTGTTCAGGTCAGCCGTCACAGCTCGGAGCGTGTCGTGTTCGATGTCAATGACGCGTCCAACATCTTGCTGCGGCATCTCCATCATCAGACCGAGAAGCGTAAGGCAGCGATGGACGCCTGTCTGCAGGTATTGCGAGGTGAGGCTCATCCACCAGTCGCTCGGCGTGCTTTTGTGGCAGCCGCGCTCGAAGCAAAGATTCTGCGCAGCGATTGAGAACTTGGACGCGCGCTCATGAATTTCGTTCATCTCCGCATCGCTGCAAGATTGCCGCGCCTCGCGCGCAAGCAGCTCATCGAGGGGAACTCGAGGACCTGCCGCCGTTGAGCCGCCTGGACTGGGTCGAGGCGGCGGCAGAATGTCGAAGCTGTGCCCGAAGCGCTGCCGCTGCGGGACACTTGCGGAGAGATCAGGGATTGTCATTTAGGACTATGATTCCTGTCCCCTTGGGCTAACCTGTCGAAGGAATATTCCACGAAAATAATGATGGAGTGCAGAACTGCCATGAAAGTCGGAACGAAACCGGCAATCCAGGAAGAAGTGCCGTGGTCCGACAGCCTGACCGCGTACGACAAGCAGCACCACACGCTGTACCTGAGGTTCCTGGATGCGGCCGCTGATGATGCCAGCTATGAGGAGATGGCGCAGGAGATCCTCGGCATCGATCCGGTGCAGGAACCGGAGCGCGCCCGCAAAGCCGCGCGAAGCCATCTCGATCGGGCGAACTGGATGGTGACGACAGGGTACAAGGAATTGTTCGCGGGATAACGGAGAATGGGCGGCAGCCCCCCGCGCGCCTCAGCAGGTCAAGGCTCCCCTACCAAAGGCGATCCGTTGCTTCCGCGATGGCCTTCCTGGTCCGGCGCCGGATCTTCCATAATCAGACCCTCATCTCGCGCGGGTTCCTTGCCCAGAGCCAGGCTTCCGGGCGCGCGAATCCGACCCACGAGTTGGGCCGGCTCGCTGAGCGGGCGTTGCCCCTCAGAAGGGCCGCCAGCGCGGTCTACTATGTGCTCGGCCTCACAAGCACCGATCCCGCCGCAACAACCTCTTGTTCGCCGTCGCCGGCAAACGCCGCCGGCCATGGCAAGCTTCATCGACTTGGCAACGGCTGCATTTCTCCATCCGCTTATCCTCCACATCCACCGCATCAATTCCGGGACGCGATGCAATCAGCTCCTCAAGCGGTTCCGCGTAGGACGGATCTCTCATTGGCGGGACGATATAGAGCGCGGTCGCTCGGGGCTGGCCGTGGAGCAGGGCGGCCGCTGTCGGACGATCTGCCGGCAAAAAAATGAGCGTTTTCGGCAAGCGCCCCGGGCTCGCAAGCTTCAGTGCACCAAGAGGATCAAGCCTCGTGGTCTACTGGCATGTCGTTGAGATGCCATCCTTGCTGACCTATATGCGCGGTGCGTCGGGCGTTCTCCTCCCATTGCGTTCGGCGCGTTCCCCTCTGGAGGTTTTTGACCTCTTGCTTGGCCGGGTGCTGCAAGCCCGGCCTTTTTCTTGCGCGCTGATTGGCGGCTGTGAACATGGCGATATGGCACACCGTCATGACCCGCAACAACGGTCAGACGGCGGGCGGCAGCGCTGGCGCGGAGTGAGGGGAGAGCCGGGCCGGGGAGCCGTGACGAGTTGGGAGGCCGGAGAGAGTTTCCGGCCGCTCGTCACGGAGCATTCCGCATGTCCAGCGACCGAGCCGACATTTATGCACGTATAACCAACCAGATCATCGCGGCGATCGAGGCCGGCGCCGGTGAGTTTGTGATGCCCTGGCATCATGAAGGGACGGCTACCGCCCGCCCGATAAACGTTGCGTCCAGTAAAGCGTACCGCGGCGTGAACACGCTCTCCCTATGGGCCGCGGCACAGAGAGCTGGATATCCTGACGGCCTGTGGGGAACATATCGCCAGTGGCAGGCACTTGGCGCCCAGGTGCGCAAAGGCGAGAAGGCCACGACCGTCGTCTTCTGGGGGCAGATCGGCGCCAATACTGATGAAGAAGGCGATGAAACAGGCGATACTGGTGAGCGTCGACGTTTATTTGCCCGCGGCTATTCGGTGTTCAACTGCGGGCAGGTCGATGGTTATGAGCCCGAACCTGCAGTGGCCAGCTCAGAGGAAGAACGCATCGCGCATGCCGATGCATTCTATGCAAACCTTGGCATCAACACCGTCTACGGGGGCAGCGAGGCCTATTATTTGCCTCCGGCTGATCGGGTGCATGTGCCAGTTTTCAGCTCGTTTCGTGACGTTGCATCTCACTACAGCGTGCTTTTCCACGAAGGTCTCCATGCCACGGGGGCGAAGCACAGGCTCGATCGCGAACTATCCGGAAGTTTTGGCTCCGAAGCCTATGCCATGGAGGAAATAATCGCAGACTCTGGCGCAGCGATGATACTTGCCGATCTATCGATATCGTCACGACCCCGGCCGGATCACGCCGCCTATATTTCCAGCTGGTTAAGGGTTCTTCGCAACGATACCTCCGCCATTTTCACGGCATCGAGCAAGGCTCAGGCTGCTGTGGACTGGATGCATGCCCAACAGCCCGGCAATCAGGTCAGCGCCGCTGCGGCGTGACCTGGACTGAGCGGGTGCCTCCGCGTCATGACCGGACGCGGAGCACGAGCCGAACGGTCACGCTCGATCGAAAGGCGCTGATCCACATTCTTACGAACCATCGGCCGCATGCTCGATGCGCTGCGCAGGCTCGGCCGCGTCGACATACGCGAGCCGCTTCGATGACGCCCGAGATCAACCTGGCGTGTCCGGATCCCCGCCGTCTCCCGGTTACGGTTCCATCGCTTGCGGGAGAGGTCGTCGCCGTTACAGAGGGAGAGGGGGGAGGGGGGAGCGTCGACGGGTTTGGAGGTTTGGAGAGAGGCTCCGGCCGGCCCGTCACGGAGAGATCTGACCATGGCCAAGGCCACGCAGAAAATCACCATGAACCCCTCGGAGAACATTCCGTTCGACAAGCTGGTTCTGTCGCAGAAGAACGTCCGACGCATCAAGAACGGCGTCACGATCGAGGAGCTTGCCGCCGACATCGCTCATCGCAGGCTGCTCGAAAGCCTGAATGTGCGGCCGATGCTCGACGAAAAGGGCGGGGAAACCGGCATGTTCGAAGTCCCAGCCGGTGGCCGCCGCTTCCTCGCCATCGAATTTCTGGTGAAGCAGAAGAAGTTCGCAAAGACGGACACCGTCCCCTGCGTCGTCAATCGTTCGGACAGAACGTCGGCGGAGGAAGATTCGCTGGCCGAGAACTTCCATCGCGAACGGCTCCATCCGCTCGATGAACTGCGGGCCTTTAAAACCCTGACAGATCAGGGGCTTGAGATCGAGCAGATTGCCTCGCGCTTTCACGTAACACCGGCTTATGTCAGGCAGCGCCTCAAGCTCGCGTCGATCTCCCCGAAGCTGCTTGCTCTCTACGAGCAGAACGAAATGCGCTACGACCAGCTTCAGGCGTTCTCGATCACAGATGATCAGGCTCGCCAGGAGCAGGTCTGGGAGACCGTTTCCCGATCGCAGGTGAAGGAGGCCTACTATATCCGTCGGCTCCTCACTGAAACCGCTGTGCGGGCGACCGATCGCCGGGCCGTTTATGTCGGAATCGAAGCCTATGAGGCTGCCGGCGGCGTGGTCATGCGCGACCTTTTCGAACAGGACCAGGGCGGCTGGCTGCAGGATCCCGCCCTCCTGGAGCAGCTTGTCTTCGAGAAGCTCAAGGTCGACGCCGAGACGCTGAAGACCAGGGAGGGCTGGAAGTGGGTCGAGGCCGCGCTCGATTTCCCCTATGGCCATACCTCAGGCCTGCGCCGCTTCTATGGCGAGCCGCGGGAAATGAGCGGCGATGAACTCGCGCGACATGACGCCATAAAGGCCGAATACGATAGGCTCGACGCCGAATACGCCGAAACCGAGGATTATTCGGAAGAAACCGAAAGCCGCCTTGATGAGCTGGGTAGCGCCCTCGATGCCCTGAACGAACGGCCTTATGCCTATGATCCCGCCGAAGTCGCCCGCGGCGGGGCCTTTATCTCAGTTGGCGCCGATGGCCAGCTCAAGGTGGAATCGGGGTTCGTCCGGCCTGAAGACGAACCGGTTCGCTCGAACGAAGCCGGCGACGAAGCCTATGATGAGGACCGTGGCGACGACGGCCATGTTGCGACGGCGGGCAACGGCGTCTCGGCGAACGGGAAGCAAGTTTCGCCCGAAGGGGAGGAAGAAGACGATGGCGTTCGACCGCTTCCGGATCGCCTGGTCCTCGACCTCACGGCCGCCCGCACACTCGCGCTGCGTAATGCGCTGGCTGGCGATGCGACCATGGCTCTCATCGCGGTCCTGCATGCCTTCGTGCTGAAGACCTTCTACGTCTCCAGCTCGAATTCCTGCCTGGAACTGACGGTGCAGAGCGCGACGTTCGGTCAGACGCAGGGTCTCGCCGAGACCCCATGGGCGAAGGAGATCGAGCAGCGGCACGAGGAATGGGGCCACGACCTGCCCAAGGAGCCGGACGGGCTGTGGGCCTTCCTGCTCGATCTCGACGAGGTCAGCCGGCAGGCGCTCTTCGCGCATTGCGCTTCGCTTTCGCTGAATGCGGTGGTCGAACCCTGGAACAAGAGGCCACGGGCCTTGGCCCATGCCGACCAGCTGGCGCGCACGATCGGTTTCGACATGGTGGAAGCCGGCTGGGCGCCGACGGTCGACAACTATCTCGGCCGTGTGACCAAGGCGCGGATCCTTGAAGCCGTCCGCGAGGCGAAAGGTGAGCAATCCGCCCAGTTGATCGACCATCTGAAGAAGCCGGATATGGCGCGCGAGGCAGCCCGCCTGCTCGAAGGAAGCGGGTGGCTGCCCGAGCCGCTTCGCCCGGCACCATCCTCTCAGGTCGTCGATGCAGTCGACGATGTTGTCGACGAGCCGGTGGAAGACACCCCCGCCGACACTGCATCGGAACTGCCAGCCTTCCTTGCCGATCAGGCGCAGATCAGCGCTGACGATACCGAGGCCGGCGACGGCGATCACCTCCAGGCGGCCGAGTAACGGCCTTCATGGCACCACCCAGGGCCCGGCCATCGCGCCGGGCCTTTTCTGTTTCTGGACAAGGAGCAAACATATGTCCGCAAGCAACGTTTATGAGAATGCCCCACTCGGGAGCCTGATCAACTATGGTGATCGTGCCCCCAAACCGCCCACCCGCTTCACGAAGAAGCTCGCCGCGTGGGAGGGGCGCAATGGCGTTGGCCGGCTGGTCAAGAAGACCCCGCCGCGCGAGCATGAAGCATGGTCGTCGCCTGCCGCCATTACTCTTCATGCCGGTAATTTCTCGAGCGGCTCCATCATCCTGGTCACGGTAAGGCGCACGCATTCGATCGATAGCGATCTCATCTTCAAGATCATCGAACGGCCCGCGATCGGAATGGTGCGGGTGCTGCAGGTTTACGATGGCAATATCGAGCTGCTTCACCTGGCCGACAACCGTGAAGCTGCCGAGCTGTGGCTGGCAATGAATCCATATTCGCACACGATTCTAGAAGAGGTCACGGCCGACGAGGTTGGCGCCGACGTCATCGAAGGCCGAACAGCGGCCTGATCGGCGTTGCCTTCACCCATCAAGCCCTCAGCAGCCCGGCGTCGCACCGCGATCGCCGGGCGCTTTCGTTTCATGGAGATCATCATGTTTCAGTGGACCAAGTCCTGTTCCTACAACGAAGAACAGAAGAGGCGCTTTCACTCGACCGCGCGCTTGCGTTTGAAGAAGCTTGCCGCCGAGCTGCACCTGCCAGCCGGATCGTACGATCTGCGTTCAAACAAGGCAGGCATCGCCGTCGCAGGTGAAATAACCCTGCATCACAGCCGCGTTTATATCCAGGTTGGCCAGTTCGGTCTTGCCTCTGGACACGGAATTCTGATCCGGACCTGCAAGGGTCGACAGGACTACACCGGCGGCCCCAATCACTTGGCCGATCTCACTCTGCTCGACGACATTGCTGCGCTCGCAGCGCTCGTTCATGCAATCAGCGGCGTGGGAAGTTTCCCGACATCTGCTGTACCGCGAGCAGCCTAACCCTCTTTCGTTTCTGGACGTCTCGCCGCTGCCCGAGGCGTCTCCACACCCCTCCTCACCATGAAGAACTGCGAACGCCGCTCCAACGGCCCCTTCGCCATGCCCGAAAGGAGCTTTCCATGCCTGATCAACCGTCCTTCCGAAAGATTTTTGAAAATGTCGCAACGCGCGAACAGATGTTTGCGCTGTTTAATGTGACCAGGAAGCACCGCCCGAGGATCGTATCTGGGGCAAAGCCTACGTTTCCCAATGGTTCGAGATCGAGGCGAGCGAATATCACTTCATGCTCGATCTCCTGCCGCCGCTCTTCGTTAGAACCGGCATGTTCGGAATGTCGGAGTTCAAGGCCGGCTATATCACCAGCGTCTTCTTCGAAATCACCATTCGTGGCCGGCGGCGATGGTTCACCGGGTTTTGCGACCTCTCTGACCCCCAAAGCCCCCACGCGATGCGCGAAGCCATCATCGCCTGCGAGAGCCAGCTGCCGGAGACCATGACGCGGGAAGAGAAGCTCGAGGCGATCTGGGCCGACACCCATCCCGATTTTCGTGGCACCGCCGGCTCCGCCGACCCAGGCGCCTGGCCGGCCGAGCATCGCGGCAAGCGCACCATCCTCGTCAACGCAGGCGGCCATGGCACCGTCCTGAAGCTCCTGGAAGATCTGACGGATGAAGAAATCGAAGAGAAGCTGCGCAGGGGAAAGCCGTCCACTGGCGCGTGATACCCGTTCGTGATCGATCGCGCCCAACACAAGGCCTATGGCGGTCCGTCGAACTTCGGCGGCTACAATTGATAATTGCTGACCACTGCTAAATTCATCCGACCGGCTTTGTCGTCGCTTTGACCGGTCACGGCGAAGCCCTCTCAAGTTCAGGAGAAAACCATGTTCACGTTCCCGCTTTCCGCGGTGCGCGCTGTCATTGCGCGTGGCGAGGCGGATGCCGCCGCCAATGGCGGCTTCCGCAATCCCCATTACGGCCTGGCGCCAGGCAAGGATGAAAAGCGCGGCCTTTGGCTGGTTGGCGACCAAGGGGTCTATATATGTTCGAACGGCAAGCTTCCGGACGGGGGCAAGCCAATGGTCTGCTATGCTGACGAATGCAATCCCGGCAGCAATTTAGACTGGTGGGAATACAAGCGCCGCTATTTCGGCGGCGATGACGGCATCGAATTCCTTGCCGCCGAAAAAATCCTTGCCCTCGCGGATGCGCGGCCATCGGCAACGCATCTGCGCATCGATCTCGATGAAAACAGCATCGGCATCAGCGTCGTGGCACGTTGATGCCACGGCCGCCAGGTCCCGGACCCCCGTCAGTCCGGGAACGGCGGCATTTCGCCGTCGGAGGATCGCCAGACCCATGGCGTCATCTCCGGCCGCGCCTCGATCATCTCGGCGAGCGCCCGCTCGTATTCGGCGCAGGCACCGCCCGGGACGATATACATGGCGACCGGCGAGGGTCGCTGTTCCGGCAAGGTCACGCAGACGATTGGCTGGTCTCGCGCCAGATTGAAGCGCAATCCCTTGACGCTCTTTCTTCGCATTCCCGCGAGCCGTGAAAGTAGGCGATGCTCTTGCACCGTCTCGAAGGGGATCCAGTTCTCGTTCACCACCATCAAGGCAATCTCGTCGACATAGGCCATGCCAGCGCTCGAGATGCCGAATGTCGCAATCGCGACCAGATGGAAGCCCTCGTCGGATCGCCACAATGCCAGTTCCGGTTCATATCGGACATTCACGCGCCGCCAAGGCCCGTCGTCCAGCATCAGCGGAAAATCGGGCATGTGCTTGATGACGATCTTCTGGCCGCTGCGCGCGGCGGTGAACTCCTTCACCTCACCGACAAGCAGCATCAGCTTCCTCGGTCCGCGCCCCGTCGCGTGAAGATCGGCAAGAGCGTTCGCCCGCCGAGCCGCTATGGCGGCCTTGTCTTCCGTTTGGAACACCTCGGGCACGAACAGGATCTCGTCAAGCGGGCCGCCCCGCGCCGTCATCTCCTTGGCGGCGTTGATCAAATTGGAACGGACCTTGCCCCATCCGCGCTTGCCCGCCCACAACGACGTCCATTCCGTCAATTCCGCCACGTCCCACAGATAGTGCAGCATCGCACGCAGCGAGAGTTTGCTGGTCTCGTTTCGCACCGTGTCGCTCGTCTGGGACTGAGATGCCGGTGCCGCCCGGCTGCCCCGCTTCGACAGCGAAAAGTCGAGCTTGAGCATCGCCGTGCCTGTCGCTTCGTCGATCTGGATTGCGCTGCCGATCAGTGGGCCAAGGCCCGACAGCTCGTATGGCGGCTCATAGGAGGGGCAGGCCGGATCATGGTCGCGCCCCGACGAAGGCATGCGTTTGACGAGATACTGACCGTCGAGACGGGCGATGTACATCGCAACCGGTGGTTCACGGCAAAGGCACAAGGGTCGCTGTCTGCCCTCATAGGCCCGCTCGAGCACCGGTTGAAGGTCCGGCGCCGTCTCCTCCACTATCTGGTCCCCAATCCTGAACTGGCGCATCCGCCTCGATCCACCTCATTCGACTGAATTGATGCAGCCACTATAAGCAGCTGCAAGTGCCGGATAAATCTCAAAAAGCCGGCCCGGTAGCTACGGCATACCGCCTCGTGTGAGCCGAAGCGACCGCCAGGGCCCGGGCGGACCGGCCAGTTCGGACCGGCCCGTTCGCCCAAGTGCAACACATGCGACCCTTGGTGGAGAGCGGCCGGGGGCGGCGGCTCGGCTGGAGAGGAAGAGGGAAGGCCGGGACAGGTTGGCCTGGCCGGGTTGAGAGAGCGCCTGGTGCAGGCCGATCCTTTCGCTGCTCTCGACAGGACCCTCTCATGAACGCCCTTCCCGCACGCGCCACCGGCATTCCGGCTGGCTCCCTCGATCCGACCGTCTCCGGCCGGACCAGCCGCGCCACCCGAATTCTGCAGGCGGCCAACCAGATCATGCCCTTCCTCGAACGGGGTCGGCCGATCGGCGCGAGCGATCTTCGTCCGATCATGACCCACGCCTTCGACGGCAGCGATGCGGAGGGATGCTGGGTCTGGAAAGACGCCTATGAAGCCTGCGAGGCGGCACAGGTTCTTTTCCTGCGCAAGTTCGGACCGGTAATCCTCGGCCGCTCGCAGACACCCGCCGGTGCGCTCGCCATGCTGGCGAAGGTCGCGCATCTCGTGCCGACCCATACCCGCCGATCGGATGAATCGCAGGCCTTCCAGCAGCTGTCGACACCGATGCCGCTGGCCTATGTCGTCTCTCGCGCCGCCGGCATGATTGCCGGCGACACCGTGCTCGAACCATCCGCGGGCACCGGCCTTCTCGCCATCTTTGCGGAGATCGCGCAGGCGCGGCTGATGCTGAACGACTACGCGCCCGTCCGGCAGGCCTTGCTGACGCAGCTCTTCCCGAACGCCCAGACCTCGCGGCACGACGCTGCCCATATCGACGATTACCTGAATCGATCCGCCAGCCCGACCGTCGTCATCATGAACCCGCCATTTTCGGTCGGAGCCCATGTCGAGGGCAGGGTTTCGGACGCGGCCTGGCGTCACCTCGCTTCCGCCTTCGCGCGACTGGCGCCCGGCGGACGCCTGGTCGCGATCACCGGTTCGAGCCTCGCCCCCGACAATCCGAAATGGCGCGACGCCTTCGTCCGGTTGCAGGAGCGCGGCCAGGTCCTGTTCTCGGCGGCGATCGACGGAAGCGTCTATGCACGGCACGGCACCACCGTCGAGACGCGGTTCACGGTCCTGGACAAAATTCCGGCGCAGGATCCCGCCCGCCTGATCGCCTCAAATGGCACAGCCCCAGATCTGCAGACGCTTCTCGACAGGCTCACTGTCTTGCCGCCGCGCTCGCCGTCGACCTCGCCACACTCCATCGGCGCGCTCTCCAACGGGATCCTGCGGGCCGAGACGGCCAAGATGGCGGCACGCAGCAGCGCCGACATGTTGCGGCCCGCCGCGGTGACAGCGGCGCCGGCACGGCCAAGCGCCTCGCAGCACCGCCCCCATGCAGCGCCCGGCCCCGTGTCGCCGCCATCGCGGCCCATCGTCGAGCTCGCCTACGAGATTCGAGAAGCCGCCGACGGAACACGCGGTACCCTGGCGGACGGGATCTACGAACCCTATCAGCTCCAGGCGATCAGCATCCCCGGCGCCAAACCCCATCCGGACAAGCTCGTGGAGTCGACGGCGATGGCATCAGTCGCTCCCCCCAAGCCCGGTTACCGCCCGCATCTTCCCGAGCACGTCATCACGGAAGGCATCCTCTCAGACGCCCAGCTCGAAAGCGTGATCTATGCGGGCGAAGCCCACGCCGGCTATCTCGCCGGGTTCTGGACAGTCGATAAATCCTGGGACAATGTCCAAGCGGCCAACGAAGAAACCGCCGGCGCTGTCCGCTTTCGCCGCGGCTGGTTTCTCGGTGACGGAACCGGCGCCGGCAAGGGGCGGCAGGTCGCCGGCATCCTGTTGGACAACTGGCTGAAGGGTCGCCGTCGGCATCTGTGGATCTCAAAATCCGACAAGTTGCTGTGGGATTCCCAGCGAGATTGGTCGGCGCTGGGTCAGGAGAAGCTTCTGGTCACGCCGCTGTCGCGTTTCCGGCAGGGCACGCCGATCCGTCTCGCGGAAGGCATCCTGTTCACCACTTTCGCAACGCTTCGCTCCGACGAGCGCGAAGGCAAACGCTCACGCGTCCAGCAGATTGTGGACTGGCTCGGCGAGGATTTCGACGGCGTCATCATCTTCGACGAAGGCCACGCCATGGCCAACGCCGCCGGCGGCAAGACGGAGCGTGGTGAAAAAGCCGGATCGCAACAGGGCAGGGCGGGCCTCAGGCTTCAACGCGCCTTGCCCCATGCGCGTGTGGTCTATGTCTCGGCGACAGGTGCGACGGACGTCGAGAATCTGGCCTATGCGGAGCGTCTCGGACTGTGGGGCGCCGCCGATTTCCCGTTTCCGACGCGGTCGGATTTCGTCGCGGCCATCGAGGACGGCGGCGTCGCAGCCATGGAGGTGCTCGCGCGCGATCTGAAAGCCCTCGGCCTCTACGCCTCACGCTCTCTTTCCTATGACGGCGTCAAATACGAGATGGTCGAACACGAACTGACGCAGGAACAGATTACGATCTACGATTCCTGGGCCGAGGCGTTCCAGGTCATCCACAGCAACCTCGACGCCGCTATGGAGGCGTCCGGCATCACCGGGCAGTCGGGCACGCTCAATCGCAATGCCAAGTCGGCAGCGAGGTCGCCTTTGCATCCTCCGAGCAGCGCTTCTTCAACCACCTCCTCACCTCGATGAAGACGCCGACCCTGATGCGCTCGATCGAGCGCGATCTGGCAGATGGCCACGCCGTCGTCATCCAGATCGTCTCGACCGGGGAAGCCCTCACCGAGCGTCGCCTCGCCCAGATTCCGACCGAGGAATGGGGCGACATCCAGGTTGATGTGACGCCGAGGGAATTTGTAGCTGACTACCTGATGCATTCGTTCCCGACGCAGCTCTTCGAGGCGTTCTCCGACGAGAGCGGCAATATCAGTTCACGGCCGGTCTTCGACCAGGACGGCAACCCAATCATCTGTCGCGAGGCCGTCGCCCGCCGTGACGCGCTTTTCGAAAAACTCGGCTCGCTGCCGGCCGTTCCCACCGCGCTCGATCAGATCGTCCAGCATTTTGGAACGGAACAGGTTGCGGAGATCACCGGCCGCTCCCGTCGCATTATCCGTCGCGACACGAGTGGGCGCATCGAGCGGTTCGCGGTGGAGACCCGTCCCGGCTCGGCGAGCCTCGATGACGTCAGGGCCTTCATGAACGACGAGAAGCGCATTCTCGTCTTCAGCGACGCGGGCGGCACCGGCCGCTCCTATCATGCCGAACTCTCGGCACTGAACCAGCGCCTGCGCGTCCACTATCTGCTGGAGGCCGGATGGCGGGCCGACACGGCCATTCAAGGGCTCGGTCGCACCAACCGCACCAATCAGAAGCAACCGCCGCTGTTCCGGCCGATCGCCACCAACGTCAAGGCCGAGCGGCGCTTCCTGTCGACGATCGCCCGCCGGCTCGACACTCTCGGCGCGATCACCCGCGGGCAGCGGCAAACGGGCGGACAGGGGCTCTTTCGAAGCGAGGACAACCTGGAATCCCGCTATGCGCGCGATGCACTACGGCAGTTTTACCTGCTGATCCACCAGGGCCAGGTCGAGGGCTGCTCGCTCACCCAGTTCGAAGCCATCACTGGGCTGGCGCTGACCACGCAAGAGGGCGGTCTCAAAGACGAACTTCCGCCGATCACGACCTTTCTCAACCGCATGCTGGCGTTGACGATCGCCATGCAGAATCTGCTCTTCGACGCTTTCGAACAGCTTCTGGCGGCGCGCATCGATGGCGCGATCGCCGCCGGCGTCTACGACAAGGGTCTGGAGACGCTTGAAGCCGACAGCATGACGGTCACCGATCGCCAGGTCGTCTACACCCATCCCGGCAGCGGCGCGCAGTCGCATCTCCTGACCATCGCACAACGCATGCGCAACAAGCCGATGTCTCTCTCGGACGCCCTTGCGATGACCGAGCGCGATCGTCGCGCCACGCTGATGGTCAACTGCAAATCCGGGCGCGCGGCAGTGATGAAACCGACCCGCAGCGTCATGCTGGACGATGGCACGATTGAACCGCGCGTCGCGCTCATCCGCCCGATGGACGAACTGCGCTACGAGGTCCGCCAACTCGAAGACACCAATTGGGAGGAGGCCGACGAAGCGCTGTTCGCAGCCGCCTGGCAGGCCGAGATCGCGAAAATTCCGCAATTCTCGGACTCGCAGCTGCATATCATCACAGGACTGCTGCTGCCGATCTGGCGCCTGCTGCCGCAGGACTATTGCCGTGTCTTCCGGCTGCAGACCGACGATGGCGAAAGGATCGTCGGCC
Source organism: Mesorhizobium sp. (assembly GCA_004020645.1). Classification (GTDB taxonomy): domain Bacteria; phylum Pseudomonadota; class Alphaproteobacteria; order Rhizobiales; family Rhizobiaceae; genus Mesorhizobium. The sequence goes on along the minus strand of SAQL01000032.1, from coordinate 9,384 downwards.
GCACGGTAGCGCCGGCGCATCTGCCGGCGCTGTGCCGCAATCTTGGCCTTGATCAAGTCCAGACGATCAGTCCCGAACAGGTCTGGGCCGCGCTCACCAATGGCGCGTCCGTGATCGGCCTTGCCGGCGACATGACCTTGCGGCGCGTAAAAATTATGAATGACTATCGCGTCGAACTCAACGGCTTCACCGACGGCATGCGCGACTGGCTGAAGGCGGTCGGGCTGTTTAGCGAGATGATCCAGTGGAAAACCCGGTTTTTCATACCGATGACCGGCGATGCGGCCACTATCCTCTCCCGGCTGATGGAACGCCATCGCCTGGTCGACATCGTCAGCCGCGTCTGAGGGAGGAACGGTTATGCTCGCCTCCGCCTCCGAACTCGCGGACCGCCTCGCGCAAAACGCCGAGGCCGTCTGCCGTCATTATCTCTCGGCCGGCCGGCGCGCGGGCAATTACTGGATCGCCGGCGATGTCGGCAACAGCAAGGGGCGCTCGCTCTATGTCCATCTTTCCGGACCGCGTCGAGGCAGATGGGCAGACGAGGCGACGGCCCAATTCGGCGATCTCCTCGATCTTGTCCGCGAGACCTGCGGGCTTGTTGACTTCCATGACGTGGCCGCCGAGGCGCGGCGCTTCCTGAGCTTGCCGAACCCCGAGCCGCCGCAGTCTGCGGGCAGCGATGATTCAAGGCCGATTGGCCTGCCGTCAGCGAGCGAACGGGCGCGACGCCTCTTCGCGATGAGCTGGCCGCTCCACGGCAGTTTGGCCGAGGCATATCTGCGCGATCGTGACATCGTCGCCGTCGCGCGCCACGGTTCGCTGCGCTTCCATCCCTCCTGCTATTATCGGGATCTGACGACGGGCGCGACATCGGCATTTCCAGCCCTCGTCGCAGCCGTCACCGACGCCGCCGGCATGATCACCGGCGTGCATCGCACCTGGCTCGATCCGTGCGGATCCGGCAAGGCCGCGGTCGACAATCCAAGACGATCGCTTGGCGGCCTTCTCGGCAATGCGGTGCGCTTCTCATTCCCCACAATCGGCCCGGTCCCGATCATGGCGGCGGGCGAAGGCATCGAAACGATGTTGTCCCTCAACGCGGTGATGCCCGCCATGCCGGTGGTCGCGGCCCTCTCGGCCAATCACCTCGCGGCCTTCCGCTTCCCGGCCGGTTGCCGCCGCCTTTATATTGCGGCCGATGCCGATGCGGCCGGCCGGCATGGCATCGATCGGCTGAGCCGGCGCGCTCAGGCTGCCGGTCTCCTGCCGCTCGTGCTGTCGCCGGAACTCGGCGATTTCAACGAGGATCTGCGCCGTCTCGGGCCCGACCGGCTCATGCAGCGGCTTCGCGAACAGCTTATCCCGGAAGATGCGATCGCCTTCCTCGCGACGTGAAGCGGGGCCCGGACGCGCAGGCGCAGGCTGTGGCCGTGCGGAAGGCCGGCCCCAAGGCTTCTCCGTTGCCGGGAAGGCGCGCGCCCGCGGGCCTGCCGGGAGGCGACCCCTACCACGCGACATCCGGGCCTTCAGCAGCGCCCGGCAGGTTTCCTCCCCTGGCCGGCCTTTTTGTTGGCACATCGGCCGGAAAGCCGCTGCCCGGCTTCCCGGCCGATGTGCGGGGCCGGCCATTCCTCGCGGGCCAGGAAACCTGCCTTGGCGCCGCCCAGCGCTTCGCTCGGCCGCTTCGCTCCCTTTGCGGCATGATCTGTCCCCAAAACCGGTTCCCGCTTTTGGGGATCATGCCGGGAGCTCGCGGTTCCGGCCCGCAGAGCGCGTGGGAGGGATCGCCGTCAGGCCGCGAGAAGCGCGGCCCCAACCCGACGGAGAATCAGATGAACCTGACCCTTCCCCTCGACGACAGCCACGAGCCGCCCCACGCATCCTCGCCGACCGACCGCTTCATCTTCGAGATGCAGCTCTACGGCCATCGCCCCTTCCAGGACGAACCCGATCCGCGGCCGTTGCCCGAGGAGCCGGCTGTCCAGTCGGAGCTCACAGCCATCTTCAACGCCTTCGCCGAAATGCTCGGCGACACACGGCTGGAGCCGGACCTCGAAGACCTGCTCTGGTCGACCGTCAATCTCTTCCATCGCGCCGGCGACCGCATCCAGCGCGATCTGCAGCGCAACGAGGACGCGCAGCGCAACGGGCAGCGCGAGCAGGACGGTTCCGAGGTCAAGTCCGTCGAGCTGGAGCGCCATGTAGCCGAAGGCATCACGCTCCTTGAGCGCCGCAACGCCTTCGAGTTCATGCGCGATTTCGCGGCCGATCTGTTCGAGGCGCAGACCGGCTCGACCTGGCGTCCGCGCACCGGCTCGAAGGTCAACCACGCCAATCTGACAGCCGCCATGATCGACAGCCGCGACTTCCTCTCGGCGCGCCGCCGGGCCGAAACCGAGGTGCTGATCCCGGCCGGCACCAAGATCGCCTTCTCAGGCGGCATGGACTTCAACGACCACGAACTGATCTGGGATGCGCTCGACCGGGCCCACGCCAAGTTCCCCGATATGGTGCTCCTGCACGGCGGATCGCCGCGGGGTGCCGAGCGCATCGCGGCGTGCTGGGCCGAAAGCCGCAAGGTGACGCAGATCGCCTTCAAGCCGAACTGGATCCGCCACGCCAAGGCAGCCCCGTTCCGCCGGAACGACGAGATGCTCTCGGTCATGCCGTCCGGCCTGATCGTCTTCCCCGGTTCCGGCATTACCGAAAACCTCGCCGACAAGACGCGCCGCCTTGGCATTCCGGTCTGGCGCTTCGCAGATGGCGGCGCGTGACGGACTGTGACCTCACCGGCGCTATTCCCGAGCAAGCTCCCGGCGCTCAAGCGCCGGGAGCTATGCCTCGTTGTCACGTTTCAGAAGGTCTTGCTCGTCTCTTCCGTCTGCATTCGACGACAGATCGGGGAGGATCCTGCCGCTCGGCGCGGGCTTATGTTCATCATGGTCTTGCGGCAAACCCTGTTCGGACGCCCGCGTGTCCTCGTTCGGCCTTTCTTCCCATTGGAGCGCAACATCGGACCATATCGAGGGTTTGGATTCGCCCGCGACCCTCTTGCCGCGTCGTTTGATTTACCGTGAAGCTGCAGATAGGGGATTTCATGGGCGATGTTCTTACGCTCGCGCAAAAGGCCGGTGATAGTGTCGCCGATCTTCGCCGAGCGAGCCGATACTGTCGATGCCCATTCGATCCGCATGGCTGTCAAATCGTCGGTTGTTGATTTATGCAGCCGTCGGTTCGTTGCGCTTCGGCTTTGGCTGATGCAGCCGGCGCTTTACATTCGGGCGCAGCGCATTGCGCACATCCTTGTCCACCACAGCCAGGTCGAACCATTCCGGATCGAAATAGCCGCCACACCACCGCCTGGTGTCGGCGTGTTCGGGGTCTGTCTTGTCCGACATGATTTCCAGGAAGCGCTCGTAACCGGGGACACCACCGACATCTTCGGGCGGCCTGGCGCGCGCTCCATCGATACAGGTCCCGTGCTTTGGCGCGACATCAAGCGCCACGAATTCTTCGATCATGACAGTGTGGCGCCAGTTATCACCGAAGTCATAGACGTAATTGAACACGGCTCCATGCGCGAAGTCGCAGAGGCGAACCTCACGACAATCAAAGACGCGGGGGTCGTCTTCATCCGCATCCTGCGTCAGGAGCTCGACATCGCCATAGCGCAGGCCGCCGATTTGGAACTCGTGCAAATGATAGTTCCACCAGTTGAAGGCCGCCTGAATGGCAAGATGCAGCTGCCCAAGATTCCAGCCTGACGGCAAAACAAGTCGACGCCAGATTTCCGGCTCGATCTCATCCAGCGAAACGTGAATCTGGACTGCGTTGATGATTTTGAACATGCCGCATGTGAACAGGATGGATCGCCGACGATCAAGTCATAGCCGGCCATCTATCTGTCGAAAAATCCGTGCGGAAAATCCGCATGGCGTTTTGGTCTGGTAAGCGCCGTCATCGTTCCTCAATCTATGCACGTCCCCATCATGGTATTGCCGGCGGATGCAGGCGCGTATCGAGCGCAAACAGCTCCTGGAGCTTCAGCGCATAAGCGCCCGCAGCGACACTCGCGACGAAGACAAAATTCCAGCTATGCGAGGAAACAGCGCTCGGGATCGCCACGAAGCGATGACGCTGCAGAAGATCGTCGCCGAACGCTTGCTGCCCGGCACTGGGAATGCCCGGACGCAACCAGTTGGGGTTGGGAACCGCGCCAGGATTCACGACATGGACGTCTGTTGCGTCGGTTATGACGACCGCCGTCATCACATGCGGGATTGTGTCGAGCGTTCGGAAGCCCTTATGGACGGCCACTTCGAGAATTGCGGTCGAGGGATCGATGGAACAATAGACGGCGCGCACGCCCTTGCTGTTCCACCGCCCGCCGACGCGATAAGCACCCTCACCGCTGTCCCAGGTTGGCCCAAAGCGTCCCTGATCGAGGCGCCAGACGAGGAACTCCGTACCGCCGAGCGCCGCCGGCAGCGGCGTCATGCATAGACGCCGTATTCGAGCCTCTCGAGGTAATCCTCGACAAGCTCGACGCCCGCCGGGGTGGCCAGAAGATCGATCGGCCGCCGCTGGTCCAGACCGATCGCCGGGCGCTCAAGCCACTGCTCCGCCTCAGCCTGCGACCCCAGCACGTCCGTTGCCTTGGCGAGGATCTCGGCGAATTTCCACGTCCGCCCACTCTGCTCCTGGCTGAGCGGCTTCGACGGTGTATCCTTGCGCCGCTGATAGGTGCGCACGCTCATGCCCACGGCCTTTTCGAGTGACTCGGCCTTGTGGATGAACACCAGCCGCCCGACGAGATAATCCAGCGCCGAGGTCGGCAACCCATGCAACAGCAGCTCATGGGCATCGAGCGCGCTGGTCACGCGGCGTGACAGGACGCGGGCGCCGCCCAACAGGTCCGCGACCTTCTGCAGGTCGCCGACACCTCTGTGCGGAGCTAGGTTCTCGGCCGCGATCACCATGGCATTACCTCAATACGTCAGTTGTCTCTTTTCAATATGACAGTTGACGCGCGGGTTTTCAAGGATTGATCGCAGTGCGACGGCGTGGCGCGCCACGCGCCACATGAGACTTCGTCTACGCGAGGATCAAAATCGAAGCCATGTGTCTGTCGAGAAAGGCGCGCGACGGTCCGTACGACGGTTTGAGAAAACAACCTGGTGAGCCTCGCGCTTACGAGCGTGACTGCGCATCCATTATGCCGCTTGTCGCGCGAGGGAGAGGGGGCTGGAGAGGGGCGGGGGCTGTTAGAGAGAAAGAGAGACACCATGGCGATGATTTTTATCGGCGGCTCACGCGACATCGTCGAGCTGCCCGACGCGATAGTCGGGCGTATTGCGTCGATCGTGGCAGCCGAACACGGCATTCTCGTCGGCGATGCACCCGGCGCCGACACGGAAGTACAAGCTTTGCTTGGCGGGCACGGCTACGAACATGTCGGCGTCTTTTGCGCCGGTGATGAACCGCGAAACAATCTTGGCGATTGGGCCGTCTACAACGTTCCGCCACTGCCTGACATACATGGGTTCGAAGCGGGGGCGCAGAAAGACGGCGAAATGGTCCGGCGCGCCGACTACGGTCTGATGATCTGGAACGGGATGAGCCCCGGCACCGTCCTCAACGTGCTGCGGCTTGCAATGGCCGAAAAGCCCTGCGTCACCTACGATGTCGCCAATGGGTTGGTTACGACAACCCGCGACGTCGTTGACTGGCAAACCATGCTGTCACGCGCCGACCCGGAGATCTGGGATGTGCTTGCAACGCGCATGACGCCGGATGAGCGGCTCGCGACGACATTAGGATGAGTGCTCGGGCCCCACGCAATTGCCCGGGTAAACGAGCTCGCGGCACCGCATGCGGCGAGTGACACCGCGGCGTTGGATGTATCCGATGACGGCACGTTCCAATGGCCGATCGGCGACAATGCCCGTACGCCTGTTTGGCAACCGATAGCGGCAGGGCTGCCGGCCGCTTGCTCTGTCGGCACCTCCCGCTCACTGCGGGTCGCCCCAGAGGAAGTTCAACATCATGGTCTCCTCGCTATCAGCGGCCGGCGCGACAGCCAAAGCACGCTCAGGTGAACGCCACACTCGGCGAAGCGGTCTGTCGCCGGACGGCTGCGACCTGCGAAACCACAGCTATAACCGACGGGTGTCGTCGGCTGGCGGAGGTTGCGCAAGCCCACGTGCTTCCTCGCTGGACGGGGCGCTACCGGAACGGCGGTGAAAGGGGCGATGATGGGAGCGGCCAAACCATTCCAGCGGTCGCCGGCCGGAGCTGGTGGGGCGCGATCGGAGTGGCAGAGGGTAATCGCCCCGGCTTCGGCTGCAACGCGAACCAATCCCTTTTCATGTCGCCTTTGTAGAGGACCGCCTGCTTACCGCGGTCAACCCCTGGCGGGGTACTCTCGACGAAAATTCAGGAAAATTCGATTTCTGTTTCTTGGTTTGCGGGCAGGCGAAGGGCCCGCCCACGTTCTTTCGAAAATAGAATTTTCCAGAATTTGCGCCGAGATGACCGCAGCAGGACGGCCCTCTCCTTCGACGCCATCGGGAATGGTTCCCGATGCAACCGAAGGAGACATCACCATGGCTACCACGATCGCTAACCTCACCACCAAGGCAGACGGCTCGATGGAAGGCGTCTTCGCCACCCTGCGGGTCAACGCCCCGATCACCGTCGTGCCGAACCCCAACAAGGCCAGCGAGGAAGCGCCCGACTACCGCATCCTCAACAAGCGCACCGGCTTCGAGATCGGCGCGGGCTGGTATCGCCGCTCGCAGCGGTCCGGCGAGGAGTACCTCTCCGTCAAGCTCGAAGCACCCGAGATCGGCGTCATCTTCGGCAATGTCGCCCCGGCCCCTGGCGGCGACGAGAGCAAGAAGGTCGTTCTCTGGAACAACCCGCAGTGAGCCATCGGTGGCCGGCCCCCGCAAGGGGCCGGCTTCCCCACTGGCAAAAGGAGGTTGCAATGAGCCGCTACACCATCACCGTCACCGGACAGGGCCGCTCGGACCCGGAAGCCATCATCGGCTACGATCCGCCGCTTCAGACCTTCTTCCTGCAGGCGTTTCACCATGAGGTCACGGATGATCCCGCACTCTGGCTCGGTACATGCGGTCACGCGTTCGAGAGGCTGGAGGATCTTCACCGGGCTGCCCTGGCATGCGGTTTCGACTTCATGCCACTGTCGGCGGAGGTCTCCTCGAAACTCATCGAGGACAAGGTCGCTGCCGGAGCGGCAGCCCGACTGGGCCTTGCCGAATTTCTGAAATAGCTGAACCGCTCTTACTAGACGGCATGCATAAAAAGGCCGGCGATGGATCACTCCGTCGCCGGCCTTTTTATGCATGCCGACAACCACGAACATCAACTACTCAACCTTATCGATGTCCCGGTCGCACGATCGAACCTCCAACGCCGACGCGCGTCTTTCATGTCGAGAGGCAAAAAGCGGTATCGGGGAATGTCCAATGACATGATTGGCCGTGTCAGCAGCAGACAGCCGCTGAGGCTCGGAAGGTTCCTTCTGTTCCGCGGCTGGTCAACCCCGTCAGCCGGTGAGCGCGTCGTTAAGCGCCTTGGCGGGCGTGAAGGTCAGGCCGCCTGTGCTGTGCCCGCCGACATGCTGAACCATACTGACAGCCAAAAAGATCAAAGCCAGAACAGCGGCGATGGTGGCATAACGAAACAGCGGATCATGCCTGAACATCGCGGGAACTTTTTTGGCCCAGCGCATTAGCGTGGTTCGCACAGACGACGTCGCCACCATGCTAATCGAGGATAGAGCCGCTGCCGGCAATCGTCCGGAGCGCGACGGAATCCACGGCGGACTGCTGAAACGCCTCAACCAATCCAAGTCTAGTCGGATGCAAACTCAGGCCGGCCATGGAGCATTCCGTCGCCGGCTCTTTTTTTCGATCGCAAAGAGCCATGAACATCGCCCATCACGACACGGGGAAGCGACTTCCATACCGCCGCTTATTCCTTCGGCAGTTTGTGCTTGTGGGCGCGGATGTAGTCCTGCACCGCCTTGCGCAGCAACTCGGTCATGCTATGTCCGTTGCTGATTGCCAGCAGCTTGAACTGGCGCTGCTCCAAGGCGGTCAGATAGTAACCACAACGAACCGTCTCCTCCTCGCGAAATTTCTTGCCAGCAATGGGGTCCCTTTTCTGACCTTGCCGCAGCAGTTTGCGAAAATCGGGGGCTGCCACCGGTGCCGCGTCGGCCGTCTGCGTCGGAACAGGTCCCGCCGTCGGCTCCGGCTTCTGATCCTCCGTCTTCGGCGGGGAAATGAACATGCTCGGAAGCGCTGGCGGCTGTGTCGAGATCGCCTTCAACATACGGGCTTTCTTGTCGTCGCCGGTTTTGGGAGCGGTTTCGTCGCTCATGCCGCATGCCTCGTGGCTTCAATGAAGGTTTGCAGGACATCGTCAAAAACTCCTTCGCTTTCGGCAATGGCTTTCGCATCAGGCTCGGACGGACTGTAAAGGGTCTGGCCGGTCTGCAGATCGCGGTAGGCGACACGGTTGTGCAGCACGTGTTCGGCGATAGGCGTGCCGTTGGCCTGGATGATGGCGCGCAGTTCGGTCAGAGCACGCGCCCTGCCATCGATGATGGTCTGTTTCGTCAGAACGAATATCGCCGGCAACGGGCGTCCTCGGGTCTCGACCGCTAACGGAATGTAGTGGTCGGTGATCTGGATGGCGGCCGTCACGTCATCGAGCGCAAAATAGACCGGGACGACGACGATGTCCGATGCGAACAGCCCGGCCATGAGATTGTCATTCGTAGTGCCTTCGGTGTCGATCAGGACGACGGAACGCTCGCCATTATGCTTGCCGGCGGCTTCGAGGATATCCTGCGGTGACGTCGCGCTGACGAGCTTGAGTTTGTGGGGGCGGTTTCCGGCGTCATCGAGCATCTGAAACCACCGGCTCATATTCTGACGCTGGTCGCCGTCAATCAGGGTGACGGAATAGCCCCGGTGCAAAGCCACGGATGCGAGTGTCCGCAGAAGGGTAGATTTGCCAGTCCCTCCCTTGGGGATGGCGGCTGAAATGATCATGGTCGCGTCCTCCAGGTAGGCGCTCGTTGTTTCTATGTTAACATGGAAACAAGTCATCACGGATACATAGTACCAAATCAACATGTTCCCATCGCAACATAGTACGATGCGAACATGTCCGTTTGTCAACAAAGGCGGCTCACACGCCTCCTGCTTCGATTTCTTATTGGCCAGCTCCGATTAATGCCGACGGCAGCGTGAGCGGCTTCTCCGGGCAGCGCGCCTTTAGATGTTAACATGGAGACAAGTCATCATGGACACAACGCACCAAATCGCGACGGAAACTTCGCAACGG
>SAQL01000031.1 GCA_004020645.1 Mesorhizobium sp. | reverse complement strand
CATAACCTCCCGAAGGGAATCACAAAATCAACTGATCCGCAACTGTAGTACTAGACTGTCCCGGATCTGGCACAATGAGCGGCAGCGAACTCCGCCCACCAGCTTGAACTCCACGCTGATGGCCTCATGCCGCTCCAATTGACCGCTCGCCCGTGATCGTTACGCCGCTACCGTGAATCCGTGTCCGAATAATGCACTGGGGCCGAGACGTGGCATGTGCGTGAGGCCTTCAAGGCGATGCCGGTGAAGTTGGACCGCAACGACGCGCATCCGATCGCGCAGCTGACGCGGCTTGGCTGGTTCCGACCGGTGCATTGCAAGTCGCTGTCCGCGCAAGAGGTACGCGCGGTTGTCTGACCAGACATAATCTCCAGTGAGGTTGATCCGGTCCCAACCCAAAGGAGAAAGCTGCGAAAGCTGTCGCTTGGCACTTAATTGGGTTCTTCCTCAATTTGTGTGGCGCGGTGGCAGCATTCGTGCTCTCAGCAGTTCGGGGCCTGCCCTGCCGTACATTGCGCGCTTGAGGGTCTTGAGGCGGTTGATCTGACCTTCGGCCTGTCCGTTGCTCCAGGGCAGCTCGATGGCGTTGTTGACGGCATCGATGTCTCTGCGCAAAACACGGGCGAACCGCATAATCGGGATGAGTTCGGAGTCGATTGCATCGTCGATCCAGGGGTCCAGTGTTTCCGACCTCTTGCTGCGAAGGATGCCGTTGAAGCGCATCGCCAGGCGTCGCATCTCGGCGAATGCGTCAGATCCCTGCTTCAGGGCATCGACTTTCCTTGCCTGTCGAGGCGTCAGCAGGCCTCTTGGCTTTATGCACAGCGCCGCGGCAACAACTGGCGAAATCGCGTGGCCGGTATCCGGATCTCGAACGGGTCCCAAGCTGAGCGCCATGGAAGGAACGTCATCGACGCGCTCTCTTTCGGCCCGCCGCCAGGCTCCCAGCAGGCGCTCCAGATTGGAGAAGCTGCCGGTGTAGCCGCGCTGCTTGACGTCATGAAACAGATGCCGTCCGCAGCGGTTCCCTTCCTTCCAGCATTGGGCAAGGAGCGTTTCAAAGTACCATGGCGAAGTGGGGTTCAATGCTGCTCGCCGCCTATTCCTCATCCTCGTCGCAACCAGCGTTGGCCCAATCATGCCCCTTAGCAGCCGCTAAGTGCCCTTATTTTGCTGATCAGAGTCTTGCCATACCTGTAGATCGTTTTCAGCTCGGCTTTCCCGTTGCAGGCCTCACCGTTGGAACGTACGTACGTGTAGGTCGCGAGAGCGCCGCTGCCCTGCCTGGAGACAGATTGTAGGCTCAATGGGGAGGATAGGCGGCCGAAAAAGGAATGGATCGAGTTCTCGTTAAACGGACCGATACCCCGTTTCTCTGGAACAACTAGAGCCACTGCAGAGGAGCCATCCGCATTCGACAGCGCGTTGTAAAAGGCGGCGACCGTCTTCATCGGATCGTACGGCTCCGGGGAAGTCCCATCGTCGCCAGGTATCGACGACGCAATAGCGGGCGGTTGGAACGGTGCGACCTTGAGGCCAAGTTCGCCTGCCTTCTTTTCGGAAAGCCAAGCCATCCCTTGGGGTGGCGCGGAGGTGACGAACACGATGGTGCTCTGGGGAAGTCCAATCTGGTTCAGGTAGGCACCGACCAGGGCGTTTCCGACGCCACTCTCGCTTGCTGCCCCGTTGTTGACGACATAAGACGCGTGAAATCCAATATGGGCCGTCTTACCTACCAGCCTTGGAGTGCCGGCAAGCCATGTTAGGGCGCATGCGGAAGCACAAAGCGTGTCGTCTGCGACAGCGGTTGCGAAGCCCTTGAGGCGAATGGCTCTTCCGATTTCGAGGGCTGGGAGGACAGATCCGCCCTCACTATTCAACAGAACGACTGCTTGGCTTGCAGTCGCAGCGATCTGGTTAAATTTCAGGTCATCGTTCGGCTGGATAACGCCGCTCACTGCGATCAGATCCGGTGAGCCCGGAGCTTGAGGCAGCTTCTGTATAACTGCAGCGTGCGCAGTACCCGCGAAGAGAAGCGCTCCTGACAGCCAAGCCAATTTGTTCACCCGTATTCCCCCTGCCACCTCCCAGCTTCGGCCGCCAATATACGGGCTATTTCTATTTTGAAAACTGACCTTCGTCCCCTGGAGCAATACGTTGGCCGCCAACGAGTCATTGGAAGGAGGGGTCCGGATTTTCAACCCGCTTCGTCGTTGCCCAAGCCTGATCCCCGGAGCCGCCGTCCCGGTCAGCACCGGCGCGCGCAGTCTCAAGGGCTTGAGCGGAGCGCCCCTTGCGGCCGAGCACGATTGCACTCGCGATAGAGCAGTGTCGCGGCAACTCCGGAGGCTTCCCCGTCATCCAGATCCCCGGAACGGACCGGCGTGAAATCGCGCCCACAATTCGGGCAATCGTCATCACACTGGCAGTCCCATTCGTCGGACCATCAGCCGTCGCACTCTACGCAGAACCAAGCCATCAGCCCACCGCCTTGTTCTGGGCATGGCGCACGGCGCCAAGGGCGGACGACAGGGCGAGACTGATACGCTGCTTGGTGCGATCAGCGCCGGCGATTGTCAGGCAGTCGCGGGCGAAGCGAAGTGCCTCGACGGCAGCGCGCGCGGCCGCGACAGGATCGGTTGGCGGATTGACCTCGATCTCCTGACTTTCGATCTCGTGCCCCTCCTCGTCGCCGCCGAGACCGCACTCTTCCCCATCGCCGTAGAAGAGGCGGATTGCCTCGTCGTCGTCGGCTTGGCACAGCTCAGACGGGCGCTTCGAGCGGCAATATTCGGCCACGGCCCCTTTCACGTCGCCTTCGCTGCCTCGAATGTTGGATGTGTCGCCGAAGCTGTTGGTGATGATGGCAAACCAAATGGTCAGTTTCATCGATATGTCCAAACGATCGTCATTGTCCGATCCTTTCAAACGGGCAGCGGCACAGGGGCGGCTGCAATTGCGAGGAGGGAGACGGCGGCGCCGAACGCCACCAGAGCCGCGAATTCGAGGAGCGCGCGGGCGAATTTCCGCTCCTCTCCACGCCCTTCAGGCTCGCCCTCCAACGCCCGGCCTCTCACTCTCTCGACAGCGGTCGCCTCCCGATAGGCGGTCGGGATTGCGGTGGCACGGTTGGCGGTCGTCCTGCTTACGCCGGGATCATGCGCGAGATTGGTTATGGCCAGGCGGCCATCTGTCCGGATTGGGCATCTCAAGAAGTCGCAACATGGCCTCGCGGAAGGCATTTTCTGTCGCGCTGCTGACGGGAACGATCATTCGCAAACCGGCGACGGCGTGAGATATGAGGAGCCGAAGAGCGGCCGGGCCAGAACAGTGGCACTGTCGGCCTGTACCGTCGCGGAACTGAAGGCTCACCGCGGCGCGGCATGCAGCCCTATCCGCCCTGGACCGAGATAGGCCAGCACACCTCGTTAGACCTGCTGGCTCTGCTGCCTCATGCTGGAATCTCAGGACACCGAAAGGCGAGTGGCATCCCCCATTTGGGATATGCGTTTCTTCGATTTTGCTAATATAATTTTCCTGCTTGTGCGACGCATCCGGTTAGATTTTGCGCTCGGCCAATGACGAGCACGTAAAGGCGCAACAAGAAGGAAGCACCATGAAACCGCAATCTGTCAGTCTCGCTCCGCCTTTGGGGTTTCTCTATCGGATAGGTCAATGCCAAAAGTGCATGCGCCAATCATTCGTCGCAGCCATGGTATTGGTGTCTGGCGCCATTGTAATCACTGCAGGGTTCGAGCGATCGTTTCCAGCGCTTACGCTGGCGGTCGTCAGCCTCGCGAGCGCGGCGACGGCTCTGTGGATCATTCACATCGTCGTCTTCGGACTGCGGGCGGCGACTTACGCTCGCAGTCTGCGTAAGGATGAAGACAGGTTGGACAAGCCGAGAGCATTCAGTCGCCGGGCCATAATAGGCCTTTTCCTGAAAACCGTTGCGGGGGCGGCGCTCGCTACAGCCCTTCCGGGACTGGCAGCAGCCATGGGAGAATGTCCCGGAAAAATGAACTGCGGCTTCTCATCCTGTGCGCAGTCGGGCCAGGTATGGTGCTGTCCGCGAGGGTATCCGATCCTCAATCTCTGCAACTGCAGCTGTTACCAGACCGTCCAGGGGGTGAATCAAGCCGGCTGCAACCAGACAGGAAGCTGTTTCACGGAGTTCTAGCCTATCCTTATGGAATAACTCAGTTCTGGCGTTTCGCGCCGCTGTCGGTGCCCCGGCTGCTGAAATACTCGCCCGGCTGGTCGAAGAGGACGCAACGCCTTTGCGAAACGGTAAATCCGAAGGCCACGCACTGCTCGACGTTCCAGCATTCGTTCCCGCAAGTGTCCCGGTTCGGTGACGCCACTACACGGAAGCCGTTTCCGGAAAAGGCCTTGTTGTTGAAGTACTCCATGTGCACGGGCGCGCCCGACGAGCTCGGTGCGCCAAGGTCTGAAATGACCCCGCTGGTGGCGCGGGCGTTCATCAGGAGCTGGCCAGTCTCGCCCTTCAGGAAGCACTTCCTGTTCCAGGCGTCGTAAGTGTAGGCCCGGCACAAGGGACCCGTGGTTCGACAAATCGCCTCGCACTGGTCGGCGTCCTGTGCCGCCATGGAGGCGATCGAACCGCCGGTGAGGTCCCTGTTGAGGAAACGCGAGAAACTGGCTGGGGGCGGTTCAACGGCGGCCACCTCGGGCACCGGTGCGGGCGGCGCAGGCGGGTTGGTCGGTGGACGGTAGCCTGGGATCAGGCTGCGGGTGGCCGCCGTGTGATCCTGGCTGTCTCCCGCGCCGACCACGGCCGAAAAGAGCCTGCAGAGGCCCCCGGGCGACGAATAGTCAAAGCCGATGCATCCGGAACGCGTGGAGCAGAGCCTCCTGCAGGACTCAAGGACTGGGATGGTGACCGTCGCGCTGACGGGTCCGTTCAGCATTGTCTGCGGATAGTCGAAGAAGACGTCGGTCGACTGCGCGCCCGCTGTCTGGATTCCAGGCCAAAGAGCGGCGGCGGCAAAGGCGACGCCGAAAAGAAGCCTGGCTTGTCGGTTATTGGTCAGCAGCATTCACGTTGCCTTTATTATCGGCGCGTGGCCAGGAGGGTCACCAACGGAACGGTCAGCGCTGCGCAGAACAGTGCTTTCCATCTCCATCGGGCTACCAGTCGCACCATCAGGAATGGGGAACTTTCGTCGTTGGTGGCAATGTCACGAGTTCGCATCCCCAAATAGATCGCGATCAGGAACAGGCTGATTACGGCCCACCAGTGTGCGAAACTTGCATTCTCCATGTGACCTTGCACCCAACCAACGAGGTTGTGCCCCCCAATGAGCAGCACGAGGCTTGCAAACAACCGCGGGAAAGCCGGAACGCGGTGCGAAAGCGGGAACAGGGCCACCGTCAAGACGAGAAAGCCGACAAAGGTCTCGGATGATTTCCACTTCATGGCTGCCTCCCTTCCAAAAGACCTCATTCGTAGGGGTCGGGCGCTTGGCACGTCATGTACTTCGCGCTCGACCAGCCTCCCGGAACGGCTGCCCATGGATGCCCTCTCGAATCCCAGGAGAACTGGGTCACCTTGATGGATCGGGAATTCTGAAGGACCTCTCCGGTTAGATCTCCAAAGGGCCTGTTCCTGACATTAAGCGGGGTGCCTGTTGGATCCGTTATCCAGCACACCAGGGGTGGATCACGGCGTTCCTGTTGTCGAGCGGTGGAGACCGTCACTTCGGGATTGAGCTGGCGCAGCGCGACCGTTGCGTTCAATGCCGCGTTGGCGTCGCAGAACCGAAGCGTCTGTCGGCTCTTGCTGGCTTCGGTGGTCCAGGGTTGCCCGCCGCAAAAGCCCCGACAGTCGGTGGACAGGCTGGTCGACACAAGCGACCGGATGCAGCTGTCATCGTTGACGCATTGAAGGGTGACCAGGTTTCGGTCGATCTCGACCGTCCCGAGCTTAGACCAGCCCAACTGGAGCGTGGTCTCCAGCGAAAGCGTCGTGACGAGGTTGGCATCGGTGTTTCGGACAGTCTGAGTCCGTCGGTCGACGAACATGGCTTCGCTGTCGGTCTTTCGCCAGCCTCGGTCAAAAAACACGCTCCACGATAGATGCAGTTTGTTGGAGTTCTCACTCGCAGGCGCGCATTGCCAGGAGCGGCCGAGCAGCGCGGCTGCCGCGTCGTTCGTGGGCGGGTTGGACGGCGGTCGGTAGCCCGGGACAACACTTCGGGTCCCGGCCGAGCGCGAGGGGTTCGCCGTCGCCTCGGCGATGCTCTTGAATAGCCTGCAGATGCTCGCCTCGTGCGAGTAATCGAATCCCAGGCAGCCCGAACGCTCGGAACAGATTTCCTTACAGCGCTCCAGGGGGACGGCCATGTTCGCGCTGATCTCTCCATCGAGCGTGGTCTGCGGATAGTCGAAGAACCCGCTGTCGGCCTGTGCGTCCGCAAGCCCGGCTCCGGTAACCAGGACGGCGTCGACCGCCACCGCAAAGAGAAGCCTTGCTGTCGTGCGCGTGATGCCAAACGCCAACATGCTTCGCATGGCCTGGTTGCTATCGCTCTCTGACGACGGTCGTCTCCTGGGAAACGGCCGATCCTAGCTTCCTCTTCAGGTGCATCACGTTCTCATAGGATGTCTTTATGCGATCGAGCATTTCAGGATTCCGCCGCGCCTCTTCGGAAAGGATCGCCGCAACCTTTTCAGGGATCTCAGGGTCAGGGTGTTTGTCGTTGGCGAAAATCAGGATGTCGTTGCCGGCCATGACCGCCCGGAGCACCGAATCCTCGAAGCTGACGTTGTCGGTGATGGCCTGCATTTGCATGTCGTCGCTAATGACCACGCCCTTGAAATGCATGTTGTCGCGCAAAAGCACGGTCAGCGTCGCACGGGAAAGCGAGGCGGGGATATCGGGAGAGAAGGCAAGCTTCGCGTTTATGACGTGCGCGGCCATGACGATGTCGACGTCCCCCGACGCGATCAGGTCCTTGAACGGGAGAAGCTCCTTGTCGCTCCATGTCTTGGTGACGTCGGCTATTCCCTTATGGCTGTCCTTGGTGCTGGAGCCGTGTCCCGGGAAGTGTTTCAGGGCCGTGAGCACTCCCTTCGCTCGATGCGCTTCGATAAAAGCCCTGGCATACGCTTCAACTTTCTGCGGATCGGCGGAAAAGCTCCTGCCAAGCTTGCCGATGATGGGATTCGACGGGTTGACGTTGAGGTCGACGACCGGAGCCAGATTGAGGTTGAATCCCAGGCTTGAGAGATCTGACGCGAGGTCCTGGTAGACCACGCTGGCCTCCTCGGGACTCATGGTCTTTGCCACGGTCGCCTCGCTTGGCACCTCCTTGAACCCGACCTCGCCCGTAAGCCTCTGGATGCGGCCCCCCTCCTGGTCGATGGCGACGAGCAGGGGGGCCGTGGCGTATTGCTGCAAACCCTTGTTCAGTTGCCGCACGGCCTCAAGGCTCGAGATATTGCGCCCCAGATAGATGACGCCAGTTATTTCGCCAGCCTCTGCCTGTTTGACGACCCGCTTGTATCCGTCGTCGTCCGGACTGTCGCCGACGAAGCCGACCAGCACCATCTGTCCGATCATCTGGCGCAGCCTGCCATCTTCGACAGCGCGGCTGAGATTGGCCTTTCGGACATGGGTTTCTGCCACCGGGTCGGCCCGCAGCGGTGCGGAAATGCCAAGGAGCGTGCATGCGACGGCGATGAAGGTTGCGATCCACCGCGACATGTTCAATTCCTTGGGCTGACGGGGCGAACGAAGTCAGGCGTGACCGTCCGGCCGATCTTTCGAGCCGAGGTCATGCCCTTCCTCCGCATCGGATAGAGGTTCGAGCCATAAAACAGGTAGCATCGGTTCGGCCGCGCATTGGCCCATGAGAAGCCGCCGCACTGGCCGTTTGAACCGCACTGCTGCATGCATCCCTCGTACGAGGCCGCGTATGTCTCCGTGTTGTCTCCGATGAGGGCATTCGTCGTGAAAAGCTCCCATCCGACGGTGAGGCTTGGGGGAGGGGCCGCAGGGCCGGCTTTGAAGTAAAGCCCCGAGCTCCCCAGCGAATAGGACTGCACGAAATCGAAACCCGATTTCAGGAAGCAGCGGTTGGCTTCTAGGTTATAGGTAAACGCCCGGCACGATTGCTGGCTGTCGCAGGTCGCGCGGCAGTTTTCCGCATTGGTCGCGGGCATGCCTTTCGGGACGAGGTCGCCTCCAAAAAGGTCGACGCCGCTGTAGGCCGCGTAATACCAGGTCTCGGCGTTGCGCGGATCGCTGTAGCCCGGTATCCGGTTCCGGGTGCCTGCGGTGGAGAGCGTGTTGGGCTGTGCCGAGCCGATCCCGGTGAACAGGCGGCAGATATTGGTGACTGACGAATGGTCGAAGCCCGCGCATCCCGAACGTTCCCGGCAAATTCTCCGGCAGTCGTCCAAAGGCTGTTTGAACTCCGCGCTGGTGCCTCCCTCTAGCGCTGTCCCAGGATAGTCCCAAAAATCCGGCTGGTCTTGAGCCAACACCTTTGGCGCGATCCCAGAACCTGTAAGCGTAAAGAAAAGCAGCGCGACAGCGATTCTCGCCATGCCCGCGCGGCCCCGACTACTTTGCTGCATCCCCTCAATTTCCCCGATTGCCCAAATTCATCACCAATACGCAAGCCCTGGGTCAGGGGTTGATCGACCCCTCGCAGTAGGTGGTGCGAAGGAAGCTTTGATAGGCCACTGCATGGCTCGAACTGCTATCGCCGACATCCTGGCAAAGCGAGGTAAGCAGCTTGTTCGCCTCCGAATTGCCTTCCAGGGCAAGTTCGAAATAGGACCTGCCCGCCTTGTTGGCGTCGGCGGCGTCCACGCGGTCTTGCGCGAACGTCCTGGGGTCGTACCAGCGTGCGATTTCGAGCTTGGCGTCCTGGCTGCCTCTCTGCATGGCGAGGTTGATCGCTTGCATGCCGACGTCGCGGTTGTTGCGGCCGAAAGCTTCTTTGCTCAGGGCGAAGAGCTCGTGGCCGTCCGAGTCTGTCGCCTTGAGCTTTTCCAGCCTGGCCGCGAGCGGAGGGTTAGTTGGATCGCGGTAGTTCGAAAGCAAGCTTCGTGTCTCCGCGGTCGATCCCGTATCGGAACGACCGCCAGCTACGCTGGCGAACAGGCGGCATTCGTTGTTTGGGGAATGGTCGAAGGCCATGCAGCCAGTGCGTCCCTCGCAGAGCTTTCGGCATTGTTCTAGCGACAGGGAAATCTGCGCGCTGGTGATACCGTTGAGTAGCGTGTCCGGGTAGTTGAACAGCTCGTCCGCTGGAGCGTTCTGCGCGGTCGTTTGCGCGGACGCTCCCAGTAGCAGAATCGCAGCCATGGCCGCGACGGGCATGCAGAAGGACATCGTTCGCAAGACAAGGCGCTTCGCCAAGCCGTTCTTCCGCATTTGCCTCTGTCCTCCGATGGCGTCGCAAGCGGCGGGTTGCCGAGCCATGCCGTTCCTGGTTGTCATTCCAATGTCCCCTCGCAATAGGTGCTCGTCAGGAACCCGTTGAACGTGGGATCCTGAGGGGAGTTGGCGTTTTTGGCACAAAGTGAACGGAGCAAATCCTTGGCTCCCGCTTTGCCCTCTATTACCAACTCGAAATAGTATCGGGCAGCCTTGTTCGCGTCCGGCCGATCCGCTTTGGCCGGATCGAAGGAGATCGGGTCGTACCAGCGTGCGATCTGGAGCTTCGCATCCTGGTTGCCCCGTTCCATCGCAAGATTGATGGCCTGCAAGCCGATGCCTCCGTCGCCTTGGCGATATGCGTCACCGCTCAGGGCGAAAAGTTCGTGACCATCCCTGTCCCTCTGCTTCAGCCTCTCGAAACGCGCGGCCAAGGTCTCGACCGGAGGTATCCAGGAATCCAGCCAGCCCAGTCTGTATCCACCGTAGGTTCCTGCTGCAGCCAGAAGAAGGGCTAGAGGAATAAGAAAATACAGGTACCGCCATCCGCTCTTTGGCTTCGGGACAGGTTGCGGAACAGGTTCTATCCGCGGCGGAGGCGATGGCGGGTCCGGAACAGGAACCCGATCAATGAAACGTTCAGGCAAAGGAGGGAGCGCCACGGGAGGAGTGGTCAGCTCCTGCGACCATCCGCCAGGTTGTGGCGTGACCGGAGGCCAGAACGCATTGCCCCAAACGTTCAGGCCGTCGACTTCGATCTTCACCTGGAGATCGACCGGGATTCGGTCGCAGACCTCGGGCCCTACGACCATCGTAGTCGATCCGGTGGTCCGGTTTACGACCTCCGCCGCCACGGTAGCCGGCCGCGCCTGCCACCCGCCATCGCCCAGGTACGGCGTGTCTGCGGACTTGCGCGTGATCGATAGCCGCAGGAGCCGGGAACTGCCCATTTCTTGCGCAAACACGATCAGGGCGTGCCCGAACAGGCGCGACTCATCCTCTGTTACTTGCAATGGAACCTGCGTCATCGAACCGTTCCTGTCGGGTCGACTGACGGCGACGCCGACGAATTGAGAGCCTCCAGGATTGCCCTCAGCCGTTCGTTCTCGTCGACGTTCACCGTTATGCCCTCGCCCGAGAGGACATTGTCGGTAACGAGCTGGTTGAAGGCGTACATCCACTCTGAGAGCGCCAGGTAGGAGAAATTCCGCCGTTCCTTGCCAAGTCCGTCGCAGTTGGAGGCGTTCGGCCGACGGGCGAATACTCTGATCTCGCCGTCCTCCGTGCCGTCCGGGGCCATCGGCCGCTTCTCCTCTGGCACTCCTTCAAAGCCAAGCGTGCTGACGAAACGGTTGATGCGGCTCGTCGCCAGGAAACCTGCCCTCTCGAGCAGGATGTCAGGCCTCTCGACCGAGCTTCCAGAGAGCTTGGCAAGATCGTCGGCAATCTGCTCCTCGACCCCGGTGCGCCGGGCCGCCGCGGCAAGCTCGGCAATCAGCTCGCCTGCCAGTTTGTGGGTAAGGCCAATGGCCTGAAGCGCGCCGTCATTCCTTGACAGCGCCAAAAGCCCGTCCAGCCAGTGGCGCATCGCCGAGCGGGCGAGGTAGGCTTCGCGCGGGAGCGCCTTTTGCGAAACCGACGGCCCGGAAGGCGCCGCGGCGGCGAGCGTCTTCTTCTTGTTCCCTGGCAGGGGAGGGGCGCCGGGCCGCGGCGGCGGAGCGACGCGCTTTTTGACGACGGTATCGGCTCGGCCATCCGAGCCTTCTTCAGGGGCGTTCTGGCGCTTGATGCGGTTGCCGTACTCGATGTGGAGGTGCTCGGAAATCCCGTTCTGCGAAATCTGGAGCATCTTCATGGCCACGCCAAACTGCTCCCGCTCCCATGTCTCGGCGAGGCAGGCAAGAATCTGGTCCGATACCTCCCGGCGCTCGGCGATACGCTTGTTGATGTCGCTCTCGACGAAATAGGGAGCAAGCACGCGGCGGATCTCGTGGGCGATGTTGTCGAGGCGGCCCTGTATCTGTCCATACTTGATCTCGGGACGGCAGATCGCCGCGAGGTTTTCCGCCAGATAGCTGACGCCGCCGTCGTTCAACTTGAGGGCTTCGTCGAACGCCTTGGCAGGATCCCGGAAATGCTGCTGGACCTCGCTGACCTGGAGATATGCCTTGCGAATGGCGGCGACCTTCTTGACCTTGTCGGGCAGAATCTCCACCTCTTCGCCGCCGCGGTACTTGATCAGGAACTCGGCCTTGAAGTTGGGATTGCGCAGCCAGTAGGTGTTGTTGAACGGCTTGCCCGGCGTCCATTCGAACGGCCATTTGTGGGCCTTGCCGAAATACCGCGTCAGTGAAGAACCCATTCGCGCGCTGAAACGGTCCGAAAGGCTCTGTCCCTCCTCGCCCGCCTTTTCGCTGAAGTGCATGTCAAACATAGTCAGCACCAGGAACAGCGCGGTCTCGACGCGCGCCCTGTCGGCCGGGGTCTCGCCATGCGACGTCCTGATCCAGTCGTCGATCATGTCGGGAAGCGTCGCGACGTCCTGGTTCGAAGGCTTGATGCAAAGGAGCATGCTCGAGAGTTCCTGCTCGGCGACGTAGCGGTCGAACAGGTAGGCAACCTTGCCCCTCACGAAGAGGTCCTTGAGCGCCTGCGGGTTGTCGTCGAAATAGGCCTGCAGGTCCACCTTCTGGCGGCTGCGCGCGCCGGGGAAGTCGAGGAGGTCCGTGTGGTCGAAGAACGGCCACGGCCTTTGCGAGATGGCGATGCGGAGCTCGGCGGCCAGGGCGGTGATGACGGGCCGCGGGAGCGAAACGGCTGGACCCTTCATGGGCCGTATCAGCAGCTCCTCCTGGCCGGGCTTGCCAAGACCGAGCAAAGTCTCGACGTCGATGATGCTGCGGTCGCGGGGCACAAGCGCCTCGATGGAGCAGTAGGCGTCCTTGGCGAAGCCAAGCTTCTCAAGGGCCTGCGCGAGTTCAAGGTAGACTTCGGTGAATTTCCCAAACCCGCCCCATAGCACGGAGAAGAGTTCCGCGCGGTCCGCGATCGAAAGCCGCGGCGCGAGGATCGCAGCCTCCTCCCAATAGGCGCCAAGCGTTTCGATGTTCGGCAGTCCGGCGAACTGCTTCTCGAAATATTCCTGGATGTCCCAGACGTCTTCCTCGGCAAGTCCGCCGGCTCCAGCCTGCGGCGCGACGCGCCGGCGCGCCGCCTCGAGGGCGGACACGACGGCCTCAGGTGCGAGCGGCGCCCTTTTCTTCGCGTCTCCGTCCAGGAAGAAGCTGTTCCCCAGAATCTTGGCGATATCGGTTTCGCTGAGCAGCCGCAGGACGACCGGAGCGCCCGCGGGGCTGGGCTCCTCCTTGACTGAGAAACGGGTCACCAGGCCTGTCGACTCGCGCTCGCCCCCGGGATTGATCTCGCGGATGAAGTCCACCTGCCGACCAAGGTCGCCGAAGCGGGCCATCAAGGGGGCGCTTCCGTGGCGGGCCAGGACCGAAACCAGATAGGACTTGCCCGCCTGGCTTGGGCCGAATATGCCGACGCACATCGGGCGGTCGATCGCGTCCATCGCCTTGCGGGCCGCGACGACCGACTTCCTGAGATGCTGCTCGGCGCTGGCGCGCGTGTCGCCGACCCGCTCGGCGTTGGCGGCCGTCCCGATCCAGGCAAGGCCGTCCTGCGCCGATTTCAGCGCGGTGCCGCAGCTTCTTTTCAACTCTTCACGCATTCGTTCAACCGCCATTTCACTGGATGGAGATTATTCCGGTGTCGAGCCAGTAGCCGTCGCCCGTCTCGACCGCGAGCGTGTCCAGCTTCAGTTCCATCATGCGTTTCACCGGAGCGCCGTCGGCGTCTTCCGCGTCCTCGATCACGAACTCCTCGCGGGTGGCCTCGCTCGACAGAAGCTCGATTTCGCTCGCATCGTCCTCGTCGGGAACCTGGACGTTTCGGGCGATAGTCACGCGGACAGGCTTTCGCATGCTCCGCGTCGAGCGCGAGGCCGCTGCCGTCAGCTTGTACAGCGGGGTGGCCACCCATCGCTCGAGCGGCAGCTGCCTGAAACCGATGCGGACCGGGCTGTGATAGTCGAACTCGGCCTCGGCCGATGCCTCTGCTCTATCAAGATCGATGTCTGAGAAAAGCAGGGTTTCGTCAGGCAGCGTCGCGTTGCCCTGGAGCCTCCCGATGTACCGGGCCGTCGACCTCATCCGGAGGAACTGGGAATAGAGGGTGAAGTTGGTTATCTGCCGTTCGGAAAGCGCGCAAAGCATCGCGCCCACCACCGCCGTTGTCTTCGGGTCGTCGATGTGCGTGTTGCTGGCACCCCGGAAGGGATACCAGGTGCCCACGCGATAGTCCTTGACGGGGATGACGCAGTCTGGGCGCACCGACATCTTGTTCATGAAGAGGTTTATCATGGGCGGCAGGCGCATCGGCCGCCCGGTCAGGAGCACCACGTCGGCGTCCAGGTGGTTGATCGCCTCGGCGATGTTGTCGAACACGCCGTCGAATATCGACAGGACGCACTCCTCCACCGCCTGGGGGTCTATCGCAATGTCGCAGTCGGCTATGCTGAACTGCCCGGCTTCCAGCGCCCCCATGTTTTCCTTGAGATACCCGAGTATGCGGGCGTCGACCGGGATCTCGCCGTCGGAGCCTGTCCTGCCACCCGCCTCGAAGAAGCTGCCTGCCTTCCGGATTTCCGTTTTGTGACTTGTCGGCGGCAGGGTCTCGCACTCGGACAGGACGCCGATGGCGATCGGCTGCAGGACCTGAAGCACGAACTGGCGGCGCAGATGCTTTTCCTGCTCGGACATGTTCGGGTTGTCCCCGGCGAAGCGGTCCTTGAGGTAGTTCCGCGCGTTCGGCAGTCCCGCCTGGGCGAGCCCTTCCTCGAGCTTCGGGATAACGAGCCTCTCGATTACCGTCTTCATCAGGTCGTCGCCGGCGATGCGGAATCCCTCCCTGAAGTTCTGGTCGGGATACAGCGCCACGTTGTCCGTCTGGTAGTAGGTCGTCACCATGAGGTCGGTCGTGCCCCCGCCCACGTCGACACTGGCGATGCGCAGAGACCGTTCGGTCTTCTGCTTGGGCTTGGAAGCCGGAAGCGACGATGGCCTTTCTCTGTCCTTGCCGAGCACGTCGAATAGCGTCCTGATCGAGCCGCCCAGCTTCTGCACGGCTTCCCCGTAGAGATAGACCAGGTGGACGGAGCTCGCCTCGTCCCATTCACAGTGGATTTCCGGCCGCTGGCTGTTGATTCCCGTGCTGCCGTCGCCCCACCCCGACAGGGACCACAGGAGCTTGACCGCGGCTTCCGCGCGCGACCGCAGAATGCGCTGCTCCTGGATTGGAGTGGCGGTGGGGATTGTCATGATGATCTTGCGAAGTCGGCGCGGAGCGTCCTTGAGCCTTCGTTCACGGCGGGTGCCGGGATTGTTCATCATGGACATCGCCTGGGCGATGATCTCCACGAGCATGAACGTGAAGAAGGACGACCTCGAGAAGCAGAAGCGGCTCGCCGTCTCCAGGTCGCCCTCCTTGACCTTCACCTTGAACTTGCGCCTGTCGTCCTCGATCTGCTGGAGAACGTCGCCGCGGTTGTTCACGAAACGGTACATGGAGCGCTCGATCAGCGGCTCCGTTCCCGAATTGCCATGCGATGCCGAGCGGAACCGCCACTCCTGCAGGACAGGATCGGAACTCCAGAGATATCGTTTTGGCGAGGAAAGCCCGGTCGCTGCCTCGGTGCCTTCCGATTCACCGCGCAGGCGCGACGCCTCCGGGCCGATGCGGAGCAGGCTTGGCCAGAAGAACGCTCGGGGACGGCCAGACCGCCTGGCGATGTCCTCTGCTCCGAATTCCGCGGCCACCAGCTCGCACTGGCTTTCGAACGGATCGCGGTAGACAAGCTCGGGTTTCGAGAGGTCCCGCAGTTCCAGGACGACGGAGTTGTTGAGATCGACGTTCACGTCGTCAGGGAACGACTGGATCAGCAACCCGCACGACCGCGAGTTTCCAAGGTCAAGCACGAGATCCACGTCGACAGGCTGGACGCTCCTGTTGTCGCTGATGGTGTCGACAAGCGTGACACGAACTGGGCTGATCACGCTGGCGAGGAACTGGACGAAGGTGATGTACCGGGCGAGATGCTCGAACTGGTAGGGAAAATCTTCCGGGCGAAGCTCCTTGCCCTTCCTCTGTTGCTTCTTGAATGCATGGAGAATGTCCTTCAGCCATTCGTCCAGCCACTTCTGCGCGTCAACCGGGCCTTGCCCCGGAACCTCGATCTTATGGGACAGGAACGAGATGACGTCAGGGAGGCGGCTGACGAACCGGAATGATTCCGTCCGCATTGCGTCTTCCGGACAGGGCGCGAGGTAGGGACGATTGGGTTTCCGGGGCGCAAGCGAGCTGTCGAAGGCGAAAATCGCCCGATGCGTTCCTTTCCGGTCGCCGTGGGCGTTCCTGGTCTCCGTTACCCGCACTCGAACCCAGTCGGTAGGTCCCTGCGCGTATATTTCGTTGCCCAGATCGTCCTTGCCGGGCTCGATCTTGAAGAATGGCATCGGCACCCAGCGGTCGAGAAAGGTATTGAGCGCCAGCGACTTATTGATGTCGTATGCCTCATCGTTGCCTTTCGCAGGATAGGGCGGCTGGTCAGAGTCGGGATCGTCATCGCTCCAGTTGGGCAGCAGGCGCACTACAGCCTTTCCGTCCGAACCTGTTTCGGCAGGCGACGTCCGCTCGACGAATGACCGGGAGAGGCGGGGGGACGCGTCGAGGTCGAACCCGAACTCGACGAACTGGATGCCGCTATCAGGCACCAGCGTGAAGCCGTCGCTAAAATCGGCAAGGTTGGTCAGCACGCAGCCACCCCCTCAGTTCCGCGAGTTACGTCCCAAGTCTTATGTCGAAGTGGAATGTCAGACATGTCGATACCAGCTACTGCTTGCATTCTGATTTCTTCTTGCATGCGTGAACGTCTGCGGTCATAAAGTCGCACTCCGGCAGAGGGTCCCCAAGGTTCCACTTTATTGATTTCTGCTTCCCGTCCCCGCCTGTGGCAGACGAAACGCTGCCAAGACAGACTTTTTCTTTATCCTGATACCTAAAACGTATCTCAAACGGGATCTCTTTAGTAGGGTTTCCTTCCAGATCGATGCTTGTCGGATTCACTTCAAATACATAAGACCCGGACGGAATGTCCTTCTGCCAAAATATGTTCTCAACTGGTTCAGAACTTAAGTTCTCTCTGCGAAACCTGTTTGAATCGACGTCTTTTATGCCGTCACCGCAAATCCCGGGGCCTTTGTCATTCCAGCCAAGGGTTCCGCCGGGGCATTCAGCGATCAGATCAAGGTCGTCACGCGTGTGCCACGTCAATGTCACTTGCAGCTTCCCAGTTTGCCCTTTTCTGTCGCCCAGCTTCTTGTCCATGTCCTTCGACACGTCCGACTGAAGGGGCGTCCGTACGCACGAGTTCAGGTGCCGCCGGAGCTGCTCTTCAAGTACCGCGGCTTCAGCCATCAGCTCCTGTGTGTGCAGGCGTGCCTGGTCCACCGTCGGCGGCGGCGCAACAAGGGCGCAGTAGGCGCCTCCGCCTTTTCCAAAAGCGGTGAGGCCAAATGGGAGGGCCACGCCGCAGGCTGGCAACAGCAGCCAGGCGATGGCTCCGGCCAGCACTATGGGAATCAGCCACAGGACGCTTGCGGCCAACCACTTCCAGAAGCGGCCGCTTGGCGGGGCCGGAGGCGGCTTGATGTCGTCGATTGTCGGAATTCTATCGCTTTTCCCGGATATCTCCCCCCTGCCGCTCGTCTCCGCGTCGTGTCTCTCGTACCCCCATGCGGTCAGGACGAGCATCCCGTCGCCCCTGCCTGAACCTCCCGAGATCCAAACATTCTCGTCTCCAGGGAACGTCACAGCGTTGCGAAGCGCCGTGGCCGTGGACCTTGCGGTGGTGTCGCCGCGGCTATCGTGCGCGGCGGCTGCGCGAAGGACCGCTTGGACGGAATGTTGGAGACGCGCTTTGTAGAAATCGGCCGTTTCGGCGGGGAGGTCTGTCAATCGGACAAGCGGATCTTCGCGCTCCGTATACCAGTCGATCCCCGAGCCGTCCTTGCGAGGCACTGGTTCTGCCAGTTCCAGCCCGATCCCGTTGGGGAATTCCCGACCCAGCAGCGCCTGCATCCTATGGACCGAACGTTCCGCGGTGGACCCGAGGGAACGCATGAGGCTGAGCGTAGTGGTGGCGACGAACTGGCTCATTTGGCGGGTCCCGGCTGCCCTGCGGCCGGGGCCGCGGCTGGGACGCACGGCTTGTCAGCCGTGGCTACCGTCACGCCGTTCGACGACAGGAAGCGGATTGCGTCGCGAGCGCTGAGGGAGAAGTTCAGCTTCTGTGCATTCTCTCCGTCGAGGATTATGAAGGTGTTTACCCCGACCGCTCGGCCGCAAGCGTCCGAGAGCGGGCCTCCGCTGTTGCCGCGTGAAATGTTTGCGGAATGAGTAATGACTTTCGTCGACCCGTCCTGGGGCATGGCCATCACGTTGCCTTGCGTGACC
Organism: Mesorhizobium sp.; assembly: GCA_004020645.1. Taxonomy (GTDB): domain Bacteria; phylum Pseudomonadota; class Alphaproteobacteria; order Rhizobiales; family Rhizobiaceae; genus Mesorhizobium. Next base: position 55,475 of record SAQL01000031.1, on the reverse strand, counting down.
ACCATCTCGAGATTGCCTATGCCGCTGGTGTCGCCGTTGATGATGTCCCGGTAGGTTTTGTCCATGGACATTACGAAGCCAGGAAATCCGCCCGCAATGACGCTGTCCAGCCTTCCGATTCCGGTCGAAAGCTGAAGGGCCGTCACGCCGCTCGGCGCGTCGTCCACGCGCAGGAGCGCGAAGTCCGGGTCTCGGGTCGTGCTTGCGGCGGCTTTCGCGACGACATGCGCGGGAACCGCGCGCCCAACCGCCTTGCTCGCGACGAATACCGTGTCGCCAGCACCTTCGACGACATGGTTGTTGGTGAGGATGTCTCGTGCGCCAACGAAAAACCCGCTTCCAGTGCTGAGCGAGTTCCCGGTGAGAGGCGCAAGCACCAGGACCGTGGCCGAGTCAAGGGAGGCTAGGAGGGCTTGTGGTGAACCCGGCGGGGGAGGCGGCCCGATGGCGGCCCCGAGCTTTTGGGGGTCCAGAATCTGGGGGCCAAGGACTGAAGCGTCCGCATTGCAAGCGGCCTTTGCGAGCTCCGCTTTGATTTTGCCGATCCGCGCCTCGAGGCTTCGGTTGACCTCCGCGTTGTCCACCAAAGAAGGCGGCCGCGGCGGTTGAAGCGCCTCAGGATAAAGCAGGTTGCCCGGCCATGCCGCGTAGATCAGGCAAGCCGCGAATACGAGCGATATCGCCATGACAGGCCAAAGCGAGATTCGCCCGGTTTTGCAGGGACCCTTGGCTGCGGTCCCTGCTGGGGTGGGCTTGCAGGTTTGGGCGACTCGGCCCGCGGCGAGGGAGACACTTTTGCCGGGCCTAGACCACCTTCGCCCACAGTCCACGTCTGGCCGGGCACTCGGGGCGAGATTCCGGATGGAAGGTATGGACCTATCGTCCTCTCGCCGTGTCGGTCGAATGCGGCGGGGGAGGCGCGGGCCTCTTCCGGCAGCATTCCCCAGTTCGTGAGGATAGCGTTTTCCCCCACGGCCACGATCGAGCTTTCGTCGGCGACATTGAGCATCGCGGCGACGGTCTCGCCGATTTCCCGGTCCGCCAGCGCCGGGCGAAGGGCCTCGAACCGTGCGGCCAAGCTCGACACGACCCGCGAGCGCATGCCTCGGTCGAGCGCATCCAACTGCTTCGGTTCGTCATCGAACGCGCCGAACCAGGCCACGACCAGGCGGCCGTCGTCCTGCTCCTTGACGTTCGGTTCGGCGAACAGCCGCGACGCGTGATCCCCGCACAGTTCTTCTATGCGGGCGAACGTTGCTTCGCAGTCACGCCATAGCGACTTCCCGTCAACAGCCAATACGTCGACGGATCGCGCTTGCGTCGATCGAATGAAGTGGACGTTGCCCCCTCCAGCCATCCAGTCTTCCCCGGCCGCGCCTGCTTGCCGTCAACTATGCGCGGCATCCCCGGCGGCCATACTTCGACGGAACCAAACTCTGAGTCAACAAGCGCTTAGTGGATTTGGCAGGCATGCTTAACCTGTTGGGGCGGATGTCATATCTGCTTGCGTTCGTCAGTCTAACCCAGGTTCGTATGGATTTTACTTTGCCACATACCCTATTTGGGTGATCAAGCCGCATACGCTGCAGAAATATGATTGCCTGCGTCGTATTGCCCCGCGTGAACAAATTGCCGACGACTGGATGGTGCATTCAAGCCGACCATATGTTTTGGCGGCCTTGCCATGAGGCTTCTGGCCTGCTCATCTCTGGCAAATCGGGTCGGAACCCACCAGCGCCGATCCGATGACATATGCCGGGGGACACATGTTTGCCTATCCTGTTCGCGCCAGAACGGCCGGGTTCGTAGTCGGGGCCTTGGGCGCATTGCTGGCGTTAGGAATTCAACGGACAAACGGGCAGGCCACTGCGGAATTTTTCGATTATCCCGGGACCGCTCTGAAGGGGATGGCCTCCGCGCAAATGGTCGTCCCATTGCAACAATGCCGTTCGATCTGTACTTCGCGTTCGGGGTGCGTCGGCTTTGATCATCGGTCTGACACTGGCGTTTGCAGGCTCTTCGCCAGTGTGGACTCCGCCTACGACAGCCCGACGTTCATGGCGGGAACGCGAAGCCTGCTTCCTGGCTATCGCCCGCCTTCAAATCCGCCCGCACAATCTTCGGCCGTGATACCTCAAACCGAACCAGCCTTGCCGGACGCACCGGATGTCAGCGGCCGCAAGGTCACCTATCGGACCATCCCGGGAGATCCGCGCCCCATCGGATGGGTCTACATCAATGTCTGCACCGGAGCGCCTGTGGACGCGACTTCCTTGCGCAGCGCGGTCAACGATTTCGTTTTCGAGTCATTGCGGCTCATCCCTGGCCGGATCGAGCAGTTTGACAGGAGCACGACGCCGCAATGCGCGAACGTACCCAAGGCTATTGGCTATGCGTCGGCAAATGCGGAGGAGTGGAGAATTGGAGCCGCGCTACAGGAGATGAGTCCGATCCTTCGGCCGTTGGGAATCGGAACGCGCGCGGATGGCAAGGCGCGGGATCAGACGGACCGTTACCGTATCGACATATGGCTCAGCCATCAGTGAGAGCTCGCCTCAGGCCGCGGCTTTCGAACAATCAGATATATTGGAAGGGCGACGATCATCACCAGGATGGTGGAAATCCCCCAAAACCTTCCATTCATTCCGCGACTATTGGCATCCCTGGTCACGCAGGCCCCGATCGCTGCGGCAATGATGAAACCCGCGATGTACTCCATTTTGACTTCTCCGACAGCGGTCTCAAGTTGCCATTGGCCCGTTGATTAAGGCCGTTCTCAATTTCGAACGGCGCTAATGTTTGGGTGGTGAGGTAAACATGGATCGGCTAGAAAGAAAGCGCATTCCCCAAACGGGGTACGATACGGGAGCGCGAGATGCTGCATGATGAGCAAAACGAAGCCATCATCGACCGCCTGTACGAAGCTGCCACGATCCCTGAGAAATGGGGCGGCAGGGGTGTTCTGGAGACCTTGGCCCACCTGTGCGACTGCACCGATGGGGCAATCATGTCAGTCCGCGATCATACTCTCGCAGGATGGACTGCCAACGAGAACGCTTTCCCAAAACTGGTTGTCTATCTGCGGGACAACTGGCTCGCCAAGAACCCGTATGTCCAGAGCGCCGAGCGCCTGTTTCACAACCTCGCTTTGTTCTCGACACGGAGGTGATGTCGGCCAGGGAGATGGAGGAAAGCCACTACTATCAACATTTCATGCGGCCATACGGCATGTACTGGCACGCTGGAACCAACATAATGTCGCCAAATGGGGATACGGTGAAATTTTCGGTCCATAGGAGCTTTGACGCGGGACCGTTAGACCCGTCACTTGTCGACAGGCTTACTTGGTTGAGGCCGCATATCGCACGAGCTTGCACTCTGACCGCAAGGTTGAGATTCGCTCAGCTTCACGCCGCGGTGGAAGTGCTCAATTCCGTTGGATTGCCGGCTGCCGCGCTGAGAGATGGCCGATTGACATTGGCAAACAGCCTTTTCGAAAAACTGATGCCCGGCGTCGCCCAAGATCGGCGCAGTCGCCTGACGTTCCAGCAGGCATCGGCCGACAAGAGGTGGGCCAGCATCCTGGACAAGCCGGCAACATTTCGGAACGGAACATTTCCCATCGCCTCGACCGAAGAGTGCCCGATGATCATCGTGCATGTCCTTCCTGTGGCCGGGGCCGGAAGGGACATATTCCCAGTCGCGGACTCCTTGATAATATTCGCGTCAAGCGAAACAAGCCAAAAGATAGCGCCCGAAATCCTGCTCAGCCTCTTCGATTTCACACCGGCGGAGATTTCCATTACGAACAGCATACTGTCGGGCGCGTCGCTCGAAGAAATCGCGCGGGCGCGGCGGGTCTCGATCGATACAGTACGCGTGCAGCTCAAGGCGATTTTCGCCAAGACCGGAACACATAGGCAGACCGAGTTGGTAAAGCTTCTCGGTGGCGTGGCGAGTGCATCCAACATCATCGATCGCGTGCCTTCCGATGAGCGGCGCTCCCATTGATCAGGCACGCCGGTCAGGCTTTTGCGTTGGTGCCGGAATTGTCGCGATAAGCAAATCTGGTGCTAGTCGCACGAATTCATGCAAACGTTATAGTTGTTTTCGCAATTCGGCGCCCCGACCGCCTTGCAATGTCGATACACTATCTCGCAACCCTTTGTGCACTGGCTCACGTGATGAAGAAGCCTGTTCGACGGAGCCAGGTGCAAGTGCTTGAGGCTTTCGGTCATGAGCGGAAGGTTTATGTAGACAATCGCTGGAACGTCGGCATTTTGTGACTGGGTTTCTGAGCCGGCGCTTGCCTGATACGGAAGGCTCAGCGCAGAAAGTGCGACTACGACTGGGAGTATCTTCATTTTTCGTCCCCTTTAGGTGGCGTGCGATGACCTTAGAGGACGGTAGTTTGGGTTCTTGTGTCGGCCTGCATATCACCCATTTGGGATAAGTTGGGGAATGTTCGGCGGGAGACATTCAGCCGGCCGCGCTTGAGGAACGCGCCTCGATATTCAAGCGGGATTGTTACCAGAGAAGGGGTTGGATGCACGGGCTACTTTTGCGGCCCTCGCCCTGGCGGCCTACTTTGGGCCGGCGGCAACGCCGGTCCCCGCGATTTTTTCGAGCGGCGGTTCAAGTTCGACACTGAAACAGGCTGTTGGTCTTACGTCGGCGCCGCTCGAGGGTGCGGCTGAAAAAGGGTGCGCACGATTTGCGCCACGTCCTCGATCAGGTCCTCGCGGAGACGCGCAACCGTTCGCCGAATGCCGTGCCGCGAGACCTCGCCGTCACCTATTACGCACAGCGCGCCACGGCAGGGCTGCTGATCACCGAAGCGACAGCGATCACGCACCAGGGGCACCCTATCGGCCTGCGGGAGAATTTGGACAATCGAAAGCTCGGATGAAACCAGCAAGCGGAAGGCATGGAGTACGGGCAAATCACGGCGTCGATTGCGATTGCGACTCTATGAACTTATTCGCACCGTCCGTGAATCCCGCAATCTGCACCGAACGGGCGGAAGAACCCCTGATTGCCACGCCGCAGGCCTCAACTGACGAGACGACAACACTTGCCCGCTCAACCTTGGCACCGACACCCATTTCAATATTTCCGAGGACTTTGGCGCCAGCGCCTATGGGCGCTCCTCGGCGATTTTTCGGGTGCCGGTCTCCGGTTCCTTGACCGTGCCGCCAAGGTGACATCCCAGAGAATGGAAACGTCGTCATCGACGACGGCCGTTTCGCGGTCCATTTCCGTGGTCAAGCATAATCCCATCTCCCATGCGGGCGGGGTGGATATCAATCGAGAGTACCTGGCACGTGCGGCTCTGAACATGGCGTGCACTGCCACCCCGCCTGGGCGGGTGCTGTGGTCATGCTGTTCTGAATCGTCCCTTCTTACTCAACCAGATCGGGCTTCGAGGGCGCTGCCAGCCGGGGCAAGCCGATCGGGCTCCCCGGCCACCGGCCTTACTGGGCCGGCTTATATATCTGGTCGAATATACCACCGTCACCGAAATGATAAGGCTGTGCCTTCTTCCAGCCGCCGAAAAGCGGATCGTCGATCGAGATCAGCTTGATCTCGGGCGTCTTGGGCAAGTCCGCCGGCGCCACCAGTTCCGGCTTGGAAGGCCGATAGTGGTTCTTTGCGATGATGGTCTGGCCTTCCTTCGAATAGAGGTAGCTCAGATAGGCCTCGGCCACCTTGCGCGTGCCCTTGGCGTCGACATTGGCGTCGACAACGGCCACCGGCGGCTCGGCAAGGATCGACGTCGGCGGATAGACGATGTCGAAATTGTCGGCGCCGAACTCGTCGAGCGCCAGATAGGCATCGTTTTCCCAGGCGATCAGCACGTCGCCCAAGCCCTTTTGCGCGAAGGTCACGGTCGAACCGCGCGCGCCGGTGTCAAGCACCGGGGCGTTGGCATAGAGCTTGCCGACGAACTCCTTGGTCTTGGCTTCGTCGCCGCCGTCATTGGCGTTGGCATAGGCCCAGGCTGCCAGGTAGTTCCAGCGCGCGCCGCCGGAGGTCTTCGGGTTCGGAGTGATCACCTGGACGCCGTCCTTGACCAGGTCGCCCCAATCCTTGATGCCCTTGGGGTTGCCCTTACGGACCAGGAAGACAATGGTCGACGTATAGGGCGCCGAATTGTTCTCGAACTTCTTACGCCAGTCGGGATTGATTTTCTTGGACTTGGAGACGATGGCATTGATGTCGCCCTCGAGCGCTAGCGTCACCACGTCGGCGTTGAGGCCGTCGATCACGGCGCGAGCCTGCGCGCCCGATCCGCCATGCGACTGCTGGATGGTGACGGTCTCGCCGGTCTCGGCCTTCCAGTGCGCAGCGAAGGCCTCGTCATAAGCCTTGTAGAGTTCGCGTGTCGGGTCGTAGGACACGTTGAGAATGGTGGTATCGGCAAACGCGAAACCGAGCGTACCGAACTGGACAGATGTGGCGACCAGCGCGCCAAGCAGTTTCCTGAAATGAGGTTTGGTCATTTTCCGCCTCCGTTGATAATGGTCGAACTCTATCGAATTAATAGAAATTATATGCATTCAACGTTGCCTTTTTTGCCCTTCTGAAGAAAATCTTCGACGATCTTTTGCGGCTTCGGGAAATATTTTCATCGCGATGCGTGGGGCGGAATCCGCGCCCGGCAAAGTGATCTATCCCAAAAAGGGCGGCGCTTGGGCAAGGTCATGCAACGTGAGCAGGATGTGCGCCGGGCGGTCTACTCGGCGGTGACGGGGAAGGCCGCACTTCCTTCTCGCAGTGGGTCCGGACGGTGCCGCCGGAGCTCATCTGGGAGGTATCTTGACCGCCCCAATGAGAGTGCTTCTACGCCGCTGGCGACGCGGTAAGGCCGGGATGCGGCCGCCAGCCGAGTGCCGGCGCGACATGCTCGACGACATCGCTGGTGATCTGCTCATATTCGTGCTGCTCGAATCCGTACGGCAATTCGAGCCGCAATTCGCCCACCCTGGCCAGAACCGGGTCGTGCGCCAGTTGCTCCAGTATCTGTTCGGATGTCCCGACGATGTCCCGGGCAAACAGCGTGCGGCGCTCGCCATGCGCTTTGAGCGTGCGCTCGTGGCGGCCGGCCGCGTAGTCGGCATAGCGTCTCCTCGTGCGCGGATCGGCGCTGTCGAACGGCACGATCACCCGGCCCAGTGCCACGCGTCCTTGCCTATCATTCTGCTGGGCAAAAAAGGTCTCCAGCTGATGCACCTGCGCTTCGAAGAAGTTGTCCGTTCCCTCACCGGAGGTGACGTTGCCGATCAGAAGATTGAGACCGTTGCGGCCCGCCCACTCCACCGACTTCAGCGAGCCCCCGCCATACCAGATCCTGTCGAGCAGCCCGGGAGCGTGCGGCTGCAGGCGAGGGCGCACGCGGCCGCCCGGGAATTCGATGATGGCGCCCGGCTCGCCGATCGGATCGCCGCGCAGATTGTCGAGCAGGCGCAGAACGCGCTGATGCGAGAAGTCGAAGTTCCGCCAGTCGCCGTCGAAGACCCGCGGCCCGAGAATGTCCGCATGCGGCAGGAAGCCGGCGCTCAGGCCGACATTCAGCCGGCCCTGTGACAGCACGTCGACCGTCGACAGGTCTTCGGCCAGACGGTAGGGGCTTTCATAGCCGATCGGGATCACGGCGGTGCCGAGTTCGATGTTGCGCGTGCGCTGCGTCGCGGCGGCCAGGAAGGCGGCCGCCGACGAGATGCCCGGCTCGAGATGGCGCTGCCGCACCCAGGCGCCGTCATAGCCAAGCCGCTCGCCGAGCTCAAACAGCTGCAGCGTCTTCTCAAGCCCTGAATGCGGGTCGCTGTCGGGGTAGTTGCCGGGCGTGAGGATGGCTAGCCTGCGGATGCTGTGCGAGATTATCGTCAAGGCCGCTGCCTTCCTGTTGCTGGCCGTTCCATGCTGTGCCCTAGTATTTCTTCAGTCCGGGCGGATTGGTCCGCGACTGCGCGATCTGTTCGGAGGAGAGGCTCCATCTTGCGAGCGCCTTCGCGTAAGTCCCTTCCTTGATGGTTTCGTTGAGTGCCGCGGTGATCGCGTCGGCGATGCCGCTATCTTTCTTTGTCACGACGCCGACATCCGTTGTCAGCGGCCAACCGGCGTTGACGGTTCCGACCGATCTGGTTTCACCGGTAAGTGCTGCCTGATAGGCCTGAACCGAATTCATGCTGAAAATCGCGTCGGCGCGGCCGGAGCGGATCGCCAGGCTCGATGCGGCGGTATCGTCGAGATAGATGATCTCGGCGGGCTTAAGGCCTGCTTCGACATTGAGCCTGTTCCACTCGACCATGATCTTTTCCTGGATCGTGCCGGCGTCGGTGATGATACGTAGCCCGGCAATATCCTTTGGCTCCTTGATCGACGTGATCGGGCTGTCGACCTTCACGTAGAAACCATGCAGGCCCTGCCGATAGCTCGAAAAATCGAACTTCAGCTTGCGCTCTTCGGTGACACCGACATTGCTGATGACGGCATCGTATTTTCCGGACGCCAGGCCGAGCGGCCAGTCCTCCCAGGCCACCGCGGCGAGGTTGAGCTTCCTGCCGAGCTTGTCGGCAATCAGCTGGGCGATGTCCGGATCGGCCCCGACGACGGTTGCCGCGTCGGTCGCATAGGTGGCAATCGGCGGCGTCCCGCCAGGGGCGATGCCAACCGTGAAGGCGCCGTCCTCGACGAAGTTGAAACGCGCCGGGATCGACGCGATGAGGGAGGGATCCTTCTCGGTCCGAGGGCGCGCGGACTGTTCGGGGCTGAGGTCGAAAGGCTCCGATGCGAGCGACACGAGGGAGGCCGTCAGAAACGCCGAAATGCCGATGACGGCAGGGATCGCTTTGGTTCGCAAGAACATTGAATTTCCAATTTTCGCGGTGTTGTCTGGGCACGTCGTGCGCACGCATGCATGACGGAAGAGGCGGACGCCGACAGCGTCCGCTTCCAACGTGTTTGGCTCAGCTGTTGGGCTTGGGCAGGCCGGGCGGATTGGTGCGCGACTGGTCGATGGCTTCGGCGGTGAGGCTCCACTTCTTCAGCACCTCGCCATATTTGCCGCTGGCGATCAGCTCGTTGATGGCGAGCGTGACGGCGTCGGCCAGGCCGCTGCCCTTGCGTGTTGCCACAGCGATCTCGGCGGTCAGCGGCCAGCCACCGTTGACAATGCCAACCAGCTTGGTCTTGCCGTTCACGGCGGCGGCGTAGGCAAGCGTGGCGTTTGGATTGAACTCGGCATCGGCACGTCCCGATTGCAGGGCCAGCTGGCTAGCCGCCGAATCGTCGTAGTATTGCGCTTCGATCGGCTTCAGACCGGCCGCAACATTCTCGCGATCCCATTCCAGCAGGATCTTCTCCTGATTGGTGCCGGCGCTGGTAATGATCTTGAGACCGGCAATATCCTTCGGCTCCTTGATCGAGGTGACCTTGCTGTCGGCTTTCACGTAGAAACCGAGCACGTCCTGGCGGTAGGTCGAGAAATCGAACTTCTCCTTGCGCTCTTCCGTCACGGTGACGTTGCTGATGACGGCATCGTATTTCCCGGAAGCAAGGCCGAGCGGCCAGTCGGCCCATGCGACCGGCACCAGATCGAGCTTCAGTCCGAGCGTTTCGGCGATCAGCACGGTGATGTCGGGATCCGATCCGACCACGGTCTTGGCGTCGGTTGCGTAAGTGCCCAACGGCGGGTTCCCGGGATTGGTGGCGACGGTGAGGTAGCCTTCCCTGGCGAACTTGAAATTCGGCGAGATGGCCGCCGCCGCCTTGTCGCTCTTCTCCGCATGGATGCGGCCGGGCTGCTCGGGGCTGAGATCGAATTCCGCCGCCTGGGCGGCGGAGGCGAAAGTGATGGCGGACAGGACCGCGCCGAAGGCGAGGGATAGTGGTTTTCGGTACAGTGTCATGGGGTCTCTCCTTGCATGATGGACGTGCGGGGTTGACGCTCCCGGCAGGGGGCTGGAAGGCCGGCGGTTCGCACACGCCGCCGGCACGGTTTCGCTGAAAGTTCCGGACGCTAGAGAACCTTGGCGAGGAATTCGCGCGTGCGCTGATGGCTGGGTGCCGTGAACACCCTGGACGGCGTTCCGACCTCGAGGATCTTGCCGCTGTCCATGAAGACGATGGTGTCAGCGACTTCGCGGGCAAACCCGATCTCGTGCGTGACGATCACCATCGTCGTGCCCGAGGTCGCCAGCTCCCTGATGACGTCAAGCACCTCGCCGACGAGCTCGGGGTCGAGCGCCGAGGTCGGCTCGTCGAAGAGCAGCACCTTCGGCTTCAGCGCCAGCGCCCTGGCGATGGCGACGCGCTGCTGCTGGCCGCCGGAGAGGTGGCGCGGATAGGCGTCGGCCTTCTCCGGCAGGCCGATGCGGGCGAGCAGATCCTTCGCCAGTTCAACCGCCTCGTCGCGCGCGACGCCCTGCACGGAGACCGGCGCCTCGATGATGTTCTCGATCACCGTCAGATGCGGGAACAGGTTGAAGTTCTGGAACACCATGCCGATCGCCGCGCGGCGCCGGCGAATGGCAGCTTCCTTCAGCTCGAAAAGCGTATGACCGTCGCGGTGGTAGCCTACCAGCTCGTCGTCGATGGTCACGAACCCGGTGTCAGTGCGCTCGAGATGGTTGATGGTGCGCAACAGCGTCGACTTGCCGGCACCCGACGGGCCGACGATCGCCGTCACCGATCCCGGCGCGAGATCGAGGTCGACGCCGTCGAGAACCGTCAGCGCGCCGAAACGTTTGGAGACGTCGCGGATTTCGACGCGCCCGATGCCGCGGCGTGCAAGTTTTTCGCCTGGGGTCACCAATGGCTTGCGAGCCGCAGTGGTCGATGCAGGGGCTGGAGAAGGGGGTTTTACTGCCGGCGCAGCACCGCGTCCGGAGAGGAAACCAAGGGCGTTTGGCAAGAGAGGGCCGGACGGCGTGCGCACGGCGCCGCGCGAAAAGCGCCGCTCGATGCCGAGCTGGATGACCGACAGCACGCTCATGATGATGAGGTACCAGATGGTCGCCACCATCAGGAGCGGGATCACTTCCAGATTGCGCTTATAGATGACCTGGACGGTGTAGAAGAGCTCGGGCAGGGCGAGCACGTAGACCATCGAGGTGGACTTGGCCAAGCCGATGATTTCGTTGAAGCCGCTGGGCAGGATGGCGCGCATGGCTTGCGGCAGCACGATGCTCAGCGCCTGTCGGCGCCGCGACAGACCGAGCGCGGCGGCCGCCTCATGCTGACCCTGGTCGACCGAAAGAATTCCGCCGCGGATGATCTCGGCCGAGAAGGCGGCCTGGTTGAGGCTCAACCCGACCACCGCCACCCAGAACGGGCTGAACACCTCGACGGTGTTGTACTGGGCAAACAGCAGGCTGGTGAAAGGCACGCCGACATCGATGGTCGGATAGAGATAGCCGAGATTGTTGAGGACGAGCAGCAGCACGATGAGCGGGATGGAGCGCAGCAGCCAGATGTAGGCCCATGACACGCCCGACAGCAGCGGCGAGGGAGAGACGCGGGCGAAAGCCAGCAACGTCCCAAGAAGAAAGCCGAGCGCGGAGGCGAGCACGGTCAGGAGCAGTGTTCGGCCAAGGCCGACCAGCACGGGTTCGGAGAGGAAGAAACGGGCAAAGACATCCCAGCCCCATCTCGGATTGGTCAGGATGGATTGCAGCGTGAAGAAGATGATCACGACGGCGAGGACAGTGCCGACCACGCGCCATGGATGCCTGGCCGGTACCACCCTGTACCCCTGACGATCGCGGGTAAACGGTACATTCCTGGAGGACGCTACCTCGCCTATGTCGGCCGTGACTGTCATGGATCGCCGTCGCTCCAATAGAGTAATGTTGCGGGGAGTGCTGTGTAGTATGAAAATTACATCTACGTTACACTAACGGATATCATAACCATATCATGACATCTATTTTTATATTTGCAGCGACCCGGAGTTATATCGTCTATACATTACTGTTTTCGTGGTGTCTGCTGTTCCTGTGCGACTGATCAGCTTGCCTTGCGTTCAAGTGCGTTCGGCCCGAATTCCAGGGTCAGGGCGCTGATGTCCTTTTCGAAGGGTAGGGTGCCGTGGATTTCCGGATCGACGGCGGTGTCGAACAGGGCGGCGTAGCCATCGTTGAGATATAGCCCGGCGGCCTCCGGCTGGCGGAAGCCCGTGGTCAGATAGAGTCTGGTGTAGCCCTGGCGCGCCGCCTGCAGTTCGAGTTCGGCCAGCACCTTGCGTGCCAGTCCCTGACGGCGCAGATCGATATGTGTCCAGACGCGCTTCAATTCGGCGGTGCGTTCGTCATAGCGCTTGAAGGCGCCGCCGGCGATCGCCGCGCCGTCGCGTAGCAACAGCAGGAAATTTCCATCTGGAGGCGCGAAGAGCTCGGCGGGGTAGCGGCGCATCTCCTCGCCGGGTTCGCCAAAGTGGTCGCCGTAGCGGGTTGTGTATTCCCAGGTCAGCGCTTCGACGAGCGGTGCGGCGCGCGGATCGAGCGGCGTCGTGTAGAGAAAGCTGTCTGTCATGGCGTGGGCCCTGTTGCCGGCTCGCTTGTCCGCGGAGCCGCGTTCGCGGCGAGATAGTCCTGGACCAGCGCCACCCAGTAGCGTGCGGCGTCAGGCAGGATGTCGTCGTTGAAGTCGTAGTTGGGGCTGTGCAGGTCGGCGCTGTCGCCATTGCCGATGAAGAGATAACTGCCCGGCCGCGCCTCGAGCATGAAGGCGAAGTCCTCGCTGGCGGTGATCAGCGGGAAATTGGTCTCGATCCGTTCAGTGCCGAAATGCCGGAGCGCTACCTGCCGGGCGAACTCGGTTTCTTGCGGGTGATTGACCAGCGTCGGATAGCCGCGCGGATAGGCGACCTCGGCGGTTGCGCCGTAGCTTTGCGCCTGGGCCTCAGTGAGCGCGATGATGCGCGTCCGGATCTGGTCGCGCACGGTCTCGCTGAAGGTCCTGATGGTGACTTTCAGCTCGACGCTGTCGGGGATGACATTGGCGGCGATGCCGCCATGAATCGTGCCGACAGTAACCACCGCCGTTTCCAGCGGGTCGACATTGCGCGACACGATGGTCTGCAGCGCCATCACCAGCGAAGCGGCAGCCACGATCGGGTCGACGGCGTGGCTGGGCCGCGCGCCATGGCCGCCCTTGCCGACGATGCGGATGATGGCGAGATCGACGGAGGCCATGGCAGGACCGCTGAGGAAGGCGAACTGTCCGGCCGGCACGCCCGGCCAATTGTGCAGGCCGAAGACGGCGTCGACCGGGAAGCGTTCGAACAGCCCGTCGGCGATCATTGCCTTGGCGCCGGCGCCGCCTTCCTCGGCGGGCTGGAAGATCAGGCGCAGCGTGCCCGAAAACTCCCGCGTCTCGGCAAGATGGCGGGCGGCTGCCAGCAGGATCGCGGTGTGCCCGTCATGCCCGCAAGCGTGCATCACGCCAGGCGTGGTGCTGGCATAGCGCAGGCCGGTCGCCTCGACGATCGGCAAGGCGTCCATGTCGGCGCGGATGCCGATGCTTTTTTCACCGAGCCCATTGCGCAGCGTGCCGACCACGCCGGTCCCGCCGATATTCTCAGCGACCTCGTAGCCCCATGCTTGCAGGCGCTCGGCGACCAACGCGCTGGTTTTCTTCTCCTTGTAGGCCAGCTCCGGCTCGCTATGCAGCTTGCGGCGCAGCGCAATGAATTCATGCGCCTGGTCAAGGATCGCCGTCGCGGCCGGCGGGCGTGGGGGCTGGAAGGTCATCAGGCCGCTTCCTCGGTGGCTGCGGGAGAGGCAGCCTGCGCGTAGCGGCTTTCCTTGAACGGCAGGCCGAGATGATCGCGTAGCGTCGTGCCGATCTGGCTGCGTGCGTGGCGACCGTGCTCCTCCAGAATGGGCAGCACATGCGTTTCGAAATCGTCGAGCCCGGACGGGATGACCTGGAAGCCGAGCACGAAGCCGTCGGCCGCTCCGCCATCCACCCAGCGGATCAACTGGTCGGCGATCTTTTCGGGCGTGCCTATGAATTCGTTGCGCGATGTCGCCGCATCCAGCGCGACTTCGCGCAGGGTCAGCTTTTTCTCCTTAGCGACACGCTTGATGCGATCGGTGGTGGAGCGGAAATTGTTCTTGCCGATGTCGCCGAGCTCCGGGAACGGATCGTCGACGGGATAGGCAGTGAAATCGTGATGGTCGAAGAAACGGCCGAGATAGAGCAGCGCCTCGTGGACACTGACGAGGTCTCGTATCTCGCGATATTTGCGCTCGGCCTCTTCTTCCGTCGAGCCGACGATCGGAGCGATGCCGGGGAAGATTTTGATGTGGTCGGCCGAGCGGCCGTGCGCGACAGCACTTTCCTTGAGCCGCCGCGACAGTTCACGGTTTTCGTCGAAGGCGGCGGCGTTGGCAAAGACCGCGTCGGCATGCTGGCCGCCCAGAGATATGCCGTCGTCCGAACCGCCGGCCTGGAACAGCACGGGCTGTCCCTGCGCGGAGCGGCCGAGATTGAGCGGCCCTTCGGCCGAATGGAAGCGGCCCTTGAAATTCAACCGGTGCATCCTGGAGAAATCAACATAACGGCCGGCCTGGCGGTCGCGCACGAAGGCGTCGTCGTCCCAGGAATCCCACAGGCCCTTGACGATCTCGATATGCTCGGCGGCGATCTCGTAGCGCAGCGCATGCTCGGGATGCTTGTCGCGGCCGTAGTTTTTCGCCGAACCTTCGAGCGGCGAGGTCACGGCGTTCCAGCCGGCGCGGCCGCCGCTGACGGCGTCGATCGATCCGAACTGCCGCGCGACGGTGAACGGATCGCTGTAGGAGGTCGACAACGTGCCGACGAGGCCGATGCTCTTTGTCGCCACCGCCAGTGCCGACAAAAGCACGATCGGCTCGAAGCGGTTGAGGAAATGCGGGATAGACTGTTCGTTGATGTAGAGCCCGTCGGCGACGAAGGCGAAGGCAATGCCTGCCGCTTCTGCCTGCTGCGCGATGCGCACGTAATAGTCGAAATTGGTACTGGCATCAGCGGGTACGCTCGTATGCTTCCAGGCATTCATGTGCCCGCCCGGGCCTTGCAGCATGATGCCGAAGGGAATTCGTTGATTGCTCATGACGGCAAGCTCCTTGATCCGTTTGCTCAGGCCGCGGCCGCCGGCCGCTCGCGCACCAGCATCTCGGCGGTGGCAAGGCGCCACAGGCCGCCGACGGCCGGCTCGACGATGAATTCGCTGGTGCCGGAGCGCGCGTGCAGGCGGTCGAGCTCGGAGCGGACCTGGTCCGGCGTTCCCGCGATCACGCTCGGCTGCTTGGGCTCGATGCGGTATTCGGAGGAGCCCAGCTGGCGTGCATAGTCCTTCGCCTGCTCCTCGCTGCCGACGGTCACGCTCTGGGCGCCCGGAACATGCACCTTGAAAAGCTTGATCCTGTCGGCCTGCGCCTCGGCCTCGCCGGCGTATTCGGAGACGATGACCGAGACAGCTATGATCGGCGCGCGGCCGGTTTGCGCCCGATAGGCCGCGACCGTGTCGTCAAGCAGCGCGTCGTCGCCATTAAGATGGCGGGCGAAGACGAACTCCCATTGATGCGCCGCCGCAAGCAGCGCGCTCTCGACACTGGCGCCGAGCAGGAAACGCTGGGGCGCGACCGGCGGACGCGGCGTGGCGTTCAGCCCGTCGACCGGACCGGCGCCGTCGAGATAGGCGCCAAGCTCGGCGATCTGCTCGCCGAAATCCTGTTTGCGCGCGGGATCGTTTCTGCCTTGCAGGGCGCGCGTCGACAGCGGCAGCCCGCCGGGCGCCTTGCCGATGCCGAGATCGACGCGGCCGGGCGCCAGGGCGCTCAGCAGGTGAAAATTCTCGGCCACCTTGTAGGGGCTGTAGTGCTGGAGCATGACGCCGCCGGAACCGATGCGGATCCGGCTGGTGTGGGCGAGCAGATAGGCGATCAGAACCTCCGGCGAGGAACTCGCGAGGTCCGGCACATTGTGGTGCTCGGCCACCCAGAACCGCCGGTAGCCGAGCCGCTCGGCAAGCTGGGCCAGCGCCACGGTCCGCTTCAGCGCGTCGGTCGCGCTTTCGCCGCCGGCAAGCGGGCTCTTGTCGAGGAGGCTAAGTGCATAGGCCATGGGATCTCCCACCTTCGGTGGCCGCGCGGGCCACGAACTTCCTGGGTGCAGATCGTAATGCATATAGTCTATAGATTTTATAGACTATATGTCGAGTTTCAACCGTTGAGGGAAAAAACCTTTCCTTCAGCGCGCCGGCTTTAGAATATGCGACCTGTGAGCGGGTTTCGCATCATGGCTCCGGCTCACGGGTGCGCCGGCGGGATGAGGTCGCGTCCGACCAGGGCATCGATGATCCGCTCGGCCCCGGAAACGAACTGGTGGCCATTGGCTTCGCCGGATGCGTGAGGAGAGGTCTCGCCGGCCGGCAACACCAGTACGGGGAGTGCCTGATTGGCTTCGCCGACAAGCGCCACCACCTCGGCGCGCGGTCGTGGGAACGCGATCCGGTGAACATCGATCGCTTCTACAAGTGCCGGAAAGGAGACCAGCACCCCTTCCACCAGCGCTGAATGGCGGCAGAAGAAATGCTGGCCCGGAAATTTGGCGTCTTCGAAATCCGGGGCGAGCAGGAACAAGACGGCCTTGTTTGGGTCGGCAAGGGTCAACGGAATTCTCCATTTCGGTCACTATCTTCGGGTGGTCGATACCTACTGCTGCTGGTAGGAATTCTGGAACATGCCAAGTCGGAAGGTATCTGGAAAATAATTGCGCCAACGTCGGCCAGTGAGCGATCGGCGCCGGTACTTCTTGCCCCCGTTGAAAACGTGGAGGCGGGTGCCGGAACGTGTGGTTGGTAAAGGGTGCGTGCGATTCGCGCCACGTCCTCTATCAAGTCCTCGCGAAGCATTTCGATGGGAATGCGGCCGTCGAGTTCTGGACAGGGCCGGGTCAACCAGAACCAGGCCAGTCTCGGATTGCTAATCGCCGCCAACACCTCGCTTATGCCCATGGCTGGCCTACCGTCGACGAACTGGGCGAGCGGGAAGACATGTTTGCGACCGCCCTTGCGCAGCGCCACGACTTCGCCCCGCCGCTGCCAGCGATGCAGCGTCGAGCGAGGGATGCGGAATTTCTCCTCCAGATAGGTCGAGCCGGCAACCTCACCGGCCCAGTCTTCGATGAGCACCGCCTGGAGGTCGGAGGCGCGATCGGCAATGTGTCTGGATACAGGCTTCCCATCCGTCGGTGCGGTGCTTTCACAGGCGCAGTCAGACGCAGCCGAATCGCAGCGGGAGATCCTTTTCGCCATCATGCGGAAGAACTCGGAGGTGAGCGCGGGCACGTCGCCTCTGAAAGAGCCGATCGCGAACCGCTGTTCGTGTGGCAGGAAGGGAAGGGCGGCAGCAATGCTCCCGGCGATCATGCTGGTGGAAACGAGCGCTTCTGCGTCCAGAAAGAAGCCGTGCTGCATCAATGCCCGTTGTACCGCCTGGGTCACCAATCCGGCCAAGGCTTCCTGGGAAATGCCATCCAGTGGGTCGTCAAATTTTATCATTCATCCGCCTTGCCGGCCGCGTTCCTTCCCTAGCCGCAGCCGGTTACCGAATGACGACAAGCGACGTTGGCACGTAGTGGCAAGGGATGCGACCCGATAGGTTGCTGTCTGCATTTTAATCCCTCCCGACTGCCCGGAGTTGTCAGTCGAGGACGCAGGCGTGTTTGTGCTCGATGCGAAGGTAATTCAGGCGCTCGCCTTCTGCGGCCGGCTGAATATACTTTCCGGGCGCGGCAGACCGAAATGGTCCCTCAGCGTTTCCCCGTCATAGTGGTGCCGGAAAAGTCCGCGGCGGCGCAAGATCGGCACCACCTCCTCTGCGAATACGTCGAACCCGCCCTGCAGATAGGGCGGCATGATATTGAAGCCGTCCGCGGCACCATTGTCGAACCATTCCTGGATTTTGTCGGCGATCTGTTCCGGCGTTCCGGCCTGGACCCAATGCCCGCGTGCCCCGGCGAGGCGGTGCAGCAACTGGCGGATGGTTGGATTCTCGCGCTCGATGATGTCGAGCACGACGTGGAAGCGGCTGCTCGCGCCGCGCTCGCCTTCGACGCGGATGAGGTCGCGCGGGAATGGGCCGTCCAGATTGTAGCCGGAAAGGTCGGCGTCGACGATGCGGCGGAGCTGGTCAAGAGAATATTCCGGCTGCGTCAGCTCGTTGAACTCGTCATGCAGCGCGCGGGCCTCCGCCTCGGTCGAACCGATGAACGGGCTGATGCCGGGCAAGACCTTGACGTGGTCAGGGTTGCGGCCAACCGACTTCACGCGCGCCTTGATGTCAGCATAAAATTCCTGCGCGTTGCCGAGTGTCTGATGGGCTGTGAAGATCGCCTCGGCATAGCGGCTTGCGAACGACCGTCCGTCTTCCGACGAACCCGCCTGGACGTAGACCGGACGCCCCTGCGGCGAGCGCGGCAGTGTGAGCGGACCCTTCACCCGATGGTATTTGCCGATGTGGTTGATAGGGTGGACCTTGTCGGTGTCGGCAAAGATGCCAGACTTCCGGTCAGAGACGAGCGCGTCATCCTCCCAGCTGTCCCAGAGCTTCGTCACCACATCAACGAATTCGCTGGCACGCTCATAACGGTCGGCGTGGGTCGGATGTCGGTCAAAGCCGAAATTCAACGCCGCGGACGCATCGCCCGTCGTGACGATGTTCCAACCGGCGCGCCCGCCGCTCAGATGATCGACAGAAGCAAACAGCCGGGCCAGGTTGTAGGGCTCGTTGTAGGTGGTCGAGGCGGTCGCGATGAAGCCGATGCTTTCAGTCACGGCGGCGAGCGCCGAAATCCATGTCAGCGGCTCCAGCCTGAAGCGACTTGCGTAGCGGATGTTGTCGGCGAGCGCCGGCCCATCGGCAAAGAACAGCGCGTCGAACTTGCTCGCCTCGGCCTTTTTCGCCAGTTCCTGGTAATAGGCGATGTCCAGCAGTCTCTCAGGGGCGGAATCCTTATAGCGCCAGCCGGCTTCATGATGGCCGCCAGGATAGATGAAAAGGTTGAGGTTCAACTGTCGTGATTGGGCGGGCATATGTTGGTCCTCCTGGGTGGTGACGCTGGGCGACAAGTCTTCGTCCGCTCAGACGGCCAGCACGGGCTTTGTCTCGACGCCGAGATGACGCAGAAGTTCGGAGCGGATCTCGCCGAACCGGCGGTCGCCATGATCGCGTGGCCTGGGGACATCGATGACGATGTCGGCGGCGATCGCGCCCTTGTCGAGCACCAAAACCCGGTCCGCCAGCGTCACGGCTTCGTCCACATCATGGGTCACCAGCAGGACGGCCGGCTGGTGACGGGCGCAGAGCTGGCGCAGCAGATCGTGCATGCGCAGGCGGGTCAGCGCGTCGAGCGCGCCGAACGGCTCGTCCGCCAGCAGCAGTTCGGGATCACGAACAAGCGATCGCGCCAATGCCACCCGCTGCTGCTCGCCGCCAGAGAGTTCGACCGGCCATGCGTTTTCGCGGCCGCGAAGGCCAACCTCTTCGAGAGCCACCCGGCCGCGTTGGGCGGCGTCCGGCAGGCCGAGACCCAGAACCACATTCTCCAACACTCGTTTCCATGGCAACAGTCGGGCATCCTGGAACACCACCGATTTCTTATCGGGTGTTTCGAGGCGGCCGGAGCCGGAGACCTTGTCATCGAGATCGGCGAGCGCGCGCAACAATGTACTCTTGCCCGACCCGCTACGACCGAGAAGGGCGACGAACTCTCCCTTCTCGATGTCGAGGCTGAGGCCGTGGAGGATGGTTCGCGGTCCGAAACGTCTCACAAGGCTCTCGACCCGCACCACGGGCGCGCCGCTCAATCCGCCAAACTGCGGCGCCATGACAGCGACCTTTCCTGGAAGAAGCGGACGATGCCGTCGCAGCCGAGACCGAGCAGCGCGTAGACGGCCAGACCGACGATGACGATATCCGTCTGGCCGTAGTTGCGCGCGAGATCGATCATATAACCGATGCCGCTGGTGGCATTGACCTGTTCGACCACCACCAGAGACAGCCAGGCATAGGTCACCGCCAAACGCAGGCCAAGGAAGAAGCCTGGAAGGGCGCCCGGCAGGATGACCTCGCGGATGAATTCGCCGTAGCCCATTCGCAAGGTCTGGGCCAGCTCGACATAACGGCTGTCTATGCCGCGCAAGCTGCTGTGGGTCTGGATATAGATCGGGATCAGGACGGCCATCGCGATGGCCGTCACCTTCATGCCCTCGCCAATGCCGAACCACAGCATCAAGAGCGGGATCAGGGCGAGCGTCGGTATGGCCCGCTTGATCTGAACCGGGCCGTCGATGATGGCCTCGCCAAGCCGGGATAACCCTGAAATGAGAGCAAGCACGGTCCCGATCAGGACTCCGAACACCAGGCCCTGTGCCGCCCGCCAGGCAGACGTCATCAAATGATCCTGAAGCTTGCCTTCGGCGATGAGATCGATGGCCGTGCCGACGACCGACCAGGGCGCCGGCAGCGTCCTTGGGTCGATCAAGCCGGCGACACTACCAAGGGACCAGATCACGAGAAGCAGTGCAGGCCCGATCAGCGCGCCAAACGGGATCGCTCGCCCAAGCGCCAGGCGACGCCTCGTCCCGGTCTTGCGAGGCTGTACAGCGGGCGCAAGCAACCCCCTTTCATCCGATGCGTAGGGAATGGGGAGTGTAACTGTAGCGGTATGTGAGAATGCGTTCATCTGCGTCGTCTCCAGTCTTGAGAAGCGGGCGTCAGGACGCGTTCAGCGCATTGGCGGCGATCGCCTCGAAGCGCCTGTCGAAAAGATCCTCGGCCTTGATCGGGGGCTTGTTCAGTTCCCTGGCGAGGAGATCGATCGTCGCCTGCTGGCGGACGATCACATCGTTCCAGTCGGACGGGATGTCGAACCGGCCGTCGGCGTCGACGAGATATTGGCCATCTTCGCTGTTGAGGCCCTGGGTGGCGACGTAGTAGCCCTCGATCCACTCTTTCGGATGCTCCTCCACCCATCGGGCCGCAAGTGCCCAGTAGCGCACATATTCGCCGAGAGCGGCAGCTTTGGCCGGGTCGTCAAGCACAGCCTGTGGCGCATAGAGATGGGCCGGGTCATCGCGCAAACCATGCGGTATGGTGGTAGCGCCGTCGGCACCATACTGGTGCAGATAGTGCTTGATGAGGACGCCTGAGATCGGCGCGACGTCGACTTGGTTGCTGGCGAGCGCCACCGGATAGGCGTCGCCCTTGCTGGGCAGTTCGATGAGATTGACATCCTCCTTCTTGAGGCCGGCGGCCTGCAGGACCCTAAGTACGAGCGCGCCTTGTGCCTGACCGGGGCTGAACGCAATCCGTTTGCCACGCAGATCCGCGAGCGACTTGACCTCGACGCCCGGCGCAATGCCGAGTTGATAAATCGGGTGCGCAACCGGATCCTTGCGGAACTTCGCGGCAATGATCTTGACCTTGAGGCCCGTCCAGGTCGCGTGGATGGGCGGAATGTCGGCGACGGATCCGACGTCCAGTGCATTGGCGCGAAAAGCTTCTATTGTCTGGGGACCGCCGCTGATATTGGCCCACTCCACCTTGAACGGCAGTTTGTCGATCAGACCCGAGAGCTCCAGTGCCCTTTGCGTCTCGGGATCGCCGATACGAAGCACGGTGCCATCCGGGATCTTGGTCGGCAGTTTACCCGCGGCCGGACTGCCCGCCTGGGCACTGAAAGCGAAGGAAGAAGCGACCAAGGTTACCACCAAAGCGGTCACCAGTGCGCCAAACCTCCTTCTCGAAAATCTCTCCACAGCTAACATCATCGTCTTGCTCCAATTTTGGAAATGGCCCCTACTTTCGCTCGTTCAGTATGTCTATCAATTTTGTAGACGATAAAGTATTGGATGCTGTTCTTTGCCACCCGAGGGAAACGCTGTTCGTCTCCAATGCTCATTTGGGGCAAGTGTCCCTCAAATGAGGCGGGTTGGGTCGCCGCGGCGCAGGCGGCGTTTCTGGCCGGTGCCAACAATCGCGTTCGAAGTCGGCTCGGGCTGGCACGCAACACGGCGGCGGAAGCGACCTACGAGCCGTCCGTTTGCAATACAGGAGCCAGCCGACGTGAACCGTGACATCCTATCCGAGAGTACCCCTCCCACGCTCTCACCCAACGCACTGGAAGCTTTCTGTATGATGGGCGCCGTCTTGTTGAACATCCCGATTTCGTCCGGCGAGGAAGCCAAGGTGGGCCAACCAGGGGATCATTTTCTCGACGGCGGCGTCCGAATCCATCCGATTGTACGCAGGGGTCTCGACGGGATTGTCGTGGGCCCTGATGCGAGGCCATTTCGAGCGCGTCGAGCAGTTCTTGCTCTCAGTCGCTGGCAAGACGGTGCTTTCCCGCGGAGGCGCGCCTGTTGATGGTCATTTTGGCTCGCATAAAAAAGGCCCTTGAGGTGGGCTGCTGTGTCGATAGTCGGCGTTGGCGTCTTGCCGATTGCGCCAGCCGGCGCGCACTCTCGCCGCCATGGTGGCGGAGCATGTTGAATTGGCCTTGTTTGAGCAGTCACTCGGCAACATCGAGGGCCTCAATCGGCCATTCTGTGATCGTGTGGCTGACGCCGCCGAAAAAACCGCAGGGTCGGTTCTGTTCGATGTTCGCGTCGACGGCGATACATGTGTTCAGCGGATGGCCGCGATTGGCTATGGCGAAACCGGCACAGCGATAATCGTGATGGAGAAGGACGGACACCTTAGATGCGCATCGATAAACGGAGACACGGCCGTTTTGGTAGCAGAATTGGCCGCCTGGAATGCGTCTCCGCTGCGTGAGCAAGCGAGGGTTGACCACCGCGGAACGGCCAGCCTCCTGCTAGCGAAGCTTCGTCGCTCAGGTCACTTCGGCCGTCTCTAGCCGGCTCAGCGCTGCTCATACCCGGCGGCCAACTCCTCTTCGGCTCAACTAGGACGCGATGGTGGTATAAACCACGGTGAAACCCAGCCTTCGGCGAGCACATCATTGTTGATCCCGGTGCCAAGTACCGTCCGCGAACCCTCTACTTGGAAGGTTGCATGTGATGGTCAGGCTTCAATGACGGGGAAGGTGAAGGATGGACTGGTAGGGTTTGCGGGCCGAGCTTGTCGGCCGCTCAATCGAAAGCGTCATTTGAGGCGGGCACTCTCCCTCGTGCAACTGGTAGACACGCTCGTCCAGTTCCTTGTCTACTTCCGTGAGACGATGGTTTAGCCGAAGATAGTCCGTCCAGGTCGGCGTGCGGAATGTCTCTGTCCATTGCATAGGCTTCTGAAGATTGCGCTGGAGCGTCCAATTCCGAGCACCGACGCGGCTGTGGACATGCCGCCGCTGCCGCATGAGGTCGAGGAAGGCCTCGAGATTTCTCTCGGCTATCAGATATTCGACCTTGACCACGATCGGGCCGCTTCTCGGCTTCAAATTGAGAGCGACAGCCGGGGCGTCGAATTCCTCCAAAGGATCGGGCTCGGATTCGCGGCGTTCGCGCAGAGGAAACAGAACGCCGGCTGCGGCGACCACCAGCAGCGCTCCAGCCGAACCCTCCAGCGCCAAGGTCAGGGAATGGTTCTGGGAAACCGTGCCCCATACCCAGCTGCCGGCTGCGATGCCGCCATCTATCAAAGCATAGTAGATCGAGATCGTGCGTCCCACGACCCAGCGCGGGCTCGCCAGTTGCACGCTGACGCCAACCCCGGACCAAGCGGTGACCCAGCCCGCGCCGCCCAGGGCAAGCGCAATTGCCGCCACCGCAATCGAAGAGGTCAACGCCAGGGAAAGGGAGCATGCCGCGCAAGCGACGCAGGAGAGCCTCATCAGCCGTTCCTGCGACAAGCTCCGTCTGAATGTGCTGTTGGAGAGGCCGGCGAAGACGGCGCCCGTTCCGAAGCCGGCCATGAGCGTGCCATAGGCGAGCGGCCCGCCTCCCAATTGATCGCGGACAACCAGCGGCAGCAGCGCGAGAATGGCGATGCTCGCCAGGCCAAAGAGGGTCCCGCGCACGATCGCCGCCTTGATTTCCGACGACATCGCCGTGAAGCGCAGCCCGTCATAGATCGCCGTCCTCATCGACTCGCGCGGCAGAGGTGAGGAGCGAACCTTCCACTTGCAGCGCCATATGGTGCCGAGGGGTACCAGATAGGTGAGGGTGGTCACGGTAAAAGCGGCCAAAAGCCCGAACGAGGCAACCACGATGCCGCCGAGGGCCGGACCGACGGTCCGGACCGTATTGAAGCCGACGGAGAGCAGGGTGACGGCAGCGGGGACATCGCGTCGCTCGACGATATCGCCAACCGAGGCTTGCCAGGCAGGATCGTTGAGTGCGCCGCCGCATGCGATCAAGAAGCTGAAGCCGAGGATCATCCACGGACTGACAAAACCCAGCGCCACAACAGCGGTTAGCATCGCAGAGGCCATCACCATCAGGCAGCGGCCGGCGAACATAACCCTGCGACGGCTGAAATTGTCGGCGAGAGCCCCGGCGAACACGGACAAAATGAAAGCGGGCAGGTTCGATGAGGCCTGCACCAGCGCAACCATCAGATCGGAAGACGAAATCGTTGCCATCAGCCAGCTGATGGCCACAGTCTGCATCAACCAGCCGAGACTCGAGACCTGCGTGGCGAGCCAGATCGAACGAAAGGTCGGCTGCAAAAGTGGCGCAAACGTCGTTGGCGCAGCCAAATCTTCAACTGATCCAGCTACCCTACTCATCTTTTTGCGAGCCTTTGCTTTCCGTATCGGCGAGTGTCTCGCATGTAATCTCGACTGAACCGTGGCGGCTGGCAGAATTGAGAGATCATGCCGATCGGGGAATAGCTTTATAATGCATCGACGCCCCCTTGAGCCGGACATCAACGGTTTTGCCGCCGACCAATGCCTGGGCGACGCCAGCAGAGAGCCGGCTGATCACAGAGGCACCGAGGAATGGAGCGGAACCCAGCGGGCCATTATCCGGGAGTTCTCCCTTGCCGAGCTTATCGACTATGCGCTGAAGCGTTGGGAGGGCTTCACCCCTTTATTGGCCATTGCCCTGCGCCCGAGCCGGTCGAGGGACGGAGGTTCCCTGCGCGCGATTATTTTTTCGACGACCCTCGTTTATTTCTAGGGCTTTTGTTTCTATGCCTTGGCCAAAAAGGGAGTGGGACCTTTACATCGGCGATAAGGGGCCAAAGGGGCATCGTAGGCTGAGAGCGATTGTCGCGCTTCCGCGCTAAAACAGGGAGGGAGCGATGACCAATTCCGACAAATCCGCAAGCCATAGTCTACCCTGACGACCTCGCGTTGCTGAAGCGGGTCTATGACCAGATCTGCCAAGAAAGGGGAATCCGCGCAGGCTCTGCTGAAGCGGAGCAGCTGGCTGCGCGAAGTCATGGACCTATCATTTTTCGAAGAAGATGCTCTTTACAAGAACCTGGCATAGGCAGCTAATCATTGTGGGCTCAAAGAGGGGATGGTTGGGAACACGGGAGGAAATGATCGATGGACTACGAACTTGGTATTCGCAATCAAGATGACGATCAGCCTTACGAGCTTACCTCCTTCGCCAAAAAGCATGGCCTGGCTCTCCCGATTGCGGATGCCGTACTGTTCGCAAGAGGGCCGTCTCGAACGGCGTGTGACACCGCTGCTTTGGCTTTCCTCTGCGCCGTCGCCACCTATGCCAGGAAACAATCGGCGCGCTAGTTTTCGTCGAGAAACCCCAGGAGCGAAGCATGGCGCAAGTCCGGTTCGTTTTGGCAGGTGTCGGATACGGCCGATCAGGTCGCCTTTTCGCGAGACGCGACGATGTTCTTTCGTTGAAAACTCACTCACCAGCGGCGTTCGATGCGCTGAGTGTGGCTTGGGGGAGTGAGGACGCTTGCAGATCTTTGACAGAATTGACTCGCTGATAGACGCAGACGATTGCCGGGCGGCGCTTGAAGAGGCGCGCGCCTTGCTGCTTCAGTTTGAACAAAGGTCTGACGCGCTCACACATGCGATCGACGACTTTCTGCTCGATCTGATGACGCTGGCTTTCATTGTTGAATGTTACGGACGCGGCTTTGAACTTTTGGCGCGAACGCTTGCCCGTAGAAAGGCTGGTAAAGGTCAGACTTTTGTCGCATCGCACTCCTGCCGCCTGAGGCCGCCGAGATCATAGACAGAATGCCACTGCGCTACCGTTTTGGACCTGGAAAGGTTAGCCTGCCCGCCGCAAATGCTGATGCCGCGCCCGAGCTGCGATGAGCAGGCTGGTCTCGTCGCTAAGTCCGTCCTGGAAAAGCCGAACCAGGTCAGAGGCGACGTTCTCGGCTTCTGGTGACCCTGGCTGGATATGGCTCTCTTGGCAAAGCCGGTCGAAAACCGACTTCAGGCTTTCCAAGTCACTCGGATAGAGGGCTGGGTCAAGGTTGAGACGATCAATCATCTGGACCTCCCGCGGGCTGAGATCTTGAACGACGCAAACGGCGGCGGCGGGTCTCCCGCCGCCAGGCGAAAATGACTCCGCCGAAAGCGCCTGTCATCAAAAAAGTTGTTCGGTTGAAGGCTTGGTAGGTTCTTGACATTCCGGAACGAAAAAGGAACATATTCCTATCCTGTTTTGCCGGAGACTGCCATGCCAACCCGCCATAAAGGCATCCACACCGATGCCTATCTGGACCGCTTTTGGCCCTACCACGCCGTCATCCCCTGGGGGAACTGTTGCGAGAAGGCCTACGAGCCTGCCCATAGCCGGGCTGCGTCAATGGGAACCGCCGACCGCAGAGTGCATATCCGCCGCGACAACAACGAATACCTCGCCTTTCGCTTCAAGGAGCCCGAGCAGGCCGAAACGATGGCCGCCGAGTTTGGCGGGGTCAGCTACTACGCGCTGGATCGCGGCAAAGGCAGCGGCTGGGAGAAGTGGCGGAAGAAGCGGAAGCACACCATCTCAACCACTAACACCGCAACATGATCACCGGGCTTGCCTATCGTCATGCGGCTGTCATATGTTGGCGATAAATACCCTTAATTCCAGATTTGTAGATACATGGATAAAAAGTCTGCTCTCCTCGCATTGGCAGCACTCGGCCAGGACACCCGGCTCGAAGTCTTTCGATTGCTCGTGAAGGCAGGCGCCGATGGCGTACCCGCCGGCGAGATCGCCTCGCGCCTTGATACGGTGCAGAACACCATGTCGGCGCACCTGAAGGTTCTTGACCATGCTGGCCTTGTCCGCGCCGAGCGCGACGGCCGAACAATCCGGTACGTCGCCGACATGACGGGCTTCCGCGACCTGCTCGCTTACCTCATGGAGGATTGCTGCAACGGCGCGCCGGAACTCTGTCAGCCAGTTATCCAGGCTGTGACCTGCAAATGTTGATGAAGGAACCCATGAGCGATCAAATCTACAATGTTCTGTTTCTCTGCACGGGCAATTCGGCAAGATCGATCCTTGCGGAAGCAATCCTGAACCGCGTTGGCGCTGGCAAGTTCAAGGCATTCTCGGCCGGATCGCAGCCGAAGGGCGAGGTCCATCCCTATGCCCTCCAACTGCTGAAGAGCCTCAACTACGACACCTCGTTCGCGCGTTCGAAGAACTGGGAGGAATTCGCGGCTCCTGGCGCTGCGGAGATGAACTTCGTCTTCACGGTCTGTGACAATGCAGCCAACGAATCCTGCCCGGTCTGGCCGGGGCAGCCGATGACGGCGCATTGGGGCATTCCCGATCCAGCTGCGGCGGAAGGCACCGACGCCGAAAAGCACCTGGCGTTTGCGGAAGCCTACCGCATGCTCAACAACCGAATCTCGATCTTCATCAGCCTGCCGATGAACATGGTCGACAAGCTCGCCCTGCAGAAGCGCTTGGACGAGATCGGCCGCAACCTGCCGAAGGCCGGCTGAACGCCGTGGCTGACGACTTGCCACGCCGCATCGTTGCGGAAGCCCTGGGAACCGCGTTGCTGGTCGCGACCGTGGTCGGCTCCGGCATCATGGCTGCTCGGCTGACGCACGACGTCGCCGTTTCGCTGCTGGGTAACACGCTGCCGACGGGCGCGATCCTGGTCGTGCTGATCACGATACTGGGGCCGATCTCGGGAGCGCATTTCAATCCCGCTGTAACATTGGTGTTCGCGCTCCGCCGTGAGATCGAAGCGAACGCGGCTCTCGCTTACATCGCTGCCCAGCTGGTGGGCGGCATCGCCGGCACGCTTCTGGCTCACGCCATGTTCGAGCTGCCGATCCTGCAGGTTTCCGCGACGGTGCGGACCGGAGCCGGGCAATGGCTCGCGGAGGCAGTCGCCGCCTTCGGTCTCATCTTCACCATCCTGGCGGGCCTGCGCTTTCGCTCCGACGCGATCCCCTGGCTGGTCGGGCTCTACATAACGGCCGCCTACTGGTTCACGGCCTCGACTTCCTTCGCCAATCCGGCCGTCGCCATCGCCCGCGCCTTTTCCAACACGTTTTCCGGCATTCGCCCGGTCGATCTGCCCGGCTTCATAGCCGCCGAATTGATAGGGGCTCTGCTGGCCCTGGCCCTGGCGGGCTGGCTGCTCACTGAGACGAAACCAATCAGACAGATGAAAGCCGCCGAATGACCGTCACCATCTACCACAACCCCGATTGCGGAACCTCGCGCAACACGCTGGCGATCATCCGCCAGACAGGCGAGGAGCCGGAGGCGATCGAATATCTGAAGACGCCCCCGTCGCGCGAAAGGCTGGTCGAACTGATCGCGGCGATGGGGATCATGCCGCGCGACCTGCTGCGCGAGAAGGGAACGCCCTACACGGAGCTCAGCCTCGCCGACCCCAAGTGGTCCGATGACGAGATCCTCTCCAACACAGCGGCTTCCCCTTCCGGGGAGGTGACCATTGGCATTCCGTCCGGCGCCGCTCGCGTCCTTAGCGGTCCCCTGCTTGAATCGGCAAGAAGCGAACTGCCAAGGATCTCGCTCAAGATGATCGAGGGCATGACGGGACCGCTGGAAGAGTGGATGGCTGCTGGCCGCTTCAATCTGGCGATCCTCTACCGCACTGCCGAGAGCGTGGGGCAAATGACGGTGCTGGCCCGCGAAGAGTTTTGCCTGGTGGTGCCGCCGGGTGAACCGCCTTTCGAAGATTCGATACCACTCGCCGACCTGCATGCGTTCCCGCTGGCGGTTCCGATGCGCAACAACAATGTCAGGCGTTCGGTGGCTGATGTCGTTGCGCAACACCGTTGTGTGCTTGACGTCAGATTCGAAGTCGACTCCCTTTCTACGATCATCAATATGGTCATGGAAGGAAAGGCGTATTCCATCCTTACCCCGTCGGCCATTCAGAAAGAAGCCTCTCAGGGACAGGTCCGAACGGTCAAAATCATTGATCCAGTGATCACCCGTTCCGTTGTCCTTGCCGTCAACCCGAAAGACGACCGCTCTCCAGCCGTCTCTGCGGTCCGCAAGCTCATCCCTAAGGTCGTCAGGAAATTGATAGATAGCGGGCGCTGGCCGGCCACTGCTCCGGACGCTGCCTAATCCGTCGGTTCATCCGGCCGACCAGCCGATCGCCGAACAATGAAGCGCGAAACATGAGCTGGCTTGACCGTCAGAGCTTTCAGGGGCCGTACAGCGAACGGCGACTGGCCGAAGTGACCGTCGGCCTCGGTGCTGTCGGATTGGAAGCCGACAGCAGGAAAAACAGGGCGTCTTCGCCTACCCTACAGTGGGCAGGAGTCCTGCATCTATAGCCGGAGCAGAAGCATCCTCTGCGCTGACCTTGGGAGAGGCCACACATCATGGAGACCGGTTCCGCCGCCTATAACAGAAAGTCGCACGCTGAACTGAGGTCATGACTGACCTCATCCTTTGCGAACTGGCGGGCACGAAAACCGCAATTCATCACCGCGGTTGCTGGCCATTTCGGAATAAGCCAGCCGTTTTCAATTAAATCAGTGAGACGAAGCCTCCACGAAAGCTCGCTTGACGAAACCGATGTCGAGCTCGTGCTTGAAAATGGCGGGAGCCGCTGCGGCCTCCTAATCGAGAACAAGATCCGGGCGCTCAGGAAGGCGCGGCAGATCGAACGATACCGAATGCGAGGTGATGAAGGCATTGCGAAAGGGCTGTGGGATAAGTTCCTTGTCATTCTCGCCGCGCCACAACGGTACGCGGACGCGCTGCTTACCGAGGAGCAAGAATTTCTGGACGGATATCTGACATACGAATGAATCGTCGCCTGGCTCGAGAGCCGGGACGAAACGCGGCATGCATTCAAGATTCATGTCTTGCGGGAAGCGATCGCGGACGCTCGGCCCGGATATTCAAAGAAGCGCGACACGCAAATGACGGCCTTCCATCAGAGCGTCTACGAAATCGCGACCGCAGAATTACTGATGTGATCGACAAGAGTTTTTTGTCAGATTTCCGATATTCTCCTGCTGAGAGAGCAACACTTCGGGAACTGCCTGCGAGTTCCATAATCTATCTTATGCAACTTTAAGTTGCAATGGAGAGGGAGCGATTGCTAGGTCGCCGGTCGGCAGGCGCTACGCCCATTCGAAGTCCAGCAACGCAACAGTGTAGGCGGCCAGGAGGTGCATCACGGCGCAGATGGCCTTCTTGCCGTCTCGTGGGCGGTGTCTTGCAATGCTGGGGCGATCTCCCAACCCGCAGAGTCGATGATGACAATGTCATCGGGAGAAAAAGTGTCGTTGCTGAGAGTAACCCTTTCCACTGCCTTGCCATGATTGACCTTCTGCCAATGACCGGCGCGCGGTCTGGCGATATCATGATAATCGCAGGCCTGCGCGACATGCTGGTCGCGGATGCCGAACTCGCGTGCGATCTCTGTCATAGGCCTCGACCAGACCAGTTCGTAAAGCGCAGTACGGCTCATCTTCAGCATGTCATGTTTCCTCTGGATGGCGGACCGGCAACAGCAGAACGTTGCCATGTCGATCTGACGGGTTCGCAATTTTTCATGCGCTACGGCCTTTCATCAGGACGCTCGCTGCTTCTGTGAGGGTGCGATCACGCTCGAAGCCGCTTCCCTCGCATCGCGGCAGTTGTCTCTTTCAGTGGGGTTCCAGATCTTGCGGAAAAACATCGGGCTCGAAATCAAACTTCCCCCTCGTCATAGGTCAAGGGGTGGCTATGCTGCCAGGCCGATCCCCACTCACGATTCACGATTTGTAGGCTCCCGAAACACGATGTCTTGATCGACCGTGGTGTTGAGCCTGTAGCCGGGCCGGGTTTCGAGCCTTGGCTGCACATCGATGTTCTTCGAGATTGTTCGCTCCCAACTCCGGCCGACCCTTTCCGCGAGGTCTGCTCTTGCCAGCTCGAGGCGAAGGGAGTTGAGCTGGTCGGCGAAGGCGCGCGGGCCCCTCCATCCAATTGCCTTGATCGCCAATACCGACGGTGATCGGCGAATCGCGGCATCGGCTCTTCTCTGGCCCTGGTATTTCCAGAGATGAACGGCCTCTGCTGTCTGCATACACCACCTCCCTCCGCCCTGACCCCTCCCCTTGTGAACTTCCAATACCAACAAAAGCCCCTTGCCGGCGTTTGCCTCACAACAATCCCTAGTATAGTGTCAAGGGGGTATCTGACGAAAGCCCGGGGTGGGCGGCGTTGACGAACATCGCCGCACAGCCCGCTGTGACGACGTTGGCCGTCTCCAAAGTCACCGCTTCGTACGCCCAGCTTGATCGCAACTTGATCTCGATAGCGCCTGACATTAGCAACGCAAGGAAGGATAGGATGCAAAAGGCGGCTCTTTTTACAACAGCACTGATGAGCACGTGTGCGCTCGCGATGGCGGCTGACCAGAATGATAAGCAGAGATCTGGGACGGGAAATCCGATGTGGCCTGCTTCGTTGAAATGGGACTGCAACACGGCTGCGAAAATCATCTGTGAGCGTGACGGCCGTTGCACGACCACCGAGGACCATGCCGATTTCCTCCTTAATTACGATGACAACGTCGTCGAGTTCGGAGTGGGTCGCATCAGGATCAAGCGGCACTACCAGCAGACCGTGCAGGACAGTCCCCTGCAACAGGAGGTTAAGGTTGAGTTGGCCGATAATCGTGTTCTCTGGCTGACGGCTGTGGATGCCAGCCGCACCTATTCGGAAGCATGGGTCGGCGCGATGAGCGAGTTGAAAGGCGGCGTGGTACTCATGGAGTCCGAAGGTGTCTATTGTACGCCGAAGAAGTGAGAGAATAAGCCGAGGAAGCCTGAGCGAGGCTCAGGCGGCATTCTGGTCACCGGCGAAATAGCCGGGTTGCCAACAATCCAGATTTCCAGGGCGCAATTTCTTGCCCGGTGCTTCGAAAAAGACGGACGCTTCTGGCCTTTTCACGGCCTTCGGTAGGCCTGATCGTCAAGCGTGGGACGATAAACCCCGATTCCACGTCGATTTTCCGATGGCTGGAGCCCGTCACACTGACCGCGGAGGAGTCTTATCGCATGTTGAGATTGAACCAGCTTTTCTGACGGATGCCGTTCGCGTCGTCATATTCGATGTACCAGGGCTTTTCGCGCAGCGCTCGCGGGATGGCGTAGAACGTGGAGCGGTCTCCTGGGAAAGACCCTCTGCCATTGCTGATCGTCTGGACCTCAGCCGGCACAAGTTTCCCCTCGACTTCGACCTGAACCTGTCGAGAACCAGCGTCGTTACCATGGCCGAAACGACCATTCGTGTGAATGGCGGGCAATGTCAGCTTGTCCGCCCTGATCTGGCACACGTTCGGCTCGCCGCGCATCCCAGGCCGATCGGAGTCGGTCCGGCCGGTCGCTTGCCAGCCGGACGGACAATCCTCATACTTGTCGTATCTTGCGGCGCTGGAGTTGGCTTGCGGACATGTCGGCCAGCTAAAGCCAGGAGCCTTCATCGCTGCTATCAACCTATAGACAGGAGGATGGCACGAGCGTGTGCCCTGCCAGTCACCGGACAGACACAGGAGAACCTGACAGCCCCATTCTGATGCCCGTAATTCCGGCGGCAAACAGGCAGCGCCTGCGACAGCGGTGGCGCCTATCAAGAGATATTTGAGCACGGTGCTAGCCCTTCTTCGCTGCGATATATGATACTTTACTATGGATTTCCAGCGCGTAAAAGGGCAGACCGAAAGGCAAGTTCGTGCGAATACACCGATTTATGAAACGAGATGACCAAGGGGTGGTCGACAATCCGTTGCGCGCCAACATCGCGACGGCGCTGGAGCGCGAGAGAGCCAGGCGCGCCCTGCCCCATATTCGTATGGCGGAGCTATTCCGAACCGTCGAAGGCCAAGGGCTTGCATACCGCACCTACATCCAGACGATGCGCCAAAAGAACAATGTCACATTGACAACCCTGCAGTTCATGGCAAGCGCCATGCAGATGTCCATTGCCGAGTTGCTCGCCGGCGGCAAAAAAATCCCCGAGTGGGCGCACCGATTGGACGAAACCGCGATCCGCGAGCGCCTTGCCCACATCATCAACACCGAACGGAAACGGCGCAATATGCTGCGCTATGAGATGGCAGAGTTGATCGGCGTGGCCGAGGCAACGTTCATGAAGCTGGAGCGTGCAAACGGAAATGTCAGCGTGGACACGATTGCGGCAATCGCCAAGGCGCTCAAACTCGACCCGGCGACATTCCTCTTTTCCGATAAAGTTCCCGCACCGGGGTAACCCGTCTTCTCCTGACAGGACTGGACTCGCAGGCGCTCATTTGATCACCAGCGGTGCCATCATAAGCGGCTGCGGCTTCGCGATTCATCGTGTCCATTGTCGCGCTTTCCCAAGGATGGTCCAGCGGATCGTGGCAGCCGATGAAACTACAGGAATTCTGACCTGGACGATCGTTCCGTGGCCGAGAACACTGCTGACGATAAGCTTTCCTCTGAGGGTCGACGCCATTTGAGAACACGCGGTCAGTCCCAGACCAGTGTGATTTCCGGCCCGCGTGGAGAAGAAAGGGGCAGTTGCTTTCTCAGCAATCGCAGGCGCCATGCCTGCACCCTTATCGGCGACTTCAAACACCAAATAGCTACGCAGCAGGAAGGGCCGTCGCTTGACAGTCGCCGAGATGACGACCCCTGGGTTTCCGATGCCGGATAGGGCAGCCAGAGCATTGTCTATTAGCTCATTAATTAGCAGCCGTAACGGCGTTGCCGGAACGGGTTGAGCGCGCGCCGCGGAATCGACCAATAGCCGAAAAACACCAGGCCGATCTTTTGCGAGGTCTTCGAGCAATTGGCCGAGCGGCACAGTGGGGGAATTTTGTGGTGCGTAGGCGATTTGAAGCAAGCTGTCGGTGATGGATTCAAGCTCGGCTGCGGCGCCCCGCGCCGCGGTGATCATTTCATCGCTTAGCGGCTTGTCGGGTCGGGCGCGATCGAGGAATAGCCGTAAGGCCGTGACCCGGGAACGCGTCATGTGCGCGAAGAGTGAGGCGAACGAGCGCATATGCTGGTCGCGGCGTCGCACGAAGGCATAACGCTGAGAGACAATGAGATAAAGCGTAGCGCCCAAGCCCAGTGCAATCGCGAAGATGAACCAGTTGCGCGAAGCGGCAATGTCAATGCTGGCGGTCTGCTGCAAGGTCATACTGTGATCGACGGTCGCGCTTGAAATCTCGTACATGGACTGCTCCAGTTTCGACATGTCGTCGATCGCTCGAGAATAGTCCGTGCGACTCTGTACGATCGGCGCGATTTTTTGCTCCAGCGTCTGGCGGATTGTGTTTAAAAGCTCGGTTTCGTGATCGGGAAAAAAGCGACGTAGGTAGGGAAGGTTCTCCAGCTGCGCAACGTTAACGCTTACCAGCGCCATCTGCCGATCTATGTCCGGATCAAGCTTGCCGGTTTCGTCGGCCAGTCGCAGATATCCGTACACCCGCAAAAGTCGTTCACGAATTTGCGCTGCGCGCCACTGGATCTCGTACGTCTGATTGAGGATGGCATCCGTCTCCTGACGATAGCGGTTTGACTGGACGAATGTCCAGCCGCTCAGGCTGAGCGCCAGGGCCATGCCGAGATACGGCAAAGCAGCGAATAGGCGGCCGCTCAGAGACTTCATTGTGCTGAACGCAGGATCACCGGAAAAAAGACCCAGATGGAGTTCCTTGCGGGGACATATGAGGCCGGCAACTGGTCAAAAGGCCAGACGATGAAGATCGGGCCTTTCTCGGTCATACTGATTGGCCGGAAATCTTTACCGGGGGAGCAAGTCGACCCGTCTTTGTCGCTGCATTTGCGTTCAATCGCCAGTATCGGCTTGTAGGACCGGATTTCGTCCATGTGAATTTCGGAAACGAAGTCGTCGTAAGCGATGATTTTGAGGTCGGCGGCATTTGCCAGGCCGGTTCGCTTAAGGACCGATTCCAGCAGAGGACCCCGGTACACGATGGTTTCGTGTTCGTTTGTCCAGGGCGTGCGCGTGTCATAGGTCTGTTGCTCAAAATCGGATTGCAGTTGCTGCACAGTGAAAACAGCGATGGTCTTGCCGGAGGCATCTTCGATCCGCAGTTTGTTGGGATCGCCCGGCATGTCCTCGGCGGCACTGGCAAGCGGAAGAGCAACCGCAAGGATAAAGGCAAGCACACTACGCAACATCTTCTGCGTCCTCATATTCTCGGGGTCCATCGTTCTTGGCGAAGAGCACGCAAGGGCCGCGAGAGCCACGCGGATCGTAAGCAAAGCCTTTGGCGGACAGGGCCAGGGTGATGTGGCGGATGCCTTCAAGGCCGTAGAGATGATCGTGCAATTCAAGAAAGATGCGCTCGATGCCGGGCAGCGACGCATGCTGCAGAAGTTCTTTTTCAGCACCTTCTATGTCCATGACGAGGACATTGATCTCATGGCGCGCGATGAAGCGATCGACGTCTGCCGAGACGATCAGCAGCTCCCGTTCATATGGTCCCTGATTCCTTTCCACGGAGGACATCCAGAGGTCTTCCCTAACGTAAAACGTAAAAGCGCGGGGTGGCCCTGCCGTGAGGATGCCTTGCGAAAACCTGACGTTTTCGAGGTCGTTGGCGGCAATGACGCGCTCGGCGAGAGCTGCTGTTGCCGGGTTCGCTTCAAAGGCCCACACCTTCACTTCCGGGATCTTTGCGATAAGGGCGGTGATGATGCCAATGCCGGAACCGAGCTCCAGTACGCGATCGCGCTGCTTGACGGCCTTCGATATCCATTTCGCCTCTTTCGCCTCGTAGGTCTGACTGTGAAGCGCCTGCCAGATGACGGGGGAAACTTCCTGTGGTTCGACGGGGACCTTGATGCCATGAACGGTCAACGACACCATCGGATCAAAGCCCCCGCGGTAGTGGGTGGCCTTGCCTCATGAGTTTTGCGCGGGCCTGTTTGAAGTATCTCTCGGCCGACCCGGCATCGATACCGAACCGGTCAGCCATGGCCGCAAAGATCTCCTTCCGTTTCACGCCAGGTGCGCGGTGCGCCATCAAGTCGATGATTTCCTGCTCACGCGGGGTAAGCACCGAATAGCGGTAGTCGGGCTTTGTCATGGCGACGCGCGAGAGGCGCAACGAGAACCCGTTCGTGGAAATATCGTCCAGCACATCGCTGAATACGCCTGGGGGAAGGCCGGTCTTGCCAAGGTAGGCGGCCGCGCCGATCTGCCGGAATTCTTCGGCCTCGAAACTGTTGTCAGAGCCAGTGACCACAACATGGATCGCGCTCGGTGAGGCTTCCACTATCTTGTCGACGACAGCAATGCGGTCAGTCTGCGAGGTTGGGTCCAAGCCGGGCAGACCGGGATCGATAACGACGAGGTCGAAGTTGTTGTTCTGAAGCTCGCCGGCCGCAATTTCCAGCGTTTCGGCGCCCAGGACACTACAATCTTCGAAGCTCGCTTGGACTTCGTTCATCAGCGCCAGCCGCATGAGCGTCTGATCTTCGATCACGAGTGCACGAAACATTGAAGCTAATCCCTCCACGCAGACGCCCCTCGCCCAGTGTTCGGAATTGTTCGGCCGAAAATCGGGATGGTCTCATCCCTATTAAATTCTACCTCGAGATGTATCAGTGCCGGACGGTTGTGCGCTGGGAGTAGGACGATGCCTATTCAGCTGATGTGTAGCAACGGGGAGATAACGAAGGCGGATGGGATCGCGAATCTCATCGCTGCACATCGTCGGAGCGTGGCAATGGTCGAGCGCCTCGGCAAGCGGCTGATGGAGGCCGAGGAGGTGGACGCGACCCTGATCGCCCGCCGGCTGGACGCAGTCATGGCGGAAGAAGCCGCCATGCGCCGGCGTGCCGCCTCCGCGCCCGTGGCCAATGTTGCGGAAGTGAAAATGAAGGCGGCTCACTTCAGACAGTTGATAGGCCACAACTGGTGCGAAGTTGATATTGAAGATCTGCACGAGCTGCTACGATCCTTCACGACGTTTCAAGCTTAGGAAAACAGCGCTGAAAACCACGCTGCCACGATGTTCCAGGCGGCATAGAGTCCTGCGGGCACCAAGATGATCGCGATGAAGGCGACAGCGCCGCCGATCGCGCCATCCGTGCGGCCTTCTACCGGATAATAATATTTGTGTGTTTCGTCCTCGCGGTTCATTTCTTTGTCTCCGAGGCTTGTTTCAGCAGCAATCGAACTGGATGCTGAAACGCTGTGTTCCATAAACCTGTGCGCTTCCTCTTGGCATTGACTTCCGCGACGAGGTAGCTGCCATTGAGCGCCTCGCCCTTTGTTGTCGTTGCGGCAAAAGCGTACCCCGTCGATATGAGAGCCGTGCCGACATCGATTGTCGCGCCACCCAACTCTGCCGCGCACACGACAAAGACAGCCTTGTCGAGCGCGTAGCCCATTGGCTGGCACGTAACTTCCGCGTCGCCAAACAGGGCAGCCAAGTGTGCCAGGGACGCGTTTCCGCAATCGATTTTGTGGCCGTCTGGCACTTCGGCAGTCGTTCCTCTAAGGCACGACTGGACGCCATAGAGGCGGAAGACGCGGTCTCCGTCGCTCCAGGTGTCGCCGGTAAGCAATTGAACCGACCTGGACACGGTAAACGGCGCCGGCGCAGTAGAGGCGTCGGCATCCTGAGCTAGCGTCGGTGAGCACACAGCCATGACGACAAGAAGGGCGAAACTAGTTCGCTTCATTTTGAAACCTTTTGCCCAGGTCGGAGGAACGCTCCAGATCGGGGCGCAACGATTTTCCGTCCTTGTTGCGCCCGATCTCCGCCATGTTGAAAAACACCATTTCGTCGTCGTCATAGGCGACGTTGTAGGGATCGTTTGCATCGCCGACGCCAACAAGAGAGAAACACGACACCGCGTCGGGCTCTCCCTGCTTGCTTTGCAGCACCAGCGTCTTGCAAAGAACCACGGACGCGCGATTGTTGTAGATCGCGCCTTCATAGTCCCGCGCCGCCTTCGTGCAGTCCCATTCCTCCGTCTTGTACGTGATTTTCTGTTGTGGGCAGGCCGTCAGGCCGCGCAACCGATACGTTACGCCGTTGATGATGCGTTCGGTCGCCGAAGGCACCTTAATTGGCGAGGTCAAGGCGGTCACGTCGCGCTGATAGAGAGCGCCCTTTGCGTCATAACGCTCATACACGAAAACCTTCACAGCCGGCTTGGCGAACTGAAGCATGTAGTCTGTTGTCGGTTGGTCGAAGGCGCTCGCGGCGTTCGCGCGGCCAGCATGGGTGACGGCGCTGCAGAGCAGCACGGCTGTGAGTAAAACCGCCCGTTTCATCGAAATCCGTCCTCGACCATTCCTACCGCATTGACACTTTACTAGGGCTTCGTGTAGCCATAGTAAAGTGTCAATTTTCGGCAACATTATGAACACTCGCCTCCTCCTGCTGCTTTCCGTTTGCGGTACCATGACGCCGCTGGGTGTGCGCGCGCAGGACATGGCATCAGAGCGCGTTGAGGTCGCATTTGCAACGCCGGCGCAAGCGCTCCCGACGGCAGAAAGAAAGCCGCCGGGAGCTTGCGAGGTCGCTGATCGCGCGCAAATTGCCAGCCTGGTGCGCTCGATCGCGCAAGATGAGGGATTCGACGCTGACCTGGCCGAAGCTATCGCATGGGCCGAAAGCGATCTCGGCGCCAATCAGGGTCCGTCGACCGCCGGGGCGGTAGGGATCATGCAGCTGATGCCTGGTACGGCATCGGATCTTGGCGTGAGCGACCGGTGCGACGCAGCGGCGAATGTGCGCGCCGGCATCCGTTATCTGAAGGCGCTCTATGATCAGTTTCAGGATCCATTGCTGATGCTCGCCGCTTACAACGCCGGGCTGAGCAAGGTCTATGAGGAGCAAGGCATTCCGGTGAATCCGGAAACGGCGGAATACGTCGTGAAAATTCTGAACCGTTGGAAGCTCGGCGGCGTCCTCAAAAAGTCCGCACCGACCAAATCCGCAGACCGAGCGGCGGCTACGTCTTCGGCAGGCGAGGACTCATGGCAAGACGGCCATGTCATCGATTTTGGCAACTGAAAAGGAGCTTAGGGTGGATTACAGGAGCGCAGGCAAATTCGCACTGAAACTGGCCCTGGCGGCAACGCTGGGGATAGCGCTCGCGCCGGCTACCGCCTACGCGCAGTCGGCCGCGCCCATAGAAGGCGTGCTTGAATGGTTCGTGGGGGTTCTGCAAGGCAGCATAGCGCGGTCATTCGCCATTATTGCCGTCTGCTTCCTCGGTTTCCTCGCGATGACCGGGCGACTCGCATGGATGATGGCCTTTTCCATCATTATCGGCATCGCACTGATCTTCGGCGCGGCGCAGCTTGTGGATTCGGTTCGCGCGACCGCGGGGGGCGGCTGACGAGATGGATGACGAGGAAGTCTATGTCGAGCCGGTCAGCCTGCCTCTGACGCGCCCCCCGATGAAATGGGGCGTCCGTTACGAGGTTTTTGCGTTGAACGGCATCCTGGCTGTGATCGGCTTTATCGCCACGAGCAGCTTCGTGCTTGGCCTGGGCGTGTTCGGGGTGACGCACCTGGTCAGCGCCTATCTGTGCCAGCGCGATCCTTACATCTTCCACATTTTCGAACGGCGCGTCTCCAAACGCGGAGCGGTGGCGAACCTCGCTGTCTGGGGTGCGCGGAGCTACTCGCCATGAGTGTCGACGCCGACCTCAAGTTTGGCCGTGAACGTCGCCGCGAAAAGCTTGCGGCGATGCACATTCCGCACCTCCGTCATGTCGATGACAATTTGATTGTGACGAAGAGCGGCTTTCTGGTCGGGGTTATCCAACTTAGCGGTCTGCCGTTTCAGACGATGGACCAGGCCGAGTTGAACAGCCGCATGTTCAACCGGAACACGATGCTGCGCAATCTGTCGACGTCACGGTTTGCGGCCCATACCACGATCATCCGTCGCCATGTCACGCCGGAGATGGATGGCGATTTCGAAAATCCCTTCGTGGCGGAGCTCGACGCCCGCTACATGGACGAGCTTCGGGCGAAAAACCTTTTCGTCAACGAGGCCTATCTGATGCTCATACGACGGCCGATGGTCGGGCGCGTGGGATGGGTGGATAAGGCGCTCAATGCGTTTCGCATCACGACTGCCGGCGAGGAGACACGTGACGAGGCGATTGCCGAGTTGCATGACGTTCTCGACGGCGTCGTCAAGGATTTCGCAGCCTACGGCGCGCGTCTTCTCGGTGTCGTGAAACGCCGCGACAGCTTCTTTTCCGAGCCTGCGGAACTCCTGGCGAAGATCCTTGCGGGCGGCGCCGATGTGGAAATGCCATTGCCGCGCATGAGCCTGGCGGAGGTGCTGGCCACGCGCCAACTTTTTTTCGGAAGATCAGCGCTGGAAATCCGCGGCCCCGATGCAAGCAAACTCGGCGCCATGGTTTCGATCAGGGAATATCCGCCCTTCACCGCGCCGGGATCCCTGGACGGGCTTTTGCGCCTGCCGCATGAGTTTGTCCTGACCCAGAGTTTCGCCATCGAAGACCGCGTAACGGCGATGCGCAGGATCAACACCATCGCCAACCAGGTCGAGGGTTCGGACGAGGCTGGCACGACAGTCGAGGATTCCGTCCATGACGGCGCCGACAAGCTGGCCGGAGGCGAAGTCGTCTTCGGACAGCACCACATGAGCGTCATGGCGCTGGCACCGGACATGGCTGGCCTCAATCGTGCGCTCTCCGACATCACCGCGGAGCTGTCGCGCATGTCGATCGTACCGGTGCGCGAGACGCTGAACACGGAGCTGGCCTTTTGGGCGCAGCTTCCGGGAAATTTCAGCTACATCGCGCGGCGCGCGCTGATCTCGTCCTTGAATTTTGCAGGCCTCTTTTCAGGGCACAATTTTCCCTCCGGCCAGCGCGAGGGCTTGCATTGGAAACGGCCCATCGCCTTGCTCGAAACGACCAGTCAGACGGCCTACTATTTCAATTTTCATGTCCACGATGTCGGGCACTTCACGGTGTTCGGCCCGACGGGGTCCGGTAAAACCGTCGTGCTGTCGTTCCTCATGGCTCAAGCCATGCGCGTGACGCCCAGGCCGAGATGCGTCTATTTCGACTATATGCGCGGCGCAGAAATTTTCGTTCGAGCTCTCGACGGCCGCTATGAAGTGATGGAGCCATCCCACCCGACCGGGTTCGCGCCGCTACAACTTGAAGACACGACGGAAAATCGTGCCTTTCTGGAAGATTTGCTCATCTACATTCTGACGCCCGAAGGTGGCGCGCTCGATATAGCGGAGATGCGCGTCATCAACGCTGCCGTCGACATGATCTACAAGATCCCGCGGGCGCAGCGGACCCTTGATCTGCTGCCGGAAGTGCTGCGGGGCTCGCTCATGCCCGGCATGAACGATCTGGCAGCGCGCATTCAGCCATGGCTCGACCCGAAGGACAAGGGCTGGCTTTTCAACAATCGCATCGATCTGGTCGACTTCTCGAAGTCGGTGGTCGGCTTCGACATGACCAAGATCCTTGGGGACAAGAAACTGCGCTCGGCCGCCTTGCTCTACATCTTCCACCGTCTCGAGGAAGTTATCGACGGCACGCCGATCATGCTTTTCCTCGATGAAGGATGGAAGCTCCTGGACGACGAGGTTTTCTCTGCGTTTATCAATGAAACGCTGAAAACCATCCGTCGCCGCAACGGCGTGGTCGGCTTCGGTACGCAAACGGCGGAGGATGTCGTCAACTCCTCCATCTCCTCGTCACTGATCGAGCAGACGAAGACCAACATTTTCTTTCCCAACCCCAAGGCAAGCAAAGAGTCCTACATGGACCGCTTCTCGCTGACGGCGAAGGAATTCGAATTCGTGCGCCGAACCGCGAAGGAAACCCGCACCTTCCTCGTCAAACACGATAGCGACTCGATCGTCGCCAAGCTCGATTTGTCGGCCATGCCCGATCTCATCAAGGTTCTGTCCTCGAACGAAACCAACAGCAAGGAATGCGCGCGGCTTCGCGAAATCTTTGGCGACGAGCCGCAGGCGTGGCTGCCGTATTTCTGCGGATGGGAGAACGAGAATGAACAAGCGGCTTAGCAGCACGTTTCTGGCGGTAGCCTTCGCAGCGACGGGCGGCATGACTGCGGCCACGGCCCAAATTGCAGTCATCGACGATGCCAACCACGACAAGCGGCAACAGGATGAGCAGCATAGCCAAACGTCGGATGAATCGAAAAAGGACGAAACTGACAACAAGAAAAATGTCGTCTGCACTTATTCGAACAAATACCGCTCGCAGATGTTTCGCCGGTCGCCGGCCGAAGCCTTGCAGCGCGACGCAGCCAACGTGCAGCTGATCCGCTATTATGCGCAGAAATACGGCGTTCCGGAGGGCCTGGCGCTCTCTGCTGCGTATCAGGAATCGCGGTTTGACACATGCGCCGGAAGCCACACCGGTGTCAAAGGCGTCATGCAGCTGACCAAGGGCACCGGCAAATCCATGGGATTTGACCGCGACGTGAACGAGCAGAACGTCGAGGGCGGGGTCAAATATCTCGGCATGGCCGTCAAGCAGTGCGGGGCGACGAACTATTCGTGTCTAGCATCCTTCTACAACGCCTCGAACGCGGCCGAACAGACACAGTGGGCCGGCGGTGTCGGCCGCTGGAACAGCTATTTCAACGAATATGTATCGAGCGGCAAAGCTCCTGTCGCTGCGCCGCCGCCGTTCTCGATCGTGACGGCCGACGGCGTCGGCGGCGAGGCACAGAACGGCGCCATGGGCGCCGTTCGTAAGGCCGCGGGAGGCATCGAGGCAAGCACCTCACAACAGAGCGCAAACGGCGCACAGATCGAAGCCATGATGGGCTCGATCGGCCAAGTGACGGAATACAAGGATGCTTGGGAGCTGAACTCGTCCGCGCGCGGCATCAATGCCGGCGTGACCAACCAATACATTGCCCAGGCCAGCGATTTCACAGCATTGCTTGCGCAGTTTCTGTCAATGCAAAACGTTCAGACATCGCAGACCGCGAAGTTTGTGCAACGCCCGGAGAATGGCTCTCCCAACCCGTTCTCATGCGACCCCGCCGAACTCGAACGGCTCAAGATGGATCGTAGCCGGTGGTTGCCATGCGCGCTTGAGAACGCGCGGTCGCGCTCGGATGACGGGCGCACGATCCCAAACATCGCTGACCCTGCTGGCGCCGCCAGCGTGATCGATTCCCTGCAGCAATAGGAGGCTGACATGAAGAAATTCGCCATCGTGGCCGCTCTGGCGCTCTGGTCGAGCTCGGCTCTCGCGCAGATTGCCGTCATCGACGGAGCCAATCTCGATGTTGCCCGCAAGAACGCCGATAACACCAACTCCATCATGGAGTCCAACAAGGACATTCTGAAGAAGAGCGAGGAGATCCTGCAGGCTCTCAGCGGCAGCCGTGACGGCTCGCTTGGAATCGGACAAACCGGTCTTGCTGGCAATATGTCGATTGCCCAGGCGCCGTCCTTCGGATCGATCCTAAACGGTGGCGCGCTGTCGTTTGGAGGCTTGTCGCCCGAAATCCAGAAGATTGCCGGCGCCGTTATCAATGGGCTTCAGCTGGTGAAGCAGCTCCAGCAGATCGCTGGCAAAGAGACGAGCGCCGTCAACACGGCCTATGGCGGCGGCGTCAACGTGGCCTCGCTGCTTAGTGCATTGACGTCGCAGGCGTCACAAGGCGTCACGCAACGAGAACAGTCGTTGCAGTCTGCCAGCGGTCAGATCGGTCAGTCCGACGACGTCAAGGGTTCGGTCGACCAGAACACAAGAATGCAGCTGGAAAGTGCCCGAGCTGTCAACGAGCTGATCGGTGTTCAGAACGGCGCTGTTGCGGCGCTGAACGAGAAACTGAAGGCCGATCTTCTTCGCCAGAGTCAGGTGCAGAAGAT
Source organism: Mesorhizobium sp. (assembly GCA_004020645.1). GTDB lineage: Bacteria > Pseudomonadota > Alphaproteobacteria > Rhizobiales > Rhizobiaceae > Mesorhizobium. The sequence continues at coordinate 11,183 of SAQL01000031.1, read as the reverse complement.
GATGACGCCGCGCAACGTCAATCCGTTCGCGGACTTCGGCAAGAGCGGAGGTTAGCTCCTTGCCGCGGGGAATCTTGCGGCTGTGCGTTGTGGCGGGGCTCGGCGTGGTGCTTTTTGGTTGCGCAAGCCGCGAACTGAAAGCGCCGTGTGGACCTCTGGCATATGCCGAAAAGGCCGGATGCGGCCTGCTCAAACCCGTCAATGCCCTGCCGTTCGATAGTATCCTGAAAGAGCATCGATGAACGGCCTCGCACAAAGCATCCTTGGTGGCATCGATAATATCGGCGAGGACTTCGTGCGCACCGTCTACATGCAGTTGGGCAATGCCATGGGGAACGTGTTCACCCTCATGCTCACCGTCTACATCATTTGGTGGGGCTATTCGATCCTGAGCGGGCGGGAGTCGATTTCGCCGATCGAAGCGGCATACCGGCTTGGCCGCGTCGTCATCATCTACCTGCTTTTGACCGGATGGGGGACATTCTCCGCGACGATCTATCAGCTTGTGCAAAGCATCCCTGACGAAGTCGGCAAAGTGATCGTCGGCGCCGTGTCGCGCGCGACGGGCAACCAGCTCAGCGACCAGGCGGCAATTCCAGCACTTATCGACAACCTTTACCAGGGCGCGCAAGACGTCGCCAACCAGGTCTATAGCGGGTCCTTCTATGACATTTTCGGTGCGCTGCTGTCGCTGCTTGTCCTGCTTTCGGCCATTGTCTTCGCAGCCCTTGCCATCGCCGCGATCATCGCGGCCAAAGTGATGCTTTTCATCACGCTGGCCTTGGCGCCGCTGTGGATAGTTCTCTGGCTTTATCGCTGGTCCTCACGCATGAGCGAAGGGTTCATTTCGCTCACCACCTTTCTGATGATTCAGCAGGTGCTGATCTACGGCTTTCTCGGCTTCTATTTCTCGCTGGTCAACGCGGCGCTGAATACCGCCACTTCAGGCGGAGCGACAATTGACAACAAAATGTCGCTGGTGCTGCCACTCGTTCTGGTGACGATTATCGGCATCTACGTCCTGATGCAGATACCGTCGATTGCCTCCATCCTGAACGGCGGTGGCTACTTAAGTACTGTGGGAGCTTACAACCCCTACAGGAACTTCGGCCGGAACGCAGTGCGCTACTCCGGTGCTCGATGGGCCGTAGACCGCGCCGCCCGAGGCGCCCAGCAATTCGCCGCAAACCAGTTCCGACGCATGCGCAAGGCGAGGATGGAAGACGCAAGCAGGTCCGCCATCCAGCAGGCCGCGCGCGATAACTCACGGCCCCTCGCCTAACGAGGAAATAATAGAATGTCAGATTCAGTGGCAACGACCGCGGGCAGCGGCAAACAGCTTGTCGATAAACGCTACTATGTGGCGGGGGCGACCTGGGAGGACGACACCCATCGGTCAATGCGGCGGTCGCGCACCTTGGCGTGGATCGTCAGCAGCATCTCCGCCCTGGTGGCGGTCCTATCCTTGGTGGCGCTGGTCATGATCCTGCCGCTGCGGCAATTCGAGCCGTATGTCGTCGAGGTCGACAAATCCACCGGCTACCTTGAGATCGCACGCGCGCTTAAACCCGGAGATTTGTCGCAGAACGAAGCCGTAACCGCGGCGAACCTGGTGCGCTACATTCGCGCGCGGGAAACCTATGACCCGCGCGAGCTGAAACAGAATTACGACCTGGCGCAGCTCTATTCGACCGGCGCTGCATCCCAGGATTTGACATGGCTCTTTACGCCGGCAAACCCACAATCGCTGGACAAGATCTTCGGCCGCAATGTCAGTGTCTCGGTTGAGATCAAGTCGGTCTCCCTGCTCAATCGCAACACCGCCTCGGTGCGCTTTGCCACGGCCACGCGACGCGATAATTCCACCACCACCGACAATTGGGTGGCGGTGATAAAATTCCGCTACACCTCAACCCCACTCAAGAACGAGTGGCGTTTCGACAACCCGTTGGGGTTTCAGGTCACGGATTACCGCCGCGACCAGGAATCGGCGCCGACCGCGGGAAACCTGCAATGAGCCGGAGTCTGAGCCTCGCTCTGTCGGCCGTCCTTCTTCTCGGTATCGCCCACGGGGCGGCCGCACGTGACACTCGCATCCGATATGTGACCTTCAACAACGACGACGTGACGACAGTGCGCGCGGCTGTCGGCATTTCAACGATGGTCGAACTCAGTCCGACAGAAATTATCGAGACCGTCTCGGCTGGTGACACGAAAGGCTGGTCGATTGTTCCCAAGCGTGGGTCACGGTTCCTGTTCGTCAAGCCGCTGGAGCGCGATGCATGGACCAACGTTAACGTGGTCACCAACCGGCGCGTTTATTCGCTTCTGCTTCAGGCAACCGACAATGACCGCGACCGCGCGTCCTTCCAGGTGCGCTTCAAGTACCCGGACGAGGACGTCAACGCCCGCTTGCTCTCGCAGGCGACAGCGAGCGCCGCCGATCCGGATTTGAAAAACCTGAACTATGCCGATATCAATTACGACTACGCCTACAAAGGCGACGACGGCCTGAAACCGCGCACCGTGTTCGACGACGGCACGAAAGTGTTTCTGGAGTTCAAGGGTGACATTCCGGCGATTTTCGTTGTCGACGACAAGCGCCATGAAACGCTGGTCAATGTCCGCACTCAAGGCAAATACACCATCATCGACAAGGTAGCGCGCCAATTCACATTGCGAGCCGATGGCAAGACGCTCTGCCTGTATAACCGGGCCCGGCCCAGCACTGTCGATCCGGTGGAGCAAATCTACGGCCCCACCAAACTTCAGAGCGGTTCCACCCTGTTTGGACCGAGTGGAGAACAGCGGTGAGTCAGATCGACTATGATCAGCTGGACGGAAGCCCGGCTGTCGCCCGCCGAGGCGCCGGCGCGGGCACCAGGATCGCAATGGCTGGACTGGGCCTCGTCCTCGTGGGCGCGCTGGTTTGGCTCAACTGGCCTCGCGACCCGGTGCCGTCCGATAGTCGCAATGAGGGCCAGGAGACCTTCAATCCGCCCGAGTTCCGCCTGCCCGCGTTGAGCGAGCAGCCGCAAGCGGCTGACAGTACGATCGATCAGATCCTGGTGCCGCCCCCGTCCGAAGACAAGAACAAAGCGCAACAGGCTGATAATGTCGATCAGACCGTCCAGGAGGGTGCGGATCTTGATGCGCAACGGCGGGCGCTGGAAGCGCAAATGGCTGCCGAGGAAGCTCGTCGCAAGGCCGCGGAAGAAGAAGCCCGGCGCAAGGCAGCGGCCGAGGAAGAGGCTCGCAGCAAGGCGGAGGCGGCCGAGCGCGAAAAAGCGGTATGGGAACGCCTGCGGTCAAACCAGATGGTGACGAATGATGAAACGAGCTCGACAGCCAATGCCTCTGAACCCGGACAGGCTGAGATCGCTCCTGACGGCCAGATCGTTCCCGTGCCCGGCGCCGACAGCGATCCCAACAAGGCGTTTCTGGCACAGTCCGAGGCCAGTTCCACCGGCATCGCGAAGGCACGGATTTTCCGGCGGACCGATGCGCTGATTCCAGAGGGCACGGTGATCCGCGGTTATCTGGAAACCGCAATCAACACGGACCTACCGGGCGCTGTGCGCGCGGTCATTCGTGAAGATGTGTTTTCACTCGATGGCAGGCGGGTTCTCATCCCGAAGGGCTCGCGCCTGACCGGGGAGTATCGCTCCGGGTTAGCTCGCGGCCAGAAGCGTGTTTTCATCGTCTGGAACCGCGTCATCCGCTCGGACGGCATTTCCGTCGACATCAAGTCGCCCGGAGCGGATGCGCTTGGTCGTGGCGGCATGGCGGGTCGCGTCGACACGCACTGGCTGGAACGCTACGGCAACGCCATCATGCTGTCGGTGGTTGGTGGCGTCTCTGAATATTTGTCGTCGCTCGCCGACAGCGGCCATGACGCGCAGCAGCGTCAGGTGACGACAATCGACCCCGTGACAGGGGAAACCACAACCGTGACGTATGGCGGTAATGGGTCGCAGCGCGATGCGCGCAGCATCGCGTTCGACAAGTCGTCGACTGCCCTGCAGCAGCTCGCGCAAGAGGCGTTCCGCGACACCCAGAACATTGCCCCGACGGTCTATGTCGATCAGGGCACGTCAGTCGTGGTGCTGGTCCGGCGCGATCTGGACTTTTCCGATCTGTATGCCGATCCAGTGCAACAGGAACTCGCACGGCTAAGGGCTGGCGGCAGGCCGAGGCTGGCAATCGACCCGACGCCGCTCTTTTCGACGCCCAAGGATCATTTTTATCCTGGCTACGGGAACCCGATGAAATGAACGCCGTGCATCCTCTCCCCGATCCATGGGCGAGAGCGCCGGTCCTGCGCGCTCATTTGGAGCCGATCTGGCCCTATTTGCAGGAAGAAGCGGTTTCCGAAATCGCGATCAACAAGCCGGGGGAACTGTTCATCGAACGGCTGGGCGCGAAGGAAATGGAGCACGTCGTCAGGCGCGACGTCACGCCCGGTTGGATCCGCAACGTCGCAACCGGCGTGGCCTCGGCGACAAATCAGGTCATCAACGAAGAGAGGCCGGTGCTGTCGGGCGCCCTCCCTTCCGGCGAGCGCATCCAGTGCATCCTGCCGCCTGCTGCCCCCGATGGCGGCGCTATCTCTATTCGCAGGCAGGTCATCATGGATATGAGCCTCGATGATTATAAGGAAATCGGCGCTTTCGAGAACACGGCAATGGGCAGCGGTCTTGCGTGGTCGCCGCAGGAGACGCGGCTGGTGGAGATGTTGCACGACACCTCGCCCATGGAGTTCTTGCAGTATGCAGTGCGCAACCGCATCTCGATCGTTGTTTCGGGCGGCACGTCGACCGGCAAGACGACATTTTTGAATGCCCTCTTGAAGGAAATCCCCGGCCACGAGCGCCTCATCACGATCGAGGACACCCGCGAACTGAAGCCGCCGGTGGCCAACAATGTCGCCCTGATTGCCTCGAAGGGCGATCAGGGTCTTGCGAAAGTCTCCGCGCAACAGCTGCTTGAGGCTGCCCTGCGGATGCGGCCAGACCGCCTGCTGCTCGGCGAACTGCGCGGCGCTGAAACCTTCGCCTTCCTGCAAGCCATCAACACCGGCCATCCGGGTTCGCTCACGACCGTCCATGCGAATTCCGCACGATCCGCGTACGAGCGGCTCGCGCTCATGGTCATGCAGGGCTCTTCGGGGCTCTCGCGAAGCGAGATCCTCGACTATCTCCGGGAGGTTGTCCCGATCGTTGTCCAGATGGTGCGGACCGAACGCGGTCGACGCGGCATCAGCGAGATCAAGTTCACTAAGGCGGAGACAATCTAGGGCGACCCGATGCAGAAAATCGCAACGGCAATCTTCATGGTGCTCATGGGAATGGCTTTGGGCGCCCTGCTTTTCACGGTCGCCTATGCGGCGAGGGATTGGGTGAGGACTGGCTCACATGTCCTCTTCGACCAGCTGAACGCCAATCCAGTGCCGGTCATGCATTTGGCCTGGGCTGACGTGGCGGCGAGGGATTTCGGGCGGGTGCAATACGCCCTTGCCGCCGGTTTTGTCGGTTTCTTGTCGCCCCTGCTCGGCGTCTTCTTGATGCGGCCGAAGACGCGCAACGATTCGCGCTTCATGACCATGCGCGATATATCCAAAGCAAGGCTGACCAAGGCCGGTGGTGTCTTCATCGGCCGCGCCGGCGGCAAGCTGGCCGAGGTTTTCAGGCCGCATCGCGACCCGCGCATCGGCAAAATCAGCCTCACTCGCCCGAAACTGATCGGCGGCAGGAAACTCTGGGTGGATGGCGATGACGTGGGTGGCTTTGTCATCGGACCGCCGCGCTCCGGCAAAGGTGCTTCGATCATCATCCCAAATGCGTTGGTCTGGCCGCATTCGCTGGTCGTCCTCGATCTTCGTGGTGAAACCTATGCCGCGACTGCCGGCTACCGGTCGACCATGAGCCAGGTAGTGCGCTTCGCACCTGCCGACCCGGACGGCAAAACGGCCTGCTACAACCCGATGGATTTCATCTCGTTGGATTCGGCGCAACGCGATATCGATCTGCGCAACATCGCCGCGGCGCTTTTTCCGCGGCCGCCCTCGAACGCAGATCCTTATTGGGTCAACGACGCCCGACTTCTGTTCACCGGCATCGCTTCCTATGTGATGGAATCGCCATCGGTTCCGAATGAGAAAAAGACCTTCGGCACCATTCTGGAGATCATGAACGGCGCGGAGCAGCCGCTCCTGGAATTCATCGGCTCGCTACGGCAGGAGCGCCGCCGCGAATGCTCTCATTTCACGCTGCAAACCCTGTTGCCTTACTTCGATATGTCCGAGCGACAGTTTTCCGGCATTTATGCCGGCGTGCGAACCGGCATGGCGCCGTTTCTCAACGAACGGCTCATGCGGGCCACGTCGCGCAGCACCTTCGACATTCGCAAGCTCAAGCGCGACCGCATCTCCCTTTATCTGGACGTGCGGCGCGAGCAGATCGCATCCCTCGGTCCATTGTTCAACGTTCTCATCACACAGATGATGAACTTCATGTCGGAAAGCTTGCCGCGTCCGGACGAGCATCAAGTGCTGGTGCTGTTGGATGAATTCCAGAACCTCGGCAAGCTCGAAAAGGTCACCGAAATGGCGAGCGTCCTGGGCGGCAACGGGGTGCCAATGTGGTTTTTCGTCCAATCGCTGAAGGCAGTGGATGAGATCTATCGCGAGGAAGGGCGCAAGACGCTCATCAACGCCGCGCGCGTCCAGGTTTTTTTCGGAGCTCAGGACGCTGATGATCTCCGCTATATCTCCGAGCAGCTGGGCGAAACGTCCGAACTACAAAAGGATGTGACGCGTACCAAGGCAACTTTGTTCGATACCTACTACACCCGCTCGGTCCACAGTAAGGAAGTGCGTCGGCCACTGAGGCGACCAGACGAAATCCGCACTTTGGACAAAAACAAGGTAATCATCCTGCCGCGCGGTCAATTGCCGATTCTCGGCACGCGAAACTTCTACTTCGCCGACGCCAAGCTCGCTCAACGTGCCTTCATGCCGCTGCCGGCATCCATGGATGGTGCCCGCCCGAAAAACCTTGCGGCTATCTCTTCTCAATTGGCTACCTCGCGTTCGCTTCCTCCGATTTCGCCGCCAGCACCAACATACCGCTCGGGCATGGCTGACCAGCGCCTACGCCGAGGCGCCACCTTTGCCGCAAAAACCGGGCGTATGGCGTCGCCCCCACCGCGCCGGCGGACGATCACGAACGACCACCAGGGAGCGGTAGCAGTCACAACATTGCTGCGCCCTGCCACGGTAGATTTTTCCGCCTTGGCGGCGAGAGCGGCAACAACACGCATAGCGCCCGAAAAAGAGGCGGCGGTGGCGGCAATCCTCGACAAGGTGCGGTCGTTCCGCGCCCACGCAACCGACACTGAGGCGTTTGACCGCAATTTGAGCGTCGTCGAGGACATCTTGCCTGATGCGCTCGATGGATGAACTTCGTAATGACATTGACATTACGCAGCGCTGTGCTAGATGAAGCCATAGGAGATCCTAGCCATGGCCACGTTGAGCACCGCACCAAACAAGCGCGCAACCCTGAATATCCGCATCAAGCCGGAAGAACGGAGCCTGATCGACCGTGCCGCCAAGGCGAGAGGGAAGAACCGCACGGATTTTGTCCTGGAAGCCGCGCGCTTGGCGGCCGAAGAAGCCCTGCTTGACCAGGCCATCATTGCGGCAAGCCCGACAGCATACGCAGCATTCCTGGCGCGACTGGATATGCCTCCCGACCCCAACGAACGCCTGCGCAAGACCATGCAGACGGCGGCTCCTTGGGAGAAAGCATGACAGTTGGGGCGCCTGAACCTTTGGCGTCGCATCACGATGTTCAAGCGTTCAAGTCCGGCGCCGAAAGTCTCGATCACTGGCTCAAACATCGCGCCCTGAAAAATCAGACGACAGGGGCGTCGCGCACCTTTGTTGCCTGTGATGATCGTCGCGTTCTGGCGTATTATGCCCTGGCGTCGAGCGCGGTAACCGTCGCTGCCGCGCCGGGTCGCTTTCGCCGCAACATGCCGGATCCGATTCCGGTGGTCGTTCTCGGCCGCCTCGCCGTCGATCAATCCCTGCAGGGCAGCGGCGTTGGCCGCGCCTTGGTGAGGGATGCTGGTCTGCGTGTCATCCAGGCGGCCAACACCATCGGAATTCGCGGGATCATCACCCATGCGCTCTCGGCCGAGGCAAAGGCATTTTACGAGAAGATCGGATTCGAGCCATCACCGCTCGATCCAATGACGCTGATGCTCACCTTGGCCGATCTCGACGCAAGCCTGTGACAAAGGCCGTATGCACGCATGACGGCGTGAGCGGATTCTAACCAACATCCGCGGCAGCGAGGTCCCATGGCCGCTTAGGACATTAGCTGGCAAAGCCTCGAATGGGCGGGGAACATTTCGCTATCAGCGCCCGCCGCTGAACAAATCAGTCTTCAACGCTCGTAGTCGTTCTCGTTTGAGCGCTGGGACTTGCGGTTCAGTTCTTCCGCCTCACGCGTCTTCTGCTTGTCGGCGTCGTGCTTGGCCTTCGTCTGCCCAGCGCCGGCGCGCGGCGTCTCTGGCTGGCGGGGATCGTCTCGCGCGGGAAGATCTCGACCTCGCCCCTCGCGCTCGGGAATCGGCTCGCCGCCGCTGCCACCGCCGCGCCGCTGCTGCTGGCGCTCGAATTGCAGCCGCGCCAGCCGGTCGTGCATCTTGCCGTTGACCTCCTCGCGATACTGTTCGAACGGCGCTTGCTGAGCTGGCGGCAGCGTCTCGCGCATGTTGTCGAATGCTTGATTGACGCGGGCCATCTGACGCCGCATTTCAAGGGGGGTCTGCGCCATGTCCAAATCTCCTATCAGTGCGTTCAACTCTCTCATACCGGGATGGGACAGGAAAGACGTTTGCGCCGGCTGGTCGGCTCCGCGCTGCGCGGCAGGTCGTGCCGGTCCCTCCACTGCTCGATGGCGTTGGAGCTGACGAATGGTGTTGCCAATCGACTCGGCCGCTGTAAGCGCCTGGCCCACCACGCCAACCGCGCGCATCGCTGTCACGGTCTTTTGCCACGCGGTCGCGATTGCGTCACCGTTCACGACAAGCGCCTGCTGATCGATCCGGCGCTGCCGTTTGGCCTCAACCCGCTCGATTGTCTTTGCGCTGACTTGATAGCGAGGATCACGCTTGGCCCGGCTATAAGCCCCGGCATGCTCCTTGGTGAAGGGCCGCGTCATCGCGTGATCCATCCGCCGCGTCGCGACCATCGCAATGCCGTTCTCGCGTGCTTTCTCCGCAAACGTCTCGCGCCAGGCAACGAGATCTGGCTTGTAGAATTTCAGCCGCTCACCGTCGGCTGACCGTGCCTGCACCATCGCATGGATATGAACATGCTTCGTATCCTTGTGATGCGCCAGGACGAATTTGTATCCCGGCGCGCGCTCCTCGAGCACGGCACGCGCCGCAGCCATGACGGCGTTGGAGTCAGTGCCGGCCCTCGCCGAAAAAAGCAGGTGATAGGCATTGCGGCGCTCGCGGCCTGAAAGCTGGGGACGCCATTGTTCATAGACCGACGCCGCTGCCTTGGCGGGATTCTTCATCCCCCGAACTGGTTCGCCATTCGCATGACGGACTTGCCTGTGGGCGCGGATGAATTTCTGCAGGAAGTATTTTGCCTTGCGTTCATGGCCGACGGCAGCAGTCACCTCGGCTGTAGCCGCAACGCCGGATGCAGCCATGGTCTCACACAACCGCGCCTCTATTTTGTCGAGCGCCTTGCTGCGTGAATTCTCCCGGCCGCCCGCAAGCACCTTGGCAAGCGGTCCCGCGCGTTCATCGGTGTGCGCGTAGACCTCCACGATCCGGCCGTCGCGTGCATAGACGAATGACTTCGACCCAAATGCCCTGTTCAGCGCCTCGCTTAGATCTGGTTCAGTGACATCGCCGGCCAGCTCGAAACCCACCTCGATAAAATTCGTGTTTTCCAGCGGCGGTTCGAACGTTTCGCAAAACGTCTCCAAGAACGCTTTGCGCGCAGCGCCCGTCGCGAGAACCTGGCCGTCCTCGTTGAAAATCTCGATATCGTGCTTCTCGCCCTTTTCGTCCTCTCGCCTGCCGATATAGTTGAGCAAGCGCGACGCAGCCTCCTTGGTCGATGGCGGATTGGGCATCACCTTGAAAACGGCAGGCTGCGCGCCCGCAGCATAGCCGGCTCGCGCCGCCACTGCTCGAGCCTGATAAGCGGCCCGCGCCGGCCTTCCTGCGCCGGCCTGGCGACCGGCGCCACGCCCGCCGCGCTCCCCACGGCCACCACCGCCGCGCCGCTTCCAGTCCTCCTCCTCTTCCGGCTGGAAACCGGCGAGAGTAGCGGTATAGACCATGATCGGCGCGCTGGCGGGCTTTGCCGAATGCACCGGCGCCGCGGCCCTCGGACCCCCGCTCAATGTCGACCGCCGATGAGATGCGCCTGCAGCAGTGCCCTCATCACCCTTCAGCGACTGGAACGCGCCGACCTCGCGGCGAGCGCCCGCTGCAAGCTTGTCTTCGTCCAGGTCCTCACGCTGCATGATCAATGCGCCCTGCAGATAGCGCTCGATTTCGGCGGCGTATCCGGCAAGGCGGCGGCTCATGGCTTGGCGCTCTTCGTCTTACGGGACCGCAAGGTCATCGCTTTCAGTTCCTCGCGAAACTGCCGCACCAGATCGCCCACCGCGATCAGCGCCCGTTCGAGATCCTCGTCATACCCCACACGGCCGTCATTCATGGCACGAACTGCCTGATTGAAATTGATGCCGACGCGACGCAGCTGATCGCTCAACTCCACGATGGCCGGTTGGAGCGTCTCCGTCGCGACCGGCAGATGGCCGCCCTCTGCCCGCACCAGCCGTCGAATGACCTCGCTGACCGTCACACCGTCTCGCTGCGCCGCAGCTTTGAGGCTGGCCAACTCGTCGGTCGAAAACCGGATGTGCGTCACCTCGCCGTAGCGCCGTGATGCGCTCCGTGCCGGTGCTCCGCTGCCGCCTGCGTCCATGTCTCAAGCCCGCTTGCGGGCGCTAAGGCCCGACAGGGCCGCGCCGCCTATTTTGTGTGTATCACAAAATAGGCTATCCTGCCAATAAGATGCTGGTAAATTTTCTCTCAATCGCCATGCTGTCGCTGAAGGCGGGTCCCTGGCGGCCCTCCCC
>SAQL01000030.1 GCA_004020645.1 Mesorhizobium sp. | reverse complement strand
AGGGCAGTAGGGCAGTAGGGCAGTAGGGCAGTAGGGCAGTAGGGCAGTAGGGCAGACTGCCGGCTCACAATTCCTTTTCGGCCAGTTCGCGAAACGCGTCGGGGACCGATCGCGACTGCCCGAGCGCGACCGAGGCATAGCCGACCGCCTCCCAGCCGAAGCGGTCGCGGATCTTGTCGATGGCGCGGTCGGCGGTCCAGCGCGCCGCGCCTTTCCTGGTGCCGGGGCGGCGGCGGTCGTCGTCGAGGCCAAGCGGCAGTTCCAGCTGCAGGGCGGGTTGCTTCTCCAGATGCGAAACGGCAATCGCTAAGAGCGAGATGGTCTTTTCGTGCGGATGATCGACAAGCACCTTGCGCACCAGCGCCTCGGCGATCTCGGCCAGCATCGCGGTTGCCGAAATCGGCTGGTCGAGCGTGATCGAGCGCGTCACCGAGCGCAGATCGGCAAAGCGGACGCGGACCGTCACCGTGCGCCCCGGCCGCGATTTCGCCCGCAGCCTGGTGGCGACCCTGTCGGCCAGATGCAGCAGCGCCGGCACGAAGATTTTTGCCTCGGCCGGCTTCCTGCCGAGCGCCGATTGTGCGCCGGCCGATCGCGCCCGGCGCTGCGTCTCGAGCTTGCGCGGATCGCGGTTCCACGCCAGCGCGTTGAGTTTTTCGCCCGCTGCCGGCCCGAGCAGGCGCTCCAGCGACCAGCCAGGCGTTTTCGCCAGCTCGCCGATGGTGTTGACGCCGATGCCAGCCAGCCGCTCTCTGGTCGCCGGGCCGACGCCCCACATCAGCTCGACCGGCAGATCGTGCAGGAACTCCAATTCGTGGCGTGGATCGACGACCACCAGCCCGTCGGGCTTGGCCACTTGCGAGGCAATCTTGGCCAGGTGCTTGGTGCGCGCCACGCCGACCGAGATCGGCAGGCCGAGCTCCGCCCGCACGCGGCGGCGGATGGTTGTGGCGATCTCGGCCGGCGGACCGAACAGATGGGTGCAGCCGGCGACGTCGGCAAAGGCCTCATCGATGGAAATCCGCTCGACCACAGGCGTGAAATCGCCGAGCACTTGAATAGCCGCGTCGCCGAGCCGCTGATAATCCTTGAAATGGCCGCCGACGAAAATCAGCCCGGGGCAGAGTTCGCGGGCGCGCCGCCCCGGCATGCCGCCACGCACGCCAAACGCCTTGGCCTCGTAGGAAGCGGCCAGCACCACGCCGCCGCCGACGGCGATCGGCTTGCCGCGCAGGGCGGGGTCGAGCAACTGTTCGACCGAGGCATAGAAGGCATCCAGATCCGCGTGGAGGATGTTGGCTTCCATCCGGCCCGTTCGCCCGCGGCGGTTCGAACGCCGCATTGTCTTGAGGTGGTTTTGTTACGGAACATAAAGAGAACATCGCGGGTGGGTTGTCAAGGAGCGTGGAGGGTAATCGCTTCAGGTTGCGCCGCCCCTCATCGCCCTGCCGGGCACTTCTCCCCGTATAGTGACAGTATAGTGACGGGGAGAAGGACAGCCTTCGCAAAGTGTTTCGCCAATCTCCAGCGTTGCAGAACAGGGTGCCGAGGTTGCGGACAGCCCCTTCGCCCCGTCACTATACGGGGAGAAGGTGCCGGCTGGCGGATGAGGGGCAGCGCCGACTTCGGCAATCAGCCGATCGAGCGCTACAACCCCATCTTGTAGCCGAGATGGCTGGCGGTGAAACCGAGGCCCTCGTAGAAAGCGTGCGCCTTCCGTCGGCTCTTGTCGGTCGTGAGCTGGACGAAGCTGCAGTTGCGCGAACGGCACGCTTCAATTGCCCATTCGATCATCTGCTTGCCGACGCCGCCTGATCGCCGGTGCCGGGCGACGCGAACGCCTTCGATCTGCCCGCGCCAGGCGCCTTTCCTCGATATGCCTGGAATGAAGCTGAGCTGCAGGGTTCCGACCACCTGTCCGGCTTCCACGGCCACGGCCAGCAGCTGGTTGGGATCGGCATCGATCGCGCTGAAGGCATCGAGATAGGACGGCGCGAGCGGCGTCGACGGGTTCTCCCGGCCCGCGCCGAGCGCATCGTCGGCGAGCAGTGCGACAATTGCCGGCAGATCGGGCGCTTGTGCGCGACGGAACTCGAGCTCGCTCATCGAGGGGAGACATACGGCGTGGTGTCGGCGACGGCAAGTGCGGTCCAGCCATTCGCGATATGTTCGTCGCGGTGCGGGCGACCGGCGCCAGGCATTCCCGGCTGATGGCGTCGGCGACGTCCAGCTTACGCCGTCTGCCGTGCCCAGAGGCGGTGGCCGTAGCGGCGGAAGAAGCGCGCCAGGAGCAGCTGCTGCCTGGCGCGGGCGAGATCGGCGCCGCGCCTTTCCTGGCGCCAGCGCGGCATGTTGCGATAACAGGCAATGAAGCGGGCGGCGTCCTCGAGCGCCTCCTCGGCCGACTGCGCCGGGCGGATCGCCGCCAGGAACAGCGCCTCGCCATGCTTCAACCGGTCGACAATCGCTTTGCGCTGGTCATGGCCCAGACGGGCCTTGCCTATGCCGTCGAGACGGATGGCCGCGAAGGCGGCCAGCATGGCCGGGCTGTCGCCGCTATAGCCGCAATCGCGGGCGAACTGGGCGGAGAGAGCGTCCATCTTCGTCTCATTTGTTGGCGACCGCGACCGATGCCCGGTCCTGCCGCCTATCCGATCGTCCGCGGCGCTAATATCCATCGGCGCATGTGATACAAGCATAACTCAAAAATATGCGCAAGTTAAACTTTTACACGGGTTGGGCAGAACCGACTCGACTCTTCGCGAAAAACCCCTAATGATGTGAACAAAACAGGAACTGAGGCACTAGGGACGATGGCATTGCCGGGCAAGGAAGCGATGATCGCCGAGGTCGTCTCGATCGCGGTCGAGTGTATCGATTGCGGCCGCAACAGATGGTGGAAGCCGGCTGAGCTCAAGCGTTTCGGGGTGACCGCGCAGACGCCGCTGGCGGCGCTTTCGGGACGCCTTCGCTGCTCGGCCTGCCGCGCCGACGGGCTGCCGGGCGCGGCAATCTCGATCCAGGCGGCGTTCATCGACGAGCAGCAGCAGCGCCGCGCCGAAGCGCGAATGCTTGGCGAGCGCGAGATTCCGCTGGAGAGATCCAGGCGGGCTTGAAGGGTGTGGCGATCCCTTCTCCCCTCGTGGGAGAAGGGTGGCCTCGCCCACGGGTCTTGCCTCCGGCAAGCCCGAGGACAGGCTCCGCGAGGTCGGATGAGGGGTGTTGGACGGATCGCCAACGCCTGCTTTTGCTCCGGGGAAGTGATGAGGGCGGACGGATTGCCGATGCCTCATTCCGTCCAGCACCCCTCATCCGGCTAGGCGCTGGCGCCGATCCACCTTCTCCCACAGGGGGCCCACAGGGGGAGAAGGGTGCGCGCTCCGCCGCCGCCCTAATACCCCAGCAGTTCCTTGAGCGGGATGACGCGCCAGACGTGCTTGATTGCGTAGCGGTTGAAGGTCAGCGTCTTCGGCGGATTGTACTGCTCGACGACCAGCTCGGCGGCGGTGCGCTTGACCAGTTTTTTGATGAAAGCCTTGCCGTTGCGCTCGTGCTCCTCGGGGAACATCTCGATCACCACGTGGTCGCCGGGCACGGCGTCGCGGCCGCCGCAATAGAGCATCTCGCCGGGCTCGTAGCGTGGCACCATCGAGTCGGAGAGCACGTGCAGCGCGAACACCTTGCGCAAATGGGCGATGCCGGGCGGGCGCTGGACATAGCCGGCGACTTCGCCGTTGAAGGTGAAGTCGCCGTCGTCGCCGCCGACCGCGGCACCCAGAAGCTCGATATCCATCGGGCCAGCGGGCAGGGGAGCGGCGTCGGTGACGATCTCGGCGTCGGCGACATTGTCGGCGTCGTCGAGGAAGACGACCTCGCCCTTGCCGAGCGCCACCGGGTCGACGCGCAGGAAGGCGGCGGTCTTCAAAAGGTTCTCGGTTTTTGGCAGGTTGCGGCCGGTCTCCCAATTCCCGACGGCGGCGACGTCGGTGTCGTTGTGCTCGGCAATGTGGCGCATCACCAGGCCGCGCTGCTTGCGCGCCTTGCGGATCGCCGCCCCGACCTTGATCGACAATGAGGTTTTCGCCATGGCGCCATCTGAAACATAAGAATCGGTTTCGTCCATGAAAGAATGGCTTGCATAAGTTTTTGAGTTATGCTTATATACGGCCATGCACAAGCCACGTCGCTCCATTTCGTTTTCCCATCCGTCCCGGCTGTCCTCCTCCCCGGCCGGGACGAAGCCCGAGGCCAACGCCTCGGCTCCGGTCACCCTGCCGTCACCGGCGGCGACCGGAACGGCCGGAGCCGTCCCCCTCACGGCTCCGGCCACGAATTTCCGCGCCTGCAATGCGGGCCTGTCGTGCATCCGCACCGACGACGGCACGGTCATCGTCTTCGATCGGCACACGGGCAGGGCGGTTTCCGGCGCCACCCGCGAGGTGGCCGAGGCGAAGCTCGGCCGCCGGAGGTGATTTTTCTTCTCCCCGTGAACGGGAGAGGGACGAGCTTCGGCCTTTCAAACGGATCAACATCATGCCCGCCTATACCGACACAGAATTACAAAGCATCGCCCGCACCCCGGCCAGGCTGGCGCCGCCGGTCTGGCTGCCGCAGCACCAGTTCGTGCGCGAGATCCACGGGCCCGAGGCCCTCAAGGTGCCGGCGCCGCGCCCGGTTGGCGCCGTCGGGCGACCGCCGCATGTCGCGGCCATGCGCTTCATCGACTGCCTGTTCAACCGCTGCCGCGCGCCGCTCGATCTGACGCTGGAGGAAAATCCCGAAAACGACGCGCCGGGCAGCCGGCCGGCACTGGATATGCTGTGCTGCGGCCTGCGTACGCGGCCGCTGAAAAGCTACTGCGCCTATCACGCGGCACGTTTCTGCGACCATCGCCGTACGGCTCTGCCGGACGCAGCGTAAGCGGCATCGGTCGAGATTCTTCTCGCCAAGCACGGCGGCCTGGTTCCTCGCACCCGCTGCGCGGGGGAGAGGAAGCCAGATTATGCGAAGGCAGCAAATCAAACGAGGAGCCACGATGAGCAAAAAGACCGCCCAAAAGGCCAAGCCGCCCAAACTATCCAAGGGCGAGGCCGAGCAGGTGCGCATCCGCAAGGAGGTCGGCCATGATTTCGCGCTGAAGGACGACGCCTTTGGCCGCAAACGGCTGGCGGCGGGCACGCTGGAGGCGAGGCGGGTCTATGAGGTGTCGAATGACACCTCGACCGGCGGCATTGTGCGGGTGCGCAATGTCGACCCGCTGACCGGCATCACCTCGCTGTCGCGCCAGCAGCGCGAGGCGGGTATGCGCTACCGCGAGGATTTTCGCGTCTCGGCGCAGGACGGTGTCAGGCCGATGGCGCTGACGGAGCGCGTCGACGGCGGCCGCATCGGCGGCGGCGTTGCCGACCGCATCCTGTCAGCCGGCCGCGCCTATGCCGACGCCACCAGGGCGCTTTCGCATTGGGAGGTGTCGGGCGTCGTGCAAAAAGTCTGCTGCGCCGGCGAAACGGTGAAGAGCCTGGCCGAACAGACCGGCGAGCCGCGGGACGTTGTGTCCAAACTGCTCAAGGTCGGGCTGGATTTGTTGGCCGTGCATTATGGGATGATGCTGATGCGGCGGCCGCGTGGGTAGAGGGCAAACGGGGCGGGCGCTATGAACTTGTCGTACCATCAGCGGCTGCCTACCTGACCAAGAGATGTGAGGGTAGGCAATGCGTTTCATAGGCGTTGTTTTGGGGGCAATCTTAGCGATCGTCGGCATTGTTGCGGCAACGGCGGCTGTGTCCAGCACCCACCCGATTTTTAATGTCTCGCTTGTCTTTGCGCTCTTGTTTGCTGCCGCAGCGCTATGGGCTCATCTAAAGCCCCGGAAGCGAATGTAGCTAAGCCGCATCCTGATTTTCGGGGCGCGCAGCGAGCCTCGATCGGCCAGCGTCCTCCAATTGAAGGGCGCGGGCTTCTTGACGGCCTGTTACGGTGCGCCATTGCTGGTAGATCGCAATGTCAAAGCTTCCGCCAAACCCCCATTTCGCAGACGTGGCGCCCACGTCTTCGGTACTGACCGCAAATGACGAGCACTGCATGCTGACTTATATGCGGCTGCTCGATGCTTCGGCGGACGGGGCCGATTGGCGTGAGGTCGCACACACCGTTCTGCATATTGAACCGAACCAAGAGCCGGAACGGGCATTCCTGGCTTGGGCGACGCATCTGGCGCGTGCCCGCTGGATGACCGGGAATGAGGGTTGGCGCCGATCGGCACCATGAGCGGTGCGGATGACGCCGGATTTTTTCCGTGGAACTGCCGTCCCGGTCTGCCCGTTTAGATAGGGAATCAACATGGAAAAGCGCCCGATGAACTCTTGGCAAATCAACACTTTGGAGGCGTGCTGCCTTCTTGCCGTTCCGCTGTCGATGATCCTTACGGTTCTGGTAGCGGGTTTCATCCTTGGCTGAATTCCCCGCTGTACTGTCCAGTGAAGCAGACTCTTCCCGGCGCGCATCAATGGCACGGGGCAATAGCGGGTTGGGCCTCTACCTTAGCATTCTGCGACGATCAGGCGCCGTGGCGGGCCTCGCTCACTCGTACTTATGGGGGACTGTTAATAGACAGGATTAACGCGTATGAGTGAGTTAGGGTTAATAAAGGGTTTTCCGGTGACGCTGCTTCAAATCTCCTCGATCGTGGCCGAACTCGCGGTCTCCTACGTCACGATTGCACTCACCTATCTGGCAGCTGTGTACGCGATTTGCTCCCGCTACTAGCCGCGGCCGGTTTCCAGCAAGCGACGTCTGTCGCCCGCCTGGCGCCAAATTGCGAGACGGGCGCCTATCGCGACAGCGGACGCACTGCCCGCTCGCGAAGCGGCCGCGAGACCGTCACAGAAGACAAAACTGCCCCCCCAGCCTCAATCCTTGGCGCGTTCAACATACGCGCCATCGGCCGTCATCACCACCACGCGGGTGCCGGCGGTGATGTGCGGCGGCACCAGCGTGCGCACGCCGTTGGATAGCGTCGCCGGCTTGTAGGACGAGGACGCCGTCTGGCCCTTGGTCACCGGCTCGGTCTCGACCACCTCGAAGGTGGCGCGCTGCGGCAGCACCAGCGAGATGGCGATGCCGTTGTACTGGGAAATCTGCACCGCCATGCCTTCCTTGAGATAGGGCGCCATCTCGCCGACCACGCTTTCCGGCACCGCGACCTGGTCGTAGCTTTCCGGGTTCATAAAATGGAAGCCTTCTGCGTCGCGGTAGAGGAAGGTGTGCTCGCGCTCCTCGACATAGGCGCGCTCGACCTGCTCTGTGGTGCGGTAGCGCTCCGAAACCTTCACCCCGTCGGAGATACGGCGCATGTCGAGCTGGGTCACCGGCGTGCCCTTGCCCGGATGGATGTTTTCGGCAAAGAGGATCACATAGAGCTTGCCGTCCTTTTCGACGACATTGCCTTTGCGTAGGGAACTGGCGATGACCTTCACGGGCTTTATTCCTAAGAGCGTTGACTGGCCTGGGAGCGCCGAGCGGCGCAAATCGGCTGCGGGAGCCGTTCGGTGCGGCCTAGCGCATCTTGGCGGCAATCGCCAGTCCTCCATGCAAATCCTGTCGTCATGACCGCCGCCTCGCCCTGGTGGACGCCTGATGTTCACGCCGACCGCCGGCCGCGGCTGATCCTGCGCAATGCCATCACTGCGGCCCTGCGCGACTGGTTTGCCCGCCGCGACTTCGTCGAGGTCGAGACGGCGGCGCTGCAGGTCTCGCCCGGCAACGAGGCGCATCTGTCGGCCTTCGCCACCGAGGCGATCGGGCCGGACGGGCAGCACCTGCCGCTCTATTTGCACACCTCGCCGGAATTCGCCTGCAAGAAGCTGCTCGCCGCCGGCGAGAGGCGCATCTTCAGCCTGAGCGCCGTCTATCGCAACCGCGAGCGCGGCCCCTTGCACCATCCGTCCTTCACCATGCTCGAATGGTACCGGGCTAACGAGACCTATGAGAGCCTGATGAAGGATTGCGCCGGGCTTGTCGCGTTGGCCGCCGAGCGCGCCGGCACAAAACGTTTCGCCTTTCGCGGCCGCGAGGCCGATCCGTTCGCCGAGCCGCAACGGTTGAGCGTCGCCGAGGCTTTTGCGCGCTATGCCGGCATCGACCTGCTGGCCACTGTCGCCGCCGACGGCAGCACCGATCGCGAAGCGCTGCACGCAGCGCTGGTCAAGGCGGGCCTACGCACCGCGCCCGACGACAATTGGGCCGATCTGTTTAGCCGGGTGATGGTGGAAAAGATCGAGCCGGCGCTGGGGCAGGGGCGCGCCACCATCCTTTACGGCTATCCGATTTCGGAGGCCGCCCTTGCCCGGCCGAGCGCAGATCATCCGCGCGTCGCCGAGCGCTTCGAGCTCTATTGCTGCGGCGTCGAACTGGCCAACGCGTTCGGCGAGCTGACCGACGCCGCCGAGCAGCGCCGGCGCTTCATCCTCGAGATGGACGAGAAGGAGCGCATCTATGGCGAGCGCTATCCGATCGACGAGGATTTCCTCGCCGCACTCGCCATCATGCCGCCGGCGAGCGGCGCCGCACTCGGCTTTGACCGGCTGGTGATGCTGGCGACGGGGGCGATGCGGGTCGAGGATGTGATGTGGACGCCGGTGGCGGGGTGAGGCGAGGCCTGTGCTCTACGGCGCCCCCCTCAGTCCTGCCGGACATCTCCCCCACAAGTGGGGAGATTGGCAGTTCCGCCGACAGCGCCTCTTTTTCGAGGTTGGCAATCGGCGAAATCAGAGATGACGGCCGATCTCCCCCCAAGTGGGGGAGATGACCGGCAGGACAGAGGGGGGCGCTGTCCCGCCAGCTTTGCGATGATTCCCCTACCGCCCCATCAGCAAATTAACGATGAGCTGCTGCAGATTGCCGCGCGGGGCGAATTCTGCCTGGTCGAAATCGCGGCTTGCCTGCCGCTGCGCCTGGGAGAGTTCGGCAAGCCGCCTGGTCATTTCGGTCCTGATCTTGCTGCAGCCGGGATCGTCAGGGACGGACAGGCCGATGGTCGCCGTCTCGATCTTGCGGACCATGTCGACGATGATGTCGCCATGCACCTTTTCGTGGGCGGCGAGGCCGGCGGCGAAAACGTCCCAACTCTTCTGCACGGCGGCCGGCACCGGCCCGGACGTTTTGGGCAAGGTGTAGGTTATGATGAGCTTCGGCCGCGCCGACACCAGCACGCAGGCGCTGCCTTGTCGCTGATAGTCCCTGACCCAGGTCAGCTTGAAATTGGTGTAGGCCATGGCGCGGACCTTGCCCTTGCCGATCATCGGCCCGCGCTCGCCCATCGAGGCATGGAGCTGGGGACCGGTTTGCCCTGAAACGGCGTAGGTCTCGACCTTCTCGACCGGCTTCCATCCCGCCTGCGCCGGCGATGCCAGCAAACAGGCCAGCAGCAGATATGTCAGAACGGCTGTTTTCATGCGAATCCCCCGGGCCGATGGCTTTGGTGCGCTTGAGATCATCAACGCGTGGCCGGAATGCGGTCAAGACGCCCTTGGCGTTCGCATTCGCGTCGAAGCGCGTATCTGGAGCGAAGAGAACACCCATGGATCTGGAAGAAGCGATCTAAAGCGCGTCGCGTTTGACCGGCCACATGCGACGCGCTTTAGGTTGTTGTTTTATGCATGTAGTTATCGCAAACCGCTGCACACCCTCGCGTCAAGCCCCGGGTCAAGCCCTGGGTCAAGCCCGAGGGCAAGCTTTTGCGCGACATGCATTATCTTGCGGACAGGGTGCTGATCCTGCCCAGGGAGAAAGGCGGCACGGCACGGCTGGTCGAGGTTGAACTGCCACGCCCCCGCGATCGCAGCGAAAGCCGCTTCGTGCGCTATCGCGAAGAACTGCTGCGCGAGTTTGGCTTGCACTGAGATGCGGGTGAAAGGCGCGTCTTTGCGCCGCCCTTATTTCTCCGCCGCCCCGGTCGAGAATAGCGCGCGCTCGACCGGCAGCTCCAGAGTTTGCGCAAAGGACGTCGCCATGTGGTGGCGATCGCGGTAGGCCAGCTTGCCGTCGATGAAGACATGGCAGGTCTTGGCGTCGCAGAACCGGTCCGTCATGTCGATATAGGTCGCGTTGGGTACGGCGCGCACGATGTCGCGCTCCAGCGCGGCCATGGCGTCGTTGGCGGCGTCGGTTCGCGGCGCGTCACATACCGATGGCGTCTGTCCACGCCACAGCGCGCGGGCCACGCAGGTATCGACAAACATGCTGTTGAACGGCACATCGCGGATGAAGGCGACTTTCAGCCCGGCCTGGCTGAACGCTTCCAGCGTTGCGCGAAGGCCAGCCTGCCAGTCCTGATCCAGGCTGTCGGATTGCTGCGCGTCGGGCGACAGTTTGCGCGAGCTGGTCAGCGAGATCTCCGAGATCACCACCAGGCTTGGGCGCAGGGCGATGATCTCCTTGATCGATTGCTCGCGCCATTGATCGCACTCGGTGTAGTCGCGCTTCAGCTTCGAGCTCCAGACCGTCAGCCGCGACGCCCGGCAGGCGGATTTCAGCCAGGTGACGACCTTGTAGTCGTTCTTCTTCGCCGCCTCGATCAGCGGCGTCGACCAGTGGTCGGCATGCGAATCGCCGAACAGCGCGATCGAGCGCTCGGCATTCTTGGCGCCGAACACGCAGGGCTTCGGCGTCACGGTCTCGTAGTCGAGAACGCAGCCCACCTTGGCGCGCGCAGTGGAGGGTAGTGCGGCAGTTTCGGCAATGATGCGTTGTGAGGGATCGAGGTCGTCCACGGCAAGCCGCGCATTGGCGTAAGTCGCCATGACGCTGGCGCCGGTCAGCATTGCGGCGGGGATTAGCGCGCGCGCCGCGTTCGCCATCAGCCAGCCATTGCGACGGATCGGGTTTTCGATGAAATTATAGGTGAAGATCGACAACGCCAGCGTCAATGCCGCGCAGGCAAGCCGCCCGGGCCAGGAGAGGTCGGGCACCATCATCGTCGCATAGACGATGACCGGCCAGTGCCAGAGATACAGAGAGTAGGAAAGTTTCCCCACCCATTGCAAAGGCGGCAGCGCCAGCATGGCACTCGGCCCTCTTTGGACATTGCCGGAGCCGCTGAGCAAAAGGAGCACGGTGCCGGCCACCGGCACCACCGCCGCGACGCCGGGGAAGGGGGTGTCCCCCTCGCTGAAGGTCAGATAGGCGCCGGCGATCAGCGCCAGGCCAAGCCATGCCAGTGCTGCGCCCAGTTGCGGGCGCTCTCGCCAGAATTTTGCCGGCGCCATCGTCGCCAGGCCGCCGGCGGCGAATTCCCAGGCCCTGAGCGGCGAGAAATAGAAGGCCCAGGGCTGCGCCACGGTGGTGAGCCAGGCGCAGACGGCGAACGACACCGCGCCGGTGAGGCCGATCACCAGGATCGCAGTGCGCTTGCCCGGGCGCAGCCATGCAGCCAGCAGAAGCAGCCCCGGCCATACGAGATAGAATTGCTCCTCGACGGAGAGCGACCAGAAATGGATGAAGGGGTTGTTCGCCGCATCGGGGGCGAAATAGTCGAACGACCAGCGGATCAGCCAGAAATTGATCGCATAGGCCGAGGCATACATGGCGCCTTTCGAATAGAGCGACTGTTCGTCCGGCGACAGGATGAAGTAGCCCGCGACCAGCGTGGCGAAGATGACGAACAGCGAGGCCGGCAGCAGGCGCCGGGCGCGCCTTGCATAGAACCGCCACAGGTCCAGCCTGCCGTCCTCGGCGATTTCCCGCAGCAGCTGGCCGGTGATCAGATAGCCGGAAATGACGAAGAAGATGTCGACG
This sequence comes from Mesorhizobium sp., assembly GCA_004020645.1. GTDB lineage: Bacteria > Pseudomonadota > Alphaproteobacteria > Rhizobiales > Rhizobiaceae > Mesorhizobium. The sequence continues at coordinate 62,251 of SAQL01000030.1, read as the reverse complement.
CCGGTGAAGCCGCCCGGCAGGTCCGACAGACCGAAATGGAACGCGACGACGCCCGACACCGCCAGCGCACGCAGCCCTTCGATATCAGGCCGAAACAATGCTGACACGGTGGTAACCTCGCAAAGGTCGTTGAAAAAGCCCCGTTGCGAAGACTCGACGCAATGCATTGATATTGCAATGCAACAAATCTAACGCAATGCAACATAAGCGGAAGTTCGCGGGGTGTAGCGGGGTGCTCGTCGGCGTCTATACCAGGAAGCGCCGCAGCGGCGCTGCCATCTGCACTCGCCGGGCGGTGGGTTTTAAGCACAAAGAGGTAGCTGGCCCGGCTAGCGGGCCTGCGTACCGAAATCAGGCTTAGGAGGAGCTCGCCGCTTGCGCGCCGGGCTCCTCCCCTTGGTCGTCACCGATCACGCATGCGCTGGCGGATGATGACGGGAGTCCCAGACCGCCCAGGCCGATGCCGCAACCACCAGCACGCCGAGGACCACATGGGTTCCCATCGCGTTGACGTTTGCCGCGAAGCCAAGCAGCCAGGGCGAGACGATCAGCCAGAGCCCGACGACAAGGTTCACCCACTCTTCCCATTCGGCGAATACCGAAAGCGCCGCGAGAGCCAGGGCGCCGAGCACGACTGCGGCAATCCAGGCGTTCCACGCAGGAACGGTTTCAGCAACGAAGCCGATGACCCAGGGTGAGATGAACAGACATGCCGCAAGGATCAGGTTGATCCAGTCCTGAGCTTTCTTTCCTTCCATCAGACCGTTTGCCATGACAACCTCCACAGGTGAAGTTTGACCAAAGCACTACGTCGCGTGCAGCGCACGCTTAGTCATTGATATATCGCACTTTCGACGGCTTTCAAGGAGTGGCTCCGCCGGCCGGTTAGCGAGGCTCCGTCAGTGCCGTCATCCGTCTGCTCAACTTAGAAGCGCCGCGCCGGTTCCGGAGGCCGTAAGGCCCGGGATCACGGGTCAAGACTCCACGCGATCACGCCTTTTTCAGGAACTCGGTCTTCAGCACCAGGCCCTTCACCTGCCTGGTGTTGCACTCGATCTCGCCGGGATGGCCGGTGAGGCGAATATTCTTCACCAGCGTGCCGCGCTTGATCGTCTCCGAGGTGCCCTTGACCTTCAAATCCTTGATCAGGGTCACGGAATCGCCCTCGTTCAGCTGGGTGCCGTTGCTGTCTCTTACGATCGCGTCTGCCATATCGGGGTCTTTCATCGGAGCCGGACAACCGACTATCCGGCGGACGGCGGCAAGGTCAAGCGATGGCACGTGGCAAACCGTGCCATCTGTTGATCCCGAGGCCTGTCGATCCCAGGGCCTGCCGATCCCGGGCACCGCAAGCGCGGTGCGGTCGAAATAAAAAGATAGAGCCCCGCCACTAGGGATGGATGAAACTCTAGAAATCGAAATAGATCGCCGGCGGATACGGGCTGGACACATTCTTGTCGACCGGCGCCGCCATTGCACCGGGCGACGCGGTGATCCCGCCTGTGGACTGATTGTCGAGCTGCGGCCGGCTTTTCTCGGCTGTGGCCGCTTTCGCATCGGTGGCAACGACTCGCGTTTTAGCCTCCACGGTTTGCGAAAGGGCGAGCACGGCGAGAAGTGCAGACAGAGCAAGTTTCATGACGGCGTCCCTCAATGGTTAACCTACGGTTAATCCCAGCCGCCCGCCCGAACACTGCCGCAGTGTGGAAAGGCGTGGAATTCTCTGGAATTCCTGGAATATGGCTTGTGGAAAGTGCGGCCGCGGGGGGAACGGAGCAGGCGCCGGCGCATGTAGGCTTGCAGCCGCATCAGGCCGATGCCTGGAGCGGCCGCGACCGAAACCGGACATCCAGTCGCGCTTGGCCGCTCAATGTCGCGGCCAGCGCTGGTGTGAAGATCAATCCCTGAAGCCGGTCGAGTCGAGCAGGGCGACCTGCTTGCCGTCGATGTAAAAGCGTATCACGTGCGCGCCGCCGTCGACTTCGATGCGCGTCGGATCGATGACCGGCGCCGCAGGAGCCGCCTTGCCATATGTCGCTGCCGCGCGCGAGCCGGCAGCGGCACGCGACGGTCCATCCGGCCCGAAGGTCAGCAGCAGCAGTGCAGCGGATCCAGCTGCAACCGCGGTGAATGGGATTTTGGGGGAAGCAATCCAGGACATCGAATTATTCCTTCCTTGTTGAGGCGGCATCTATGCTGGTTTGTGCCGGTGCCGAGAGCTCGGCTTCGCCGTCGTTCAAATAGCTGAGGAAGGGTGTTGGTATTCAAGCCTAGGAGGTAGCGTGAGTTTCATAACTTGCCCTTGCCCTGCGCGACCTTAGCGCCGCCCGGCGGGGCGAAAAGGGCAGGCGCGTGGAGCGGCGTGGAATTCTGCGGATTTCCTGGAATATGGACTTTTGGAGAGTTCCGGCCGGCAATGAATGCGGTGGGAGCAAGTGCTGGCACATGCTATGCCTTGCGGTGGCATAAAGGGGCAGGTGGGGATGGCACAGCATATCGCGCAGAAGTTACGGCTGACTGCAGCCTTGCTGGGAACCGTCGCCCGCAAGGATTTGGCGGCGGCGTTCCGGGGCGTCAACCCGAAGACGGCGTTCGATCTCGGCCGTGCCGACAAATGGCTGCAGGGCCGCGCCCAGCCACGCGAGCTCAGCGTCTACGACGACTGGTCGAAGCTTCTCAAGCTGGAGCAGCCCGGGGCCTGGATCGCCGAGAGCGATCTGTCAAGCTTTACGGCGGCGATCTGCGCCCGCCACGGCGTCGAGAGCGCCGAACTGGAACGCCGCGCCGGTGCGCATTTCGAGACGGCGTCGGGGCATGAGGAGCGAAGCCTTGGATTGGCCCTTGCCGGAACCTACGCATGTTATTCGCATGCCTTGTCGCCCTATTATCGCGGCCAGTTAATCAGGGGCAGCCTGTCGATAGAGACCGGGCCGGGTGCACACGGCCTGACTGCCGCCTATCGCGAGGTGTTGCCGACCGGACAACTGCAGGTCGGTGGACCGGTGAGCCCGGCAAAACGCGGGCTCTATGCATTTCTGAAGGAAACCGGCGGCGATGCCCATTTCTTCCTCTGCCTGTTCCCGCACTCGCGGCCGGGAAGCGTGCTTGGCGGCTATATGGTCGGCGGCGCCATCATCGGCCCGGAGCCGCAGCCATCCCTGACCAGGATCCTGATCGTCCGCTTGCGCGATCGGGCGCCCGAGACATGGGGCGGATATCTGCCGCCCGATGCGTCGATCGCTAGGGATTTAACTTCGCTTGGCGTGGCAATTGAGCAGCCGGAAGTGGTCGACCGGCAGCTGGCGCAATTCCTCGTTGGAGACAGCAAGGACGGCGGTGCCAGCCAGATCCCGCCGGCCGAGTTCCGAGCCATCCTCGACGTGTTCGACCGTCATTGGCTGCGTCATTCGAGCTAAGCTGGACCTCGTCTTCTGCCTCTGCGGAACCGATCACTACGTCAGTTGTTGTGTCCGGCGACCAAAGCGACCGTCCGGCTGTCCAGTTGGGCCGCCAAGCGCCCGCCCTTGCCGCTCGCGTCTTCGAACTCGCCGGCGCGAAGAAGCGAAAGTTGCACGCCGGCTCAACATGCCTGACCATGGCTATGGCAGGGTGGAGGCATCAAGTGGCGGCCAATCGTCGAAACGGCATGCACCCCGCCGAGCCCGGGGTGATGGGCGTGGTTTCCTCTGCCAGAACCCTCCCGCGCATATCACTACCCACCGTCGCGACTGTCGTTGCGGCGGTTGCGGCCCTGTATTTCGGGCGCGAGGTTTTCCTGCCGATCGCAATCGCTCTGCTGCTTACCTTTGCGCTCGCGCCCATGGTTTCGGCACTCAAACGAGTCGGCCTTCCCCGTCTCCCGGCCGTCATCGCCAGCGTGCTGAGTGCATTCACGGTCCTCGCGCTATTCTCCTTCATTCTCGCCACGCAGGTCAGCGAACTGGCGCAGAATATCCCGCTTTACCAGTCGAATATCCTGACCAAGGTCAGATCCCTGAAGGAGACCGGCATCGGCGGAGGCATCATCGCCAGGCTGAGCGGGGTGATCGAAAGCGTTGGCCAGGAACTCGACAGGCAGGAAGCCTCACCGCCCGCCGCAGATGAGCCAGAGCGCGAGCCGGTGCCTGTCGAGATCATCGCGCGCGAAAGGCCGCTCCAGGTTCTCCAGAACCTGATCGGGCCGCTGATCAGCCCGCTGGCATCGGCCGGCCTGATCATCGTCGTCGTCATATTCATGCTGCTCGAGCGCGAGGACCTGCGCGATCGTTTCATACGCCTCGTCGGGTACGGCGATCTTCATCGGACCACCGAGGCGCTCCAGGAAGCGGGCAAGCGGGTCGGCCGATATCTGCTCATGCAACTGGTGGTGAACATCGTCTACGCCGTGCCGATTGCATTCGGGCTTTGGGTTCTGGGCATACCCAATGCGCTGCTGTGGGGATTGCTGGCGTTGGCGCTGCGCTTTGTTCCCTATATCGGCCCGATCATTGGTGCGCTGCTGCCTCTGTTCCTGGCGCTCGCCGTGGCTCCCGGCTGGTCGCTCGTGCTGTGGACCGCCGGGCTGTTCGTGGCCATGGAAATGATCACCGGCAACGTCGTCGAACCATGGCTCTACGGTTCACGAACGGGGCTTTCACCATTGGCCATCATCGTTGCGGCGATCTTCTGGACCTGGCTCTGGGGCCCGCTGGGTCTGGTTCTGTCGACGCCGCTCACGGTCTGTCTCGTCGTGCTCGGCAGGCACGTGCCGCAGTTCGAATTCCTCGATGTCCTGTTCGGCAACGAACCCGTGCTCGAACCGCATGCTCGGCTTTACCAACGGCTGCTGGCCGGCGATCCGGAAGAAGCCACTGATCACGCCGAGGAGATCCTGGAGGAAAAATATCTGTTCGAATTCTATGACAAGGTCGCCATTCCCGCACTTCTGCTCGGCGAACAGGATCGGGTGCGGGGTGTCATGGGCGATGAGCAAAGACGGCAGGTGGCGGCCAGTGCGCAGACGCTGGTGGCGAATCTCGAGGACACCGCACGGGAGGAGGCGGAGGAGGACGATCCAGCCGCAACAGAGCCTGCCCCAGCGGACGAGGACAAGCAGGCTCAAGCGGAGGGCGAGGACGACACCGAACTGCCGGATGGCACGGACATCTCGGTTCTGTGTGCCGGCGGACGCGGCGAACTCGACGATGCCGCCGCCGCCATGCTGGCGCAGGTGCTCGAAGTCCAGGGGGCGACGGTCTCGAAGGCGAGCTTTGCCGATATGGATCCGGCAAGCATTCGCCGGCTCAAGTTCGATGCTGTCGATACCGTCGTGGTCGGATTCCTTAACCGCGACTCCGTCAAGCACGCCCGTTTCCTGGTTCGTCGGCTGAAACGTGCCAAGTCGGCACTGCGGGTAGGCATCGTGTTCTGGTCGGAGGGCGGCGACGACAAAGAGACAGCCGTCAAATTGGCCAATGACATCAACGCCGATTTTGTCGCGCATGGCATGGTCGAAGCCGTTCTGGGGGCGTTGTCGAGCGATCCGCCGGTTGCGCTGAAGGTCGCTGCCAAGCGCCGCATGCGCCGCCGGCCGCGCCCTGCCGAGAAGGCGCCGCTTGCAGCTGCAAAATGAGAGACTGTTTGGAAACTCTACTCCGGCGGCTATCGGATGGCGTTTTCTGCGCTTACCTACAGCGCCGCGCGTCCTTTGGACGCGCAAAGGACGCTGTAGCACTTTTGGTTTTGCGCATGATCCTTTCCGAAAATCTTTTCCGATTTTCGGGGTCATGCGCGGGCGCACGGACCCAAATGTCCGCTGCGCTCCGGTTCTCGAAACCACCACCATATGACTCGCCGGAGCGACTTTCCAAACAGCCTCTGAGACCGTAGCTCGTTCTCACGTCCAGATGTAACGCACCGTGTGAAAGAACACCGGAGCGGCGAAGACCAGGCTGTCGGCGCGGTCCATCATGCCGCCATGGCCCTCGATCAGATGGCCCCAGTCCTTCACGCCCTGGTCGCGCTTTATGGCGGAGGCGACCAGCCCGCCGAGGAATCCCATCAGGCAGGCGATGAAGGCGACGCCCGCCGCCTGGAGCGGCGAAAACGGCGTCAGGAACGACAGCAGCGCGCCAAGCAGGCTCGACGTCGCCAGCCCGCCGACCAGCCCTTCCCAGGTCTTCGACGGCGAAACCTTGGGCGACATCAGGTGCCTGCCGAACAGCTTGCCGAAGATGTATTGCAGCACGTCGCTGCCTTGCACGGTGATGATCAGGAAAGCGATCAGCAACAAATTGCGGCCTTCGAAGCCGGGCACCTCGAGAGTCAGCAGCGCCGGCACGTGGCTGACGCAGTAGACCGAGATCATGACCGCCCATTGCTGCGCCGAGACACGCTCGAGAAAGCGCTCGGTGTCGCCGTGAAGCGCGGTGATCGCCGGCATCAGCAGGAAGCAGTAGACCGGGATGAAAATGGTGAAGAGGCCGTACCAGGCGGTCCACACCAGCCAGTACTGGAACGGGATGATGATGCCGAACATGCCGAGCAGCACCCAATGGTCGCTGCGGCGGCTGTGCGTCAGCGTCACGAATTCGCGCAAGGCGGCAAACGAGATCAGCGCGAACAGGATGGTCATGCCGGAGCGGCCGAAGAAGAAGGCGACGGTGATCGCCACCACCATCACCCACCAGGCGTTGATGCGCTGGTTGAGGTTGACAAGCGTCGAAGACAGCGGCTTCGGCGCGCGCCACGACAGGATGCCGGCGACCAGGCTTGCCGTGGTCAGCACCGCAGCGAGGCCGACAACCAGAATGAGAGTCTCGTGCATCATTGGCATCGTGTTCTAATCGCCTCTTAGTGGGCGTGGGTTCAGCGCCAGCAGCGTCTCGCGGGCGCGGTCGAGAAAGGCGCGGCGTTCCTCATCCGGCGCAATGGCGATCGGCGCGCCGAAGACCACACGGCAGAGCAGCGGCACCGGCACGAACTGGCCCTTGGGCAGCACCCGCGACATGTTCTCGATCCAGCAGGGGATGAGTTCGACATCGGGCCGCGCCATCGACAGATTGTAGAGGCCGGAGCGGAACGGCAGCAGCGGCTCGTCGGTCATGTTGCGCGTGCCTTCGGGAAAGATGATCAGCGAATGGCCCTCATCGAGCACCGACAGCATGATCGAGATCGGATTCTGCGCCTCGTCCGTCCACTGCCGCTGGATCAGCACGGAGGACAGCATGTCCTGCGCGATGAACCGGCGCAGCCGCGATTTTCCCCAATAATCGGCGGCAGCGACGGCATGTGTGCGGGCGCGCTGCTTTTCGCTGAGGCAGGCCGACAGCAGGATGAAGTCGCCGTGGCTGGCATGATTGGCGAAGTAGATGCGCTGCCGGTCCGACGGCTGGCTGCCGTTCCAGATCGGCCGCACGCCGGTTACCGCCCAGGCCAGCGCCGACAGGCCGACCGAGGTCACGGTCTGCAGCAGGGTGAAGGTCCTTTCGCCGAGCTTGCTCATCGTCCGGCTCAGAAGGACATGGCGACGGCGGATGCCGCCACGAACAGGCCGAGCGCGATGCGCTGCTTCATCAGCAGGCGCTGTGTGCCCGCGATGCGCCGGTCGAGCGAGCGGATGCCGGCAGCGGCCGGTTTGACGCGCATGCGCGCCAGCACGTCGTCGACCGAGGCACCGCCGGCGGCCTCGCTGATGTGGCTCGCCATCAGCCAGAATAGCAGTGCGTCGAAGACAAGCAGGGCCGAGAGGGCGAGGGTGACCACGCCGCTCGCTGCCGCGACTAGCCAGGCGGCGGCCGCCGCCAGCGCCGTCGCCTGCGGCTGCGCCGCCACGGCAATGACCGGCGCGGCCATCAACGCGGCCAGCACCAGCAGCAGCGGCCACACCGCCTGCGTCATTAAGCTGGCGGCGAAGGCCTCGGCTTTGTCTCGATGGGCACTCATGCCGGCTCGTCCGCCGCGATCCGAAGATGCACCGGCCGGCCCGATGCCGCGAGCCGTTTATGCGCCTGCGCCGGCGTTGGCGAGCGGCCGCTGGTAACCAGCCATTCGGCGACGACGCCGGCGCTGCGCTGGAAGCCGAGCGCGCAGCAGACCAGCACCGTGCCGTGGCTGCGCGCGTCCTCAATCGCCGCCACCGCTTGCGCTTGCGCCTCTGGCGACGGCGGCAAAAGGTCCACCATGGCCACAGCCGTCCAGTGGCAGGTGACGCCGCGCGGCCGTTCCAACTCGCCGGCAAGGTCGATCACCGTGCCGAAGGCGTCGCCCTCGGCGGCGGTGGGAAAGCGGCCAAGGAAGACGCCGTCGGCGATGGCGACATGGGGCGGCAGCTTGCGCGTCCATATCAATGCATTGATCTTGGCGCCGAGCCGGTAGGGCAGCAGCAAAACACGGCTGGCCAGCGAGATGCTGCCGTCTGCGGCCTTCTGGAACACCCTGGCGCCGGCCCCGGCATAGGCGAAGGCGACGATGGCCAGCGCCAGCGCCGGCCACAGCAGGATCAGCCACAGCACCGAGACGAAGGCGCCGGCAACGGCGCCGGCCAGCGCCAGCGCAGCGACGAGCGCGTAGAACAGCGCCAGCCGCCTGGCCCTGGCGTCGGCGGTCAGCTGAAAGCCGGCGAACGGCAATTCGCCATCGCGCGGAAACAGCCACAGGGCGAAGAAGCCGAGCAAGGCGCCGGTCGGGATGTCGATGACATGGTGCTGCCAGGTCGTCAGCACCGAGGCGCCGATCAGCAAACACCAGGCATGCCAGACGGTGGCCATGCCTTTGAGCCGACCGCGCCAATGATCCCAGATGATGACCAGCAGCGCGATGTGCAGCGACGGCGCCTGGTTGAACGGCTTGTCGAAGCCGCCGAGCACCACGAACATGAAGCCTGGCAGCCCCGATGTCTGCGGCCGCACGAAGGTCGCCGTCAGCGGGAACAGGATGAAGCAGGCAACGGCGATGATCTGCGCTGTCAGATAGCGGCCGGCGAGACGATCGACGCCGCGCTTCGTATCGTTCAACAGCAGCGACAGGCCGTAGAACAGGTTGATCGACCAATAGGGCACGATCGTCCAGGCGATGAACGGGATGCCGCGCTCCCAGGCGAAGACGATGCTGCCGACATCATCGCGCTGCGACGCCAGCCAGTTGGCGAAGCCGTAGGTCGCGTACGCGTAGAAGAACGGCGCCAGGAAGGCCAGCCACAGCGCCGCCCGCAGCACGATGCCGGCGTACGGCTCGCGCGCAGAGGCAGAAGCGGCAGGGCCAAGGACAGGCAAGACCATGCTCAGACGCGCCGCGCGACCGAGACGGTGAAGATGCCCCACTGGTCGATGCGTTGGTCGAGCTTCTCGAAGCCGGCTGCCGCCACCAGCTGGTCCATCTCGCCTTGCGTGCGCCGGCGCATCACCCAGGCCTGGCCGCCGCGATGCGAAGTGAGGCTGCGCGCGATCATCTCAAGCTGCGGATGCCAGGGCTGGTTGGTGTAGAGAAGCAGCCCGCCCGGCTGCATCGCCTTGGCCAGCCCGCCCAGCGAGCGGGCGATCATGGCGTTGTCGGCAAACAATTCGTAAAGCCCGGAGACGATGGCGAGGTCCGGCGCCGGCTCCAGCCCGGCAAGCATCTCGGCGTCGAAGGCGTCGGCCTGGTGGAATGAGACACTGGTCGGCAGGTGCCGCTCGGCGATCAGCTTACGGCCGAGCGAGACATTGAGCTCGGAGAAATCCTGCAGCCGCACGCTGGCCGGCGGCACAATGCATTTGGCGACGGCGTCGAGCACGTAGCGGCCGTGGCCGGCGGCGATATCGACGACATGGACCGGCCGCCCGGCGGCCTTCAGCGTCTCAGCGGCGCTGCCGATCAGCTCTTCCAGGTGCAGCTTGCGCTGGCGGATGCCGCGCCAGCCGATGGCGTCGAGAAAGGTGCGGTCGATCATGCGGCCGAGCGGACCGGTGCCTCGCGCCTGGTTCTCATAGACATAGTCGAGCGTCGAGCCGGAATCGAAGCCGGTGGCAATCCCCGTCTTCATGCCTGAGGACAGCCAGGCGCCCATGCGGATCGAGGCGCGGCTCATTGCCCAGTAGAGGCCTTTCGGTGACAGGAGGGCGAGCGGCGAGGCGAGCCGGTCGGCCTCATCGCGTGTGTAGCCAGCGCGGTCGGCCGTGGTGAGGTCGACCGGCTTCTCCGGCGTCGTGAACTGTCTTTCGAGGAACGGCTTGATCAGGTCGAGTGCCTTGCGGCGGTCGCGTTCGCCGAGCGTGTCGTGGAAGAAGCCGGGCAGCACATGCCGCTCCTTGGCCGGGCTGGCGAGATTGACGAAGAACTCGTGCTGCGGTCCATGCCGCACCACCCAGTCGCTGCCGGAGATCAGCAATTGCGTCGGCACGGTGATGGCGTGGGCGTCGGCGACGATACGCGCGGCGTGGTCGTAGAGCTCGACGAGGATGTTGGAGGCGATCGGCCGCGTGATCAGCGGATCGGCCTCGAAGGATGCGATGCGCTCGGGGTCATGCGTCAGGAGCTTGGCCTTGACGTAGGAATTGACGAAGAAGCGGCCCTTGATCTTCTGCCACAGCGCAATGCCTTGCTTGGCGAAGGGCACGTAGAGCTTGACCGAGAAGGCCGGCGAGGCCAGCACCAATGCGCGGATGTCAGGCGCATAGTCGTGCACCCAGGCGGCGGCGAGCACGGCGCCGAAGGATTGCGCGATCAGCGCGATGTCACGCTGGCCGAACCCGTCTCTGCCGATCTCGCGTACGAAACAATCGATGTCGCGCACAAGTGCGGCAAAGGACGGCGCATAGCCGCGCTCGCCGGCCGAGCGGCCATTGCCGCGCGCATCCCAGGCGTAAAAGGCAAGGTCGGGCATGTCGAGTTCATCGACCAGATGCGCCATGCGGCCGCCATGCTCGTGGCCGCGGTGGAACAGCAGAACCGCGCCATTGGCGGGTTGCCCGGCGGCCGGCCAATAGCGGTAGAAGATCTCTGTGCCGTCATGCGTGCGGAAGGTTCGCTCCTGCGCCACCCGCTGCTCACTTGCGGAAGGGGCAATCGTTGGTTCATAAAGCATGTTGTTCCCCTGGCGACCGGAATTTCAGTCGCCGCTCCCGTTAAGCCCGCTGCGTATCCGGTTGATGGCGGTCACCAGCGAGAGTGTAGCCATTGCCGGAAACACAAACGGCGTGATCGCTTCTACCCACAGGCCGCAGGCGATGAGGAAAGCGATGATGCCGAGCGCCAGCGCCCGATCGCTCTTGCCGAACGGCCCGGCATAATTGCGCCCCGTGCCGGCCGCGATGCCGAGCACGCCGGCGAATTCCACAAGCACTGCCGTGACGGCAAAGGCGACGACACCCCAGGCAGGGAAGAGAGCGGCAAAGGCCAGGATCAGCGCCAGGTCGGAAACGACGTCGCAGAGTTCGTTGAGATACATGCCAAGCTTCGAGGCCTGACCATGTTCGCGCGCGAGCATGCCGTCGATGGCGTTGAGCGCCATGCGCGCAAACAGCACCACCGGCATCAGCAGGAAGACCGCGCGATGGCCGGCAAGGGCCGCGACCAGAATGCCGGTGGCGACCGACAGGGCGGCAGCCAGCAGCGTGATCTGGTTGGCGGTGACGCCAGCGCCGGCCAGCCAGTCGGCAAGCGGCCGCAGCTTCGCCTGGAAGGCCGGTTTCAGCGCATAAAGCGTCGGCATGTGCGAACCCCCCGGCCGCGGTGCAACTAACGTCTGCGAGGATGATCAATTGGCGCGCAAGACGCAAGGGCGGCGAGCGGTTGTACATGGTTACGATTAGCAGCGCTGGACGAGGCAACAAGCGACCGCTGTGCGAGCTCGGAATAGAGCGCCTGATATGTGTGGGGACTCTGCTGCAGGTGCGTTGTTACCGTTTTCGCGAAAACGGCAACAACTCTGCTTCGCGCTGCGTGGACGCGGGCCGAAAAATACCTGTCGGCAGTCCGCCTTTCCTTCCCGACAGACCTCCTCCGACGCCCGCACTGCGGCCACCCGGGTCAAAAACAGCCCCCGCCGCTTTGTTCGCAGCGGCATGGTTCAACTCTCAAATGAGAACTTTACAAATATTCAAAAATGTGTGAAGTTATGTCCACCAAAGGGTCCTCCATGACAGCCAATCGTTTCGCCACACGCCTGAATTCCTTTGCCTCGCGGCCACAGGCCGAATGGCCGGATCTTGCCGGCAAGCCGTCCATGCTGCAGATGGCGGCGCGTGCGGCGAAGGTAGCGGGGCTGACCGACCTCGATCTCAACTTTCCCGATCATGTCGATGAAAAACCTGCGGAAATAGCGCGAAAGCTCGGCAATGTCGGGCTTTCCATCAATGGTTTTGCCATGCGCTACTACTCCAACCCGGCCTTCAAGCTCGGCGCCTTCACCAATCCGGATCCGGCAGTTCGCCGCGAAGCCGTCAACCTGACCAAGGCGGGCATCGACGCCGCGCGTGAGGCCGGCACCAATCTGATGACGCTGTGGCTCGGGCAGGATGGCTTCGACTATGCCTTCCAGGCCGATTACGCGACATTGTGGCAACACGAAATCGATGGTATCCGTGAAGTTGCAGCGCATGACCCCGATTGCCAGATCAGCCTGGAATACAAGCCCAACGAGCCGCGCTCCTACAGCCTGATGCCTGACGCGGCGACGACATTGTTGGCGATCCGCGAGATCGGACTGCCCAATCTCGGCGTGACGCTTGATTTCGCCCATGTGCTCTATGCCGACGAGCAGCCGGCCTTTGCCGCAGCACTCGTCGCGCGCCACAGCAAGCTCTTGGGCGTGCATCTCAACGACGGCTACGCCAAGCGCGACGACGGCCTGATGGTCGGCGCAGTGCACACGCTGCAGACGATCGAGCTGCTCAGGCAGATCCGCCGCGACGGCTACGCCGGCGCCATCTACTTCGATACGTTCCCCGACATGACCGGCCTCGATCCGGTCCACGAATGCGAAGTCAACATCGCCACCGTCAAACGCATGCTGCGTGTCGTCGAGCGGCTGGAAAAGGACAATCGCCTGTCCACCGCCGTCGACCGCCAGGACGCGGTCGCGTCGCAGGCCATCATCCAGGAAGCCATGCTCGGGCCGGACAGCTAGGCTCGGCCTCAACATCGTTCAACAAGGGAGGAAGACCATGAAATTTCTGCTTGCCATCGCTGCCGCTGGCCTTATGGCGCTGTCCATAGGGTCGGCCTTTTCAGCGGACCTCGCGCCGCTCAATTCCGATACCGAGAAGGATCGCATCGATTGGTCGCAGCTCGAGGCCAAGTTCGGAGCGTTTCCCAAGCTGCCCGACGGTACCAAGGCGGGCGCCGTCTCCAAGACGCTGACCAACGAATACTGGCGCTCGCTGGGTGAGGGCTACAAGTCGTTCGGCGACCGCGTCGCCGTTCCGGTCGTCTACCAGGCGGCGCAGAGCGAGGGCGACCAGCTCGGCCAGCTCACCATCGCCGAAGGCCTGGTCACACAGGGCTACAACGTGCTTCTCGTCTCGCCGCAGACCGACTCCAACCTGCAGCCGATCATGGAACAGGCCAAGGCCGCCAACGTGCCGGTGGTCAACGTCAATGACGCGGTCATCCCGCAGGCGGAGCACTATGTCGGCAATGTCCAGCGCGACAATGGCGTGCGCGTCGCCAAATGGTTCATCAAGAACCGGCCGGATGGCGGCAAGGTCGCCATCGTCGAAGGCCAGGCCGGCGTCTATGCCGCCGTCCAGCGCACGGATGGCTTCAAGACCACGATCACCGAAGCCGGCAAGTTCGAGGTCGTCGCCAGCGTGCCCGGCAACTGGGATCGCCAGACCTCCTACGACGCGGCCACCAACATCCTGCAGCAGCACCCCGACCTGATCGGCTTCTATGCCAACAATGACGGCATGGCGCTGGGCATCGTCGAGGCGGTCAAGGCCGCCGGCTTGCAGGACAAGGTCGCCGTCTTCGGCACCGACGGCATCTCCGACGCCTATGCCTCGATCCGCGCCGGCGAGCTGACCGGCACCGTCGATAGTTTCCCGGTGCTGACCGGCGAGGTGGCGCTGGAATCGGCGCTGCGACTGGTGGCCGGGCAGAAGCTGCCGCGCGTCGTCGCCACGCCGCAGGCGCTGATCACCAAGGACAATGCCGACCGCTATTCCGGCGCCGGCGACGCCGTGCGCAAGGCGCTGCTCGAGGACGCGGCAGCGGGCAACTAAGGGCACAAGGGCGGGTGCCGGCGAGAGCATCGTGCTCTGCCGGCACCTTCTGGAGAACCGAAGCGATGTCAGTCATCCCCCGGCTGCAATTCGAGGGCATTTCCAAGGTGTTTCCGGCCGTGCGGGCGCTGAGCGATGTGTCCTTTTCGGTCGGCGCCGGCGAAATCCATGGCCTGCTCGGTGAGAACGGCGCCGGCAAATCGACGCTGCTGCGCATCCTGTCGGGGGTCTACAGGCCGACGGCCGGAAGCGTGCTGATCGACGGCAGTCCGGTGACGCTGAACAATCCGGTCGCCGCCCGCGCCGCGGGCGTTGCCATGATCCATCAGGAATTGCAGCAGGTGCCGCACCTCAGCGTCGCCCAGAACATGTTCCTCGGCCACCCGCTGACGCGCGGCGGCATCTTCGTCGCACGGCGCGAGCAGGAGCGTCGCGCTGCGGAAGCCCTCGCCGCCCTCGACCCGACGATCGATCCGGCTGGACCGCTCGGCAGCCTGAAGGTCGCGCAGCGGCAGATCGTCGAGATTGCCCGGGCGCTGCTCGATCGGGCGCGCATCGTGGCGATGGACGAGCCGACATCGAGCCTGACGCCGAGTGAGTTCGAGCGGCTGGCCGAAGTCATTGCCGGCCTGGCGCGCGACGGTGTCGCGGTCGTCTATGTCTCGCACAAGCTGGACGAGGTGTTCGGCATCTGCCAACGCGCCACAATCATGCGCGACGGCGTCGTGGTCGGATCCGTCGATCTCGCCCAGGTGTCGGAAAAAGCCGTCGTTTCGATGATGGTCGGCCGCGAGCTTGCCCAGGAACAGCACCGCTCGCACACCTCCAGCGAAGTAAGGCTGAGCGTGCGTGGCCTCGCCTCGGCAACCAAGGTCCATGACGTCTCGTTCGAGCTGCATCGCGGCGAGGTGCTGGGCATTGCCGGCCTGGTCGGCTCGGGCCGCACCGAACTGCTGCGGCTGCTGGCCGGCGCCGACCGCGCCTCATCAGGCACGGTCGAGATCGACGGCAAGGCGATCAAACTTTCCAGTCCGCGCGACGCCATCGCCGCCGGGATCGGCCTGGTGCCGGAGGAGCGCAAGCGCGAAGGCATCGTGCCGTTGCGGTCGATCTCCAGCAATATGGCGCTGGCGTCGATGGGCGTGCTCGCACCGCGGGGCGTTATCGATCACACCAGGCTGAAACGGGTCGCGGCCACGAAGATGAAGCGGGTCAATTTGCGCCCGTTCCTGCTCGACCGGCCGATCCGGCTGTTCAGCGGCGGCAACCAGCAGAAGGCGATCATCGGCCGCTGGCTGGCGGCGGGAACGCGCATCCTTTTGTTCGACGAGCCGACGCGCGGCATCGATGTCGGCGCCAAGGCGGAGATCTATCATTTGATCGAGGAGCTCGCCGCCGAAGGCCATTCGGTCGTCGTCGTGTCGTCCGAGCTTCCCGAGGTGATCCGGCTCGCCGACCGCGTGCTGGTCATGCGCGACGGCACGGTCGCCGCCGCAATCGACCGGGCCGATCTCAACGAACAGGCGATCGCGGCGCACGCCATACCCCAATCGGAGACTCAGGCCGGCAAGGCGCAAGGCCATCGGGCCGGTGCATAACGGACAGGACCAGCGGATGACTGATATAACCGAACACACAGCAGCGCGCCCAAGGGCTGAATTCCTGCACCGGTTTTCCGTGCGCGACGCCGGCACGCTGATCGGCCTGGTCGTGATCCTCGCCGTCTTCGGTGCGCTGGTCCCGGGCTTCTTTGCCGAGCGCAACCTGATCAACATCCTGCAGCAGTCGAGCATCAATGCCTGCCTGGCGCTGGGCATGACGCTGGTGATCATCTCGGGCGGCATCGATCTGTCCGTCGGGCCGACGGCGGCCCTTTCGGCCGTCATCTCGGCCTCGATGCTGGTTGCCGGCGTGCCGTTTCCGCTGGCCATCGCCGCCGGCTTCGCCATCGGCCTCGTCTGCGGGCTGCTCAACGGCGTGCTGGTCGCCTATGTCGGACTGCAGCCTTTCATCGTCACGCTGGGAACGCTCAGCACCTACCGGGCACTGGCGCTTATCTATACCGGCGGCAATCCGGTGCTCGGCCTGCCGGCCGGCTTCCGCGCCATCTTCAATGGATCTCTGTTCGGGCTGCCGTTGGCGGTCATCATCGTGGCCGTAGTCGCGCTGATCGCCTGGATACTCCTCAAGAAGACGCCGTTCGGCGAATATCTGCTCGCCGTCGGCGGCAATGAGGAGGCCGCCTACATAGCAGGCGTGCCGATCACCCGCACCAAGATCGCCGCCTACATGATCTCGGGCCTGCTGGCGGCCCTTGCCGCGCAGATACTGATCGGCCGGCTGGGTGCCGCCGAGCCCATTCTCGGCAATCTCTGGGAGCTCGATGCGATTGCCGCGGCGGCCATCGGCGGCGCCTCGCTGATGGGCGGCAAGGGCAGCGTGGTCGGCACCATCCTGGGCGCCGTCATCCTCGGCACCATGCGCAACGGCCTGACGCTGATGAATGTCCAGTCCTTCTATCAGCTCCTGGCAACTGGTCTTATAATCCTCGCCGCGATGCTTATCGATCGTGTGACGAGGGGACGTGGATGACCTTGACCAGCCTGGATCTGAAAGCAGTAGGACCGCGGATCCGCATGATGATGCCGCATCTGACGCCGCTCGAGGCGAAGGTGGTGGAAACCGTCTTCGGACGGCGCGGCTTCGACGAGACCATTCCGCTCAAGCAGATCGCCGAAGAGGCCGGCGTGTCGGAGGCGATGGTGGTCAAGATCGCCAAGAAACTGGGCTTTTCCGGCTATCGCGACTTCCGCACCGCGGTCTATGAATACAGCCGCCTGCCGACCGCCGAAATGCACCAGGAACTGTCGGTCGACGACAGTTCGGCCGAGATCGTCCAAAAAGTGTTCCGCACCTCGATCCAGGCGCTGGAGGAAACGCTGGCGATCCTCGACATGGACGATTTCGACCGCGCCGCCGATCTTCTGTACCGCGCCAAGAACCGGGATTTCTATGGCGTCGGCGGTTCGGCGCAGATCGCGCGCGACGTCTCGCACAAATTCCTGCGCATCGGCATCCGCGCATCAGTCTACGACGATTCGCACATGATGCTGATGTCGGCCTCGCTGCTCGGCGCCGACGACATCGCCGTCGGCTTCTCGCATTCGGGCAACACCAGCGCCGTCATCGATGCCATCCATCTCGCCCGCAAGAGCGGGGCGCGGACGCTGGCGATCACCAACTACGACAACTCGCCGCTGGCCGCCGTCGCCGACATCGTGCTGTGCTCGACGGCGCAGGGCTCGCCGCTGATGGGCGAGAACGCGGCGGCGCGCATCGCCCAGCTCAACATTCTCGATGCGCTGTTCGTCGCGGTGGCGCAGCGCGACTATCAGGCGGCGGAGCGCAATCTCGGCCGCACCATGTCGGCGGTGACGTCGAAACGCCGGGATAAGGGCTCATGAAAGATTGGGGCTCATGAAAGATTGGGGCACATGACAGCTCCGCTGGTGACCGTGTTCGGCAGCCTGCATTACGACATCATGGTCGAAGCGCCTGACCGCCCGCGCAAGGGCGAAACGGTGACCGGCCATGCCTGGCAGCCGAAATGCGGCGGCAAGGGCGGCAACCAGGCAGTGTCGGTGGCGCGGGCCGGCGTACGCTCGGCGATGATCGGCGCCGTCGGCGATGACGATTTCGGCCGCGCGCTTCTCGATAATCTCGAACGCTGCGGCGTCGACAGCCGCTTCGTGCGGATCGCGGCTGGCGCTGGCTCCGGCATGAGCGTGGCGATTTTCGACGACGGCGGCGACTATGGCGCGGTGATCGTCTCAGGCAGCAATCTCACCTTGGGCAAGAAAGACGTCGCGGAAGCTACTGATGTGATTGCGCAAACGTCGGTTCTGCTGCTGCAGAACGAGGTGCCGGAAGCCGCCAACATTGCCGCGGCGCGGGCGGTGAAGGCGCATGGCGGGCGCGTCGTGCTCAACGCGGCACCCGCGCGAAAACTGTCCGGCGAACTGATCGCACTTACCGATATCGTTATCGTCAACGCCATCGAGGCGGAATTCCTGGCCGGCATTCCGGTCGTCGACACGCTCGAGGGGGCTGCCGAGGCGGCACGCATGCTGATCAAATCCTACCCGGCCGCGATCGTCACGGCCGGCGGGGAGGGCGTTGTGTATTGCGACCGCGACGGCCAGGCATTTGCACTGGCGGCCATTCCGGTGAAGGTCGTCAGCACCCATGGCGCCGGCGACGAGTTCGTTGGCTCGTTCGCGGCAGGTCTCGCCCGCGGGCATCAGGCCGAGGCCGCCATCGCTGCCGCCAACGCCGCCGCGGCCTTGCTGGTCGCCACGCCGGAACGGGAGCGCGAGCGACCTGAGACCGGTGGCCGCCTCCGCCGTTGATCGTAACAGGCGACAATAAGGGGTTGGCGAGAACTCTTCGCTTGGCTCCGATAGGCGGCAAGTCCGACAATTGATATGAAAGCCCGCCACCCCAAGGGATGACGGGCTCCGTTGCCTGGCCGCCAGGAACGCCACGGTAGCGACTCTGCTACTAAATGCTCCCGCAGATACTCAATATGCGGCCTTCGCGCCGTCAGGCGCATCGGCTAAACAAATGAAGCCCGCGCCTTTGACAAGGGCGCGGGCCCGATCGGGTTGCAGCCCGATCTGCGCAGCCGGGCGCTTGCGCGTCCGGCTGCCGACGTCGTCAGTGCTTGCTCTTGCCGGGGCTGGCGGCACCGCCACTGATGGCGATGCGCTTGGCCTTCGACTGTGCGCGCTCCGTCTTGGGCAGCGTCACGGTGAGCACGCCGTTATGGAAGGCGGCGTTCACCTTGTCCTCCTCGACCTCGTAGCCGAGCGGGATGCGGCGCTCGAAGCGGCCGTAGAACCGCTCGGAGAACTGCCTGCCCTTGTCCTCGGTCTCGGAGCGCTTCTCGCCACGCAGCGTCAGCACGCCGTCATCGAGCATCACCTCGATGTCCTTCTCGTCCATGCCGGGAATTTCCGCGGTCACGCGGATCTCCTTCTCGCCGTCGGAGATTTCGACGCTCGGCCAGCTGCCGCGCGCCGAAGAAAATCCGCCGAACGAAGGCATGCGCGTTTCGAAGCCGCGGAACGCGTCGTCGATCAGGCGGTTCATCTCGCGATGCAACGCCATGAACGGGTCGCGGTCCTCGTCACGATAGAAGCTGGGAACCGGACTGTTCTCCCGGCCCCAGGGTATGAGATCACGAATAGCCATTGCTGTTCTCCTTTCTCAACAACTGGTTGTGCCAAAGGCGAACGCCAGAGATCGCCTTTGCTCAGGCGGCCTGCTTCGGCTTCTCGACCTGCCCGGCCTTCCGCGCGCCGTCGTCCTTGGCGATCGTGATGCGACGCGGCTTCATCTCCTCGGGCACTTCGCGCACGAGGTCGATCGTCAGCAGGCCGTTGTTGAGCGAGGCGCCGGTGACCGTCATGTGATCGGCAAGCTCGAAGCGCCGTGTGAACGGTCGCACCGGAAGACCGCGGTGGAGATATTCCACCTCGTCCTGTTCCTTGC
The DNA here is from genome assembly GCA_004020645.1 of Mesorhizobium sp. GTDB lineage: Bacteria > Pseudomonadota > Alphaproteobacteria > Rhizobiales > Rhizobiaceae > Mesorhizobium. The sequence goes on along the minus strand of SAQL01000030.1, from coordinate 42,518 downwards.
GCTCGCCCGAGACGATTAGAAGGTTCGGCTCTTGGCTGATGTCGAGATCGTCTTCGGAAAAGCCGGCGACGGCGATCCTCACGCGATAAGTGTTCTCGTCGCTTCGCTCGATGTCATAAGGCGGCCAGGTTTCGACTGCCTGAGGCGCGTTTTCCAGCAGGTTGAAGATGCGGTCGAAACCGATGCTCGACCGATAGAGCGGGGAAAAGTCGAATGCGGTTCTCATAGCTACATCCTCCATGGAGCAACATAGTACGAGGGACGCCAAAGAGCTTGGCGCTCCCTGGGTTCTGCCGGTCCCGTTCGGCAACCGGCAATTTGGATTTGGTTATTGTCAGGCCGAAATCAAGACCCAGATTCTGTCCCGCAGCCAGATTTTTTGTTGCCAGATTGTACTGGTAATGCCGGTTTCAACCGTCATTTGAGGGTCGCGCCGGCACGCCGCATGGAGGATATTATGACCATGACACGCGACGACATCATTTCGGTGCTGGGCCCGGTGGACGACGCCGTTATCGCCGACATCGCCTCGACCGGCGCGACGATCGAAGAGTTGCGCGAGGCCTTTGCCTGGGTCGGCGCCGATGAGGCGCTGGTCAACGAGGGCCGGCCATTGCCGTCGGCAAGGGTGGCGACGCTGATCGGGCTTCTCGAACCGCCTGACGACGACGTATAGCCGCCCGTTGCGTCGGGGCAGGGGTTTGGGGTTTTGGGCAGGGAGCTCTTGAAGCGCGCAGCCAGACCAACCATCTCGTCCACCGGCGCCGATCGGACATCGGCCGCCTTCCTGCTTATTCGAGGATGTTGCTTGCTCTAAAACAGAAACAAGGAGGAAGTGATGAACGACGTCCCATTTTCTGAGCCGATCACGCTCAAGCTCCAATCCGTCGGAGAGCGCAAGGTCGCCAGCAGCTGGGAAGCCATCGAATGCATGCAGCAATGGCCGGACCGGGCGCGCGGCCGGAACTGGCGCGCAGCCTATCGCGCCTGCCGCGACGCACTCGACGGCTGGCGCACCGCCCGCGAGGCTCGCACTGCCTTCGTCAAAGCGGCTCGGACAGCGGGACTGCTTGTCAAGGGACGTAAATCCACCTGAACGCCAATCAACCTGAACGCCAATCCACCTGAACGCCAATCCACCTGAACGTCAGCGCGGACGCGCCGTGCCGCAGAGGCGGCGCCTTTCATGAAAAGCGCCGCCCCTTCCTGTGTCACTGCAGCGTAATAACACCGTCCACCGCCCGCCATTCTGAGGGCTGGATCAGACGGTGATGGGCGACACGCACGGAATGCAGCGGGCCTTCGATCTCACGTTCCCAATATTCGAGGAAATGCTTCAGCGTCGGGAAATCCGGAGCGATGTCGTATTCCTGCCAGATGAAGAGCTGCAGCAGGTCCCGATAATCGGGAAGACGATAATGGATCTCTGCCGTCGTCAGGCCAAAGCCTTGCATCTGGAGCTGGAACTCGTTGCTGACCATGCACGTCTCCTTTCTGTGGAAAATCAGGCGCCGACGCGGTGGGGGCCGCCGTGGCGGCTTCGGCCGGCGCCGGCGCCTTGAGATGGACCTGCGCCATCGAGTGCCTGCAGCGCGTCCATGATCTCTTCAAAGGCGATTGGAGCTTTGGCGCCGGGCGGCTTGCGCAGCGCCGGCATGGACTCGACCGCGCAGGCATCGGAAGCCCATGACGACAGGATCGCGCGCTTTTCACCGACGTCCAGCGTCGCGTCGGCCAGCACGTCTTGTGGACGGTCGAAATGCCGCGCCGGATCGAGCAGCCGGCTGAGATCGGGATCTTCCGGCGTTGTTGGGACATCGCGTTCCATCGCCTTCCTCCGAATGGAAAAACGCCTCCGCTTCCTCATCGGTTCCGGCTGCCGGCAGGCGGTGCCGGATTGACGACGATGTCGGAACCTTGGGCCGCAATTTCAAGCCGCATCCGTCGTTTCAAATCCTGGAATAGCGCCATTATTACAGTGCGTTGGCACTCGACCACGGCGAGTGCTAAAATTTTTTCGGCGGCCTCTTGAAAGCCTGGATCGGCAAACTAATTCGATATGCGCGATGCCCGAGCAGGGTCGCGCACCGTCGCATTCGGCCGTTGTTCCGGTCGGCTGCGAAGGGAGGTCCAAGAAAATCTGTTTGTCCTATGAGGAGAACGACATGGCGTTCCGTCCATTGCATGACCGTATCCTGGTCCGCCGCATCGAGGTCGACGAGAAGACCGCGGGCGGCATCATCATTCCCGACACCGCCAAGGAAAAGCCGCAGGAAGGCGAGGTGATCGCCGCCGGGCCTGGGGCGCGTGACGATAGCGGCCAGTTGCAGCCGCTCGACGTCAAGGTCGGCGACCGCATCCTGTTCGGCAAATGGTCGGGCACCGAGATCAAGCTCAACGGCGAGGACCTGCTCATCATGAAGGAAAGCGACGTGCTGGGCGTGATCGAATTGAGCGACAAGATGCAGAGGGCCGCCTGAGCGGGGCCTGAACAAGCAATCAGTCAACGAAAAGCTGCCTATTTGAAGGAGTTATCCAATGGCTGCCAAGGAAGTGAAATTCCATACCGAAGCCCGCGAGAAGATGTTGCGCGGTGTCAACATCCTCGCCGACGCGGTGAGGGTGACGCTCGGTCCCAAGGGCCGCAATGTCGTCCTCGACAAGTCATTCGGCGCCCCGCGCATTACCAAGGACGGCGTTACCGTCGCCAAGGAAATCGAGCTTGAGGACAAGTTCGAGAACATGGGCGCGCAGATGGTGCGCGAGGTCGCTTCGAAGACCAGCGACGTCGCCGGCGACGGCACCACGACCGCGACCGTTCTGGCGCAGTCGATCGTCCTGGAAGGCGCCAAGGCGGTTGCCGCCGGCATGAACCCGATGGACCTGAAGCGCGGCATCGACAAGGCGGTCGACGCCATCGTCGCCGAACTCAAGGCCAATGCCCGCAAGGTGACCAGGAACGACGAGATCGCCCAGGTCGGCGCCATCTCGGCCAATGGCGATGCCGAGATCGGCCGCTTCCTCGCCGAAGCGATGGAAAAGGTCGGCAATGAGGGCGTCATCACGGTCGAGGAGGCCAAGACCGCCGAGACCGAGCTGGAAGTGGTCGAGGGCATGCAGTTCGACCGCGGCTATCTCAGTCCCTATTTCATCACCAACCAGGACAAGATGCGCGTCGAACTCGACGAGCCCTATTTGCTGATCCACGAGAAGAAGCTTTCCAACCTGCAGGCCATGCTGCCGGTGCTCGAAGCCGCAGTGCAATCGGGCAAGCCGCTGCTGATCATCGCCGAGGATGTCGAAGGCGAGGCGCTGGCGACGCTGGTCGTCAACAAGCTGCGCGGCGGCCTGAAGGTTGCAGCCGTCAAGGCGCCGGGTTTTGGTGATCGCCGCAAGGCGATGCTGGAAGACATCGCCATCCTGACCGGCGGCACGGCAATCAGCGAAGATCTCGGCATCAAGCTCGAAAACGTCACGCTGGAGATGCTCGGCCGCGCCAAAAAAGTGGTGATCGAGAAAGAGAATACAACGATCGTCGACGGCGCCGGCCGCAAGGATGAGATCCAGGGACGCATCACCCAGATCAAGGCGCAGATCGAGGAGACCACCTCCGACTATGACCGCGAGAAGCTGCAGGAACGGCTGGCCAAGCTCGCCGGCGGCGTCGCCGTCATCCGCGTCGGTGGCTCAACCGAGGTCGAGGTCAAGGAGCGCAAGGACCGCGTCGACGACGCCATGCACGCCACCCGCGCTGCGGTCGAGGAAGGCATACTGCCTGGCGGCGGCGTGGCGCTGCTCAGGGCGGCGAAGGCGCTCGATAACGTCCCCGTCGACAACCCCGACCAGAAGACCGGCGTAGAGATCGTGCGTCGGGCCATCGAGCAGCCGGTGCGCCAGATCGCCGAGAATGCCGGTGCGGAAGGTTCGATCATCGTCGGCAAGCTGCGCGAGAAGACCGAATTCGGCTATGGCTGGAACGCACAGACCAACGAGTTCGGCGACCTCTACGCGCAGGGCGTGATCGACCCGGCCAAGGTGGTGCGCGCCGCTCTCCAGGACGCGGCGTCGGTGGCCGGCCTGCTGGTGACCACCGAGGCGATGGTGGCCGAGAAGCCGAAGAAAGAAGGTGCCACGCCGGCGATGCCTGCCGGTGCCGGCATGGACTACTGACGCCAGGCTTCTGAGGACAAACGGCCGTGCCCGCCGAGAGAAGGCGGGCACGGCCTTGGCCGGATCATATACAGGTGTTGCCATGGACATGATGAACAGTTTTGGAAAGATCACGGCGCCGACCCTTTCCAAGACCGATTTCAACTATGAAACGGAGTGCAAGACGGCGCTGGCGCCGCTTGTCGACGGATTGCTGGACGCAGTCGAGTCGGCCGGCTGGGACCGTCGCAAGGCGGCCTATACGTTGATGTTCCTGTCGGCTCAGCGATTGGGAGCCGGCAAGGAGGAGCGCACATGATTGCAGCGCGGATGCGTGAGTGTCTGCGCCTGCTGAGGTGGTCGGAAACCGATTTCGCCGAAGAGGCGGGCTATCCGGTCGCCAAGGCAAAGGCCTGGCTCTACGGGCGTGAACATCCGCCCCTTGTCGTAATGGCCTGGCTGGAGACGCTGGCCAAGGTGCACCGGTTGCTGCCACGGCCGAGCATGCCGCCGCAGCCAGCCGCGTTGCATTCGCTGATCGGCGCTGTCGTCCCGCAGGCCGCTCTCGAGGATCGCAGCGGCCGGACAGTTAAAGCCGGAAAGGAGCCGGTTGAGCTTCCAAAGGAGAGTGTCATGCATCGTTCTTCTTTTGAAAAGCCGGTCACCATCCTCACCGGCCTCGGTAGCCCGACGAAGATAGAAAGCGCGGCTGAGGCCTATGCGCTGCTTGCCGACTGGCCGTCGGCGAGCCGGACGGCCGCGCACGACATCGCCGCCAAGGCCTGCCGGGCCGCAATGGACGGAGAGATCGACGCCGAAACGGCGCGGGCAACCTTCGTGGCGTTTGCCCGCCGCAACGATCTTCTCGCGCCGCAGACGAGCTCTACTGTTGCGGGCGGGACGGTCATCGATTGGGCGCGTTCGCAACGTCTTAACGCACCAGCGTGAACAGTCGCCTTACCGCCAACATTGGAGATTGGCGAAAGCCGAAGTGACATCCAATCTCCCCCCTTGAGACCCTTGAGGGGGATATGCCAAGTTTTGGCAAACAGGGCAGAACAGAGGGAGGCGCTGTCACGCAGCTTTGCGCGATCCAGGTCCGCGACCAACACTCAACGCATGTCCGCGCCTGCCACGCCCGCCGAAATCACGATGTGCTGGCAGACATTGTCGATGTCGCGAATGACGTCGTCGTTCCAGAAACGCAGGATCGTCCAGCCAATCGCCTCAACCCTCGAGCTTCTGTAAGCATCCGATGCCGAGGCTTCGGCCTGAGCGTGCTGGGAGCCGTCGAGTTCGACGATCAGCTTTTTGTCCGGACAGGCAAAATCGACAATGTAGCCGGCTATCGGAATCTGTCGCCGAAACGACAATCCCATGAGACGGTGCGCCCTGATCTCATTCCATAGCTTCAGCTCGGCGTCCGTCATGGCCTTGCGCATCTTGCGCGCGTTGCTGCGGTTGTTTCCGGGACACTGGGTAGTGACTCATCGCCGTATCTCGCTCTGTCCTGCGCTCGAACACCCCCCTCTGTCCGGCAGGACAGAGGGGGGTACTGTCCCGCCGACCTCCGCCGACCTAGGTCTGTACTGCCCCAACCCTCACCGCCGCACCCGCGATTTCAGCCAGCGGTCGAAGGCGACGGCGAGGATGAGGATCAAGCCGATGACGATGCTTTGCGTATAGGACGAGACGTTGTTGAACTGTAGCCCGTTCTGCAGCACGCCGATCAGTGCTGCACCCACGACCGTGCCGCCGACCGAGCCGATGCCGCCGAACAGCGAGGTGCCGCCGATGACGACGGCCGAGATCACCGTCAGCTCGTAGCCGATGCCGGCGACGGCTTCCGAGGAGTTGAGCCTCGCCGACAGCACGAAGGCGGCGAGGCCGGCGAAGAAGCCGACGATGACATAGACCGAGATCAGGATACGGTCGACGCGCAGGCCCGACAGCCGCGCCGCCTCGGCATTGCCGCCGACGGCGTAGACGGCGCGGCCGTAGCGCGTGTAGCGCAGCACGATGTGGCAGAGGATCGCCGCCGCCGCGAAAATGATAGCCGGCACCGGGACCGGGCCGATCAGCCCGGTGCCGAACCAGCGCATCGAGGCGTCGAAGCCGGAGATCGGGCCGCCGTTGGAGATCGTCAGCGTCAGGCCGCGAAAGACGGTGAGGCCGCCGAGCGTGACGACGAAGGGCGGCACCTTCAGCCTGGTGATGGCAAAGCCCTGGACGCCGCCGGCCAGGGCGCCGACGACGACGGCGGCCAATAGGGCTGCGAACCAGCCAAAGCCTTGCGTGCCGGACGTCGACAGCGACAGCGTGTTGGCGGTGCCGCCCTTGGCCACCACCGCCGCGACCATGCCGCAGAAGGCCAGCAGCGAACCGACCGACAGGTCGATGCCGGCAGTGAGGATGACGAAGGTCATGCCGAGCGCGATCAGCCCGGTTATCGAGATCTGCCGCATGATGTTGAAGATGTTGATGGGATCGATGAAGCTCGGCTTCAGCACGGTGAAAACGACGATCAGCAGCGCCAGGAACATCAACGGGCCGAAGCTCATCAGCAGGCGCGCGACATTGATGCCGCCGCGCTGGGTCCGTTCGGTCGTGCTGGTCATTGCGTCGCTTCCTGCGTTTGATCGAGCGCCATCAGCTCCATCAGTTTTTCCTCGGTCGCCTCGATGCCGGGCATCTCGCCGGTGATACGTCCGCGCCGCATGGTGACGATCCTGTCCGACACCGCAAGCACCTCGGGCAGTTCGGACGAGATCATCATGATGGCGATGCCGCGCGCCGCGAGCTGCACCAGGATCTGGTGCACCTCGGCCTTGGCGCCGACATCGACGCCGCGCGTCGGTTCATCGACGATCAGCACCTTGGGGTCGCGCGCCAGCCAGCGGGCAAGGATGACCTTCTGCTGGTTGCCGCCGGACAGCCCCTCTATGGGCTGCTCGGGCGAGGCCATGCGGATCGACAGCGTCTTCCTGTAGCTTGCCAGCGCTTCGCGCTCGCGGCGCTCGGCCATGAAGCCGGCGGCGTTGGAGTAGCGGCCGAGCGCGGCGATGGAAAAATTGGTGAGGATGCCGAGCGCGGCGAAGATCGCCTGGTGCTTGCGGTCTTCCGGCACCAGGCCGATGCCGAGCGCGATGGCGTCGGCGGGTGTTTCAGGCGCGATCGGCTTGCCGTCGAGCGTGATGGTGCCGGCGGCGATGCGGTCGGCGCCGAAGATGGCGCGGGCCAACTCCGTGCGGCCGGAGCCGACGAGGCCGGCGACGCCGAGGATCTCACCCGCCTTGAGGTCGAGATCGACGCCTTCGAGCACGATGGCGTGCGGCGCCTGCGGATCGCGCACCGTGCGCAGGCCGCGCACCGAAAGCCTGACGTCGCCGGCGACGTCGCGCAGCGTCGGCCTGGCATAAAGCTCGGACGCGGCGCGGCCGACCATCTTCTCGATGATTTTCGGCAGCTTGATCGGCCCGCCGTCGCGGTCGAGATGGCCGGCCAGCCTGCCGTCGCGCAGCACCGTCATGCGGTCGCAGATGGCAGAGGCCTCTTCCAGCCTGTGGGTGACGAACATGATGGCGACGCCATCCTTGCGCAGCCGGCCCATAATCGACATCAGCTTCTGCACTTCGGTTTCGGTCAGCGCCGAGGTCGGCTCGTCCATGATGATGAGGCGGCTCTTCAGCGACAGCGCGCGGGCGATCTCGACCAGCTGCTGCTCGGCGACAGACAGTGCCGACACCGGCGTAGCCGGGTCGAGGTCCAGACCGACGCGGGCGATGATGCCGCGGGAGTCTTCCTCCATCTTCCGCCAGCTGACCAGGCCGAGCGGCCCGAGCGGCGCGCGGCCGATAAAAATATTCTCCGCCACGGTGAGCGTCGGGATCAGGCTCAGTTCCTGGTAGATGGTGACGATGCCGAGGCGCTTGGCGTCCTGCGGGTTGTGGGGATTGAATTCGACGCCGTCGAAGACGATGCGGCCGCTGGAGGGCGGCATCACGCCGGACAGGATCTTGAGCAGCGTCGACTTGCCGGCGCCGTTCTCGCCGAGCAGGCCGAGGATTTCGCCGGGCCGAACCTCCAGCGAGACATCGCTGAGCGCAGTCACGCCGGCAAAGCGCTTGGTCACGCCCTCGACGGCGAGGAGGGCGGGCGATGATGTTGCGGCTTCAGCGACGGACAAAAGTTGCTTCCTCGATGCAGTTTTTCACGCCATCTCTCGGCGCTTGAACACCCCTCTGTCCTGCCGGACATCTCCCCCTCAACGGGGGAGATCGGATGTCGTCATGGCTTCCGCCAATCACCAACGTTGAAGAAAAGGCGCAGCCAGCGAAGCTGCTAATCTCCCCCTTGGGGGGGAGATGGCCGGCAGGCCAGAGGGGGGTGCTGTCCCGCCGGCTTTGCCAATCAGCTACTTCGTCTCGCCCAGCCTTTCCGCCTTGTCCAGATTGTCCTTGCCGATGACGATCGGCGTCAGCAGCACGAGCTTTTCCTTCGGCTCGGTCTTGTCCCTGGCATAGGCGACGGCGATCTGCACCGCGGTGCGCGACTGTTCGCCGGGGAACTGTTCGACCGTGCCGGCCAGCTTGCCGTCGCGCACGGCGACCAGCGCTTCGGGAAGCGCATCGAAGCCGTAGATCTTGACGTCGGTGAAGTTGCGCGCCGCGCAGGCTTCTACCGCGCCAAGCGCCATGTCGTCATTGGCGCAGATGATCGCGTCGGGCTTGCCATTGGCGGCAAGGCCGGCCTCGGTGACTGACAGCGCCTCGGCGCGGGCGAAGTTGGCGGTTTGCTCGAAGACGATCTGGTACTTGTCCTTCAGCGGATCGAGAACGTTGTGCACGCCCTTGTTGCGGTCGATCGCCGGACCGGCGCCGGGCTGGCCCTGCAGATGGAAGATCTTGGCGCCGTTCGGGAACGCCGCCACCATGGCCTGCGCCTCGGCCTCGCCGCCCTTGACATTGTCGGCGCCGACATGGGCGAGGATGCCTTCGACGCCGTCGACGCGGCGGTCGATGGTGACGACGGGAATGCCGGCCTGGACCGCTTGCTCGATGGCCGGTGCCAGCGCGTTGACGTCAAGCGGCGAGATGACGATGGCGTCGACCTTCTGCACGAGCGCCGCCTCGATATCGGCGGTCTGCTTGGGCGCCGAGTTCTGGCCGTCGCTTTCGACAAGATTGACGCCCTGCGCCTGAGCCTCCGCCTTGATCTGGTTCAGCATGTGCACGAAGAACGGAAAACCGAGGCTCGGCACCGAACCCAGGATGGTCAGCTTGTCCTGGGCAAAAACCGGCTGCGGAGCGGCCAGCGCCAATGTGCCCATCGCCACGGACGACAGCAGGAATTCACGTCTGTTCATCAATTTAGTCTCCTCCACATGAGCGCACGACCCCGAAAACCGGTATAAGTCTCCGGCAGGCTGATGCGTCGATCCAGAAATGGAGTGTCCTTTGAGCGCCCAAGGGGACGCAACGGCGCTCCAGCCGGTCCACCGCGACGTTCTCCTCCGCTCGGCGCCGGCGCGCGGATGCTAGCCAAGGCCGGAGGTTTGCGCAAGAACGCGCGGATCCGACACAGGGCCGCGTCATGCGCCCAACGCTCCGATGCTGCTCATGGTGTTGCCGGCAATGGCGCATCCGGCATTTGCACTTCATCCCATCCGGCCAACTCGAGACCGGATCGTATCCGCTCCCGATATTCCGGGCACATCATGTGAAGGTCCGCCAAGATTCCCTGTACGGTCAGGCCGGGGTTTAGGCAGCGGCCTTCCCTGGCGCAGGCCCTTGCCTTGTCGATATTGCCGTCAAGCGCGTGACAAGCCGCCAGCCGCGCCCATTGCCAGGCACTCTTGCGCGGGAGGCAGGAAAAAGACGCCACCGCTTCCTGGTAGCGGCCAACGACGAGCAGGGCCTCACCTCGGTCGTAATAATACCAGGTAGGATGCATCGGATTGAGCTGAACGGCCTGGTCCAGCAGCGCCAGGCCGGCTTCGCCATGGCCGCGTATCACTTCGAAGAAACCCTTCTGGGCCAAAGTGTCGGCATCGTAGGGGTTCAGATCCAATGCGCGCGCGAAATGGCTTGCAGCGGCGTCGAATTCGGCCAGGTAGAGAAGGATCAACGCCAGGATGCGGTGGCAACGTGCCTCGTCCGGGCTGAGTGCGATGGCGTGCAAGGCCCGGTCCCGCGCCTGATCGAGCAAAGCGCGGGGCGCACCGCCATAGCCGCCTATGATCGTGTCCGCCAGGGCGAGATAGGCATGGGCGAGCCCCGAGTCCGGATCGCGTTCGAGCGCCTTCAGCAAATGTTCGCGGGCCTGCTGGTTGACGCCCTCGCCGTAGCTGCGCAGCAGCGCCATGCCGCGCAAGATATGGACGTAGGCCTCGACGTTGGCGGCGGGTGCGGGGGATATGCGCCGCATCGCCGCGCTCTCGATGTTGGCGACCAGCGCGGTCGCGATCCGTTGCGCCACCATCCTTTGAAAGACGAAGAGATCGCTGGTCCTGAACGTAAATGTCTGTGCCCAGATGCGCCGGCCGGACGCCGTCTCGGACAGGACGACGTGGGTCCTGTAGCTGTCATCGGCGCGTTCGACGGTGCCTTCCGCGACATAGTCGGCACCGAGGCGCTCGGCGGTCGCCCAGATGTCCTGGTCGGAATGTTCGGCAAGCGCGAAGGCCGAATGGCGCGCCAGCACCGCGATGGTCTTGAAGTAGGAGAGTGCGTTGATGATCTCCTCGACCGCACCGTCGAAGAGCGACTTTGCCGTTGCATCGTCGATGTTGACGTGAAACGGCAGGATGGCGACCATCGGCTCGGGCGCTCGTTCAATCTGAACCGCAGCGCTGGCCGGCGGCAGCGAAGCGGACAGGCCGTCGGCAGCCTGGAACATGTAGCCGCGCCGGGGCACGGTGCGAACCAGCGACTGCGTCTCGTCGCCTATGCATTTGCGCACATCGCGAATGCATTGCGTGAGCGAATCCTCCGTCACGATTGTGCGGGGCCAGACAGCCTGTAACAGTTCGTCCTTGCTCAGCACTCGGCCGGGATTGCGCACCAGGTAGGCCAGCAGTTCGAAAGTCTTTGGCCGCACTGGCACGATCTCGCCATCACGCCGCAATGTGCCACGGTCGAGATCGATAACCGAGTTGCCGACCTGGTGTGCCAAGCTCCTGCACCATCACTGCGCCTGATTGCGCAGCGATTATCGGAGCCGCAGAAGCCGCTAAAGGTCAAGCCCGAAAGATGCAGGAAAGGCACCGCCACAGGCGCGGCCTCGTTACTGCAGGAATCGTTTCGGCAGGGACGACGGCTGTCTCGCTCGGCCTGAGCAGGTCGAGATAGTGCAACATCTGGGCCGTTTCGCCGCCACAGAATTCAACGTTGCCCGTCGACAGGATCTGCTGCATCGCTTCACGTGCCAGGATCGACGGGAGGAATGATCCTTCAACCTTCGCATGCATAATCGATCTCCACGGTTGGTGCCGGCAAGGGCGTGCCGGATTGCAATGATCTGAGGTAGGCGGCGACCTTGCCCTGCAGCCGCCATAGCGTCGCGTCACGGATGTTGCGGGCTTCGAGCTGAATGACGGTGCGGCGCAGATAGTCGGCGCAGCTTCCGATGTGACCGGCGGCGAGCGACAGGATCTCCACTGTGGTCTGCTCGGGCAGGTCTGCTGCATAGGCAGGGCCCCTCCGGTCGGCGACGAAGGCGATGGCCCGCAAATTCCCACCCGCGCCTCGAACCGAGACCCAGCGCGGGATGTTGGTCGGCGGATTGGCGCTCATCTCACGGCGCAGCAGCCGGTCGATTGCCGCGTCGATATCGAGGTCGGGGAGGCGGTAGACGACACCGCGGCAGCTGCCGCCCCGGTCGAGCGCAAGCATCAGGCCGGGCCGCTCGCGCGTGCCGCGCCAGCGGGTCAGCCACAGCGAAAATCGCCGATGCCAGCCATGCACGGTTGCCGGTCGCTCCTCGACGAATTCGAAGCATGGGTTCCACAGCAGGGAGCCATAAGCAAACACCCAGACGTCACGCGGGCGTCCCGCGAGCAGTTGCTTGCGAATCTCGGCGTAGTCGCGATCCTCCAGGCTGCGCAGCCCGGGCGCCGGGCCGGCGTCTTCGATCTTGCGATCGATCCTGGCGAGGAGGTCTTCTGTCAGGGCGATTGTCATGGCCGCTCATCGGGTTTGTCTCCCGGGAGCATCGCCGCGACATGGCCTCCGCGTCCTGAACGGATGCTGATATTGTGCTGAAATCGAACGGAGCCGCAGCGGCTGGTCCCACAATCTCAGTCTGCCACCGCCGGCTTGCTGATTTCGGATTTGTCGGTTGTCAGCGACAGCAAGGTGATTGATCCAAATACGACCGCAGCACCGACTGCTCCGGTCGGCGACAGCCGCTCGCCCAAAAATATGGCAGCGCCAATCGCTCCGAACACGCTCTCCGCGCTGACGATCACCGCGGCATGGCTGGCGGATGTGAAGCGTTGAGCGACCGTCTGGATGCCGAAGGCGGCCCCGGTCGAGAAGATGCCGAGCACGGCGAGTTCCGGCCCCGCATCGCTGATGGCGGCCAGCGACAGATTACCCCTGGAGGGCGGCCGAGCGGCAGGGTGAGCACGGCGGCGCCGAGAAATTGCGCGGCAGCCGCCGCAACCGGCGCGCCGTGGGTCTGCATGTGGCGGCTGAGCGGATCGAGATGATCCAGCACGGTCTTCTGCGCGACATTACCGAAGCCCCAAAAAGGCAGCAGCAAGCAGAAGCAGACAGTTGGCCTGCACCTTCGGCATTTCAATGGTTCGACAAAGCTTGCGCCGCAAAGGGCGGATCGCTGGTTGCTAGCGGGCGGCGAGCTTGTCCCACCGTTTGCAATAAAGGCGGACGCCGACGGGCACGATCTCATAGCCGGCGTCGTTCAACTGGAGCTTCATCTCCTCGAAATGCCGCTTTGAGCCGCTGACGATCGATTCAGGCGTGTAGTCCCAGCCGTTGCGGGCGGCATTGGCCAGGATGTCGGCATAGACGCGCATGCTCGTTATTTTCACATCCGATTCCAGCACCTGCCTGCATCCTCTCGCGAACGACGGCGACGGGGCGGCTGAAAAACTCAAGATCGTGCATGCCAGCATTATCGAAACAGGACGCATAGAAACCTCCCCTGATTGCAGCTTGTTGCGACAGGCAATCTTGCAGTTTGTGCGCCTGCGGCGGGATCGGGCAGATGCAGTATTCGGCCTCCTGCATTTGTAGTATTCTGTCCTGGGACGGGTTCCACCATGACGGTCAATGACGCTTCGAAAGCGCAGACGCTCGATGCATTGTCGGGTCGCGAGCGCGCGGTCGCGGAAAAATTCGCAACCGGAATGACATATCGCGAAATCGGCGATGCACTTTTCATTGCCCCAACCACTGTTCGCACCCACCTTGCGGCCATCTACGAAAAACTTGGCGTGCGTACCAAGATCGGGCTCGCGGCGTATTTTGCCGGCGCTTCCGGCGCTCGGCCGGACGGGCTGTCACCCCTGCCGGACGCTCCGCCGGTGCTCGCCATATTTCCGATCGAATGTCTGAATTCCGAAGAGCGCTGGCGCCGCTTTGCCGACGGCCTGTCGTCGGACATCACATTCGACCTGGCGCGATACGCGGGCTTGCCTGTCATCGCCTTCCACACGATGAAATCGCTGGGCAGCAAGCCGGCCGATTTCGCGGCGGACGGCAAGGCGCTCGGCGTCACTTATTTCATATCGGGCCAGTTGCGTGCGGACGACCAGAGGATTCGCTTGACGATAGAGCTTGTCGACGCGGGCAACGGCGTCAGCCTGTGGAGGGAGCGTTACGACCGCCCGGTCGAGGACATTTTCGCGCTGCAGGACAGCCTGACCGAAAGCATCATCAACGTGTTCGCCGGCAGTTATGGAACGCTCGCCACGGTCGGCCGCAATGCGGCTCGCCGCAAGCCACCGGCCAGCTTGCGGGCCTATGATTTTTATCTGCTTGCCCTCGAACAGCACACTACGTTCAGCCGCGCCGGCAATGCCGAGGCGATCCGCCTGTTTTCGCGCGCGCTGGAGCTTGATCCTACTTTCGCCAACTGCTGGGCCGAACTCGCCTACGCCTATACGATCGAGGCCTGCAACGGCTTTGGCGACGACCTGCTGACGTCGATCGAGAACGGGCGGATCACGGCCGAAAACGCCCTGCGCCTCGACCCGACGGACAGCTGCGCTCACGCATGTCTTGGCAATGTCAGGGCATGCCTTGGCGATCTCGAAGGAGCGGAGCTCGCGCACCGGCGGGCTCTCGAATACGGCTCCAACCACGCCGGCATACTGCCGCTGCTGGCCGGCAGCAAGGCGCTTGTCGTCGGCGATCCGGCCGACGCGATCCCGCTCATCGAGCGTGCCATGCGCCTCAACCCATTGGCCCCGCCCTGGTATTTCGGCATGCAAGGCCGCATCCTGTTTGCCGCCGGCAGGCATCGGGAAGCTGTCGCGGCGCTCCGCAGGAGTTCGCCGGAGTCGCCGGACGTGCTGATGTTCCTGGCGCTTTCGCATGCGGCCATGGGCGAGGCCGGCGAGGCGGCGCGCGCCGCGGCCCGCTTGAGAGCCGAATTTCCAGGCTTTTCGGTCGAACGCTTCATTGCAGGCTATCCGGTGACCAACCGGGACGCGTTGCTTGCCATCCGCCACGCTGCTGAACTGGCCAAGCTGCCGTAGATGCCACCTACCGGTCGATCGTCACCATGATGCGTTCGTTGTAGCGCTCACCCGCGACCTTGCCCGGCGCCAGCGCGTCGTCGAGCGCCTGCATTGCGGCGGCGTCGAGCTCGATCGCCGCAGCGGCGACATTCTCCTCGAGGTATTTTCGACGCTTGGTGCCGGGGATCGGCACGATGTCGAGCCCGAAATCGCTGCCCTTGTGCAGCAGCCAGGCCAGCGCGATCTGGCCGGGCTTGACGCCCTTGGCCGCCGCGATGTCGCGGACAATCCCGGCGGCCTGCACATTGGCGTCGTAGTTGGCGCCCTGGTATCGCGGGTCGCCGCGGCGGAAGTCGCCTTCCGGATAGTCCTCGGCGCGCTTGACGTCGCCGGTGAGAAAGCCGCGGCCAAGCGGCGCGAACGGCACCAGGCCGATGCCGAGTTCACCGAGCAACGGGATGATCTCCGGTTCCAGGTTGCGTTCCCACAGCGAATATTCGCTCTGCACCGCCGACACCGGATGCACGGCATGCGCCCGGCGGATGTTGGCCGCACCCGCCTCCGACAGGCCGAAGAAGCGCACCTTGCCTTCAGTGATTAGTTTGCTGACAGCACCCGCCACATCCTCGATCGGCACCGCCGGGTCGACGCGGTGCTGGTAGAGCAGGTCGATATGGTCGGTGGCGAGCCGGCCGAGCGAGCCGTCCACTGCCTCACGGATATGCTCGGGCCGGCTGTTGCGGTCAGTGCCGATCTGCTTGCCGTTTTCGATACGGAAGCCGAATTTGGTGGCGATCGTCACCTTGTCGCGCCGGCCCTTCAGCGCGCGGCCGAGCAGTGCCTCATTGGTGTGCGGGCCATAGACTTCCGCCGTATCGAGGAAGGTGCAGCCGAGCTCGATGGCGCGATGCAGGGTGGCAATCGATTCCGCCTCGTCGGCCGGGCCATAAGACTGGCTCATGCCCATGCAGCCGAGGCCGATCACCGATACCTGCAGCCCTTGGCTGCCCAGCTTGCGTGTGCTCAAGGTCATGGATGAGATCTCCGGATAAGCGACAGGGTTCGTGGGCGTCAGGACCATATAGAGCGCTCGCTCGGTTTCCACAGTTGCTCGGCTCTGGGCCGGCCGCACGATCGCGTGAGCGTCGGAGGAGGAGGAGTGAATAGTGAATAGTGAATGGTGGGTGGTGATTGGTGATTGGTGATGGTGAGCTGTGATTTCGTCACGTCTTGTGTGCAATCTTCACCATTCACCTCTCGCGGGCGTTGCCAAAGACCTGCCTGTAGATCGCCTCGATTCGTTCGGCCTCTTCATCGGTCAGCGCGGCGAATTCCTTTTCCCGGGCGCGATTCGACAGGCGCCCGCCATTTTGTTTCAGGAAGTGGAAGAGGAGATCGATCAGCCGCTCCGGCATGTCGATGAAGGCATTGACCTGCTGCCGGAACTGATCGTAGCGGCGCAGGAAATCGGTTTCGTTGGGAAGGTCCTGCTCGATCGTTCTCTGGACGCAGGCATAGAGAAATTCGGCGTGCGGTGTTGCGTCAAAGAACCGATAATAATCACCGGTGTCGTTCAGGACACGGACGTTGAATTGCGGCGTCGGCTCCCATTCGACCACTGGTAGCAGGCGCTGCGAATAGCTATCGAGCACCCGCCGGTATTCCTCGATTTGTTCAAGTATCGCGGCGGAGACGGGAAATACGACGCCAGGTGGGTTGAAACCGCGCGCGGCAAGGACGTGGTGGATCAGGTAGCGATGAATGCGGCCGTTCCCGTCTTCGAACGGGTGGATATAGACAAAGCCGAAGGCGAGGATCGCGGCGGCGATCACCGCATCGATGCCTTGCGCCCGACCGCGGTCGAATGCAACCATTCCATCGACCAGCGATGCCAAGTCTTCGGGCCGGGCGCTGATGTGATCGGGCAGCGGCATGCGGTTGTCGCGATCATGCTCGCCGATGAAACCGCCCTCCAGCCGAAAGCCGAGCTTCACAAAACGGGCGTCGCCGAGCACGATCCTTTGCAGGCGCAGCAACTCATCGCGATCGAGCGGCTGACGGCCGGCCTCGCCAATGGCGCGGCCCCAGCGCTGAATGCGGTCTTGTGGCGGCAGCTCACCCTCGATTGCGTAGCTGGACCGCGAGTCCTTGAGCAGGAGGAACGCTGCGGTTCTTGCGAGAAGATCGCGCGACACGCCCGCAATGATGTCTTGCGCACGCCTGGGCAGGTCGAGGCCAGTGAATTGATCGAGAACCTCGGTGCGAAACACCAGAGGACAGAAATCCGGCGTCCCGGGCAAATTGTCTTTCACGCGGTAGCGCGGAGCGGTCTTCTCCTGCGCTGCCCACTGCAGCCCGGGATCGACGACCGGGACGTAGCGTCCGGCGGTCGCGTCGGGGAGATCCAGTCGGGTACCGTTCAGCCACTCATAGAGAAACCAGATGCGGCGGGCGTAACTGCCGGTCGGACTTTTGCGCACAAGCGCTTCGATGGCGGCGGGACCTGTCTCCAGGAACAGCCGCTTGAGGACAGCGAGGTCGAGGCCCTCATATTTCAGAGCGAAAGTAAGGTGGCCTTCGAGTGTCGGTTGGGGGGCGTGGCGCGGAGTCATGATGCGCCAGCCGTCCTGCTCGGTGATACGGTGATGCTCGCCGGTCGCGGAAAGTATGCGGGGCAGCGGGACAGCGAGCTTGTAAGCGTCAATCAAGGCGCTGTACCCGGCCGGGATTGCCGTTTCGGGAAGGCGCATGTCCTGAAAAACGGTCACTGGCCCTGAAAATCGATGCTCACTCAGTTCGGTCATGAAATTTGGGTCTCGGGTCTGAAAAGTTGAGCCGCAGATCACATTCTGTGAAAAATGATACTATCATATGAAAATTGATCCCATGAAGTAGATTTCGTGAAATATGAGAAAATTGCAATGATCCGATCTGCCGTCAATCACAGTAGATTATCCGTCTCGCCATTCGATCATGCGCGAAATTGACACGACACCCGGTCTCGGCCATCCTTATGTCAGTCGCCTTTTCCTGCGGCGGCGTGTGTATGAGCGAGTCCATGGCCAGTTCCGTCACCAGCCAGAATTCCAAGCGCGCCGCGGTGCGCAAGGCGCTCGACCGCCACAAGGTCTATATCACCGCACAGAGCTTTTCCGCCGGCGCCTACAAGGCGCGTGTCCTCGTCGACGGCGAGGCCTACTGGGTCGACGAATTCCGGCTGAGCCAGCTCCAGCAGGGTCTGTCGCCGGCCGAGCTCGAATTGACGCCGGCCACCGACGATTGAGTGTGACATCCATCCCTTCGTCATCCCAGGGCGGAGCAGGAGCGAAGCGACATCGCGGAGACCTTGGGATCCATGCTGTGACCTGTGAGCGCCGCTGCGCTCCGCCCTGGGATGACGAAGGCAGGGCAGCAGCCGGCAGGCAGTACCGGACGCCTGTCAGCGGCCGCGCTTGATGATGGCAGACCCTCCCAAACTCAAGGCCTATCGCGCCAAGCGCGAATTCAGCAAAACGCCGGAACCCGTCGGCGGGCTGGTTGCCGGAGAAGGCACCCGCTTCGTCGTGCACAAACACCATGCCACTGCCGACCACTATGACTTACGTTTGCAGGTCGGCGGCGTGCTGAAGAGCTGGGCTGTGCCTCGCGGCCCGTCGCTCAACCCGGCCGACAAGCGGCTGGCGGTCGAGACCGAGGACCACCCGCTCGAATATATCGACTTCGAAGGCGTCATTCCCGAGGGCGAATATGGCGGCGGGCCGATGATCGTCTGGGACACCGGCGTCTGGGCGCCGATGGATGATGTCGAAAAGAGCCTGCGCACCGGTTCCTTCAAGTTCCGTCTCGCCGGCGAGAAGCTGAATGGCGGCTGGATGCTGACCAGGCTGAAACCGAAGCCCGGCGAGGATGAGGGCAAAAAGAACTGGCTGCTGTTCAAGGAGCGCGACCTCGCCGCCGACGCCAGGCTCGACATACTGGAAGCCCGGCCGGAAAGCGTCAAATCCGGCCGCCGCATCGAGGAACTGGTGGCAACCCCGAAGCCTGCCGCAAAGCCTGCGAAACCGGTGGTACTGAAACCCGGTGCGCTGCCGGGTGCGATCAAGGCGCCGCCGCCTTCCCGGATCGAGCCGCAGCTGGCCACGCAGGTTCCGAAGCCGCCGGGCGGCGAAGGCCCCGCAGATAAAACGCGCGAAACCTGGCTGCACGAGATCAAGTTCGACGGCTATCGCACCATGGCGCATCTGGCCGAGGGCGAGGTGCGGCTGATCACACGCGCCGGCCTCGACTGGACCAGGCGCTATGGCGACCTGCCGCATGCCTTCGCCAGGCTGCCATGCCGTGAGGCTGTCATCGACGGCGAGATCGTCGTACTTGACGCCAAGGGCATCAGCCGCTTCGCCCTTTTGCAGGACGCGCTGGCCGAGGGCGCCGGCAACAAGCTCCACTTCTACGCCTTCGATCTGTTGCATCTCGACGGCTGGGACCTGCGAAAAGCGCCGCTCAGCCGGCGCAAGGCGCTGCTGTCGCAATTGCTGTCCGGCTTGGGCGCCAACTCCGCCATCCAATTCTCAGACCACGTCGAAGGCGATGGCCAGGCGCTCTACGACCAGGCCTCCGAGATGGGGCTGGAAGGCGTCGTCTCCAAGCGCGCCACGGCAATCTACCAGAGCGGCCGCACCAAGACCTGGACCAAGATCAAGGCGCTGAAGAACGGCGACTTCGTCATCGCTGGCTACACCACCTCCGCTGCAGCCGAGGGACTGGCCGCACTCGGGCTCGGCGAATTCGAAGATGGCGAACTGCACTATCGCGGCAAGGTCGGCACCGGCTTCGACGCCGCCACCGCCGCCGACCTGCTGGCCCGGCTGGAGCCCTTGCGCGCCGGCGCGTCTGCACCCGAAGGGGTTCCGCGCGAGATCATGCGCGAGATGAGCTGGGTGCGGCCGCTGCTTTCGGCCCATATCCACTATGCCAATCGCACCGGCGACAACATGCTGCGCCATGCGGTGTTCCGCGGACTGCGCGACGTCGGCCTGTCGACGCCGGTGTCGGCCAAGCGCAAGCGGCTGATCGCCGAAGCCGATCTCGCCACGATCTGGGTGACCAACCCGACGCGGCGGCTGTTCGGCAAGACCGGACCGACCAAGCTCGACATCGCCGTCTACTACGCGCTGGTCGGTGACTTCATGCTGCCGCACATCCTCGGCCGCCCGGTGTCGCTGGTGCGCTGCCCGACCGGCAGGCCGCAGGACTGTTTCTTCCAGCGCCACGCCTTCACCGGCATGCCGTCATCGGTGGCGACCTTCGAGGCGACCAATTCCGAGGGCGAGACCAAATCCTATTTGTCGGTCGAAGACGCCAAGGGCTATCTGGCGCTGGCGCAGTTCGGCGTCGTCGAGTTCCACACCTGGGGCACCCACCGCACGCGGCTCGACAAGCCCGATCTGATCGTCTTCGACCTCGACCCGGGCGAGGGGATTAGCTGGCGTGAGGTTGTCGAGGCGGCGGTGCATATCCGCGCCGGGCTCGAGGCGATGGGGCTGGTGCCGTTCGCGAAAACCTCGGGCGGCAAGGGCATCCACATATCAGTGCCGGTGACGCAAAAACAGAACTGGAAGAAACTGCACCAGGCGACCAGCGCCATTTCCTCGGCATTGGCCGCCTCCGCGCCCGACACCTTCACCACCACCATGGGCAAGGACAACCGCAAGCGACGCATCTTCATCGACTATCACCGCAATGCGCGCGGCCACACCTCGGCGGCGCCTTACTCGCTGCGCGCCCGCACCAACCTGCCGGCCTCGACGCCGGTGAGCTGGTCCGATCTGGAATCCATCGACGCTCCGGAAGATTTGAATTATTCTTCGCTGCCGGGCCTTCTGGCCACCTCCGGCGATCCCTGGGCCGACATGGAAGATTTCGCTAGGGATTTGCCGGTATTGTGAGGGCGATGTAGGTTTTGCGCAGCGTCGTTCGTCCTTTGGACGAAGCGCTGCGAAAAGTTCGACAGTGCACGGCCGCGTAGGAGAGTTTCATGGCGCCCAGGGCAAGTTGGAAAGGTTACCTCAAGCTCAGTCTCGTCAGCTGCCCGGTCCGGCTGTATCCGGCGACGAGCACAGCCGAGCGCATCAGCTTCAACCAGCTGCACAAGGATACCCACAACCGCATCAACATGAAGCCGGTCGATCCCGAACTCGGGCTGGTCGAGCGCTCGGACCTGGTCAAGGGCTACGAATACGAGGACAAGCAGTACATCATCATCGATGATGCCGACCTCGAGGCGGTGCGCATCGAATCCAACCACACGATGAACATCGAGGCCTTCGTCGACGAGCGTTCGGTCGACGTCATTTACCAGGACGCGCCCTATTATCTGGCGCCGGATGGCGCGATGGCCGAGGAAACCTTCGCGGTGCTGCGCGAAGCGATGCGCAAGTCCGGCAAGCTGGCGATTGCGCGGCTGGTGCTGTCCAGCCGCGAACGGGTGGTGACGATCGGCGCGCGCGAGAACGGCATGTTCGTCTGCACCTTGAGGAACCCGAACGAAGTGCGTGGCACGACTGAGTATTTCGGCAACATCCCGGCCGGCAAGCCCGACCCCGAAATGCTGCAGCTCGCCGAAGCGCTGATCAAGCAGAAGGAAACCACCTTCGACCCGAAGAACTATGAGGATCGCTACGAGATCGCGCTGATGGCGATGATCCGCGAAAAGCTGAAGGGCCACAAGCCGATCATCGCCGCCGCCCCCGAGCGCGGCAACGTCATCAACCTGATGGATGCGCTGAAGGCCAGCCTGTCGCAATCGGCCAAGCCGCCGGCCAAGAGCAAGAGCAAGGCCGATGAGCCAGCCAAGCCTGCAGCGAAAACCGCCAAGGCTGGCGCTGGCGCGGCCAAGGAAAACCCGCTCAAGGCCAATTTGCTGAAGGCCGTCGGCAAGAGCAAAGGGTGACAGCTCTCGCCGGCACCGTCTTCGGCACCATCGGCGCGCTGGCGGCGTTCCCGCTGAGGCTGGCCGCGCGTGAAGTCGAGCGCCGGCACGGCCAATTGCGGCGCGGCGTTATCAGGCGCACCAGCCATGTCGTGTTCGGTCGCTTGTATCTCGCCAAGGCCGGGGATGCCGAGATCGAGCGCCGCGTCGCGGCCGAGCGAACGGCCGGCCGCAAGCTGATCAGCGAAAACGGTTTTTTGCGCCTGCTCGGGCTGATGAAGGCGCCGGAGGCTTCGGCTTTATCGCGGCAGTCGCTTCTCGATCAATCCCGGCTTGCCGCCGCCGATCTCGACCTGTTGTCGCTTTTCGATGCCTTCGAGCATGATTGCGAACCCTATTCGTTTCGCGACCTGATCCTGGCCCGCAAATATGCCGGGCTTGTTGCCGGCGGCGCCTCGTGGGGGGCGATCGCGCGCTCGGTGCACCGCTGCGGCCCGGTCGCCTCGCTGACCGCCAAGTCGCTCAATGTCGGCTCGCAGCATGGGCGCGCAGATGCGATCTATCTCGAAGGCGGCCAGAGCGAACTGGACGGGCAGCTGCTGTTCGACCTGGGGTCGGCGGATGACGACACGCTGGAAGAACTGTTCGCCGACGCTGAAGCGGCGGAAGAGGCTGAACACCACGAGCAGGCGGCAGCACTCTACCAGCGCTGCCTGGCCATCGACCCGACCGACGCCATCGCCGCCTTCAACCGCGCCAACTGCCTGCGCGCCGCCGGACGCGCGGCCGAGGCGGCGCACGACTATGCCCGCGCCATCAAGTGTGACCCCGGCTTTGTCGAGGCCTGGTTCAATCTGGCCGGGCTGATGAGCGATGAGGGCCGCGGCGCCTCGGCGCGGCGGCATCTGCAGAAGGCGATCGCGCTCGATGCCAATTATGCCGATGCGGTGTTCAACCTGGCACGGCTGGAGTTCGACGCCGGCAACCTCGCCGAGGCGCGCCGCCACTGGTCGCGCTATCTCGAGCTCGACGCCAGCTCCGAATGGGCGCGCATGGCGGCCAAGGGGATACAGTTCGTCGATCTGCAGCTGGCGCGGATGTCGGCGGGGTGAGGCGACGGCGCTCCCTTCTCCCCTTGTGGGAGAAGGTGAATCGGCGCGTTAGCGCCGAGACGGATGAGGGGTGCTGGAAGAAATGAGGCGTTGGCGCTCCGTCCAACACCCCTCATCCGACCTCGCTTCGCGAGGCCACCTTCTCCCACAAGGGGAGAAGGGGTCGTCAACGTTGGAGTTCCCATGACCACCTTCCTCTTCGACGGTCCCGACACCGCCGCCATTACCGTCCTGCTCGCCCATGGCGCCGGGGCGCCGATGGACTCGGCGTCGATGACCGCCACGGCAAAAGCGCTGGCCGAGGCCGGGTTCCGCGTCGCGCGCTTTGAATTCCACTACATGGCGGCCCGCCGCTACGGCCACCGCAAGCCGCCGCCGCGCGCCGAGACGGTGAATCCCGAATACATCAAGGCGATCGCCGACCTCAGGGCGAAGGGCGTGAAGGGGCCGCTTATCATCGGCGGCAAGTCGATGGGCGGCCGCGTCGCCTCGATGATCGCCGACGAGATGTTTTCGAAGGGTGAGATTTCAGGGCTGCTTTGCCTGGGTTACCCCTTCCATCCGCCGGGGAAACCGACGCAGCTTCGGACAAAACACCTAGCCGATCTCAGGACGCCAACATTGATCTTCCAGGGCACACGCGACGAATTCGGCACCAGGGACGAGGTCGCGACCTACGATCTTTCCGACGCCATCGAAATCCTCTGGCTGGAGGATGGCGACCACGATTTGAAGCCGCGTAAGAGCATCTCCGGTTTTTCAGCCGCCGATCATCTGAAGACGATGAGTGACGCGGTGAAGGCGTGGGCGGACCGGCTCTGACTGCCGCCCGATGAAGATCGCCACCTTCAACGTCAACAACATCAACGGCCGGCTGCAAAACCTGCTGGCCTGGCTGTCTGTCGCCAAGCCCGACATCGTCTGCCTGCAGGAACTGAAGGCAAGGCAGACGCAGTTTCCGCGCACAGCACTCGCGGCGGCCGGCTATGGCGCGGTGTGGGTGGGAAAGCCGACCTGGAACGGCGTCGCCATACTTGGGCGGGGTTCAGAACCCGTTCTGATCCGCGAAGCTCTGCCCGGCGACGACAGCGATAACCAGGCCCGCTACATCGAGGCGGCGGTCAGCGGCATCGTCGTCGCCTGCCTCTATGCGCCGAACGGCAACCCGCAGCCCGGCCCGAAATTCCAGTACAAGCTGGCGTGGCACGAGCGCCTGAACGCGCATGCGGCGGAACTGTTCGACACCGGGCTGCCGGTGGTGCTGGCCGGCGACTACAACATCGTGCCCGAGCCGCGCGACATCTACCCGACCCGCTCCTATGACGACAATGCGCTGGTGCAGCCGGAAAGCCGCGCCGCCTTCGCAGCGCTGCTCGACCAGGGCTGGCTAGATGCACTGCGCAAGAAGCACCCGAAGGAGACGCTCTACACATTCTGGGATTATCGCCGCAACCGCTGGCAGCGCGACGCCGGCCTGCGGCTCGATCATATATTGCTGTCGAAGAAGCTGGCGCGCCGGCTGACCGCGGCAGGCATCGACCGCGACGTGCGCGGCGAGACCGGCGCCAGCGACCACGCCCCGGTGTGGGTGGAATTGCGGTGAGGGCTACCCGGGCGCGCCGGAGCGAGCAATTTCCTGGTTGGAGCTTGAGCGCCCCTCTGTCCTGCCCTCTTTGCTAAAACTTGGCATCTCCCCCACAAGGGGGGAGATCGGCTGTCACTTCGGCTTTCGCTAATCTCCAGCGATGAACAGTTGGCGCCGCCGCCGATGCTGCCAATCTCCCCCCTCGTGGGGGAGATGCCCGGCAGGGCAGAGGGGGGCGCCATAGAGCGCCAACCTCAATAGCGACCGAGCATTGACGATGCCTCACTGCGCATACCCCTCAAGGTCGGGTTGGGTGGCGAAGCTGTGGCTGGCGGCGGTCGTTGCGGTGGCGCTTTCCCGGGCGCGCCGGAGTGAGCAATTTCCTGGTCGGAGCTTGAGCGCCCCCCTCTGCCCTGCCGGGCATCTCCCCCACAAGGGGGGAGATCGGCTGTCACTTCGGCTTTCGCCAATCTCCAGCGTTGAACAGTTGGCGCCGCCGCCGACGCTGCCGATCTCCCCCCTTGTGGGGGAGATGCCAAGTTTTGGCAAAGAGGGCCAGGGCAGAGGGGGGCGCCGTAGAGCGCCAGCCTTTGCTCTGACTCATTCTCCCTCCACGGCCGCCTGCGCAAAACCCCTTTACGGCATCGGTTTTCGAGGCCAATACCGCTTCGAGAACCAAGCGTTGGGACAAAATGACCAATCTCCACATCGTCGAGGCGTCCATCGCAGAGCTGCGGCGGGCGCTGGAGGCCGGTACCGTCACCAGCGTCGAGCTGGTCGGGGCCTGTCTGCGCAGGATTGCGCATTACGATCGCCATGGCATCGCCCTCAATGCCGTTCCCGTGCTCAATCCCAAAATGTTCGAGGAGGCCGCCGCGTCCGACCAGCGCCGCAGAAGCGGTGCGACGCTCGGGCCGCTGGACGGCATCCCCTATACCGCCAAGGACAGCTACAAGGTGAAAGGCCTGACGGTCGCTGCCGGCTCGCCGGCCTTCGAGCATCTCACCGCCAATGAGGACGCCTTCACCATCGGGCGGCTGCGGGCCGGCGGCGCGGTGCTGATCGGGCTGACCAACATGCCGCCGATGGCCAATGGGGGCATGCAGCGCGGCGTCTACGGAAGGGCGGAAAGCCCCTACAATGCCGATTACCTGACTGCGGCCTTCGCCTCGGGCTCATCTAACGGTTCGGGCACCGCGACCGCCGCCAGCTTCGCCGCCTTCGGGCTCGGCGAGGAGACATGGTCGTCGGGCCGGGCGCCGGCGTCGAACAACGCGCTGGTCGCCTACACGCCGTCGCGCGGCGTCATTTCGGTGCGCGGCAACTGGCCGCTGGTGCCGACGATGGACGTGGTGGTGCCGCATACGCGCAGCGTGCGCGATATGCTCGAACTGCTCGACGTGATCGTCGCCGACGACCCGGACACAAGAGGCGATTTCTGGCGCGCACAGCCCTGGGTGGCACTGCCAAAAAGCTCGGCCGTGCGGCCGCCGCGCTACACCGGGCTCGAGTTGGAGGGGGCGCTGCAAGGCGTGCGGCTCGGCGTGCCCCGCATGTATATCGGCCGAGATATGGAGGTTGATGTGCCGATTCAGACCCGCGCCTCGGTGCTGGAGCTGTGGGAGCAGGCGGCAGCGGATCTGCGGCGGCTCGGCGCTGATGTGGTCGAGGTCGATTTCCCTGTCGTCTCCAACTACGAGCGCGACCGGCCGGGCACAAAAAATATGGTCGATCGCCGGCTGGTGCCGGAAGAATTCGCCGAACGCGAGATATGGGACCTGTGCATCTTCGCCTGGGACGATTTCCTGCGCGCCAATGCCGACCCCGCGATCCCCGATCTGTCCTCGGTCGACGGCGCAAAAATCTTTCCGCGGCCGCCGGGCACGCTGCCGGATCGCTATGGCGACAGTTTTGATCTGGCGGAATATGTCGAGCGGGCCAAACGCGGCGTGACACCACTCGCTGATATCCCCGGATTGGAGGCCGGTCTGAAAGGCCTGGAGGCGACGCGGCGCATCGACTTCGAGGATTGGCTCGACGCGCAAGGGCTCGACGCCGTGGTGTTTCCTGCCGTCGCCGATGTCGGGGCGGCCGATGCGGATGTCAACGAGGCCTCCGCAGCGCTGGCGTGGCGCAACGGCACCTGGGTCGCCAACGGCAATCTGGTGTGGCGTCATCTCGGTATTCCGACCGTCACCGTGCCGATGGGCACGATGGCCGATATCGGCATGCCGGTCGGCCTCACCTTCGCCGGCAAGGCATATGACGACACCAGGCTGCTTCGGCTGGCCGGCGACTTCGAGCGTTTTGGCCAGCGCCGCAACCGGCCGCCGCGCACTCCGGAACTTCCCGACGATGTTTTTTCCGCCCGGCCCTCCGCCCGCCGGCCCGGCGAGGCGCCGCCGCTCACCCTTGCCGCCGAGACGCGCCGTGCGGATCAGGACGAGATAACAGTCACGCTAGATGTGGTCGGAACGGGAATCGAGACCAGCGTGAAAGTCCATGTCAACGGCGAGCCCATTCGCATGCAGCGGACCCGCGCGCGCTTCACCGGGCGTGCAGTCGTACCGGCCAAAGAGCACGAGAGAATCCACAGCGTCTGGCGCGGCTCCTACGGCTCGATCATCAGCGCCGTCGTGCGTCTTGAAGACGGACGCGCCGCCGGCGCCTACGTGGTGACCGGTGGAATTGGATGACCGCGCTTCGCCTTGTGCTGCGGTCTGCGGCAGCCCCTCAATCCGCGTCAATCCGGCTTGCAGGGGTCGGCCTTGGCCGCCGCTGTCTTTTCACCCTCCTGCTGCGCCTCGACATCCTGCTGCGAGGTGGCAAGGTTTTTATCGCCACCGGCTTCCTGGTTGGCAAGCGGCATGGTGTTGCCGGTCTTGTTGGCCGGGCCGCCCTCTACTCTGTTGCCGGCATTCGCATCGGTTTCGAGGGGCGCACGCGTTCCGTCTTTTGCGACGCCCGATTGAGCTTCGATCGATGCGGTCGTCTCATGGCAGGTGGCGCTTGCCGTGCCGGCGCTCAGGCCGATCATAGAGGTGGCGAGCAAAATAGCGGTAAGCGTCTTCATCTCATTCTCCTTTCGGTGTTTGAGGCTGTCTTTCTAAACTGCTGGCACTATCCGAGGTTCCGCTATTCGGTTCGAACCTCGAATCTGAACGTCCAGCGGACCTTCCGGCACGGAGCCAGGTAACCCGTAAACCATAAGTTGCGCCATGGCGGCCGCTGCTCGACATGGTACTTGCGCCGCCCCTAAAATGATGGGATGCTGGTTGCGGGTATTGGGTAACGAGTGTTTTGGGGGAAGGCGTCTCGGCTGTTGTAAGTTGCCGGACGGCTTTGAAAGTTCATGAATGTTCTGCAGTTCCTGGTGGGCATGCTCACCATGTCGTTCATCGTGGCGATCTCGACTTATTGGGCAACGGGTTCAATCTGGAAGGCGACCGGCGGAACGGTCATCGCCTTGATCGTTTTGCAAATTGGTTATTTCGCGTACCTCCTCTGGGCGGCCAATAGGCCCGGAGCGGAAGCCGCAGAAGATGACCACTCCGAGAGTGGCTCGGCCATGGAACTGGTATCTGACTCCAGCGCATGACCCGAACCGAAGAATTGTCGGTTCGAGACCGGATGGTTCCGGAGTGTGCGTGGACATTCAGCTGGATAGCCAACCAATATATATCAGTCGGTTCGGACAATTTGGCACGCAACCTCTTGCTTTGCGGGCTTCCGCAGGCGCGGCCTATCGCGTATTGGCGCGGGGAAAATCCCTTGGGCACGCGTGAAAAGCATGATTCGACTGGAAAGCATCAGCAAGCAGAACGGGCGGCAGATCGTCTTCATCGAGGCCTCCGCCGCCCTGCAGAAGGGCGAGAAGGTCGGGCTGGTCGGCCCCAACGGCGCCGGCAAGACGACGCTGTTTCGCATGATCAACGGCGAGGAGCAGCCCGACGAGGGCCAGGTATCCGTCGATCGCGGCGTCACCATCGGCTATTTCAGCCAGGATGTCGGCGACATGGCGGGCCGCAGCGCGGTTGTCGAAGTGATGGACGGCGCCGGGCCGGTGAGCGAAGTGGCGGCCGAGATGGGCGAACTCGAAGCCGCCATGGGCGATCCTGAACGCGCCGATGAAATGGACGAAATCATCGCCCGCTACGGCGACCTGCAGGCGCGGTTCGAGGAGCTCGACGGCTATGCACTGGATGGCCGCGCCCGCGAGGTGCTGGACGGCCTCGGCTTCAGCCAGGAGATGATGGACGGGCGACGTCGCAAAACTTTCCGGCGGCTGGAAGATGCGCGTGGCGCTGGCGAGAATCCTGCTGATGCGGCCCGACGCCATGCTGCTCGACGAGCCGAGCAACCATCTCGACCTGGAAAGCCTGATCTGGCTGGAGCAGTTCCTGAAGAACTATGACGGCGCGCTGCTGATGACCTCGCACGACCGCGAGTTCATGAACCGCATCGTCAACAAGGTGGTCGAGATCGATGGCGGCTCGCTGACCGCTTACTCCGGCAACTATGAATTCTACCAGCAGCAGCGGGCGATCGCCGACAGGCAGCAGCAGGCGCAGTTCGAGCGCCAGCAGGCGATGCTGGCCAAGGAGATCGCCTTCATCGAGCGCTTCAAGGCGCGCGCCTCGCATGCCGCCCAGGTGCAGAGCCGGGTGAAGAAGCTGGAGAAGATCGACCGCGTCGAGCCGCCCAAGCGCCGCCAGAAAGTGTCGTTCGACTTCCAGCCGGCGCCGCGCTGCGGCGAGGACGTGGTGACGCTGAAGAATGTCCACAAGGGCTATGGCAGCCGCTCGATCTACGAGGGGCTGGATTTCCAGGTGCGCCGCCGCGAGCGCTGGTGCGTGATGGGCATCAACGGCGCCGGCAAGTCGACGCTGTTGAAGCTGGTGGCCGGCGCTTCCGAGCCGGACAATGGCACGGTGGCGCGCGGGCCGAGCGTCAGGATGGGCTATTTCGCCCAGCACGCCATGGAAGTGCTGGAGGGCGAGCGCAGCGTGTTCCAGACGCTGGAGGATGCGTTCCCGCAGGCAGGCCAGGCGCCGCTCAGGGCGCTTGCCGGCTGCTTCGGTTTTTCCGGCGACGAGATCGAGAAGAAATGCCGGGTGCTGTCGGGCGGCGAGAAGGCGCGGCTGGTGATGGCGCTGATGCTGTTCGACCCGCCCAACCTTCTGGTGCTGGACGAGCCGACCAACCACCTCGACATCGCCACCAAGGAAATGCTGATCACAGCGCTCTCGCAATATGAGGGCACCATGCTGTTCGTCTCGCACGACCGGCATTTTCTCGCAGCGCTGTCGAACCGGGTGCT
Organism: Mesorhizobium sp.; assembly: GCA_004020645.1. GTDB lineage: Bacteria > Pseudomonadota > Alphaproteobacteria > Rhizobiales > Rhizobiaceae > Mesorhizobium. The sequence continues at coordinate 12,719 of SAQL01000030.1, read as the reverse complement.
GGAACTGACGCCCGAGGGCATCCACACCTATGGCGGCGGCTATACCGAATATGTCGAGCGCACCGGGCAGGAAGCGCCTGGGTTGCGGAACTGAGGCGCAGAGCGGCGTTGCCGCTCACCGTGACCCAAACGCTCGATTTCGGAAAGGAAGCACGGGCTGCTCAGCCGTGTATCACAATTTCGCGCAGCGGATCGCCGCCGTCGATGAACAGCCCGCCTTGCGCCGTCAACGCGGCCTTGAGCCGTTGCAGGGCGATTTTTCCTGCCTCGGGATGACGCCCGTCCAACGCGCCGACGCGCACCGCAACGGCAATGTCGAAATGCTTCTCGTCCGCCTCCAGTTGGAAATCCTCGATGGCGACCTGACGCAGGCTCAGCCGGCCCGCTGCAATCTCGGCGCGCGAGGCGGCCCTGGCCTGCGCGATGGCCTTGGCCGAGCGGTCGATCGCCAGCACGTGGCCGTCGCCAATCCGGCGCGCGATCTCGCGCGCCGCAGCACCGGGGCCGCAGCCGATCTCCAGCACCCGCATGCCCTGCCGCAAAGGCAACGCATCGACGATCGCCAAGAGCCTTGGCGACAAGTCGTTCGCCATTCCTCTTCTCCAGCCCTTCCGTGAGCCGAGATTAGCGACCATGGCTGGCGACGGGAAGGCCGGACATGAGGGGACGCGGACATCGTCGATGTGTTCACCTCCGGAAGGCGTTCCTTGGTCGATATCGAAAGGCCGACGATCTGGTCGACCTTCTCAATTGCCGCGAAAGGGAACAGTGGGGGACACTTAAAGCACGTCCCGGACCGAGCGGAACCCCCGGAGCGGCTCGGCGTCGTTGACCTGAGGGGGGGACTGGCGCCGAGCCTAACCGGTTGGGGGGTAGATCACCGGCCGTTTAGATACATACCCCCAAGCTAATTTAAGCGCAAGCTAATGTTATGCGTTAGCGCTTTCCAGCGGTTGTTTCTAATCAATGGATGTTTCCGGCCGGCCGCTTTCCTGGCCGCGCGCTTGAACCGGGTGCTGGAACTGGCGCCAGAGGGCATCCGTGGCGGCGGCTGACATGTCGAGCGCATCGGCCAGAGGCGCCGGGACTGCGGGGCTGAGGCGCAGAGCGGGGGCGCTGAAGGCGTCCGATCGCCGGCTTGACCCTTCACCAGGCCGGCGACATTGTGGATGTTGCTGTTCGCCAGTCCATAGCGGTCGTGTGGGAATGGATTTTCGCAACGCCATCGATGAATCGCTGGCCTGGGCCAGCCGATGGTTCGACTACGCCGTCACGCCGTGGTTCTTCTATCAGGCTGCCATCATCGTCGTGCTCTTCCTGGTCGCCAAGCTCGCGGCGCAGCGCATCGAACCGCTCGTGGAGAACCGGGCACGCCAGATCAAGGGGCATCCCGGACTGTTGAGGGTCGTCGTTGCCCTGTTGCGGCGCACCGACTGGATCCTGTTCACGGTCTTCCTGCTTGCCGCGCTCATTCTCATGCGCGCCGTCACCTGGCCAAGCCGGACCCATTTCATCTATATCGCGCTCTCGCTATCCCTCGCGTGGCTGTTCGCGTCGGTGCTGTCGCGCATCATCCGCAATCGCTTTGTCGCGCGGGCTCTCGCCTGGCTGACCTGGATCTATGCGGCCCTCGTCATCCTGGGCATCGATGACGACGCCGCGGCGTTCCTGGACGGCCTCGCAATACCTTTGGGCGCGGTCCGCCTGTCGGCTCTCATGGTGCTGAAAGCGGCGCTGCTGCTGATCGCCACGGTTTGGCTTGCGGTGGTCGTCGGCAAGTATATCGATGAGCGCGTCCGGATCTCCGAAGAGCTGACACCCTCGATCCGCGTCCTCGTCGGCAAGGTCGCAAAGGTCGGCCTTGTGCTGGTGGCGGGTGCCATCGCCCTGTCTTCCGTCGGTCTCGACCTGACCGCTCTGACGATATTTTCCGGTGCCGTCGGCGTCGGCCTGGCTTTCGGTCTGCAGAAGGTCGTTTCAAATTTCGTCTCCGGCATGATCATCCTGCTCGACAAGTCGATCAAGCCGGGCGACACCATTTCGCTCGAAAGCACTTTTGGCTGGGTACGCGAATTGCGGGCGCGGTTTGTCTCGGTGGTGACGCGCGACGGCCGCGAATACCTGATCCCGAACGAAGACTTCATCACCCAAAGGGTCATCAACTGGTCGTTCAGCGATAACCTTGTGCGGCTCGACGTGAATTTCGGGGTCTCTTACGACGCCGACCCGCATAAGGTCAGTGAACTGGCGATAGCGGCCGCCATGAGCGTAGGCCGGGTCGAAGCAGACCGGCGGCCGGTCTGCTGGCTCACGGACTTCGGCGAGTCCTCGCTCAATTTCGTCCTGCGCTTCTGGATCCACGACCCTCAGCAAGGCCTGACCAACGTGCGCGGCAGGGTCCTGCTGGCGCTGTGGGACACTTTTAGGGAAAACGGCATAGACATCCCCTATCCGCATCGCGAGATCATCATGAAGCCGGATGGGCGCGCTGAGAAATCAGGCGGGCGCTGATCCTGCCAATCTCCCCCCCTTGTGGGGTTGAGGAGTGGTCCGCGCAGCGGACGGAAAGCCAATTGCTTGGCTTTCCGAACGACGAACGTCCGGCAGGGCAGAGGGGGGCGCTGTCCCGCCGACTTCTCTCACCGATCCCAATCCGCTCTCACGGCATTAGCTTAGAACGTCCTTTGCGCGTTCAGAACGAACGAACAAGGTTGGCGATCCTTCGCGCCCCCCTCTGCCCTGCCGGGCATCTCCCCCACAAGGGGGGAGATTGGCAGCTTCGCTGCTGAGCGCGGCCTTTTCGTCCCTGTCATCCCGGCAACGCTTAATGCCTTCAAGCCCTGGCTTCAATGCTGTATCCAGCCCCGAACTCAAGGAGCCTTCGATGACCTCACACCTCGACGACGCCAGCATGGATGCAGCCGGCGTGTCTGCCGACGACGACACCACCTGGCAGGACGATGTTCGCGCGGGCGTGCGGCAGGTGCGCGATCTGGATTCGCTGCCGCTGTCGCCAGCCGAGCGCGCGGCGGCTCAAGCCGCGGCCACGCGCCACAAGGTTCGCATCCCAAAAGCCTATCTCGACCTGATCGACTGGAGCGACCCCGCCGATCCGATCCGGCTTCAGGTCATCCCTTCGCCCGAAGAACTGGCTGAGCAGGAAGGCGAGCTCGACGACCCGATCGCCGACCATGCCTTCAGCCCGGTGCCGCGATTGACGCATCGCCATGCCGACCGGGTGCTGTTGTTCCCGACCTATCAATGCGCGGTCTATTGCCGGTTCTGCTTCCGCAAGGAATCCCTCACCTCAATCGGCCGCGGTTTTTCGCGTGAGGCGCTGGAGCCGGCCTTCGCCTATATCGCGGCCCACCCCGAAATCCGCGAGGTGATCCTGACCGGCGGCGACCCGCTGTCGCTGCCGGACAAGGCGCTGGCGGAAATCCGCGCCCGCCTCGAGGCGGTTCCGCATGTGCGGCTCCTACGCATCCACACGCGCGTGCCCGTCGCGCTGCCGTCGCGCGTCACATCAGGGCTGGTTCGCTCCCTGCAGGGCCGGCTGATGGTCACGGTCGTCACTCATTTCAACCATGCGCGGGAGATCACGCCGGCCACCGAAGAAGCCTGCCGCACGTTGCGGCAAGGCGGCTTCGTGCTGCTCAACCAGAGCGTTCTGCTGAAGGGCGTCAACGACACGGTCGAGGTGCTGGAGGAGCTGTGCCGCGAGCTGATGTACCGCCTCGGCGTCAAACCCTATTACCTGCACCACGGCGACCTCGCCCGCGGCATGGCGCACCGGCGCACCACGATTGCCGAGGGACAGGCGCTGGCCAGCGCCTTGCGGGCGCGCCTGTCGGGCATCTGCAATCCGGTCTATGTGCTGGACCTGCCGGACGGCGGCGGCAAAGTGCCGCTCGGCCCGTGCTATGTCGAGGCGCAGGACGGAGAGACCTGGCGGATTCGCGGGCAGGATGGCGAGCTGAGGACCTATACGGAGCTTGTCGGCGACCCTTGAAGGCTTGGTTCCTCGCCCCCGCGAAGCGGGCAGGGCATCGCGCATAGGAACTGCCCCCTCATCCGGCCGCGGAGCCTGTCCTCGGGCTTGCCGGAGGCAAGACACCGTGGGCGGCCACCTTCTCCCCGGTGGGGAGAAGAGAGAAACGTCAGCACTGGCTCCTCTCCCCTTGGGGAGAGGTCGGATTGTCCCGAATTGCCCTTCGCAATTCGGTTGGCAATCCGGGTGAGGGGGCCATTTGCGATAGCCCTGCCGTGAAGCGGCGGAGAGGTGGCTCGGCGAAGCGGTCGGAGAGGGGCCTTCCTCGAGCGCCGGAAGCTCCTGCTGCCGCGCCTGGTTGGAACCGGATCCAATGCCTCGCATTTTAAAGGTAAGGGGCAAAGGAGCGCAGGGTGAAAGCTTTATCGGCGGTACTTGGCGGCTTCGTTCTGACGCTGGCGGTTTTCGCCAGCGGATTGGCGTTTGCCGTCTGGATTCTTTCCGCCGAGCCGGTGCGGCAGGCGGCCCCGACTTCCAGCGTCGCCGAACTGTGGCCAAGAGAGCCGCGGAAGGTGAACCCCGCTTCGCAGCGTCTTGAGCGCCTTCCCGCCCGCGAGGTCCCACGCGAGGTCCCGGTTGATCGCACCGTCGCGGATGATCGCACCTCGAAACCTGCCGATACCACAGCTCCACCGCCCGAACCCACCGTAACCGGCTCTATCAAGCCGGCAACGGACGAGCAGCAGGCGATGCCCGCCGCCCATGTGCGATGGTGCGCAAGCCGCTACCGCTCCTACAGCCCAAGCGACGACCACTACACATCCTACAGCGGAGAGCAGCGTCCCTGCATCTCGCCCTATCTCGATGCCGGCCCGGTCGAGCCCGCCGTACAACCTCCCGACGATGGCGCCAGCTATGTCGAGGCGATCGACATGTGGCCAATGGATGGCGACGTTCCGTCGGATGAGGGCGCATCGTATGGGGACGCCGCCCAGCTTCCGCCCGACCACGTGGACTATTGCTTCAGCCGCTACCGCTCCTATCGGCCGGAAGACAATACCTATCAGCCCTATTCCGGCGGCCCGCGCCGGCAGTGCGAGTAGGCGGGCGGGGGCGGGCTGGCGGTCGCAATGCATGGCGCCCTGTGCGACCAACGATCACGCAGCTTTCTTGGATCGTTCGGGTTGGCGCGGCGTTCATCCGATACCCAAAGGAGGAATCAACATGGGCGACGACCGGGAAGACAAGATTCGTGAGCGCGCATACCAGATCTGGGAACGTGAAGGCCGGATCCATGGCGATCCCGAGCGGCACTGGCACCGGGCCGAGGCCGAGATCGACAGGGAGGCAGCCCTGCCGCTGACCGCAGGCGATGCCCTGCCGGAAACCCGCGAGGTCGCGAGCTCCGACGTCCTGACGGTGGAGGCCCTGGCGGTGCGCACCGGCATATCGGGCGAACAGGCGCAGGAGCTGATCGACAGGCTGGGCAACGACCGCGCGGCGATCGAGCAAGCCGCGCGCAATCTCAAGGGGAAGCAGCGGCTCGGGGAGTGAAAAATGATCAGAAAACTCAAAGACGGAAAATACCGCCTCTATTCGCGCAAGAAGGACGAAAAGACCGGCAAGCGCCGCAATCTCGGGACGTTTGACACCCGCGAGGCCGCCGAGAAGCACGAACGCGAGGTGCAGTATTTCAAGAGGCATTGAGGGGGCGTGCGGCCACTTGCCAGGCAGCCGCGCCGGATGAACCCTTACTTCGGTGTAGAATTCTAGCGAGTGCAGGATGCCGCTCTGATGGGGACAGCGAACTTTCATGTTTCCCTGCCTCTTCGTGTTAGTGTGGATACGAGGAGATTGTCCCGTGAGCGAGAGCCGCAAGCTAGCCGCGATCCTTGCCGCTGATGTGGTCGGGTACAGCCGGCTGGCGAGCGCGGATGAAGATCGTACTTTGGCCCGGTTGCGGGCACTTCGTAGCGACCTGATTGACCCGACCATCGCCGTGTACAACGGTCGTATGGTCAAGCGCACAGGCGATGGTGCGTTGGTCGAATTCCGCAGTGTGGTAGATGCCGTGCGCTGCGCCATAGAAGTGCAGAATGGCATGATCGAGCGCAACGCCGGCGTGCCCGAGGACCGCCGCATCGAGTTTCGGATTGGGATACATTTGGGCGACGTGGTCGAAGAAAGCGACGGCGACCTGATGGGCGATGGCGTCAACATCGCCTCGCGTCTGGAGGGCGTCGCTGCCCCGGGCACCATCTGCCTGTCCGAAGACGCCTATCGGCAAGTCAAGACGAGACTAGACGTTTCGGTCAGTGATCTCGGCGACACCCAGCTCAAGAATATTGCCGAGCCGATCCGGGTTTATTCACTCCGAGTCGGCACCGCGGCTCACGCAAAGGCGCCTGTGACCCCCGAACTTTCGGAAGCTCTGCTTTCGACAGCGGCACCGTCTCAGTTATCGATCGCCGTGCTGCCCTTCGCCAACATGAGCGGTGATACCGAGCAGGAATATTTCGCCGACGGAATCTCCGAAGACATCATCACAGCTCTCTCAAAGCTGTCGCAGCTGTTTGTGATCGCTCGCAATTCGTCCTTCACTTTCAAGGGCAGGAACGTGAACGTTCAGGAGGTGGGCAGGAACCTCGGCGTGCATTACGTGCTGGAGGGAAGCGTCCGCAAATCCGGCAACAGGGTGCGTATCACCGCGCAGCTTATTGACGCGACCACAGGCGGACATCTGTGGGCGGAGCGCTTCGATCGCAACCTGACCGATATCTTTGCCGTACAGGACGACGTTACGCAGCAAATTGTCGACGCGCTGGCGCTCAACCTGACAAAGGGCGACCAGCAGCGGCTCGCGACCGAGCAAACCGGCAACCTAGACGCGTATGACTGCTTTCTTCATGGCCGAGAGCAGCTATGGCGGTTCACGAAAGCGGAAAACATCAAGGGCCGGGAGCTGTTGCAGCGCGCCGTCGAATTCGACCCGAAATTCGCTCCCGCCTACGCGTTCCTCGCGTTCGCAAACATACTGGACTATGCAAACCAGTGGAGCTCGGCGTGGTCGAACGCAATGGCACAAGCGGAAATGTTCGCGGCACGGGCAGTGGCGCTCGACGATCGATATCCTTACGCGCATTGGGCGCTGGGCATCGTCGAATTGTATTCGCGACGGCATGAGGCGGCCATCCGCTCGGCTGAACGCTTGATCGCTCTTGCGCCAAATCTTGCCGAGGGGCACGAAAATCTCGGTTACGCATTGCATTATTCCGGCAAGCCTGAGGACGCACTCCGGTGTTTCGACAGGGCAATGGCCTTGAACCCGTATTATCCGGACGTGTACCTTCACTTCCAGGCGCAAGCGATGTTCCAGTTGCGCAGGTACGAAGAGGCAATTGGGATCCTGAGGCGGCGACTTGTTCGTAACCCTTCCACCGACGTCTCACGCGTGCTCCTGGCGGCGAGCTACGGCCATCTGGGTCGGTTCGAAGAAGCCCGTCGCGAGTGGCAGGAAGTGTTTCGCGTCAACCCCCAATATTCTCTGGAACATCGCCGCAAAGTGTTGCCCTACAAGGATCCCAACGATTTCGAGCTGATCGTGGATGGCCTTCGCAAAGCCGGCCTCGTATGAGCACCTGACCGGGCGAGGTCCGGTATTGAACCTCCTGCAGCCACTGCTTCGAAGGAACAGCACGACCGCTGTGCGGCGCGTTGATGACTGGAGCGGGGCCGGGAGTCGACTGGCAGCTTCGGTCTGTGGAAGCTGCCGTCGCTTGCTCCCGCCCGAGACATAAGGCGGGAGACCGCAACTTGGTGCATCAAGCCGGCAGCGGCTCGTGGAAACGGCACCAGCCATTTGGGCTGATTGCACCGGCAACGATCTCGCACCCGTTTGGCTCTCGGAAGTGAGTACACCCACCGCAGCGCCGGCCACGATTTGGGGTGTTCTGATACCGCGCCAGCGCCTTGGTTGTCTTTCCGGCTGCCATCGGTCCAGTCATACAGGCTGAAAGGCCGCCGGCGCTGGCAATCGCCGCACCGGTCACAGAGACTTTCAGGAAATTGCGGCGAGACAGCACTCGGCTTGAAGCTGCCGATCCGTGATTCACATCATCATCTTTACTCATGGTCTTTCTCCAAGAGCAGTCACTACGAGGCCGCTCGGTTTCCGGCGGCGCATCGTCACTCATCGCAACTGGCTCAGGTGCTCTTGAGCGTGCCGTTCATCCCTTCCGGATAGAAGCCGCCCTTGCTCACTCCATCCTTGTCGGTGAGGTAGACGATCCGGAGCACCTCCTGCGGCGTTCTGGTGAAGGCGATCGCATCGGGCGTCGACGGAACGATGTTGGCTTTTCCGTCCACCTGGATCCCCTGGTCCTTATCGTCAGATCCGTCGATTTTGTCTCGGGCATCGGAGACGGCGTTGGCGGCCTTCCAGGCTTCCTCTCCCTTCCGGTACAGCGTAGATCGCGCCATGCCCATGTGGTAGGCCTCGACCGCCAGGATGCCTGCGGCGGCGGCGAGGAAGTCTTTGTTTTTCAGAACCGTCGCCGCACCGGCATAGGCGGTGACGCCGACATCCTCGAACAACATCCCGCCGAGAACGAAGTTCGTTTCGTTGCCGAAGGGGTCGAAGTCGGCACCGAAACCAGCTGCCTCCGCAACCGCCTTGAACCCCCCATCGAAATCGATCGCCGGCCGGTCAACAGCGTCCGTTCCAAGCGTCTTGCGGTAGAAGCGGACGTGCGCGAGTTCATTTTCGGCGACTTCCTGCATGAATTCGCCGATGGCCGGCGTCTCGAACGAGACTTGCTTCCCACCAACGACGTCGCCGGGTTTCGAACCGGCATCGGCTGCGTCGATGCCTTTTCCGGTGGTGCCGCGGAGGTAGTATTCAGCCTCCATATATTCGAGGTTGAGCGCAAAGCGGAAAATGTCTTCGTCCGATATGTCCTGTGCCAATACCGGAGAAGGCCGCGCGATTCCGCTGAGTGCCGCTCCGGCACCGAGTACGACAAGTCCCTGAAGCGACTGACGCCGGGATAGGTGAAGTGCGCCCTGCATGGCGGTCTCCTATGTTTGTTGATTCAACGCCGCTGTCAGCACCGCGGCGCCGAGTGCATTTGCCTGATGATTAGATGGTCCGGGCCGCCAAAATATTCCCGCGTCCCGCGACAACAGCCCCGCGAAAGGAGCCGGCGCAATCTTGGCGTGGACGGCGTCTAGGTGCGCTCAGTCGCCGTGTTCAACGGATGAGTATCCTTTCGAACCAGGCGGATTGCGAGCCGGTCCAGGACTGATTGCGCGAGGCGGTCACAACGGGCGCCAGCGAAGAGAAACGTATCCGTGAACACGGTGGCGAGCTTGTCCCGCAGCGCCTCGCGGAGCAGTCGGCGTGCGCGATAAAGACGGGTGCTCACCGTCTGAGGTCGCAATGCCAAGAGAAAAGCCGTTTCCTCAATGCTCATTTCCTCGACGTCTCGCATGACAAAGACGATGCGAAAGGGCTCTGGCAAGCCACCGACGGCTCGCTCCAGGAGGTCGCGGATTTCAGCGAGAGCGGCCGCCTCTTCGGGATCAGGCTTGTGGGCGCTGAATGGAGCGACCATGCCTTCGACGGCTTTCACGTCGACGGTGGGCCGCCTTTTCCGGCGGCGTCCCAGCGCCTCGTTCAGCGCGATCCGGGTGAGCCAGGTCGACAGCTGCGCCTCCGCCCGGAATTCGGCCAGATGGGTGAAGGCGTGGATATAGGTCTCCTGAAGTACGTCCTCGGCCTCGGTGTCGTCATTCAGGACGGCGCGGGCGACCCGGTGAAGCCGCTGATTGTGACGCTTGATGATTAACCAGAATGCGGCGGGGTCACGCAGTCGCGCGTGTTCAACCAGCCCCGCGTCGTCAAGGTCCTCGATCCTCGCGGCCTCGGTGGATCCGGTCGGCTTCATCATAGGCGCTCCAGATGCATCAGCTTACCATGAGATCAGCGTTTTCCTTGTTTCGGTCTGCAGCCCGGTGGAGACTTGGGACTCTAGCGGACCAGAGGTCTGCTCACCAAGCAAATCGGACCTTGTTGTGGAGCAGTTCCATCTTCCGGTTTTGGCGCTACGTGCTCGTTCTGGCTGTTGAGCCGAATGGCAACTTCCCATCCATTTCGGCCGTTGGCGGCGGCCAGCTGGTGGAGTTTTGACCCCAGAACGCGCGAGTGCGAGAAGGCCGGCCGCTCTCGCCCCCAACCCAAATTGCTCTCAACGACTGACTGCGTTGCATGACGCGATCTGACCCAACGGTGACCTTCATTGTCCGCGTTGCGAATGGCAGCAGTGCGCCGCATCTCGGACGTTGAGATGAACCTTGCTTTTTCTGAAAGCCGACGTCTCAAGCGACCATGTGTTCATGTCACTGATCTTTCTGGCGGGCCTTTAGTCGTCGTGATCGTAGAAATAACGGAGGAGACAGGCGTTAATTGGCCGCTATAATCCGCATGAAGTTAGAATGAATTGATAAATGAGAAACCGCGATTTCAGCGATGTCGCAGCCTTCATTGCCGTCGCAGAGGCAGGAAGCTTCACGCGCGCTGCGGCTAAGCGCCTCGATGCCGACGTTCCATCTTATAGGTCGAGCCGAACTAGCCTTGCAGCGTAACATCTGTCGAGCAGCAGCACTTCAGATGGATTTCAGAGCGGAGTTGTCAGCTTTCTGCCTCGGATCGCTTAAAGATGATAGTGACCGCAGTCCCTTCGCCAGCACTCGACTTGACGTCGAACTGCGCCTTGGCATTCTCGGCTAACGAGCGGGCGATCAGCGCGCCAAGCTTGCCGGGCTTGGGCCATGACTCGCCCTCCGGCAGGCCGATGCCATCGTCGGCAACGACGACCCGGCAGCCCTCGCCATCTACGACGCTGTGCAGCGTTATCGTACCTCCCTCACGCCCTCGGAACGCATGCTTCAAAGCGTTGGTCAGCAGTTCGTTCACGACCAGTCCCGCAGGCATGGCAACGTTGATCGACACCGGATATGTGTCCACTTTCATGTCGAGGCGAATACCCTCTACGGCCTGCGAAGTCATCACTGCGGACGCGATCTGGCTGAGATAGACGCCAAGGTCGACTTCATCCTTCTGTTCGTCGGCCGATAATGTCTGGTAGAGGATCGCCAGAGCGTCGACACGCCCGGCGAGCCTCTCAAACCGCTTCTGATCGGGCTCCGTGGCGTTGCGGGTTTCGAGACGGATCAACGCCGTGATCATCTGGAGGTTGTTCTTCACCCGATGCTGGAGTTCGCGCAGCAGCGTGTCCTTCTCGCGAACGAGCTCTTCCACCGAGCGCCCGTCGTGATTTTCACCATGGGCTGACACGTCGACCAGAGCCACCAACCGGAAGCGCCGCATGCCATTGTCGTCCACGATGATGTTTGAATAAACGTCAGTTATCACGGCCCTGTCCGCTTCGCGCTCCAGCCGGAAGGTGCCGACGAAATCGGTCTCCTCAACCACGGCTTCGCCAAGTGGCCGGTCCTGGTGCTGATGGAGGCCGATACCAGGGAGTGCTGCCCAATTCTGCCGGGTAAGCGCGGCCGCCATTAGACCGGACAGTTTTTCGAATTCCGGATTGGCATAGACCACGCGCTCTTTCGCGCTCAAGTCCGAAACAGCAATCGCGATTGGCACCTGGTCGAGGAATTTTTTGAACTGATCGCTTTCCAGCGCGGTGGCAAGATCGGGTGTATCGAGCAACTGCTCAACCGCATTCTCTGAATCCGATGTCATCTCGGGGCCCGTTCTTTTCCCTGAAAAGCACAGTACCAGTCATGGGCTCAACCGGCCATCGCCAAATTTGAAGCCGCGGTGAGGTTCACGAGTAGGAAGGCACGAGCCTTGTCTATCGCCTGAAAGCCTGGCTCCATGGCCTCCTGGCAATCAATCTCACGGTCGGGATGCTCGTCCTGTTGCCTTGGCAGTCTGATCATCAGGCTTCCTCATAGATATCGCTCACCTTCGACGCGGTGCTCGATACAGAACCAGTGGGATGGCTGCCTCGGCCTGGCAAAGCTGCATTGTTGCCGCAGCCGGGGTGCTCGCACCTATGGTGCTGAATGCCGGGGCGCGTGACGGGCTCCATTGCTCCGGGAAGGCGGATCAGTTCGTCGCTCATCGGAGTGTTCTCACTTCAGATTGGTGGAAAGATTCCACAGCCGGTCTTGACGATCAAGGAGGATGTTCCTTATTCGTTCTCATGGCACACGATCCGATCGACACGTTGGGCAAGGCGACCCGGCACAACATGCTCGTCAAGGCAGAATGCAGTTGCGGCAATGTCCGCTACTGCCGTTCGGCCGACCTGATGATGGTCTATGGCGGCGGGGTCGATCCTTTGAAGCTCAAATTCGACTGCAGCCGCTGCAAGCCAACGGTGAAGATCACATTGCTCGAGGTTCATCCCGAGCACTTTCCCAAGGATTGATGATCCACAAGCCGATGAAAGGTCCGGACGGCAAGATCCACTGGCACACTGAACGGTTTCGGGGATGATTAGATGAGCGGCTGACAGTCGCTTGCGGGAGTGGCCGGCGCCTGCTTGGGGGGCGTTGGGGTAGATTGCCTGACGGGCGCCAGCCTAGCGGATTGGGGTCCGCCGCCCTTGGATGGTACCGAACTTGGCGATTCGAGTAATTCCGTGATCGCGGATGTCAGGAGGCGGTCGACGCCGCTCAGTCCTTTGCATCATCACCG